>CAVTLO010000002.1:0-200026 GCA_963735615.1 uncultured Solirubrobacteraceae bacterium
GCGACGCGTCACGAATTGCCGCGCCGCAACTGGGTTACGTACCGAGGAACACGAGGACGGCTCGTACGCGGCGATGGTCCTCGGCCGCCGGGGCGAGGTTGAGCTTCGCGAAGATACTCGTGACGTGCCTCTCGACGGCGCGCTCAGTGATCACGAGTATCTCGGCGATTGCCTGATTGCTGCGACCCTCTGCCATCAGGCCAAGCACTTCGCGCTCCCGCGCGGTCAGCACGTTCAGTGGATCGTCTGTGCGTTTGCGACCCAGCATCTCTGAGACGACCTCGGGATCGAGCGCGGAGCCTCCCTCGGCGACTCTTCTGATCGCATCGGCGAAGCGCTCTAGGTCCGAGACGCGGTCCTTGAGCAAGTAGCCGACGCCGGCGGCGTCGTCTCCCAGTAGCTCCAGCGCGTAGTCCTCCTCGACGTACTGCGAGAGCACCAGCACACCAGTGTCCGGCATCTCTTCCCGGATCACGCGCGCCGCGCGCAGCCCCTCGTCTGTGTGGGTGGGCGGCATGCGGATGTCGATGATTGCGATGTCGGGCTTGTGCGCCCTGGCCTTTCGCAGCAGCTCCTCGGCATCCCCGGCCTGACCGACTACCTCGAACTTGGCCTCCTCGAGCAGCCGCACGATGCCTTCCCGCAGCAGCAAGGAATCCTCTGCGACGATCACGCGCATGGGATCGTTGCCCTGAGGATGGTGCCCAACCCCTGCGGACTCGTCAGCTCGAGGCGGCCGTCGAGCGCCGCGACCCGATCTTGAAGCCCTCGCAGCCCCGAGCCCTGATCGGCGTCGGCGCCCCCGACGCCGTCGTCGCTCACCTCGACGTCGACGTGGCCGTTGTCGCGGACGACCCCCACCGTTACCGTTTGCGCGCGCGAGTAGCGGGCCGCGTTCGTAAGGGCCTCGGCGACGACGAAGTAGACCGCCGACTCGACCGACTGCGGGAGCCTGTCGGCCGGCGTCTGGAGCAGTTCCACAGGAACCGGGGAGCGGCTGGCGAGGCCTTTGAGTGCTGCGTGCAGGCCGCGATTTGTGAGCACGGCCGGGTGGATCCCTCGTGCGAGCTCGCGCAGCTCCGCGGTCGCCTCGTTCAACTCGTGGAGTGATTCGTCGAGGAGCTCCGCGGCCCCTTGTGGGTCGTGCTCGATGCGTTCTCTTACCATTCGTAGGTCGATGCCGAGGGCCATGAGTCGCTGCTGGGCGCCATCGTGGAGGTCCCGCTCGAGTCGGCGCCTTTGCTCATAGCCGGCCTGCACGATGCGTGAGCGTGAGGCCTGAAGCTCGGCAACCTTCGCCCGTAGTTCGGCGTCCAACCGTTCGTTTCTGAGCGTCAGCCCGGCGGCGGCGCCCGCTGTCTGCACCAGTTCGCGCTCCTCCGCGAGGCCCGAGCTGTGCACGATCGCAGCGATTCGTTCGCCCTCGTGCTCGATGATGGTGGAGACCTTGCCCGCCGGCGCGGGATCGACCCGAACCGGCTGACCGTCGGCGTCTACGTAGGCGTCCTGGTCCGGTACCCAATAGGCGAGCTCCAAGGTCGGGTCTCCAAGCGCGTCCGCGAGCGCATCGCGCAACGCTCCGCGGCCACCACCCTCACCGAGCTGGGCCAAGAGCGCGCTGATCGCGTCGGCTTCGCTGAACCGGGATCGCAGGAGGCCCACCAGGAACGCAAACGGTAGGCAGGCGATGGACGCGAACAAAGCCAACGTCTGCGCGTCAGAAATGTCGCTCGACAGGCCGGCCTGTTCGACGATGAGGGCGGCCATCAGCAGCAGAAACGTGAGCCCGCCGACGGCGACGATCGGGGCGAACACCCTCGCTCGCCCTGGGGTGCCGCTACGCCAGCGTCGATAGAGGACCGCGACCACGGCACCCAGCAACGCGATCGAGATGTCTAGTTGCGCCGCTTCGAGTACCTTCGCAGCCTCGGAGTTTTCGATCAGCAGCGGGTTACTGGGCGCGGGTGCAGCGGCCTTTGATGGGTCGGTGAACAGGAACACTCCAAGCTGCACCACCGTCGTGTTGACGTAGGCGATGGTGACCAGGAGACGATCCAGCCGGGTTTCGAGCCTCCCCGAGGGAAACGACAGCAGCAGCTGGATGAGCACCGCGTAGATCAGCACCTCCCCGACCGAGGCGATCGCGAACACGACGCTGTCGTTGGAAAAGGCCAACCCCTTCACAAAGCCGCTGAGGCCGACCGCGACCATCAGCGGACCGATGTTGCCGGCCGGCCGCTGCTTCCAAACCCATAGCCCGACTCCCACGAACCCCCAGCCGGTGGCCAGGAACAAGCCGGCAAACGCGCCCCGGTGAACGTTGTGCTCCCCGTTGAGCATGACCACGAACGCGGCGACGCCCATCAGGAACGCCAAGCCGGCGAGACCGATCAGGGTGCGTCGCGGTGCGGTCATCGGATGAGTAAAGAGATCGCCTCCGCGCTCAGCTCGCTCTTGGCGACGAACCCGCGTGCGCCGCTGGCGCCCACCGCCTCGTCAAGGTCGGTGAAGTCATGGCTCGAGACAAGCACTATCTGCGGGGTAGCGCCGTTCGCATCGAGTAGTCGCCGCGTAACCTCGAAGCCGTCGATGTCGGGTAGGTGCACGTCGAGTAGCAGGACCTCTGGGTTCAGCTTCTCCACGGCAGCCACAACGCCGTCACCGTTGTCGAGCTCCCCGACGACGTCGTAGCCGTCGGCTTCGAGCATACGCCTCGCGCTGGCGCGGAAGCTGGGGTGATCATCCACGATCAGGACAGTCTCTCTCATGAGAGCTGATCATCGCGCACGGCCGCGCTTGGTTCCATACGGCTGGCCGCCCCGAGCTGGCGGCAAACCGACGTATCCCGGGCCGCTACCCGACGTCACAGACGCCTGCCAGCCCCCTGGCTTCTTCCTCGCTGAACGAAGAGCCTGTCGTCATGCCCGAAGTCAAGCCCAAAGGGGGATGCAGCATGACCGCCACGACCGCTAGCACCGCGCACGAGCCCAGCAGGAAAGAACGAACCATGCATCCTTCGACCAGACGCTTCGGTCGCGGCCGGATCACCGGCCTGACCCTGATCGCCGTCCTCACGCTCGGGCTCGGCTACCTCCACTTCGCCGGGGGTTCTACGGCCGTCTCCGTGCCTGCCGGCGCGCATGCAGGCCAGCTGACGCTCAAGAACTGTACCTACAACACCGAAAAGGGCGCCTACGCCGCCGACTGCGGAACGCTCGTGGTGCCCGAGAACCGCGCCGACCCGCACTCGCGGCTGATCGCGCTGCCGGTCATCCGGATCCGTGCGCATTCGGCACACCCGGGCGCCCCGATCTTCCGCCTGGAAGGCGGCCCCGGCGTCACGAACATGTCGTTCGCAGACGCCAGTCGGTTCACCGCCAACCACGACGTCGTCCTCGTCGGCTACCGCGGCGTCGACGGCTCCGTCCGGCTCGACTGCCCGGAGGTCGAGTCGGCCCTCGAGCACTCCGCCGACTTCCTCGGCCAGAAGTCCCTCGATGCCTACTCGAACGCGTTGCGCTCGTGCGCGAAGCGGCTCGAGGCAAACGGCGTCGATCTCGCCGGCTACACACTCCCCGAACGGGTCGACGACCTCGAGGCGGCACGGAAAGCCCTCGGCTACCACCAGATCGACCTGTTGAGCGAAAGCGCGGGCACCCGCACCGCGATGATCTACTCCTGGCGCTACCCGACCGCCATCCACCGTTCGGTGATGATCGGCGTCAACCCACCCGGCAACTTCATCTGGTACCCGAAGACGACGGACGAACAGATCGCCCGCTACGCCCGCCTCTGTGCGCAAGACGCGACGTGCCACAAGCGCACCGGCGATCTCGCCGCGTCGCTGCAGCGGACCGTCGCGCACATGCCGAACCGCTGGTTGTTCTTTCCGATCAGGAAGGGCAACGCACAGATCGCCAGCTTCTTCGGACTCATGGAGACGACGGCGAATGCCTCGCCGCTCTCCGGACCGATGACCCTGGACGCCTGGCTCTCGGCCGCCCACGGTGACTCGAGCGGGCTCTGGTTCGAGTCGCTCCTCGCCCAGCTCTCTTTCCCGCAGGCGTTTGTCTGGGGCGACGTCGCAGCTGTCGGAATGGCTGACAACCAAGCTGGCGAGCGTTACTTCTCGTCAAGCGAACACGACCGCCGCTCGATTATCGGCAACCCCGGAACGGAATTCCTCTTCGGCGGCGGAGGCCTCCTGCACGCATGGCCGGCCAACCCGACCGATAACGAGTACACCCATGTCCAGACATCGAACGTGCAGACGCTCCTGATCGGCGGCAGTCTCGACTTCGCCACCCCGCCCCAGAACGCGACCAAGGAGCTCCTCCCCTACCTGCCCAACGGCCACCAGGTCATCCTCGCCAACTTCGGCCACACAACCTCCTTCTGGAGCGAACAGACCAAGGCGAGCACGCACCTGATTAACACCTACTTCGACACAGGCAAGGTCGACGACTCGCTATACAAACCTCAAACGGTCAAACTCACGCCCGAATCCACACAGACCGGACCCGCCAAGGCCATCGCCGGCGCGATCATCGGCCTCGGACTCCTCACGATCCTGTCACTGCTACTGATGTGGCGCCGGAAGCACAAGCGCGGCGGCTTCGGGCGCAAGGCGAGCGCGACACTGCGCTCCGTCTACCTGCTGGTGCTCGGCCTCGGCGGATGGTTCACCGGCCTGACCATCGTGCTGGTCGCTTTGCCGACAGTGCCGCTCGACAGCGAGCTCATGGCCGTTCTCTCCATCGCCACACCGATCGGCCTCGGCAGCTACTTGGCCTGGGTCAACCCCGACCGGCCGGCCAGGGCCACGAGGATCGGGTTCGGGGTCGCGCTGACGGGCGCCCTCGTCGGCGCGCTGCTGGGGTTCAACGCAACACCCGGGCTCATGGCGGTCATCACCACGATCATCGGAGCAGCTGCCGGTGCGAACCTCGGCCTGATCGCCCTCGACGTCGCACGAACCGGCGAGCGGCCGGAGACCGTTCCGCCCATCGCCACTGTCGACAGCGAGCCGACGCCGCAGGCCGAGCCAGCGCCGATCGCCATTCCAGCGGTCGAACACTGACCCCCGGAGTCCGTTCGCGCAGAGCATGTGGCGGTGTGCTGGCTGCCGCCACATGCTCTGCTGGCGTACGTGCTGGCCTCGCACATTGGCTGTGCATCAGCAGGACGGCAGCTTTCGCGCGATGTCCTACGAGGCGATCGACTCAATCGACGATGCTCGACGTGCGATAGGCCCGCGGGCGCCATCATCTTCTGGTGAGGCGTGAATACATCGCCACGACGGCTAGACCCGACTTCGGGGTTTGTGCCGCCGACCCCCGCATCGCGGCACAAACCCACCGGAATCCGCACGTATCCGCAGGTATCTCGGTGGACCGCATGGCCGGCGGCGACTGCTGGCGGCGTCCCAAAAATGCCCGCAAACAGGCACTTTTTGCTACGCTCATCCGAGCGGGTCAGGGCTGGTCGCCCCACCACTGAAAATCGTAGTGTCCTCGGTTCGATTCCGAGTCTCGCCATCGCCCGCGCGGCTGCGCCTTGCACCGCGGCTGGTTAGAGCGCGAGCACTCGGCGTACGGCATCCCGTTCGGCACGCGGGGCGAGCGCTTCGACCGCCTGGAGGAGCAGTTGGCGATCGTGGCGGGCCTGTGGGCGACGCGGCCGGGGGAGAGCTTCTCGTTCGAGGGCGCACACTACCGGCTGCTGGACTGCCCGGCGCTGCCGAGGCCGGCGGGCGCGTCGGGGCCGCCGCTGATCGTTGGGGGCTGGGCGCGCGGCGCACGCTGGCGCTGGCGGCGCGCTACGCGGCGGAGTTCAACGTGCCGTTCGCCGACGTGCAGCGCACGCGCACGCAGTCCGAGCGGGTGCGCGTGGCGTGCGAGCAGGCAGGGCGGGACCCGGAAACGCTCGTATACTCGCACGCGGTGATGGTGTGCTGCGCGGCGAGCGAGAGCGAGCTGCAAAGGCGCGCGGAGCGCATCGGCAGGGATTTGCAGGAGCTGCGGCAGAACGGCGCGGCGGGCAGCCGGCGGAGGTCGCGGAGCGGCTGGCGGCGTTCGCTGAGGTGGGCTCCGAGCGCGCGTACCTGCAGGTGATCGACGTCGATGACATCGACCAGCTGGAGCCGGTCGCCGCGGAGGTCATGCCGCAGGTGGGATGAAGGTCGGGGCGCCTTCCGCTCGCTCGAGCTTGTGGGTCGGGTTTTATTAGTACGAGGCCTGTGCGCAGTGCGGCTCCTGGCGCGCCGTTATCCCAAGCAGCGGGAGCGACTATCCGAGTTCGTTGTTGCGTATGTCGCTAGCGAGGACAGGGGCTCCTGCACGCTCGAGCGCAGCAAGCAGATCCGCGACAGGCCGCCCTCCGGCCCAGGTGGCCGCCTGCAGCTCGACGATGTCGATCACGCCCTGCGGCTGCGACTCGAACGTGAGGTGGAGGAAGACGTCGGGGGCAGCAACCTCGATCCCGTGCTCCCGCAGGCCGTCGCGCAGATAGCCCCGGTCGTGCGTGAACAGATAATCGGCTTTTGCCGCTATAGCGAGGGCGCACACGTGGTGGTCTCCCGGATCCGACGTCAGGCTCGAGAAGTCAATGGCGCCGAGCGCCTCATCGACCTCCGTCCGGCCAGCGGGGAAGTTCTGCGGGAGGTAGTCGACCCATCGTTGCGCGATACCGCCGGCGAGCCCCTTGGTCTCGACGAGAGATTTTCTCGCCTCGGCAAGCAGCTCCTCGCTCCAGAAGAGGTCGAGCAGGCGCAGCCGTGAGGCGACGCGACCCATGAGCTCGTGGAGCACGCGCGAGTAGATGATGTCGGTGTCGAGAACCGCGCGTGGCGGTCTGTGCGGCTCACTCAAGTGGGGCGCCCATGGCATCGAGGTCGCGTGACCATTCGGCCGCCACGCGGTCGCTCTCGACTCGGCGCTCCTCAAAGGCGAGCACCGACGCGAGCGGGATCTTCCAGTAGCTCGAGCCCGGCAGCTTCTCCGCGGGAAGCTCTCCGTAGCCGATCAGTCGCACCACGTGCTGCCGCGAGAACCCGAGCCGGTTGGCTGTCTGCTGCGGAGATAGGAACTCCTGCTCCTCGGCGACAGTAACCGCGATCCGCTTGCCCTCGCCGAGCAGCCGATCGATCTCCTCGGCCACGAGGGTCGCTTGATCGCGGGCGGCAGGGTCCAAGTGCAGGGTCTTCATTGTGCCTACGGTAGCACAACATGTCCCACCTGCACATGGGCGCGACGGTCAGACGTCCATTTGCAGCCACGTCACCCGCTGACGTCAGGTCGTAACCGCCCAACCGCCTAACCTTCGCCGATACCCAGGAGGAGAATCCCGTGGCCGTTACGACAATCCCACCGAACCTCGGTTCAGAGCCCGAGACAATCCGCAACCATGCAGCGTTCATCTGGAGCGTGGCGGACCTGCTGCGTGGGGACTACAAGCGGTCGGAGTACGGCAAGGTTGTGCTGCCGCTGACGGTGATCCGCCGTCTGGATTGCGTGCTCGAGCCCACCAAGCAGGCGGTGCTGAAGCGCCAGCGACGGCTCTCCGGCAGGATCGAGAACGTCGAGCCGCTGCTTCAGGCAGCGGCTGGCGGGCACCAGTTCTACAACACCAGTCCGCTGACGTTCACGCGGCTGCTCGACGACCCCAACACGATCGCCGAATCGCTGAGGCTCTACATCCTGGGCTTCTCCGAGACGGCCAGGGACATCATCGACAAGTTCGACTTCGCGGTCCAGATCGACCGGCTGCATAGGGCCAACGTGCTCTATCAGGTCGTCTCCAAGTTCGCTGAGATCGACCTGCACCCCGAGGTGGTGTCGAACATCGAGATGGGCTACCTCTACGAGGAGCTGATCCGCAAATTCTCGGAGCTGTCCAATGAGACCGCTGGCGAGCACTTCACGCCGCGCGAGGTGATCCGGCTGATGGTGGACCTGCTGTTCATCGACGACGCTGACATCCTCACCAAGCCTGGCATCGTCAAGAAGCTCTGCGATCCCGCCTGCGGCACCGGCGGGATGCTGTCGGTCGCCGAGGATCGCCTGCGCAAGCTCAATCCCGACGCGCGCCTAGAGGTCTACGGGCAGGAGCTGAACGCCGAAACCTACGCTGTCTGCCGCTCGGACATGCTGATCAAGGGCCAGGACGCCTCGCACATAGCCTACGGCAACTCCTTCTCCGAAGACCACTTCGAGGGTGAGCGCTTCGACTACCTACTCGCCAACCCGCCCTTTGGCGTGGAGTGGAAGAAGGTCGACGACGCGATCCGGAAGGAGGCGCAGACGCGCGGTTTCGACGGTCGCTTCGGCGCCGGCCTGCCACGCATCAACGATGGCTCGTTCCTGTTCCTGCAGCATATGATCTCGAAGATGAAGCCGCCCCGTGAGGGCGGCTCGCGTGTAGCGATCGTGTTCAACGGATCGCCGCTCTTCACCGGCGCGGCGGGCTCGGGCGAGTCGGGTATTCGCCGCTGGATCATCGAGAACGACTGGCTCGAGGCAGTGGTGGCGCTCCCCGATCAGCTCTTTTACAACACCGGCATCTCGACCTACTTCTGGATTGTCACCAACCGCAAGGCGCCCGAGCGTTGCGGCTCGTGGACGCACGTGAGTTCTTCGTGAAGATGCGCAAGGCGCTAGGTGAGAAGCGCAAGGAAATCTCCACTGGGCAGATCGATGAGATCGTCAGTCTCTACGGCGACTTCGCGGAGGGCGAGAAGGTCAAGATCTTCCCCAACGAGGCCTTCGGCTTCCTGCACATCACGGTGGAGCGGCCTTTGCGGCTGCGCTGGGAACTGACTGGCGAGACGATCGCGGCCGCGCTTGCGGCCAAGGCGATCCAGAAGCTGCCGGGGGACACGCAGACGGAGCTTGGGGATCTGCTCAAGGACGAGCTGGGCGTGACCTTCGCCACCCAGAGAGACCTTAAGGCGGCGTTCAAAGACGCGGTCGGCGTTCTCGACCTGGCGGCGCCGGCGCAAAAGGCGCTGTGGTCGGCGCTGGCCGTTCGTGACGAGAACGCCCCGATGGTCACCGATCGCCACGGCAACCCCGAACCCGATCCCGAGCTGCGCGATAACGAGAACGTGCCGCTCCCCGCTGTGCCCCTCTCCTTCGAAGAAGATCCGACCGCCCGCTTCGCCACACTCGCCTATAGGACCGCCGTCGATGACTACATGGGCGTGGAGGTACTGCCATACGTTCCTGAGGCGTGGGTCGATCACGACAAGACGAAGATCGGATACGAGATCCCGTTGACGCGGCATTTTTATAAATACCTCCCGCCGCGCCGTCTGGAGGAGATCAGCGCCGAAATTCAGGCGCTGGAGAATGAGATTCAGCAACTGTTGGAGGAGGTGGCGGGGTGACAAGGACCGTTCCACTGAAGCGTGCCGCGCTGATAGTCGCTGGCCAATCGCCTCCGTCGGATGATGTTTCAGATAGCGATGGGACAGAGCTACCGTTTCTCCAAGGCAATGCAGAGTTTGGCCAAGTCCATCCTGATGCTCATCTACAATGCGATTCTGCGCCCAAGAGAGCCATGCGTGGAGATGTGCTCCTTTCGGTACGTGCTCCCGTGGGCGCGCTCAACGTTGCAGACCGCCCCTACGGGATTGGCCGCGGATTGTGTGCCATCCGTCCCAGGCGTGAACTGAACCAGGGGTTTGCGTGGTGGGTAGCTGTCGGGCTGGCCCCGCGGCTTGCCGCGGTCGCCACCGGCTCAACGTACGACGCGGTGACGTCCGATGATGTCGGCACGCTTCGCATACCGCTTCCACCTCTGGTGACCCAACGCACCATCGCCGACTACCTCGACCGCGAGGCCGCACGGATCGATGCCCTCATTGCGGCGAAGCGGCGAATGGTTGAGTTGTTGGACGAGCGATGGAAGGAGTTTCTCGACGCGGTTATCTGGAGCGATGTCACTTGTACTACGCGCGTGATGCACATTGTGGACCGCCGTAGGCCCGTCATGTATGGCATCGTCCTGCCCGGCCCCGATGTGGGCGACGGCGGGGTTGCCATTGTGAAGGGAGGGGACGTTGCGCAAAGGCGATTGTCTTGGGATGCGCTTTGCAAGACAACTCCCGAAATCGAGGCGCCGTATGCTCGCGCGCGATTGCGCGGCGGAGACCTAGTGATCGCGATCCGTGGTGGCATCGGGGATGTCGCGATCGTCCCTCACGGGCTGACCGGCTCCAACATCACCCAAGATGTCGCGAGGGTGGCGCCTCGACCAGGCATCTGCTCAGAATGGCTCATGTACGCGCTGGAATCGCCCACGGCCCAGCATGACGTACGACGGCGTGTGACAGGCGCGACGATCACGGGCCTCAATATTTGGGAGCTTGATCGAATAGTGATACCTATGGCATCTGCGGAGCGCCAAGCGCGCGACCTTGAGCGATTGAGTCGGGAGGCTCAACACCTTCACGCGATGCGCAGCGCACTCGACCGCCAGCTTGCGCTCCTCCAAGAGCACCGCCAAGCCCTAATCACGGCGGCGGTGACGGGCCAGCGCGACGTGGCGGAGGCGGCATGAGTTCGGTCACGGAGAAACTGTTGGAGGATGAGATCACAGCGCATCTTGTCGATCGTGGTGGCTACCGGGTCTGCAAGCGTGGGAGCGATCCGGAGATGCGGGGAGATTTCGACGCGGAGGTCGGGCTCGATAGGCGAGAGCTGTTCACGTTTATAGAAGAGACACAGCGGCCCGAGTGGGAGAGGCTCGTAAAGGCACACGGCGGCGAGGATGGGGTCGCTCGAAAAAGGTTCGTGGAGCGGCTCGCGCGGCAGATCGACGAGCGGGGGACGGTGGATGTCCTGCGGCATGGCGTTCGCGACCAGAACGTCGAATTCCGGCTGGCCTATCGCAAGCCCGCGTTTGGGATCGCACCGGAGCTGGTGGCGCATTACGAGGCCAACCGACTGACGGTCACGCGACAGCTTCCGTACGAGGCCGGCTCGGGCAAGACCGTCGACCTGTGTCTCTTCCTCAACGGCATTCCGGTCGCAACGGCTGAGCTGAAGAACCACCTCACCGGTCAGGACATCAAAGAGGCGGTCAGGCAATACAGGCGAGACCGCGATCCCAAGAACGTCACGCTTGGACAGAGGGCCATCGTGCACTTCGCGGTCGATCCCGACTCGGTTGCGATGACGACGAGGTTGGAGGGGGAAGCTACGCGCTTCCTGCCGTTCAACCGCGGTCACAACCTCGGCAAGGGAAATCCGCCGAACCCCGACGGCCACAAGACCTCCTACCTGTGGGAGTGCGTCTGGAGCAGGGACGCCTGGCTGGACATCCTGCACCGCTTCATCCATGTCGAGCGGCCGGAGAAGGGGACGCCGGCGGCGCGGCGGGCAGCCGAGAAGGTGATCTTCCCGCGCTATCACCAGTGGGACGCGGTGCTGAAGCTCGAGGCTGACGCGGCGGCGAACGGGGCGGGGCACTCCTATCTGATCCAGCACTCGGCGGGCTCTGGCAAGTCCAACACGATCGCTTGGCTCGTGCACCGCCTCTCGACGCTGCACGACGCCCAGGACCGCAAGGTCTTCGACAAGGTCATCGTGATCACCGATCGCGTGATCCTCGACCGCCAGCTCCAGGACACGATCTACCAGTTCGAGCACGCACGCGGGGTGGTCGTGAAGATCGAAAAGGACTCCGGCGAGCTAGCCGATGCGCTGGCTGGAGAGCAGGCTCGGATCATCATTACGACGCTGCAGAAGTTCCCATTCGTGGTCGGCAAGGTCGGCGAGCTGCCGGCGCGTACCTACGCGGTTGTGATCGACGAGGCACACTCCTCGCAGACCGGGAAAGCGGCGAAGGATTTGCGTCTGGCGCTCGGGGTCGGCGAGGAGGCCGAACTAAAGGCCGCGGAAGCCGAGGACGCCGGCTTGCTGGAGGCGGCGCTCGATCCGGTTGAGGAGGCGCTTGCCGAGGTTGCCGCCGCGCGCGGCAGTTCGTGGCCGAACCTTTCCTACTTCGCCTTCACCGCCACCCCCAAGGGGCGGACGCTCAATACCTTCGGGCGGCTGAACCCAAAGACGGAAAAGCACGAACCGTTCCATCTCTACTCGATGCGCCAGGCGATCGAGGAGGAATTCATCATGGACGTGCTCGCCAGCTACACCACCTACAAGACCTTCTGGAAGATCGAGAAGGCGATCGAGGAAGACCCCACCTACGACGCCAAACAGGCGCGGCGGGCGATCGCGCGCTTCATCGACCTACACCCCCACAACCTCGCGCAGAAGGCCGAGATCATCGTGGAGCACTTCCGCGCGCACACCGCAAAGGAGATGGGCGGCTTCGCCAAAGCGATGGTCGTGACCGCCTCTCGGCTGCACGCGGTCCGCTGCAAGCAAAGCATCGACCGCTACATTCAGGAGAACGGCTACGACGACGTCAAAACGCTCGTCGCATTCTCGGGCAAGATCGACGACGGTGCCGACACGCCGCTGACCGAGGCCAATATGAATGGCTACCCCGCAACCCGGACGGCGAAGGTGTTTGCGACCACGGAGTACGGCGTGCTGATCGTCGCGGAGAAGTTCCAAACCGGGTTCGACCAGCCGCTGTTGCACACGATGTACGTCGACAAGCCGCTGGTCGGGCTGGCGGCGGTCCAGACCCTGTCGCGACTGAACCGCACCCACCCGCTGAAGAAGAACACGTTCGTGCTCGACTTCCGCAGCGAGACAGACGACATCGTCGCTGCCTTCGAGCAGTTCCACGGGTGCACCGTGGCACCGCCGACCGATCCCAACATTCTCTGGGATACCCGCCGGCGGCTGGATGATTTTGATGTGCTCCGCCCCGAGGAGATCGAGGCAGCGGTGGGCGCGCTACTCGGCATCGGCCCCTCTGATGCAAAGCGTTCGGCCGAGACCTACGCTGCCATCGGGCCGGCGAAGGCCCGCGCAGAAGAGCTGGGCGAGCGGCGCGTTGAGTTCCGCGACGCGCTGACGCGGTTCGTGCGGACCTATTCGTTCGTCTCGCAGATCGCTGCCTTCGCTGATCCGGCACTGGAGCGCGACTACGTCTTTTGCCGCGCGCTCTCGCTCTATTTGCGTGACACGGGAACCGCCGAGCGGCTCGATCTCGGCACTGAGGTTGAACTAACACATCTACGCCGGCAGATGACCTTCAGCGGCGATCTCTCCTTGACGGCGGAGGTGGGAGAGGTGCGCACGTTCTTCGGTGAGGGTAAGGGTGCCCAGCAGGAACTGGAAATGGAGCGCCTGTCGAACATCGTGGCGCTCCTTAACGACCGCTTCGGGACGCAGTTGACAGACGTCGACAGGCTGTTCTTCGATCAGATCGAGGAGGATTGCGTGGCCGACGAAATGCTGTCCGACCAGGCGCGCAACAACACGATCGAGAACTTCAGCGTGGTCTTCGAGAAGAAGTTCCTGCAGACGGTAATCGCCCGTGCCGACGCCAATGAGGAGATCCTCAAGAAAGTCCTCGACGACGATGATTTCCGCGCCGCGCTCGGCGAGTTCTATCTGCGCAAGATCTACCAGCGACTGCGCGATCAAGCCTGAAGCGCCTATCGCGGCACGCGAGCATTGGTGTCAATGACTGTCAACCCGCGTTCGTAAGTTCCTTCCAAGAGCGCGCTCTTCTGTCTATCTTCGCAAACAGAACCAGACAAAGCCAGCGCAGTCTACGCCTCATCCACGAAGCTGGCCAACGGATGCTGTGCCCGCAGATACCCCCCCAAACAGCGGCACCGTGAAGTCGATGAGCCCGCGCCGCGGGCTGTAGACCAGATCCTTGCCCGAGTAGACAAGGTTTCGCTCGTGTTGGCCGCTCGCCAGGCGCTCGAGCAGCACGCTGAAGGCCTCGAGCTCGCCGTCGCGACCGGCGAGCTTCAGTGACTTGATGCCCGACCCGGGCGTGTATGGATTGAGGCCTTGGCCCATCTCTATCTGCAAACGCAAACAAAAGCAGATATTGGGGCGGCTGGGTCCGCCGGCAGCGTCGCCGGAGGGTCGTCGAGTCTTGCTACCACGCGGCCGGCGTGAGCGCGCGGGCGGTCTCGAGCACGCGCGCAAGGCCACCCCGGCGAGTCAGTGTCTGAGCGGGCGTCGCCCTGTCAAGATCCGGGGAGGGGGAGGTGGCCCAGATCGTGAGCGAGAGCGCGCCCCCTGGATAGATGGAGATCACCTGCTTCAGTCCTGGTAGGACGGTGTCCTCGTAGAACTGCCAGGCCGGGAGCCGGTTGACCCGGCCGCGGCGCAGGGCGACGAGTCCGCCGGATGCCACGCGCTTGGAGACCGCCTGCGGTGTGATGCCGAGCCGCTCTGCGGCTTGATCACGGGTCAGCGTGTCTGACAGCGCCTCGCGCATCGCGCCTGCGAGCGTTGCGTAGCTGGCCCGCCTGGCGAGAGCGAGCTCCTCGTCGGTCGGCGTGCTGCCCCACAGGGAGTCGTCCAGCTCATCCATGTCATCTCCAGCCCCGCTGGGCGACAACACGGCGTCGAACGCTCCGATCAAGGTCGCCGGCGCCTCCCGGGTGGTCAGCTCGGTTGCCAGCTCCCTCGGGGTGAGCGGGCCCTCGCCGAGATGTTTGATCAGCTCGTCAGCGAGGCGCTCGGTCTCTGGGGTCGCAGTAGACGCCATGGCGCCACGGTAGCGCCCCTTCGCAACCTACGCAACTCACGCAACCGACCCGCTCTGAGTCGACCGGCGCGCTTCATCACCGTCGATCGAGCTGTTGATCATCCCGATCCAGGATGTTGGACGTCTCGATCCCGCGGCAGGTGCGCGAGGCCGAAGGCGTTGAACAGGGCCTGCACGGGACCTACACGCCGGTGGCGGTGCAGAAGCGCTGGACAATGTCGACGGCATCGGCCCGCAGCAGCCGCTCGTCGGCGTCGAGCTCGACCTGGCTCGCCTGCAACGCGTAGCCGCGCGGCCCCGGATCGGTCGTCTCGCGGTAGCGCTCGCGAACCTCGAGGAGCGTGCTGCGCAGATGGGCAACGGCATCCGACAGCGATCCCTCGGCGAGCTCCTGCGCCGCCGCCTCGGGCCCTCCGGCCCGGTTGTGCGCGAGGACGTAGACGAGGTCGTAGTAGTCCTTCTCGGCCCCACGCGTTCGAACCGCCACGCACTTCGAGAGCAGATAGCCGCCGAGACCGGCGAATCGAACGCGGACCTTGACCGGCGTTCCGTCTGGGAGCTCGCCGGATAGGTCGCGCCACTGGAAGTCGCGGGCGACGTATCCGGTGCCACGCAGGTTGACGGCTGCCAGTTTCTCGCAACCCCGCGGGCGGATGTACTCGCCCTCCCGAAACTCGGGCAGGTCACACAGGAACTCGACGATCGCCGGGGAACCGTCGACGACACCACGCCATCGCCACCCGTCCTTGTCGCTCGGTGCGAACTCGAGCCGAGCGAGGGCCAGCGCTCGCCGTCATCCATCGGCCGCTTGGCGTGAACCGTGCGCGTGGACAGGCTCGATCAGCTCACGTCTGACGTGCGCGGCGGCGTCATGCCCGCGCGCGCCAAGTCGATCTAGGTCGGCGTACAGACGAGGCGGGCTCACAACGGGGATGCCGCGGTGAGTGCTCGCGAGACGCAGGATCCTCCGTTCGGCCGCCCAGAATGTAACGAGGCCTGCGTCTTTGACCTCCCGCAGTCCGGCCGTCTCGACTGCCACCGAGAGCCGCGATACGCAGTCTTCTGCCGGGACGTAGATGTGCAGACTGGGAACCCCTGTTGCGTAGGGCGCAGCGAGCTCGAGCCCGGCCCATCCACTGACAGCCCACTGGACGTACTCATCGAGGGCGGGACGAAGGGCCTTCATGAGTAGGGCCATCGAGTCGCGCGTAGCGCGGTGCGCGTAGCGAGCCTCTCGAGGAGCGTCGATTAGCCGACGGCTCCAAGCGTCCAGCATGCCCTCGGCGTCGCTCAGCTCGCGATAGGCGCGAGGTCCACGAACCGGGCCACGCTTGACGGTCCAGCCCTGCGCGTCAAAGCCCTTCAGGACGGTCGCCGTTCGGGACGCCGACCAGCCGCTGAGCTCGGCCAGCTCCTCGGTGAGCACCGGCCGGTCGGGGCTAGCGAGGAGTGTCTCGGCAATCGACAGCGCTGAGGGCGACCATGCGAACGCGCTGGGCTCGCGTTCGCGAACGGTCGCGGGTTCGCGGATGACGAGCAAGCCGTGAGGTCCGATGAGCCGCGCTTGGCCGGACTCGTCGGCCCAGTTGAAGTCGTGGTCGCGTAGCCACTCGATCGATCCCGGCGAGAGGTGTCTCGCAACGATGACTGTGTTCGCGTCGCCGGTGGTACGGCTCGCGCTCAGAGCGTTGCGGACGTCCTGGGGCCAGCCCTCCCCGGCCCACTTGGCGTCTATCGCGTTTGAGCGGAAAATACGCTTTATCTGCAAACGCAGACAAAGGCAGATATCGGGGCCCTCACTCCAGCTCGCTAGGCGCGACCACCCCCAACTGCATCGCCCGCTCGGCGAGCGTCGCGCGCTTCTGGTTCTGTGGCAGCTCGGCGAGGCCGAAGTCGTTGAACAGGGCGCGCAGGTGCGTCTTAACGGCGTCGACGCTGAGGAACACCTCGTCGGCGATCTGCTGGTTGCTGGCGGGCGTGGCGTACGCGTCGGCCTTGCGGGGACGGCAGAGCGCGACGAGCACCCTGCGGCGGGTGGGGGTCAGCGTGGGCACCCGCACGGCGCGCCCGGCGACGGTCGTCTGCGCGCGCTCGCGGCCGCCGAGGCTGAACGCGATCGCCGTTCGCCCGACCATGATGCGGTCTCCGTCGCGCAGCCGCACGCGGGCGCCGACACGGCGTCCGTTGACGTAGGTGCCGTTCCTCGACAGGCCGTCGTCGAGGATCGTCCACTCTCCGCCTCTGCACTGCAGCTCGGCGTGCAGCGCCGAGACTTCGTCGTCCCACGCGATCGGCACGTCCATCTCCGCCTGGCGCCCCAGCGTCAGGTTCGCTCGAGCGCTGTCGAGCGTGACCAGGCGTAGCGTGCCGCCCGGTTCGCGCACGGCAAGGAACGGCAGCCGCTGGCGCTCGACCTCAAGCAGCTGCTGCAGCTCGCGTGGCGAGAGCGAATGACGCGCCAGCGGATCCTCTCCGCTGGCGGGCGGGTCCTCGTTCTGTGGCGGGCTTGACTTCATCGTGCGACCGCTACCCGCATGATAGATGCGCTAACTCCATGTTCCGGCCGGCGCAAGCCTGCGCAACCCCTGCCCGCGAGCGGGAGACCTGCCCCACCAGGGTGTCGTCTTCTAACACCTTGGGTGGCTATTGCCCGCGTTCAGCACACGTCAGCATGGGCTTCGCAGCGTGGAGGCTGCACCGAGCAAACGAGATCCCCACCCTCGTCTGCTGGGGGGCATTGCAGCCGAGCCACGGACGGCAAGTCACGGATGACGGTCACGGACGACACGCGATCTGGACCCCATGACCTGTGCAGGCAGACAGGCGTGGGGTCCGTGATCGCGACGCCAGCTTGCCCTCGGCTCAGCTTGCCCCACGCTCGGCTCTGACGTCGGGCGGAGCTCGACCTACTGCCTACTGCAGGACCTTCGCCTTTGCCCGCTCGAACTCCTCGTCGGTGAGGATGCCGCGGTCTCTGAGCTCGGCGAGCTTGTGCAGGTCATCGGCGGCGCTCGCTGACCCCGACCCGCCCGATCCGGCGGCCCCGCCCGCGCCGTCCTTCTGCGTGAACCCCCGGAACGCTTCGTACTGCGCGCGGTCTTCGGCCTGGTGTTCGTGCAGCGTGTGGCCGCGCACGATCAGGTAGCCGAGCACGCCGATCAGCGGGAAGACGACGATCAACAGAATCCACAGCGTCTTGGCCCAGTTGGACAGGTCGTGGCTGCGGAAGATGTCGAGGACGACGGTGATGGCGATCCAGATCCACAGGAACAGGAATGCGATCTCGAGGATCGAGAGCAACGCATCGCCGAACGTGAACGTAGCCAACGCCATCTGCGCGTTGGACAGTACCGAATCCGAACGGCACCGCAGACGCCGTAGACTGACGCGGTGGACTTCGGGATCGGCTACTTCCCCACCCACGACGCGGTCAGCCCGGGGGCGCTCGCGCGCTTGGTCGAGGAGCGCGGGCACGAGTCGCTGTTCTTCCCCGAGCACACGCACATCCCCGCGAGTCGCGAGACGCCGTACCCGGCGGGCGGCGAGCTGCCGCGAAAATACTTCCACACGTATGACCTGTTCGTGGCGCTGACGGCGGCGGCAGCGGCGACGAGCAAGCTGCGCATCGGCAGCGGCATCTGCCTGGTGATCGAGCGCGACCCGATCACCACCGCGAAGGAGGTAGCGAGCGTCGACGCCCTGTCCGGCGGGCGCATGGAGTTCGGCGTGGGCGCGGGCTGGAATCGCGAGGAGATGGAAAACCACGGCACCGACCCGCGCGTGCGCATGGCGGTGATGGCCGAGCGGGTGGAGGCGATGAAGGCGATCTGGACGCAGGACGAGGCGAGCTACCACGGCAAGCACGTCGACTTCGATCGCATCTGGTCGTGGCCGAAGCCGGCGCAGCGGCCGCACCCGCCGGTGCTCGTCGGCGGCAACGGCCCGACGGTGCTCGACCGCGTGCTGCGCTTCGGCGACGCGTGGCTGCCGAACAACACCGGCGAAGACCTGCTCGCTCGTGCACGCGAACTGTGGGCGCGCGCGGATCGCCCGATCGAGGTGATCGTGATGGGCGCGCCCGCCAAGCCGGCGGTGCTCGAGGAGTTCGCGAAGGCGGGCGTGCGGCGAGTCGTGCGCTGGATCCCGTCGGCGACGCTCGGGCCGGTCGAACGCGCGCTCGATCGCTGGGAGGACGCGATCGCGGAGCTCCACGGGGAGTGACCCCCGAGGAGGCGCGGCGCCGTTTCGCGGCAGCCCGCGTCGCGCGCTTGGCGACCGTCGGCGCCGACTCCCAACCGCACGTCGTGCCGATCGTCTTTGCAGTCGCCGACGAGACGATCTACAGCGTCATCGACGCCAAGCCAAAGCGCACCACCGAGCTGCGCCGCCTGCAGAACGTCAGCTCCAACCCGCGCGCGTCGGTCCTCGCCGACCACTACGACGACACTGACTGGGACACGCTGTGGTGGGCCCGCGCGGACGGCACCGCACGGGTGTTGGGTTTGGATGAGTCGGAGGCCGCGAGCGCGGTCCAGCTCTTGGCGCGCAGGTATCCCCAGCAGCGGCCGCAGGGCCCGGTGCTCGCAGTGGACGTCCAGCGCTGGTCGGGGTGGGCGGCGCGGGCGGCCCCTCCTCCGGATGGAGGATTTCACTAGACACGGCTGATTCGATATGTCAGGGTTTTATACGTGACTCGTGACTCCGGTCCCGGCGTACGCAGCGCGCGCTTTCTGGAGCTGCACCGGCAGGAGCGTCCATTGCTGCTGGCCAACGCGTGGGACGTCGGCTCGGCGAAGATACTCGCGTGGGTCGGCTTCCAGGCGCTTGCTACGACCAGCAGCGGCTACGCGGCGGGGCTCGGGCGCGGCGACTATGCGGTCACGCGCGAGGAGGCGCTGGCGCACGCCGCGGAGGTGGTCGCCGCGACAGACCTGCCCGTGTCGGCTGACTTCGAGGACGGCTTCGCCGAGCGCGCCGCCGGCGTCGCGGAAACGGTCAGCCTCGCGCTGGACGTCGGTCTCGCGGGCTGCTCAATCGAGGACTGGAGCTCCGCCGCAGAGCGGCTGTATGACATTCACAGTGCCGCCGAGCGCGTGCGTGCCGCGGCCCACGCCGCCCACGACGGTCCCGTGCGGCTTGTGTTGACCGCGCGCGCGGAGAACTACCTGCGCGGCAACCCCGATCTGCGCGACACGATCGCGCGCCTGCAGGCCTACCAGGAGGCCGGCGCCGACGTGCTGTACGCACCCGGGCTCGACCGGCCCGCGGACCTGCGCTCGCTGGTCGCGTCCGTCGACCTGCCCGTCAACGTGCTCGCACGTCCAGCCACGCCGCCCGTCGCAGAGCTCGCCGCCCTGGGCGTCAAGCGCGTGTCCGTCGGCGGCGGCTTCGCGTTCGCCGCCTACGGCGCCGTCGTCCAGGCCGCCGGCGAGCTGCTGCGCGAGGGCACCTACGGCTTCACCGACCTGTCTGCAGTCGGCGCCAAGGCCGCGCGCGCCGCGTTCGTCGACTGAGGGAACCGTCGGCGAGCAGGCGCTCCGCGCCCGTGGGGGCACCGCCGCACGTGCGCTCAGACTGCGGCTGGCTGCGACGCCCCCGCGTGCGTCGGGGCGCGCTTGCCGAGCACCCGCACGCGCGCGCCTCCGCGCGGAGCCAGCGTGGGACCACCAGGCACCGGCCGGGCGAGCGTCGTCGACGCCGGCGCGAGCTCAACCCGCGCGAGGATCTCGCGCAACACGACCTTCATCTCTAGCAGCGCCAGCGACGCGCCTAGACAGCGGTGCGCGCCGCCACCGAACGGCAGGAACGAGTAGCCGTCCGGTGGGTCCTCCAGGAAGCGCTCGGGGCGGAAGGCGTGCGGTTCCGGGTATGTGCGCGGGTCGTGGTGCACGCCGTACGCGTCCACCAGCACCGCCACCTCCGGCGGGATCGTCCACGGCTCGATCGCGAACGGTTCGAGCACGTGGCGTGCGCTTGTGATCGGAATCGGCGAACGGATCCGCAGGATCTCCTTCACCAGTGCCTCCATATAAAAATCATCGCCGTCCCGCGCGCTGGCCATCACGTCCGGGTTGTGGACCAGCAGTTCGACGCCCCATGCCGTCGCCGTCGCCGTCGTCTCGTGGCCGGCCGCGATCAGCGTGATCAGTTCGTCGCGCAACTGCTCATCGGTCAGTCCCTCGCCGTCCTCGTCGCGCGCGCCCACCAGCATCGCCAGGATGTCCTCGCGCTCGCTCAGCAGCGGGTCGGCGCGTGTCGCCGCGATGTGCGCGAACAGCACCGCGTCCAGTTCGTCTTTCAAGCGCCACGCGCGGCGTGAGAGCAGGTTCCAGCTTGCGCGGTGCGCCAGCCGCGGCACGAACAGTGCGAAGCTGTTCAGCGGCGTGTTCAGCGCGTCGAACAGCTGGCGCAGCCGCCTGCGCACCGTGACGTCCTCCACGCCCAGCACCGCCTGCAGGATCACGTCGAGCGTCAGCGCCTGCGCGATCGGCTGCACCTTCACTTCCTCGCCCGGGCGCAGCCGATCGAGCTCCGCCGCCGCCAGGCGCTCCATCAGGCGCGCGTAGGACTGCACGCGCTCGCCGTGAAACGGCGGCAGCAGCATCTTGCGCCTGGTCAGGTGCTCCTGCGGCTCAAGCATCAGCACCGACTGTCCGCCCAGGAACATGCGCAGCAGGTCGTTGCCGTGGCGCTTGCCCAGCGGATCGCCCGTGTACAGGCGTTTGATCACCTCGCGGTCGCGCGTCAGCACCGCCGTCGGCACGTTTCCAATGCGCGCCGTGAACGTGTCCCCGTAGCGCTCGTGACCGCGGTCGCTGTACTGCGCGTAGCGCCAGATCCGCTGCATCGCCTGTACCGCGCGCGGCTCGCGCGGCCCGGGTGGCAGCGCTCCGGTCTGGCCTGCCGAGACGTCGGGGGCGGCGGACATCTTCACCTACGGTAGTCCAAAATGGGTTCGATGGCAGCCAGCGAGGCCACCAGCAGACAGCCGCGCAACCTGATCCTCGCGGCGATGATCTTCGCCGTGTCGATGACGTTCATCGATCAGACGATCGTGTCGATCGCCGCGCCGCAGGTGCAGAAAGAGCTCGCGCTCACGAGCACCGGCGTGCAGTGGGCGATCAACGCGTACCTGCTGTCGCTTGCGGCGCTGTTCGCATTCGGCGGGCGGCTCGCCGACACCGTTGGGCACCGTCGGATGGTCACGCTCGGCGTCGTCGTGTTCGCCGGGGCCTCCGCGATGTGCGGGCTCACGCCTAAAGGCAGTTTGGCGGAGGCGTGGATCGTCACCTTCCGCGTGGTCCAGGGCGCCGGCGGGGCGATCATGTTCCCTGCCGCGCTCGCGATCGTCGTGCAGACGTTCGCGCTGCGCGAACGCGGCAGGGCGCTCGCGATCTTCTTCGGCATCGCCGGCGGCCTCACCGCCATCGGCCCGATCCTCGGCGGCTTTCTCACGCAGTGGACGTGGCGCGCGATCTTCTGGGTGAACATTCCCGTCGCGATCGTCGCGCTGATCCTGATCGCGATCTCCAAGCCGAAGACCGAGCACAGGCCCGCGCGCATGGACTACCGCGGCCTGCTCCTGATCGCATCCGGCGTCGCCCTCAGCGTGTTTGGCTTCCAGCAGTCGGCCGTCTGGGGCTGGGGCGACCCCGCCACCGGCGCCTGCGTCGCCGTGGGTGCCGCGATCCTCGTCGTCTTCGTGCGCGTGCAGATGCGCACCGCCTCACCGCTCATGCAGGTGAGCATCTTCCGCATCCGCGCGTTCCTCGTCGAGAACATCGTGCTGTTCATCGCCATGCTCGCATTCATCCCCGTGTTCTTCTTCGGCAGCGAGTACGCCCAGATCTCGCTCGGCAAGACCCCCTCGCAGGCCGGCCTCGTGCTCCTGTACTTCTTCATCGGCTTCATCATCGCCGCGCAGGTCGGCGGGCGGATGCTCGACCGGGTCGGGGCCAAGCAACCGGTGGTGCTCGGCTGCATCCTCGCCGCCCTGGGCTTTCGGCTGTGGGCGGGAAAGGTCACCGGCCTGGACTTCGGCTCCCAGGTGGGCTACATCATCCTCACCGGAGCCGGCATGGGGATGCTGATCGGACAGGCCAACACCGACGCCATCAACCGCGCCTCCAGGCTCTCATACGGTGAGGCCACCGGCATCACCCAGACCGTGCGCAACTACGCCGCCAGCCTCGGCCTCGCGATCCTCGGCACGATCCTCGTCTCGCAGACGCGCTCGCACGTGGTCACGTCGCTAATCGCCAAAGGCGTTCCCAGCACGCGGGCACACACGCTTGCGTCCCATCTCTCGCAATCGCAATCCGGTAGCGGCAGCGCCGCCTCGATCCCGCACTTCGTGCGGCTCGACTTCGCCTACGCGACCCGTTCCGTGCTCTACACGATGGCCGCGATCATGGCGCTCGCGGCGGTCGTCGCACTGCTCGGGCTCAGGCGCGGGGTGCAGGAGGACGCGCCCGCGGAGGAGCCCGACGCGAGCAAGCGCGACGTGGGTGGGCCCGAGCCCGAGCGGGCGGCGCTCGCCTGACATGTCGGGCGACGCGGGCCCCGCCGGCTGTTCGCCCGACTTCGGCCGCACCGCGTCCGACTACGCCACGCATCGCGCCGGCTTCCCTCCAGAGCTGCTCGACCGTCTCGCCGCGCGCGGCGTCGCGCCGCCGGGTGCGCGGGTGCTCGACCTGGGCACCGGCACCGGTAGCCTCGCGCGCCGGTTCGCCGCGCGCGGATGCGCCGTCACCGGCGTGGACATCGCCGCGCCGCTGCTCGAGCAGGCGCGGCGCCTGGACCGTGAGGCGGGCGTGCAGGTCACCTATGTGCAGGCGCCCGCCGAGACGACAGGCCTGCCCAGCGGCGAGTTCGACGTCGTCAGCGCCGGCCAGTGCTGGCACTGGTTCAATCGACCCGCCGCCGTGCGCGAGGTCGCACGCCTGCTCGCCGACGGCGGACGCGCCGTGATCGCCCACTTCGACTGGCTCCCGATCCCCGACAACGTCGTCGACGCCACCGAGCAGATCATCCTGAGCTACACGCCCACGTGGCCGTTCGCCGGCCGCGCTGGGCTCTATCCGCAGTGGCTCGTCGACCTGCAGACCGCTGGCTTCACCGGCATCGAGACGTTCTCATTCGACCTCGCCGTACCCTATTCGCACGAGGCCTGGGTTGGCCGAGTGCGCGCGAGCGCGCCCGTCTCCGGCACGCTCGACGAGGCCGGTGTCATCGCGTGCTCAAACGAGCTGACCGCGATGCTGCGCGAGCGCTTCGCAGAGGACCCGCTCGCCGTGCCGCATCGCCTGTGGGCGGTCACCGCGAACGCGCCCGCATGACTCAGCGGTGGCTCGGCAGCCCCAGCACGTGCTGGGCGATGAAGTTGAGCGCCAGCTCCTGGGAGATCGGCGCCGAGCGCGCCGCGCGCGCGTCCAGATACAGGTCGAGCATGCCCTCGCGCTCATCCCACGCCGCGGCGCCGAGCGTCTGCATCGCGTGATCGGCTGAGTCAAACAGCAGATCGGCGCTCAGCAGCTTTGCCATGTTCGCTTCGCCTGCCACCTCAAGCATGTCCGCGCCCGCGTCGAACTGCCCGGCCGCGCGGTAGACGAGCAGGCGCGTCGCCTCCAGGCGCGCGTGCAGCGACGCGAGCGGGTGCTGGATCGCCTGCTCGGCGCCGATCGGGCGCTCGCCAAAGATCGTGCGCGCGCCCGCGCGCGCCAGCGCTCGTGTGATGCAGTAGCGGGCGTTGCCGATCGCGAGCGCCGCCGTCAGCAGGCGCTCGACGTGGGTGAACGGCCACAGCGCCAATAGGCCCTGGCCCTCAGCGCCGACGAGCGCGTCGAGCGGCGCGTCGACGCCGGTGAACGTCAGTTGGAACTGGCGCGCGCCCTCGCGCCCGCGCATCGGCAGCTCCTCGCGCTCGATGCCCGGCGCGTCCGGGTCGACGAGCACCGTAGTGAACTGCGGCGGCGTCCCCTCCACGCGGGGCGCGCGCCCGAACACGAGCACGCGCTCGGCAAGGTCGATCCCCGAGGTGACGGCCTTGCAGCCATCGATCACGAAGCGCTCGCCCTCGCGGCGCACGGTGGTCTTGCTGCGAAACACGTTGTGGCCGCATTGCGGCTCGGTCACCGCGAGCGCCAGGAACGTCTCCCCCGCGGCGATCCGCTCGAGCCAGCGCTCGCGCGCGTGCTCGGGGCCGACCTGCGCGATCGCGTAGCCGATCGCCGTCGTAAGCACCGGCATCCACAGGATCAGGTTCGACGTCGCGAGCGCCTCCATCACCACCACATACGCCAGCAGCCCGCCGTCGCTGCCGCCATGCGCCGCCGGCACCAGCAGGCCCGGCCAGCCGCGCTCGCGGATCTCCTCCCAAAGCTCCGGATACAGCTCGCCGTGCTCGAACGGATGCAGCCGCACCTCGCGGTGGTGTGCGGCGAAGCGCGTCGCAAGCTCCTGGGTCTCGATGCGGAGCTCCGCGTGGAACGGAGGCAGGTCGAACGGTGCTGACATGCGGTGGAGTATTGCTCCAGAGTGCTACTCTGTCAAGCATGGATACGCGCAAACGGATCCTCGACGCGGCGCTCGCGTGCTTCACGGAGTCCGGCTACGAGCAGACGACGATCGCGCGCATCTGCGAGCGCAGCGGCGTCTCCAACGGCGCGCTGTTCCACCACTTCCCGACCAAGGAGGCGATCGCGGGCGCGCTGTACGTGGATGCGATCGCGTCCTTCCAGCTGGGTCTATGGGAGCTTTTGCGACGCCGCCCGCGCTCGCTGCACGCGGCCGTTCGCGGCTCGATCGCCCATCAGCTGCAGTGGATCGAGGGCAACCAGGACAGCGCGCGCTTTTTGTACGCGCGCGGCCATCTCGACTGGGACGGCCCCGCCGGCGCGCAGCTGCAGGAGCTCAATCGCGACCTCGCGCACGCCTACCGCGACTGGATGGCGCCGCTGCTCGACAGCGGCCAGATCCGCCCGATGTCAATGCTGATGATCAACGCGATCGTCGCCGGTCCCGTGCACGCGATCGCCCGGCGCTGGCTCGCAGGACAGCTGCGCTCGCCCCTGCACGCATACCGCGACGAGCTCGCCGACGCCGCCTGCGCGGCGCTCAGCGGGGCGCCTGCCAGCGCCAGGCGCCACCCGCGCTCGCTCGCGCGTCAGGGCCGCATCCGCCTTGAGCTCGTGTCCGATGACGGCAGCGTGCTCGCCGGCGGCGAGGCCACCGCGGAGCTGCTGCCGGTGCCGGCACCCGCGAGGACGGCGACGGCGCGTGCTGCAGCGGCGCGAGCGGGGACGGCAGCATGAGCGACTCGGCCTGCGTCGAGCGTGTGGGCGCAGTCACCGTCGTGCGCATGGTTGCCGGCGAGAACCGCTTTAACCCGGAGATGCTCGGTGCGGTCGAGAGCGCGCTTGTCGCGCTCGAGCGCAGCGAGGAGCCCGGCGCGCTGGTGATGACCGGGGAGGGCAAGTTCTTCTCAAACGGCCTCGACCTCGAGTGGATGGGCACGGCGCCTCCCGGCGGGGCGGAGGATGTGCTGCGGCGTGTGCACGCGCTGTTCGCGCGGCTGCTCGTGTTTCCGACCGCCACGGTCGCGGCGATCAACGGCCACGCGTTCGCTGCCGGCGCGATGCTTGCGCTCGCGTGCGATGCGCGCGTCATGCGCGAGGACCGCGGCTACTTCTGCCTGCCCGAGGCTGACATCGGCCTGCCCTTTACCCCAGGCATGAGCGCGCTGCTAAAGGCGCGCCTGTCGGCGGCGAGTGCGCACGAGGCGATGCTCACCGCCAGGCGCTATGGCGCGCAGGACGCGCTCGCCGCCGCGATTGTCGATGCGGCCGTGCCCGCGGAGCAGGTGCTGGAGGTAGCCGTCGCGCGCGCTGCTGCGCTCGTGGGCAAGCCGCGCGCGACCATCGCCGCGATCAAGCGCGGGCTCTACGGCGAGGCCGTGGCCGCGCTGGAAACGCCCGTGTCGCTCGACGCTTAGCTTCGCGTCGCCACGCTCAGGCCGCCGTCGGCGATCAGCGTCTGCCCGGTCACGTATGAAGACTCTTCGCTCATCAGAAACAGCGCGCAGCGCGCGATCTCCCATGCACTGCCCTGGCGGCCGGCGGGGATGCGCACCTCGGCGCGGGCGGGGTTGAGCTGCGTGGCGAGCCTGCCCAACGACGTGTCGATCAGGCCCGGCGCGAGCACGTTCACGCGCACGCGTGGGGCGCCCTCGACTGCCGCGTTGCGGCACACTGCCTCGAGCGCTGCCTTCGAGGCGGCGTAGGAGGGGATCGGCATCGACTCGCGCCCCGCGAGCGAGCCGATCAACAGGACCGTGCCGCCGTCATCGAAGCTCGCGAGCGCGTGCTTGCAGCCGAGGAAGTGCGAGCGCAGGTTGACCGCCATCACGCGGTCCCAGTCCTCTACGGATGTGCCCGAGAACCCCAGCCCGGCGCCGATTCCCACGTTCATCACGAGGCCGTCCAGGCCGCCGAAGGCCCCGCGCCCGCGCTCGAACATCGCCTGCACGCTGAACTCCTCGGCGGCGTCGGCGAGCACCCCGGCGCACTCCGCACCCTGTTCGCGCACGAGCGTCTCGGTCGCTTCCAGGCTCGCGGCGTCGACGTCCGCGAGCACCAGCGCCGCGCCTTCGCTTGCGAACAGCACCGACATCGCGCGGCCGTTGCCGATCGGCGGGTCCTCGAGGCCGTGATCCTGTTGCCCCGCGCCCACGATCAGGATGCGCCGTCCGGCGAGCCTCCCGGTTGCGCTGGCTGCCCCCATCGCACCGCATCCTACGCCGCGCACATGCGGCACGGCCGGCGCGGCCGGGATTCGGGTGCTATGGTCCGCGCCGCCACGTGGCCGAGGGAACCCGGTGTGAATCCGGGACTGACGCGCAACGGTGTGGACAGCCGGTCGAGCAGACCAGCCAGTCCAAGTCCGAGTACTCGCCGGGTGGCACCCGACATACGGACCCTGCTCTCGCGATGGGGCGGCGGGTCGTGACCTCTCTGGCTTCTTTTGCGGGGACGGCGCCACCACCGCCCCCTAACAGAAGGAGATCCATCTCATGAGACTCACCATTGGGACGCTTGCGCTTGCGGTTGCGCTTATGGCGCCGGCGTCCGCCGCAGCAAAACCCCCAAAAGGCCCTTCACCTGCGTCGAAGGCGACCGAATGGCTCGCCTCACAGCTAAAGCCGACGGGCGATGGCTCTTACTGCGAACTGTTCGGCGAAGAATCCGTCGGCGAGACGCTCGAATGCACGCTCGCGTTCAAGGCCGCCGGCTCGAGCTTCAACACACAGCGCGAAGCGACGTACGCATGGGCGCTTGCGAACAAGAGCAGGTACGTCGGCAGTGAACCGTGCGCGACGACGACCAACCCCCTGTCGGCGGGCGCGGTCGCGAAGCTTGCGCTGACGGTCGAGGCGCAGGGCGGCAACCCTGAAAACGTCGAAGGACGCGACCTGATCGCCGACCTCGAGTGCCTGCAGGTCGGCTCTGGGTCGGAAGCAGGCAGGTTCAGCGACAAGAACCAGACCAACTACTCGGACGTATCCGGCCAGTCGTACGCGATCATTGCGCTGAAGGCATGCGAAGCCAACTGCGCGAGCAAACCGAACCTCAAAGCTTCGATTGAAGCGGGCGCCGCATATCTCCGCGCACAGCAGTGCGCGGGCAGCAAGCCCAAGTCGCTGAACGGCGCATTTCGCTCGACGATGGGCCTGCCGGCGAGCACGTGCAACGACGAACCGCCGTTCACGGAAGTGAGCGAAAACGAAAACGCGGTCGAAGTCGACTCGACGGGCGCCGCCGTGCAGGCGCTGCTGACAGACGGGTCGGCCGAATCGAAAGCGACGGCTGAGGCAGCGCTGAAGTGGCTCAAAAAAGAGCGCAAGAAATCTCGTTACTGGCAGAACTACTGCAGCTTCGACGAATCCTCGGTGATCTTCCCGAGCGTCAACAGCACGGCGCTCGCGATGATGGCCGACGTGCAGGCGGGGGTCTCCGTCGGCAAAGCACAGAAGTGGCTAGACGGCATCGTCGAAGCTCAGCCAGCTGGCGAACAGGGCCTGCCGGCGTGCACCGAATCGGGTCCACCCGAGGTGCTGGCCACGGCGCAGGGCGTCCTCGGCATGTACGGGACCACCTTCCCCCACCTGGTGGGGCTGCCGTAGGCGCATGTCGCGCAAATCGCCCGCCCCGCTCGCCCTGTGGGTCTGTTGCGCGCTGCTATGCGGTGCGCTGCAGGCCCCCGGGGCGGCGGCGGCGAACGTGGCGAACCCCGACCCCGGGCTGATCGAACGCTGGGAACCGTGTGAACCGAACACCGGCGTTACCGTGATCGTCGACGATCAGAAGCTCGCCGCCGGCAAGGTCTACGTCGGTTGCGCGCCCGGCGAACAGGCGGACGGAGTCGAAGCGCTCCAGGACGCCGGCTTCCAGCCGGAAGGCACCACCGACTACGGGCTCGCGTTCATCTGCCGCATCGACGGCGAGCCGACGCTGGTTGAAACGCCGTGCACCACGACGCCGGGGTCCGACGCCTACTGGTCCTACTGGCGGGGCAGACCCGGTGGCCGGTGGGCCTTCAGCGGCGTCGGCGCCAAGAGCCCGCAGAGCCGCTCCCCGGTGGGCTCGGTCGAAGGCTGGTCCTTCGGCGGCGGCGCCCCGCCGCGGATCGAACCGATGGACGGCAGCGGCCCCTCGACTTTTCACCTGCCCCCGGCGCAGGAATCCTCGGTGATCCCCGCGCTGCTCGCGCGGGAATGGCTCGCGCCCGTCCTCGACGAAACCGCGGCCCTGGCAGAAGAACTCGAAGGCAAGATGATCGCCGAACGCCCCGAAGCCGAAGAACTGCTGCCGGGCGTCATCGCGCTTGCGCGTGCCGGCTTGGAACCCGCGAGGATGCAGCGGATCGCAGCCTGGCTGGCGCGCAGCTGCGAAGCAAAGAAGAACGTCACGGTGGAAGGCTGTCCGCTGCGTGAACTCGCCAACCCGCAAGGACCACACGCCGAACAGGACGCCGCGCACTTCGCGCTCGCGGTGCTCGGTCTGCAGGCGCTCGGGCTGAACCCATCCGGCTTCGCCGGGATGGACCTGCGCCTCGAACTGGAAAAGATGTTCAAAGACACCGGCGACGTCGAGAGCGACGGCGAAGCCAGCGAAGACCTCGAAGTCATCGCGCCGAGCGTGCTGGCGCTGGCGCGCACCGGCACGCTGGCGGCAGACGCACTGAAGACGGTCGACCTGATTCTCGCCCAGCAGAAAGCAACCACGGGCAGCTGGGAAACCACGACGGCCGTCGACGTAGCGGCGATCGAAGCGCTCGTCGCTGCACGCGAACAGGGCGCGGTCGTGCTCGGACAGGGCCAGCTCGAAGCGATCGACGCGGCCCTGACCAAGGCTGGCGGCTACCTGGAGAGCATCCAGGAAGCCGAAGGGGGCGTTCGCGAAAAGGAAAGTGCGAGCTCGCAGTACGACCCGAGCGTCAAATCGACCGGGCTCGGCGCGATGGGGCTCGCGCTGAGCGGCCGCCAGGCGGCCGCCGAACTCGCGGCGAAGTGGGTCTCGCGCTACCAGGTGACCGCTGAATACGCAGGCATCGGCAACCCCGCGACTGGTGAACACACGCCGGCGGAAGACGTGATCGGCGCGTTCCTACCGGGCGAAGCGGCACTGCGCAACGCGCTCGCCTTCGGCGTCAGCTCCGACAATCGCCACGGCCTGTACGTCGAAGCGCAGCTCCCGACCACGGATGGGCTGCTTGCGCTGGTGAGCGCCGGCCCATACGGCCCCTACAACGCGGCGTTCAACGAGCAGTCGCTGCTGTTCGAAACCCGCACCGTCGGTTCGCAGAGCAAGCCCCTCCCCGCCACTGTGACCAACCACGACGTGCGGTCGATCAAGATCGTCGGTGTCAGCGTCCCGGGCGCCGAGGCCGGCGACTTCAGCGCTGACGGCGGCGACTGCAGTGGCAGGACGCTCGCGCCCGAGGAAACGTGTGAACTCTCGGCAAGCTTCGACCCGACGACGACGGGCCTGCGCGAAGCGCTGCTTAAGGTGCAGCTGGAAGGTAGTGCCCAGACGCTCGAGTTGCCATTGACGGGGACGGGTGCACCTGCAAGCGAACTAGAAGTGAATAAGTCCGGGAATCAAGCAACGAACCCCGGGCAGCAGCGCGGCGCGGAAGGCTCGCAGGGTGTGCTCGGTAGTCAGAGCGCGAGCGCAACGCGCGTGCAGACGCCGCGCCTGGATGGCCTCGGCGTGGGTCAGGGGCTCGTGGGTGTGAGCTGGCAGATACTCGAACCCGGTGTCGGTCTGCGCTCGTGGATGATCTCCTCGCAGACGCTCGGTGTCACCGGCGCTGGCTATGTGATTCGGGGGAGCGGGAGCGCCGGCGTGACCTCGGCGCTAGTAAAGCTCCCTCCTGGAGCCGCGTATGAGCTGCAGATCACTTTCACCGATGCCCTCGGGGCGCAGCTCGACCGCGCAGATCGGCAAGGTGCTCGTGCCTTACGACGATCGCTGGAGCGGGCTTCACTACCGCGGGCGCTGGCGGCGGCATGAAGCAGGCGGGCGCGTGGCTCGGCACCGTCAGCCGCGGCGGGGCGGGCGCGCAGGTTTCGGTGAAGCTCGGCGCCGGGCGCCCGGTGTTCATGCTGCGCGGGACGTCCGCCGCGGCGAAGGTGGAAGTGCGCGCGGGCTCCCACCGCGAAGTGTTCGCCGTGGCCCGCGGCTCAAGTGGAGCCTCGCGACTAATCACTGCGACCGAGCAGATCGCGCGGGGGGACGGTGAGCCTGCTGGTGTTGAAGGGAACGGTAGATCTCGATGGCGTGGCTGTCGAAGGCTAGAGCCCCGCGAAGCCTGCGGTGCTCGTTGGCGCTGAGCTTCGCCGTGGGCATCTGCCTTTTCGGGTACGTAGCCTGCTCTGCGCTCGCGGCGCCTGACAAGAAGCCAACACCAAGCGGCTGGACAGTACGGTGCGCTTCTTGCAGAACGCGCAGAACGGCGACGGCGGGTTCAGCGCCGACGGCAATGCCGGGGAACCGTCCGACCCGGAATTCACCGCATGGGCGGCGATCGGCCTAGCCGCGGCAGGGATCAACCCCCAGAACCAAGCCAGGCAAGGTGGTGAAAGCGCCTACACCTACCTGGTCGATCACGTGAACGAACTCGCAGCCACGACCGACTTCGAGCGCGTGCTGCTCGTTGTGGACGCCGCAGGCACATCGGCACAGGACTTCGGGGGCGTCAATCTCATCCAGGCGATCCTCCACCGCCAGCTCGCCGGAAGGAGATTTCGTCCACGACGAAGGCGACCAGTCCCCCGGGGTCAACGACACGGTCTTCGCGATCCTCGCGCTCAGCCCGATCCAGGAAGCGCCGTTCAGGAAGCGATCGGGCGCGCCGTGAAATGGCTCGAGAGCGAGCAGAACTCGCGACGGCAGCTGGCCCTCCGCGTGCCCTAAGACAGTGCCGGGTTGCGTCCGCGGCGGTGAAGATCCAGCGGCGAAATAGACATGACGGCCGCCGCGATCGAGGCGCTGAACGCCGCGGGCATGCACGACACGGAAGCCCAGCACAAGGCCCTCGAATACCTGCGAAAGGCCCAGCACTCCGACGGGGGCTTCCCCGAGTTCACAGGCGAAGCAGAATCGGACACCGCCTCCACCTCGTGGGCGGTCCAGGCAGTCTGGTCAGCCGGCGAAAACCCGGAAACATGGAAGCAGACGGGCTCGGACAAGAACCCCTTGGACTACCTCGAATCGATGCAGAGCGAAGACGGCAGCGTCCGAATGGAAGGCGAGCAGCGATGAAAACCCTGTCTGGATGACCGCCTACGCCGCTCCGGCGTTCAGCGGCCAGGCGCTGCCGATCCCGTCGTGCCGCTAGAGATCCCCAGCGCCACGTCCGCCGGGCTGGCAGCGGTGTGATCGCGGGCGGCGGCGGCGACGGCGCGCCGCTGTTCAGCCGCCCCCAGCCCAGAGCACGGGCCACACCCCCGGCGGCGTGCGAGGCTGCTCGCGCGGCTCACGCAAACGGGTCCCAAAGCAGGATCGTCAGACAGCCCTCGTGAGCCCGACCTCCACCCGCAGGGCACCCGCGCTGGCCATCGCTACGCGGCGGCGCCGGCCAAGCGTGCGCGATCCACCGCGAAGGGTCAGCACCGTGGAACGGGATCAGGATCGGGCCCTGCCGGTCGTCACAGGGCTCTTGATCGACGCGGATCGGTCGCCCGAGCAGGCTTCGGCCGAATCCGGCGCTCCGGGGCTGCGCAGCGCCGGCACCGGCGCCGACCAGACATCCTGGCTGGCGATCGCCATCGGCGGCCTGATCGTTCTGCTGATCCTCGCGGGCTCGCTGCTGGAGCGCAGGCGCCCGCAGGTGGTCCTATGAGCACGCTCGCCGCGGCGGGAGGCATCGCCGAAGCGCTCGCGCGAAATCGCCTCTGCGCTGCGCACCCCGGTGCTCGTGCTCGCGCTGCTGGTGCTGCTGATCTGCGCAGTGGAGACGGGGCGCTTCGCCACCGAGCTGTGGTCGCGCGCCCGCGCCGGCCGCGGCTCGCTGCGCGTCCTCGTCACGCCAGGTCGTCGCCGATCCTGCGCAGGCGGCCGCGCTCTCCCAGCGTGCGCCCAGCTCGTTCGCGGCCGATGCGCTCGTGCAGATCGCGCGCGCGCTGCTCGCCGGCGAGGACGCGGGGGTCGAGTACGCGCTCGCCGACTACGAGCTGGCGGTCGAGCGGCGCCTGGAGCGCACCCGCATCCTCGTCCGCGCCGGTCCCGCGCTCGGGCTGATGGGCACGCTGATTCCCCTGGCGCCGGGTCTCGCCGCGCTCGGCCACGGTGACGTCGCGACGCTGGCGACGGACCTGCGGACCGCGTTCGCGGCCACGACGATCGGCTGCTCGTCGGCACGGTCGCATTCGCGCTGACGCTCACCCGCACGCGCATGTACACCGAAGACCTCACCGCGCTGGAGCGCGCGACCGGCCACCTCTCGGTGACGCCAACGCCGCCCGTGCAGGCGCGCGCATGACCCGCCACACGGGACTCGGCCGCCACAGTGGCGATCAGGGAGGCCGTCGGCGACCCGCTCGACGGCCTCGTGAACCTGTTCGACATCGGCATCGTGCTCGCCGTCGCGTTCCTGATCGCCGGACTCGGCCTGACGCTCAACCAATCCACCCACAGCCTGCAGCAGCGCACGCCGAGCGCGCAGCACAGCCAGACGCTGCCATCGCCCACCGGCGCGCCGGTGGCCAGCGGCCACGGCCAACCCGTCGGCACCGTCTACCGCCTGAGCAACGGTCAACTCGTGTACGTCCAGAAGCAGCGATGAGACGGGCGATGACATCGCTCGTGGGCGTGCTCGGGGCGGCCGCGCTCGCGGGTTGCGGCCTGGGCGCTGGCACCGCGCCAAGCGGCGTGAAGCTGCTCGTCACGAGCGACTTCGGCGCCCGCGTGCTGCCCGCCGCTGGGCCGCTGCAGGTGAAGGGGCAGGAGACAGCAATGAGCCTGCTCGAGCGCAACTACCACGTGGACACACGCGACGGAGGCGGCTTCGTGCAGAGCGTCGACGGGCTCGCCGGCGGCCAGGAAGGGGGCGCGCCGGTCGACTGGTTCTACTACGTCAACGGCGTCGAAGCGACGCGCGGAGCGGACGCGACGAACGTGCGCTCCGGCGATCGCGTCTGGTGGGACAGGCACGACTGGAGCCAGACCGAGGGCGTCCCGGCCGTCGTCGGGTCGTTCCCCGAGCCGTTCCTGAACGGGATCGAAGGCAAGCGGCTGCCGGTGCGCGTCGAATGCGCGTCTGTCGCCGGCTCGGCATGTCGCACCGTCGCGGCGCGCCTGCGCGCGGTCGATGTCACGGCGACGGTCGGCGCGATCGAGGGCGCGGGCGGGGTGGAAGCGCTGCGCGTGCTTGGTCGCTCCGTGGCCGAGCATCAGCAGTGAAACCGCCGCTCAGGCGCTTGCGTCCGGGCCGCGCACCAGCGGTGTCTACGCCCGCTTCTCGACGGACGGACGGGCGCTGGCGCTGCTCGACGCCGACGGGCGGACCGTGCAGACGCTGCGCGCCGGCGCGGGCCTGATCGCGGCGACGCGCAGCGGCGAGCACGCGCCCGTGTGGCTCGTCACCGGAACCGACGGCAGCGGCCTGGAGCTCGCCGCGCGCGCGTTTGATCAGAGCACGCTGCAGGACCGCTTCGCGGTCGCGCTCGGGCCGAGCGGCGCGACCCCGCTGCCCGTGGATCGGACGCGGATCCGATGAGGGTGGTCCCGTTCTTCTATCGGCGCCTGTCCAGCCCGTTGCACGCGACGCGTGCCACCGTGGGGGCGCTGTGGGCGGCGGCATTGTCTGTCGCGGCGCTCGTCCTGTCCCACCCGCTGGTGCTGCTCGCACTGCTCGTGTCCATGCTCTGCGCTGGGGCGGGCGCGGGCGTCGGGCGTCAGCTGGCACGCTCGCTGCGCACGGCGGCGATCGTCTCGCTGCCGATCGTCCTTGTCAACGTGCTCGTCTCGCGCGGAGGTCTCACGGTGTTCGCACGGCTCGGCGACCTCGGCCCCTTCGGGCAAGGAGACCTGACGGTCGAGGCGCTCGTCTACGGCGCGGTGATCGCCCTGAAGGTGACGCTGCTGATCCTCGTCACGACGCTCGCGAGCCTCACTGTCGATCCCGATGAGCTGCTGCGGATTCTGCGCAGGCTGTCGTTTCGCTCGGCGCTGACCGCGTCGCTCGCCACGCGCATGCTTCCCGTACTCGCGGCGGACGCTCAGCGGCTGGCGGAGGCGCAGCGGACGCGTCCGGACGGCCCGCCGCGCGGCGCCCGCGGCCGGGTGGCGCTGCTGCGCGCGATGATCGGCGGCTCGCTCGATCGGGCGATGGACGTGGCGGCGACGCTCGAGCTCCGCGGCTTTTCAAGCGCGCAACGTGCGCCACGCCTGTCGCGCCCGTGGTCGCGCCACGACGTCGCCTTCCTCGTCTCGGCCGTGGCCGTGCTCGCGCTGGCGGTGTTCGGGCGGCTCGCCGGGGCGGCCAGCTTTAACGCGTATCCCGAACTGCACGCGCCCGTGAGCGCGGGCACGGTAGTGCTGAGCGTCGGGCTCGCGGTCGCGGTCTTGCTCCCGTTCGCCGACCGCAGGGGGATCGACGGATGACCGCGCCGCTGCTGTGCCTCGACCGCGTCACCTACAGCTACCCGGGCGCGGATGCTCCCGCGCTGAACGACGTCAGCATCGAGATCCAGCCGGGCGAGTTCTGCCTGCTCGCGAGCCTCTCCGGCCACGGCAAGTCGACGCTGCTGCGCGCCGCGTGCGGCCTCGTGCCGCACTTCCACGGCGGGCATTTCGCCGGCCGTGTGACGCTCGCCGGCCTAGACACGCGCGAGCACGGGCCAGCACGCCTCGGGGGCGTAGCCGGTGTGCTGTTCCAGGACCCCGAGACGCAGCTGGTGATGAGCAGCGTCCGCGGCGAGCTGGCGTTGGCGCTCGAGAGTCGCGGCCACGGCGCCGCGGCGGTCGCGCGCGGCGTCGAGGAGGTCGCGCTCGCGCTCGGCATCGACTCGCTGCTGGATCGCTCGACTGACGATCTCTCCGGCGGCGAGAAGCAGCGCGTGGCGCTCGGCGCGGCGCTCGCGGGCAGGCCGCGGCTGGTGTTGCTCGACGAGCCCACGTCGCAGCTCGACCCGGTCGCCGGCGACGAGCTGATCGGCCTGCTGCGGCGGCTCAACCAGGAGTGGGAGACGACGATCGTGCTGGCCGAGCATCGGCTCGAGCGCTGCCTTTCCTCCGTCGATCGCGTGATCGCGCTCGAGCACGGACGCGTGGGCTGCGACAGCGATCCACAGGCGTTCCTCGCGTGGGCGGCCGAGCGCTCGCCGGCGCTGCAGACGCCCGCCGCCAAGTTGTTCGCGCTGGCGGGCCTGAGCCCGGCGCCCGCGGGCGTGCGACAGGCTCGGGCGATGCTGCGCGCCCACGATCTGCTGCCCGAGGAGGATCCCGCGCATGTCAGCCCGACACAGCCGGGCCGCTCCACCGAGAAGCGTAAGGCGCGCCGCTCGCAGCAGCAGCCTGCGGCACTCGAGTGCAACGGCGTCTGGCACGAGCTGCGCGACGGGCCGGCGATCCTGCGCGGCGTGATGCTGCGCGTGCAGCCGGGCGAGAGCGTCGCGCTGATGGGCCGCAACGGCGCCGGCAAGTCGACGCTGCTGCGCCACGCGGCCGGCCTACTCGACCCCACCCGTGGCCGCATCTCGCGCGCGGGGAGGGTGGCGCTGCTGCTGCAGAACCCCGGCGACTACTTTGTGCACGAACGCGTCGCCGACGAGGCTCCGGCACAGGCGCTGGCGGCGGTCGGGCTGGCGCAGATGGCGGAGCGCAACCCGCGCGATCTCTCCGGGGGGGAGCGCCAGCGCCTCGCGCTCGCGATTGTCACCGGCTCCGGCGAGGAGCCAGCCCTGCTCGCGCTCGACGAGCCCACCCGCGGCATGGACCGCGAGGCGAAGGCCGAGCTGGCGCTCGAGTTGAGGCATCGCGCCGGGCGGGGGCAGGCGGTGATCGTCGCCACGCACGACCCCGAGTTTGCGGCGGCCTGCGCCGACCGCGCGATCCTGATGGCCGACGGGCGCGTAATCGCCGACGGTACCGCCGCGGAGCTGCTCGCCGGAGGCTGGTACTTCGCCACGGAGACGGCCCGTATCTTCGCGGGCGCCGACGGCGTGCTGCTGCCCGAGCGGGGCGCCGAGCTCCTGCGCGCCCGCCAAGTCGACGCCGGGATCAGGGCCGGCGCCGAAGGCCCGATCGAGGCCGCCCGCGACGCGCCCGCGATCGCGCCGGGGGTTGCATAGTGAGCTGGCCGCTCGCATCGTTCCTGGTCGTCGGCCTCGTCCTCGGCATCGGCTGGCTCGCGTACGAGCGCAGGCGTCCCTCGGCGCGGATGGCGGCGGTCGTCGCGGTGATGTCCGCTCTGGCGGCGCTCGGGCGCGACGCGTTCGTGGCGCTGCCCGACGTCAAGCCGATCACCGCGATGACGCTCGTCGTCGGCTACGCGCTCGGTCCGCTTCCAGGCTTCACCGTCGGCGCGCTCGGGATGCTCGCCTCCAACTTCGTGCTCGGCCAGGGCCCTTACACGCCGTGGCAGATGGCGGCCTGGGGCATCGTTGGCCTCGCCGGCGCCGCGCTGGGGGCCCTCAGCCGTCGGCGCGCCGGGCGCGTGGCGCTCGCACTCGCGTGCGCGCTAGCGGCCTTCGTCGCGGCGGAGATCATGGACGTGTATACGTGGACGCTCGGCGCGATCCACACCCCAGCTGCCTACCTCGCGGTCGCCGGCAGCGCGCTGCCGTTCGACGTGACGGCGGTCGTCGCGAGCTTCCTTTTCGGTCTCGCGTTCGCCCTCGAGCTCGCGCAGGTGCTCACCCGCGTGCGCGTGCGCATGGATGTGACCTGGGCGCAGGCGCCCGTCGCGGCGTCAATCGAGGTCGAAGGCGGCGCGGATCGCTTCGCTTAGGACTGGCTCTTGATTGTCTAGCAGCACGCCGACCTGTGCTCCGAGGGCGCTCGCGGGGATGGTTGTGATGTTGTCGCAGCTCACCACCGAGGGCGCCGAAAGACCGTTGGCCGTGTCGACAGGTACCTCGGTTGAGAGACCGCGGATAGTCGTGGTGATCGGTGCGACAGTCGCGGTCGCAAGATATGGACGAACGAGCTCGCGCGTGAGGAGCAGCACCGGCCGGACCTTGTCGAGTTGCGCGAGGTGGATCGGACGCATCAGTCAAGCTCGGACGGCAGACCGGCCACGTACTCGGCCAGCCCAGCCAGCTCCGGGTCCGGGCCGGTGCGGGCCAGGATCTCAGCATCGCGCGCGGCGACCATGCGCCGACGCTCGCGGTCGAGCGCCTGTGTGACGACAGCCGCGCGGCTCCGTCTGGCGCCGGACTCAACGACCCCGTCGACGAAGTCGACGAGCTCGTCGGGCAGTCGAACGGCGATCTGCTTGCTCATACCAGAATGGTAGCAAGTTGGTATCGGTCGCGTCACCGCAAGGCGCATCACGGTGCCGCGCTCGGGTACTGAGCCGCCGCGGATCACACGCCGACCGCGCAACCTCGCCGTCGAACGGCGGGGCCCGCCGTTCGACGTGACGGCCGTCGTCGCGAGCTTCTTATTCGGTCTCCCGTTCGCACCCGAGTTTGCGCAGGTGCTCACTCGCGTGCGCGTGCGCATGGATGTGATAAGGGCGCGGGCGCCCGTCACGCCGGGCTCGGCGGATCAGCCCGTTCCTACGGCTGCGTTCCCGAAAGTCGCTCGTCGATGCGCGGCGTTTGGTGACCTCAGCTCGGTTCACTCATCCTGATGGACCCGAATGAGAAACAAAGGCGCCGGCTCCAGCAGCCGCCGCGAGATATCGCTCTGGCTTGAATAGGCCATCTTTCCTCCGTGTCTAGGACGAAGTATGTGGACGACTTGACGCCGAGCGCTGGCAGTTGAGACTGGATGAGCGAAAGAACCCATATCTGACTATGCATACGTAAGGAGATAGGACGGAGGGCTGATCGATGTACGAGTACGGGTCGTTACCACGAGCACGTCAAGACGGTCTCCTCGAAGAGACGGTCGGCGAGGAGCTTCTCCTCTACGATCAAGAGAGCCATACCGCTCATTGCTTGAGCCCGATCGCCGCGTGCGTCTGGCGGCATTGCGACGGCGAGCGCGACATCGCTGAACTTGCCCGGCTTGCCGAGGCAAGCGAGAGCTTGGTCGCTGACGCGCTTCACGAGCTGCGCGAGAAGGATCTGCTCGACGCCGAGCCCGAACTCATGCAGAGCGCCATCCCCGGTGAATCTCGCCGGGAAGCGATTGGCCGGGTCACGCGTTACGGTGCCGTTGCCGCGGCCGGATCGATGATTGCCTCCGCGACCGCCGCGACGCCAGCGATGGCCAGCTCGGGCGAAATCCCGAAATGCAACGGTATGACCGGCACAGGACATTCGTGCTGCTTATGCACGAACGGCATCTGTATCCGTGAAATGGGTATAACAAGCCGCCTCAGTTGCTTAGGGAATTGTGAAGCATTAAGCGGCAGCATGTTGGAAGGCTGGGCAAGTGAAGGGGAATGTAGCTAGTGGCGGCTGGATCGTGCGGCGATCCGCGGTAGGCGTAGGGCGTCTCGATGAGCGTTATTCGCGGCTGGCGCGCAATTTTGCGGTTGATGCGCTGACGGCTGAGGTTGCGGGTGCTTTTGGCCGTGAGGGGATCGAGACGCTTGTACTCAAGGGCCCGGTGCTCACCAAGTGGCTTTATCCCGGCGAGGTGCGTCCTTACGTTGACTGTGATCTGATGGTGGCGCCCGATGACCGGGCGCGTGCGGTGAGCGTGCTCGAGCGGCTGGGCTTCGCGGAGCATCTGCCGTGGATGCCAACGCCGCTATCCCTGGATCCAGGAGGCACAGCGTTCAACCGTCCGGGTGAGGGGATGGTGGACCTTCATTGTCAGCTGCCAGGCCTCGACGGCGACCCGGATGCGATCTGGGATCGGCTCGCTGCGAGCGCTGAGCGGCAGGTCATCGCTGGGGTCGAGTTGCGGGTGCCCGATCGCGACATGGTGCTGTTGCACGTGGTCCTGCACGCCGCGCATCACGCGAACCAGGTGGACGGCAAGCCGCTAGAGGATCTGCGGCGAGCGCTCGCGCTGGTCGAGGAGGCAGAGTGGGCGAAGGCGCTGGAGCTCTCGCGCGCGCATCAGGGCATCCCGGCGTTTGCGGCCGGCCTGCGGCTCCTGCCCGAGGGCAAGGATCTGGCTTGCAGACTCGATCTCGGTGAGGTGCGATCGCTCCAGCACGAGATCCGGCGCGAAGACAATGTGATCGCCGAGGAGCTCTACGCACTGCTCTCCGCTAGCGTCGGGATCAGGCGGAAGCTGGCGATCGCTGCCAGCGACATCTTTCCGCGGCCCGACTACATGCGGTGGTGGTCATCGCTCGCCCGGCGCGGCAAGCTCGGGCTGGCCGGCGCCTACGTCTGGCGCACAATCTGGATCATCGGCCAGGCTCCAGGGGCGATCCACACGTTGTGGCGCATCCAGCGAACGAAGGGTGGGCATCGATTACGGGCGGTGTTCGAGGGAGGCCGCGACGCCGAGAACGGCGCTAGTCGGAAACAATCCCGTGCGAAGTGGGCCAAGTGAGCCGGTGTCCGCGACATCGCGGCACGCGCAGGCGCCGGGTGCCGAGCTGATGCGCCTTATCAGCTTGCTGTTTGCTGGGAGAGCAGCATACTGGCAGCTTGATCGACGTCTCCGCGATCTCCCTCGAGTACCAGGGCGTCGGCCGCGGCACGACGCACGGCTGCGAGTACTTGCGCCGGACGTGAGCGTGCGGCGACGGAGTGCTCCAGCAGTTTGACGGCGCCTTCTCCGGCAGTGCTGGGACGCAGTGCCCAGGCAGCTCCTGGGCGGTAGCTCGTGAACGCGATCACGGCGACGGGTAGCGCTCGGTCGCCGGCTCGTCCGCCGAGGCTCTCGACGGGCTGCTCGTCGGTCTCACGGGTGTTGTTGATGCGCACCGACAACGGCTTGGGGTATGGGTGCACGAGCCCATCGGCGTCCAGCACGGCGTACTCGTCAGACCAGTATTCAGCGCCCGCCTTTACGAGTGCGGCCACGAGCGTTGTCTTCCCCGCGAAGCTCCTCCCCGGAAGGATGATCGCGCGTTCCCCCACGCCAACAACCCCGGCGTGCACGAAAATAAACTCCGGCGCATGCACTGCGATGTACATGCGTAGCTCGGCGTCGAGGATGCCGAGCGCGAGCCGTAGGTCAAATGGGCCCGCGATAGGCTTTTCGTCGCATACGACGCTCAGAAGCCCGCCATCTGTGTCCTTGACGAGGGCGAAACGACCACGCTCGGGCGGGTGCCTCACCGGCCGAGCGCGCGGAGGCAGGAAATCGGAAACGGCCGCGAAGTGCTCAGGATCGGCGGTGACCGCCACGGTCACACCGAACGCCTCCACAGCCACTGACTTAACCGCGCTTTCACCCACCACACACGGGACCGTAGCGGGTGTACATTTGAAGGATGAACGACGCGCTGGTAATCGCTCGGCTCGGTCTTGCCGCGGTGTTCATCATCGCGGGGGTCGCGAAGCTCGCCGACCGGCCAGGCACACGGCAAGCACTCGCCAATTTCGCCATGCCGGCCCGCTTTATCGATCCGTTTGTGCTGCTCCTGCCCCTTGCCGAGCTCGCGACGGCGATCGCACTGGTGTTTCCGATTACGGCGCGCTGGGGAGCTGCTGGCAGCCTGGTACTCCTGGCGTTGTTCGTCGCGGGGCTCACACGAGCCCTGCGCCGTGGCGAGGCCCCTGATTGCCACTGCTTCGGCCAACTGCACTCCAAACCCGCAAGCTGGACGACAGTAGTCCGCAACCTCGTGCTCGCGATACCCGCCGGATACGTGACGCTCGCGGGCCCCGGCCCATCGCTTACCTCATCGGTGGCCAGCACCAGCGCGACTGACCTGTGGCTGATCGCGACCGCCTCACTAGCGACTCTCGCAACAACGACCTCCGTGCTTCTATGGCGCGAGAACCACCGGCTACGCTCGACCAACGGCCGAGCGGCCACTTCGCCCCGGCAGATAGGAGCGCTAGCTCCGCGGTTCTCTTTGCCCTCTGCGGCGGGACGGGTCGTGAGCCTCCAGGATCTCTTGACCGATGACCGGGCCTGCGTGCTCACGTTCGTAAGCTCCGGGTGCGGCCCCTGCGCTGCGCTTCTGCCCGAGCTCGCACGTTGGCATGACACCGTAATCGAGCGTCTAGCCCTCGCCTTGGTCGCCCCGGGGGAGGCCATACAAGCCGAGGCGCTCGCGCGTGAGCACGCCCTGACCAACGTGCTCATCGACGAGCAGGCAACCGTCATGCACGCATACGGAGTTCCGGGAACTCCCTCCGCTGTCCTCGTCGCAGCAGACGGCACGGTGCGCAGCGCGCCCGTCGCCGGCCGCGTCGCGATCGAATCCCTCATACGCCTCGCGCTTCAGGGCGAGACGCGGCCGGCTCCTGCCCGGGGCTGACCACGACACGCTTTTCGGGCGGCCAGCGTCCCCGCCTGCGCTACGCCTGCGTCGCCCCGGCTGCGGCCAGCGCCGCGATGAAGGGCGATCGCGCGTGGGCTTCGCAGTGCTGGTTCTCGAGCGCCCGCATGTCCGCGTCCGGGTCCGCGCCCGCGGGGAAGTCGCGACCCGACCCGCACACGGGCGCGAGCGGCGCGCGTCCATCCCACGGTAGGCCTGGAAGGCTCGCGTCGAGCTGGACGCGGCGTCCCTCGCCCGCGATCGTCAGATAGCGGTGCACGTCGACGAGACCCTCGTCCGGAACCGTCGCGGCGATCTCGGGGCCGAGCAGCTCGAGCGCACGGGCTGGGTCGAGCCGGTAGACGCGGTGCACGATTGCCGGCTCGGTCTCGGGCAGCCGCCCTGCGAGCAGCTGCGCGAGCAGCAGGTGCTTGCCCGCGCTCGTGCCGCGGGCCTCGAGTAGCACGCGTTCCACCGTCGGCTCGCTCGGCAGTCCGTACGGGAGCGCGCGCACCGCTTCGACGAGCTCCACCAGGGCGCAGTCCTGGCGGAACAGGGCACCCAGCGATGCGCGCTCCAGCGCGCTCAGGTGGGGCCACAGCGCCTCATAGCCAATGAAATCGAACAGCTTGACTCCCGGCTGCAGGGGGATCGGGGCCACCCGCAGGCGGTTGCTGCCGACGCCGAACGGCGGCGCGTCCCCGAACGCGATCTCGTCGAAGCCAGCGCGCTCGAAGCTCTCGCGGATGTGTGGCACGAGGTCCGGCGGGCGGCGGTGGCGAGTCCAGATAACGGTGGCGTTCGCGGCGCACAGCTGCACCAGCCGCTCGATCGTGCCGGCGACGTCCGCCGCCGCGAGGTTGCCGAACACGCCGCACACGAGCACCACGTCCGCCGGGACCGCGCCCACGTATGCGTCGGTGATCGATGCGTCCGCCGCGACCACCTCGACCGCGGCGAGGCCCGCCGCGCTCGCGGCGCCGCGCGCGAGCAGCACGTTCTGCCCGTCGAGCTCCACCAGGCGCGCGCTCACATCGCCGCGCCGCGGATGATCGGCGAGCACGCCAATCGCGTCGTGCCCCTGCCCCGCGCACACGCTCACCAGCCGGATCGGCCCGGGCGGCGCCTGGTCGAGGGCGGCGCGCAGCTGCGCCTGCACCAGCGCCAGGCGCCGGCTCAGCTCCGAGCTCGGGTCCTCGTACGGCGCGTGCCACGCCCGCCAGTCGACGGACGCCTGCGAAGCTATCCCGCGGCCGGCCACGGCGTCGACTCTAGCTGCCGCTCGCGCCAGCGCAGGTAGCCCGGCCCGGTGTTGCGCAGCGACGCGGGCATCAGCGGCGTCGCTCCCCGCAGCGCGCTGCCGATCGCACGCAGCTCCAGCTCGTCGGCTCGTGTCCAGCTGAGCCCAAAGCGCTCGCGCAGCGCTGGCCCCAGCAGCCCGACGGTTGCAACGCGCAGGAAGTGACCCAGTTGCACGCGCGCGAGTGGCCACAGCGGGCGGTACAGCGCCGAGAGCTCCGGCGGCGCGGGACGCGCGAGCGCCGCCAGCACTTCGTCGACCGCCGGTGTGTGCTCGAGCTCTCGCTCCACCATCGCCTCGACGTACACGCGGAATGCCTGCCAGCCGGGCGGCAGATCGCGCTCGCGGATTCCCAGCAGCCGCCCGAGCGCGCGCCACTCCGACCACAGCTGCTCGCGCTGCGCGTTCGTGAACGGTCGCCCGAAGCGCGCGTGGGCGGCAACGATCGCGTCGGCGAGCGTTGCGTGGACCCACGCGTACGCCACCGGCTCAAGCGCGTGATAGCGCTGCCCGTCGCGCCTCGTGCCCTTGATCTGTGTGTGGAACGAGCGCATGCGCTGACCCATTTCTCCCGCGGCCTGCGGACCGCCGTAGACGATCGTGCACGTGTAGTCGAGCGTCCGCAGCAGCCGTCCCCACGGGTCGCGCTGGAACTGCGAGTGCTCGCTGACGCCAGCCCCGACCGTCGGGTGGGCGACCTGCAGCAGCAGCGCGTAGCCGGCGGCGATCAGCACGCGTGCGTCGCCGGCGCGTCGCCACGTGATCGTCCCCGGATGTGGAGTCAGGGACGGCCAGTCGGCGGCGGGCGGCAGGATCGAGGTGGACATCGACGCTCACCCATACCGTAGGGCGCGCGGCGGTTACGATGGCCTACGTGCAGGAGGAGCAGATCGGCGTCCGCTGCGGCGAGCGCTTCACCAGCTACCCGGATCTGTTCGGTCGGGCGCTGCGGGCGACCCGCGGGCTGCACGAGCTCGGCATCGGCGCCGGCGATCGCATCGCGCTGCTGCTGCGCAACTCGATCGAGTTCCTCGAGGCCTCGATCGCGACCGTGCCGCTGGGCGCCAGCGCCGTGCCGATCAACTGGCACTGGCGCGGCGATGAGATCGCGCACGTGTTGCTCGACAGCGGCGCCAAGGCGCTCGTCGTGCACGCCGATCTGTGGCCGGCGATCGCGCCGAGCGTGCCCGAGGGTCTTGCGGTCATTGTGGTGCCCGTAGGTGGGGACGGTGCCTCCAGCGACGACGGTATCGCTGCTACGCTGCCCGCTGGCGCGCTCGTGTGGCCCGACTGGCTCGCGGGCAACGAGCCGTGGGCGCAGTCGCCGGAGGGCGCGCCCGTCAGCATCATCTACACGTCGGGGACGACCGGGCGACCGAAGGGCGTCGTGCGCATGCCCGCCACCGACGAGCAGCGCGAGGTGACACAGGCGATGCTCGGCGAGATCTTCCAGCTGGCGCCCGGCGAGCGCACCGTGATCCCCGCGCCGATGTACCACACCGCGCCCAACGTCTACGCGCTCTCAGCTGCGATTCGCGGCATGGATATGACGATCATGACCGGCTTCGACGCCGAGGAGTTCCTGCGGATCGTCGCCCAGCGACGCGTCACCGTCGTGCAGATGGTGCCCACCATGTTCGTGCGCATGCTCGCGCTGCCACAGGCGGTGCGCGAACGCTTCGACCTGTCCTCGCTGCGCTGGGTCGTGCACGCCGCCGCGCCGTGCCCGCCTGACGTCAAGCGCGCGATGATCGAGTGGCTCGGCCCGATCGTCGTCGAGTACTACGGAGGTACCGAGACCGGCCCGGTCGTGTTCTGCACGAGCGAGGAGTGGCTCGCGCATCCGGGGACCGTCGGGCGGCCGCTCGAGCGGGCCGTGGTCAAGGTGCTCGACGCCGAAGGCAACGAGCACCCCGCGGGCGAGTCCGGCGAGGTGTTCATGTGGCTCGACGTGTGGCCCGACTTCACCTACGAAGGTGACGACGCCAAGCGCCGTGCGGTCGAGCGCGACGGTCTCATCAGCTGCGGCGACATCGGCTACCTCGACGCCGACGGCTACCTCTACCTCAACGATCGCGCCAGCGACATGGTCATCAGCGGCGGCGTCAACATCTACCCCGCCGAGATCGAGGCTTGCCTGCTTTCGCTCGACGGCATACGCGACTGCGCGGTGTTCGGGATTCCTGATGATGAATTCGGCGAGGCGCTCGCGGCGCACGTGGAATTGCACGACGCCGCGCAGTTGACAGTCGAGGATGTGCGCGAGCACGTTCGCACGCGCTTGGCTGGCTACAAGACGCCGCGCGTGGTCGAGTTCAGCGAGGGGCTGCCGCGCGAGGACTCGGGCAAGATCTTCAAGCGGCGGCTGCGCGAGCCTTATTGGCGCGGGCGGGAGCGGGCGATTTAGTGCTCCGTCTCCTACGACCCGGAAGCTCCGCCCATTTCCTGAGGTTGCGCATCACTGCCACAGCCCGGAGATGGGCACTGCCCAGATTCGCTCGCCGATCGGCAGGGTGTGCTCTCCTGAGTAGACGATGATGCCTGTCTTGAAGCGCGCACCGAGCTTGTCGCGCAGCAGCCGCAGCCCGCGTGCGTCTGAAAGGGTGGCGGTTGCCGCGGCCTTCGCCTCGATCCCCACGACCTCGCCAGATGCGGACTCGATGACGAGATCGACCTCGCGCTTGTCGGTGTCGCGATAGAAGAACAGCTCGACCGGAATGGCGCTCCACGTCGCCTGCTTGACGAGCTCCATCAGCACGAACGTCTCAAACAGCATGCCCGCAAGGGATCCTTGATCGGGCGCCGAGTAGCGGGATGCGTCCACGCCGATCAGCGCGGCGGCCATGCCGGTGTCAGTCAGCAACAGCTTGGGCGTCTTGACCTGCCGGGAACCGAGGTTGCTCGAAAACGGACGCAGCCGATACACCAGGAAGAGCTGTCTCAGCAGCTCTGCGTGCGCCTTGACCGTCTTGTCGTCGAGCGCGACCTCCCGTCCGAGGTCCGCGTAGTTGACCGTGCCACTCGTGCGTGCCGCCAGCAGCCGAAGCAGCTGCTCAAGCTTCGAGGGATCGCTCCGCACCTCGCCGATCTCAGGCAGATCGCGGCCGAGGATGCTCTGCACGTAGGACCGGAAGTAGCGCGTGCGCTGGCGCGGGTCGCGGGTACGCGCGTCCGGGTAGCCGCCCGCGAGAACGACCTCCGCGCTCGCCGCGCGACCCTTCGGTGCGCCGTTGATCTGGGGTGGGCTCTCATTGAACAGTGCGTCGATGATCGAGGCTCTTCTGCCCGCGATCTCGGCCTGAGCCAGTGGCCAGAGATTCACGTACTCCACCCGACCTGGAAGTGCGTCGGCGATGACCCTGGCCGTGACCAGGTCAGCCGAGCCGGTGATTAGGAACTGGCCAGGCGTGTGATCGCGATCGAGGATCTGCTTAATAGCGAGCATCAGGTCCGGTGCCCGCTGTATCTCGTCGATCACTGCCGGACGCGCGAGCGACAGCGCGAACCCGTCCGGGTCCGCCTGTGCCGCGGCGCGCAGCGCTTCGTCGTCGAGGCTGAAGTAGTTCGGCACGACACCCGCCGCCTGCAGCTGTTTGGCGAGCGTGCTCTTGCCGGCCTGCCGCGGACCGACGATCGCCGCCGCGCGGCTCACGCTGAGAATGTCGCGCAGCTCATGCTCGATCCCCCGAGCAATCAGCGCCATAGGCTACACACCGTACCAGCCAACACATCTGACCATATCGGAGTAGCATAGCCTACCGATCCGGAATAGGCATGTTGACCAAATTGGATCAGCATCCCTGCCGATCCGGAACATGTCGACGCTCACGCGCAAACCAATTGCACCGGACAAATACGGCGCACTCACCCCGGACAGTCGATCCAGCGGTACATCAGCCCGTCGCGAACCTCGTGGTACGAGGGAGGCGCCGGCGGCGGGTCCCTGGAGAGTCGGTCGATCACCTCGTCGACACCGTGCAGTTGCTCCTCGACGGCGGTCGTCCAGTGGATGTCGGGATGCAGCAGCCTCTGTAGGCGCGTCCAGCTGCGACGTTCGATCGCATCGAGCACGTCGCTGACCGCGGGCACCTGCTCCGCCATGCCCCGCCTCAGCCCACGACAGCCGAAGCCGCCACCGCCCCGGCCTCCTCGCCGACAGGCGAAGTGAGCCTCCCCGCAAGCGGCAGCCCGAACAGCGACACCACGCCCATCGTGATGAACGCGGCGAGTGGGTGGTGAACGAGGGCCTGCACGAGCAGCGCGATGACGAGGCCGCCGAGGTTGCCGGCCATCCACACGATCGCGCCGGCGGTGCCGGCGGCGGCGCCGGCGAGCTGCTCGGCGGCGGTAAGGATCACGGGTAGCGCGGGCAGCAGGACGACGCCCATCGCGACGAGCGCGAGCGCGCGCAGGCTCAGCCACGGCGTCGCGCCAAGCAGCACGCAGCCGAGGCAGGCAACGAGTACGGCGGTGCGCATAAAGCCGCGCTCGGCGCGATGGCGGGCGACGAGCGGCGGCAGCAGCGCGCAGCCGATGATCCCCGCGATCACCATCCCGACGAGCAGCGCGCCGGCGGCGGTTTCGGAGACGCCGGAGGGATGCAGCAGCGTCTGCAGCCAGGTGGCGAGCGCGACGAAGATGCCGAAGCCGACGAACACGAGCCCGCACAGCGTGCGCATCGGTGGCAGCGCCCACAGCGCTCGCGCGGCGTTGCCCTCGATCGCTGCGTGCTCGTTACTTACCTGCCCCGGCCGGCGCAGGGCGATTGCTAGCGCGACGGCGGGGATCACGGCGAGCGCCGCCTCGAGCACGAGCAGCCGCTCGAGCTGCCCGTGCGCGCCGAGCGTTGGTCCGAGCAGCAGCGCGAGCAGCATCCCGACGAAGTTGCCGGCGGAGCCGACGGCGATGCCGGTCGCGCGCTCCTGCGCGGGCAGGTACTCGCCGGCGAGCTTGCTGACCGCGCTGAGGACAACCGGCTGCGCGACCGCGACCAGCACCTGGCCGGCCATCGCCCACGCGAACGTCTCGCCGCCCAGGCGCACGAGCCCGCCGAGAGCGACCAATGCGCCGCCGGCGGCCAGTGACGGGCGAAACCAGCGATCGAGCAGGATGCCGGCGGGGATCGCGAGCACGACGTACAGCAGCGGGAAGATCTCCGCGAGCCATCCGACGGCGCCGACCGACACGCCGTAGCGCCTGGCCGTTTCGGTCGTGATCGCGGCGTAGGTGAGCCACAGTATCTGCGTCGCCGCACACACCAGCGCGTATGCGACGATCACGCGCCAGCCGTGCGTCTTCATGGGCTTTCGGGTCGCGGAGTCACGTGTCCAGTCCTTCGCCGCTCGATCGCGGGCGCGAAGGCTATTGCACCACGTCGGCGTTCAACTTGGACTAACTTTGACCCCGATCGGAACGTATGCGCGGCGATCTACCCCTAAGCCTGACGCGACCGCTTCGCTGGGGGGCGGTCCTCGGCGTCCTCGTCAGCATGGGCACTTTCGGTGAGCTTCTGACTAACGATCCACCGGCCCGGGCCAGCTCTCCGCCCGCGTCGGCCGACCCGGCAGCGTGCCCGCTGAAGCCCTCGTCTCAGTCACCGACGGGCGAGGCGTGGGCGTTTACGCAGACGGGCCCGCCGTCGAGCTCCCACCCGGGGATCACCTCGTCATACACGCACGGCCGCGGCACGTGGTCGAACGGACACGGCGCGGGCACGATCTGCAACGAGGACAGCGTGAGCGGCCACGCCTCGCACGACCTCGTGTTCGCGGTCGCGGGCTCCGCGCGCATATCGCCGCACATAACCCGCCTCGGTCACCTCGGCGCGGGGCTGGTGCTCAACGTGACCGTCTCCGCGAGTGACGATCCGAGCTGCCCGGCGGCTACGCGCGGAACGGTGACGCTGTTCGCGAGCTACTACCAGGAACATCGCGACAGCCTCCAGCTGCACCTCGCGGGCGGCTGCAGCGCCTACGACTACATGTACACGGGCTCTCAGCTGCACGTACTGATCGCCGACGACGGCCGCCAGGTGAACTAGAGCGCGGGTCTGTCCTCGCTGCCGCTCGCAGCCGCGGCAGTGACCGCCTCGCCGGGTGTGCGCCGCGCGATCTCCTCGCGCACGAGCGGCGCGACCTTGGTCCCGAACAGCTCCATCGAACGCAGCACATCGCTGTGGGCGACGGCGCCCACGCTCATCTGGCCGATGTAGCGGTCGTTCGCGAACAGCTCGTGCTCGTAGAGGATCTTCTCGGCGACCTGCTCGGGCGAGCCGACCGCCAACGCTCCGTCGGGCGCGCGCAGGGCTTCGTACTCGGGGCGCCCGGACGGCGGCCAGCCGCGCTCGCGGCCGATGCGGTTCATCGTCGCCAGGTAGGAGGCGGCGAACGCCGAGTCTGCCTGCGCTGGGCTGGCTCCGACGAACGCGTGCGTGTTGATCGCCACGCGAGTCGTCGCTGGGTCGTGTCCCGCGCGCGCGGCGGCGTCGCGGTAGAGCTCGACGAGTGGGGCGAAACGCGCTGGCTGCCCGCCGATGATGGCGATCGTCAGCGGTAGCCCGAGCGTCCCAGCGCGGATGACCGATTGCGGCGAGCCGCCGACGGCGACCCACACCGGCAGCGGCGCCTGCAGCGGCCGCGGCCACACGCCGGCGTCGACGAGCGCCGGACGATGGCGACCTGACCACGTCACATGCGTCTGTTCGCGTACTGCCAGCAGCAGCTCGAGCTTCTCGGCGTACAGCTCGTCGTAGTCGTCGAGGTCGTAGCCGAACAGCGGGAAGGACTCGATGAACGAGCCGCGCCCGGCCATGATCTCGGCGCGGCCATTCGACAGCAGATCGACCTCGGCAAAATCCTGGAAAACGCGCACGGGGTCGTCGGAGCTGAGCACGGTGACGGCGCTGGAGAGGCGGATGCGCTCGGCTGGCCGGCCCGTGCACTCCCACGCCCGAGCGCGTCAGGAGGAGACGTGAGCGTCCGCGACGCGCGCCGGCAGGCTCACCGCGTAGGCCCCGGGCTCGATGCGCGCGGTGCGCCGGCGGAAGGCGCTCCACAGCCACGGCCACTGGTTGGGGTCGTTGCCGTTCTCGTCGACGTACCAGCTGGTGCAGCCGGTGTGCCAGACGGTGTGCGCGAGCGCGGCGCGCAGCTCGCGGTTGAAATCGTCGCTGGCCCGGCGCGTGACCTCGATGCGCGCGGCGTGCTGGCGCTCGAGCTCGCGGATCGCGGCGATGACGTGGTCGACGCCGGCCTCGAGCACGTAGATGGCGGAGCCGGTGCCGCCGTTGGTGTTGGGGCCGTAGAGCAGGAACATGTTGGGGAAGTCGGGGACGCTCATGCCGAGGTACGCGTACGGCACGCCGTCCCACTCCTCGGCGAGCGTGCGCCCGCCGGCGCCGACGACGTCCATGGGGGCGACGAAGCCGTGGGTCTGAAAGCCGGTGGCGAGCACGAGCACGTCGGCGGGGCGCTCGCTGCCGTCCTGCATGCGCACGCCGCCGGGCGTGATCTCGGCGATGGCATCGGTGACGAGCTCGACGTTGGGCTTGGTGAGCGTGGGGTACCACTCGTCGGTGAGCATCAGCCGCTTGCAGCCGATCTCGTCAGTGGGGGTCACGGCGGTCCGCAGCCGCGGGTCTGCGATCGCCTGCTGAATCTGCCGGCGCCCGAGCGCGCGGAACGGCGCGAGCAGCCAGCTCTGGGAGGTCATGCCGAGCGCTCCGAGCTCCATGAAGGCGAAGATCGCCATGCGGTCAAGCCGCTGCAGCGCGGGGAAGCGCTCGAACAGCTGGCGTGCGCGCTGCGAGTAGGCGAAGTCCATCTTCGGGATGGTCCAGCCGGGCGAGCGCTGGTAGACGTCGATGTGCTGGACGAGCGGCTGGATCGTGGGCACGGTCTGGATGGCACTGCAGCCGGTGCCGATGACGGCCACGCGCTTCCCCTCGAGCGAGACGTCGTGGCGCCACTGCGCGGTGTGAAACGCGGGTCCGGCGAAGCTGTCGAGCCCGGGGATCGTGGGCAGCTTGGGCACGGAGAGCTGCCCACAGGCGGTGATCAGGATGTCGGCCTCGTGGCGACCGGCGCTCGTCTCCAACAGCCACCTGTCGCGCTCCTCGTCCCATCGCGCGCTTTCCACCTCGACGCCCGTGCGAACCCGATCGAACACGCCGTTGCGGCGGGCGACGTCCTCGACGTACTCCTGGATCTCAGCCTGGGGCGCGTAGCGCCGCGACCAGCGAGGGTTTGGTGCGAACGAGAACTCGTATAGGTGCGAGGGGACGTCGCAGGCGGCGCCCGGATATGTGTTGTGGGTCCACGTGCCGCCAACCCGCTGCCCGCGCTCGAACACGGTCACGTCGCGGTAGCCGGCGCGGCGGAGCTTGACGGCGGCGGCGATGCCACCAAAGCCCGCGCCGACGACGGCAACCGACCTCGACCGGCCGCCGTGTCCGTTGGCGTGCGCAGCGCCTCCCACCCGCTCAACAGTACTCCCATGTCGGTCGCGCGACGGGCCGCGGCGCACACCGCGCGCGCCGGCCGCGCGACGCGCGCTACGCTCCCACGCATGGCCCCCGCTTGGCCGACGATGCCCGCGTACGAGGAGTGGAGCGCGACGTGCGACACGGTGCACGCGCTGACGCAGGTGCTGGGCAAGCTGGCGGTGGCGATCGCGCCGCCGGAGCCGGAGCTGCAGCACGCGGCGCTGCGCGTGACGGCGCGCGGGTGGGAGACGCCGGTGCTGCCGGCGCCGGACGGCTCGGGCGCGTTGGTGGTGACGCTGGACATGCGCATGCACGAAGCGCTGGTGGAGCACAGCGACGGGCGTTCGCGCGCGGTGGCGCTCGCGCCGGGTGTGACGGTGGGGGCGGTGACACGCGAGCTGCTTGAGGCGGTCCGCACGCTGGCGGGGCCGGTGGAGATCAACCCGACGCCGCAGGAGGTGCCGTGGAGCGTGCCGCTGGACGAGGACGAGGAGCACACGAGCTACGACCGGGAGCTGGTGTCGCGCTACTTCGCGGCGGCGACGCGCGCGGCGCTGGTGCTGGCGGCGTTCCGGGCGCCGTACCGCGGTCGCTCGACGCCGGTGAACGCATGGTGGGGCTCGTTTGACCTCGCGGTGAACCTGTTCTCGGGCGAGCGGGCGGACCCGCCGTCGGAGGACTTCATCATGCGCAACGCGATGGACGCGCAGGAGGTGGCGGTCGGCTGGTGGCCGGGCGACGCGCGCTACGGCCGGGCGGCGTTCTACGCGTACGCGCACCCGGCGCCGGAGGGGTTCGCGGCGGCGACGTTGGCGCCGGCGGCGTCACGCTGGGATGCGGAGCTGGGCGAGTACGTCCTCGACTGGGACGACGCGCGCGCGGCGCCCGATCCGCATGAGGCGGCGCTGGCGTTCGCGCGCTCGGCGTTTCGCCACGCGTGCGCGGTGTGTGGCTGGGACGCGTTCCTGGCGGGCAGCGCGGAGGGCTCGCCGCCGCCGCTGGTGCGCGCGGGCGACTGATAGCGTCGCGCGGCGATGTCGAGCGCGAACATCTATGACGGCCCGACGTACGAGCTGGCGGTGGGGCACATCAAGGGCGTGTGGCGCGACCTCGGCCGTCAGGTGGGCACGCGCACGGTGGGCATGCGCCGCATCGAGGTCGCGGCGGATCACTTCTCGACGCCGGCGCACGATCACGGCGCGGACGAGGAGATCTTCTTCGTGCTCGACGGCGAGGGGCTGCTGTGGCAGGAGGGCAAGACGTACGCGGTGGGGAAGGGCGACTGCGTCGTGCACCGCCCGAGGCGCGGTGCGCACACGCTGCGCGCTGGCGCGGCTGGCCTGGACGTGTTGGTGTTCGGCCAGCGGCGCGACCCGGCGCTGACGGCGCTTCCGCGGGCGGGTGTGGCGTGGTCGTTTCCGCGCTGGGTGGAGTTGGCGGACGGCGAGAACCCGTTCGCGCGCGAGGCGGCGAGCGGCCCGCCGGAGTGCCTGGAGCCGAGCGCGGAGCGCCCGCGTAACGTGGTCGCGCTGGAGGACGTGGAGGCGATCTTTGATGGCCGCGCGCGTCTGGTGGGCAAGGCGGCGGGCGCGGAGACGAGCGGCCTGAACCACGTGGTCCTACAGGGTGGCGGGCAGGGCGCGCCGGCGCACTGTCATTCCCTGGAGGAGGAGATTTTTTTGATTATTAGTGGGGGTGGTGTGTTGGAGTTGTGGGCGCGGGGTTCGTCGGAGCCGGACGAGCACCCGTTGCGGGCTGGCGACGTGGTCTCGCGTCCGGCGGGAACGGGCGTGGCGCACGCGCTGCGCGCGGGCGCGGACGGCGTGACGTACCTCGCGTACGGCACGCGCGAGCACAGCGACATGTGCTTCTACCCGCAGTCGGGTCGGGTGTCGATCCGCGGCCTGGGCATCGCGCTGCGCTCGCCAGAGATCGAGTACCTGCCGGACCTCTAAACGCCGCGCCCTGTATGGCGCTCCACCGGCGTGGCTATCGCCGCGGTTTCATTTTCGACCACTCGGCCTTGTGCACGCGCTTGGCCGCCTGGTAGCTGACGAGCGCGCGCGGTGAGTCGACGTCGCCGAGCGTCGGGTGCGGCGGCACCAGCTTGGCGGCGGTGGCGACGCCGTAGCGTTTGGCGAGGACGGCGCCGAGCGACTTGACCTTCATCTCGCCGAAGCCGGGCAGCGCGGCGAGGTTGGCGCGCAGCTCGCTCGCGTCGGCGGCGTCGGTCCAAACGCGCGCGGCGTCGCCGTCATAGTGGTCGCGCACGTACACCGCGAGCTCGTGCACGCGCTGGGCCATCGAGCCGGGGAAGCGGTGGATCGCTGGTTTCTCGCGGAACACCGGCTCGAGATCGGCTGCTGCGAGCGTCGCGGCGTCGATCGAGCCCAGGCGCTCGCGCAGCACCAGCGGTCCGGCGAAGGCCTTCTGCACGCTGACCTGCTGGTCGAGCACGAAGCCGATGAGCAGCGCCATCGGGTCCGCCGCCAGTAGCGCGTTCGCCTCTTCGGAGTCAGTGAAGTACAGGTGGTCGGGCATCTGTCAATCCTATATGCGGCCGGGTCAACCCGTCCTGTCCACCGATCGCACGGGCGGTCAGCGACCGGCGGGAGACCGCGATGAGACCACCGCAGCGACGTACAGGACGGCCTGCGCACGCGCGACGGCGCCAACGGCGGCGTCAGGGGGCAGAAGCTCGGGATGATGCAGCGGGTGAACGGCGAAGCCGGCTGCCCCGTCGAGCCCTACAAACGCCATTGCCACGGGCGCGAGCGCGCCGAAGAACGCGAAGTCGTCGGATCCGCACGAGCGCCACTCGGGCGCCGCCGTCAAGCCCGCGCGCGCAAGCAGCTCCCGTGCGCGCGCCACGATGCCCGCGTCGTTCTCGAGCGCCGGCTCCCCAGGCACGAGCTCGACGCTCGCGCGGCAGCCGTGCGCTGCGGCGACCGCGCCGGCGACGTCCTCGACCAGCTGACGTAGCGCGAGGCGGTCCTGGGGGCGATACGCGCGCAGCGCCCCGCGCGCGTGCGCGTGCGCGGGGATCACGTTCTCGGCGCTGCCAGCCTCGAGTACGCCAACGGTCAGCGACGCCGGGCTCAGCGGGTCGATCCGCCTGGACGCCTGTGCGTACAGCGCGACGACGACCTGTGCGAGCGCGAGGATCGGATCGCGCCCGTGGTGCGGGTAGGCGCCGTGCGATGGCTCGCCCTCGACGGTGATCTCGAACGCGTCGCACGAGGCGTTGACTGTGCCGGGGTCAAGTGCGACGGCGCCCCACGGCAGTTCGGGGTGCACGTGTGCGGCGACGACCGCCGCCGGCGCAAGGTTCGCGAGCGCGCCGTCGGCGAGCTGCTGGGCGCCGGACGGGTAGGCCTCCTCGCTCGGCTGAAAGACGGCGAGCAGCGGGACGGGCAGCGCGTCGCCGAGCGCGTGCGCGGCACGCGTGAGCGCGACGAGCGCCGCCATGTGGACGTCGTGCCCGCACGCGTGCATCGTCTCGCCGCTCGCCGTGAACGGGGCGCCCGTCTGCTCGGTCATCGGCAGCCCGTCGAGCTCCGCACGCACCGCTATCGAGCCCGCCCGCTCGGCTATCGAGCCCGCCCGCCCCGATGCATCCGCGGCACCGGGGGCCGGAGCGATGGTGCTGCCGCGGTCGCCGACGCGGGCGAGCAGCCCGGTTCCGGCGGCCGCCTCGCATGCCACCGGCAGCTCGGAGGCGATGCTCGCCGCCGTCCGGTGCTCCTGATGCGCGAGCTCGGGCTCAGCGTGCAGTCGGTGGCGCAGCTCGACCGCGCGGGGGAGCTCTCTCTCGATGGCCGCCAGCAGCCGTCCCAGCAACGCGTCAGTAGATCGCGGCATAGCGCCTGCAGAGCTCCTTGAGGTCGACGTCCCTAGCGGCATCGAGCTCGGCCTGCTTGACGCTCGTATAGGCGTCGTACAACAGTGGCGTCATCCACCCGTGGGCGGTGTCGTCGTCGGCGAGCGCCTGCAGCGCGTGCTCGAGCGTGGCCGGCAGCGCGCCGACGCCGAAACGTTCGGCTTCCTCAGCGTCGAGTTGTGCGGGGTCGCGATCGAGCATCGGCGGCGTCGGCAGCCGCCCGCGCACTCCCTCCAGGCCCGCCCGCAGGATCGCCGCGAGGGCGAGATGGGGATTGGCGGTGGCGTCAGCGCCGCGGTACTCGAGGTGCAGTTGGTGGGCGGGGTCTGTGTCTGCAAGCTTGACCAGCGGTGGGATACGCAGCAGCGCCTCGCGGTTACATTGCGCGAGACACACCGCCCCGGCGCTCCAGCGATGGGGCTGTAGGCGCGCGCCCGACACGGGGCTGGCGGCGGTGAGCGCGCTGAGCGCAGGTGCGTGTCGCAGGATCCCCGCCGCAAAGTGCCCGCCGAGCTCGCTCAGGCACGCGGGTCGGTCGGCGTCGTACAGCAGCGGGCTGCCGTTCGTGTCGAGCAGGCTCAGGTGGATGTGCACGCCGTTGCCCGCCTGCCCGGGGTCGAGCAGCGGCGCGAAGCTTGCGCGTAGTCCCTGGCGCATGGCTACCTCCCGCACGACCTCACGTAGCACCACCGCGCGGTCGGCGCTCGCGATGCCCTCCGTGGCTGCCACCGGAATCTCGAACTGGCTCGGCGCGTACTCGGCGAAGACACGCTCCGGTTCGACCCCGGCCTGCGCCAGCGCGCGCATCGCCTGCCTGGGGAACGGTTCGGCGTGGCGCAGGGCCTGCAGCGAGAACGGCAGCCCCGGCAGTGCAGGCGACGAGCAGGATGGCGCCGGCACCGAGGAGTCGGTGGTCGGGGGCGCCCAGCCGGGATCGCCGGGCCCCAGGAGCTGGAACTCGTGCTCGAAACTCGCCACAAGCCTTGCGCCCAGCTCTCGCTCGAGCTCGAGCAGCGTCTCGCGTAGGAAGCTCCGCGGGCAGCACTCCCACGGCCGGCCATCGGTCTCGGCGATGTCGCACAGCACGAGCTCCATGGCGCTGCTGGTGCCGTCGGACTCCACCAGCACGCGAGTTCCGACGTCAGGTAGCAGGCGCAGGTCGCCGGTCGACCCGAACGGGTTGGGGTCGGCGACCGGGCCGAGCGGCGTGAGCGCATGGTTGGCCGGCACCCAGCCGACGCCGGCGTTTAGGTACTCATCGAGCTCGCTCGCGCGCACCGCGCGTCCCCGCACGATCGCGCCGAGGTCGCAGCACACGAGCGCGATCAAATCCTCAGCACCAGCCAGCTCCCGAGTGCCCGCCTGCTCCTCAGCACCAGCCAGCTCCCCAGTGCCCGCCTGCTGACCCTCGCTCACCGTGCCGTCTCGCCGGTCGCCGTGCCGTTGTCCCACAGGCCCTCACGCAGCCCGAGCGCGTCCGCGCCCGCGCGCACGGCGGCGGCGTCCTCGGCCGACACGACCACGATCATGCCCCCCGCGGGCATGTCGCGCCGCTCGAGCGCCGTCGCGAGGTGCTCCTGTGGCTGCATGTGGACGCCGCCGTCGCCGAGCGTCGGGTACGTGTCGGCCACCGCGTACAGGCTGCCAGCGGGCCCTTGCACGCGCGCGACGACGCACGCGAAGTGCCCCACGTCCCAGTCCGGCTCCGGGCCGTCCAACTCGCCGTCGAACAGGTACGCGAGCAGCTCGTTGATGCCCGCATGCCCGCCCCACAGATGGCGGGTGGCAAGGTTCGCCACGAGTGTCACTGGGCGCTCGCAAGCGCAGCCGAGGTCGAAGAGGCCGGCAAGCGTGCTCGTCGTCCAAGGACCCGTGTATGGAATCACGACGAGCGCGCCGGCGCCGAGGTGCATGATCGCGTCGAGCAGGCCCGCGGCGGTCGTCCCGGAGAGGTCGGGATCATCGATCGACGGGAGCGACAGGCGGTAGTCGCGCCGTCCCGGTTCGCCGTGCGGGAGCACGCCCGCCGCGCGCGCGCCTGCGACGACGCTGCCGGCCGCCAGTGCCACCTCGTCTTGGTCCAGCGGCGCGCCGCCGTGTTCGGCGATGCCGGCGGCGCGCAGCGCCAGCGCGCCGCAGAACGCGCCGCATAGGTCGTCGCGTTGCGGCAGCTCGCGGGCATGGACGGCGAGCAGCTCACGGGCCCCTGGGAGCAGCGTCATCTCCAGATGGTCGGGGCTTGGCATGAGCCCAATCTACAGCGGGCAGGCGATCATCCCGCGGCGGCCACATTGCTAACAGTTCACTTCTTCTTTGGCTTGACAGAACAGGAGATCTCTGTGATAGTACGAATCGTACTGACCATGGAGAGAATAGTCCCATGCACTAACGATCGAGTACACGAGCGTCTTTCGATCAAGTCGGCTCCGGTAGCCGGTTACCAATCGACAAAGGAGCAGTGAGAACGTGCATCGCGTCATCAAGTTTGGCCTGGTCCTGATCGCTGCACTTGGGGTGGCCGGGGTCAGTGCCGTCTCGGTCTCCGCCTCGGGTCACGAATTCTATGCGAGCAAAACGGGCAAAACGAAAAGCAAATCGACGAATATGCAGGTGTTTAAAACCGGCGCCGGCACGCTTGAATGCACGGAAGTGGTCGGGTCGGGCACAATCACAGAAGGGCTCTCGACCACGCACAAAGAAGTGTTCACATACAGCGGCTGCACCGCCTTTGGCAGCAAAGTGAAAGTCTCGGCTGCGCACTTCGAATTCAACGCAAACGGGCCTGTGAAGCTCGAAAACGAAGTCACGATCGAACCCACCAACGAAGAATGTAAAGTTAGGATCCCCTCGCAGACGCTCGAAAAAGCGACGTACGAAAACAAGTCAGGCGGCAAGGTCCAGGCGGAAGCGAGCGCCGTCGGTGTCCGCTCAAAAGGGACCGGTGGCTCCTGTGGAAGCACGGAAAACCTCGAAGGCAGCTACAGCGGGGCGGCGCTGGGCGAACTCGAAGGCGGTACGCTCGAATGGAAATAGCCCCGTCGCGGGGGTAGAGGAGGGGGAAGGCGAGGCTCGGAGGCTGCCAAACGGGAGGCGCCTGCCGAGCCTCGAGCCCGGGGGCTCCGAACTGGCATAGCGGCGCGGCTGGAATCGCGCGAGGCTAGGCTAAGGCCGGAGAGGAGGGACCATGCGCGGAATGTCGCCCCGCGCCGGATCGATCAGCAGTCGGCCCTGCCTCATCGGCGTATGCCTGCTCGCGCTTGCGGCGATCTGGCTGGTCGGCGTGCTCGCGGTGCCGGTCGCGGCGGAGGGTTGCGCCAACGCCCAGTTCCGCTCCGGCCCTTCCGAACACCTGCCCGACTGCCGCGCCTACGAGCAGGTCTCGCCCGTCGAAACGGGCGGGCAGGACGCGATGACGCTGCTGCCGCTGCGCCCCGCGCAGGCATCCCCATGCGAAGCCGGCGAACCATGTACGGTCGCGTACATGAACGTTGGGGCGGCGTTTGGCGGCGCGCAGGGGAACTACTTTCCAAACGCCTACCTGGCCTCGCGAGGCGCCGCCGGCTGGCAGACGACAGCCCTTACGCCGCCGACGCCGCAGGCCCCTACGAACGGCAAGGCCGGAGTCGGGTACGCCTTCTCGGAAGACCTCTCGCAGACGATCCTGCGTGTCCCGCTGCAGCAGCTGACCGCGAGCGCGCCGGCCGGCGTCTACAACCTGTTCCTGCGTCAGCCGGGCGGCGCCGACTCGCTCGTGACCGCGAGCGCCCCGGCGGAACCGCCTCACTCGGGCTGCACTCTGTGCTTCGAAGAAGAAGACGTGCCCGCGTTTGCCGGTGCGTCCACCTACTTCAGCCACGTGATCTTCGAGGCGAACGACAGCCTCGTCGCAGGCGCCCCCGGCGGAGGCGTCGAAAACCTCTACGAAGCGGTCGCCGAACACGTGGGGCTGGTAGGGATTCTCCCCGATGGCACGATCCCCGAACAAGGGGCGATGGCCGGTGGCGGGATCCGCGCGGTCAGCGAACACACGCACGAGCTCGCACACGCCGTCTCACCGGACGGGTCGCGCGTGCTGTTCGAGGCTGTCGCCGACGACGGCGAGCCGGACCCTCAGCAGGAAGGCAAGACGCAGCTCTACGATCGCATCGACGGCGCATCGACCGTCGAGGTCTCTGCGCCCGCGCCTGGCGCCGCACCGAGCGACTGCGAAACCCTGGATGGGATCTGCGCTCCCGGCTCGGCTGAGTTCTGGACTGCATCGGACGACGGCTCGCTCGTGTACTTCACGAGCAAAGCCGCGCTCACTAAGCAGTCGAACACAGGCCCCGAAGAAGCCTCGGGAGAAGAAGACGCGGGCAACGATCTGTTCCGTTACGACGTCGAAACAGGCGTGCTCACCGATCTCACCATCGACACGACGGACCCCGACGGTGCGGATGTCCAGGGCGTCGTCGGCAGCTCTGAGGACGGCTCGTACGTCTACTTCGTCGCCGACGGCTATCTCGGCGGCGAAGCCAAAAGCGGCGAGCCCAACCTCTACGTATGGCACGGCCCGGCCGCAGGGCCGGGCACGGTGACGTACATCGCGACGCTGCGGGCGCCGACGAGCGAAGAAGCGGAAGGCATCGAAGCGATGGAAGCCGGGGCGTTCGAATATCACAGCGACGTCGCCGATTGGACTAGCCGCCCGACCGAGTCGCAGGCGTACGTCACGCCCGACGGTAGGCACCTAGGGTTCATGTCAGTCGAACCGTTGACCGGCTACGACAACGAAGACCAGGCGACGGGGCAGGCCGACCACGAGGTGTTCGAGTACAGCGCCGAAACGGGGCGACTCGTGTGCGCGTCGTGCGACGCGGGCGACGTGCGGCCGCTCGGCAGCGCCTTCATCGGCGCCAAGCTGGGCGAACGGGTGAGCACTCCCTTCCACCAGCCGCGGAGCCTCAGCGACGACGGCAGCCGCCTGTTCTTCTCCTCTCCCGACTCGCTCGTGCCCGGGATCTCCGTCGGCAACGCGAGGGTCTTCGAGTACGAGGACGGCTCGGTGCAGCTCATCTCTGGCACCGAAAGCGGCGCTGGCGCCGTGTTCCTCGACGCTAGCGCCAGCGGCGACGACGTGTTCATCGCCACCCGCGAACGGCTCGCGCCGAGCGACACCGACGGGCTGGTGGCCGTCTACGACGCGCGCGTCGACGGAGGCCTTGCGGAACCTCCCGCGCTGATGCCCTGCCAGGGCGGCGCCTGCCGGGAACCGCTTGATCCGCAACCGTCGCTCTCCGTGCCGGCCTCGGCATCTTTCAAGGGTGTCGGCAACCTTGCGTCGGCAACGCCCGCGAAGCCGACGCGTGCGCAGCTTCTCGCGCGTGCCCTCGTCCGGTGCAAGCGGCTGAAGAGCAAAAAGCGGCGCTCGGCGTGCGTCGATCTGGCGCGCAGACGCTACGCGCCCACAGCCGAGAAGGTCCGCCGTGGCGCCGTGCCGGAGCGTAGCCGGCCACGAAGGTGAAACGTCCGCGCCGCCGGCGCGGTGGTGGCATCAGGCTCCATATCAGGCGCCGCACCCGCGTCGCCGGGATGCTTGTGGTCCTATTTGCCCTCATTGCCAGCGTAGGCGCGCCGTCGATGGCAGCTGCCCAAAGCCCGCACTGGAGCATCCTCTCAGAGTCTGAGCCGACGTACTTCAAGGCGGGCGACGCGTCGGACGCGTACGTGCTGATCATCCGCAACGATGGCGCGGCGCCCACGTCGCACGGCAGCGGCGTGACCGTCGCCGACACGCTGCCGCGCGGGGTCACGGCAACGGGCGTCTCAGCCCGCGGCGAAGCGGCCAACGGCAACGGGCTCCCCAAATACGAAATGACATGCGCGACAGTGCCGGTGAGGTGTACATACGAAGAAGGTCTCTCGCGCGGAGCGGTGCTGGCAGGCGCCACGATTGTCGTGACGATCACCGTCTCGATCGAAGCGGGCGTCCAGAGCTTGGAAGCGAACTTCGCGACGGTCTCGGGCGGAGGCGCGCCAAGCGCGTCGACGCGAGCGAGCACTCCGATCGACGCCGAACCAGTCCCCTTCGGCCTCTCGCTGTTCGACGCCGGCATCGCCGATGAAGACGGGAATGCCCAGACGCAGGCCGGCTCGCATCCATACGAGCTGACCGCGAGCCTCGCCTTCAACGTCAGCGCGCGTGAAGAACCACCGTCTGAAGAGCCGCTCGCGAGCGCCGCTGTGAAGGATCTCGAAGTGGCGTTCCCGCCTGGCCTGGTCGGCAACCCAAACGCCGTCGCCCAGTGCAGCCAGCAGGCGTTCCTCGAACTGGAAGTGCTGAACTGCCCGCTTGACAGCCAGGTCGGCACGGTCAAGCCGTTCTTCTACGGCTCGTTTCACTCCGCGGTCTACCCCGTCTTCAACGTGATCCCGCCGACAGGCGAGCCCGCCGAGCTCGGCTTCTCGGTCGCGGGGATCGGCCACATCCCGATGTTCTTCCACCTCCGCGGCAACGGCGAATACGGTTTGACGGCGTCCCTGAATGACATCCCCGAGAGCGGCCCCCTGCAGGGCGCGATCCTGACGCTTTGGGGCGTGCCCGCGGATGGCAACCACGACCTCGAACGCGAAGGGACGTTCGGCCAGGGGCACGAGCAGGACGGGGAATTCTGTAAGCCGTCGGTCAAAGTCGAAGCCGGGGTGGAAAGACAGGTGAGTTGCCCCAGCGGCATCGCGGCGAAGCCGTTCCTGACGCTGCCGAGCCGATGCCAGGCGAGTGCGCTGTCCGTGGGGGTCGAAACGGACTCCTGGGAGAGCCTTGGGCCGCCGTTCCAGTCACTCTCCGCCGAGCTTGCCGACAACGCGATCACCGGCTGCCAACAACTGTCGTTCACCCCATCGCTTGCGCTCACGCCCGAAACCACGCAGGCGGGTGCGCCGAGCGGCTACACGATCGACGTGCACGTGCCACAGAACGAAAACCCGACCGCGCTCGCCACGCCCGATCTGCGCAAGGCGGTCGTGAGCCTGCCGGCAGGTGTCGTGCTCTCGCCGTCCGTCGCGGGCGGCCTGCAGGACTGCAGCGAAGAACAGTTCGCGGTGAACTCGCTCACCGCCGCATCGTGTCCCGCCGCTTCGCAGATCGGGACCGTCAAGATCGTGACGCCGATCCTCTCCAGCCCGCTCGAAGGCCAGGTCTTTCTCGGTGAGCCCGACTGCGCTCCGTGTACCCCTGGCGACGCGCAGGAAGGCCGACTGATGCGCCTGCTGCTGCAGGCACAGGGCTCGGGTGTAACGGTGAAGCTCGAAGGCTCGGGCGCGATCGACCAGCAGACCGGGCAGCTGACGGCGACATTCAACGAAAGCCCGCAGCTGCCGTTCGAACAGCTGAAGCTGACGCTCGACGGAGGCGCGAACGCGCCGCTTGCCAACGGCTCCACGTGCGGCGCCCCGCTGGCCGCCGGTGCGCAGCTGACGCCCTACAGCAGTGAAACTCCCGCTGAACCGACGAGCGAACCGTTCGAGCTCAGCGGCTGTCCGCCACCGCGGTTCGACGTGTCGTTCCTCGCCGGCACGACCAACAACCAAGCCGGCGCCTTCAGCCCGCTCACGGTCGCGGTGTCGCGAACCGATCAGGACGAAGCTCTGCAGCGCATCGCCGTGCAGCTGCCGCCGGGGCTGCTCGGGATGCTCGCCAAGGTCCAGCTCTGCGCCGAAGCCCAGGCGCAGGCGGGCGCGTGTGGGTCCCAGAGCGAAGTCGGCAGCGCGACCGTCATCGCCGGTCCGGGCGCCGACCCAGTATCACTCGACGGGCACCTGTACCTCACGGGTCCTTACGGCGGCGCGCCGTTTGGCCTGTCGATCGTCGTGCCCGCCGTTGCCGGCCCATTCAACCTCGGCACGATCGACGTCCGCGCGCGGATCGAAGTCGACCCTAGAACCGCCGCGCTCACGATCACAAGCGATCCGCTGCCACGGAGCCTCGACGGAATCCCGCTGCAGATCAAGACCGTCAACCTCGACATCGACCGCGCAGGCTTCATCTTCAACCCCACCAACTGCCAGCCGCTCGGGATCACCGCGACGCTCCAGAGCAGCGACGACGCCCTGGCATCCGTCTCATCACGTTTTCAGGCTGCCAACTGCGCGACGCTGGCGTTCAAGCCGAGGCTCACCGGGCTGACCCATGCGAAGACCAGCAAAGCTGGCGGCGCATACCTGCACATGCGCCTCGAAGCAACACCCGGTCAGGCGAACATCGCCGGCGTCAAGGTCAACATCCCCGGGCGGCTGCCCGTGCGGCTGACGACACTCCAACACGCGTGCCTTGCGGCAGTGCTCGACGCCAACCCCGCGAGCTGCCCGGCGGCGTCGGTGCTCGGCAGCGTCACCGTCCTCACGCCCGTCCTGCGCCAGCCGCTGGTCGGGCCCGTCTTCCTCGTCTCCCACGGTGGCGCGCAGACGCCCGACATCGAGTTCGTGCTGCAGGGCGAACGCGTCACCGTCGATGTCATCGGGCGCACGATCGTCAAGCACGGCGTCCTCTCTGCCGCCTTCTCATCGCTGCCCGACGTGCCGATCTCGACGCTCGGGCTCGTGCTGGGCGCCGGCCCGCACTCGCTGCTCGCCGCCAACCTGCCGGCCAAGGCGAAAGGCAGCCTGTGTGGGCAGCGCCTCGCGATGGCGACCGTGATTACCGGCCAGAACGGCGCCGTCGTCAGGCACACCACCAAGCTCGCCGTCGCCGGTTGCACAAAGCGAAGGCGTAGGCTACGACTATGAGCTGGGACTTCTCCACCGACCCCGACTTCCAGGAGCAGCTCGACTGGATGCGCGATTTCGTCCGCGCCGAGATCTGGCCGCTCGAGGCGATTTGGCACGAGCTGGGGCTCGACGGGCTGACGCGTGCGATCGCGCCGCTGCAGGAGCAGGTCAAGGCGCGCGGGCTATGGGCGACGCACCTGCCGCCCGAGCTCGGCGGGCAGGGCATGGGGCAGGTGCGCCTCGGGCTCATGCACGAGATCCTCGGCTCCTCCCCGATCGCGCCGCTCGCCTTCGGCAACGCCGCACCCGACTCCGGCAACTCGGAGATCATCGCGCTCGCCGGCAGCGACGAGCAGAAGGACCGCTGGCTGCACCCGCTGCTCGCCGGCGACCTGCGCAGCGCGTTCAGCATGACCGAGCCCGACACGCCCGGCTCCGACCCCACGCAGCTTCGTACGCGCGCCGTGCGCGACGGCGAGGAGTGGGTGATCAACGGGCGCAAGTGGTTCTCCTCCAACGCCTCCATCGCCGACTTCCTGATCGTTATGGCCGTCACCGACCCCGACGCGCGCCCATCGCAGCGGGCGTCCATGTTCATCGTGCCTACCGACACACCCGGCGTCAACATCCTCCGCGACGTGCCCACCATGGAGCACCCGTGGGAGCAGTTCGGCGCCTACGGCGGACACGCCGAAATCGCCTATGAGGACGCGCGCGTCCCCGCCGAGGCGCTGCTCGGCGGCGTCGGCGAGGGCTTCCTGCTCGCCCAGCACCGGCTCGTGCCCGGCCGTATCCACCACTGCATGCGCTGGCTCGGCGTCGCGCGCAGGGCGTTCGACATGATGTGCGAGCGCGCCACCTACCGCCACGCGCACGGCTCGCTGCTCGCTGACAAGCAGACCGTCCAGAACTGGATCGCCGACAGCGCCGCCGAGATGCAGGCCGCGCGGCTACTGACGCTGCACGCCGCCTGGGTCATGGACACGCAGGGCGCCAGCGCTGCGCGCACTGATGTCGCGATGGTCAAGTTCCACGGCGCCAAGGTCCTGCACGACGTCGTCGACCGCGCGCTGCAGGTGCACGGCTCGCTCGGCTATTCCACCGACCTGCCGCTCGAGCAGATGTACCGCTTCGCGCGCGCCGCGCGCATCTACGACGGCCCCGACGAGGTCCACCGCCAGTCCGTCGCGCGCCAGCTGCTGCGCGGCTACGCGCCGCCCGCAGACGGCGTGCCCAGCGAGCATCTGCCCACGCGCCGCGAGCATGCGCGCGAGCGCTTTAGGGAGTTGCTCGAAGCCGTCTAGGCTGAGCATCGTGGCAACCGATGCCAAGCAGCCGCCGGCGCTGTTCGACCGCACGGCGTTCGAGACATTCCGCTTTGTGTCCCGCGAGCTGGATGTGCGCGGAGGAGTGACGCTGCGCTACGCGCTCGACGACGAGATCTTCTTCGTCGAGCGGCTGCAGCTGCCGATGCCCACCCCGGCGGCCCAGCTGGGCGAAGCCGAGCGCGAGCGCGTCGAGGGGCTGCTGTCGCTGCTGCATTGGGTTGCCGGCGTCAGCTACTTCAAGACCGCGCTGCCGCCGGAGGTCGTCTGCGAGGCAGCAGCGCCATCGCCGGCGACCGCGGCGCTCCTGGAAGCCTTGTACTCGGAGGGCCTAGGAGAGCTCGCGTACACCAACGGCCTGCACGGGCTACCCCGCCCGAGGTTCACGCGGTCTCCGCAGCTGGGGGGCGCTGACCGTCGTCAGCCCCCGCCCGAGCACGTCCGGGGCGCATCTGTCCCGTACGGCTCCGGGCCTGTGGACGTGCCGCTTGGCCGCGTACTGGTCCCGGTAGGCGGCGGCAAGGACTCTGCGGTGGCGCTCGAGATCCTCAGGCGCGCGGGCAGCGAGCTTTCGCTGTTCTCGATTGGGAACGCCCCGCCGATCGTACGCACGGTTGCTGTGGCGGACCTCCCACATTTGATCGCCAGGCGCACGCTCGATCCGGGACTGCGCGAGCTGAACGCGGCGGGCGCACTGAACGGCCACGTGCCGATCACCGCGATCGTGACGTGTGTAGCGCTGCTTACCGCGGCGCTGAACGGCTTTGACACGGTGGCAATGGCGAACGAGCGCTCGGCGTCGGCGGGCAACGTCGTGTGGGACGGCGTGGAGGTCAATCACCAGTTCAGCAAGGGGCTGCGGGCGGAGCGGCTGCTGAGCGCGGCGCTCGCCGAGGTCGCTCCCGAGCTGCGTTCGTTCTCGGTGCTCCGGCCCGCCTCGGAGCTCGCGATCGCGCGCGCGTTCGCGCGTATGCCGCAATACCACGCCGCGTTCACGAGCTGCAATGCGATCTTCCGCCTCGATCCTGCGCTACGCGCGAGCTCCTGGTGCTGTGACTGCCCCAAGTGCCGCTTCGTGTTCCTCGCGCTCGCGCCCTTCACCAGCCCCGCGCACCTGCGTGAGGTGTTCGGGCGCGACCTGCTCGAGGACGACAGCCAGTTCGCCGGCTTCGCACTGCTAACAGCGACCGGCGGGCACAAGCCGTTCGAGTGCGTCGGCGAGGAGCAGGAGAGCCTCGCCGCGATCCGCCTGCTCGCCCGTGATCCGCGCTGGAGCGGGCACAGCGTCGTGCGGCGCCTGGTGGCCGAGATGCAACAGCAGCATCCCGCCGACACCGGCGACCCTGACGCGGTGTTCGCGCTCAGCGACGAGCACGCCGTGCCAGCCGCGCTGCTGGCGGACGTCAGTGCGGTTCTCGGAGCTTGACGGCGCCCGCATCGGCGTCTGGGGCGCCGGTCGCGAGATCCGCTCGTTCGCCGATCAACTCGCGCGCCGCCTGCCCTCCGCGCGGATCGTCATCGCGGCCTTTGACTCCGCCCCGGGGGGCGACGTCCCCGATGCGCTGAGCGCGCCCGACGTCCGGATCATGGTCGCGCCTCGCGACGGCGACAGCGACGGCGACGGGGAGGGCGACTGGGAGGGCGATTGGGATGGGGGCGGGGAGGGCGGCGGCAATGATGGCGACGCCCTCGTGGCGGCGCTCGCCGCCTGCGATGTCGTCGTGCGCTCACCCGGCGTGTCCGTCTACCGACCCGAGTTGCGCGCCGTGCGCGCTGCAGGGACGCTCGTGACCACTGCCACCGCGCTGTGGCTTGCCGAGCGCGGCGGCGAGCGCGTGATCGGTGTGACCGGCACGAAGGGCAAGAGCACCACCGCCGCCCTCGCCTGCCACCTGGCACGCGCGGCCGGGCGCACCGCGGAGCTGGCGGGCAACATCGGCGTCCCTGCACTCGATCTGCTCGACCGCGAGCCGGCGGATGTCACCGTGGTTGAGCTCTCCAGCTACCACACCGCCGACCTACAGATCGGCTCGGAGGTCGCGCTCGTGACGAACCTGTTCCGCGAGCACACCGACTGGCACGGCTCCGAGCAGGCCTACCGCACGGACAAGCTGCGCCTGCTGGGCTTGCCGGGTGTACGCGCGGCTGTCCTCAACGGCCGCGACGAGGGGCTCCGCGAAGCGGTGGTGGCTGGCGCCGGCGTGGACGTGGACGTGGAGACGATCCGCTACGGCGTGCCCGATGGTTGGGACGTCCTCGCCGGCGGGATTGCGCTGCGCGGCGAGCAGCGCGCGGCGAGCGCCGAGCTCACGCTGCGCGGCGAGCACAACGCGCTCAACTTGTGCGGCGCGCTCACCGCGCTCGAAGCGCTCGCCGTCGCGCCCCCCTCGCCGCTGCCGGCCGCCCTCGTGGCCTTCCAGGCCCTCGCGCACCGGCTCGAGACGGTCGCCGAGCACGACGGCGTGGTGTGGGTCGACGACAGCATCTCGACCACGCCCGAGTCGACGCTCGCCGCGCTCGCGAGCTTCCCCGGTCGCCAGATCGTCCTGATCGGCGGCGGCCAGGATCGCGGCCAGGACTACGCGGGGCTCGGTCGCGCGCTGGCCGCAACCGGCGCGAGCGTCATCGGCGTGCCCTCCACTGGCCCCCGTCTGATAGACGCGGCGCTGGAAGCGGGTGTGCCGGGCGCGCGCGCGATCGAGGCAGGCGATCTGCACGACGCGGTCGAACGCGCGCGAGCCCTCACCAGCGCCGGTGCCGTCGTGCTGCTCTCCCCCGCCGCGCCGAGCTACGACCACTACCGCGACTTCGAGGAGCGGGGAGAGCGTTTCAGGGCGCTCGTCGTCGCGGGCATCCGCGGAGGGCTCAGAACCTGAAACGACGGCCGCCGCCCCCTTCCCCGGGAGCGGCGGCGTCCATCACGGCCGCCGGTCGGCCGCCGTTGGGCTCACTGCCTCACGGACACAGCGGGTTCGTGGGCACGTTTTCGCACGGGTTCACCATCGTCGGCTGAGCCGGCGGGGCTTCAACCGCTTCAATCGTAGGCCTGTTTTCCGATTCGGCCTGCAGCGTGAGCAGGTATTCAAGGAATGGGAAGCCGCCGCCCGGGTTCGGGGTCGTTTTGTTCTGACAGCCCCATTCTCCTTCGATGTTGGCCGGATAGGTCGCGTCCGCGAACGAGTTGCCGGTCAGGCAGTTGTTCGTCGACTTGTAGGTGCCGAAGATGCCACCCTCAAACGCCACGTCGCCGGAGAACGCGCCGCCGAGATAGCCGTTGCCGGAGAACGTGTTGTCGGCGATCTTGTTGCCGGCGTTTTGGAAGTAGACGGTGTCCGCTTCCGGCGGGTACGGGTTGGGGTACTCGAAGGCGAGCACGCCGTCGCTCGGGTTGTTCGTGATTTCGTTGTGTTCGACCAGGTCGCCGTAATCACCCGGCAACTCGACTCCCGCGCCCCACGGCGCAGCCGCGGCGGAGGTGTTCGCCGGCGCGGTAAGGTCGTTGTTTTCGGTTATGAGGTTGTCACGAATAATCGTGCAGTGTGCAAATTCGGTCGAAGTGAATTCAGGCAGCGTGCCGTGCCACGGTGCTTTGTGCCCGTGACCCTTCAAGGGTTTGGAGTGTTCACACGCGCCGTTCTGTGGCGGTGGGCCGTCCCCGGGGTTTTCGGAGTTGGGGGCGATTCCCGTCGTGTTGTGGCGGAACACCGAGTTTTCGATCAGGAGGTTGCCGCCGGAGTTCGAGCCCGAGTAACCCAGCGCGTTGTATTCCATCACCGCGTCGTCGATGCGAGCCTTGCATTCGGCGCACGCCCCCAGGTATATGCCGGAGTCGTTGAAGCCCGAGGCGTAGATGTTTTCCCATTCGCCTTCGGTCTCGTTGTCGGTAAAGATCCCGTAGCCGCCGTTGAGGCCGGTGTCGTACGCGGTCAGGTAGCGTCCGTACCAGCCGTGTGCACCGATTTTCCCTGTCTCTTCGCCGCCGTTCCACCAGATCTCGTTGCCGCCGGCGCCGTTCAGGCTTTCGCGTTCGAAGTTGCGCACGGTGAGGTTTTCGATCCACACGTTGTTCGCTTTGTAAACTTCGATGCCGTTACGCCCGCCCGGAACTTTCAAGCCCTGGCCATCGACGATCACTTCATTGCGGTTCATGCCACGGATGAAGATCCCGTTGTGTGGCTTGGTGACCTTGACTTCTTCGTCGTACACGCCGGGTTCGATCAGCACGTACGCCCCGTGTTTGGTCGCATTGACCGCAGCTTGAATGGTTTTGAAGTAGTGCACATAGCGCGGCATCGTCGCTGGCGGTTCGCCCTGGCTGACGATGTCGACTTCCTTGGCGCTTGCAACGCCCGCGGCGGCGCCGAGTGCCAGCGCTGCGAGCGCCGCCACGGCCGCGACGCGCGGCGGCGTCAAAGCGCTCCTGAAAGCACTTCCAAAGGAATGCATTCTCGACAGTCTCCCTCCCTAGGTTTGACCTGTAGGGTACACGCGCCGAAGGCCGAGGTCAAGCTGGTCGGCCAGCCAGCTCGCTGTCGCGGCGACTCGCGTCGGTGCACTGTGTCGCCGGCAGTTCAGGCCAGCTCTACGAGCGGAAACGCGCGGTTGCGCCGCGGCGGCACGAGGAAGTTCTGCCTGCGCGTGGCCGTGAGGAAGCGCTCGAGGCCGAGGTTCTGCGCGGGCACGCTGTACTTCTGGGCGAGGTCAAGCGAGGCCTGGCTGCGGCGCATCGTCGCGAAGAACGCGGCGGTGGGGACGAAGATGCTGAAATGCAGCTTGGGCTGCTGGGAGCCGTCAGGAACGTCGAGTGAATCGTAACCTGGGCCGTCGGCGCGGATGTGCATCGGCTTGCGGTTGGGCGCCCTGCTGGTGCGCTGCAGCGCCGTCGTGTGGGCGATGTGCGGTTGGCCGTCGAACGTGGTGGCGCCTTCGGCTTCGCCGAGGACGCGCTGCGGGTTGGAGAAGATGTTGGGGATCGCGGTCGGCCCGCCGCCACCCGCGAACTGGTCCGCGTTGCCAGGTCTGGGGACGGGATCGGCGCTGAACATCGCCGCCTCGCGCCGGACGTACGTTTCGCTGGGTCTTTCGTAGAACTGCTCGAGATCCTGGATCACATGTGAAAGGTGCACGATCGAGCCGTGGTCGAAGTAGTCGCCGCGGCGCGCGGTGGTGAGCTTGGCGGACCCGTTTCCCAGGAACGTGGTTATCGCTGGCGCGCCGCTGGTGCCGACCTGTTGAGAGATGAAACCCATCCACATCGGTGACTGCGGGTTGATTATTTCCGCGTACGGCAGGCTCTGTTCTTCCGCCAGGGTGCGCGGCAGGCCGATCTGCGTGAACATCAGTCGTCGCGAGGTGACCGTCAGCAGTTCCCCAAGTTCCGAGCTACCCAGCTCCTCGCCGGCAAGGGTCGTGCTTTCGCCCGACAGCCATGCGAGCACGTCGTCGATGATCTCGCTCGAGTCGCTGCGCAGCGTCACGAGCATGTCGTTGGACTCGATCTGCACGGGGATGTCGAAGTTCAGCTTGCTGACATCTGGGTTCTCGGGGGAGACATCCGTTGGTCCCGGCACGGCCTCTTGGAGCGCGTACAGCTGCGGTTCCGATATCAGCCTCGGCATGTGGTCTGCGACCGGCGTCCCGGCCATCCCGCCTGGGAGCCGTTCGAAGTAGGGGACGCCGTAGGCGACCGTCGTGAACACGCCGCTCGGGCTGAACTGATAACCCGCCTCGATGCTTGCCAGCGCACGCGCGAGCGTAGCCTGGTCGGCCAGCGTTGGCGTATGTGTCAGGGTGAAGGTCGCGAACGTCGTATAGATCGGCGCCAAGCGCACGCGCACGTCTTCGATCTTGAAGGCTGGCGCGATGAACTTTTCGATCTGGAACTGAATTTCCGGCAGCGCGGACTTAGTCTTCGCGCTCGCGCGCGCCGGGATCAACGCGAGCAGATCCAAGGCGCTCAACGTGGATGCCGCCACGCCGAGGCCTGCTGCTCTGTGCAGCAGCGTACGCCGTGTCATCGGTTCCCCGTCGTTCATCGCCACGCCTCCTCCATGAGCTAACGCTGAGCCGACGCCCAAGTCGGCCCTTGACCATGATACGGGCTTTGGAGCCGCTGATGTCAAGCCTGCGATGACGGCAAAGCAGCGGGGTGTGCCTGGCAGATCGCGCTGTCGGGGAGCTGCCGACGGAGCTCAGGGCTCAGCGGTGGGACCCTCCGAAGGCGCCTCATCCGGCGTCGCGGTGGGCGCTGCCGGCGGCGCATCGGCTGCCGCCTGCTTATCTTGGGCTGCAGGGAGCGCATCCGCGGCTGCAGGGAGCGCATCGGCGGCTGCGGCGGCCGCCGCACGGTTCTCCTCCTTGACCGCCAGCCAGATCTCCTCGCGATATATCGGCACGCCCGCTGGGGCCGCGATCCCGAGGCGCACCGTGTGCCCGCTGACGCCCATCACGGTCACGAGGATCTCGTCGCCGATGACGACGCGCTCTCCGGGACGACGCGTCAGGATCAGCATCGACGCTGATTATGAAGCAATCTGCGACTGTGCGGCGAGCGTGAACAGCGGTGCCTGCAGCGTCGCGTCCTCGCTCATGTTGAGCACCTGATACCCGCGTCGCTCAATGATCACGAGCGGGGCGCGCAGGTTGGCGGTTATGTCCAGCGGGTTCGGCGTCGCGCGCACGGTCACGTACAGTTTCGCCGCCGCCGTGTCCTCGATGCCCGTGCGCTCGCGGTCCTCGGGCGCGATCTCGAGCGCGAACTCGGAGAAGAACTGGTGGGGGCTGACCACCGGCAGCGCCAGCGCCGGGTCATCGACCGCGTGCAGCCACAGAAAGCCCGTGCCCGGGTTGCGATCGATCAGGGCATAGCGCAGGCCACCGAGGCCGATCAGCCCGAACGGGAACTCGATCACATCTTCCGCGGCGATCTCGACGGTGCCAAAGCGGATGCTCTCGAATGTCACGGACATGATCTGGGTCTCCTTGGTGTTCGGCTACTGCAAGAAGTTGAGCAGCGATTCCTGCACGATCGTCGCGCCCGCGCGCAGCGCCGCCTCGTAGGCGGCCTGCTCGTTGGCGTATGCGATCGACGTCGCGGCAACGTTTGTGTCCTCGGTGTTCGACAGGCTCTCTGTGATCGACGTCTGCAGGTCTTCGTTGCGCGTCAGCGCCGCCCGCAGCTGGTCGATCGAGCTGCCCGACACCGCTTGCAGCTGGCTCAGCGTGTCGAGGTTCGTGTCGAGGTTCGCCAGGTCGCTCGAGCCGAGCGCTTCCCTGTCTTCGGCCGTGCCCCCGCGCAGGTGCTGCGCGATCGTGCGCAGCGTGTCGAGCAGCTTGCCGTCTTTTGAGGCTTCGCCGTTGCCGAGCAGTGTCGAGATGTTGGTGCTGACCGTCACCGAAGCGCCTGGCCCGACGACGCGGCTGACGGTTTCGGCGTTGCCTTTGTATTCGTCGTTTGCGCCCTTTTCATACGGTGCGGTCGTCGTTGCCGTTCCCGAGAACAGGTACTGGCCGGCGTACTGTGTGTTGGCGTCCTGCTTGATGCTTTCGGTCAGCTGTTCGACCTCCAGCGCGATCGTGTTGAGATCGCTCTGGTTGTTCGTGCCGTTGGCGGCTTGCACGACCAGTTCGCGCACGCGCTGGGCGATTTCGTTGATGTTCGACATTGCGCTGCTGGCGGTGTTCTCCCACGAGATGCCGTCCTGGGCGTTGCTTTCGTAGGAGCTCAGACCTTCGAGCTGGCTCTGCAGATCGATTACGCGGCTGGCGCCGTACGGGTTGTCGGACGGTTCGAGGATCGTCCTGCCGCTGGAGAGTTCGTCGGTGGTGCGTTCCAGCGACGCGAGCGAGGAGGTGAGGTCGCTGAGCGTCGCGCTCGTGACCATCGCCGGCGTGATCCGCTCGCTCATCGCTACAGCCCGACCGTTCCGGTGTGCTCGATCAGCGTTTCAAGCATCGAGTCCATCGCTGTCAGCGTGCGCGCTGAGGCCTGGTAGCCGCGCTGGAAGCTGATCAGGTTGGTCATTTCTTCGTCGAGGGAGACACCCGAGACGCTCTGGCGCTGGTCGTTGATCGACGTCACGGTTCCCTGCAGGGTGGTCTGCTCGTCCTTGGCGCTGCGCACGTCGCTGCCCAGCTTCTCGACGAGCGTCGCGTAGCCCTGTTCGGCGGCGCCGCCGCGCAGCGCCGCGATTTCCTGGGCCACTTCGTTACCACCGGCCGCTTCGGTTCCCGAGGCCTGGACTTCCGACGGTTTCACGGCCACCGCGAGCGTCGCGGCTGTTTCCCCGGAGAAGAACGGTTTCACGAGATGTTCGTTGACCGTGCTCGCGAGCGTGGCCGCGACTTCGTCGAGGCCCGTCTGCAGCGCGGTCAGCGCGCCTTTCGGCCCGGTCAGGTTCAGCAGCGCGCCGAGCTGCCCGCCGGCCGTTTCGGTGAGTGCCTGCGGCCAGTTGACCGTCGTGCCTTCGACCAGCGGTTTGGCCGCTTCGCCGAAGCTCACCGTGTCGGTGTGGTCGGGCTGTTCGCTGACCGTCACGTTCGCGAGCGCCGAGAGCTTGTCGAGCAGCAGGTCGCGGCGGTCGAGCATGCTGTTGGGCTGCTGGCCGGCTTCTTCGGAGAGCTTGATCTGGCCGTTGAGCTGCGCGATCTGGTTGGCGTAGTCTTCGACTTCTCCTGAGGGGCCCGTGAGCGCGTTGTAGCGTTCGTTCGCCTGGCCAGCGACCGTCGAGAGCTGCGCGCTGAGCTGGTTGAACGTGTCCACAAGCTGTTCGCCCGCCGCCACCACGCCCTCTTTGGCGGCTTCGCCGGCTTCGCCTGTTGGCGAGCTGGCAAGGCTGTTCCACGCGTTCCAGAAGTTGGACAGCTGCGCCGCGATCCCCGCGGTCGAAGGTTCGTTGAACGCCGTCTGCGCCTCCTGCAGCACTTCCGACTGCGCGTTGGCGGCGCCCAGGGCGCTGTTCTGCGTGCGGTACTGGGCGTCCAGGTAGTCGTTGCGGATGCGCGTGATCGTCGCGACGGTGACGCCCGTGCCGAGCTGTGCGCCCTCGCCCGTGTGGCCGGAGATTGCCGGGATCGGCAGCGGCGTGTTCGGTTCCAGCAGCGCCGTCTCGCGTGAGTAGCCTTCGGTGTTCGCGTTGGCGATGTTGTTGCCCGTCGTGTCGAGCGCGGTTTGCTCCGCGATCAGGCCGCTCAGCGCGGTCTGCAGTCCTTGCAGGGTTGGGATCGACATGGCTAGGCGTGCAGATCGAGGACGTGCAGCCCGCCGTGCGGGCGCGAGCGCGTGATTGACTTGGAGGAGCCGTGGGTGTCATAGCCGCTGACCCCGTCTAGCGAAAGCATGCCCATCAGGTGGTCCAGGAAGCCCAGCTCGATCTGCATCAGCGTGCGGTTGCACGAATGCTCGCGCTGGAGCTCGTGCAGCAGACCTTTTAGCTCGGCGCTGCGCGCGCTCGCGCGCTCGGCGGCGGCGCTGTCCATCAGCGTGCTCAGCAGCGCTAGCGTGACCGCCTCGGCGGGCACGCCCAGCCGCTCGCCGCTGCGCGCAAGCAGGCGCGAGCGCTCCTCCTCGAGCAGCTGTCTGCGGCCCATCTCGCCGCGCAGGATCCCCGCGAGGCGCACGACCGTCTGTACGTCGCGCACGCGGATCGCCGCGCCTTGCTCCAGCACGACCTCCAGCAGGCTGCGCGCCGACTCGATCTGGGCCTCCAGGTGAGCCAGCACGTCGGCGACCAGCGCACGATCGCGCTGGGAGGCCTCGTGCGGGATCAGCGCGGCCGGGCTCATGAGCCCGCGCCCCCAGTGCTGCCAGTGGTGTCCGCGGTTGCGACGCCCGTGGCCGCGACCGGCGCCGCGCCTCCGGTCGCATGCGTCTGCGCGGCGCTCGGCACGCCTTCCAGCGCGCGCGTCATCTGCGCCGCCATGCCCAGCCCGCCGGCGTTCATCACGCTCGCCGTCAGCGCCTGCGGCAGCATCGAGGAGAGCTGCGAGTCGCCCGCACTAGCGGCCGAGGAGCCACCTTCTGAGCCTGATTCGCCTTCCGGCGAGGATTCGCCCGCGAGCCCACTCGTGTCCGTGAGCGACTTTGAGAGTTGTTCGACGAAGGTCTGTTCGAACGCCAGCGCGCTCTGGTAGGCCTTCTGTGTCGCCGGCGAGCCGCGGCGCACCCACTCGGGCTCCAGCGCCTGGTTGACGGCGGGGAGGCCGGCGGCGACGGTGGTGGCGGCGTTGGCGGTGGGCTGGATGCTCATGACGTGCGCAGCTGGTTGGCGATCGACATCATCTGGCTCTCGTCCTGGATCGCGGTGCTCGTCAGCTGGTAGTTGCGCTGCGTGCTGACCATCAACGCCATCTCGCTGGCGATGTTGACGTTGGAGGCCTCAAGCGCGCCCTGGCGGACTTTTCCCGTGGCCGGATGTGGCGCGCCGCTGCTGGCCGTCGGCGTGAACTCCCCGCCCCCGTTCGCCAGCATGTGTTCCGGCGAGGTGACCGTCACGAGCTTGATTTGGCCGAGCTTGCGTGTGCCGGCGGACACGGTCCCGTCTGGCCCGATGCTGACTTCGCTGGCCGAGACGCCCGCGGGCAGCTTGATCGGCGGCGCGAGCTGGTTGCCTTCGGAGTTGACGATCGCGCCGGTCGCGTCGATCCCGAACGTGCCATCGCGGGTCAGCGCCTTCTGCCCGTTGGCGCGCGTCACCTCGAAGTAGCCTTCGCCTTCGATCGCCAGGTCGAGCGGGTCGCCGGTTTCCTGGATCGAGCCCTGCGTGTCGCTGCGGCCGATCACCTTCGCGCTCGCGCCCGCGCCCGCCGTGGTTTCGTTGCCGGCGACCTTGATCGGGTTGTACAGCAGGTCGCTGAACGCGACGCGCTCGGACTTGTAGCCGCTCGTCGACAGGTTCGCGAGATCGTTGCTGATCGCGTTGAGCTGTTCCTGCTGCGCTGACATGCCTGCTGCTGCGGAATAGAGACCTTCGAGCATCAGCCCATCCTGTGTTCGTGGTCGTCGGCGAGCCGGGCTTTCCGCATGGCGGTCCAGCCAATAGCGGAGCCGGAGCTTTTCGTCCAAGGTGATCGGCCGCTCGCGTGCGGACTTGAGCGCCGTAGAGTGCTAAGCGTTCGGGTTCAGCGAGCCGACCTGCGAGGCAGCCTCCTGCAGCGTCTGGCCAATCGCCTGGATCGCCTGCTGGCCGGACTGGAAGCTGCGTAGCGAGGTGATCATTTCGATCATCGCCTTAGCGGGATCGACGCCCGAGCCCTCGAGTGAACCCTGGCGCACCGTGCCGCTGGGTTTGCCCGCGGCAGTGCCCGTATACAGGTTTTCCCCCTGCTTGACTGCGCCGGGCACTTCAAAGACCCCGACCGCGCTCGCCTGCACAGTGCCGGTGGCGCTGACTTTGATCTGCCCGCCTTTGGCGTCGAGCACGGGGTTGCCGCTGGCGTCGGTAAGCACGCCCTGGGCGGAGGTCATGAACTGACCGTCGCGGGTATAGCGAATGCCCTGTGGCGTCTTGACCGCAAAGAAGCCGCTGCCCACGATCCCGAAGTCGAGCGGTTCGCCCGTTTCCTGCATCGTGCCCGGCGTCATGTTCGTGAACGACTTGCCGAGCGCGACACCCTCGTTGACCGAGCCGATCGCCGCGCCACCCTCGGTGTTCGCCATCAGCACCGCGCCGAAGCTGTGCTGGGGCGTTTCGTCGGGCTTGAAGCCCGGTGTCGAGGAGTTTGCGAGGTCGTTTGCGAGCTGATCCTGGCGGACCTGCTCGGCGACCATCCCTGAGGCGGCAATGTCGAGGCCGAGATCCATTCTCAACCCTGGTGTTCGGCCGCGTGCTGGGATTCTTGATAGTCGTCGCTCGTCGCTCGTCGCTCGTCGCTCGTCGCTCGTCGCTCGTCGCTCGTCGCTCGTCGCTCGTCGCTCGTCGCTCGTCGCTCGTCGCTCGTCGCTCGTTGTCGTCGTCGGAGGCGGTCTAACCATGGTTATACGGCCTCCGCAAACGGAGTATCGCCGGCCCGCCGGCCCGCCGGGTCGCTCAGCGCACTGCCGTGAACAGCGGTAGCTCGCCGGAGAGCTGTTCGTAGAGGCGCCGGCGCAGCTGCGTGTGGATTTGCGAGACGCGACTCTCGGAGACGCCGAGGCGCGTGCCGATGTCGCGCAGCGTCCAATCCTCGACATACAGCAGGACGGCCACCTCGCGCTCCTGTTTGCTCAGCCGCGCGAACGCGCGACGGAACCGCTGCTTGGCTTCGCCGCGCTCGGCGCTGAGGATCGGGTCGCAGTCGCGGTCGGCGCTCTCGAGTGTGTCGATGCGCTCGATCGTGGCGCTCTCGTCCGAGCGCACTATCCGGTTCAGCGAGCCGACCTCCGCGAGCGCGACCTGGTCGAGCCTGTCGGTCAGCTCGCGCGGGGTCATCCCGACCGCGGCCGCGAGCTCCTCGCGGCTGGGCTGGCGTTCGTGCAGTGAGAGGAAGCTCTCACGGGCGCCATTGATCGCCCGCTCGTCACGGCGCAGCGAGCGCGGCGCCCAATCGTGACGGCGCAGCTCATCGAGCACCGCACCGTGCACACGCGTCCATGCGTATTGCTCGAGCGAGGCGCCCTTGTCCGGGTCGTAGCGCTCGATCGAGCGGATCAGCGCCTCCAGGCCACACGACAGGAAGTCCTCCACCTCGCACTGCGCCGGCACCTCGCGAACCTTGCGATAGACGATGTAGCGGACCATCGGCATGAACATGAAGATCAGCCGGTCGCGCAGCTCGCGGTCGCCGCTGCGGTTGTATTCGTGCCAGGTCGCGAGCACCTCTGCCGCCGGCGCCCTGGCTGCGCGCTTTCCGATTATTTCCATTCTCCTGCTCTGATATCGAGGGAACTGACAGGGACATGGCCCACCGCTTTGGCACTGTGCTCGCGTCCGAGCGTTGATCGTCGCGGCGGTCTAACCGGCAGTAGATTCGGGGCCGTGACGATATTCCCTGCTCCGGTCATAACTGGTCATAACGTCAGGCACGCGCGATCGGCGCCTGCGCGCGTCGCACGAGCGCCGCGGTGGATGCGCACGGGCTGATAGATCGCCGCAAGTGCGCTCACGGATCGGCGGGCGCGGTCGATCACCGGGGCCAGAAATGACGCTCTGCTCCACAGGTCCAGCGCTCGGCGACGCCGCGTTTGGCGCGACCGAGCTGCCGCCGCTCGCTGAAGCGCGGCTTGCCGCCGACGACCTCGATGGCTATCGCGAGCTGTTCGCACGGCTCGAGGCGATCGAGGACCCACACCGGCGCCACTGGGCGGCGCTGCGCCTGATCGAGCATGGGCTCGCGGCGGGCGCGTGCGCTCCCCCAGCGCGTGTACCGGCGTTGAACGTGGCGCTCGCCGGGTGCATCCTGGAACTGCTCGAGCGCGAGCCGCGTGAGCCAAGGCTGCTCAACCACGCCGGCGTCGTGCTGTCCGAGCTGTGGAGCGCGGACGCCGCCGAAGCGCTGTTCGCAGCCGCCAAGCGCCTGGACCCGCACCTCGAGGACGTGGATCGCAGCCTCCAAGAGCTCGGCGTACGACGGCGGCTGATGCGCGATTCCGCAGGCAGGGGCCCGCTGCGCGCCGCGCTGCCGGAGCTCGCGCGCCGCGCGCTCGAGCTTGCCGCGCGCGCCCAGCCGGCGCAGGGTCTGACGCTGAGCCTGTGCATGATCGTCCGCGACGAGGAGCAGATGCTGCCACGCTGCTTGGCAGCCGCGGCCGGGGCGGTCGATGAGATCGTGATTGTTGACACCGGCTCGAGCGACGCGACCGTCGAGATCGCCCGCTCGTTCGGGGCGCGCGTCATCGAGCACGCGTGGACCGGCTCGTTCGCCGAGGCGCGCAACGTGTCCTTCCGAGCGGCGAGCGGCGATTGGGTGATGTACCTGGACGCTGACGAGCTGCTGGTGTGCGAGGACGTCGAGCTGCTGCGTTCGCTGACCGGGCGCACCTGGCGCGAGGCGTTCTACCTGTCCGAGACGCACTACACGGGCGACGCGGACGAGGGCACGGCGCTCGTGCAGAACGCCCTGCGCGTGTTCCGCAACCGGCCCGAGTACCGCTTCGAGGGGCGTCTGCACGAGCAGATCGTGGCCAGCCTTCCCACATATCTGCCCGAACGCATCGAGGCGACGAGCGTGCGGATCGAGCATTACGGCTTTCTCGGGGTCGTCAGGGACGCCCGCGAGAAGTCGCGGCGCAACATTGAGCTGCTGCGGCTGCAGTTGCTCGAAAGCGCGCCGTCTCCGTTCCTGCACTACAACCTCGGCTCTGAGTACAGCGCCGCCGGTGACGCGCCGGCGGCGCTCGGTGAGTTCGAGCGCGCGTGGGAGCTGCTGCAGGGTCACCCCGACCGCGACGGCTTCCAGTTCACGCCGGCACTTATCAGCCGCCTGGTCAAAGCGCTGCGCGCGTGCGGTCGCCCACACGACGCGCTCGCGCGCGCCGGCGACGGGCTCGAGCACTTCCCCGACTTCACCGAGCTCGTGCTCGAGCAGGCGTTCGCTGCCGTCGCGCTCGGTCGTGAGGACTTCGCGATCGAGCTCTACGAGCGCTGCATCGAGATGGGTGACGCGCCGCGCCGTTACACCGCGCGGGTGGGCTGCGGCACCTATCTGCCGCGGATCCACCTGGCCAGCCTCAGGCGCGCCCAAGGTGACCTCGGGCAGGCAATCGACCTGCTCGAGCTCTGTTTGCGCGAGCACCCGTCGTTTGTCGCTGCCGTGCTGCCCTACGCGAGCGCGCTGCTGGCGGATGGGATGCAGCCGGACGCTGTCGTCCGCGAGCTCGCGCTACAGCTACCCAATCTGTCCCCAGCCGCCCGCTTCATGCTGGGCACCGCCCTGTACGAGGGGGGTGCAACGAGCCTCGCCGAGACACAGTTCAGGATCGTGCTTATGCACCAGCCGCATTCCGGGCGAGCACGCGTGGCGCTTGGGGAGGCACTGCTGGCGCAGCGTCGCTACGCCGAGGCAGCCGAGGAGGCGGCCAGACTCCCGACCGACGATCCGCTCGCGGCGGCGGCCTGCCGCACCGAGCTGTTCGCACGGATCGCCGGTGCCGGTGCCGGTGCCGGTGCCGGCGGCTCGGCTGGCGCGCTGGAGCGAGCCCGCGCTGCAGGTATGGCCGCCGAGGAGCGTGACCTGTTCGCCGCCTGGGACGAGCTCGCGAGCCGGGGGCAGACGGCGATTGTGCTCTCGCGCGAGGCTGTGGCGCCGCTGGCGGTGATGCTCGAGGCGCTGCTGCGGGTACACGACTTCGAGGTCTTCGAAGGGCTGCTCGAGCTGCTCGAGCACTGCCCTGTGGGCGAGCGCGAGCGACGCGAGCTGCTCGCCGAGATCTATCTGCGGCGCGGGTTCGTGGCCGCCGCGGGCGAAGAGTGGATGGCGGTCTGCCGCCAGCAGCCCGACGCCAAGGCACTGCTCGGTCTCGCGCGAGTTGCCACCGCCGGCGGGATGCCTCGCGAGGCCGGCGAATTCGCCGCGGCCGCCCTCGCGCAGGATCCCGAGAACGAGGCGGCGGCGAGCTTGCTCGTACAGGCCGCAGCCGCATAGGCGCGTCGACTGGCGTGGCACCAGCGCAAGGCATGTCGCAGTTGCAGGAGATTCTTCAAGTTTCCGAGAAGGCCGTCGATTACGAAGGTGCACATAAAGCGCGGGGCGGCCCATGGAATGGACCGCGTCACATGTTTTCAGGGAGAAAACACCAAATGAGCTCGCCAATCCTGCCCATCCAGGGCCCTCCAGACCTGTCCACAGCGACCCCGTCAGCCGGCAGCGACACCGCCGGCTTGAGCGCGTTCGTGTCTGAGCTGGCCTCCAGCGAAGCCATGCTCGCGCCCGTCGCCACCAGGGGCGCGCCACCGCGGGAAGTACTCGATCAGATCGCCGCCGCCGGCAAAATCCACGAGCGGCTGCGTGAAAGTGGGCAGCAGCTGCGCTTCATCACCGCGGCGTCGGGCGAGCCGACGCGAATCGAGATCCACGACGGCGACGGCAACGTCGTACGGACCGTGTCCAGCACCGAGGCGTGCGAGCTTGCCGCCGGCGGGCGCTTGAGGTAGATCGCAGCCGTGTCCACGTCAGCGCTTCAAGTCGGCTCCGCGGCCGGGGCTCCGATCACGATCTCGGGCCTGGCCTCGGGTCTGAACACGAGCTCGATCATCGCCGCGTTGATGGCGGTCGAACGCGAGCCGGTGACCCACCTGACCGACGAGCAGGCGAAGCTGTCGGCTGAGCAGACGCAGCTTCTGAGCTTCCAGAGCAGCCTGCAGCAGCTGTCGTTCTCGGCCGCCGAATTCATCCTGCCGTCCCTGTACGAAAGCTCGCAGAGCGTCACCTCCAGCGAACCGACACGGGTCGAAGCCTCCGTCAGCGGTGGCGCCGGTGTCGGTGGCTACGAGGTCGAAGTCACACAGCTCGCGAACTCCGCGCAGCGCACGTTCACGTTCACGAGCCCGTCGAGCGAAGAAACGCTCACGATCGACGGCCAGGAATTCAAGGTTCAGCCCGGTGAGAGCGCCAAGACGCTCGCGAGCGCGATCAACGCGAGCGGCACCGCGACGGTTTACGCGGCGGTACTCGAAGGCGAAACCATCGTTCTGTCGAACCGCGCGACCGGCAGCACCGGCGGTGAATTCATCAAAGTCACCGGTGCGGCGTTGACCGAAAAAGCGGAAACGGCAAAGGAAGGCGCGGACGCCGAATACACGATCGACGGTGTCAAAGGAACGTCGAGCTCCAATACCGTCAGCAGCGCGATCGCAGGCGTGACGCTGACCCTCGCCGGTCTCACGCCGCAGGGTCCGGTGACGATCGACGTCCGGCCTCCTGGCGTCAGCGCGAGCGCGGTCGAAGCTCAGATGCAGTCGTTTGTGAAGCTCTACAACTCGGCCGTCGGGGCGATCGAGACACAGCTGAACACCAAGTCGCCGACGAGGCCGCACACGAGCGCCGAATTCGCCACGGGAACCCTGTTCGAGGATCAGGAACTATCGGGTCTGCTCGACAACATGCGCGCGGCGATGTATGAACCGATCGCAGGCCTGCCCGACAGCATGTCAAGCCCATATGACATCGGCGTTAGCACAGGCGCCCCGACCGGCGGCGACTCCTCGCAATCCTCGCTGGAAGGACAGCTGACGCTCGACCCGAGCAAGCTCGCGGAAGCCATCCACAGCAACCCCGAAGGGGTCGAGCAGATGCTGCAGCAGTGGTCGGGGAACCTCCAGAGTCTGCTCAACGACGCGGCTCAGCCCGGTGGCGCGATCGAAGTGCGCGCCAACGGCGATGGCGAACAGGTCAAACAGTTGACCACTCAGATCAACAACCTCAGCGAATTGCTCGTCCAGCGCGAAAAAGCGCTGCAGGCGACGTACGCCGCGCTCGAAGGCGTGATCTCCAGGAATACCGCGCAGAGCAGCTGGCTGAGTCAGCAGAGCGAAGCGCTGGCCAAGTCCGCGGGCTGAGCCCGCAAGCCCTCTCGCACAGCGCTCAACTTTGCGCGGCGACGGTCGATCAAGGAAGAGATGAACAATGTCACCGCATCGCACGCCGCCTACCGACGGGGCGAGGTGCTGGCCGCGACACCCGCTCAGCTGGTCGTGATGCTCTACGACGGCGCGCGGCGCTTCCTGCGCCAGACCGTCGCCGCGATGAACGCCGGCGAGGTGGAGCGCGCGCACACCAGCCTGCGCTACGGCGAACGGATCATCAGCCACCTCGACGGCACGCTCGACTTCGATCAGGGCGATCTCCCGCAGCGTCTGCACATGATCTACGCCTTCTGCCTGTCCCAGCTCAACGCCGCGCGTATCAGCCAGGACACGAGCACGGTCGAAGAGGTCAGCGGGCTGCTGGGCGAGCTGCGCGAGGCGTGGAGTCAGGTCGCGGCCGAGGTGGATGGCTCGGCGCAGGTCGCCTCCGGCGTGGAGTATGGGTGAGTCCCACCGGCGGCGGTGACGGGCATCAGGCCGACGCGGCTCCCTACGAGGCGATCTTGGAACACGCCGAGCTCGAACTGGAGCTCGCGGGTAGAGGCGAAATCGAGCCGCTCGCAGCGCTGGGCGCGCACTGGGAGGAGCTGATCGCGGATCTGCCCGCGCGGCCCCCCGCGGCTGCGGGCGAGCTGCTCGAACGTGCGCAGCTGATTCACCAGCGCACGCACATCGAGCTGGTGCGCCTGCGCGAGGCGCTGCTATCGGAGGTCTCGGGCGCGACACGCGCAAGGCGCGCATCAGACGGCTACGCCGGCCAGCTGCCCCGCCGTCCGCGGCTGGATCGCAGCGCTTAAGACCTGCTTGCTCAGGACTCGGTGAAGCTCTTCGCGCTCGTGGCCTTGCCGACGGGCGCCGCCGTGTTCGTCACGCTGATCGCGCCGCTGGCGCCTTCGCTAGGTACAGTCGCCTTTAGTTTCGTGCTCGACACGTAGGCCACGCTGGCGGCTTCGACTTCGCCGAAGCTGACCTTCGAGCCGGTGGTGAAGCCGACGCCCGAGATCGTCACGGTCTTTGCGGCCGCAGCTTTCGCGGGCGTGAACGACGACACCGACAACGTCGGCGTGAACTTGGCGCTGCTTGTCCCCGTCTTCACGGGTGTCGTGATCGCGATCGTGCCGGCGAGCGCGCCGTTGGGCACCGTCGCTTCGATCTGCGTTGAGGAGTGCACCGTGAAGCTCGCCGCGAGCCCGTCGAACTTCACCGCGGTCGCGCCTGTGAATGCCGTGCCAGTGATCGTCACCGAGCTGCCCGTGATCCCGGTACTCGGCGTGAAGCCGGTGATCGCGGGCGCGTTGGAGATGACGGTCGCCGTCTGCGCCGAGACGGCCGGGGAGCTACTGCCCGAGGCGTTGCTGGCGATCTCCTGGACGCGGATCGTCTTGCCGACCGCGGTCGACGGCAGCGTGTAGGTCGACCCGGTCGCGCCGGCGATCGCCGTGCAGCCGGAGCCCGTGGAGTTGCATAGCGTCCACTGGTCTTTATAGGAGCTCGGGCTGTTGCTCCATTCGCCGTGGGTCGCCGTCAGCATTTGGCCCTGCTCGGCGGTGCCCGAGATGCTCGGCGCGGCGTCGATCGAAGGGCTCGCAGCCGTCGCGAACGCGCTCAGCCCGATCGGGCTGCCGACACCGGTCGGGCCGTCGTAGCCGGTGGTCGCCTGACAGGAGCTGGCGCCGGTACAGGTGCCGTTGTGTCCCGAGACAACGTCGTACATGGCGTGGCTGTCGCCGATGTAGGAGTAGAGCGTCGATGCGGGGAATTCGACGCCGTGCGCACCGCCCGCCAAGGCGAACTCGGCGGCGATCACCGGTGAGGCAAGCGAGGTCCCTCCCCACACGCCCCAGCCGGTCGGGTAGCCCGCGGGATTGGGCGTGCTGTCGTAGATGTTGACGCCCGTGTAGGGGTTGGCCACGGCGGCGACGTCCGCGACCGAGCGCCCGCCGTCGCACGCCGTTGCGGAGAAGTTCTCGACCTCGCTCTGCCACATAGGTGCGGTGAAGGCCACGCTGCAGCCGCTGCCGCCGCCTTCCCACACCGTGCTGCTCCAGGATTCGCCGCTGTGCGTGAGGGTGGTTCCGCCGACGGCGACCACGTCCGGGGAGCTCGCGGGGAAGTTGGCGGCTTCGACGTCGCCTTCGCAGCGCTCGTTGAAGTAGCCGCAGTCGCCGGCGGAGGCCGTGATCACCACGCCGGGGTGGTCGTAGGGGGCGTTGTACATCGAGTATGAGGAGTTCTCCGCGCCGCCGTAGGAGTTGCTCACCACTGTCGCGCCGGCGCTGACCGCCGCGTCGACCGCCGCGCCGAGGGCGGTAAAGGACGTGTTGTTGGCCTCCACGAGCATCACGTGACAGCCCTGGCAGACCGCGTGAGCCATCTGCACGTCGAGCGATATCTCCGTCGCCCAGCCGCCTTCCGTGGCCGGCAGCGGGCTCGTGTGGCCTTCCTGGTTGAGCTTACGGAAGCACCCGTTGCCGGTCGTGCATTCCGGCAGGCCGTACTGCTTGTCATAGACGGCCAGGTCCGCTTCCGCTGTGGGGTCGTTGAACGCGTCGACGACCGCAATCGTCTGCGTCGAGGAGGGGAACGTCGCTGTCGGCAGCGAGTACGCGGCGTGCAACAGAGCAGGAGTCAGGCCTTCGGGGTTCGGCGTCTTGTTCGTCACTGCCGGCTTCGCGCCGTGAGCCGTTTCCGCAGCCTGCCTGACCGCGTTTTCCTTGAGGTCCGCTTTCGTCAGCGACACGGACACGAGCCTGATTCCCAGGCAGCCCGCCGAGCCCGGGGGTGGGGCGGAGCAGAGGTTGGCCGCGCGGAAGGCAGAGCGCGAGAGCGACGCGGAAGCCACCGGGCTCGCTGCAAGCGCGAGCACGGCGGCGCCCAGCAGGATGCCGCAGATCCTTGCGGAGCAGACCCACGCGGCGCGAATGCGGTCGCGTGCGGTGCGGGCGTGGTGGTCTTTGGTGGGTGCGCTTGACATTCGCTGGTCGCTGCCGATTACCCGGTGGCAATCTCTCGCCTGCCGTGTCGGTCACGCTCGATCCGCGCGTGAGCGTCCAGCAGAGCGGCTGGACGTGTGGGCTACCGCCCATCGACCACCACCTCGCGCGAGCGTCATGCCCGGGAGCCCTCCCGCGTATCAGGCGCGCGCGGGATCGGCCAGAGCTGTGGCCAGCATCTGCACCCAGGTGTCGACCAGGGTTTGGTCATCGACCTGGGCGGGGATGCCGAGGACGTCGCGTAGCAGGCGGGAGGAGAGCAGCGACCCCAGTCCGAAGGCGGCTATCGCGGTGGCCTCCTCGTCAGGGATCTGGCGCTCAGCGCGTTCGCTGATCCAAGCGGCAAAGCCCGTGAACATGGAGCTCACGAGCTGCTCGACCGCGGTCTTCAACAACTGCGGACGGTTGCGCGCATCGGAGGCGAGGATACTCAACAGCTCAGACTCGCTGTCAAGCTCGGCGAGCACGTAGCGAGCCGTCAGAGTCAGTTCGGCTTTGAGGTCTCCCAACGGCCCGAGCACGTTTCGGATCTCACGGAGCGCCCCGAGCCTGGCGAGCTGACGCTCGATCCCAGCACCTAGGACCGCTTCCTTGCTCGCGAAGTGGTGGTAAAGCCCACCCGCCCCAGGGGTGAGCCCCGCCGCTGCCTCGATCTTGGCGATGCTGGTGGCGGCATAGCCGTGCTCGCTGAACAGCCGCATCGCTTCGTCGAGGATGCGCTCGCGTGTCGGGGTCGTGCGTGACATCGATTCTGCGCCTAAGGATACACTTAGCTGAAGTCAGTAACAGAAGGAGATATAGGTGTCCTTTGTCGGGCCCCCCAAAGACGCAGATGGAGCATCGGCGAAACGTAACGGTGGCGCCCGGGGCCGTTTGCGGCGCACCGCTCCGCTGGCGGCACTGAGCGCTCGCACCGCAAGCGAGGCGGTCGTGGTGGGGCTGCGGAGCAAGCTGACGGGTGCCGACAGCGAGGAGTTCCACATGCGCACCGCAGAGCGCTACGCGGAGCTGCTCGGTAACTCCAAGGGCGCGTTGATGAAGGCCGGGCAGGTGCTCTCGTTCGTCTCAGTCGCCCCCGCGGTGCCTCTGGAGTTCCAGCCGATCTACCGGGCGGCGTTGGCGCGACTGCGAAACGACGCACCGCCGATGGCGCCCAAGCTCGCACGCACAGTGCTCGAGCGTGAGCTCGGCCAGCCGGCCGAGAGCGCATTTTCGCAGTTCGAGTGGAAGCCGCTCGCGGCGGCATCGATCGGCCAGGTCCACGCCGCCAAGCTGCATGACGGTCGGGACGTGGCGGTGAAGATCCAGTACCCCGGCGTGGCGGAGGCGATCGAGGCCGACCTGAAGAACCACGAGTTGCTGGTCACGTTCTTCGGATTGATGTCCGGCCTGTCTCCGAGGAAGGCTAGCTTCGATCTTCGCGGCGCGGCGCGAGAGATAGGCATGCGCGTCACCGAGGAGCTCAACTACAGGCTCGAGGCAGCCAACCAGGCCGATTTCGCCGACATCTATCGCGGGCACCCGTTCATCCACATCCCGGAGGTGGTCGGGGAGCTGTGCACCGGCCGAGTCTTGACCCAGGAGCTCGCGCAAGGCAGGTCATGGAGTGAAGCGCTCACCTGCGAGCAGGAGCTGCGCAACAGCTGGGCGGAGGCGATCTTCCGCTTCATCTATGCCACCAACCTCCGCTTCTGTCTGTTCAACGCCGACCCGCACCCCGGCAATTACCTGTTTCACGACGACGGCAGTGTGACCTTCCTGGACTTCGGCTGCGTCAAGCGCTTCGGGCGCGAGCAGGTCGAGGCGGTCGACGCGGTCGCCCGCGCGTGCATACGCGGCGACATGCTGGGGACCTGGCATGCGTGCGTGGAGGGAGGGTTCTGCCGATCCACGGACCCCGTGACTCCCGAGGAAGTCTATGAGTTCTGGCACGGGTCCTGGGAGCTGTTTTGGGCGGAGCAGCCGTTCACTGTCACGCCTGAATGTGCCGCCAGGTGGATCGAGCACAAGTACTTGCCGACCGGCCCTTCGGCCAACGCCCTTCGCTACTTCTCCGTGTCACCGGAGTACACGACGATGGGTCGGATCGAGATGAGCGTGGCCTCTTTGATCGCCGAGCTACACGCCAGCAACTATTGGGGATCGATGGCGGCCGAGTTCTTCGACGGCGCCGCTCCGATTACCCCGTTCGGCAAGCTCGACCACGCGTTCTTCGACCATCAGACCGCGACGGCCAAGCCCGAATACGAACTCGGCTGACCGCTCACTCCTGTAGTGCGACGCTCGCCGGCACGCCCGTCGCCAGATACCCAGGCAGGGCGAGCACCGCGAGCGCGGCGGCTACGACCAGACCGAGACTCGCAAGCGCGGGCAGTGGACTAAGCGAATTAGCGACGGGGAAGTTCATCGTCTGGGCGAGCGCGCGGTCGGCGAGGTGCTGACCGTAGAGGCCGAACAGGGCGCCCGTGATGCACCCGGCGCCGAGCAAGAGCAGGCTCTCGACCAGAATCGTGCGCCACAGCTGCGCGCGCGCGAGACCCTCGAGCTTGAGCTTGGCCAGGCGTGCTCGCCGCTGCCACACCATCGCGCCGATCGCCGCGGCCATGGCAAGGACGGCGAAGATCTTGATCAGGATGGCGATCTGTGTGAGGCGGGTAAGCGCGCGCGTATCGAGCGCCTGGAGTGCGCCGGCGCGTTGCCCGGCGGTCTGCACGGCTAGCGCGCTGCCAGGGCTCGGCCCCAATGCGCGCGCTATTTCACGCGCGCCGCGGCCGGGCGCTACGCCGGGGGCGAGCTGGATCGCGTATGCGCTTGCGTCTGTGCTACCCCATGCCCGCGCGTAGCTGGGCGAGCTCATCACGATCGTGCCCGGCTCCCAGCCGATGTTGGTGGAAAGAGCCGCAACGCGCATGCTCGTCGGGTCGGGGGTCGGCAGCGTGACGAACTGCCCGACGCGCAGATCGTGTTCTTCGGCGATCACCCGCGACACGGCGATCCAGCCGCCGCCGCGCACCAGCGCTTCCGCCCTGTGCGCGTCACCGCCGAGCAGTTGCCCCGCGGGTAGCAGCGACCGCGCCGCGAGCGGCGGGGCGATGACGAGCACGCGTCGGCGCCCGTAGTCGAGCAGCCCGCCGCGATAGAGCTCGACCTCCCGTACCCCTGGAACGCGCCGCAGGCGGGCCTGCGCAAGCGGGGCGAACGGCGTGGTCAGCAACAGGTTGTAGGAGCCGGCCGGTGCCACCCACACCTGCGCGGCTGCGGTCGTTTCGCGCGCGGCGCTTTGGAGACCCGCGAGCAGATCGCGGTGGGCCCCCCCGATCGCGACGCTGCCGAAGACGGCCACGGCGCCGGTCGCGGCGATCGCCGCCGCTCGCGCGCGCCCGGCGCTCAGCTCCATCCGAGCGATGTGCCCCACTGGGCTGGCGAGCAGAGCGGCGAACCATCCGGCCAGCGCGAGCGTCACACGCAGCGCGAGCGGCAGTACGCAGAGCAGCGCCGCGATCACGAGCACCATGCCGGGGATCGCCGCGTCAGGCTCGATCGTCAAAAGGGCGCTGGCCGCCGCGAGGTAGGCGAGCCCGGCAAGCGTTGTTCGCGTGCCGGCCCATCTGGCGCGCGAGGACCCGCGTTCTCTGGCGGCGGCCAGCGGGTCGCGCGAGAGCACCGCGCGCAGTGGGCTGAGCACCGCCCCGAGCGCGGCGAGCATGCCACCACCCGCGGCGATCGCCACGTCCGCGAAGCTGACCGATTGCTGGGCCCCGACTGTGAACGCAAGCGAGAAGAAGGCAGAGTCCGCGCGCAGCACCTGCGTGTAGAGCACGTATCCGAGCGCAAGCCCGAGCGCGGACGCGACCGCACCGAGCACGAGCGCGTCTATGCAGAGCACCGCGATCACCGTCCGCGGGGGGTAGCCGTCGCGGCGCAGATCGACGATCAATCGGCGCCGGGCAGGCACTGTGAGCAGCATCGCGTTGAACGCGAACAGAAATCCGACGAGGGCGCTGACGGCGGAGAACAGCGCGCTCGACTGGCTGCTCGCGCTCACCGCGTTGGCAAACAGGGTTGCTTCGTAGTCGATCGGCTCGACGTCCGCGCGGCCCGCTGCGAGCGCGATGAGCTCCGCCCGCACGCGCGCCCGAGCGCCTGGCGTCGCCTCGATCAGGACACGACTCAAGCGTCCCTGCAGCCCCGCCATTTCCTGCGCGTATGAGAGCGGCGCGATCACGACGGGACTGCGCGCTAGCTGGCCAATCTGCCGTTCCCCCAGCTCGGCATAGAGCGGAGCCTCGGCGGTGTGGCCGGCGATCCGCAGCGTGACCTCCTGGCCGAATCGAACGACTCCCAGCGCGCGCGATAGCGGCGCCGCCATGACGACCGCGCCGATTCCGCCGAACGGGGTGAGTTCGCCGCGGGGCACGAACCTGCCTCCCAGCGCCGACAGACTCTGATCGGCGCCGACGAGCTCGACCGACTCGCTACCCGCCGGCCCGCTCGCCAGCGCCTCGGCTTCGAGCAGCGGAGCGGCGAAGCGCACGCCCGCCAGCCGTCGTACGCGTCCCACCATGTCCTGCGCGATGCCGTGCGGATCGCGCGCGACGAGCTGTAGCGTGGCGTTGCCTGCGAGCCCGTGCTCGAGCTCGCCGATGGAGCCCTGGAGGCTTGTGCTGGAGACCTGCGAGGCGAACAACAGCGCCACGCCCGCTGCTATGCCGGCGATCGCAAGCGACTCCTGCGCGGCTCGTGCGTTCAGCCGCACCCAGTAGAGCCGCAGGACGTTCGACGGCTTCACAGCCGCGAAGCCGCGACGGGGCCGCGCTCCGGCCAACTTGCGCCGGGGTCCGCGTGGTAGTCGCCGAGCCGCCCATCGCGCAACGCCAGCACGCGGTCGGCATAGCGGGCCGCCATCGGGTCGTGGCTGACGAGCACGACCGCCACGCCCCACTCACGACACAGTTCGCGGAGCAGTTCGAGCACTTCGCGACCTCGCTGGGTGTCGAGGCTTCCGGTTGGCTCATCGGCGAGCAACAGGCGTGGGTTGGTGGATAGGGCGCGCGCGATCATCACGCGTTGGCGCTCACCCATCGAGAGCGTCTCCGAGTTGTGGTGCAGGCGCTCGCCCAGCCCCAGACGAATGAGCAAAGGCTCGATCTCGTGTCGTGCTTGGCGCCAGCGCATGGCGCTCAAGAGCTTGAGGATCGCGTTGTCAATCGCGCTGACGCCCGGAAGTAGGTCAAAGTTCTGGCGGATGAAGCCGAGCTCTGTGAGCCTGAATCGGGACGCCTCGCGCTCTGACAGCGAGGAGGTGTCCCGCCCGCCGATCAGTACCGTCCCCGATGTCGGGGCAAGCAGTGTGGCGATCATCGACAGCAGCGTTGTCTTGCCCGACCCGCTCGGCCCGTACAGCGCGACTGTCTCGCCGGCCTGCACGGTTAGCGAGACGCCGTCGACGGCACGCACCGACTCTCCGACGAGGCTCGGGTAGTGCTTAACCAGGTCATGCAGCTCGAGCATGAGGTCCTCGCGCTCGTACGCCTCGTGCTGCGGCTCAGTCAACGGCCTTGCCCGCCACGTGCACGGTAACCGCGTCGTTTGCGCGCTGAATCGTGCCGCTGAAAGCCAGACCCGACCCACGCGCGTGCGCGTAGCTGCCGGTGCCGCGCTCGATCGACATGGAGCCGGAGAAGCGCGCGTTCGTTTGTTCCTTGTGATAGCTCGCGCTGCCATCAGCCGTAATCGAGCCGCCGCTCGGGTAGATACTCATTTCGGCGGTGACGCGGCTGCTCGAGACGATGCTCAGACGAACGTAGATCCTGCCCTTCACCGTGCCCGACGCGAGACCCTGCTCATTGAGCGTGAAACCACTCTTGCTCGTCAGGTGCAGGTTGCCGCTCTCGTTCAGGGACAGCACCCTCGCGCCGCGCGCAACCGCGGCGCGAGCCGGCGAGCCGCCGAGAGCAAGCGCCCCGGAAGCCCAGCTCGCAGCGAGCGAGACGCCCGCTGCGACGGAGACCAAGCGTATGAGACCGTGAATTCGCCTACTGTCATGTCGCATCTGTCTAGACCTGCTTTCTGGTCGCTCGTCATGGGCAGGGAGTGGCTGTGGAGACGTCCTGCGCTGATTCGTCTGCGTACGTGAGCTCGGCTGCGAACGGAAAGCCGCCAGGGGGGCAGCGCGCCGGCTCTATGGTCGTGTTCGATTCGTGCGCTGAGCGCCGGCTGGAGCCGATCGTCAGGGACATCCACGCGATCGACGCGTCGGGCTCGAGCGGCAGCGTTGAGATCGCCGGAGCGGACAGCACGAGGTCTTCGCCGAAGGGCGGCTTGTCGGGGAGCACCGTGCCGCTCAACACCACCCGCTCGTCAAACGGCGTATAGCCCTCCGCGAGCATCTCAAACGTCGGCTGCAGGTTCCGCAGCGGGCCGAGAAACACCCACAGCGAGATGTTCTCGCCGAGCAGCTGGGACCCAAGCTGTGCCTGGACGAGCGCACGCCCGACGCCAAGCTGCGATTGCGCCGGACAGCCGCGTGCGCCCAGGAGTTGCAGGCGGTCGGGCTCGCAGCTGCGCAGGTGGGGGATTTCGACACCCAGCCCGGCGGGCAGGCGCAGAGCCAGGCGACTCAGCGGCGCTGCATCGCCCACCGCGTCCGCGGCGAGGTCGATCGTGACGGTGAGCGCGCCCAGCGCGCCCAGCCTGTCGGGGTGAAACGACGCCGCGATCGTGGCCGTGTCCTGCGAGCCGCTCGTCGGCGCCGAGCGCGCCGGTGTGGCACACGCGAGCGCTACGCTCGCCGGCGCGAGCAGCAGCGCTGCGCCCAGTCGCACGCGAGCGGCCAGGCACGCGCGCGGGGTTAGGTACGCGCGAGGGGTTAGTCGCGCGGGCACGGAATCGTTGGGTTGACGGTGAACGTGGCGCCGTCGTCAAACTCGACCGTGCCGCGCGTCGGAAAGCCGCCTACGGGACACATCCTGGGGACGATCAATCCCTTGATGTGCACGAGCGTGCGCCGGCCGCGGATGGTCTTGAAATACGCGACGTCGCTCGCGCCGAGTGTCGCGAACGCGCTTTCGATCGAGACGTATGCGGCGCCGGGTATCGTCGAGACCTGTGGAACCTGCGCGCTGAAGCCCAGCCCGTATGGCTTGGGCGCGGGGATCTCCTTCGCAACGACGACGAGCGTCGCGGCCGCCGGCGAGACGCCCTGCGCGTACACCAGCAACCTCAGGCGCCCGTGTTCGGAGGGTGCGAAGAAGAAGTCGAGGGTGAACGGCTCACGTACGAGCTGGTCGGGAAGCGCGAGCTCTGCGACGCCGCCACCGAAGCCTATCCGCGAGTCTGCTGGACAACCCACAGGACCTCGCTGTTCGAGCACTGTCTCCGTGCACGTCCCAGCGCCACGCGCCTGGATGCCGAGTCCGGGCGGTCCATACAGCGTCATGCTCGTGATCGGCGACGGCGGCACAGCTGCGCTCGACGCGAAGCTCGCCGTGATCGACAGGTTGGTAGCGGCGCCCAGCCTGTCCGGAGTGAACGCCTCTTCCACGATCAGCGCGTCCCCGGCCCACGCCATCCCCGCGAGCCCTGCGCATACACACCCGAGCAAAGTAGCGGCCAGCATCAAGCGGGCGGCCCGAAGGGAGAGACCGGACACAAGCAAGCGCACGAGCGCCCGTGTCTCTAGAAGGTTTGCCCTATACGCATAGTTTCCTCAGTATACACTTAGTAATGCCAAGTGCTCCCGGACACGCACTGGCACGGAAGCAGTCGCCTAAAGATCGCCGCGCAGCGGCCGATCAAGAGGGCGGCCCCTCGATGGCCACGAAGTCAGCGACCTCAGGGAGAGCGTCGGGTTCAGCCCAGGGAGGGCGGAACAGGACAGGAGAACGGGCACTCCAAATGGCTCTCGTCGATTCCACCCAACAGCTGCTGGAGGCTGCGATGCGTGGCTCCTGGCAGCGTGAGACGGCGCTGACGAACAACATCGCCAACGCTGACACGCCCGGCTATCAGCCGCAGGAAGTCAACTTCGAGGCGGCGCTGCAGGGCGCGATGAACGGTGGGCAAGCTCCGGACGAAGTCCAGTTCGCGACGATCACGCAGCCCGAGGAAGCGGGACCAAACGGCACGGGCGTGAGCGTCGATCAGGAATCCGCGAAGCTCGCCGAAAACGGCCTCGACTACCAGGCGCTGACGCAGGTCGTGAGCGCGCGCGAGAACATCATGCGCTCGGCGATGGGGGCGGCCGCCTGATGGGCATGTTCGACGCGATCGGCATCGCCGGCAGCGGCCTCGCGGCCGAGCGCATCCGCATGGACGTCACCGCCGAGAACCTCGCCAACGCCGACACCACCAAAGCCGCGAACGGCCAGCCATACCAGCGCCAGGAGGTCGAGCTCGCGCAGGTCGGGACCAGCGACTTCGGCGGCGCGCTCACGGGTGCGCTGGCGCAGGCGAGCACCGCCTCGGCGCCGGGCGGCGTGCAGGTGACGGGCATCGTCGCCGACGCCACGCCCGACCAGCAGGTGTACGACCCGGGCAACCCGGAAGCCAACGCCAAGGGCTACGTCAAGCTGCCGAACGTCAGCACGGTCACGGAAATGACCGACCTGATCTCCGAGTCGCAGTCCTACCAGTCAGACGTGACCGCGATGCAGACCTCTAAGTCGATGTTCACCGCGATGCTCGGTGTCCTGAAATGATCATCCCGCCGGTCGGCGGACTGGGCGTCCAGCTTTCTGTCAGCGGCGCGGAAGGAGTCGCGCAAGGCGGCCAGTCGGGCGCCGGCGGCGTCGCCGCGGGCGGCGAAGCGTCGGGCTTCGGCGGCGAGCTGACCGAAGCGATCTCCTCGCTGGAGAAGACGCAGGACAGCGCCTCCAGCGCCTCGCAGGCGCTCGCCGCCGGGACGGCCAGCGATCCCGAGAGCGCGGTGGTGACGGTCGAGGACGCGCAACTGGCGATGGAACTGGCCTCGCAGATTCGCACGAAGGCAACCGAAGCCGCCCAGAACATCTTCCAAACACAGGTCTGATCGATGCCCCCCGTAGCCCAGCTCGCGTCCAGGCTCACCACACGCGGGTGGCTGATCGCCGGCGGCACCGCCGTCGGCGCGATCCTGTTCGTCTACCTGTTCCTGCACATGGTCTCCGCGCCGAGCTATACGACGCTCGTCAGCGGCGTGGCGCCCTCTCAGACGGACAAGATGACGAGCACGCTCAGCGCTCAGGGCATCAGCTACGAACTGCAGAACAACGGCACGGCGATCGGCGTCCCGTCCAACCAGGCATCCAAGGCGCGCGTCGCGCTCGCCGGCGCGAACCTGCTCGGCAACACCCAGCCAGGATTCACGCAGCTGTTCGAACACCAGAACCTGGGCGAAAGCAACTTCCAACAGCAGGTCACCTACCAGCGCGCCCTGCAGGGACAGCTCGACGAAACAATCGACAGCGTGCAGGGCGTCTCCGGCGCGCAGGTCACGCTGGTGCTGCCGAGCTCCCAGAACCAGATCTTCGGCGAAAACCAGAACGCGTCCTCCGCCGCGGTGCTGCTGTCGGGAACGAGCGCCCTCGACCAGGCCTCCGTGCGCGGGATCGCGCAGCTGGTCGCATCGAGCGTACCCGGCCTGGAGCTGGACAAGGTCACGATCACCGGTGCGTCGGGGCAGCTGTTGTGGCCGACGGCCGGCGGAGCCGGCGCGGGCGGCTCGGGCGGGGAAGTGCAGGAAGCCGAGCAGCGCTACGACCAGAGCATGGAGGCGAGCCTCGACGCGATGCTCGCGCAGACGCTCGGGACGGGCAAGGCGCAGGTGCTCGTCTACGCCAACATGGACGTCAACCAGACGACCAAGGAAGCACTCGAATATGCCAAGACCGGCACGCCCACGCAGCAGAGCAAGAGCACCGAAACGCTCACCGGTAGCGGCACCGGAGCTGGCGGTGTCACGGGCACGGCGAACCTGACGGCCGCCGCGACGGGTAGCGGCGGCAAGTCCAATTTCAAGCACGAAACCACCACCTCCTCGCTGGGCGTCTCGAAGACCGTCACGCACTCAACGATCGCGCCGGGCACGGTCGAAAGCCAGCACGTCTCGGTGCTGCTCGACAAATCCGTGCCGGCCGCGTCGCTGCCGGCGATCCGCGAAGCGATCACCAACGCCGCTGGCATCCAGACCAAGCGCGGCGACACAATCTCGATTGGACAGGTCGCGTTTGCCAAGACGAGCACGACGGCGCCAGCGGCCAGCCCGCTGGCCGACGCCAAGTACGTGCTGCTCGGTCTCGGCGCGATCATCTTTCTGTTCTTCACCACGCGCACGCTGCGTAAGCGCGAACGGGAGACGATCGACGAGCCGGTGTGGCTGCGCGAGCTCGAGGCGCCAATGCGCCTCTCTGAGCTCGAACGCGAGACCGCCATCAGGCCGGCGCCCGCGATGGCCGGGGTCGCGTCAGGGAACGGTGGTGGCGGCGGCGAGGCGCCCAGGAGCGCCGAGAATGCCCGCAAGCAGGTCGAGCAGATGGTCGACAGCAACCCCGATCGCGTCGCCCAGCAACTGCGCAGCTGGATCCAGGAGGGTTAGGCACCGATGGCCGGCGAGTCCCCCGCGGAGACGCTCCCGGCGCTTGCGGGTGCCCCCGGCGAGCGGCTGCCGGCCACGATCGACAGCCTTTCCGGCGCGCGCAAGGCGGCGGTGCTGATGGCCGCGCTCGGCTCCGAGCGCGCGGCCAACGTGCTGCAACGGTTGGGCGAAGAGGAGATCGAGAGCCTCTCGATGGAGATGGCCAGCCTCAACGCCGTGGCGGCCGAGACGACCGACTCGATCTTCAGCGAGCTCGCGCAGCTCGCCGGCCAGGACGCGGGCGTCGCCGGCGGCATGGATTTTGCCCGGGGCGTGATCGAACGCGCGCTCGGGCCCGAGCGCGCGGCCGAGGTCCTCGGGCGCCTGTCGGCTCGCACGGAGCGCCCCCCGTTCGACTTTCTGCAACGGGTTCCGCCCGAGCGCACCGCCGCGTTGCTGCGCAGCGAGTCGCCGCAGACGGTCGCGCTGATCCTCGCCAGCCTGCAGACGACGCTCGCCGCGCAAGTGCTCGCGCGCCTGCCCGAGCGCCAGCAGCCCGACATCGCCGTGCGGATCGCGCGCATGGGCGAGACCAGCGCGCAGGTCGTCCAGCAGGTGGAGGAGGTCATCCGCCACAAGCTGACCGCCGTCGCCGAGCGCGAGTACTCCGCGGCTGGTGGCACGAAAACGCTCGCCGAGATCCTCAACCACTCCGACCGCACGACCGAGCGCGCCGTACTCGAGCAGCTCGCCGATGCCGACCAGCAGCTCGCCGATGAGGTGCGCGGCATGCTGTTCGTGTTCGAGGACATCGTCAAGCTCGAGGAGCGGGCCGTCCAGCAGGTGCTGCGCGAGGCCGACCAGAAGGATCTCGTGCTGGCGCTGCGCGGCGCGCCGGACAACGTCAAGGAGATCGTGCTCACGAACATGTCCGAGCGCGGCGCCGAGATGATCAAGGAAGAGATGGAGATCCAGCCGCCGCAGCGCAAGCGCGACATCGACGCCGCGCAGAGCCGCATCGTGGCGGTCGTGCGCAGGCTCGAGGAGGCCGGTGCGATCGTGATTGCCGGCACCGAGGAAGAGGAGAGCGAAGCGGTTGTCTGACGCGGTCGTCAGCTATGACTTCGAGCAGCTCGAGCCCTCCGAGCCGCCAGCGCGCGACGCCGGCGCGCGGCTGCTCGCGCAGGCCAGCGCCGAGGCCGATCGCATCCGCGAGCTCGCGCGCATCGAAGGCTACGAGCAGGGCCGCGTCGAAGGGCACGCGCAGGGCGCCGCCGAGAGCGCCGCCGCGGCCTCCGCGCTCGGCGCGGCCGTCCACGGCATCGACGGGCTGCGCGCCCAGGTGGCCGACGCGGTCGAGGCGGACGCGATCGAGCTGGCGCTCACGCTCGCTGCCAAGATCCTCGCCGGCGCCTTCCAGGCGCGTCCCGAGCTGGTTGTCGAGGTCGTGCAGGGGGCGCTGCGCCGCATCAGTGACCGCCGCAGCATCACCGTGCTCGTCAACCCCGCCGACCTCGAGGCCGTGCGCGCGGCCGTCGGCGAGCTGACCGCGCAGGGCAGCGGTGTCGAGCTGTGCGACCTGCAATCCGACGCGCGCATCGGGGTCGGCAGCGCGATCGTGCGCACCGGCGAGGGCGAGGTCGACGCGAGCGTGCACACGCAGCTCGAGCGCGCGCGAGAGGTCGCCGCCGCGACGCTCGGCACCGGCGAGCGCGCGGCGTGAGCGAGCCCGACGTGCGCGACGCGCGCCCACCCGGAGCGCTGCTCGCGCAAGCCGCCGAGGCCATCCGCGAGGCCGATCTCGCCAGGCGCCACGGCTTTGTCACCAACCTGATTGGGCTAATCATCGAGGCGCACCGGCCTGCAGGCTGAGGTCGGCGAGGTGTGCCTCGTGGGCACCGACCGCAACCGCGACGCTGTCTCCGCCGAGGTCGTCGGCTTCCGCGAAGGGCGCACGCTGCTGATGCCGCTCGGCGAGCTGCACGGCATCGGCCCCGGCACGCGCGTGCTCGCCAGCGGCGCGCCGTTTCGGATCAGCGTCGGCGAGAGCTTGCTGGGGCGCATCGTCGACGGGCTGGGAATCCCCGAGGACGGTCGGCCCACATCCGCCGCCGCCGATCCAAACAGCATCGGCCAGGAGGGCGACACCCAGGTGTTCGCGCGTTCGACGATCGCCGCGCCGCCGAGCGCCCTCTCCAGGCCGCGTATCCGCGAGCGCGTCGGCCTCGGCGTGCGCGCGCTCGACGGCCTCGTGCCGTGCGGACGCGGCCAGCGGCTCGGCATCTTCGCCGGCTCTGGTGTCGGCAAGTCCTCGCTGATGGGCATGATCGCCCGCTCCACCAGCGCCTCGATCAACGTGATCGCGCTCGTCGGCGAGCGCGGGCGCGAGGTGCGCGAGTTCATCGAGCGCGACCTCGGCGACGCGCTCGAGCGCTCGGTCGTCGTCGTCGCTACCTCCGACCAGCCCGCGCTTGTGCGGATCAAGGCAGCGTTCACCGCGACCACGATCGCCGAGTACTTCCGCGACCAGGGCCACGATGTGATGCTGATGATGGACTCGGTCACGCGCTTTGCGATGGCTCAGCGCGAGGTCGGCCTGGCGATCGGCGAGCCGCCCGCTACGCGCGGCTACACCCCCAGCGTGTTCGCGCTGCTGCCGCGCCTGCTCGAGCGCGCAGGCACCAGCACCAGCGGCTCGATCACCGCGCTATACACGGTGCTGGTCGACGGCGACGACATGAACGAGCCGATCGCCGACGCCGTGCGCTCGATCCTCGACGGGCATATCGTCCTCACGCGCTCGCTCGCCCACGCCGGGCACTACCCGGCGATCGACGTCCTGCACAGCGTCTCGCGCCTGATCGGCGAGATCGTCTCGCCGGAGGTCGAGCAGGCCGGGCAGCGACTGCGCGCCGCGCTCGCCGTGCTGCGCGAGAAGGAAGATCTCGTGGCGATTGGCGCCTACCAGCCGGGTAGCGACCCCGCGCTCGACACGGCGCTCTCGCACCGCCCTCAGATCGAGCGCTTCCTACGTCAACCCGTGCGCGAACGCAGCGATCCAGAGCGGACCGACGCCACGCTGCTCGCGCTCGGCGCCTCGCTTGCGAGCGAGCTCGAGCAGCGCAGCGGCGAGATTCCCGACGCGGAGGAGGTCATCCCCGACTCCGTCGGCGGCGCCGAAGCAGGGGCGGGTGCTGGTGCGGGTGCTGATCCGGTCGTGATCGACTCGTCCGCGGCGCCCGCGATTCCGGCGCTCGGGCTCAGCATCTGAGCTGCGCGCTCAAGAACCACACAGGGCGTCCGATAACCAGGCCGTGACCGGTCCCTCGTTCCGCTTCCGCCTCGAGCGCTTGCGCGCAGTGCGCGAGCGCAAGGAGAAGCTCGCACAGCGCGAGCTGGCGGACGCGCTGTCGCGCCGCTCGAGCAGCGTCGCCGAGTTGCGCACCGCGGACGCTCACGTCGAGCACGCGCGTACCGAACAGCGCACCGCGGTCGCTGAGCCGACGACGGTCAGCGCGACGGACCTACTCGCCCGCCAGGCGTTCCTCGAGCGTGTGGAGGCGCAGCGTCGCATCCGTGCCCGCGAGCTCGAACAGCGCGAGGCGGAGGTCGCCGAGCGCGACGCGGAGCTCGCGACGGCCGCAAGTGAGCACGAGATGCTCAACCGCTTGAGGGACCGCTACCGCGGCGAACACGACCGCGAGCAGGCTCGCCGCGAGCGCAACACGCTCGACGAGATTGCGGTGACTCGCTTTCGTAGGAGCCGCGCGTGAGCGCGCAGGCGCTAGGCGGCGTCCCGGCGGGTATCGCCACAGGCGAGCTCGCGGTCGCACTGCGCGTAGCGCAGCTGCAGGCGCTGATCCAAGCGGCCGGCAAGGTCGCCGCTGGGCAGCTACCCGCGAGCACGCTCGCCAGCCCCACCGGCGCGCAGGGCTCGACCGGCGACTTCGCTTCTGCGTTGCAGGCGGCCACCACTGCGGACGTCTCCAGCGCCGCCGGCTCTGCCACGGCCGGCTACCAGCCGGCCGTCCTGGGCGCCGGCTCGAGCGGCGAATCGGGCGGGAAATACGAATCGTTGATCGACCAGGCGGCGTCGCGCAATGGCCTCGACCCGGCGGTGTTGCACGGGCTGATCCAGCAGGAGTCGGGCTTCGACCCGAGCGCGACGAGCAGCGCCGGAGCGTCCGGCTTGACGCAGCTGATGCCCGGGACCGCGTCCTCGCTTGGCGTTGCCGATCCGCTGAACCCGGCGGAATCGATCGAAGGCGGCGCGCGCTATCTCGGTCAGCTGATGACCCAGTTCGGCGGCAACACCGAAGACGCGCTGGCTGCGTACAACGCCGGGCCGGGTGCCGTCGAGCAGTACGGGGGAACACCGCCGTACGCCGAAACCCAGAGCTACGTCTCCAAAGTGCTCGGCTACGCCGAAACCTACCGTCAGTCCCACCCCACGACCGTCACTGGAGCACTCGCATGAACTTCGCCCCGGCGCTGCTGCCACCCTCACCGACCTCCTCGCCGCCGACCTCAGGTGCTCCACCGGGGCTGTCTGCTCCACCGGGCGCGCCGCCCTTTGATAGCGCGCTCGCCGAACACTGGGCCCGGACCGCACCTGCGGAAGGCCAAAGGCAGACAGGCTCCGAAGCGAGCCAACGGGAAAGGTCGATCGACCGCCGCCGCGAACTCATGGGCAATCCCGCCGACGGCGGGCAGCCCGGTGCTGGTGTAGGCGCTGCCGGTGCCGCGGCGACGGGCGCGACGTCTACGCAGGCTGACGCGTCATCGCCCGCTGTGACCAGCGCCGCCGGTGAGTCTGGCGCCTCGGGTGCCAGCGGCTCCGCGGCCGGGACCGGCGCCTCGGCGGTATTCGCCATCACAGCCGGAGCCGGAGCCGGAGGGGGGGCCGGAGCCGGAGCCGGGGCGGGAGCGGGGGCCGGAGCCGGGGCGGGAGCGAGGGCCGTCGCCGGCAGCGGCGCCGGTGCTTCATCCGCTGCGGCAGCGAGCGGCGCACAAGCTGCGGGCACCGCGGGAGCGGGCATCGCGGCCACGGCCACCGCCGCGACCGGCATCACCGCTGCGGGCGCAGCGACGGCCGCTGCAAGCGCAGCCGCGCAGGGCGGCTCCGCGGCCACCGCGTCGGGCGCGGCAGCGCTAGCCGCGAACACGGCGGCGTCAGCCTCGTCGGCCGCCCCAGCGGCCTCGTATGTCGCGTCGGGGCCCGGAAGCCCAGGTTTGCCTGGCCAGGACACTGGCACGGGAGGCACGGCCGCGGCCGCGGGAGCCGGCGTCGGTGCATCCGGCACTGCGCCCGCCGACACGGCGCAGCCCGGTGTGCCGGCTCCGTCGCTGCTGGCGGCTGCCGGCGCGGGGGTCGCTGGAGCTGGCTCCTCAGCGGCCAGCGTGTCCGCCGCGGGCACGCCGATGGCGGGCACCGCGCGGTCGGCGCCGCTGAGCGCTGCCGCGTCCACGGCCCCAGGCGCCGCAGGCTCGTCCTCCGCCGCAGGCCCGTCCGCTGCGACGCAGGCGCAGGGGGAAACACCCGCCACGCCCGAAACGACTGGCGCGCCCGGTGTAAGCACCGCGTCCAGCCCGGCCGCTGTCGCAGCACAGGCCGCACAAACCGCCCAGGCTGCGCAGGGCCGACCGGGAGCGGCGGCGGCCGCGCGCAGCGAAGGCGGCCTCTCCGTGTCGAGCTCGGCGCCTGGCGCGGGCAACGCGCAGGCTGGCGCTGGGCACGACGCGGGCGCCGACGCGCGCGGTTCGGCGCCATCGGCACATGACGCGCGCGGCGTGAGCGTGGCGGCGGACTTGGAGAGCGCGGCGACGGCGCAGCCGGGTGCCCTGCAGGGCGCGCTGGCGCAGACCAGCTACGTGACGACGGGCTCGGAAGCGAACCCAGTGTTGGGTGCGGCGGCGGGCGTGCAGGCGGGCGCTGGCACTGCGGCGACGGGTGCGGCGCCGACGCTGGCGACGGGCGTGGCGATGCAGGACATGATCGACGCGATCCGCGCGAGCGTCGAGATCGCGGCGCGCCAGGGCCTGACGCAGGCGCGGATTACGCTGCAACCGGAAGACCTTGGCCACATCAGCATTCGTCTGAGCCAGACGGGCGCGGGGCTGCTGGCGCGCGTGAGCGCCGAAACCCCAGCTGCGGCGCAGGCGCTGACGGCGGGCCGCGCGGAGCTGCACCAGTCGCTGAGCTCGCTCGGCGTGTCGCTGCTGCGACTCGACATCAGCTCGTTCGGCCAGTCGCAGGCGGGCGACCAGGACGGTCGCTTCGCCGGCGAACCCGGCGCGTCGAACACGTCGCGCGCGCCGGGCAGCTCCCATGAAGTCGACGGCTCCGAGCCGGTCGGCGAGGCCGATGGCGCCGCCCCGCGCGCGAGCATTGCGGGCGGCGAGCTCGTCGATGTGCTCGCGTGAACCCACGAAAGGACAAACGACCATGATCGCCAACCCAGCCACAGCCGCGCCCGCCGCGGCGACCCCCGGCGGCTCCTCACCGGGCGGCTCGACGGGGGAAAACCCGAACAGCATCCTCGGCCAGAACGACTTCCTGAAACTGATGGTCGCGCAGTTGCAGGCGCAGAACCCGCTCGAACCGGGCAACAGCAACGAATACATCAACGAGCTCGCGCAGCTGACGCAGGTCGAGCAGACGACCAACCTCGCGAATGCCAACGAGCTCTCGAGCGCCGTCGGGCTGATCGGGCGTGCGGTCGCCTACAGCAACCCCTCGGGCGTCGGCGCGACGGGGATCGTCCAGAGCGTCCAGTCCTCCGCCACCGGCACGACCGTGACCGTCGAAGGCGTCCCCGGCATCGCGCTGTCGGCGATCACGGAAGTCGAATGAGCCAGATCGTGAACAACCCAGCGTTGGTGCCGCCCGGCGTCGGGCCGGCACAGCCGGCTGCGCCGGCCCGCCCCGCGAAGGGCGCGGGTGGCGCGAGCGACCCCGCGCGTAGGGCGGTCGCGCCGCCGGCGGGCCCGTCGTTCGCGGACACGCTCGCGCACGCCGGCCAGCAGCTGCAGTTCTCCAAGCACGCGCTCGCGCGCGTGCAGCGCCGGGGGATCGAGCTTGACCCGAGCACGCTCGGGCGCCTTTCGCAGGGGGTGCAGCGCGCCGCGAGCAAGGGCTCGCGCGACTCCCTTGTACTTGTCGACGGCAACGCCTTCGTGGTGTCCGTCAGCAACCGCACGGTCATCACGGCCGTGGGATCCGAGCACATGAAGGACAACGTGTTCACCAACATCGACAGTGCCGTAATCGCATGACGCGAGCGGCGAACGACGACTACGGCCGGACCTCATCGAGGAGGCCGCGAAAGGAAGGGCAGTCAGGATGATGGCTGGAATGTATGCCGCGATCAGCGGCCTCGATGCGAACCAGGCGATGCTCAACGAGACCGCCAACGACCTCGCAAACGTCAACACGGTCGGCTACAAGGCCGCGAGCATCACGTTTGCGGACTCGCTTACGCAGGTGCTCCACGGTGCCTCCGGCCCGACGAGCAGCAATGGCGGCACCAACCCCGAGCAGATCGGGCTCGGCGTGCAGGTTGACGCGACGATCAACGAAATGACCGAGGGCTCGTTCCAGTCCACCAACAACCCGCTCGACATCGCGATCGAGGGCAACGGCTTCTTGCGCGTTGGCCCCGGTGCGCCGAAAGAAGGAGAACTGACGGCGGGCCTGCCGGCGAACGTGTCGTACACGCGCGCAGGCGACCTGACGACCGACGCGTCCGGCTTCCTCACCACGCAGGGGGGGGAATACGTGATCGGACGCAACGCCGAAGTGACGGCCGAATCCGAAACGGGCGACACGTACGCGCCGGGCAAAGAAGACTCCTACATCAGGATCCCGCCTGGCTCCAGCAACGTCTCGATCGGCCAGGATGGCTCGGTCAGCTACACCGACGAGAACAAAGAATCGAAAACGTACCTCGAGCGGGTGACCGCGGGCTACGTATCGGTGGCGACGTTCCCCAACGAAACTGGCCTCGAACGCCTCGGCGGCTCGCTGTGGGCGCGGACCGCCAACTCGGGCGCGCCAATCGTCGGCACGCCTGACACGCCGGGTTTCGGCTCGACGATCGGCGGCGAGCTCGAGATGTCGAACGTCGACATGGCCACCGAGATGACCAACATGATCACCGCCGAGCGCGGCTACCAGGCCAACTCGCGCACGATCACCACCGCGGACGAAATGCTCGGGACGCTCGTGTCGATGGTGCAGTAGGCACTCGTCCAAGCCGGCGAATCTTGGCGGAACCTTGCCAAGTCTTGTCTTGCCGTCGGCGCATGCGCCGACGGTCGGAGGGCGCATGCGCCCTCCGTGGGGGCCGCACATGTGCGGCCCCGGACAGGGCCGCATGCGGCCCTGTCAACAACAACGATTTCCGTATGAAAGGACGGTGCTGAGAAGTAGGACAACTCCGAGGAGCCTGGGGTGGGGCGGCTGGCGACGGCGAGCCGTCCCATCCTGCGGCTAATGTGTGCTTTGAGGGGGAACGCAATGATCACGCTCAACAGGCTCGGCCACAGCGACGAGCCCTTTCATTTGAATCCGGACATGATCGTGACGGTCGAGTCAACGCCGGACACGGTCATCACGCTCGCGACCGGCGCCAAGGTCGTGGTCGCGGAGACGCCCGCGGAGGTCGCTGCCGCGGTCCACGAGCTGCGCGCGGAGGTGCTAGCCGAGGCGTTCAGGCGTCGCGGTAGGGCGGGTGGTCCGGGCGGGCCGCAATCCCCCCAGCCGCCGCCGACACCGATCCAACGCGACTCGCCGCGTGAGCCCCCGCGCTTGTCCGCGGTCGACGACGACCCCGCGTAGTCCCCAACGCGCCCGTCCGCAGTCGACGACGCTCCCATAGTCCCCACGGGTTCCACCGCGGGCGAAGACTGATCGCGCGCAGTCCCAAACGGGCAGCCGACGTAGGCCGATTCGACCGTTCGTGCATGCCCGCTGTCCAAGATTGAAGGATTTTTCCCGCCAGCCGATGTATGCAAGCAATGAAGGCTGCAACGGCGATCGGAATCGCGCTGGCGTTCGGCTCCCTGCTGCTGAGCTCGATGATGGACGGGACGAGTCCCGCCTCGTTTATCAACATCCCAGCGCTGATGATCATCATCGGCGGGACCGCCGGCGTGACGCTGGCGAGCGTCGGCATGCCCTCGATGAAGCGCGTACCGAGCCTGTACAAGCTCGTGTTCTCCGCCGAACCGCCCGACATGCGCGGAGCGCTCGATCAGCTGGTGTCGCTCGCCGACAAGGCCAGGCGTGAGGGGCTGCTCGCGCTCGACGCGATGCTCGGCGAAATCGAGGACCCCTTCACCCGCAGCGCCCTGCAGCTGGTCGTTGACGGCACCGACCCCGAGATGGTGCATGCGATCCTCGAGGCCGAGGTCGACGGCATGGCCGCGCGCCACGAGGCCTCCGCCGCGCCGTTTGAGAAGGCCGGTGGCTTCGCGCCGACGATGGGCATCATCGGCACCGTGCTTGGGCTCGTGCACGTGCTCCAGAACCTCGCCGCGCCAGCTGCGCTCGGGCCGTCGATATCTGCTGCGTTCATCGCCACGCTAATGGGCGTCGGCTCCGCCAACGTGATCTTCCTGCCAATCGCCAACAGGCTTAAAGCGATCTCCGCTGAAGAGATGGAGCTGCGCACGATGACGCTCGAGGGGATCCTCTCGATCCAGGCGGGCGATAACCCGCGGCTGGTCGCCGAAAAGCTGATGTCCTACCTGCCGCCCGCCGAGCGGCCCGACGATGACCAGGACAACGTCGCGCGCATCGACGTCGAGGCCAGGGCGGCCTGATCATGGCGCGCGGGCACGGTGGCCGCCGCCGACACGGAGGGGCAGAGGAGGGCAGCAACGAGCGGTGGCTGCTGACCTACGCGGACATGATCACGCTGCTGATGGCGCTGTTCATGGTGCTGTTCTCGATCTCCTCCGTCAACATCTCCAAGTACGAAACGCTGCAGAAGTCGCTGAAGGCGGCGTTTTCCGGGAACATCCTGCCCGGCGGCAAAGCGATCGCGCGCCAGGGAGCGACCAACAACTCCGCGCAGGTGCCATCGAGCGTCGAACTGCAGGCAATCGAGCCCGTCGCCACGCAGGGCGCCAGTAGCGCGGAGAACGGCAGCGCACACAGCAGCTCGAGCTCATCCAGCGCCGCCGCCAGCGCCGCCCAGCAGGCGGCCGCGCAGAAGGAAGCCGCCGAGTTCACGCACATCAAGCAGGAGCTCGAAGCCTACGCGCGCGCACACGGCTTCGCCAAGAGCGTGCAGACCTCGATCGAAGCGCGCGGCCTCGTGATCAGGGTGCTCACCGACGATCTGCTGTTCGCCTCCGGCCAGGCGTCGCTCGAAGGCCGCGCCACCGGTCTGCTCGAAGAGATCGCCGCGCTGCTCAACGTCGATCAGATCCACCCCATCTCCGTCGAAGGCAACACCGACAACGTGCCCATCCACAGCTCCCAGTTCCCCAGCAACTGGGAGCTCTCGACCGCGCGCGCCAGCACCGTCGTGCGCTTCCTCATCGGCCACGGCGTCGGCGCCAACCGGCTAACCGCGTCGGGCAACGCCGAACAGCGCCCCGTCGACACCAACACGACCGCCGTCGGACGCGCGCATAACCGGCGCGTGGAGATCGTCCTCAGACGCATCTACGGCGCCGGCGGCTCAAGCGAAAGCGAACCCTAGTCGAGAAGGACCTACAAGGACGCACACCATGCTCAAGAACAAAAAGCTAATGCTTGCCGTGGCTCTGCCGATTCTCATACTGGGAGTGGGCTACAAGATGACCAGGCCCAAGCCCGTCAACAAGGACAAGATCAAAGGCACGATCTACGTGATGCCCGCGCCCTTCCTGCTCAACCTCACTGACGGCCGCTACGCGCGGATCACCGTCGGGCTCGAGCTCGCGCCCGGGCAGAGCGACGGCGCCTCTGCCACCGCCGCCGCCGCCAGCGGCGAAAACGCCGTCGGCACGCTGCCCGAGGAACCGCTCGTCCGCGAAATCGTCACCAACGTCGTCACCAACCAGAACGGCGAAACGCTCGTCACCAACGGCGGGCGCAACGCCGTCAAGCACCAGATCCTCGACGACATCAACAAGCAGACCGACGTCAAGGTGCAGGCCGTACTGTTCCCAGACCTCACCGTCCAATAGGAGCGCGTGTGACCGAGGCGATCGAGTACGAGCAGTTCGAGCAGAACGCCGGCGCCAGCGCCGGCCCCGGCGGCGAGGTGGATCTGAGTCGCCTCAGCGATATACCCATGGAGCTGAGCGTCGAGATCGGGCGCACGCACATGACCGTCGGCGAGACCCTCGACCTGCGTGTCGGCTCCGTCGTCACGCTCGAGCGCCTCGCCGGCGAGACCGCCGATCTGCTCGTCAACGGCAGCGCCATCGCCCGCGGCGAGGTCGTCGTCATCGACGAGCAGTACGGCCTACGCATCACCGAGATCCTCGATCAGCCCGACGACGAGTTGCCCCAGCGCCCCGCCGTCGCTGCTGGCGCTGAGGACGCGAGCGAGCCCGTCGCTTCCGCCGCCAGTGCTGAGCCGGTCACGGCCGCGACGGCCGAGTCCGCGGTTGCGCAGGAGGACTGAGCCGCGCATGAGCGCCGGCGAAGAGGACACGCAGGGCGCCGTCGCTGAGGCGCAGGAGTCAGAGCACGCGGTCGCCGATGCGGCCTCGGTCGAGGCCATCGAGCAGATACGCACGCTCGACTTCTCCCAGCCGACGAAGTTCACCACCGAGCTCAGGCGCCGCATCGCTCGCTCACTCGACCTCTTCTGCGAGGGGCTCCTCGGCTGGATGGTCGGCGAGCTGAAAGCCGAGATCGAGCTGTCGCTCACCGACATCAGCCAGCACACGTGGGCCGCCGCCAAGGCGCAGCTCCCCGCCGACTCGATCGCCGTTGCCGTGCACGCTGAGGCGATCGACCGGCAGATGCTGATGAGCGTCGAGCGCCCGCTGGTCCTGCAGGCGCTCGAATGCCTGCTCGGCGGCGAGGCCTCCCAGGCTTCGGCCGAGCGCCATCTGACCGAGATCGACTGGGTGCTCACGCGCGGCATGCTCGACGCGGTTGTGCACCAGCTGTCGGTCGCTTGGGACGAGCTCGGCGGCCCCGAGCTCACGCGCGGCGAGGTCGACACCGAGGGGGATGCCGGCGTGCTCACGCCGATCGGCGAACCGACGCTGTCGGTGACGCTCGAGATCAAGATCGACGGTCTCGCCACGACGCTCGCGCTGCTGATCCCGTGGGGCGCGATCGAGCCGATCACCGAGCGCATCCGCGGCGTCGGCAGCGAGCAGATCAGTACCGACCCGCGCGGCGCCGACGCGCTGCGCCGCGGCGTCGCTGGCGCGCAGGTGCTGCTGCGCGCGGAGGTCGGCTCGGCGCAGATGCCGATCGAGCAGATGCTCGAGCTCACGCCCGGCGCGCTACTCGCGCTCGAAGATAAGGCCGAGGATGGCGTGCTGCTGTTCGCCGAGGGGATCTCCATCGGACGTGGGCACCCCGGGCGCAGTGGCTCCAGGCGCGCGGTCAAGCTCGCCGCCACCGGGGAGCCGCCGATCAGGGCCGACACGTACGCCAAGCTCGGCCGCTCAGAGCTCGAACGGGCACGCGCGCACCTCGAGCAGACGCGCGAGACCCCCGAGGACCGCGTGATCCTGCGCAGCATCTTCGTGCGCGTGTGGGCCGAGCTCGGCCGCACGCATCTGCCGCTCGGGCACGCGCTCGAGCTCGCGCAGGGCACCGTCGTCGAGCTCGACCAGCGCGCCGACGCGCCCATCGAGCTGTTCGCCAACGGGCTGTGCTTCGCCAACGGCAGCCTTGTCGTCACCGGCGACGGCGCCTGGGGCGTGCAGGTCGCCGAGCTGCTGCAGTAGCTCAAGACCTCGCCGGCAGGGCCGATAACGAGGGCGACTCTTCCTCGGAGTCGTCCCTCGATGATTAAGTGGATATCGCTTTCCCGTGCGGTCGCGACGGCGACCGCGGCGTTCGGCGCCTGCGTGCTCGCATTCGCGAGCCCCGCGTCGGCGTTCTCGCCTACCTCCACGTCGGGCGGCGAAAACACGCCGCTGAACCTCAAGGCTCCAGCCAGCACGTCGTCCGCGACCAGCGCCAGCAACGGCGCCAGCATCGTGCGCACGATCGTCGGCCTCGCGATCGTTATCGCCGTGATCTGGGGGCTCGCGTGGATCCTGCGCCAGGTCAAGGCCGGGCGCGATCCGGACGTCTCAAGCTCCGGTCTCGCAAGCGTCGCCGCGCTCACGCTCGGCACCGGCCGCTCCGTGCACCTCGTGCGCGCTGGTAACGACTACGTGCTGCTCGGCAGCACCGAGCACGGTGTCGCGCCGATCCACCGCTACACCGAGGAGCAGGCGCGCGACGCCGGTCTGCTGCCGGGCGACTCAGGAGCCCTCATCGAGCAGTCCGCTCCGCGCTCGCGCCTGCTCAGCACCGCCAGCCAGATCGTCGCCGGCACAGGCCGCGTCGCCGTTCACGCCGGGCTGGTTGGCCAGCGCGAGCTGCCCGCTGCGGGCGAGTCCTCGTTCCCCGGCGGGTCCTACGGGCCCTTCGACTCCTCCGTCCACAGTCCGGCCCGCGGCCAGCGCCCGGACCCGATGCGTATGCCTTCGCCTTCATCCGGGCTGATCGAGCGCCTGCGCGAACTGACGGTGCGCCGATGAGCCTCGCCACGACATTGCCCATCGGCGCCGCGCTGTCCGGAGGGACAGGGTTGCCCGTCAACTCCAGCAACGCCGTACAGATCCTGCTGCTCGTCGGCGGGCTCGCGCTCGTGCCCGCGATCCTCTTCACCGTCACCGGCTTCAGCCGCATCCTGATCGTGCTCGGCTTCATCCGCACCGCAGTCGGCACCACCACCGCGCCACCCAACCAGGTGCTCGTCGGGATCGCACTGTTCCTCACGATCTTCGTCATGGCTCCCGTGGTCGGCGCCATCAAGAAGGACTCCGTCGAACCGCTCGAGGCGCACAGGATCAGCACCACCACCGCGCTCGTGCGCGCCGAGCAGCCGCTGCGCGAATTCATGTTCCGCCAGACGCGCGTGGAGGACATTTCGTTGTTCGTCAACCTCGCGCACGCCAAGGAGCCGCACACGCGCGCCGAAGTGCCAACAGAGGTGCTGATCCCCGCGTTCATCGTCTCCGAGCTCAAGACCGCGTTTCAGATCGGCTTTTTGATCTTCCTGCCGTTCCTGATCATCGACCTGATCGTCTCCTCCGTGCTGATGAGCATGGGCATGATCATGCTGCCGCCCACGTTCATCTCGCTGCCGTTCAAGATCCTCCTGTTCGTCCTCGTCGACGGCTGGGACCTCGTCATCAAGGCCCTCGTCCAGAGCTTCCACTAGCGCTCCGCCGAGCGCCCGATCCCGCACGCACGCGACCCCACTTATAACTCCAAAAACACGCACCGTATAACCATGGCAATACAATGAACCAAGACACAGTCGTCAACCTCGCCTCCCAGGCCATGAGCCTCGCCTTGAAGATCGCCGGGCCGCTGCTGCTCGTCGCGCTCGTCATCGGCCTCGTCATCAGCGTCTTCCAGGCCGTCACCCAGATCCAGGAGCAGAGCCTCTCGCTGATCCCCAAGATCGCCGGCGTCGCCGTCGTCATCGTGCTGCTCGGGCCATGGATGCTCGGCCAGCTCGTCGCCTACACGACCGCCCTGTACACCGCCATCCCGACGATGGTGGGCTCGTGACGAAGCTCCTTAGCGAACTCGCGGGCAACAACCTCGCCGGCTTCATCCTCGTGCTCGCGCGCGTAACCCCGCTGTTCGTGATCGCGCCGCTGTTCTCCTCGCAGATCATCCCACCGCACGTGCGCGGCATCATCGCCGTCGGGATCTCGATCGGCCTGGCGCCGATCGCGCTGCACGGCCAGCACATCCCCACCGACCCGCTGGCGCTGTTCGAGCTCGTGATCGAGGGCATGCTCGTCGGCCTCGGCTTCGCCTTCACGCTCGCCGTGCTGATGGCCGCCATCGAATCCGCCGGGTCGCTGATCGACGTGCTCTCCGGCTTCTCCTACGGCGAGCTGATCAACCCCATGAACAGCCAGCAGTCGGCGGCCGTCACCCGCTTTTACTCGCTCGTCGGCACGCTCATCTTCCTCGTCATCGGCGGCGACGGCTGGACGCTGAAGGGCCTCTACCGCACCTTCCAGCTCGTGCCGCTGACCAGCGCGCCGCGGCTCTCCTCGTTGGTGGGCGGCGCCGAGCAGGTGTTCAGCACGGTCTTCGCCGCCGCGCTGGAGGTCGCCGCGCCCGTGCTCGTCGCGCTGCTGATCACCGACGTCGCCTTCGGGATCGTCTCGCGCGTGGTCCCACAGCTGAACGTGTTCGCCGTCGGCTTCCCCACCAAGGTTGCGGTCGCGCTGCTCGTCGTCGGCGCGTCGCTGCCGTTCACCGCCAACTGGATCTCCAACCAGCTCTCCGTGAGCGTCGGCGACGCCCTCGGCGCGCTGCACGTGGCCTGATCGACAATGGCCCGCGACGACCGCACTGAGAAGGCCACTCCCAAGCACCGCAAACGCGCGCGCGAGAAGGGGCAGGTCGCGCGCAGCGCCGACCTCGGCGGCTCGATCGTCGTCGTCACCGGGCTGCTGATGCTCAGCCTCATGGGCCCGCAGGTCGTCGCCGCTGGCGCATCGACGTTTCGCGCGATGTTCGCTGAGATCGCGCAGTCCGGCCACGCCACCAGCGGCGCCGGCCTCAACAGCCTGATGCACACCGCGCTGTCGGCGATCGTGCTCGGCGTCGCGCCAATCGCCGGCGCCTGTCTCGCCGCAGGCGTGCTCGCAGGCGTCGCCCAGGTCGGCTTCCGCCCCACGCCGCAGGCGCTCAAACCAGACTTCCGCCGCATCAACCCCGCCTCTGGGCTGAAGAACCTGGTCGGCCCGAACGCCGCCTTCGAAGCGCTCAAGACGATCGCCAAGGTCGCCGTCGTCGGCGCCGTCGCCGCGCTCGCGCTGCTGCCCGGGCTCACCGGGCTCGCCGCCGAGGTCGGCATCTCGCCGGGTGCGCTCGGCGCCCTCGCTGGGCGCAGCGCGCTCGCCGTCGCCCAGCACGCCGCGTTCGCCTACGTGCTCGTCGGGGTGCTCGACTACGCCTGGAAGCGCCACCGCCACGAGCAACAGCTGATGATGACCAAGCAGGAAGTCAAGGACGAGCAGCGCCAGTACGGCGTCTCCGCCGAGGTCAGGGCGGCGCTGCGCCGCCGCGCGATGCAGGCGGCGCGCGCGCGCATGATGGCCGCCGTCCCCGACGCCGACGTCGTCGTCACCAACCCCACCCACTACGCCGTCGCGCTCTCCTACGACGGCACACGCGTCGCCCCCCAGGTGCTCGCCAAGGGCAAGGACTTGATCGCCGCGCAGATCAGGCGCGTGGCCGAAGAGCACGACGTGCCCGTGATTAGCGACCCGCCGCTCGCGCGCGCGCTGCACTCCTCCGTCGAGATCGGCCAGATCATTCCCGAGGAGCTGTACGCCGCCGTCGCGCGCGTGCTCGCCTTCGTCTACCGACTCGCCGGCCGCGCGCGCATGACCGGCCGGCCGGCCGGGCCGGGCGGGGTGGGCGGGCAATCCGCGGCGGGCCGGGCTCGTAGGAGGCTCGCATCGTGAACGCCCCCGGCCTGCGCAGGCTGCTGCGCCACACCGATCTGCTCGCCGCCGTCTCCGTCGTGCTCGTCGTGACGATGCTCGTCGTACCGCTGCCCTCGGCGCTGCTGAGCCTGCTGATCACGCTCAACATCGCCGGCGCGCTGATGGTCGTCGTCGCCACCATGTATCTCGGCAAGGCGCTCGACTTCGCCGCCTTCCCCAGCCTGCTGCTGCTAACCACGATGTTCCGCCTCGCGATCAACGTGTCGGTCACGCGGCTGATCCTCACTTCGGGCGACGCCGGCAGCGTCGTCAAGTCGTTCGGCGAATTCGTCGTCGGCGGCAACGTCGTCGTCGGGCTCGTCATCTTCCTGATCCTCGTCGTGATCCAGTTCGTCGTCGTCACCAACGGCGCCGGGCGCGTCGCCGAGGTTGGCGCGCGCTTCACGCTCGACGCGATGCCCGGCAAGCAGATGGCGATCGACGCCGACCTCAACGCTGGCCTGATCAGCGACGACCAAGCGCGCGCCCGTCGCGCCGAGATTGCCCAGGAGGCAGACTTCTACGGCGCCATGGACGGCGCCTCCAAGTTCGTCAAAGGCGACGCCATGGCCGCCGTGATCATCACCGCGATCAACCTCATCGGCGGGATCGTCGTCGGCATGCTCCAGCGCCATCTTGGCTTCACCGAAGCCACCCACCAGTACTCGCTGCTGACCGTCGGCGACGGCCTCTCCGCGCAGATACCCGCGCTGCTGATCTCCGTCGCCACCGGCATCATCGTCACCCGCGCCGCCTCCGACCGCGACCTCGGCTCGGACATCGCCAACCAGATCCTTGGTCAGCGCAAGGCGCCGCTCGTCGCCGCCGGCGCGATCGGCCTGTTCGCGCTGATCCCAGGCCTGCCGAAGCTGCCGTTCCTGCTGATCGCGGCGATCTTCGGCGCGATCGCGTGGGCCGTACGCAACGGCATGCCCGAGGACGCCGACGCGGACGCCGCGCGCAAGGCCGCCGCCCAGGCGGCGCTGCCGAAGCCCGGCGATGAACCGATGTCCGAGGTTGGCGTCGACGCGCTCGAGCTCGCCATCGGCTTTGGGCTGGTGCCGCTTGTGGAATCAAATCCCGCCCACCCATCGGGTTCCGGTTCCGGTTCCGGTGCCCCAAGCTCGCTGCTGCGCCGCGTCAGCCAGGTCCGCCGGCAGATCGCCGGTGACCTCGGCCTTGTGATCCCACCCGTGCGCATCCACGACGAGCTCGGCATGGAGTCTCACGAGTACGTCTTCAAGGTGCGCGGCTCGGAGGTCGCACGCGGGCGCGTCATGCCCGGGCACCTGCTCGCGATGGACCCCGGCGACGCTAGCGGCAAGCTGCAGGGCGTCCCCACCCGCGAGCCCGCCTTTGGGTTGGAGGCGGTATGGATCCAGGAGTCCGCCCGCTCGGAAGCCGAGGCGCTCGGCTACACCGTCGTCGACCCCGAGTCGATGATCGTCACCCATTTGACCGAGACGATCCGCAGCCACGCCGCCGAGCTGCTCACGCGCCAGGACGTGCGCGCACTGCTGGACAAGCTCAAGGAGACCAACGCCGCCGTCGTCGAAGAGGTTGTACCCGACGCGCTCTCGCTCGGCGAGATCCAGCGCGTGCTGCAATCGCTGCTCAGCGAGGGCGTGCCGATCCGCGATCTCGGCACGATCGTGGAGGCAATCGGCGACAAGGCGCGAACAACACGTGACACAAGCCTCCTATCGGAGTACGCTCGCCAGGCGCTGGGCCGGGCGATCACGGCTCCCCACCTGGACGAGCAGTTGCGACTGCAAGCGATAACCCTTGACCCCGCAATCGAGCAGGAGGTCTCCACCTCGATCACCCAAACCACCGACGGGGAGTTCCTCGCCATGGATCCGCCGCGCGCGCAGGCGATCGTCAACGCCCTGCGCGCCCAGGTCGAGCACGCCACCGCGCGCGGCGCGCTGGGCGGGCGGGGACCTGTTGTCCTGTGCTCCGCGCGCATCCGTCGTCACCTGCGCCGGCTGATCGCGCAGGCCCAGCCGCACCTCGCCGTGTGCTCCTATAACGAGATCGCACCCGGGATCGACGTAGAAACAATCGGAGTGATCCACGCATGAATGAGCACGCCAGGCGAGCTGCTCGAAGCGCTCGGGCGCGAGGCGCGCGCCCGTTTTGGCAACGGCGGCGAGACGCAGACGCGCGTCTACCGTGGACGCTCCGTCGAGGAGCTCGTGCCGCAGATTCAGCGCGAGCTCGGCGCCGAGGCGATCATCGTACGCCGGCGCGAGGGCCTGACGGGCGGCGTGCTCGGGTTCTTCCAGCGCGCGTTCGTCGAGATCGAGGCGATGCCAGGGGGTCCCGGCGTCGATCTCTACGACGAAGACGCCACCGACGCGCACGCGCAATTCTCGCCGGACGTGCGGCGCCCCAGCCGCATCCGCGGCCGTCCAGCGGCCGCCTCGCCTCCAATCGCACCACCCGCCGCGCCCGTGGCCGAGCGGGCGCCGGACCTTGAGGACCACCCCGCGCCGCCGCCGCCCACCGCGCCAGCTGCGCCGCCGCCTCGCCACTGCGCCGCCCGAGCAGCTCAAGCCAGAGCCCGCTCCAATGTGCCCCTGCGTCGCCTCCGGTCGCGCCGCCGCCGCGCCCGATGCTGGGCTATGCGCCGACGCAGCCCATCCCGGAGCGTTCGCCGCGCCGGGGCCGTTTCGCATGCGCGAGCCAGCTGCGCCTGCCCGGGAGCGGGCAGCGCGTATGTGACGGCGCATCTGGCAGCGCTCGCGCGAGCCGACCGGGCGAAGCCCGCGCCGCGCCCGTCGATCTCCGAGCGCCGCAGCATTCCTGGCCAGCAGGGCCTCGACAATCTCCGTCAGGAGGCCGGTGAAGCGGTGAGCTCGAGCGAGATCTCTGAGCCGTTTGCGCCCGCCGAACAGCGGGCGCTCGCGCCGCGATGGGCGGTAAGCGAGCGGCGCGAGGTCGCGCCCGGCTCGCAGGGCCGCGCGCGCGCGGGCGTGGCGAGGAGCCTGCAGCCGCTCCGGGATCGGCGAGGAGCTGGCACGCGAGCTGATCGATGCCGCCAGCGCCCACGCGCTCGCGCTCGCGCCGCGCGCTGGCCTTGCGCAGGCGGTGCGCGCGACGCTTGCGCAGCGCATACCCGTCGCGCCGCCGCTGCCTTCCAAGGGCGCCGCGATCGTGGTTGTCGGGGCGGGCGGTGCCGGCAAGACGACGTGCTGCGCGGCGCTGCTCGGTGCCTACCGCAAGAGCAGCTCGCTGCCCGCGAGCTTCGCGACGATCACGCGCGAGCCCGCACGCGGCGAGCTGCAGATCATCCTCAGCCCATACATCATGAAGCCCTCGCCGGCGCGCGCTCCGCGGGCGCTGCGTGCACTGCGCAGGGCGCGGGGCGACGGCGTGACGGTCCTCGACACGCCGAGCGTCTCGCCCTCCGACCGCACCGGCATCCGCGAGCTCGCGCGCCTGCTCGGCGAACTGAAGCCCGAGCGCGTTGTGGTCGCGCTCCCCGCCACGCTGGGCGCCGCCGCCGCCGCCCAGCTGCTGCAGGCGCTGAAGCCGCTCGGCGCCAACGCCATTGCGGTCACCCACGCCGACGAGACCGACCAGCTTGGTGTTGCCGTCGAGGCTGCCTGCAGGTTCGGCCTCGCCCCCGAGTACATGCTCGAGCGCGCACGCGCCGGCGGCTGGCGGCTGCGCCAGATCGGGCCGAGCGCGTTGGCGGAGAGGCTGCTGCCATGAGGCTCGGACGCGGGGGGGCCGCGAAGTCAAAGCCGCCGCTGCCCGAGCGCGGGCAGACCGTGACGCTGGTCCCCGCCGGCGGCGGGGGCCTGCCGGCGCGGGTGCTCGAGCGTGACGCGGAAACGCTACTCGTGGCGATCATGGTGCCGATCGAGCCGCTGAGCCAGCGCCAGCTCGAGGGCATGGTGCTCGAGTTCGTGGGCAAGCAGGGACGCGTGCGCCTGAGCGGCGCCGCGTCGTTGGCCGATCCGTCCGATCCGGATGTCGTGCGCATCGAACAGCCGCGCTCGATCGAGGTGCTGCAGGAACGCGAGCATGTGCGCGTCAAAGCCTCACGGCCGGCGGTCGTGTCCGGCAGACGCGACCCGAACCCGATCGAGAGTTTCACGATCGACATCAGCGGCGGCGGCTTCCTGCTCGCCGGGCCGGCATCGCTGAAGATCGGCGATGAGGTGCGCTTCCAGCTCAACCTCACACCTGGAGAGCTGCTGATCGGCGGCACAGGCAAGGTCGTGCGGGTGGACAACACCGGGCACCGCGCGATCGCGTTCGAGTAGATCAGCGAGCTCGACCGCGCCGGCTGATCCGCTTCATCTTCGAGTGCCAGCGCTCGGAACGCCAGCGTGGCCTGGCGAACGAGGACCGTCATGGCAGCTGAGATCGCGACCGAGGCACCGCCGAGAGCAGGCCGTCGCCCCGGTGGCGGCGTCGGCCGGCGCCGCGCGCGCCGGAGAAGAAGGCCGCCAAGGGCGACGCGAAGGCCAAGGACGCAAAGCAAGGGCGCCAAGGGCGAGAAGGCGGCCAAGGGCAAGGGCAAGAAGGAGGCCAAGGAGGGCGAGCCCGACGGAGATGGCCCCAGCGTCGCCGCCCATCCGCGCGCGGCGCGCGCGGTCGCACGCGCGAAGAGCTGGGGCGGGCTGGCCGGCTTCGTGCTCGGCGGCTACCTGTCGCTGCCGACCAACACGCTCGCCGGCGCCGGTGTGCGCGCGCTCGTGGCCGGCTCGTCTGCTACGTCGCTGTATGGGCCGGTGCGGTGTTCGTGTGGCGGCGGCTGGTGGTGCTCGAGATCAAGGGCCGCGAACAGCAGCTGGTCGCGGCCGTCCAAGCCGCCAGTGCCCGGCGCGAGCTACCGGCGCCCGCCGAGCGCTCCGGCGCGAGGGCGCCGATCCTAGGACTGAGAGCCGCGCGATGGACCCAATACACCCGATCGCGCCCAGTCCACCGCGGATCTCACCCGCGGCGCGGCTGCCGGTGGAGCCGCTCGAGCGGATCACGCGCGAGCGCGACCGCCCTCCAAAGACGGACAACGGCGCCGCCGCCGCGAGCCGCCCCCAGCTGGGGCGCGGGCACCCGAACAAGACGAGGACGACGGGCGCCCGCACATCGACGTGCGCGCCTGACCGAGCGTCCGCATTGCGCCCGATCGCGGGCGTTCGCGTGCAGGAATCGGCGCGCCGAAGGGGAATCCCGTCGGCAAGAGGAAATCAGCCTCAAGTTTCCCGCTGCGCTGACGATAATCGGCGTGGGTCGACACGGAGTCGGCTCGGGACCTAACCAAACAACGTCATCAAGGAGATGAACGAATGGGCCTCACGATCAACAACAACCTGGAGGCGTTGAACGCCAGCAGGAACCTGAACAACACCGAGGACATGCTCTCGCAGGCGATGCAGCGCCTGTCCTCGGGCCTCAAGATCAACTCGGCCGCCGACGACGTCGCCGGCTACGCGATCAGCCAGAGCCTGCAGAGCCAGGTCAACGGCCTCAACCAGGCGGGTGAAAACATCCAGGACGCGGTCGCTCTCGCGCAGACGGCGCAGGGTGCGCTGAACGACGTCAACCGGATGCTTCAGCGCGTTCGCGAGCTGAGCGTGGAGTACGCGAACGGCACGACCTCCGAAGAAGATCAGAAAGCGATCATCTCCGAGGTCACGCAGCTGACCGACGAGATCAAGCGCGTCGGTGAAACGACCAGCTTCAACGGCAAGAACCTGCTCAACGCCGCGGAAGAAATCAAGTTCCAGGTCGGCGCCAACGACGGCGAATCGATCGGCGTCAGGACCATCAAGCTGTACTCGGCGATCGAAGAAGAGCTCGAACCGAAGACGCTCGGGGAACGCCTCACCACTGGGCTGGGCGAAGCCGAAAAGGAAGAAGTAAAAGAAATCAAGGGCGAAGTCAAACGAACAAGAAGAACTCATCACGGAAAAGAAGGAAGAACTTGCCGCCGGTGGCCTCTCCGAAGCGGAAGTCACGGCGATCAAGAAAGAAGAGACCGAAGCCAAAGAAGAAATCACCAAACTGAACGAAGGCATCACCAAACTCAACACGGAACACCCGCCGACGGGTCTGAAAGAACTCGACGAAGCGATCGCAACCGTGTCTGGGCTTGCTGGTGAATTCGGTGCGGTGCAGGACCGTATCCAGTACACCCAGTCCAACCTGGAAGTTTACAGCCAGAACCTGACCTCGGCGGTGAGCGCACTCGTCGACGTGAACATGGCCACGGAAATGACCAACTTCACAAAGGACCAGGTGCTCCAGCAGGCTGGCGTCGCGATTCTCGCGCAGGCCAACCAGCTGCCTGACGCAGCGCTGCACCTGATCGAATAAATCAGGTAGCACAGTTCCAGACCTTCCTCAGCGGTGGCGCCTAGAGGACGCCACCGCTGCAGTGAAGCCCAGCTGACCGCCGGCCGATGCTTGGCATCGGCCCAACGCGGGCAGTCGGGTCATAACGCTTCGGGCGGTCCGGGAAAGGCCGACAGAAGCCATATACCGCCGCTTCATCGAGGGAACGGTGGTGGGCGGGCGGCGACGGCCGCCCGCCCTCTTTATTGGCGCCCCTCACCCGCGACGGCCACCCGCCCTCCGTTGATCGCCTCCAGATACGGCCCCCCTACGCGGCCACGCCCGCTCGCTCGCCCACTCTCAATCGCGGCGTCCCGCTGCCGATTACCCCGGTGATGACCCTCGAAGCCACGCTGGAGCGCGTCTCTGCGATCAGGCAGGCGCTCGCCGACCCCGCTGCGTTGCTCGGCTCGAGCGGCGCGCCGGCGGGGGGAACGGAAGCGCCGGCAGCGAGCACGCCGCCCCCGGCGGCGCTTCGTTCGCGGGCGCGCTCGAGCAGGCGAGCGGCGAGCTATGAAACGGCCGCCGCCGACGGTTCGCCAGCGCCCGCGTCTTCGGCGGCGGCGGGCGACCTGCTGGACGGCGCCGGCACCACGGGCCTAGCGCGGCGCCCCGGGCTGACGAATGCGCGCGGGCCTCACCAGCGCCGCCGACCTCGGCTCGCCATATTCGCTGCAGAGCCTTCAGGGCGTCGCCGGTCCCGCGGCGCTGTCGCCGGCGCTCGCGGCCGGCCAGGGATCGCCGGGCAGCCGCATCGTGGCGATCGCCGAAAGCCAGCTCGGCCAGACCGAGCAGCCGCCTGGGTCCAACGAATCGCCCGCGATCGCGCAATACCGCAGCGCGACCGCCGGCGCGATTCCGGGGGCGCCGTGGTGCGCGTACTTCGCCTCGTGGGTCGCCCGCCAGGCGGGCGAGCCGATCGGCGCAAACGGCCAGGGCGCGGGCGCGGTCTCGGAGGTGTGGTCGTGGGCGCAGAGCACCGGTCGGGCGATCCCGAACGGCCCCGGCGTGGTGCCCCAGCCGGGCGACCTGATCGTGTTCGGCGACGAACACGTGGGCATCGTCAGCGACGTGCTGCCCGACGGGCAGATCCAGACGATCGAGGGCAACTACGAAAACAAGGTCGCGGCCAACGTGCGCAGCCCGACCGAAGCGACCGGCTACGTCAACATGAGCTAGTGGCCTCCCAGCGGACGTGGCTGCGGATGCTGCCGGTGCTGGCGCTGCTGCTGGGCATCGTCGCGGCCGCTCAGCTTCGTGTTGATCAGGGGCCCCGGCAAGCCGGTGCTGCCCGGCGGCGCGCAGCAGGCGGCTGCGGGCAGCGGCTACTACGGCACGCTCGCGCTGCCCGTCGAGCGGCGCCGCCGATCGACCTGCGCAACTACCTCGGCCAGCCGGTCACGCTGAGCGAGTACCGCGGCAAGGCCGTGCTCGTGACGTTCCTGTACGCCAACTGCCCGACATCTGCCCGCTGATCACCTCGAACCTGCGCGTCGCGCTGAACATGCTCGGCCGGCGCGCCTCGAAGGTGCAGGTGATCGCCGTGTCGGTCGACCCGCGCGGCGACACGCCCGCCAACGTCGCCAGGTTCCTGCGCGAGCACGAGATGGTCGGCAGCATGCAGTACCTGATCGGCTCGGCCGCCGAACTCGGCGCCGACGTGGGCCGCCTGGAGCGTCGGCTCCTCGCGCGAGGTCGGCCAGCCGGACCTGGTCGCCCACTCGGCGCTCGTCTACGGGATCAGCGCCAGCGGCAGGCTGACGACGATCTATCCGGCGACGTTCGAACCGAGCGAGATCGCCCACGACGTGCCCAGGCTCGCCGCGGAGTAGCTCGACGTGTGCCGGTGTGCCGTGCCGCGGCCTCGGCGGCTGCGCGTGCCGCGGGCGTCAGCGTTCGCCCGAGCCGCGGCGCCACAGCACCACGTACCAGATCGCGACCAGATCAGCACGCCCAGCGGCAGCACGAGCGTGAGGATCGCGCCGGTGAGGAAGTCCGAGGCGATCGGGATGGCGATCTTTGGCATGAACCCTCCTAATGTGATTCCCGCACTAATGCTCGCCGGCCAGCCGCCGGGGCCGGGGGCTACCCGGGCTCGGCGGCAGCAGCCAGCGGTGGACGTAGACGAACAGGACGATCAGGAACGTGACCGAGCCTGGTACCCACATGACGCCGGCCGCGAGCTGCTGGTCGGCCAGCGCCGAGATGCCGCCGGGTCGGCTCGAGAGGTGGGCGTAGTAGCTGTACAGCGGATGCGGCGCGAGCGCGAGCACCACGGCGAGCGCCCAGCTGACGATCATCCCGCCGATCAGGAAGACGACGCGCTGCGGCGCCAGCAGGCGCATGTGCAGCGGCGCCGAGGGGATCACCTGCTTCCAGAACAGGATCGCCGTGCAGAAGAACAGCGTGTGCTCGAACGCGTGCAGCGTGGTCGATTCGCAGCGTCGCGTCGAACAGCGCCGGCATGTGCCAGCCCAGCAGCACGACCGAGAAGACGACGAAGCTCGGCACCGGCCTGCCGAGTGCTCGGCTGAGCGCGCGCAGCGGCGCGGTGCGCTCGCCATGGCTGAGCCCTGCGCGCGAGCCACCTGCGCGTGTCCAGCGGCAGGCAGCGCCACAGGCGGATCCACGGGGCGGCGAGGACGAACAGCGGTGCGGCCACGACGATCAGCAGCACGTGCTGGATCATGTGCACCCAGAAGAGCTCCGCGCTGAGCAGCTCGATCGGCGAGGCGAGCGCGACCGCGAGCACGAACAGCGACGCGTAGAAGCAGGCGCTGCGCACAGCGCTGTGCGCGCCGCTTGCGCGCCGGCGTGACCGTGCGCCGCGCTCCTAGCCAGTAGAGGATCGCGAGGTCGATCACGAGCACCAGCGGCGGGTCGAAGGACCAATCCCAGAAGCCCGGCGTCGCTGCCGCCGTGCCGAGCACTACAGGAGATACAGCGTCACGTAGGTCACGATCCCGATCGCCGCCAGGAAGCTCCAGTAGAAGACCGCGGCGTCGAGCGCGGGCGCGATCAGCAGGTCGGGATCGGCGATGTCGCCCTCGCTGCTTGCCGGTGCGCGGCGAGCGCGGAGCTCGGTCGCGACCTGCGTCTCCAGCCAGTACATCGTGAACAGCACAGCGATCAGGTAGAAGCCCGTCCACGCGCAGAAGACGCTCGCGTAGGCGCCGTCGGTGGGTCCGAAGTGCTGGACGGTGTACTCGATGCACTGCAGCGCGACCGCGACCAGCCCGAGCACGACCGCGGTGATCCCGGGCGCGAGCCAGCGTGCGCGAATGCGCCTTCATGCGCCGCCCGGCGACGATGCTGAGCGCGGCGCTGAGGACGATGCAGACGATGAACGCCGCGCCGAGCGCCTGGTTGGGCTTGACGTGCGCCGGGTGCCACATGTGGTCGGCGTTGATCGAGCGCAGGTAGAAGTACGCGAACAGGAACGCCAGGAAGAAGAACGTCGACGCTCCGCACAGCATCCGGGACGCGACCGTCAGGGCGCGCCCGCCGACCTCGGGCGGCTCTGGCGGGATCTCGACCCCGCCCGCCATCGCCGGCACCATCGGCCCGTGAGGAGCTTCTTCGCCCGCGGCCGACACGATCAGGCCCCCGCCCCTGCCGCCTGCGCCCCGCCCGCCCCAGCGCCGATCGCCACCGGCGTGCCGTAGTCGTAGGGATCGTGGTCGAACACGGGGATCTGCGCGAAGTTGTTGACGGGCACCGGCGTCGGTAGCTGCCACTCGATCGACTTCGAGTGCCACGGGTTCGCCTCTGCCGGCTTGCGCACGAAGATCAGCGAGTAGACAACGTTGAACAGGAAGATCAGCATCGAGAAGCCGAGCACGAACGCGGAGATCGACACCCAGTCGTTGAGCCCCTGCAGGCTCGGTTCATAGGTGCTGACGCGCCTGGGCATCCCCTTCAGGCCGAGCACGAACAGCGGCAGGAAGGTCGAGTTGAAGGAGATGAACATCAGCCAGAAGTGCCACTTGGCGAGCATCTCGTTGAAGCGCAGGCCGGTCATCTTCGGCACCCAGTAGTAGATCGCGGCGAAGAAGCTGAAGATCAGCCCGCCCATGATCGTGTAGTGGAAGTGCGCCATCACGAAGAAGCTGCCGTGCAGGCCGGTGTCGGTGGGGACGTCTGAGAGCACGACCCCGGAGAGCCCGCCGATCAGGAAGTTGAAGGCCCACGCCAGGCAGAACAGCATCGGCACGGTGAACGAGATTCGCCCTCGCCACAGCGTGCCGATGAAGCACAGGAAGATGAAGCCGGTGGGGACCGAGATGATCTCCGTCGAGAGCATGTAGAACGGGCGTAGGTCGGCGTTGATGCCGCTGACGAACAGGTGGTGCTGCCATACGAAGAAGCTCAGCAGGGCCACGCCGAGCATGCCCGAGACCGCGAGCTGGTAGCCCCACAGCGGCTTGCGCGCGAACACGGGGAGCAGCTCGAGCATGATGCCGAAGCCCGGCAGCGCGAGCACGTACACCTCCGGGTGTCCGAAGAACCAGAACAGGTTCTCGAACAGGTAGGAGCTGCCGCCGCCACCTGCGATGAAGAACGAGGTGTCGATCGTGCGGTCTAGCGCCGCCATCGCCAGCGTGGCGATCAGCATCGGCGCGGCGAGCACCATCAGGATCGCGGTCGCGAACACCGACCACACGAAGATCGGCAGGCGCGCCCACGTCAGGCCGGGGGCGCGCATGGTGATGATCGTGGCCATCATGTTCAGGCCGAGCAGCGCCATCGAGATCCCGACGAGCGCGAAGAACACGATGTAGGAGTCCATGCCCATCACCGCCTGGTCGTTGAGCGGCTCATAGCCCGTCCAGCCGGTGGGGAAGCCGCCGAAGAAGATCGTCGAGACGAGGATGAAGCCGGCGGCCATCAGCAGCCAGAACGTCAGCGACTCGATGCGCGGGAAGGCCATGCGCCTGGCGCCGATCATCAGTGGCACGAAGTAGTTCGCGAACGGGCCGAGGATGCCCGAGGTCATCATTCCCATCATCATCGTGCCGTGCATGCCCACCAGCGACAGGTACTGGTTGGGCCCGACGAGCGTCGGCACGGGTTTCAACAGCTCGGCGCGGATTAGCATCGCGTTGAGCCCGCCGACGAAGAAGAACACGCCGATCCCCACCAGGTACTGCAGCCCGACGACCTTGTGGTCAGTGCACAGGCCGAAGTAGCGCCCGATCCCCTCGCTCTCCTTCTCGCGCAGCGACGCCGGCCGCCCGAGCAGGCGTGAGATTGGGTAGTTGGCGAAGCCGAGGCCGATCAGGAAGCCGACGACACCAAATACGTAGCCGAGCAGCAACGCGACGTCGTTCTCGTCGGTCGCGCTCTCGTATTCGAACGAGGGGCCGTTGATTAGATGGCCGATCCACCAGCCCAGGTAGTAGCCGCCGACGCCGAGGATCACGGCAGTGAGCAGGTTGAAGCCGAGCAGGCGCCGCCACAGCGGCCGTCGGGTCGGCTGGGGGGCGGCTGCGGCTTCGCTCGTCGTGCTCATTCTCCACGCCTCGTTGGTTCGGGTAGGTAGGTCTTGCTGTACTTAGGGAGTACCTTCGTCGCCGGGGCCAGCCGTTTCTGTTGTTCGTGGATCCACGTGGTGAAAGCCGCCGGCGTCACGACCCTGCCCGCGTTGGACATGTAGCCGTGCCAGATGCCGCACAGCTCGGCGCAGCGCACGGTGAAGCTCTCGAGCTTCGTTGGCCTGACGAATGCGACGTTGTCCACACCTGGGTTCGCATCGGCCTTGACGCCGAGCTTGTACGCCCAGAAGTCGTGGATGACGTCGAGCGAGGTCACGTGGAATTCGACCATTTCGTTGTTCGGCAGGACCAGTTCCGTGGTCTCCACGCCGCCGTATGTGGGATAGCGGTAGGTGAACAGCCACTGCTGGGCGATCACCTGCACCGGCAGCTTCGGTCCCTTCGGCACGGTCAGCGGGTTAGGCCCGCTGCCGGAGCCGGAGCCATAGTCAGACTCCAGGCGCACCGTCCCGAAGATCGCGAGCCCGAGGACCAGCAGCGAGGTCACGACGATCCACGTCGTCTGCAGGCGCGCGTGTCCCCGCACGGCCGGGCCTTCCAGCACGCCGCCCTTCGGCTGGCGGAAGAAGATCACCGCGTAGGCGAGGTAGAACATCACCAGCGTCAGCACGGGCGTGGCGGTCGCGGCGAGGACCGTGAAGTCGGTGCTCTGGTCGCTCGTCGCTTCGCTGCCGCTGCCCGGCCCGATCAGTGGGCCGATTACCCAGATCACGATTGGCAGCGCGATCAGCGTTCCGACTACCCAGATGACCGTGAAGCGCACCGCGTGGTTCGGCTCGTCCGCCCCCTCGCGCGGCGCTGCGGCCGGTTCAGACGACATTCAGGAACCCGTCCATATAGCCCAGCGTCTGCATCGGGCCGCCCAGGCCGTTGAGGAAGCCGGCTGCGCAGGGGACGAAGCACTGCCAGCGGTAGCGCCCCTTCTTGCCCGAGTAAAAGCTGAATTCGATCGTGCGGTGGGTGGCGCCTTCGCAGGGCGCAAATTCGCACTGGTTCTTGGCTTCTTCGGGGACGCCGGGCAGCGGGATGAAGATCCCGAGCTGCGGCACGACCCACGTGTGCGACGCTTCTTCGGGTTCGATCGCGTTGACCGTCTTGCCGTCGATTCGCTCGGTTCCGCCGATCGTCCCCTGCACCTGCGAGAGGAACGGGTTACGCAGGCCGGTATCGCCGTCGTACTGGTAGATCGTCACGTGGATGACCGAGTTGGCGGGCACCGAGAAGATCGTGCTGTGGACCCACTTGCCGTTCTTCCTGACCAGGTAGGAGACCCAGTCAGGATGGGTCGGGCTGTACTTGGGGCCGATCGCGGCGACGGTCATCAGCGTCAGCTTGTCGCCGCCGCTTGACGCGGGGGCAGTGGTGGCGGTGATCGTTGGCGGAGCGCTGGTGGCCCAGGCCGCCACATACAGGCCGATGAGCACGCCGAGCACCGCCAGCGCCGCGCTCACGCCCAAGAGCTTCTTAGCGAACAGGCTCAAGCCAGCCCCCACCGCTCATCCGACTCCCCGAAAGCCTTTGGCCTCTCCAAACGCTCACAGCGCCTCCTCAAGCGCTCACGCTGCTCGGCTAAGACGTTGGCCACTCTAGTCCTGGCCCGACCGATCGTACAGCTTTATGAGAGAAATCTCATGAAAGTTCTGCGCACTTTTCGGAGTCGTGCGCGCGCACGGGGATGGCTCCTACCCACGCTCCCAGCCACCCTTGTGCCCGCATGCTCGCCTGGCCTCCGATTTGGTTCTCGCGCGCCGCGCTCGGGCGGTTACGATCAACAGCTTGTCAGAGCCACCGCCACCGGAGAGTGAGAGCAGCGTGAGCCCGTCGGCGGGCTCGGGGTCGAGCGCTGGGCAGGCACGTGTCCCCGAGCGTCCGACGCTGGATGGCCTGGAGGCGAAGTGGGGCGCTGTATGGGAGCGCGACGGCGTCTACCGCTTCGATCGCACGGCGCCGCGCGAGCGTGTCTACTCGATCGACACGCCGCCGCCGACGGTCAGCGGCTCGCTGCACGTCGGGCACGTGTTCTCGTTCACGCACACGGACACGATCGCCCGCTATCAGCGCATGCGCGGCAGGGAGGTCTTCTACCCGATGGGCTGGGACGACAACGGCCTGCCGACAGAGCGGCGCGTACAGAACCACTACGGCGTACGCTGCGACCCATCGGTGCCCTACGACCCCGACTTCCTCGAGCGTCTGCCCGGCGGTGAGGGCGCTCCTCCGGAGGACCCGAAGGAGCCGGTGTCCGTCTCACGGCCGAACTTCGTTGAGCTGTGTCTGCGGCTGACCGAGAGCGACGAGCAGGCATTCGAGGCGCTGTGGCGCACGCTGGGATTGTCGGTGGACTGGTCGATGACATACACGACGATTGGCCAGCTCGCACAGCGCATCTCACAGCGCTCGTTCCTGGGCTTGCTCGCGCGCGGCGAGGCGTACCAGCTGGAGGCGCCGACGCTGTGGGACGTGGACTTCCAGACGGCGGTCGCGCAGGCCGAGCTCGAGGACCGCGAGCGTCCGGGGGCGATGCACCGCGTGCGCTTCGCCGCGTTCGGCGGGGGCGGCGACTACGGTGATGGCGACGGTCGCGCGGGCGGCGGGCGCAGCGGCGTGGAGGCGCTGATCGAGACGACACGCCCGGAGCTGATCCCGGCGTGCGTGGCGCTGCTGGCGCACCCCGAGGACGAGCGCCACGCGGGGCTCGTCGGCCGCGAAGTGCTGACGCCGCTGTTCGGCACGCGCGTGCCCGTGCTGACGCATCCGCTGGTCGAGCGCGACAAGGGCACGGGCCTGGTGATGGTGTGCACGTTCGGCGACCTGACGGATGTGACGTGGTGGCGCGAGCTGGGCCTGCCGGTGCGCTCGGTGCTCGGCAACGACGGGCGGCTTGCGGAGGTCCCGTGGGGGACGCCGGGGTGGGAGTCGGAGGACCTTGGACGCGCACAGGCTGAGTACGCGGAGCTGCAGGGCCGCACGATCAACCAGGCGCGCAAGCGGATCGTGGAGCTGCTCGAGCAGGCGGGCGATCTCATGGGCGAGCCCCAGCCGGTGACGCGGGCGGTGAAGTTCTTCGAGAAGGGCGAGCGGCCGGTCGAGATCGTGACGAGCCGCCAGTGGTTCATCCGCACGATCGAGCACCGCGAGGAGCTGCTCGCGCGCGGGCGCCAGCTCAAGTGGCACCCGACGTACATGCGCGCGCGCTTCGAGGATTGGGTCAACGGCCTGACGGGGGACTGGTGCGTCAGCCGCCAGCGCTTCTTCGGCGTGCCGTTCCCGGTGTGGTACCCGATCGACGCGGGCGGGGCGGTTCTGTACGACCAGCCGCTGGCGGCGAGCGCGGATCAGCTCCCGGTCGATCCCTCTACGGACGTGCCCGACGGCTATGACGCCTCACAGCGCGGGCAGCCGGGCGGCTTCGCGGGCGACCCGGACGTGATGGACACGTGGGCGACCTCGTCGCTGACACCCCAGATCGCGGGGCACGCCGGCGAGGACGACGAGCTGTTCGCCAAGGTGTTCCCGATGGACATGCGCCCGCAGGCGCACGACATCATCAGGACGTGGCTGTTCTCGACGGTCCTGCGCTCGCACCTGGACGAGGACGCGCTGCCGTGGGCGAACGCGGCGATCTCGGGTTGGGTGCTCGACCCGGACCGCAAGAAGATGTCGAAGTCGAAGGGCAACGTTGTCACGCCGATGCACCTGCTGGAAGAGCACGGCGCGGACGCGGCGCGCTACTGGGCGGCCAGCGGCCGCCCGGGCACGGATACCGCGTTCGACCCCCAGCAGATGAAGGTCGGCAGGCGCCTAGCGGTGAAGCTGCTAAACGCGTCGAAGTTCGCGCTCGCCGAGCTGCCGGCGCCGGCGCCGGAGTTGACACACCCGCTGGACCGGGCGCTGATCGCGCGGCTGGCGGCGGTGGTCGCGGAGGCGACGAGCAGCTTCGAGGAATACGACTACGCGCGCGCGCTGGAACGCGCGGAGAGCTTCTTCTGGTGGTATTGCGACTTCTACCTGGAGCTCGTCAAGGGTCGCCGCTACGACGTCGACCCAGCGGTGAGCGCGTCGGTGAGCCTTGCGCTGCGCATCTCGCTGTCGGTCCTGCAGCGGCTGTTCGCGCCGTTCCTGCCGTTCGTATGCGAGGAGGTGTGGTCGTGGTGGCAGCAGGGCTCTGTGCACCGCGCGGCCTGGCCGGACGCGGGCGAGCTCGCCGCGGCGGCGGGCGCCGGCTCGGCGTCACCGAGCGGCGCTGAGAATGGCCGCGCGCTGGAGGACGTGGCGCTGGAGGTGACGGCGGACGTGCTGCGCGAGGTGCGCAAGGCCAAGTCGCAGGCGCGCCGGCCGATGCGCGCGGCGGTCAGCCGCGTGGTGGTGCGCGACAGCGCCGAGCGCCTGGCCGCGCTGGTGCTAGGCGAGGGCGACCTGCTGCAGGCGGGGTCGATCGAGCTGCTCGAGCCGGTCGAGGACGGCGAGTTCGCGGTCGAGGTGGTGTTGGCGGAGGAGTTGTAACTGGCCAGTGTGCCTCGCCGCACGCCGTATAGCCATCGTTATACGGTCGACACAAGAGGAGACTCCCGGGCCAGTGTGCCTCGCCGCACACCGCATAACCAACGTTATACGGTCGACACAAGAGGAGACTCCCGGGCCAGTGTGCCCCGCCGCACGCCGTATAGCCATCGTTATACGGTCGACATAAGAGGAGACTCCCTGGCCGACAAGGCCTAGGGTGCTCGCCTCGGATAGGGTCCCCGTCTGTGACGAGAACCCTGATATCGCAGCTCCAGGAGCAGATCGACAGCCGCGTGACGATCCGCGGCTGGGTGCAGGCGATCCGCGACCAGAAGAGCGTGCAGTTTGTGATCGTGCGCGACGAAACGGGAATGGCGCAAGTGGTCCTCCCGAAGGGCGAGCCGCCGAGCGAGCTGAACGAGCGGGTGTCGGCGCTGACGGCGGAGTCGGCGGTGACGATGACGGGGACGGTGGCGGCGGACGAGCGCGTGAAACTGGGCGGGCTCGAGCTGAAGTTGGAGGAGCTTCAGGTGGACTCGCTGGCGGAGCCGGAGGTGCCGATCGCGCCGGACTCGGCGCTGGACAAGCGCATCGATTGGCGCTACCTGGACCTGCGCCGCCCGGACAGGCGGCTGATCTTCGAGGTGCAGACGACGACGGAGCAGGCGATGCGCGACTACTGGCGCAAACAGGGCTTTGTGGAGCTGCATTCACCGAAGCTGATGGGCTCGGCGAGCGAGTCGGGCGCGGAGCTGTTCAAGGTCGATTATTTCGAGCGCGTGGCGTACCTGGCGCAGTCGCCGCAGTTCTACAAGCAGATGGCGATGGCGGCGGGGTTCGGGAAGGTGTTCGAGGTGGGCCCGGTATTCCGCGCGAACCCGTCGTTCACCTCGCGTCACGACACGGAGTTCACGAGCGTGGACGTGGAGATTTCGTGGGTGGACTCGCACGAGGACGTGATGGCGTTCGAGGAGCGCTGGCTGGCGCACGTGCTGGCGGCGGTGAAGGAGGCGCACGGCGAGCAGATCGAAACGACATTCGAGACGGAGCTGATCGTGCCGAGCGTGCCGTTCCCGCGGGTGACGCTGGAGCGCGCGAAGGAGCTGCTGCGCGAGCACGGCCACGACGCGCCGGGCGCAGGGCATGACCTGGACCCGCCGAGCGAGCGCGCGCTGTCGGCGATCGTGAAGGAGCTGCACGGCCACGAGTTCGCGTTCGTGACCGATTACCCGACGACGGTGCGGCCCTTCTACCACATGCGCGATCCCGAGGATCAGACACTGACAAGGAGCTTTGACCTGCTGTGGCGCGGGATCGAGCTGACGACGGGCGCCCAGCGCGAGCACCGCTACGAGCAGCTGCTGGCGCAGGCGCAGGACAAGGGCGTGGACGTGGGCCCGATCCAGTACTACCTGGACTTCTTCCGCTACGGCGCACCGCCACATGGTGGCTTCGGATTCGGGCTGACGCGCCTTTTGATGCAGATGCTCGGGCAGGAGAATGTGCGCGAGGTGACGTTCCTGTATCGCGGGCCGCACCGGCTGACGCCGTAGGACGGACGCTGAGCGGCGCGATACGGCGTCCTCGGTTGCTCGCGCGAGGTCCGCGAGGTGTCCACGCGGACCAATGGACGATTAAGTTCCGATTTATGGAAGTCGATGCCGTCCGGGTATGGAGGACGTTTCACATATACGGGCTGCAGTCGTGTGGTAGCCGCGGCGACTTTCTCTTCTGGAGGTATACGCGATGAGCATAGGTGCAACCATTGCGACGGTGCTTGTCGGAAGCACGGGCCTGTCGGGCGTGTGTCTGACGATTTGGGTCAGATTGACCAATCGACGTGGTCGTGCGCGGCTCCTTCATGAGGATATGTGGCGTATGCAGTCCACGATCGTCCGCCTGTTCTATCAGACGGGCGAACAGGGTGAACGTCCTAACAACAAGGCATGGATGCTGCCGCGCCTAGCTGATCCTGAGGCACAGCAGGACGTCCTCGCACACCTGTCTCGATGGCCTCTTTCCGCGCGCTGGCGGTTCTCCGCGTGCGCAAGTGCAATCGGCTGGGGTGAGTATCTACGGGAAGCCTATGAGCAGGATGAGATTCCGGCGGACGGCGAGCTTGGGAAGATCTATGAACGGCTCGCCATAGGACGTGTGGCGCTGAGTCGGCTTGCGAGGGTCAAGTACAGAACGCACAGCGGTAGCGATCTGATCGAGGATCCTCAAGATCGCCGACGCAACGAGCGCAACGAGTTGCCCGTGATCAAAAAGCGCGAAGCGCGTCATAGGGCAACAGCGCGAACCAAGTCCCCGGCGGAGGCAAGCGGTCGGACCCTGACGCCTGCGTAGCCCCCTAAGTATTGATCGTTGGCGCGTCACGCGCGTCTCTTGCCCCGCCGCGCTGCTCGGCGAAGTGCTTGCTGAGCATCGTCTCCTGCCCCTGATAATTCGACCCGATGTCCTCGCCGTAGAGCACGTCGGGCTGCTCGGCCATGCGCTCGAAGGCGAGCTTGCAGACGGGCTGGCGGTGCTCGACCATGAACGAGACGTCGCGGGCCCTGACCTCGAGCGCTGCGCGGCTGCCGCGGGCGGCGGGGTCGCTTGCGTAGCCGAAGCCGGGGTCGAAGAAACCGGCGTAGTGGGTGCGCAGCTCGCCGGCGGTGGGGTCGTAGGCGAGCATCTCGGCGGCGTAGGAGGGTGGAATGCTGACGCCCTCGGCTGACAGCAGCAGGTAGAAGATCTCGGGCTCGAGCACGATCCGCCCGCCACGCTCGGGGTGCACGGGCTCCCAGTAGTCGCGCCAACGCAGCGCACCGACCTTGGTGAGGTCGATCGGCAGGCTGTTCTTCTTGGCGCGGTAGCCGACGATGGCGTCGGCGGAGCCGGACACGTCGAGGCTGAGGAACAGGCCATCGGCGAGCGACAGCTCTGACTGGGGAAGCGGCTGCCCGCCCAGATATAGGAGCGGCGAGCGCGCGTGCAGCGCGAACAGCTCCTCGTCGCTGAGGCGCGCGTCGGCGGACATCAAGCGCACCTGGTTGAGCGCGAGCCCGGTGGCGACGCGGATGGCGAACGTGCGCGGGACGACCTCCAGGTAGAGCTTGCCGTGGTAGCCGGCGGAGATCTCGTCGAAGCGGTGGCTGCGGTCGGTGAGGACGCGCGTGAACACGTCCAGGCGCCCGGTGGAGCTCTTGGGGTTGGCCTTGGCGCGAATGCCGTCGGGCAGCCGCAGCTCCTCGATTAGCGGCACAAGGTACGGCCGGTCGCGCTCGAGCGTGGCGCCGTCGCGCAAGTCGATGCGTTCGAACGCGAGCTCCTCGATCTTCTGCTCAACGGTGGAGTCGCTGTCGGGCAGGAAGCTGCAGCGCAGCGCCCAGGCGTGCTCGCCTAGTCGCAGATCGACGCTTGCGGGCTGGACCGACTCGCTGGGGATGCGCCAGGGGCCGGCCACGATCCACTCGCGCGAGACGGCTTCTCGCAGGTGCTGCGACGGCAGTACTCCGGTCAAGCCGTCGAGGTGCTCAGCGGCTGCGGTCTCGACGCTGGCAACCGGCGTGTTGGTCACCTCGAGGCTCGCTTGCGCATGGACCGCCAAGTGTATGCACAGCGCGGGCGAGGAGCTTGGAACGGCCGCGGCACGACGCCGGCTACCGCCGGATTTGGGGCTACGCGCAGTTGGGAGTGTGGCTGCGCGGAGTCGGAGACAACGCTGGCGAAAGTTAGAAACAAGACTGGCGAGTGTCGTATATTTGGAACTACAGTTCAAATAGAGCGATTCTGTCTTCCCGGTGCGCGCTTGGCAAAACGCGGCGGCCGAGCGGCAGACGGCATGAGCTTGAGCATCGTCCCACCTCTCCGGCGGTGCTCGGGGAGGGATCGAGGCGTCCCCCGGCGCCAGGTCTCCGCGGGCGTCGCAGCCATCACTGGCGGCGGCGTCTGTGAAGGCCTGGAGCCGTGTATGACGTGTTTTTGGGAGACGCGTTCGCGCACGTCTGCAAACGACCCAGCCGGCGCCGGTCACGACGGTCCCGTCCGCAGCCGCCTTTACCGTCAGGCAATGCTCTTGAACGAGCTGAGCGACGGCATCGAGGTCGACCAGGTGCTCCTGGTGCGCGAGGTCGAGCGACGCCAGCGGCGCGACGGCGGCGATTACCTGCGCGTGCAGTTGGGCGACCGCACGGGCGCGGTCGCGTGCATGGTGTGGGAGGCGTTGGCAGACGTCGAGGAGCTGGCGCGCGCGGGCACGCCGGTGCATGTGAGCGGCCGCTACACGGTGCATCCGCGGTTCGGCCCGCAGATCAATCTGCGCGGCCTGCAGGCGGCGGTGCCTGGCAGCTACGAGGAGGCGGACCTGCTCGACGGGCCGGCGCGCGGAGTCGAGCAGATGGAAGCGGAGATCCGCGAGCTGCTGGACACGATCCAGGAGCAACACCTGCGGGTCCTGTTGGAGCGCGTGTTCGGCGAGGACGGCGAGCTGTGGGCGGGCTATCGCATGGCGCCGGCGGCGAAGTACTACCACCAGGCGTACGCGCACGGGCTGCTCGAGCACTGTTTGGGGGTGGCGCAGGCGGTCAGCGCGATCAGTGCGACGTTCGGCGGCGTCGACCGCGATGTGGCGGTGACGGGCGCGCTGCTGCACGACATCGGCAAGCTCGAGGCATACACGGACGACCCGAGCAGCATCGACCTGACGGACGCGGGCAGGCTGCACGGCGAGATCGCCCTCGGCTACTACCGCATCCGCCGTCTGATCGAGGATATCGACGGCTTCCCGGCGGAGCTCGCGCAGGCGGTCGGGCACATCATCCTTTCCCACCACGGCGCGCTCGAGCACGGTAGCCCGGTGGTGCCGTGCACGCGCGAGGCGACGCTCGTGCACATGATCGACAACCTGGGTGGGCGGCTGGGCAGCTTCGACAGGCTCGAGAAGGAGCTCGCGCCAGGCAGGCGCTGGTCGCAGTTCGACCGCGCGATCGGCGCGGGCGCGTTCTTCGCGGAGCGATCGCCGATCGCCGCTGCGGACGAGCTGGCGCGGGCCGAGGAGCCGGCGACGGCGCGCGAAGCCGCCTGAAACGCCGCAAATAGCGGGGCGCCCGTTCGGCCGTCCAGTATCCGTCTCGCCGCCGGCTTCTATCTTTGAAGCTCGATGGCAAAGGACACCGAGAAGCTGATCCGCCAGCTCTCGCTGATCTCATACCTGATGGCCGAGCGCCGCCCGGTCACGGCTCTGGAGATTCGGCGCGACGTGGAGGGCTACAGCGGTATGAACGAGGACGCGTTCGCGCGGCGCTTCTACGCGGACCGCTCGGAGCTTGAATCGCTGCGCATCCAGCTGACGGTCGACCGGCCGGCGGACGGCGCGGCCGAGCAGGAGAACTACTCGCTGCGCCCGGAGAACTTCCACCTGCCGCCGATCGAGTTCACCGACAAGGAGCTGGCAGCGCTACAGACGGCGCTCAGCCTGCTGGACGGCGAATTCGCGTACGCCGAGCCACTGCGCCTGGCGCTGCAGCAGATCACGTGGGGGCGTCCTAGCCCGCTGCGTGCGCCTGAGCAGCGCTCGGTGGCACTCGGCATCACCGCCTCCGCCGGCGGCCACGAGCTGTCGGCGCGGCTGGCGAAGGTCGAGACGGCGATCTTCCGCAACAAGACGATCGTGTTTGAGTACTACACGATGGAGCGCGACGACGTGAGCACGCGCCGCGTCGATCCGTACCACCTGCTGTTCCAGGGCGGCCAGTTCTACCTGCTCGGATACGCGCACGAGCGCAAGGCGGTGCGCGTGTTCCGCCTGTCGCGCATCCGCGGCAAGGTCTCCTATGCGACGAAGGCCGAGCACGACTTCCACCGGCCGGCCGAGTTCGACCCACGCGCATACGCCAACCGTGCTGACTGGCAGCTCGGCGAGGAGCAGGGTATGGCGAGGGTGCTCGTGTGCGAGCGGATTGCATGGCAGGTGGAACGCCACTTCGGCCGCTACGGCGAGATCCTCGGGGAGGACGGTGAGACGGTCTTCGCGACCGGCTACTCCAACCCGCGCAGCGTGATCTCGTGGGTGCTGGGCTTGGGCGCGAACGCGAGGTTGCTCGGCCCAGAGGAGCTCGTCGACGAGCTGCAGCGGCGCCTGGAGCTGTTGGAGGAGCGCCACGGCGACACGCCGCCGTCGGCGCCGAGCGGCGGCGGCGCGGGCGCTGCTGTGACCACAGGCACCGCCGCAGGTGCCCGGATCACGACGTCCTCGCGCTCGCGCGCCTCGCGCCGAGCGGATGCCGCGGGCGCTGAGGGCGAGGCCGGCGCCAGCCGCCCGGAGGCGGCGATCCGCCCCGAGCGCTTCGCCCGCCTGGTGACGCTCGCGAGCATCCTCATCAGGGCGGGGCGCGCGGGCGAGCGCGTCCAGATCGCGGAGATCTGCGAGCGCCTGAAGATCAGCGAGGAGGAGCTGCGCGAGGATGTGAACGTGCTGAACGTCGTCAACTTTGGCGGCGGCTCGTACGTGTTGTATGCGGAATTCAAGGAGGAGGAGGGCGAGATCGAGGTCGACCCCGAGCCCTACAGCGACAACTTCGACCGCCCCGCGCGCCTGCTGCCGGTCGAGGCGAAGGCGCTGGTGGCGGCGATCGACCTGATCGGCGAGCACATCCCCGAGGGCTCGCTGACGTCCGCGCGCGAGAAGATCGTCGCGGCGCTCGGCGAGGACCCAATGGAGCAAGGCCTACAGGTGGCGGCGACGGCGGGCGATGACTCGGACGTCGCGCGCAAGGTTTCCAAGGCGATCGTCGCGCGCAGGATGATCGAGCTGGAGTACTACAAGGAGAACGAGGACGAGCTCGCGCTGCGCAGGGTCGAGCCCTACGCGCTGACGAACGGCCGCGAGGGCTGGTACGTGGCGTCGTTCGACCCCGAGCGCGACGGTGTACGGCACTTTCGCCTGGACCGGATCAAGCACGTGAACGTCACCGACGAGAAGTTCGAGCCGCGCGCGGAGGTCGACCCGGCGGCTGAGGTCGACGGCTGGCTGCGCACGGGCGAGGTGCCCGCGTCGGCGACCGCGCGCGTGTGGGTCTCGCCGGAGCGCGCGCGCTGGGCGCGCGAGGCGCGGCGCGTGGTCGAGGAGTGGAGTGACGGCGCGGTGATCGTCGAGCTGAGCTTCGCCGGAGTCGATTGGCTCGTGCGCGAGATCCTCAAGGAAGCCGGTGATGCCGCCGTGCTCGAGCCCCAGGATGCTCGCGAGGCCGTGCGCGCGGCGGTGGCGCGCCTGCGCGAGGCCAACGGCGCGCCGGCTCCCGCCTGAGTTGCTGGCAGCATTCGCAGGGTGAGCCGCCGCGAGCAGATCAGGATGACGGACGCCGAGGTGGCGGCGTTCCTCGCTGAGGAACGGATCGTCACCTGCGCGACGATGGGACCGCGCGGCTGGCCGCACCTGATGCCACTGTGGTACGTGCTGCGCGAGGCTCCCGATGGGGAATCGAGCCCGCCCACCCCGCGCATGTGGGCGTGGACGTACGCGGCCTCGCAGAAGGTGCGCAACCTCGAGCGCGACCCGCGCGCCACTGCGCAGGTCGAGGCCGGCGAGTCATATGAGGAGTTGCGGGGTGTGATGCTCGAGTGCGAGGTGCTCGTCCGTCGCGAGCTCGAGGTCGTCAAAGCCCTTGGACACGAGGTCTTCGCCCGTTACGCCGCTCCTCGCGGTAAGCCTCCGGCGGAGGATCTGCCGGCCGTAGTGGGCGAGATGGTCGACAAGCAGGCCGTCAAGCGCGTCGCGCTCGAGTTCGTCGAGCTGCGCCGGACCAGCTGGGACCACCGCAAGCTCGGCGGGGTGTACTGACCGTCTGGCTGGGTGTGGTCCCGCGAGGCCGCGCCGGCTGCGGCCTGATCATCTCGTCTCCAGCTGATCCACCGGGGCATAGTCATCGCGCAGTGGTTCCGCGTTGCCCACGAGTCGCGCGACCGCCGCGCGGTCAAAGACGGTCGCGCCAAACGCGGGCGGCTTGCGCTGTGCCGGCAGTGGCCCGTCGGATGCAAGCAAGACCTCGTTGCCTCCGGCGACGCTGCCGTCGGAGGATGCAATCGTGGTCATGCGGACATTGGTGAACGCGGCGAGCAGCGTTGCGGCCTCCGCGCGCAGCAGCCTGAGCGGCGGGTAGTCGATCATGTTGAGCGCGTAAAGGCCACCTCGGCGCAACACGCGCTTGACTTCGTGCAGCCATTCTGTGGTCATCAACTGCCACGGCACGGTGCGGCTGCTGAACGCGTCGCCGACGACGACGTCAGCGCTTCCCGTTCGTTCGCGGCGCATCGTCACCCGCGCGTCACCGACGGTCGCGCGCAGATCCGCCGACGTTCGTAGGCCTAGATGTTGGCGATCGAATTCGACCAGTCCGCCATCGACCTCCAGCACGTTCGAGCGTGATCCGGGGCGGGTCGCCGCCAGCCAGCGGGGCATCGTAAAGGCGCCGCCGCCGACGAACACGGCTTGGAGTGGCGTCCCTGGATGCCCGATCCCGGAGATCGCTTCGCCGAACCAGCGCTCGTAGGAGAAGCCGAGGTAAGCCGGATGAGCCTGTTCTATCTCTGAGTTGTAGCCTCGATTCAGCAGCAGCAGCTCGGCTGTGGGTCGATAAGGATCGGGCTCGACCTGCACGCAGTTATAGGTTGTTTCCGCCTCACACGGAGAGTGTTGTGCGAGCGTGAGCACGGCCAACGCGATGGCCATGAGCGCGGCAGTGCCTACATGGCGGGGCCCCAGGAGCCTTAGGTACAAGCCCAGCAGGACGCCGACGAGCACGAGCATCACCCCGATTGCGAGCACCGAGCTGCTTACGGGGAACAGCGGGACAAGCACAAAGCCTGTACCAAAGGTACCTACAAGTGCCCCCGCTGTGGCCCATGCCGATAGACGCCCGACGATAGTCCCACTCGCTCGAAGGTCATGCAACTGCAACCGCGCGACTGTGGGGGATACACCACTTAGAACAGCCGCTAGCGGGACGAGCGCAGCGAATGTAACTCCCACTGCGGCGGCGTCCCCACCTTCGCTTGCGGACGGGCCGAGCGCGCGTATGATCGGGACCGTCAACAGGACCAGCAGGCCACCGCCGATCAGCAGCCCGACGAGCAGCCAGCGTGGATTGACACGGTCCGCGAGTCGTCCGCCTAGTGCTGCGCCGGCCGCGATCCCGGCGAGCACCGCACCGATGATCGAGGTCGTCGTTTCGAGCGTCAAGCCGACATAAGGTGCGAGCAGTCGTACTGACAGGATCTCCAGCACGAGTACTGCGCCGCAGGCGACGAACACGATGCTCGCGGCGAGGAGGGGTGGCAAAGAGCCGGCTGCCGGCACCGGCGCTTTTGCACGCGACTTGGCGGGTCTCGAGGACGTCCTTGTCGCCATCATACGGTCGCGATGCTCAAAGGGGTTGGTCTGATTCTTGACACACTTGGGTCACCGGGCCGCGGCTGGCTCGACAATGTTGCTGATCCCGGAGCAGAACGTCAACGACACGTCCAGTTCACCGCCTTGCCGCGGTCCGGCGAATGCCCTGATTTGGCCTAGCGGCTGGGCCGGGCTCCTATCAGCGGTCAGAGACAAATGTGTTAATCGAGTAGGCTGCACCCGCTATGGAGCCGCTCAAGGGGCTGATCCTCTCAGGAGGCAAGGGCACGCGCCTGCGCCCAATCACGCACACGAGCGCCAAGCAGCTCGTGCCGGTGGCAAACAAGCCGGTGCTGTTCTACGGGATCGAGGCGATGGCCGAGGCGGGGATCGAGGAGGTGGGGATCATCATCGCCCCCGACACCGGCCCGGAGATCGAAGCCGCCGCCGGCGACGGGTCGCGCTTCGGGGTGCGCATCACCTACGTCGTCCAGGACGAGCCGCTCGGCCTCGCGCACGCGGTGCTCACCGCCGAGCCCTTCCTGGGAAAGAGCCCGTTTGTGATGTACCTCGGCGACAACCTGCTCCAGGGCGGGATCTCCGAGCTGGTGGCCGCCTTTCGCGAGCACGCGCCCGATGCGCTGATCCTGCTCACGCCCGTGCTCGACCCCGAGAACTACGGCGTCGCTGAGCTCGCCCCGGGGCCGTCGGAGTACGAGCAGCCCACCCGCCGTACCGCCGACGCAGCGGGCGCTCGGCCGGCGGCGCTCGGCCGGGTCTTGCGCCTGGTCGAGAAGCCCTCCGAGCCGGCCACCGATCTTGCGCTCGTCGGCGTGTACATGTTCACCGCCGCCGTCCACGATGCCGCGCGCGCGATCGCGCCCTCGCCGCGCGGCGAGCTCGAGATCACCGACGCGATCCAGCATCTGCTCGACGCGGGCATGCGCGTGGAGCCACACATCGTGCGCGGCTGGTGGAAGGACACGGGGCGCCTGGAGGACATGCTCGAGGCCAACCGCCTGATCCTTGACAACCTGCGCGAGCGTATCGAGGGCGAGCTGATCGACTCGCAGGTTGACGGGCGCGTCGTGATTGAGCCGGGGGCGCGGTTGGAGCGCACGACCGTGCGCGGCCCCGCGATCATCGGCGCGGACTCACGGCTGAGCGACTGCTACATCGGCCCGTACACGGCCATCGGCGAGCGCTGCACGATCTCGGGCTCGGAGGTCGAGCACTCGATTCTGCTCGCCGGCTGCACCGTGTGCGACCTCGATGGGCGCATGGAGTCCTCGCTGCTCGGGCGCAACGTGACCGTGCGACGCGGCGAGCGCCAGCCGCGCGCGTACCGCTTCATGGTCGGGGACAACTCCGACATCTCGATCCTGTGAGGCTGCTCGTCACCGGCGCGTCCGGGATGCTCGGCCTGGACGTCCTGCGCGCTGGCGAGCGCGCCGGTCATGAGCTGTTCGGCTTGACGCACCGCGAGTTGGATATCACCGACCCGAGGGCGGTGGAAGACGCGTTCGCGCGCATCCGCCCTGAGGCGGTGCTCAATTGTGCCGCCTGGACCGACGTCGACGGCGCGGAGAGCCACCGTGAGCAGGCGCACGCGGCCAACGCCGAAGGGCCGCGGAACCTGGCCTTGGCGGCCGCCTGGGAACGCGTGCCGCTGCTGCACGTGTCCAGTGACTATGTATTCAATGGGGAGGCGTTCGTGGATTCCCGCGGCGCGCGCCGAGCGTACGTGGAGTCCGACCCGACAGGGCCGCGAACGGCGTACGGCCAGACAAAGCTCGCGGGCGAGCACGAGGTGCTGGCCGCCTCGCCGCGTCACACGGTCGTGCGCAGCTCGTGGCTGTTCGGGATCGCCGGGCGCAACTTCGCCGACACGATGCTCACGCTTGCGGGCGGGCGCGAGGCAGTGCAGGTTGTCGCCGACCAGGTCGGCTGCCCGACGTGGACCGGCCACCTCGCCCCCGCGCTGCTCGGGCTGCTCGAGCGTGGCATCGCCGGTCTCGTGCACCTTGCGGGTGCCGGCCATGTCTCGTGGAACGGCTTTGCCGTCGAGATCTTCCGCCAGGCCGAGCTGGGCTGTCGTGTGGAGGAGGCGACGACGGAGCAGATGGCGCGCCCGGCGCCGCGCCCGGCGTGGTCGGCGCTCGAGTCAGAGCGCGAGGACGTGCTGCCGCTGCCGCCGTGGCAGGACGGGCTCGCCGGCTACCTGGCGGCGCGCGCTGGGATCGTCCGTACTTGACCGGCGACGGACGGCGCTAACGAGAGCTGCCGTCGGGAGAGCCGCCGTCGGCGAGATTACTCGCGAGCGTGAAGATGCTGGCGATCTCGATCGCGAACCCGTTCAGCAGATCGCTGGTCAGGGTCGACCCCTCGTCGAACACCTCATCGGGCGAGGCGTCCGCCCGCACCCGCGTGACGGTGCGGGCATCCGGGTCGACGAGCCACAGCTCGTGCACGCCCGAGTGCATGTATAGCTCCCGCTTGACGCCGAGGTCGTTCGCGCGGGTGCTGGGCGAGAGCACCTCGACGATGAGATCGGGGACGGCCTGCATCGCGCCCCGCGACATGGGCGGGCGGCGCTCGGCGCTCCACCACGAGATGTCCGGGCCCAGACGGCTCCCATCGGGGAAAGCGACGAATACCTCGATCATGAGGAGTCCCTCGTCGCCGGATTCTTCTTGCCAGCGGTGCAGAGCGGCGTGCAACTCCCCCTCGGCGGAGGATGCGGGCGGTCCTAGCGGCAGCACCAGCACGGCCTCCCCGGCGATGAGCTCGACGTCCATGCTCCAGCCGGTGTTCTCCTGCAGCGACTCGTATTCCCAGGTCTCGACGTGAGGGTGAACGACGCTCGCCATGAGCTCATGCTAGCCAACGATGGGGCGACCCGGTCGCGGAATGGAAGGCATGGCCCCATCCAACCGCGCGCTTGGGATGGAACGCTCGGTTGCGTCGAGCGCACGCCGCTTGGGTGGCTGGGATGATGCGCGCATGAGACTGCTTGTCTGTGGCGGGGCTGGCTTCATCGGCTCGACGTTCGCGCGCCAGCGTCTGCGCGAGCACGGCGACGAGGTGACCGTGCTCGACAAGCTCACCTACGCCGGACGCGAGGAGAACCTCCAGGATCTCGTCGGGGATCCCGGCTTTCGCTTCATACGCGGCGCGATCGAGGACCGCGAGGCGGTTGCCGCAGCGATCGAGGCGGCCTCGCCAGAGGCGATCGTCAACTTCGCCGCCGAGACGCACGTCGACCGCTCGATCGCCGAGCCCGACGCGTTCGTCTCAACGCACGCGCTCGGCACCTATGTGCTGCTTGAGGCAGCGCGCGCCCATGAGGACGCAGGCGATCGGGGTCTGCGCTACGTGCAGGTCTCCACCGACGAGGTGTACGGCTCGATCGAGCAGGGCACGTTCACCGAGGACAGCCCGCTCGCGCCCTCATCGCCGTACTCTGCCACCAAGGCCGGCGCCGATCTGCTCGTGCAGAGCTACTTCCACACCTACGGCCTGCCCGCGCTGATCTGCCGCGGCTCCAACAACTACGGGCCCTACCAGTACCCCGAGAAGCTAATCCCGCTGATGATCCTCAACGCGCTGCACGGCGATTTGCTGCCCGTGTACGGCGACGGCATGCAGGTGCGCAACTGGATCCACGCGGCCGACTTCGCCGCCGCGATCGGGCACGTGCTCGAGCACGGCCGCGCGGGCGAGGTCTACAACGCCGGCGGCCCCGACGAGGAGGCCAACATGGCCGTCGTCACGCGCATCGTGGAGCTCACCGGCGCGTCCACGGCCCAGATCGAGCACGTCACCGACCGACCCGGGCACGACCGCCGCTACTCGCTCTCCTCCGAGAAGGTGCGCGCGCTCGGCTGGTCCCCGCGCGTGCGCTTCAGCGAGGGCCTCGAGCAGACCGTCGCGTGGTATCGCCAGAACGCGTGGTGGTGGGAACCGATCCGCTCGGGTGACTACCGCGCGTACTACGAGCGCCAGTACGGCCGCTCGCTGAGCTGATCGACTGCGGGCACCGAGCGGTTCGACGGCCGGCATCGAGCGGTTCGACGGCCGGCGCCGGGCGTGGCAGTCTCCAGGCCGAGCTTCGATGCGTCCACGCCTGCCTAGCACGATCTCCAAAGCCGGCCGGCTCACGGCGGCCGTGTTGGTGCTCGCGGCCCTCGCGTTCGCCGCGCTGCTGGCGAGGAACTCGTCCCCTTCGCCGGAGCGCTCGCTGCTTACCGGCTCGGGCTATCCAAACGTCGACGCGCTCAACACGCGCTACGTCGGCGGACCGATCGACAGCGCGAACGTGTCCAAGCTCGCACGCGCGTGGTCGCTGCCGATCACGTCCGACAGCGAGTACGGCGGCGACTCCTCCGCTCCGATCATCGCGGGTGGCGTGATCTTCTCCCAGGATCTCGACTCCAACGTCCAGGCGATCGACCTGAGGACCGGCAGGGTGATCTGGACGAAGACCTATGAATCGCCTGACCAGGGCCCCAACGGGCTTGTCGTGCAGGGTGGACGGGTGTACGGCGCGACCACCGATGCAGCGTTCGCGCTCGACGAGAAGACCGGCGAGCAGCTGTGGTCGGTGACGCTCGTACGAAACGTCCACGAGGGCATCGACATGGCGCCCGGCTACCACGACGGCATCGTCTACGTCTCGACGGTGCCTGGGAACACGACCCAGTTCTACGAGGGCGAAGGCGTCGGCGTTCTGTGGGCGCTGGAAGCCAGCACCGGTAGGAAACTGTGGCACTTCGACACCGTGCCCGAAGACCTGTGGTCGCCTGAAAACGCCAGCATCAACAGCGGCGGCGGCCTGTGGTATGCGCCCGCGTTCGACGGACACGGGTACATGTACGTCGGCACCGGCAACCCCGGACCGTTCCCCGGCACCAACCAGTATCCGTGGGGATCCAGCAGGCCCGGTCCTGACCTGTACACCGACTCGATCGTCAAGCTCAACGCGAGCACCGGCCAGCTTCAGTGGTACTACCAGCTGACACCCCACGACCTGTACGACTGGGACCTTCAGGACCCGCCGATCCTGGTGAACGTCGGCGGCAGGCAGGTCGTGATCGCGGCCGGCAAGGGTGGCTTCGTCATCGCCCTCGACGCAGACACCGGGAAGCTGCTGTGGAAGCGCTCCGTCGGCACTCACAACGGCCACGACGACGACGACCTCTACGCGATGAACGGCCAATACTCCAAGCTCAAATTCCCCGAGACCGTCTACCCCGGCCTGCTGGGCGGGGTGATCGCGCCGATGGCCACCAATGGGTCGACCGTGTTCGTGCCCGTCGTCAACCACTCGGTCACCATCACCTCGCAGCGCGAGACCGACGAAAGCAGCTCCTCGGGAGGAGAAGTCGTGGCACTCGCAGCTGCCAGCGGCGACGTCAGGTGGGCACGAAGGCTACCCACCGCCGCCTACGGCGCCGCCACCGCCGTCAACGACATCGTGCTCGTCCCCGCCTTCAACGGGAGGCTATTTGCGTTCGACGACAACAGCGGCGCCATCGCTTGGGAAACCCAGCTGCCCGCCGGCACCAACACCGGCGTGTCGGTGTACGGCGACAGCGTCGTCGCCCCCGCCGGCATCGCCCTCGAAAGCGGCCAAACCCCCGCAATCGTCGCCTTCCGGCTGCCCGGCGGGGGTTAGCAGGCCGCTCACGAACGCGTAGCCGCACTCCGCCAGCGAGTCGAGCGCATAGCCGCCCTCCTGGATGACGCACACAGGCAGCTCCGACGTTGACAGCAGACCGCCGATCTCCAGTAACACCTGCGGCGAGAAGCTCCAGCAGCCGTGAGGGTCGCCCGCGACAGTGTCGTAGCCGAGCGACAGCACGAGCACCGCCGCTGAGTCGGCCAGCGCGTCGATCGCGTCGGCCACCGCAGCCAGGTAGCGTTCCTCGCTCGGCGCCCGCGCGAACTCGACCACCCGCTCGCGCTCGGCGCCTGGCTGCGCTGACTGTGACGCGACGTTGACGACCGGCCACGAGTGAAGCGAGCACAGGCTCGTGTCCGTCATGCGCTCGAGCATCGCCGCGGTGCCGTTTGGGTAGTGGATGTCGAGGTCGAGGATCGCGACATGTCCCGCGCCGCACTCGCGCAACGTGTACGCGGCTGCGGCCGCGTTGTTGAGGTAACAACAGCCGCCGAGCCAGCCCGGACCCGCATGGTGGCCCGGCGGAGCACACAGAGCGTACGCAAAGCGCTCGCCGTTTACGATCGCTCGCGCAGCCGCGATCGCCGTGCGCACGCCCTCAAACGCCAGGCTCGCGACACCGGCGAACACGGGAGTATCGGGCGCCATGCCGGGCGCCGCGAGCTCCACCAGCAGGAGCGGCTCGTTGGAGTCAAAGGCGGCGAGCGCGCGCAGGTAGTCCGGCTCGTGCAGTGCGCTCAGCACACGCTCGACTGCCTCGCTGCTCGCCTCCGCCTTCGTCGAGCGCACGGCCGGATGGCGCGCCAGTCCGGCTTGCAGCTCCGACAGGCGGCGATCGTGGTCATGACCCTCCAGCCTCAGTCCCGCTCGGCTCAGCAGCCACGGCTGTCGCGCCGTCGGCCCACGTCGCTGTTCGACCATCAGCATCCCGCTCGCGCCGGCCGCCGCGTCGCTCATCGTGCCACCGCCATCTCGCAATCGGGCTCGAGCGCGACCGTCCACGCCTCGCGCGCGCCCGAGCCGGTCACCGCCCTGGCAATCGCGGACATCGGCGCGTGTGCCTTCAGCAGCAGCTCGTCGAACTCCTCCGCCGGGTCTGACTGCAGCACGATCGCGCCGCCCGCGCCGATCGTCGTCTTCCTGTCCCCGCCCGTCCGCATCACGACCGTGCGGATCACGACGCTCAGATCGACGCTGCCGTCGAGGCCGAAGTAGCCAAGCGCGCCCGCGTACACACCACGCGCTACGCGCTCGACATCGTCGATGATCTCCATCGTGCGCAGCTTCGGTGCGCCCGTCATCGAGCCCCCCGGGAAGCACGCGCGCACGCAATCCACTGGCGAGCGGTTGGCGGCCAGAACGCCGGTGATCGTCGAGGTCAGCTGGTGCACCGTCCGGTAGCGCTCGCCCACCATGAACTCCGCGACGCGCACGCTGTCAACTTCGCACACGCGCCCCAGGTCGTTGCGCAGCAGGTCGACGATCATCAGGTGCTCGGCGAACGTCTTCTCGTCTGCGAGCAGCTCGTCGCGCAACTGCTCGTCGCGCGCCGCGTCCGGCGAGCGCGGGGCCGTTCCCTTGATCGGGCGCGCCTGTACGCGGCGGTCGCGCTCGACCGCGAGGAAGCGCTCGGGTGAGGAGCTCAGCACGGCGAGCTCGCCGAGCTTCAGGTACGCGGCGAACGGCGCCGGGTTGCTGTGGCGCAGCACGCGGTAAAGCTCAAACGGGTCGGGGCTCGCGTGCGTCGAGATCTGGTCGGTCAGGCACACCTCATAGGAGTCGCCCGCCGCCAGCGCAGCCTGGCAGCGGGCGATGTCCGCGAGGTACTGACGGCGTCCGCGCCCGCACGAGAACCTCACCGGAGCGAGCGGGCCGCCGCCATCCCCATCAGGCCGCGCTCGCTCCGGCAGCACCGTCGAGGACGCGTCCAGCGAGTCCCGCACGACGGCTTCGGCGTCGCTCAACCATCGCTCGGCCTCCGCTTCATTATCAGCAGAGCCACGCTGCTCGTGCGCCAGCAGAAACGTGCGCTCGCTGACGTGGTCGACCGCGACCACACGGTTGGCGAGCATCAGCACCGCGTCCGGGACCTCGGAACGGTGGACGTTGCGCGACCCACAGTCCGCCTTGCACTCGTAGCCGAGGTAGCCGACAAAGCCGCCCAGCAACCCATGCGCGAGGCCCTCCGGTGGCGCGAGCGAGCTGCCCGCGAGCTCGCGCTCGAGCACGTCGAAGATCGACGCATGCTCCACCACGCGCTCCCCGTTGCGGCTGATCGTGACGGCCGACTCCTCGACGTCGTACTCCAGCAGGCACGAACCCGCGCCCGCCGTCGTGCCCATGTACGAACACTGCGCTAGCCGCGTCGGCGCATCGGCGCTGTCGAGCCAGAACGCGTACTCCGCGTCCGCGAACAGCGCTTGGAAGACCGCTTCTGTCGAGGGCGCGCCCTCGATCGTGCGCATCCGCAGCTTCAGCGGCGAGTCGCCGACGGGGCGCGCGCGCGGACGCGGCGAGGGGGTCTCCACACGTCTGGAGCCGGACGAGCGCGGCGGCTTGTGCTCGCGCGCGAGCTCGTAGAAGTTCTCGATCAACCTGTGGCCGTGCTCGGTCGAGACCGACTCGGGGTGAAACTGCACGCCCCACAGCGGACGGCTGCGATGCTCGATCCCCATCACCACGCCATCGTCCGTCCACGCCGTCACGCGACCGTCCGGGCCGATCGGACCGGTCACAGCCAGCGAGTGGTAGCGCACGACCGAGAAGTCCTGGGGGATGCCCGCGAACAGGCCGTGGTCGACGTGGCGCACGCGGCTGATGCGCCCGTGCATCGCCGTCGGCGCGGTTGCCACCACCCCGTCGAGCAGCCGCCCGAGGCCCTGGTGGCCGAGGCAGATGCCGAGGATCGGGATCTCGCTCCAGCGCAGGATGTCCGCGCACACGCCGAAGTCGTGCCAGCGCTCCGGGCGCCCCGGGCCGGGGGAGATGACGATCGCATCGAAGTCCCAGCGCGAAAGCGCCCCCCAGGAGACGGTGTCGTTCTGGATCACGATCGGCTCCTCGCCCGAGACGGCCGCGAGCAGCTGGAAGACGTTGTATGTGTAGGAGTCGTAGTTGTCGACGAGCAGCGTGCTCATCTCAGCGCGCCTGCTCGAGCCCAAGGCCGCGCGCGCCGCGCTCCAGCAGCGTGTGCGCGACGCGCGCCACCGGCTCGCTGCGCTGCGCTTCCAGATACCAGCGCGCGAGATGCACCACGTAGCGCGCGAGTGGGCCTGGGTCCATCCGCTCCACCGCGATCCGCAGGTGGCGGCGGTGTAGCTCCGACTGCACGACCGCGAAGCGGTAGTCGGGGTCCTGCGCGAGCTCGCCCGCGGGCGCGCCGCTGCCCTGGCGCGCGCGTGCGTGCATGAGCTCCCAGCCCGGGCTCTCGCGCGCATCCAGCAGCTTCTGCGGCTGGAAGTCCACGCGCGGGGCAACCGGGCGCGGCACGAAGAACCCGAGCGCGACCTCGCCGGCGATACGCTCGGCCGAGCCGAGCCTGGACAGCAGCTCCTCGCTCGCCGGGTCGGCCTCGATCTGTGCCGCCAGCCACTCGGTCAGCTCGTCGACCAGCAGCGCGCCCTCCTCGCTTGAGGACATCGCCCGCTTTTGGCGCGAGACCATCCCGTGGAAGATGTCGCTCGTCGGGTGCATCCCCTCGCCGCCGTCCGCCATCAGCTCGCCCATCAGCTTGCGCCTGCACGTGACGTGCCCGACCCACTCCGACCCGCAAACCTGGATCGAGGTCATGTCCTCCAGGCCCGGCGCCGCCATCCAGTAGGCCATCGCGCGCATGTGCTGGGTCGGCAGATCGTCGCCGCGCACGAGCGGGAACTCGTCGAAGTCCTCACGTTCGGTGGGATAAACGACGACGCCGTCCGCGCGCCGGAACAGGAGCCCGTCGCGCAGGCCGCGCGCGGTCAGCTCGGCGGCCCCAGCGAGGAAGTCAGACTCGAAGAACACCCTGTCGAAGGCGATCCCCAGCCGCTGCAGTGTCTTACGCTGTCCCGCGATCACCCACGCGCGTGTCTTGCACCAGAGCTCCAGCGCCTGGTGCTCGCCGCACAGCACGCGCCGCAGCAGCTCGTCGGCGTCGTCGCCGCGCACGGTCAGCTCGCGCGTCAGCGACGCCTCCACCGGCGCGGCGCCATTGCCGCCCGACGCGCGCCCGGCCGCCACGTACTCGGCGTAGCAGCAGCCGACGAAGTGGTCGCTCTTCGCGTTGCTGTCCGGCCACGCCTGTGCGTGGCGACCGCTCCTCATCACGCCCGCCATCGCCTCGCCCATGCTGCGCCCAGCATCCGAGATCAGCGCGCGGCGCTCGACCTGCGCGCCCGCCTGCGCGAGTGCCGCTGCAAGCGCGTTGCCGATCGCCAGGTTGCGCAGATGGCCGACGTGCAGCGCCTTCGTCGCGTTCGCGTCCCAGAACTGGACCGAGAAGCGCCGCCCGCGAGCGAGATCGGCGAGTTGCCCCTCGCCCTCCCCTTCCTCGAGGGCCGCACCCGCGGCCTGGATCCACGCGTCGTCGAGTCGCAGCTCGATCCCCTGCTCGGTGTGAACGATGCCGTCGACCCACGGCTCCAGCTCGATCCGCGCGAGCGCATCGAGCGTCGCGGCGTCCTCGCGCCAGCCGGACACGCGCGCCGTCAACTTCAGGTCGAAGCGCTCGCTCGGGCGCAGCGGCGTGCGTGCCGCCCAGCAGCCGCCGCCACCGCCTTGCTCGGCGGCTTCCTCGAAGTAGTCGAACAGGTTGGTCGGCGTGGGCATCGTATGGGGATCGCGATCTTGCCGATGCACCAGCCGGGGCTCGAACCCGGATCGGCGGTGTTTAAGGCCGCTCCCTTGACCGATTAGGGCACTGGTGCGCGGGACCCGCCGGCGCGTTCCCGCGGACGATTTGCCGCAGTTTGCGCAGTCGAGCCTGAGCCGCTCACCATACGGCGGGCTGTGCGCGAGCGCATCTTTTTGAGCCTGTGCGCCCGGACGGCGCCGGGACGGCGAACGGCTGCAGCACCCTGTCGGAGAGGATGCCCAGCGAGCCGAGGTTGGCGAAGCCGGGGCCCTGGCTGAGCCCAGCCAGGCCGGGCAGCTGCAGCCGCGGCTCCATGCCCTCCAGCTCGAGGAACCGTCCCATCGCGAGCTCCGTCTCCGGCGGTCTGTCCCACACCGGGCCGGCACGGCGCTCGATCTCCGCGCGCGCGTCTGGCGAGCACAGCACGCGCAGTTGCTCCAGCAGGTCGAAGCCCGTGCAGTTGATCACGTAGTCATGCTCCCCCAGCCCGACGCCGAGCTCGCCAGCGTGTTCGACGGACACCCTCTCACCGCCACGCGCCGAGGCGACGTGCACGACGCGACCGGGCACGAAGCGGCAGCGCTCGTCGTACGCGAACGCCGCCACTCGCTCGGGGCCGAGCACGCCGCGGTCGCTGCGGCGGATGAAGTCGCGACGCGTATCCAGGCTTAGCGCCGGCCAGTCGATCTCGTTGGGGTTGGAGAAGATGCGGTTCTCGACGAAGCTCTCGACACGGCTCATCGGCAGCCCCGGCGTGTAGATCGTCAGCTGCGCGTCGGGCCTGATCGCGCGTACGAACTCCATGCAGCTCAGGGCGCTCTCGCCGCCACCGACGATCGCGACGTCAGAGCTGCGCTCGATGGGCGCGCGCGCGATCCGCAGCCGCCCGCTGTCGCAGTCCAGCACCCGCGGCGCCGCATCGAGGTCGTGGCTGATCGTGCGCGGCAGGCCGGGGCCTGTCAGCACCAACGCCTCACACGCGTAGCAGCGCGCGCCCGCCTCGCTCGCGACGTCGATGACCCACCGGTCCCCATGCGCGCTCAGCGACACGCGCGCGGCACGGCCCCGCACGACCTCGACGCCCTCGTGCGCGCGCGCCAGCACCCATGCGAGATACGCGCCGTACGCGCGCCGCTGCACCGGCGGCGAGCCGGCGTCGACCCAGCGTCCATAACGGCCCTCGTCGACCAGGTGGCGCTGCCAGGAGAAGCGCAGCGCGGCCTCGTCGATCGCGCCGCCCAGCGCGCCGAATGCGCACGCGCTTTCGTAGGGGAAGCCGACATCCTTGGCGGGGCTGATCGCGAGCGCCTCCCTGCTCGAGCTGACGCCGCCGCCGTCCATCCAGGCCGACGCCGGCCCCGTCGCCTCGACCAGCGTGATCCTCACGGGTCCCACCCCGAGACTGTTGAGCACGCTCGCCTTCATCGCGATGGCTGTGCCCTTGGCGCCGGCGCCGACGACGAGCAGATCGGTTTCGTAGCAGCTCAAGGCGACAGCGGGACCGCCTCTCCGCAGCTGGGGCACACGAGCGAGTCGAGCTCTGTACCGCGATTGTTATACGGGCTTTGTTGTTGGTCCGTGCTGGCTGGAGTACCGCTCGCGGTGCCGTCGCAGCGCGCCTGTAGCGCGCGTCGCGAGCTGCGGGACTCGACGCGCAGGTCGGCGACGGACAGCTTGTCGACGACGGCGCGTCCAAGCCAGTATTCCTGGCTTGAGAGGTCGAATGACGCGACCGTCGCGTGGTGGCTCCACGAGAGGTTCTCCCGACGTCGGTAGATCGCGAATCGCGATGCGACGTACACCATGTTCATCAGCGACTGGACGTCGTAGCCGGTGAGCTTCGCCGCGCGCGAGTAGCGCTCGCCGAACTTCGCGTTGCCGTAGCGGATCCAGTCACCCAGCCACCACTGGCTGCAGCGACCGATCTCGCCGAAGCGCCGCCCAAACGCAGACCACTCGTCGAGACCGATGTCCGCTCGCGGCGCCCAGCCGACGCGCGTCAGCTCCGTGAACGATCGCGCGGGCCGAGCGGTCCGCGTCGGAAGAACCCCCATTGACGAAACCTTGCAGCGCTTCGCTCATTTGTCAATAGAGACGCTCGATGCTCGCACGCACAAGTCCAGGCTCAGCTGGCGCCGGAGATCTTCCACTTACCGCCTTCGTGGACGAGGGCGACGCTGCTGGCGCGGTGCTTGCCTTCATGGATGCTCTTGACCTGCGCGGTCGCGGTCGTGCCGCTCGCGCCGATCTGGACGGACAGCACGCTCGCTTCGAGGCTGTCCACCTCGGCAAGCTGGCTTTTGATCGCTGCTTCGCAGCGCTTGGCGCCACCGAGCCGCGTCACGAGCGCCGCGGCGAGGTCGTTGGCGCAGATCTTGTTCTGTTCGGCGGCGGTGGCGTCTGCCTGGAAGTTGGAGATCGTCTGCGCCACTTCGTGCTGCTGGCCTTTGAAGCCGGCCGTCGAGACCGTGCTGCCGCATGCCGCGAGCGTGAGCGCAGACAGTGGCAGGCAGAGCAGGGCAAACGGGCGGCGCATGGCCGCGAAGCGTATTGATTCCCGCGTCTCAGTTCTTCTCGTCGTCGCGGCGGTAGCCGAGGCGGGCGGAGATGCGGTCGGCGGTGGAGATCAGGTGTGGGCCGAGCGCGTCGACGAGCTCCTCGAGCGAGATCATCGAGCTGTGCGCCGCGAGGTTGACCGCGGCGACGACATCGCGCGCCTCGTTACGCACGGGTGCCGCGATCGCGTACAGCTCGGCGGCGAGCTCCTGGTCATCGACGGCGAAGCCCTCGGAGAGGATGTCCTCGAGCTCCTCGCGCAGCGCTTTCTTTGACGTGATCGTGTTCGGGCCGCGCTTGGTCAGCTTCATCTCGGCGATCAGCTCGCGCTGCTCGGCCTCTGGCAGGTTCGCAAGCAGCAGCTTGCCCATCGACGTGCAGTACGCCGGCAGCCGCGAACCCGTGTGCAGGTCGAGGTCGATCTTGCCCTGCCCGCGGCGGAAGCTGCGCACGCGATCGACGTACAGGACCTCGGTGCCGTCGAGCACGCCAAGGCTCGTCGTGTAGGAGGTGCGCTGGCGCAGCTCCTCCAGATACGGGTGCGCGTGCTCGCGCAGCCCCGTCGAGTTCAACGCCGACATCCCCAGGTCGGTCACGCGCAGCCCCAGGCGATACTTGCGCGAAGCACCCTGCTCCAGATAGCCAAGCGCGACGAGCGTGATCACATACCGATGCGTGGTGGAGCGGCTCATGCCAAGGTCATCGGCGATGTCCGCGATCCCGAGCACGGGACGCTTGGGCGTAAAGCAGCCAAGGATCGCAAGGCCGCGCTCCAGCGACTGCGAGTAGCGCGGTTCACGCAAACTCGGAATCGACCACGCGGGCTCGCTCCCATTGTTGGGGGCTTTAGAGGAAGCTGAACTCGTTCTGGGCATTGGCATCTGGTCCCTGTGTTGTCCCGGATAAACTACCGATAGCGCGGAAGTTCCACGTCTGATAAATAAACCATAGTTCGATATAGCAGTGCTGACAGTCAGAAACACTAGAGTTTCAAGCGTACGTTCGCGACTTGCGGCCATCGTGCGCGATGCGGTGGTCCCGCGCCAGATAGCTGGCCGCTGGCCTTCAGCTATCGTTGCTGTGGCCCTTGCGGCTGTGTCCGCTGGGCGCTCGCGCAGTCAGAGACGCCCATTGACGGGCCTGCGCGGCTCTGAAACCGTGACAGGGCGTTCAGCATGGCGGGACGTGTCGTCGATCGAGCACCGAGCAAGAAGAGGGAGAGGTTTGCCGAAGCGGGAAAGAACGATTCGCAAGCCTGACGCCGTCGCGCCGCGAGTCGGCGCGATCATCGCGGCCTGTGCGCTGATGGCCGCCGGAGCGATCGCCCTCGCGACGGTCGCTGCCGCAGCGCCGGTCGCCCGATCGGCACGGACGATTTCCCTGAGCGAGACCGCGTACCTGCATCCGACCAGCAGGCCCACGCTCACGATCAACGAGGAGGGCTCGGCGTCGGGAACGATCAAGGGCACGATCTACATCCATCTGCACCTCGAGAACAGCCACGATGGCGTGACCGCGGAAGTCAACATCTACCCACATGGCGGCTCGCTGTCGGGCCACGGTTCGGCGAGTTACCAAGTGGAGGGCGCCGACGCGGTGTTCTCCGGCAAGCTCTCGATCACGCAGGGCACCGGGAGCTATGCCCAAGCCCGCGCGCCGAGCCTGCGGTTCAGCGGCAGCATCCAGCGCAGAACCGATGACGTGACGGTACGGCTCAGCGGGCCGCTGTCGGTATAGCGCCGGGACGCTGCCGATGCGTGCTCTCGCCAGGATGGTCGTGCTCGGCGCCGCGCTGCTCGCCGCGGCGGGAGCGTGCGCGACCGCAGCCGTGGCGCAGACGGTGACGCTGCACACCTCCTTCTCGCCGGATCGGCTCGGCGCCAGCACGACGATCGGGTTCGGCTTCGACATCGCCGGCTCGAACGGAAGCATCCCGCCCCCGCTTGAAAGCATCAGCCTGCGCCTGCCCCCGGGCATCGACTACCTCTCGACCACCCTTGGCCTGGCGATCTGCCAGCCGGCGGCATTGCTCGCAGAAGGCCTCGCGGGCTGCCCGCCGAACTCGCGCCTGGGCCACGGCAGTGCTTATGTGGAAGTGCCGTTCGGACTGGGCTCCGGGCGTGAGCTTCCCGACATCCAGGCGCTCATGGGTCCGCCGCGCAACGGGAACATCGTCGTGCTGTTCTATGCCAACGGGCTTGAACCGGTCGACGCGCAGGTCGTCTTCGAGGGCGAACTGATCGCGGGCTCGCAAGTGCTCGGGGGGAGCCTCAACGCCGCCGTGCCGCTGATTCCGAGCGTTGCGGGCGGCCCGCCCGTCTCGATCGTCAGCGTCAACGCGACGATCGGCCCTGCTGGCCTGACCTACTACGAACATGTGCACGGGCACACGGTGAGCTTTCACCCGAAAGGCGTTTCGGTGCCGTTGCGCTGCCCGCACGGCGGCTTCCCGTTCTCCGCGCGCTTCGTCTTCCAGGGCGGCACCGCCACGCTCGCACGAAGCACGGTGCCCTGCCCGCGGCGGAGATAGCCCTCGGGGAGCCGTCGATGGAGGATCGCGACAACGCTCACCGGGGCTCGGCGAGGCGGGCGGTCCGCGGCCTCGGCGAGCGTGTGGCACAGGCCGCAGTGTTCACGCGGGCGGCTGTGCGCTACTGGCTGGTCGTGTTTCCGCGCGCCTGCGTCGAGCTTCGCCGATGGCGTCGGCGCGCGGCGCTGATACCGAGCCCTGCGTTGCGCCAGGCGGCGCTCGCCGCGCTCGAGGAGCGCGGGAACATCGAGGGCGCCGCCGCCTTCGCCGCGTTCGTGCCGCGGCGCCGCCGCGGTGGCGTAGTGCGCGCCCTGGTCGCCTTTCACGTGGCCTACAACCACGTCGATGCGCTCGCCGAGTTGCCGAGCGACGATCCCGTCGGCAACGCGCGTGATCTGCACGAGGCGCTGCTGGTCGCGCTCGATCCCGATATGGCCCACCGCGATGCACGCCGCCTACATCCGCGATACGAGGACGGCGGCTACCTGGCCGAGGTCGTCGACGCCTGCCGCACCGCTCTCGGCGGCCTGCCCGCATATGCAGCGGTGGCGGCGCAGGCGCGCGGGGCGGCCGCGCGCATCGTCGCATTTCAGAGCCTGAGCCTCGGCGGGCGCGAGGAGCTCGAGCGCTGGGCGCTCAGGCTCGAGCCGGCTGGCGACCGCCTCGAGCCGTGGGAGACCGCTGCCGCCGCCGGCTCCTCGCTTGGCGTGTGCGCGCTGATCGCGGCGGCCGCCGCGTCCTCGCCGCGCGCTGAGGAGCTCGCTGCGATCGAACGCGCCTATTTCCCCTGGATCGGCGCGCTTCACTCGCTGCTGGACAGCGCCGTGGACGTGGCCGAGGACGCCGCCACGGGCCAGCTCAGCCTCGTGGGTTGCTACAGGACCCCACGAGACGCGGCGCTGCGGATGCGCTGGCTGACCGTGAGCGCGCTGGATCTCGCACGCGGGCTACCCGGTGGCCGGCGGCACGCGGTCCTGGTGACGGCGATGGCGTGCCACTACCTTTCCGGCCTCGAGCGCTCCGCCGCCGGCGAGCTCGACCCCGACCTCGCGCACGGCGTGCGCGAGGCGCTCGGTGGCCTGGCTCGCCCGGCGCTGCTGCTCCTCAAGGCGCGGCGTCTCGCCGGGCGCTACGGCCGTGGCCACGACCGTGCTCCAGCCGCGCGGCGGGACTCGGGTGCCATCCACCTAAGCGATCGGGAGCGTGGTGTGGATGCTCGAGCTGCGTGAGCTTGTCAAGCACTACTCGCCGGGCGGCGGCGAGCCGGTGCGGGCGGTCGACGGCGTCTCGCTGTCGGTCGCGCCCGGGGAGATGCTCGCGCTGTACGGACCGTCGGGGTCGGGTAAGACGACGCTGCTGCTGATGGTCGCGGCGCTGCTCGAGCCGACCCGCGGGTCAGTGCATGTGAACGGGCGTGACGTCGGTTCGCTGTCCGAGCGTGAGGCGTCGAGCTACCGGCTCTCCGAGCTCGGCTTCATCCGCCAGAGCTTCGATCTACTGCCGGGGGTGAGCGCGATCGACAACGCCGTGCTGAAGCTGCTCAAGAGCGTGCCGTGGCGTGAGGCGCATCGACGGATCACGCCGCTGCTGGAGCGTCTGGGGCTCGGCGAGCGGCTCGAGCACCGCTCGGAGACGCTCTCAATGGGAGAGCGCCAGCGCGTGATGATCGCGCGTGCCCTGTCGACCGAGCCGGGGCTGCTGCTCGCCGACGAGCCCACCGGAAGCCTCGATACGCAGCGCAGTCGTGAAGTGCTCGGGCTGCTCAGGGAGCTGTGCCGCGAGCGTGACGTGGCGGTCGTCCTCGTCAGCCACGATCCGCTGGCCGCGGGCTACGCGGACCGCGTGCTCGCTCTGCGCGACGGGCAGCTCACGAGCCACGAGGTCGACCCGGGGTTCGTCGCGAGCAGTGAGGGATGACCGGCCTCACCCGGTCGCGATGAAGCTTCGCAACCTTGTGCACCTGTATCGGGTGCGCCTGCGCGCGCGCCTGCTGCAGGAGTGCTTCGCCGTCGCCGGGATCGCAGCGGGGGTGGCGTTGCTGTTCGCCTCGCAGGTCGCGAGCGAGAGCCTGTCGAGCTCGGTCGCGCAGCTCTCGCGCGGGATCGTCGGGGACGCAACGCTGCAGCTGCTCGCGCGCGCGCCACAGGGCTTTGACGAGGGTCTGCTCGGGCAGGTCCGCCGCATCCCGGGCGTGCGGGTAGCGGCGCCGCTGTTGGAAGCAAGCGCGAATGCGCTCGGCCCGCGCGGCAGCCGCTCGGTCGAGCTGGTGGGGGTCGACGAAAGCCTGCGGCAGCTCGGTGGTGCGCTCGTGCGCCACACCGAACTGTCGCCGTTCGGCGGCATCGGTGTGATCGTGATGCCCGCGCCGCTTGCCCGCGGCATCGGGGTCACGAGGTTCGGCGCGGAAGCGACGCTGCAGATCGGGGGCCATGTCAGCCGCGCGCAGCTCTACAGCCAGCTCTCCGCGAGGCAGATCGGGCCGCTGATCGATAGCCCGATCATCGTCGCGCCGCTGTCGTTCGCCCAGGAAATGAGTGGTCTGCAAGGGCGGCTCACGCGCGTGCTCGTCGTCCCGGCGCGAGGTCGCGAAACCGCCGTGCGGGCGGCGCTGAGCAGGCTCGCCGGTGGTCGCCTTGCCGTCGAGCCGGCCAGCTACGACGAAACGCTGTTCGCCAAGGCCGCCGCGGCGAGCAACCAGTCGACCGTGCTGTTCGCCGTGATCAGCGCGTTGGTGGGGTTCCTGTTCGCGTTCAACGCGATGCTCGTGACCGTGCCCCAGCGCCGGCGGCTGATCGCGGATCTGCGCCGCGACGGGTACGCCCCGCGCGAGGTGGTCGGCGTCCTGCTCATCGACGCGCTCGTGCTCGGCGCCGTCGGCTGCGTCGCGCGGGCTGGGGCTGGGAGATGAGCTCTCGATCCACCTCTTCCACTCCAACCCCGGGTATCTCGTCCTCCGCGTTCGCCGTCGGCTCCTCGCGCGTCGTCGAGCGCGCAGAGCGTGCTGTCGCCGCCGGGGGCGGGATGCTCGCCGCGGGCATCGGCGGTGCTCAGCCCGCTGCGCGACATCCTCTCCCGCGACCCGCTCGCCGCGATCGCACCGCGCGAGGGCGATGCAGACGCGCGCCGAGCGCGCTGGCTGACAGCGCCGGGCTCGCATGCCTGGCGGCGGCCGTGGCGATCCTCCTGGCCGCGCCGCAGCTGGCGATCGTGGGGATGCTCAGCCTGACGCTCGCGCTGCTGCGTCCCTGCTGCTTGCGGCCCCTGGGCGCTGACGCTCGCGCTCGTCAAGCGCCTCGCGTCGGCGTTCACCAGCGCGGTCCCGCACGTCGCCGTGATGGAGCTGCGCGGCGAGCAGGACGCGCGCGGTCGCGGTCGCCGCGACCGGCGCGATCGCGGTATTCGGCAGCGTCTCGATCCAGGGCGCGCACGCCGATCTCCAGCACGGCCTTGAAAACGCGGCGCACGACATGAACGCGTTCACCGACGTCTGGGTCTCGCCTGCCGGCACGTTCAACCTGCTCATGACCCAGCCGTTCCCCGCGACGTCGCTGAACAGGCTGCGCCAGCTGCCGGGTGTCGCAGCCGTGCGCCTCTACCGCGGCGGGCTGCTCGACTGGGGCGAGCGGCGCGTCTGGGTGATCGCGCCACCGAGCGATGCCGTCCCGCTGATACCGCCGAGCCAGCTCACCGGCGGCGATCTGCGGCTCGCCGACCGGCGGCTGCGCAAACAGCGGCTGGGCGGTGCTCTCACAGGCCCTCGCCGACGAACACCACCTCCACATCGGCGAGGCGTTCACGCTACCCGCACCGCGCCCTTCGACGTTTCGCCTGGCCGCGATCACCACGAACATCGGCTGGGCACCCGGCGCGGTGATTCTCAACGGGCAGGACTACGCGCGTGCCTGGGAAAGCTCCGAGCCCAGCGCCTACAACATCCTGCTCGACCCGGGTGTCGCACCAGGCCGGGCTCGGCTTGAGGTCGAACGTGCGCTCGGGGGTGGGCGGGATCCTCAAACAGGGCTCACGGTGCAGACCGCAGAACAGCACGCCCAGAAGCAACGCGTGCTGACCCGCCAGGGCCTTGAGCGCCTTTCGCAGATCGCGACGCTGATCCTCGCCGCCGCCGTGCTTGCGCTGGCCGCCGCAATGGGCGCGATGATCTGGCAACGTCGCCCGCGCCTGGCCAAGCTCAAGCTCGAGGGCTTCTCGCCAACCGAGTTGTGGGCCACGATCATGCTCGAGAGCTTCCTGCTGCTCGCCGTTGGCTGCACTAGCGGCGCGATCCTCGGGCTGCTCGGCCAGCAGCTCCTGGACCGCGCGCTGGTCGCGATCGTCAACTACCCAGTCGTCCACACGATCGCGCTTGGAACCGCGCTCGCGAGCCTCGCAATCGTCACTGCCGCCGCTGTCGCGATGCTCGCGGTTCCCGGCTACCTCGCCGCGCGCGTGCCCGCCGCGCTGGCGCTAGGAGACTGACGCCGTGGGGCTGCGGGTCGGCGTCGAAAAGCCAGGGGTTGCGCTGCCCGATGACCTCGCCGCGGAAGCGCTTGCGCGCCCCATAGACGACCCAGGTCGTATCGACCGCGCCATAGTAGGCCTCTAGGCGCAGCCGGTCGGGATGTTCAGCGGCGTGATGCACGTGCGTGAGGCCGGCGTCGTAGCGCCCGGCGAGCAGGTTCGCGGCGACCACCGGCTTGGACGGCTCATCGATGATCGTCTCCCACGGCGAGAGGTCGAGATAGCCGCGGGTCGCCGAGACGATGCCGAGGCTCCGCGGCTCATCGACGTCGCGTGCGCACAACCAGGCCGAGCTCCTTCGTCGGGTAGATGAACGTGTCGATCACGAACACCTCCTCGTGGTAGCGCTCGGTGACAAGGTGGACCTGCACGTGCGCGCTGCACTGCACCAGGAACGTGCTCGGCCGCTCGCGCACCTGGCCGATCGCCTCCAAGCAGGTCGCTCACGAGCACGATCTCGAAGCGACTCGAGGCCCTGGAACTCCAGATAGTGCGCAGCGCGTTCTCGTGGCAGGTGCCCGACGGGCCGAGCGTGATGAACGTCGGCGGGCTCACTCCGCGGTCGCCTGCCCGGTGCTCGGGAGCGCGGCCATCAGCTCATCCTCCATGCTGCAGGTGGCGGCGATCAACAGCTCGAACAGCTCTGCCGTGAAGTCGGGCGGCAGCTCGACCTCGCTGCCACGTGCGAGGTAGCGGGCGCGCACCTCCGCGACGCGGCCCGGCTGCATCATCGGAACCCCGTGTGCGCGCTTGTAGTGCGCGATCTCCCGGCAGATCTCAAAGCGCTCGCCGAACAGCCGCGCGATCTGGTCGTCGAGCTCGTCCAGGCGCTGGCGGAAGGAATCGAGTCCGCTCATCCCAGCAGCCGCCGCATGCGTGGGCCGAGCAGCGTGAAGCCGTTAGCGCTGTAGAACGCCTGCGTCGCGGCGAGTCCCGCGAAGCTCTCCCGCGGCAGCCCGACTTCGACACGCGTCAGTGCTCGCTCGCTCGCGAGCTCGCACAGCGCCGCCACGCAGCTCCGCGCCGATCGCTCTGCTGCGCCAGGAGGCGTGCACCCATAGGTCTTGGATGAGCGCGTAGCTACCCGAGCGTGTGGATCGCCGTCTGCCAGCTGGCGCGCCAGCACGCCGACGAGCTCGCCGTCCGCCTCCGCCACGAGCAGCGCGCCCGCGTCGGGATCCTCGAGTAGCGTGCGCGTCGCCGCCTGCATCGCCGGCGAGCTGGGCGGCGTGCCGCCCAGCTCGCTCAACAGCTCCCCCACGGCCGCGGCGACGCCCGCGACGTCCTGCTCCCGCGCGGCGCGCACGCGCCAGGCCGCCGTCCCCGTCGCCGGCTTGGCGCGCGCCGCGGCCTCGCGCTCGATCGGCGCGGTCTCGCTCACAGGACCCCCGCCGCTTGCGCGTGCGGCTCGAGCTCCACCGTCCATGCCTCCGGCGCGTCGCTGCCGGTGACGGCCCGTGCGATCGCCGACATCGGCGCGCGCGCCTTCAGCAGGATCTCGTCGAACTCCTCCTCGGGGTCGGACTGCATCACGATCGCTCCGCCCGCGCCGATCGTGGTTTTCCCGGGCCCGCCCGCCCGCATCACGATCGTGCGGATCACGATGTTGAGATCGACGCTTGCCATCGACGCCGAAGTAGCCGATCGCGCCCGAGTACACGCCACGCGCCTCCCGCTCGATGTCGTCGATGATGCCCATCGTGCGCAGCTTCGGCGCGCCGGTCATCGAGCCGCCGGGGAAGCATGCCCGCACGCACTCCACCGGCGTGCGCTCGCGCTCGAGCACGCCTGTGATCGTCGAGATCAGCTGGTGTACGGTCGTGTACGGCTCGACGACCATGAACTGCGGCACGCGCACGGTGTCCACCTCGCACACGCGGCCAAGGTCGTTGCGCAGCAGGTCGACGATCATCAGATGCTCGGCGAACGTCTTTTCGTCGTGCAGCAGTCCCTCGCGCAGCTGCTCGTCGCGCTGCGGGTCGGGCGAGCGCGGCGCGGTGCCCTTGATCGGTCGCGCCTGCACGCGGCGCTCGCGGTCGATCCCGATGAAGCGCTCGGGCGAGGAGCTGACCACGGCCAGCTCGCCGAGCTTGAGGTAGGCGGAGAACGGCGACGGGTTGCGCCGGCGCAGCAGGCGGTAGAGCGCGAACGGCTCGGGGCTTGCGTCCGTGTGGATCTGGTCGGTCAGGCATACCTCGTAGGACTCGCCCGCGGCCATCGCCGCCTGGCAGCGGGCGATGTCGGCCAGGTACTGCTCGCGCCCGCGTCCGCAGCGGAACGTCACCTGCTCCTCCGGGATGCGGCCGTCGGGGGCCGCCGCCGTCCCCGCGCTCGGCGCCGTCCTGGCGCTCGGCGGCGTCCTGGCGCTCGGCGGCGTCCTGGCGCTCGGCGGCGTTCCTGCACCCGCCGCCGTCTGCTCGGCGAGCGTGTCGCGCACGACCGCCTCTGCGTCGGTCAGCCAGCGCTCGGCCTCCGGCTCATGCTCGCGGCAGAGCACCGCCAGGTGCGTGCGGTGGGCGACGTGGTCGACCGCGACGACGCGGTTGGCGAGCATCAGCACCGCATCGGGTACGTCGGAGCGGTGGACGTTGGGCGAGCCGCAGTCGGCCTTACACTCATAACCGAGGTAGCCGACGAAGCCCCCGAGCAGCCCCTGCGGCAGCTGCGGCGCGTCCTGGACCGCGTGCTTGGCGAGCTCTCGGTCGAGGACGTCGAAGATGCAGCCAAGCTCGACGGTCGTCCCGTCGGCACGGTGCGAGCTCACGGCTTTCTCGTGGACGTCGTATTCCATTACGCAACGGTCGGGCCCATCGTCGTGCCGAGGAACGAGCGCTGCGCCAGCGGCGTCGGCGCATCGGCGCTGTCCAGCCAGAAGGCGTGCTCGGCTGTCGCCAAACAGCCGTTCGAACAGCAGCTCGGTGGAGGGCTCGCCCTCGAGCGAGCGCACCAGCAGGCGTCGAGGATCCTCACCGCTGCGGCTGTCCGTGCGCCGGGGACGCCGGGGCGGGGTGCGCGGCCCGCCCGCCCGCCGCGCGCGGGCGCAGCGGTGGCGATCCGCGAGCGCGTAGAAGTTCTCGAACAGCTTGCGGCCATGCTCGGTGGCGATCGACTCGGGATGGAACTGCACGCCCCACATCGGGCGGCTGCGGTGTTCGATGCCCATCACCACCCCCTCGTTCGTCCAGGCGGTCACGCGGCCCTGGGGACCGAGCTCGCCGGCGACGGCGAGCGAGTGGTAGCGAACGACCGAGAAGCCCTGGGGTATGCCCTCGAACAGGCCCTCGCCGTCGTGCTGCACGGCGCTCAGGCGCCCGTGCATGACGATCGGCGCGCTGCGGACGGCGCCGTTGAGCAGGTGCCCGAGGCCTTGGTGGCCGAGGCACACGCCGAGCACCGGGACCTCACTGGAGCGCAAGATGTCGGCGCAGACGCCAAAGTCGTGCCAGCGCTCGGGGCGCCCGGGTCCCGGCGAGAGGACGATCGCGTCGAAGTCCCAGCGCGACAGCGCCCGCCAGGAGACGACGTCGTTACGGACCACGATCGGCTCCTCCCCCGAGACGGCCGCGAGCAGATGGAAGACGTTGTAGGTGTAGGAGTCGTAATTGTCGATCAGCAGCGTGCTCACGGTGCCGCCTCCAAGCCGAGCCCGCGCGCGCTGCGGTCGAGCAGCGTGTGTACCACTCGCTCGACGGGTTCGCTGCGGTCGCTCTCCAGGTACCAGATGGACAGGTGCTTGAGGTAGTGGGCGAGCGGCCTGATGTCGAGCCGCTGCACGGTCAGGCGCAGATAGCGACGGTAGAGCTCCGACTGGATCACCGCGAAGCGATAGTCGGGGTCCTCTGCGGGGCGCCCGCCGTGCGAGAAGTCACGGCTGTGGCGCGCACGCGCACGCGCGAGGTCCCAGCCCAGGCTCTCGTGCCCCGACAACAGCCGCCCTGGATCGAAGTCGATATCGGGAGTCGCCGGGTGGGGCAGGAAATATCCGAGCGCGACGTGTGTTGCCACGCGTTCGGGGTTGGGGTGGGCACGACGCACCTCGCGCAACTCGTCATCGGCGTCGATCTGCGCGTCGATCCAGTCGGTGAGCTCGTCGATCAGTAGCGCGCCCGCGCTGGAGGTCAGCGCGCGCTGCTGTGTCGAGACCATGCCGTGGAAGATGCTGCGGCTAGGATGAAAGCCGCCGTTGAGGTCGGGTCTCAGCTCGATCGCGAGCTTGCGAATGCTCGCGACATGCGACACCCACTCCGAGCCGGTGACCTGCAGCGAGGTCATGTCCTCGAGTTCGGGTGCCGTGAGCGCGTAGGTCAGCGAGCGCAAGTGCTGCGTGGAGAGGCCGTCGGCGCGCACGAGCGGTAGCTCTTCGAGCTCCTGCAGGCCCGTGGCATAGACGATCACCCCGTCCTCGCGTCGCGTGAGGATGCCGTTGCGTAGGCCCGCTTCGGCCAGCTCTGCCGTCTCGGCGAGGAAATCCGACTCGAAGAACACCCGGTCGAAGGCGATCCCGAGTCGCGCCAGCGTCTTACGCTGCCCCGCGATCACCCATGCGCGCGTCTTGTACCAGAGCGCGAGCGCCTCACGCTCGCCGGAAAGCACACGCTTGATCAGCTCGTCGGCCGCGTCGTTCTGCACGTGAACCTCGCGCGAGAGCGAGTCCTCGGCCTGCTCGAGGCTGCCGGCCGCGAGCACGCCGCTCGCGGCCACGTAGTCGGCATAGCACAGGCCAACGAAGTGGTCGCTCTTCTCGTCGCCATCTGACCAGCCTTCAGCGTGGCGGCCGCTTCGCATCACGCCAGCCATCGCCTCGCCCATCGCGCGGCCCATGTCCGAGATGCGGCTGCGGCGCTCCACCTGCGCGCCCGCCTGCGCGAGCGCGGCCGCGAGCGCGTTGCCGATTGCGAGGTTTCGCAGGTGGCCGATGTGCAGCGCCTTGGTTGCATTTGCGTCCCAGAACTGCACCGAGATGCGCCGCCCCTGGGCAAGGTCGGCGAGGGGCGACTCGGCGCTGCCACCCGCCTCGAGCGCCGCGCCGGCCAGCTCGACCCAGCTGTCGGCGAGGCGCAGCCGGACCTCGTCGCGGTCGCGTATAACCGCGTCCACCCACGGCTCGCGCTCGAGCTTCGCAAGCTCTGCAAGCGAGTCGGGATCCTGCTGCCAGTCTGAGGCGCGCGAGGTGAGCTTGAGGTCATAGTCGATCTGTGGGCGGCGCGGCGCGCGCGCCGCCCACGCGATCGGCGCACCCTCTCGTGCAGATGGGTCCTCGAAGTAGTCAAAGAGGTTGACGGTCAACGGTCACTTAGGGTTGTAGATGGTCGGCAAACGGCACCCGTCGCCAGCAGGCGGGTTTCACAGTCGCCGCTTCATGCACCAGCCGGGGCTCGAACCCGGATCACCGGTGTTTAAGACCGGTCCTTTCACCGATTAAGGTACTGGTGCTCACAGTCAGGGCTGTGCCCTCACTCATCGGAGCGTCTGCTTCAGTGGATCGAGCGACACCGTACCGGCTATCCTGATTTTGAGTGAGACAACTCGCAAGGGCAGCTTGCCGCGCGTCCGCCTTCTTTACTGGCGGGACGCCCACGAAGCGGCTCGGGCAAACGAAATCGAAGGAGTGCGGCGTGCGACTGGGGACACAGCGAGATGGAGACATGCGACGCGAAATGGGGTTGAATGGGATGAAAATCGAGGACGAGTGGGTCGCGACGCGCAAGATGTTGCCTCCGGGGCCGCGAATGCCGAGCGCGCTGCAGGCCACCGGGTGGGCGCTGCGTCCGCTGGCATTCATGGATCGTTGCGCCGAGCGCTACGGCGAGATTTTCACACTTCGGGTCCGCCGCGGACGCCCGTGGGTGTTTCTCACTAACCCGGATCACGTCAAGCAGGTGTTCACCACCGAGCCGCAGCTGCTGCGCGCGGGTGCGGGGGAAGCGAACCCGTTGCTGGGGCCGTTGCTCGGCTCGCGCTCGGTGATGCTGCAGGACGAGCCGACGCACATGACCGATCGCAAGCGGATACTGCCGTCGTTTCACGGCCAGCGCATGCATGCGTACGGCGAGATGATGGCCGACGTAGCGCGTCGAGAGATCGACCGCTGGCCGCTGGGCGAGCCGTTCGAGCTGTGGCCCCGTATGCAGGCGATCAGCCTCGAGGTGGTGATGCGCGCGGTGTTCGGTGATGTCGAGGGCGAGCGCCTCGAGCGGCTGCGCGAGCGGATGGTGGATCTGACTAATTGGGTTAACAGCCCGAGCCGGCTCGCGCTGCTTGCGGCGGTGGGCGAACGTTCGATGACCGCGAACCCCCGCTTCCGCGCGGTGATGCGGCCGGTCGAGGAACTGGCGCTTGAAGAGGTGCGCCTGCGCCGCGCCGCGCCAGACGGCGATCGCCACGAGGACATCCTCTCGATGCTCGAGCGCACGCCGAGCGAGGACGGTGCGCCGATGGACGACGAGAAGATGCGCGACGAACTCGTCACGTTCCTGTCAGATGGCCCCACCGCGACCTCGCTGGCATGGGCGTTCGAGCGGCTGCTGCGTCACCCCGAGAAGCTCTCGCGCCTGCGTGCGGAGGTGCTGGCAGGCGACAGCGAGGAATATGTCGACGCGGTCGTCAAGGAGACCTTGCGCCTGTGCCCGGCTGTGCCGGTTGTCATGCGACGGCTGACCGAACCGATGCAGCTGGCCGGCTACACGATCCCGGCGGACACGATCGTGGCTCCGTGCGTCTACCTGATGCACCGCCGCGCCGACATCTACCCGCAGCCACGGAGCTTCCAGCCCGAGCGCTTCCTCGGAGATTCAGCCGGCACCTACACCTGGATCCCGTTCGGGGGCGGCGTGCGCCGCTGCGTGGCGGTCGTGTTCGCGCAACTGGAGATGAAGCGCGTGATCCAGACCGTGCTCAGCGAGGTGGATCTGCATCCCGCCGAGTCGCGCTCTGAGGGCGCCGCGCGCAGCTCCGTTTCCTTTGCGCCGGACGGCGGAGCGACCGTGATCGCCACGCGCCGGCGGCCCGCGGACGCCGAGCTGCCGACCGCTGCGTAGGCACCGCCTGCATCTTTGCGGCAAGTCAGGCCGCGTCGGCGAGCTGATGCAAGCGCCGCGCCGGGCGCGTCACCCACACGAACTCGTGACAGCGGTGCACGAGACCGGCGGCGTGCAGGCGCGCGATCGCATCGGTAGTACGCAGCTCGCTACCGAGCTCCCGCGCAAGCTCCTGCACCGACCACGGCCCCGGGCCCTTCGACTCCAGCAGCAGCGCCAGCACGACGCGCTCGGCGTCGTCGTCCGCCAGCGCCACATCCTCATCACTACGCTGATCCTGCATGGGAAGGTCGCACGCTCCTTTCCGTGCCACGGCCCCGGGCAGCGCCAACTGCGCCGGGGCCACTCTCTATCCGCATGGACGTTAGCGAGCCGATGGAGATGTGCCCGAGGTCAGCTGCGAAGTTGGCGCGAAATGGTTCATGAGGTGGGACCTAGGATTGTTAGGACTAAACAATCAACTGTCATAGGCACATCCCGAACATTGGGATAGACAAAATGCCCGGGACAGTCCTAAAGTCGACAAAACGTTGCAGCTTCGAGGCGGAGCGGAATCACTATTCTCCGCATTTAGCGAACATCTTGCCCCATCGCGCGCCTTATCGCGTGTGAATCAGCGATACCGTTGTGGTTGCCTGACGGCAGCGGCCCCACGCCTCGTCGCTCCCGATAGGGGATCGGGCAGGCAACGAAGCGTTTGGCCACCATAGGGAGGGTCTGTCTCTTTGCCTAGGGCAGGCCCTCCCGCTTTTCTGCGTCTCGCCTGTCGAGGTAGATCCTGCGACAAGCCTTTCCGTATGCCTGAACAGTACCGTCCGAAATTCACAGGCTGATGTCCGTTCGAACTATTTGCTCGTAATGTGCGAGTTTTTTCGGGGCTTCCAGAGGCACGGCGATCCCAGGATCAGAGCGAGTGTTTCTGACGTTGATGGTCTGAGTTCGGCCTGTTGCACAACTTCGGGAGCTTGTGCCGCCCTGTGGCGCGACGATGGGACCTACTTCTACCTCGATGGTACTCATAAGTCTGTAGACTGTCAAGTAGCAAGCAGGGAGCTTTCCCGATGTGGAAGGCGATCTGCAGCGGACCGTGGGCCGCAACATACGCGCCCACCGAGAGGCTCTTGGCGAGAGCCAAGAGGCGTTCGCTCGCTCGCTTCCCGTGCATCGCACCTACCTCGGCGGCGTCGAGCGCGGCGAGCGCAACCTGACGCTCAAGAGCGTGGAGCGCCTCGCCAGCCTGATCGGCGTCGAGCCGATGACGTTGCTGACTGAGTCGGGTGACGAGGAGGCCTCGGCGTAGCGGGAGTGCGGCGCGCTTGTTCGACCCTAGATCTCGATGCCTCCCGCAGCCGCCCATGGAGGCTGCCCCCGCTGACGGGCTCTGAGCTGATGCTACACTCCGCGATGTATCTTCTAAGCAACGTTTTTGGAGGGAGCTGGCGTATGTCCAGCAAGAGTGCTCTAGATATGAGCTTTCACGAGCGCCGTCGGTCGCAGCACATGGAAGACCCGGAGTTCCGGGCCGCCTACGAGCGCGCCACGCGGGAAATCGAGCAGACCGATCAGGTCATCCGCGAGCTCGATGCGTTGCGGGTCGATCTTGGGATGTCGAAGGCAGAGCTCGCCCGTCGGATCAACCGCAACGCGTCGAGCATCCGACGCCTGTTCACGGCGAACAGCTCCCGGCCGGAGCTTCCGCTGATCGCTGCGATCGCCGATGCGTTGGGTGCCGAGGTTCGCGTCATGCCCAAGACAGCGGCATCGAAGCGCTCGACGCGTCATCGACGAGAGCCGGCCGCCGCGTAGGCTCGTCGGCAGCTTCAGTACGCTCGGCGTGATGGTCAAGCGGCGCACGCAAAGCGGCAAGAAAGCTGCCTCGGGAGCGCCCAGCGTCAATCGAAGCCCGCCGTGGGCGATCGTCTACTACGAAGCGCGCGATGGATCTGCGCCTGCGCTCAAGTTCCTCGACGGGTGTCCGGGCAAGATCGACGCCGAGTTCGTTGCTGTGCTCGACGCGGTGGCTGCCGCGCCGCCGCCTCAGTTCTCGGGAGGAGGGAAGTGGGAGTCGATGCACGGCGACATGGGCGGCTGGCACGAGATTCGTCTTACCGGACCATCGCGCGAGCAGTTCCGCCTGTTCTGCGTGCTTGAGAACGCGACCGACGAGGAGCTGCTGAGGCGCGGCCTGACCAAGCCCGCGATCGCTGTCATCACAGGGATGCGCAAGCCTTGGCGAACCAGGTTCTCAACCGCCGACTACAGCGGCGTACGACGTCTCGGCGACGAGCACAAGGCGTGTCATCCTCGCCGGATCATACGGTGACGTCGCCAGAGCCGAAATCTCAAGCACGCTCGATTGAGGGTCGGATCGTGGCCATCGCAGACATCTTCGACGCGCTTACCAGTGATCGGGTGTACCGGGATGCCTTCTCGGTCGAGCAAGCCGTGCAGATGATGCGCGAACAAAGCGGGCGGCACTTCGACCTGGATCTGCTCGACGCATTTCTCAACGACGTTCTTGGCGACGCTTAAGCAGCGCTGCTGGCACTCCTTAACTGACCGCAGCGACGCTGGCCCTGATGCGCGTGGAGCGCCAATCACGCATTACGTGAGGTCGTATCACAACAATGGTGATACGACCGGGCGGCGCCAAGTGGCGCCAAGACCACCCTGCCCCGACGCTCGCTAGCCTCGGTGTGTGCCCCTCACCAGCTTCAGCCCCCGCACCCGTGAGTGGTTCGAGCGGGCTTTCGCCGCCCCGACACCTGCCCAGGCGCAGGCGTGGCCCGCGATCGCCGCGGGCGAGCACGTGCTCCTCTCGGCGCCCACTGGGTCGGGCAAGACGCTCGCAGCGTTCCTCTGGACGCTGGACCGGTTGAGCGGAGAGCACGGGGCAGCGGTTGGCGGCCCTGCGGCGGCTGGTGGGTCTGTGGCGGCCGGGGGCGCTGCGGCGTCGGGCGGCGCGACGGCTGGCAGCGGCACGCGCGTCGTCTACGTCAGCCCGCTCAAGGCCCTCGCGTACGACATCGAGCGCAACCTGCGCGTCCCCCTGCGCGGGATCGGCGCGGATGACGTGCGCGTCGGCATCCGCACCGGCGACACGCCGCAGCGCGAGCGCGCCGCGATGGTCCGCAACCCGCCCGACATCCTCGTCACCACGCCCGAGTCGCTGTACCTGATCCTCACCTCGCAGGCTCGCTCGATGCTCGACGGCGTCGAAGCGGTGATCGTCGACGAGATCCACGCCGTCGCGCACTCCAAGCGCGGCTCGCACCTGGCGCTAACGCTCGAGCGGCTCGAGGCGCACGTGCGCTCCCGGCGGGCCGTCGCGCGGGAAGCCGGCGGCCGGGGTGGGGTCCACGGCACGGCACCGGCCGAGATCCAGCGCATCGGCCTCAGCGCTACCCAGAACCCGCTCGAGGAGATCGGCCGCTTCCTCGTCGGCCCCCACCGCCAGGTGACGATCGTGGACGCGAGCGGCACGGGCAAGGAACTGGACCTGCGCATCGAGGTGCCCGTCGAGTCGATGGCCGCATCGTCCCCGGAGGGGGAACCCGACGCGCTCCCAGCCGGCGAGCAGCCGGACCCGCTGGAGTCTGTGGCCGGCGGCGAGTCCACGCGCGGCTCCATCTGGCCGGCGATCTACCCGAAGTTGCTCGAGCTCGTGCGCGCCCACAACTCGACGATCGTGTTTGTCAACAACCGCCGCTCGGCCGAGCGCGTCGCGCTGCGACTGAACGAGCTCGCCGCGCAGGAGCACGCCGCCGGCAGCGAGGGGACGCCGCCCCGGGGTGAGGGGACGCCGCCCCGGGGCGAGGAGGCGCCGCCCCGGGGCGAGGAGGCGCCGCCGGGCGGCGAGCCTCCGCCGCTCGAGATCGCCCGCGCCCACCACGGCTCCCTAGCCCGCGAGGAGCGCACGAAGGTCGAGGAGCTGCTGAAGGCTGGGCAGCTCCCCTGCCTCGTCGCCACCAGTTCGCTCGAGCTGGGCATCGACATGGGCGCGGTCGACCTCGTGCTGCAGATCGAGTCACCCAAGTCGGTAGCCCGCGGGCTGCAGCGCATCGGCCGCGCCGGCCACGGCGTCGACCAGGTCAGCCGCGGGCGCATCTTCCCCAAGTTCCGCGGCGACCTGCTCGAGTGTGCCGTCGTCGCCCGGCGCATGCACGAAGGACTGATCGAGCCGACGGTCGTCCCCCGCAACGCGCTCGACGTCCTCGCCCAGCAGATCGTCGCGATCGCCGTCTCCGCCGAGTCCGACGAGGCAGGCGTCTCGGTCGACGCCCTGTACACCCTGGTGACCAGCACGCACTCCTACTCAACCCTCTCGCGCGAGCTGCTGGAGAACGTGCTGGACATGCTCGACGGGCGCTATCCGTCGAAGGAGTTCGGCGAGCTGCGCGCACGCATCGTCTGGGACCGCCTCGCCGGCACGATCCGCGCGCGCAAAGGTTCGCGCCAGCTGGCGATCGCGAACGCCGGCACGATCCCCGATCGCGGCCTGTACGCGGTCACGCTTCCTGACGGCCGCCGCGTGGGTGAGCTCGACGAGGAGATGGTCTACGAGGCCCGCCCCGGCCAGGCGTTCCTGCTCGGCGCCTCGACCTGGCGGATTGAGGAAATCGGCCGCGACCGCGTGATCGTCACCCCCGCCCCCGGCGCTCCGGGCGCGGTGCCGTTCTGGAAGGGCGACACGGTAGGGCGACCCGTCGAGCTTGGCCGTGCGATCGGCGCGTTCTCGCGCTGGGCCGTCGAGCAGCAGTCAGAGACACTCGAGCGTGACTACGACCTCGACGAGCGTGCCGCGCGCAACCTGCTCGCCTACCTGCGCGAGCAGCAGGCGGCGACGCGCGTGCTGCCCTCGGAGCGCACGATCGTGCTCGAGCGCTTTCGCGATGAGATCGGCGACTGGCGGCTGTGCGTCCTCTCGCCGTACGGCGGGCGCGTGCACGCCGCGTGGGGCCTTGCGATCTCCGCGCGCATCCGCGAGCGCTTCGGCCTGGAGGCAGACGTGATTTGGTCTGACGACGGCATCGTCCTGCACCTCCCCGACCTCGACGGTGGTGGAGGCGACGGCGAGGAGCCCGCGATCGACGCGTTGCCGTCCGCCGCGGAGCTCGTGCTGCTGGAGCCCGACGAGGTCGAGCACGCCATCACCGCCGAGCTCGGCGGCTCGGCGCTGTTCGGCGCGCGCTTTCGCGAGAACGCCGCCCGCGCGCTGCTGATCCCCCGCGCCTACCCCGGCCGCCGCACGCCGCTATGGCAGCAGCGCCTGAAGGCCCAGAACCTGCTCGAGGTCGCGCGCCGCTACGACGACTTCCCGATCGTGCTCGAGACCTACCGCGAGTGCCTCAAGGACGTCCTCGACGTGCCCGGGCTGCAGGAGCTGCTGCGTGGTCTGTCCACCCGCGAGATCTCGCTCGTCGAGGTCGAGACGCAGACGGCGTCGCCGTTCGCGTCCTCGCTGCTGTTCGACTACGTCGCCACGTACATGTACGAGGGTGACACGCCCTCCGCCGAGCGTCGCGCCGCCGCGCTGTCACTCGACCGCGACCTGCTCAGGGAGCTGCTCGGCCAGGAGGAGCTACGCGAGCTAATCGACCCGCGCGCCCTGCAGCGCGTGGAAGACGACCTGCAGCACCGCTCGGAGATGACGCGCGCGACCGGCCGCGACGGGCTGCACGACGTGCTGCGCCACGTTGGCGATCTCGACGCGCGAGGAGATCGACGAGCGTGTCTTCGAGGGCGTCGAGGCCGACACGCTGCTGCGGGAGCTGGAGCGCGAACGGCGCGTCATCCGTGCCCGGATCGCAGGGCAGGAGCGCTACATCGCTGCCGACGAGGCGGGCCTGTACCGCGACGCGCTCGGCGTCGTCCCGCCCGGCGGGCTACCCGACGCGTTCCTCGCCGACGTCCCCGACGCGCTCAGCCAGCTCGTCGCGCGCTACGCACGCACGCACGGCCCGTTCACGAGCGATGAGCTGCACGCACGCTACGGCATCGACACGAGCGCCGTACTACGCGAGCGGGAGCGCGCCGGTGACCTCGTCCGTGGCGAGCTCAGACCCGGAGGCACCGAGCGCGAGTGGTGCGACGTCGAGGTCCTGCGGCGCCTACGGCGCGCGTCGCTCGCAGCGCTGCGCAAGGAGATCGAGCCCGCCGAGCAGCGCCGCCTCGCCGCCTTCCTGCCCTCCTGGCAGGGCGTCGATCGCCACGCGGGCGCGGGCGCCGGAATCGACCGCCTGCGCGAGGTGCTCGTGCCGCTGCAGGGGCTCGCGCTGCCCGTCGAGACGTGGGAGCGCGATGTGCTGCCACGGCGCACCGGCGCGTACTCGCAAACGTGGCTCGACAGCCTCTGCGCTAGCGGCGAGGTCGTCTGGGTGGGAGCCGGCGCCAGCGGGCGCTCGGGGCGCGTCGTGCTGTACTTCCGCGAGGACGCTCCCATGATCGGCCCGCCCGCCGCCAGGGGCGCCACGATGCCGGGCAATCCGGAGCACGAGCTGCTGCGCGCGCGTCTGGCCGCTGGCCCCGCGTTCTTCACGGACCTGCTCGCCGCATCGTCCCCGCATCGTCCCGGTACGGGGGAGGGGGACGCGTCCGCAGAGGCACTGCGCGAGGCGCTGTGGGACCTCGTGTGGGCCGGCGAGGTCACCAACGACGCGTGGGCGCCGCTGCGCGCGCCGCGCCTAGCGCTCGCGCGTGGGGAGCGCTTCGGCCGCCCGAGCGTCGGGCGCTCGCCTGTGCCCCTTGGGGTGCGCTTTGCCGGGCGACGACGCGGCGGTCGCACTGGCGGCGAGCAGGTCCAGGGGCGCTGGTCGCTGACCGCGCCCGTCTTCCAGGGAGGACCCGCCGACGGTCCGTCAGGCGCTGCCGCATCGTCCCCGGAGGGGGAGCGCCGGCGCGCGCTCGCCGAGCTGCTGCTCGAGCGCTACGGCATCGTCACCCGTGAGCAGGTGCTCGCCGAGGGCATCGCCGGTGGCTTCGCGATGCTCTACGACACGTTCGCCAAGCTCGAGACGCTCGGCGTTTGCCGGCGCGGCTACTTCGTCGAGGGTATGGGCGGCGCCCAGTTCGCGCTGCCCGGCGCCGTCGAGCGGCTGCGCGCGAGGACCGCGCGCGCACACACGCTCGTGATCGCCGCAGCCGACCCCGCCCAGCCCTACGGTGCCGCGTTGGCGTGGCCCAAGCGCGAGGGCCACGATCGCCGCCCCGCGCGCGTCGCCGGCGCGTACGTCGTGCTCGTCGCCGAGGAGCCAGTGCTGTACGTCGAGCGCGGCGGGCGCGGCCTGATCACGCTCGCCGAGCCGCTGCACGAGGCGCTCGTCGCGCTCGCGGACGCCGTGCGCGCTGGCAGGGTCGGCAAGCTCGCGCTCGAGCGCATCGATGGCGAGCCCGCGATCGCCTCGAGCCTCGCGGCGTCGCTCGTCGAGCTCGGGTTCCACCCCGGGCCGCGACGCCTGACGCTCAGCGCCTGATCGCGCCCCGCGCCCGCGCACCGAGTTGGGCCGGCTTGTCTCCAACCTAACCGGACACGTTCCGTTAGACCGAACCCCCAGTGTCCGTGCGTTTTTTCGCATTCCTCCGAATCGCCTTGTCTGTCGGACGTTTGACCAGGATGGAGACACGGGTGGAATCGTTTGAGAAGTCTTGTTATTAAAAGTCGAGAGAACTTGCATGGGGAGGCATTTTGGTCTACCTTTCGGAACGGTGGGGATGAGTCGAACTGGGAGCCAAGTCGCGCCGCTGTACCGGCGGCTACCTCACGGTCCAAGCGGCATGGACCGTGAGGAGGTCGCTCGCAACCAGCGAGCGCGGCTCTACGGAGGGATGATCGAGGCGATCTCCCAGCGCGGCTACCAGGGCACGACCGTCGCGCACGTGATCGGCCTGGCCGGCGTCTCGCGCAGGGCGTTCTACGAGCTCTTCTCGAACAAGGAAGAGTGCTTCCTGGGCACCTACGACATCGTCGTCGCCCGCTCGCGCAAGCGCGTGCTCGACGCCTGGGGTCAGGAGCGCGGCTGGGCCAACCGCCTGCACGCCGGCTGCAAGGCGTTGCTCGACGACGTCGCCGAGTCGCCCAAGGGACCGCGGCTCGTGCTCGTCGAGGCGCTCGGCATCGGGCCGAAGGCCAGGGAGCGCATGCAGCTCGCCGGCTTCACCTTTGAGCGCCTCGTCGCAGGTGCCTTCCAGATGGCACCCGACGGCGTCGGCTTCCCGCGGCTGACCTCGCGCGGGATCGTCGGCGGCGTGCGCCACATCGCCTTCATGCGCATGCTCGAGCACCGCGAGCGCGAGCTGTACACGCTGACCGACGAAGTACTCGACTGGATCGAGTCCTACCGCGTCCCCGCCGCCGCGCGGCTGGGCGTGCCTGCGCCCAGCGCGCCCGCGCACCAGCCGCCGACGCCCGCGGCGTTCCTCGCACGCGACGACAAGCGCGCGCGGGTGCTCGGCTCGGTCGTCCACCTGACGCTCGACGAAGGCTACTCGCGGCTCACCGACCCGCAGATCGCGCAGTTCGCTGGCATGTCAACCGAGGCCTTCCACAAGCAGTTCCCCAACAAGGAAGAGTGCTTCCTCGCCGTGCTCGACGAATTCGTGCGCGAAGCGCTGGAGTCCGTCGCCCACAGCTTCGAGACCGCCGCCTCCTGGCCGGAAGGCGTTTACCGCGCGATGGCCGCGTTCATCGAATACCTAGTAGCCCACGAGGCGCTGCTGCGGATCGCGTTCATCGACCTGTTCGAGGTCGGCCCCGGGATGGTCGGGCGCATGACGCGTCTGGTCGAGCTGTTCACCAAGTTCCTCACCGAGCAGGGCCCAGCGCCGCGCCGCGGGCCGGATGTCGCCGTCGAAGCGGTCACCGGCGCCCTCTGGTCGATCATCTCCGGCTACGTCGCCAACGGCCGGCTCGCGCGGCTGCCGTGCATCGTCGACCACCTCACGTTCACCGTGCTCGCGCCCTACATCGGGCCGAAGGTCGCCGTCGAATCGATCCACGCCTCGCGCAAGCCGCTGCGCTCGATCTAAGCCGACTCTGCGATCGTGGGCGGCGATGATCGAGTCATCGCCACATCGTCCCGGGACGGGGAGGCGCCCGCGCCGCGTGGGCCACAAGGGCGCCGCGCACATCGAGCCGGGCAACACGCTCGCGAGCTTCGACGCGGCGCTGCGCCACGGCGTCGACATGATCGAGCTCGACGTGCTCTCAGAGCACGCCGACGGCAGCGGCCGGCTGCTAGTCGCCCACGACCACCAGGCCGCGCGCGAGCACCCGCCGCTCGCCTTCGAGCTGGCGCTCGAGCACCTCTCCGCTCCGCGCTTCGCTGGCATCGAGCTCGACGTCGACATCAAGCTCCCCGGCTATGAGCTGCGCGTGCTCGACGCCCTGCGCGAGCATGGGCTCATCGAGCGCACGCTGATCAGCGGCATGTTCCCCTCCGGCCTGCAGCGGATCCGCGCCGCCGAGCCGTCGCTGCGCCTCGGCTGGTCGGTGCCGCGCGTGCGCCGCGACTACACCACCGACATGCTCACCGCCATACCCGCCCTGGCGATGCTCACCGGCTACCGCGCCGCGCTCCCGCGCCGCGCCCGCAACGCCCTGCTCGAGGGGCGTTTCGACGCGATCATGGCGCACTGGCGCGTCGTCACCCGCGGGCTCGTGCGCGCAGTCGCCGAAGGCGGCGGCGAGCTCTACGTGTGGACCGTCGATGACGCTCGCATGATCGAGCGCCTGAGCGCGATGGGCGTCGACGGGATCATCACCAACGACCCGCGGCTGTTCGGGGCGGGTTAGCTACTACACATGCTGTGTAGTACACGGGCTTTGTAGTAGCGCGCGGCCTCGTTCAACCGATGACGCACGTCGCCGCGCTGTAGTTCGCTGGGTCGGCGCCTGCGAGGCTCAGATGTCCGGCCAACGTCGCCTCGGCGCCGGACACCAGGATCGTCTTCCCGCGGCGCCACTGGAAGTCGACGACCCCGCGTAGGGTCACCGCCGGCTTGCCCGCCACTGCCTTCAGCACGAAGCTCGTGCCGCCCTGGCGCGCGGAGGCGCCGCTGCCGACAGGCACGAAGCCCGAGCTCGCGCCGCTCGCCAGGTTCACCCAACTCTTGGTGGCGCTGTCGAGGTACTGCAGGCGGAAGCTCATGTACATGCCGTCGCGGGCGTGGCCGTCGCCGGGCATCGAGCCGCGGATGCCGACGGTATTCGGCTTCTTGGCGGGGTCGCACACGTCGATCGTCGCCCACAGTTCGTGTGAGTGCAGCAGCTCACGTTCCAGCGTGTTGGTCTTACGTGTGCCCGTGGCAAGCGCCGGTGTCGGCGCCAGCGCCGCCGCGATCACCGCACCGATGAGGAGCCGTTTTGACGGAAGCATGCGCCTGACGATAGCGCCGCACGTGGTCCGCCGGCGAGGTTCTGCTGACCCCGTTGTGGTATCCCGTGGGGCGATGGGGGCGACGCGCTCAGCGGACGTGGTCGAGCTGCTCGGCAGGGTGCCCGTGTTCTCGACGCTCGAGCCCGCCGACCTCGAGCAGATCGCGCAGATGGCCGTACCGCGGCACTTCGAGCCCGGGCAGGTCGTCTTCCGCGAGGGCGACTCCAGCGACACCTGCTACGTCGTGCGCGAGGGCCACGCGCGCGCGGTCCGCAGCCACGGCGATGGGCGCACGATCACGCTCGCGACGTTCGGACCGGGAGACATCTTCGGCGAGCTCGCGATGTTCGAGGACGAGCGCCGCTCGGCGACCGTCGAGGCGATCGAGCCGACGAGCGTCGTCGGCGTCCTCGGCCCGGACATGCGCCGGCTGATGCACGAGCACCCGCAGATCGCCGCGCGCCTGGTGATCGCGCTCGGCCGGCGCCTGCGCGAGACCAACGAGCGCCTCTCGCGCCAGTCTTTTCAGACCGTGCAGAGCCGCGTCGCGGTCGTACTCTCAGAGCTCGTCGAGCAGGAGATCGTCGCCGGCAAGGACGCCGCGGACGTGCTCGTCACCGCCACGCAGGCCGACCTCGCGCAGCTCGCCGGCTCCTCGCGTGAGTCCGCCAGTCGCTTTCTCGCCGTGCTCGAGCGCGCCGGGGTCATCTCCCAGGGGCGCGGGCGCCTCACCGTCCACGACCCGAAGGCGCTCGAGCAGTATGTCTTCTAAGTCTTCTAAGCAGCGCGAGTTCTCCGCCGGCGGCGTCGTCGTACGTGACGGCGAGGTCGTGGTGATCGTACCGACGCGCCGCGCCGCCGACGGCTCGCGCGTGCTCGCGCTGCCTAAGGGCCACGTCGACCCGGGGGAGACGCCGATCGAGGCGGCCACGCGCGAGGTGCGCGAGGAGACAGGGATCGTCGCCGAGCCGCTGTGCGAGCTGGGCGAGTCGCGCTACTGGTACCGGCGCGACGGGCGCACGATCGGCAAGACCGTCGCGTTCTTCCTGTTCGGCTACCTCGACGGTGATACCGCCGACCACGACGACGAGGTCGAGGAGGTGCGCTGGATTGGCCTGCAGCAGGCGCGCACGGCGCTCAGCCACGCCGCCGAGCGCGAGATGGTCGAGCTCGCGCTGGCCCATCTGGACAAAGAGCTGTAGCCTGCCGGGCGCGATGCAGGTCCTCAACTTCTACTCCACGATCTTCGCCGACGAGCTCAAGCGTGGGCGCAAGACCGCGACGATCCGCCTCGGCGACAAGTCCGGCAAGTACCGCAAGAACCAGGCGGTGCTCGTCACGATCGGCTACCAGTACTCGCCGCGCGAACGCATCTTCGAAGCGGTCATCGACCAGGTCGAGGTGATGAAGCTGATGGACCTGTCCCCGCGCGACATCAAGCACGACAACCCGGAGTTCCGCCGGCATGAGGAGCTGATCAAGTTTCTTGAGCAGATTTACGGGCGTAGCGTTTCGATGGAGGACGTGGTTACCGTCGTGCGGTTTTCGCAAATCCTTGAGAACCCTACGGGGATGACCGAGGCTATTAAGGGATTTGGCGGGGCCCAGAACTGACGTCGGGCTCGTGACTGCCAAAAGACGCAGACTTCGCGTGCGTCTTTTGGCAGTCACGACCCTCCTTTGCCGAGAAACCCTTGAACTACGCCACGTTTCGTCTATATTGGGGGCGTTGCTGGCACTCTCGGGTTGAGAGTGCCAATTAGAGGCGGCTTGCCCAGTCATAGAGGGCCGGTGAGCCGCAGGTCGCATTCTCAAAGACGGAGGTTCCAACATGAAGCTCAAGCCCCTGGGCGATCGTTTGATCGTGCGGGCGATCGAGGAGGAGCTGACCACTGCTAGTGGTCTTGTTCTGCCCGACACCGCTAAGGAGAAGCCGCAGAAGGGCGAGGTCCTTGCTGTGGGTGATGGCAAGGTGGATGACAACGGCAAGCGGATCCCGCTGGACGTCAAGGAGGGCGACGAGGTCCTCTACAGCAAGTACGGCGGGACCGAGATCAAGGTCGACGGAGAGGACCTGCTCGTGCTGCGCGAGTCGGACGTCCTCGCCAAGGTTGCCTAGAGGGTGGCGCAGCCGGCCTTCAGGCCGGCAAGCCGGGTCCCTCGCTTTTTTTTAAATAAGGAGATCTGAGAAATATGGCTCATAAGGAACTGAAGTACGGATCAGAGGCGCGCAAATCGCTCGAGGCGGGCGTTGATGCGGTCGCCGACGCGGTCAAGGTCACGCTCGGCCCGAAGGGCCGCTACGTGGTGCTCGACAAGAAGTTCGGCGCGCCGACGATCACCAACGACGGTGTCACGATCGCGCGTGAGATCGAGGTCGAGGACGTGTTCGAGAACCAGGGCGCGCAGCTGGTGCGCGAGGTAGCAACGGCCACCAACGACGTCGCCGGCGACGGCACGACGACGGCGACCGTGCTGGCCCAGGCGATCGTCAAGCAGGGCCTGAAGAACGTGGCGGCGGGCGCGAACCCGCTGGCGCTGAAGCGGGGCATCGAGAAGGCGGTCGACGAGGTCGTCAAGAACATCGCCTCGCAGTCCAAGGAGGTCTCCGGCAAGGACCAGATCGCGCGCGTGGCGACGATCTCCGCCGGCGATGAGGAGATCGGCGACGTGATCGCCGACGCGATCGAGAAGGTCGGCAAGGACGGCGTGGTCAACGTCGAGGAGGGCCAGACGTTCGGCATGGACCTCGAGTTCACCGAGGGCATGCAGTTCGACAAGGGCTACATCTCGCCGTACATGGTCACCGACCAGGACCGCATGGAGGCGACGCTGGAGGACCCCTACATCCTGATCGCCAACCAGAAGATCGGCTCGGTCAGGGACGTGCTGCCGGTGCTCGAGGCCGTGATCCAGTCGGGCAAGCCGATCCTGATCATCGCCGAGGACGTCGAGGGCGAGTCGCTGGCGACCTTGGTCGTCAACAAGCTGCGCGGGACGTTCACCGGCGTGGCGGTCAAGGCGCCTGGCTTCGGCGACCGTCGCAAGCGGATGCTCGAGGACATCGCGATCCTGACCAACGGCGAGGTGATCACCGAGGAGATGGGCCTGAAGCTGGAGAACACACAGGTCTCCCAGCTCGGTCGCGCCCGTCGCGTGGTGGTGGCAAAGGACACGACGACGATCGTCGACGGCGCCGGTGACGCGGATGCGATCAAGGGCCGCATCAACCAGATCAAAGCCGAAATCGAGAACACCGACTCGGACTTCGACCGCGAGAAGCTGCAGGAGCGCCTGGCGAAGCTCTCCGGCGGCGTCGCCGTGGTCAAGGTCGGCGCGGCCACCGAGACGGAGATGAAGGAGAAGAAGCACCGCGTCGAGGACGCGCTGCAGGCAACGCGGGCGGCGCTCGAGGAGGGCATCGTCCCGGGTGGCGGCGTCGCGCTGTTGCAGGCCTCATCGGCGATCAGCGTCAGCGAGAACGGCGCCTCGGCCGACGGCTCCGACGACGAGCGCACGGGTGCGCGGATCGTGCTGCGGGCGCTCGAGGAGCCGCTGCGCCAGCTCGCCGAGAACGCAGGCCTCGAGGGCTCGGTTGTGGTCAACGACGTGCGCAAGGCCAAGAAAGGCCACGGGCTGAACGCCTCGACGAACGAGATCGTCGATCTCGTCGCCGCCGGCGTGATCGACCCGGCGATGGTCACGCGCTCGGCGCTGCAGAACGCGGCATCGATCGCCAAGAACATCCTCACCACCGAGGCGATCGTCGCCGAGGTGCCCGAGAAGGAAGCAGGCGGTCCCGGCGGCGGCATGCCGGACATGAGCGGGATGATGTAAGCAGGCCCGCAGTCGATAGGACGCGAGCACAAGAGGGCCCGGCACGGACGCCGGGCCCTTCGTCGTACGCGGGGTGCGATGGGCCATCATCCGGGACGATTACGTAGTCAGAGACGCCGGTTGCCCAAGGCATCCTGGGACTGTTAGCGTCGGCTAGACGATCGCGTTGACTCCGAAGTTGTGTGGTCACGCGACGTCTTTTGTTCCCTCGCGGGACAAAACTGGCAACTGGAACGAAAGTGAGGAAAGTGATGAGCACAGCTCGCAATAGTCGCTTGGGGGGCATCCGCAAGCGCACCTTGGCCATCGTCGTGGCGGTGATGGTGCCGGTCGGCGCCCTCGCAGTCGCAGCGCCGGCGCTGGCTACGCCGAAAGGGCCTTACGCGGTATTCGCGCAATGTCCGACCAAAGAGCCGGGCGTGGAACTCTGCAACTACGCACAGACCGAAAAAGGCGAATTCAAGTTCGGCTCGACGACAGTGCCGATCAACAAAACGATCACCCTCCAGGGTGGCGCGATCCCAGACCCGGCGGAAGCCAATGTCTTCTTCCTGGTGCCGGCGTTGAACGGCGAAAGCCTGTCCAAAACCGAACTGAACGTGCCGGGTGGGCTGCTGGACATCATCAACTGCGAAGAAATCAAAGGTAACGGGTTCTTCGAATGGGCTGCACGCGAAGCCTGCAAAGCGGTCTTCGAAAACAAAACCACGGGCGTGACGGCCGAGGCCGAACTCGTCGCCAACGAAAAAAACCTGGCGTACCTCAACCTGTTCAACCTGTTCTCCGAAAAAGGGACGACACTCCAGCTCCCGATCCGAATTCACCTGAAAAACCCGTTCCTCGGGAACAGCTGCTACATCGGCTCCGCGTCGAGCCCGGTCGAGCTCGAGCTCACGACCGGAACGACGAGCCCGCCGAAACCGAACGAACCGATCAAAGGCAACCGCGGGACGTTCAGTGAAGAAGAAGAAGTGCTGGTCATCCACAACAACTCGCTCGTGGACAACTCGTTCTCGGTGCCCGTCGCCGAAGGCTGTGGCGAATTCCTGTTCGTCACCGGCTTCCTCGACTCGATCGTGGACAGCAAACTCGGTCTCCCGCTGGCCTCGGGACACAACACGGCCATTCTCACCGGCACGCTGCGCACTGCCACGGCAGAAGCAGTCGTCAAAAGCGAATAACAGAAGAGCTAGCTAAGCTAACGCTGAGCGCGACGTTTCAGTAAAGGCCGCGCCCCGGGGATCCCCGGGGCGCGGTCTTTGTCTCTCCCTCGTCGTGCGCGGGATCGTGTGTTGGTTGCCCGCGCGCGACTGTTCGCATCGTCTGGCCTGTGGCTAGCGCGTTACGCTTACGGGTTCATCAGTTCGATCGTAAGTGCAGCTCCAGATTTTTTGAAGGTTTCGATTAAGAATAAGGCACTTAACGCGAATAATTCCGCCGTACCGCCGTTAGTTTTTATCGTCGGTAAGCACGCGATCTCGCTGGTAGTCCCGGCGGGTAACACAGATAAGATCTGTGTCTCACCAGATGCGAATTCGGTGAACTCCTCGTGGACCGATGACACTAACGCGTTCATGCTAGTGTTTAACACGACCGCCGCGATACAGCTTTTGTTCTGTACTTCAATTTCGATTTTGATGGTTTTCGTGGCGTTTTCGCAGACGATCGGGATAGTTGTGGTTAAAAACACTAACGCGCCGACTAAAGTACTCGTGCTAGCCGTGATCATTAATAATGCTAACCAGAACTTTACTTCGCCTTCCGTCTTGATCTTCCCGCCCGTTTCGCCTGAGCTGTTGCATTTTGTCGACAGCGCGCTCGTGCATTCTTCTAACGTCACGTGGCCTTTGCCTTCGTTAGCCCCAGTGAATTCCTCGGCGCCTGAGCCTTTTTTGCATGTAAATTCGTTGCCGCCGATCGATAACCAGTGGCCTGGGGATGCCTGTATCATCGTGTCTGTTAGTGGTGCAGTTGCGGTTGGTTCGACTAAGATTTTGGTTGCTTCGGCTGACGCCATCGCTGGGAGCGCGGTGAATGCGAGCACGGCGATGACGGCGGTGGCGGGTGGTGTGATGAGGCGGTTCATGGTGGTTTGCTCCTTGTCTTGGTTGGTTGGTTGGTTGCTGGTGTGGGGTGGCGCGTGCGGGCCTTGGTGGGGGCGGCACGCTTCCCTGCCCGGAGTTCCGAGGAATGGAACTAAGTGCTGATGGTGGCAGGCGTGGGTCTGCTGGTCAAGCGTTGGGCGGTGGTTGTCTCCTACTCGTGTGGGTGTTCTGCGGCGCAGGAGGCTGGTGTGTTGCGCTGCTGGGTAGGAGCGCGTCTGCGGTGCCCGGCCGCGGGGTCCAGGCGGAGAAGCAGCAGCGGTATGTGCAGTTGATCGCGAGACCGGCGTTGTCGGCGGAACCGGGCTTCGTGGGATCGTCGTCTGATCACCAGATCGATGCCGCGTAGCCTGGCCACTACTCCACGACGAAGTCCGCTGGCTCTAGGATTAGGCCGCTGACCGGTGTCAAGGATCGTCGGAATTCCTCAGAGTTGCTCATGAGAATTCACCGGTTGTTTGAGAGCTGTCGGTCAGCTGCAGCAACGTTTCGGGTTTCAGAGCGCCGTGCGTGCCGTGTCGCAGCCAGCACCGCTCCACTCAGCGCAAACCACCGCCGGCGCCCAGGCCAGCAGACGAGCGGCTGGCTGGTCGGCTGCGGGAGATCGCCGGTGAGCACCCACGTCGGGGGTGGAAGACTGCCCACGAGATCCTGCTGCGAGAGGGCTGGACGCTGAATCGCACGCGGACACGCCGTGTTTGGCGCCAGGCGGGTCTCAGAGGGCCTGAGAAAGCGAGGAAGCGCCGCCGGCTACCCGGCGGGCACAAACAACGCCTCAGGGCGACGAGAGCGAACGAGGTGTGCGCGATCGACTTCCAGTTCGACGAGACCTCCGATCGCCGCAGGATCAAGCTGTGCAACATCGTCGATGAGTACACCCGCGAGGCCCTCGCGATGCGCGTCGGCTGATCGTGCTCCGCCGATGATGTCGTCCAAGTCATCGCGCGGCTTGTCAGCGAGCGCGGTGCGCCAGCGTATCTGCGCTCGGACAATGGCCCGGAGTTCGTCGCGTGGGCGCTGCGGGACTACTGCCGAATGACGCTTATGGCCACAAGCTACATCGAGCCTGGCAGCCCGTGGGAGAATCCGTTTCGTTGAGTCCTTCAACGGTCGGCTGCGTGACGAGCTGCCGAACGTCGAGGAGTTCGGCTCGATCACCGAAGGCCTAGGTCGTGATCGAGGACTGGCGCCAAGGGTACAACGACTACCGGCCCCATTCAGCGCTCGGCAAACGCACTCCAAGCGAATACGCACTCACCACCAACAAGAACAACCCAGGACACGCATAACCCCTGGGCCACTCAGCGGGACCCCGTCAGCCGCATGTCGATACCCACTAGCGCAAGAGACGGCGATGCGCGGGCCCTATACCGGGCACCCGCGCACAACCACAAACATCACCTAGCCAGCAACTACACACACGACACTACACCTACGGGTTCATCAGTTCGATCGTAAGTGCGGCTCCAGATTTTTTGAAGCTCGCGACTAAGACTAAGGCGCTGATCGCGAATAATTCCGCGGTACCGCCATTAGTTTTTAGTGTCGGTAAGCACGGGATCTCGCTGGTAGCCCCGGCGGGTAACACAGATAAGATCTGCGTCTCGCCAGATGCGAATTCAGTGAACTCCGCATGGACCGATGAGACTAACGCGTTCATGCTAGTCGCTAACACGACCGCAGCGATACAGCTTTTGTTCTGCACTTCGACTTCGATTTTGATGGTTTTCGTAGCGTTTTCGCAGACGATCGGGATAGTTTTGGTTAAAAGCACTGCCGCGCCGACTAAAGTACTAGTGCTAGCGGTTATCATTAATAACGCTAACCAAAACTTTACTTCGCCTTCCGTCTTGATTTTCCCTCCCGTTTCGCCTGAGCTGGTGCATTTCGTCGACAGCGCACTCCCGCATTCTTCGAACGTCACGTGGCCGGTGCCTTCGTTAGCCGATGCGAACGTCCCTTCGCCTGAGGCTTTTTTGCATGTGATTTCGTTGCCGCCGATCGATAACAAATGCCCTGTTGCTGCCTCTGATCCCTCGGATGTTAGTGGTGCAGCTGCGGTTGGTTCGACTAAGATTTTGGTTGCTTCGGCTGATGCGATCGCGGCCGGGAGCATGGTGAGTGCGAGCACGACGGCGACGGCGACGGTGAGCGGTGTGGTGATACGTTTCATGGTGGTCATTCCTTGTCATGGTTGGTTGCTTGTTTGCTGGGGTGGGTCGAGTGGCGTGCGGGCCTTGTGGTGACTGCACGCGAGCTCGGGGTTCCGATTAATGGAATCCGGTGCTGATGGTGGCAGCTGTGGCTCGGCTGGTCAAGCGTCGAGCGGTGTTTGTTTCCTACTCCACGTGGGTGTGCTGCGGTGCGGGGTAGGAGGGCATCCGCGGGGGACCGGCCCCGGGAATCGCAGGGGTGTCGTGCCGTTGACGCCGTCTGGCCGAGACCGTCTGGCGGCTGCTGGCCAAGCGCTGGCTGATCAATGATGTTTCGTGGATCGCAGCGGAGGTCGGACCGGCCAAAATGACAGACTGAGCCAGGCCGGCGTTGGCGGAGGCTTGATTCCGTGGTTTTGTCCGCGGGAGAGGAGAGCTTTCTGGCATGGCACATTCGAGGAAGTACCCCGAGGAGTTGTTGGAGCGCGCGACGCGGCTGGTGTTCGAGTCTGGGCGCCCGATCGCGCATGTCGCGCGTGATCTGGGTCTCCCGTCTGAGACGCTCAGGGTGTACGTGCGTCGAGTCGAAGCGAACGAGGGCCGGCGCAAGGACACGCTGAGCGATGGGGAGCGTGAGGAGATCCGCAAGCTGCGGCGCGAGAACTTCGAGCTGCGTCGCGCGAATGAGATCTTGAAGTCGGCGAGCGTGTTTTTCGCGAAGGAGCTCGACCCAGACCGAACGAAGTGAGCCGCTATGTCGATGAGCATCGCGAGCGCTTCGGGGTCGAGCCCATATGCCGGATCTTGGGCGTGTCGGCGTCCGCTTACTACCAGCGAAAGACGGGGGTGCGCTCTGCTCGTGGGGTCGAGGATGAGCGGCTGCTCGCGCGGATTCGTGAGGTGCACGGGGCGAACTACTGCGCCTACGGCTACCGCCGAACGTGGAAGGCGCTCACGCGTGCTGGTGAGCACGCGCCGCGCTGTCAGGTGCAGCGGCTGATGCGTGCTCATGGCATCCAGGGCGCTAAGCGTCGCGGCAAGCCGTGGCGGACCACGACCCCGGATCCAGATGCTCGCCGGCGGCCCGATCTCGTCAACCGCGACTTCACAGCGTCCGCGCCGAATGAGCTGTGGGTTGCGGACTTCTCGTATCTGCGCTGCTGGGAGGGCGTTGTGTTCTTCAGCTTCGTGATCGATGTCTACAGCCGCATGGTCGTCGGCTGGCAGTTCGCGGCACACATGCGCACCACGCTCGTCCTCGACGCGCTACGGATGGCGCTCTCAACCCGCGAGCGTGTCGAGGAGATCCGCCTCACTCATCATTCAGACCGCGGGTCGCAATATCTGTCCGGGGACTACACGCAGACACTCGCCGATCACGACGTGCTCGCGTCGGTCGGCAGCACCGGCGACGCCTACGACTGTGATGATGCCTGGGCCGCCCCGTTGGTCTGACTCGGCTTACGACTGACCTCGTGTCCTTGCTGTTGATCTGTCGACCGGCGTGGCGGTGTTTTGTGTCTCGCTGGCCGGACGGGCAGTGACCTGATAGGAGCCTGGTCTAGAAGTCCCTTCACAGTCCTGTCCTCCCGCCCGACCAGCTGAGAGTGACCACTATCGGTTAGGACGGCAGTCAGTGAAAAGGATGACAGAGCAGAACGTAGTCGTTGGGGTGGATACGCACAAGCACATCCATGTCGCGGTCGCGCTTTCCAGGGCTGGCGAGCGCCTCGGCGACATCACCGTCTCGGTGGACCCCGGGGGCTATGCGCAGCTCCTCGCGTGGGCCCAAGCATTCGGCGCGGTGTGGTGTTTCGGGGTTGAGGGATGCGGCTCATATGGCCAAGGCCTCGTCGGGTTCCTGCGTCGCCACGATCAGCGCGTCGTGGAGGCCGGGCGCCCTGACCGGCGCGATCGACGCGAGCGGGGCAAGAGCGACCCGATCGACGCGGAGAACGCCGCACGCGCTGTCCTCGCCGGTACTGCGACAGGTGTCCCGAAGACCGCGGATGGCACCAGCGAGGTGATCCGCGAGATCAAGATCGCCCGCGACACGGCCGTGAAGTCAAGGACCCAGGCGGTAATCACGCTCAAGACGCTGATCGTGACCGCCCCGGATGAGCTCCGCCAGGAGCTACAGCCACTGACGAAGGCAAAGCTCCGAGACCGCTGCGGCGCGCTGCGGCCTGGGAAGGTCGACACACCCCCTCGCAGCAGCAAAGCACGCCATCCGCTCCCTCGCTCGCCGCTGGCAACACCTCGAGGCAGAGATCAAGGAGCACGACCAGCTCCTGGATACCCTGACCGCCCAAGCAGCCCCCGCGCTGCGAGAGGCGTTCGGGATCGGAGTCGATGTCGCAGCCGAGATGATTATCCTCGCCGGCGATAACCCCGAGCGCATCAAATCAGAGGCCGCGTTTGCGAAGCTCTGCGGCGCTTGCCCGATCCCGGCTTCGTCTGGCGCTACCCAGCGTCACAGGTTGAACTGGGGAGGCCACAGGCAAGCCAACAGCGCTCTCTACCGCTCCGTGATCGTCAGGATGAGGTTTCACCCACCAACGATCGCTTACGTCGCCAGGCGCACCCAGGAAGGCAAGACCAAGCGCGAGATCATCCGCTGCCTCAAGCGGTACCTCGCTCGCGAGATCTACCACACCATCACACAATCGCCGCTCACGATCACGCCACATCCGGTCGCGCGAAAACATGGCCACGCCCGCTCTTGACAACTATAGGAGCATCAACAGCATGGCCGAGAGCTTCGTCGACACCTTCAAGACGGAGCTCATCGCCGAACGAGTCTGGCGCACCCGAAGCCAAATGGAGCCCGCGATCGTCGAGTACATCGCCTGGTTCAACAACACCCGTCTACACGAAAACCTCAACGACCGTCCACCCCGCGAGATCGAAGAACTCTACGCTGTGAATAGCAGGGCCCTGACCACCCGATCATGAGAAAGAAAACCTACTAACCACGCTGGTCAGATCACGCTCTCCGTCAAAACCGGTCCGGCTCAGACTACTCTTCGTATTAGTTTGTTGTGGGTGTGTTGGCGTGTGTGGTTTGGGGGCGCCAGTTGGTGATTTCTTCGAGTGGTTGGTTTGGTGGGGTGGTGTGTTGTGTGGGGGGTTGGTAGTTTTTGCAGTGGGGGACGGTGTAGTGGGGGCGGCAGTTGGCGTTGTTCTCGGTGTGTTGTGCTTCTTGGTTGAATTGGGTGAGGGTTTGTTTGTTGGCGTGGAGGAGTTTGTTGGCGGTCTTGTTGTTGAGGAGTTTGTTTTCGATGATGAAGAGCTCTTGTGTGGGGGTGCGTTGGTTGTTGGTGAGTGTTTGTTGGTAGGTGCTGGGTTTGGTGGTTGTTTGGATGTGTTTGAGTTCTTGTTGGGTTTCTGTGGGGGTGATGTGGATGTTGTGTGTGGTGTCGTAGTTTTTGCTCCAGTAGCTGGAGACGAGGTATTCTAGTGCTTGGTTCTTGATGGTTGTGTAGAGTTCGTGGCATTTGGTGAGTAGTTGTGTGGTTGTGGGTTGGGGTTGCCCTTGCCTGGGGGTTGGGGTGAGTTTGGTTAGTTGGTTGAGGCAGGCTGGGTAGTTCGCGGGCTCTGTGACGAGTCCGGGTGGTATGCGGTGTGTGGTGATGGCGTAGTAGTCGGTGGCGATTGTCTCGGTCATCCATTGGTTGAGTGTGTGTTTGGTGATGGTGTAGTGCCCGATTTGTGCGATGACATCGGCGGGTAGTGGTGGCCCGGGGCTGCTGGCCGTGCTGTTGCTGCTGGTGGTGGTGGCGTTCGCGGTGCTCGCGCTGGTGCTGGTGTTTGTGCTGGTGGTGGTGTTGTGGCTGCTGGAGCAGCCGGTGAGGATGGTTGTGAGGAGGATGGCGCAGAGGTAGGCTGGTAGCGCCCGGTGGCTCGGGGGGTTGGCTTTGTTGTGGTGTGCTGGGTGTGGGTGTGGGGCTTCCTTGGCTGGGCTCATGCTTGTGTGCCTCCTGAGTTTCGGTGCGTTGTTTCTGTGTCGCCTGTGGGGCGGTGTGCGCGAGACGCTCCGGGCGGCGGCCCGGGTGCGTCTAGCACCGCTTGGTTACAGGGAAAGTTCTGGTAGCGCGGCACACGTTACACGAGCCGCAGTGGGGCTCAGGCGGGCAGCGTGTGTGCGTGGCCGCGGGCGGGCGGGGTGTGTGCCCCGGGGGTTGTCTGTCGCGGGGGGTGAGTGGGAGACATTGTGTTGAAAGGCTTGACTGTGCGGGTGGTGCGTGCGACGGTACTTTCGGCCGGCGTCCCCGTCTTGGGGGGCATCCCTTGGGTGGCTTGGTCGTTCAGGTTCGGCTGTGTTGCGCTTGGGGCCGGTGGATGGGTAACCTAACCGATAGAAGGAGCAGGTACGAATGAAACGTGTTATTACGCTGTTCGGTGTCGCGGTTATGGCTGTGTTCGCGTTTACCGCGATCTCGGCCGCGATCGCGTCAGCCGAAGCAACCAAAATCTTAGTCGAACCAACCGGAGCTGCACCACTAACAGACGTTGGGACACAGGCATCACCAGGGCATCTGTTATCGATCGGCGGTAACGAAATCACATGCAAGAAGGGCTCAGGCGCCGAGGAATTCACTGGGGCTAACGAAGGTACCGGCCACGTGACGTTCGAAGAATGCACGAGTGCGCTGTCGACGAAATGCAACAGCTCGGGCGAAACGGGCGGGAAGATCAAGACGGAAGGCGAAGTAAAGTTCTGGTTAGCGTTATTAATGATCACGGCTAGCACGAGTACTTTAGTCGGCGCGTTAGTGTTCTTAACCAAAACTATCCCGATCGTTTGTGAAAACAGCACGAAAACCATCAAAATCGAAATTGAAGTTCAGAACAAAAGCTGTATCGCGGCCGTCGTGTTAAACACTAGCATGAACGCGTTAGTGTCATCGGTCCACGAGGAGTTCACCGAATTCGCATCTGGTGAGACACAGATCTTATCTGTGTTACCCGCCGGAGGCACAAGCGAGATCGCGTGCTTACCGACGATTAAAACTAATGGCGGTACCGCGGAATTATTCGCGATCAGCGCCTTATTCTTAATCGAAGCGTTCAAAAAATCTGGTGCTGCGCTTACGATTGAATTGATGAACCCGTAGGTGTAGTGTGGTGTATGTAGTTGTTGGCTAGGTGATGTTTGTGGTTGTGCGCGGGTGCCCGGTATAGGGCCCCGCGCATAGCCATCTCTTACGCGAGTGGGTATTGGTCTTCCCCCGGTTCTGCGGAGTGCTGTGCACTTGAGCGTGTCCTAGTTCTTGTTGGTTGTGTTTGTGATCTTCTCGTAGTCAGCGGGTGAGTGCATGCCAAGGGTGGAGTGTCGTCTTCGGAGGTTGTAGAACCCCTCGATGTACTCGAAGATCTCGGAGGTCAGCTCGCGTCTGCTCGGCCATGAGCGGCGGTGCACTAGCTCCTTCTTCAGTGTCGCGAAGAACGTCTTGGCGACGGCGTTATCCCAGCAGTCTCCGCGTGATCCCATCGATCTCGCGATGCCGGCTTGGCGGGCTGCCTGCCCAAAGGCAAGTGACACATATTGAGATCCCTGGTCGGAATGATGTATAAGCCCGGGCTCTGGCCGGCGGCGACTGATACCCATCTTCAGCGCGTCGACGACGATCTCGGCCTGCATGTGCTCAGCCATCTGCCAGCCCACGATCCGGCGGCTGTAGGCGTCTTGCACTGCGGCGAGGTAGAGCCAGCCCTCCCACGTCCGGAGATACGTCACGTCTGCGATCCAAAGGACGTTCGGTGCGGGCGCTGTGAACCGTCGCTCGACGAGATCATCGGCGACCCTGACCCCGGGCACTTTGATCGTCGTGCGGCCGCGCTTCTTGTTGAGGAGCCCTGATATGCCGGCCTGTCGCATGAGACGCTCGACACGCTTGCGCGACACACGGACGCCGTGCGCCATCCGCAGCTCCGCGTGTACCCGAGGGGAGCCGTAGACCTGTCGGTTCTCGGCATGGATCTGCTTGATCTTCTCGAGCAGCCATGCATCTGAGAGCGCACGATCGCTGGGTGGCCGACGCGCCCAGGCGTGATAGCCCGACTCGGAGACGCCGAGCAGCGTGCACATGAGGGAGATCTTCAAGCCGTGGGCCCTTTCCGCCGAGATGTGCCGGTAAACACTCACCGGGTCTCGGGCTCCCTCACGAAAAGGGCCGTGGCGCGCTTGAGGATCTCCTTCTCTTCTTCCAAGCGCCGAACCTTCCGGCGTAGCAAACGGAGCTCTTCACGCTCGTCAGAGCGCAGCCCGTCATCGCGCTCCATGTGATCGAGCTGATAGCGCTTCACCCACGTGAAAAGCGCTTACTCGCTGCAACCCAGGCTCGCAGCGACGTCTTTGACCGACCGGCCACCACGGACCAGCTCAACCGCCTCACGGCGGAACTCCTCGGGATACGGCGGACGCGACCTCGGCATTCTGAGGCACCATCCTTTCGCAGACAGCCACTCAAGCGCTCACGACGCCACCAAACCGGGGGAAGACCAGTTGGTGTTTTGGGGGTGGGTGATCGGCTGCGGGGGTGTTTATTGGCGGTGCGGTTGGGGTGTGTGGTTTTGTGGGATTGTGTTGTTTGTGCGGATGGTGGGGGGTTGCTTGACAGTTGGTGTTGTTGTGCGTTAGCATCGCGGCGACGTTTATGCGGGCGGGTGTGGTTGCGTGCCCGGGTTCGTGTTGGCTGGGGTGGGTTGTGGTTGGCGGGTGGTGGAGAGGGAGGGAGTTGTGGGGTCCATGGAGGGTGGTTGGCTGGCTGGTGGTTGGCTGGGTGTGCGCGGCCGGCGACGGCGGTCGGCGCGTGGTGCGTGTGGTGTGGGTTTGGTTGAGCGTGTGCTGGGGTGGCTGGTTGTGGTGGCTGTTCTGGTGGCGGGGTTGTCTTTCTTGTGGCTTGTGGCTGTGGGAGGGGTGGCTTGTTGGGTGCTGTGTGCTGGGGCGTTGTGTGCGTCGTGGTGCGTGGTTTATCGGGATATCTAGTGATAGGAGTGGGTTTTGAGACGTGTAAGGATGCTTGGGTTGTGTGTTGTGGCTGTGTGTGGGTTTGGTGTGGTTGTTGTGGCTGGCGCGTCGGCTGAAGGTGGCCCGGAAGGGGCAGCGCCGGGGTACTATAAGTGTGTGAAGGCTAAAAAGGAAGGGAAGGTGTATACGGGGGAATACAGCGAAAAGGAATGTAAGACGAAGGCGAGCCCCGCGAAAACGGGGAAATACGAACTGGAAGTAGTGACGTCGGGTAAACTCGTGGGTAAGAGTAAGGCGACGAAGTTGACGGTGCATACCACGAAAGGTGTTGCGGTGACGGTGGTATGCAAGAAGGACAAAACTCAGGGTGAACTTGTGTTCTCCAACGAAATTGTGGTGGAGACGATCACGTTCGAAGACTGTCTGGGTAATGGTTCGAAGGCGGATCCGTGTGGGAATGTGGGTACGGAGACGATCGAAACGAACCTGCAGGAAGGTTTGCTGGTGTGGCTGAACGAAGGCCGGTCAGAACCGGGTGTCCTGCTCGCGGGTGAACACTTCGCGGTATTCAAATGCGGCAGTGAAGAAGTCGTGGTCGAAGGTTTCGTTGAGGGTACTGCCACGGTTGGTGGTAAGAAGGGCCCGACGATCACGTTCGCGGTGAGTGGGGGTAAACAGGCCGAGAAGACGTTCTGGTTCGCTGGGACGCAGGGCCCGTTTAATCTCTATAACGAACCGAAAGCCGGGGAACAGCTCGAAGCGACTCTGGAAAGCGTGGAGGCGCAGACGGGCCCGGCAAGCATCTACTAAGGAGTCAAAGGAGAAGGAAGCAGTCGCCGTGCGGCGGGCTAGCAGCACAGCTAGCCCGCCGCACGCGGCGCTAGCGGCGGGTGCAAAGGGGAGTGTCTACAAGGAGCGAGGTGTACGGATGGCGATGATGGGGGCTCAGGGACGACGGACGGGGATGATCGGGCGGGAAGCTGCCGGGGGGTGCTGGGCGCTGCGGGTAGCGGAGCGCCTCAGGCGCTTGAGGGTCGCGTGCGCGGGCGCGAGCGTGCTTGCGGTTTGTGTGTTTGTGGTGGTGGGGGCGTCGGCGAGTGCGGCGGGGGGGTTCCCGGGGTACTACCGGTGTATCAAGGCGGAAAAGCTCGGCAAGACGTATACCGGGGAGTACAGCGAAAAGGAATGCAAGACGAAGGCGAGCCCCGCGGACACGGGCAAGTATGAGCTGCAGGAGCTCGACTCGGGGCTCTTTGAAGCTGCTGGGAAGGGCGTCACGTTGCTGGCGCATAGCACGAGGGGTGTCGTTGAGAGCATCGTCTGTAAGCGGGGGGTGAGCAGGGGCGAACTGCTCGATAGCGACGTGTATGCCACGGATCGCCTCACGCTGGAAGGGTGCGTCGGCAACGAGGAAAAGAAGACGGACGCGTGCGGGAACACGACTGCGGAAGAGATCCAGACGGGCGAGCTGTTCAGCACGCTGGTGTGGCTGAACGAGAGCGCCAGCGAACCCGGCCTGCTGCTCGAAGGCGAAGCCGAACAGTTCGCGGCGTTCAAATGCGGGGCCGAACAGGTCGATGTGCGGGGCTATCTCGTTGGCGCGATCGAAAACACCCGCAAGGGGCATACCATCACCTACGCCCTGAACGCCGGTGGCCAGCAAGCACACCGGTCGGCCTGGATCTTCGGCGCCGAAATCCTCGCCCTGAGCCTCTACACCCAGACCGGGGCTACCCAGGGCGAAGCGACCCTACAAGCCACCGAGACCCAGGCCGGCAGCGGCGCCTACTAGCCGCCCCCGCGGTTGCTGCTTGACGGTGGTTGGGGGGATCGTGTAGCCTGCGTGGCAGTGTTTATGGGCGGGCTGGGTTGGGTGGTGGGTGTGTTGTTATTGGGGCGATGTTGGTGGTCGCTGTCAACTTTTTGGTTTTGGGGAGCTCTAGGCGAATGTTCTCAGCTTTGCGGAAGCGCATGTCGTATGCGAATGTGACGGCTACTTTGGCGTTGTTCTTTGCGATCTCGGGTGGCGCGCTCGCGGCGTCGCACTATTTGATCACCTCGACGAAGCAGATCAAGCCGAGTGTGTTGAGCGCGTTGAAGGGCAAGACAGGCAAGACCGGGCCGGCGGGGCCGGCGGGCGCGGCGGGCGAACGTGGGCCCGCGGGCGCTAACGGTGTGAACGGCGAAAGTAAGGAAGGTAAGCCGGGGTCGAATGGTGTTAGCCCTGAAGGCGTCGAAATCCCTGTTGGGACGAGCAAAGGTACGTGTACGGCGAAACAGGGTGGCGTTGAATTCAAGGGCGCGAACACGACGTATGCGTGTAATGGTAAAAATGGGCTGACTGGTTTTACTTCGACGCTGCCTGCGGGTAAGACTGAGACGGGGGCGTGGTATGTCCTGACGAATGTCGATAGTTTTGGTGGTGCTCTTCCGAATGAGGGGTTCGCGCCGGTGTCTTTCGCGATCCCGCTTGAAAGACCCGGCGAAGAAGAAGACGTGCACGTCCTTACCGCGGGGGCGCCCGCGACGCTGGAATGCCCGGGGAGCTTCACGGAACCCGCGGCCGCACCGGGTGAATTGTGCGTGTACACGAAGGAAGAAAGGGGTACCCCTGGCTTCCTTGAGGTGGATCCCGACGCGACGGGTGGCGTCGTGCTGGTCTTCAAAGGCGCGAGCGGTGAAGGTGTCGCGTTCGGGTCTTGGGCCGTCACCGCACCGGAAGCCTGACACCCGCCACGTCAGCGAGCCGAACGGGGGGAAAGACACGTGATCACGCTAAAGCACAAAAAGCCAGCCGCTGGCCCCGCCCTGTCCTTCGGGGTAGGGCTAGCCGCGGCGTTCTGTGTGCTACTCGCGTTTGGTGTGCCCGCGGCGTTCGCGAACCAGGCAAGCGTGTTCCAGGGCGCCTTCGGCTGCGCGGAAGGCGCCGCGGGCTGCACCAAACCCGACCCCTACCCGCTAGACCCGGAAGCATGGTCCACCGCGGTCAACGACAGCACCGGGAACGTGTACGTCACCGACGCTGCGAATCATCGTGTCGAGGAGTTCACCAGCAAAGGCGAATTCGTGCTGATGTTCGGCAAGGACGTCAACAAAACCAAGCAGGCAGGATTCCCCTCCGAAGCGGACGTTTGTCGCGAGGAGGAAATCGAACTGATGAGCGTCGAATGCCAGCCCGGGGCCGCGACCGCGGAACCCGGCGGCTTTGAAAGCTCCCCCGCGCAGGTGATGTTTGTCGCGGTGGATAACTCGACGGGCCCCTCGAGCGGCGATGTGTATGTCGGTGACTATATTGAACATGGTGCGGGTAACAGGGTCTCGAAGTTCAACGCCGCGGGTGGGCTGGTCTCGGGCTGGGGGAAAGCCGGCGAGATCAACGGGACAGACATAACGAGCCCGGTAGCGGGCCCATTCGGCCTGCTCCGGGGGATCGCGGTCGACCCCACCGGGAACCTGTGGGTCGCCACATCGACGGTGACGTTCGAGTACAACCAGGAAGTAGGCGCGGGCGAAGCCAAAGAAATCAAAGCAGGCAAAGAAGTGGGCCTGGAGACCGACTGGACCACACCCGTGTTCTCGCTGTCGTTTGGGGTCGCGGTCGACTCCCACGATAACCTCTACTTCCTCAAATCCCGGGAGGTGGTGGAGGTCAGCGCGGCGGGCGCGGAGGTCGGTGCGATCACCGAACCCGGCGAACTAGGCCATGATATGAGTACGTATGGTGTGGCGGTTGACCCTGTGAGCGATCAGCTGCATGTGCTTGACGAACCGGAAGGTTTCGTGCCGGCGCGGGTGCAGTTGCAGCGCTATGAACCGGGGTGCCGCCCGACGCTGATCGTCGAAGGCCCGGCGTGCACGGCCGCGGAAACGTTCCAGAACCCGCACCTGACCGGGGAACTCGCGGAAGCGCACGGGCTGGCGATCAACCCAGGGCCGGGCAAGACAGTGTATGTCACGAGCCGGGAAAAAGGCGAAGTGCGGTCTTTCGCGGTTGTGACGGTGCCTGGTGTGAGCACGGGTAAACCCACGGGTTTGACTGGGGCTACGGCGACGCTGGAGGGGACGGTGGACCCGTCTGGGGTGGCGTTGGAACAGTGTTTCTTTGAATATGGCGAAACGGAAGCTTACGGTCATCTCGCGCAGTGCGAAAGCCCCGACGCGAAAGAAGTCCCCGTGGATTCAAGCGAACACACGGTGCACGCGACGATCAGCGGGCTGGTGAGCGGCAAGACCTACCATTATCGTCTGGTGGCGGCTAACGCGAACGATGAAGCGGAACCGGTGTTGGGTGGGGATGTGGCGTTCGGTCCGCCGCTGATCGAAAGTGAGTCGAGTGTGGATGTCGCGGCGTCAACGGCGGTGCTCCAGGCCGAGGTTGACCCGCAAAACGTAGATACCCGGGTGCGGGTCGAATACGGCCTGAGCGCGGGGTATGGGCAGCACACGGGTGAGCTTGATATGGGTGCTGGTAGTGGTGCTGGCGGTGGGGAAAGTGTGCGGGTGGAATTGCAGGGCCTTGAGGCGGGCACGGAATACCATTACCGGTTCGTCGCGGAAAACAAGCTTGGGGAAGGCGCGGGCGCGGCTGTCGGCGCGGATCGTGTGCTGAAGACGCAGGGCGCGGGCGCGTTTCGTTTGCCGGATTCGCGTGGGTGGGAACTTGTGTCTGCGCGTGACAGGCATGGCGCGTCGATTGAACCGCTCGCGAGCTCGTATGATGCGGGTGGCGCGATCCAGGCCGCGAGTGGTGGCGGCGCGGTTAGTTATCTCACGAACATCCCGATCGAAGACGGGGTTCAGGGGTCCCCCGAATTCGCGCAGGTCCTCTCGACCCGCAGCAGCACGGGGTGGGCCTCGCGTGATCTGTCGGTGCCTCATTCCGGGACGATCGAAACGGGTGACGCGGTGACCGCGGGGCGGGAGTACCGGATGTTCTCTGAAGATCTTTCTAAGGCGGGGGTGCAGCCCGCGGGCGAGTTCGAGCCGTGCACCAACACGCAGGGGGCACCACAGCCGTGCGTGTCGCCGGAGGCCTCTGAACAGACAGCGGTCGTGCAGGATCTGGGGAGTGGGGTGTTCACGCCGTTGGTGACGGGCTGCCACCGCCACCGAAAGAATGCCCGGAAGCGGTCGCTGAACACGAAGACGTGCCGGCGGGCACGGTGTTCGGTAAAACGGGCGTGCTGAGCACAAACGGGTGCCCGCCGCTGATTTACTGTGGCCCGCTGTTTGAGTACGCGACCCCTGACTTTAGTCATGTGGTGGTCGACTCGCCGGTGCGGTTGACTGAAGAAGCAGACGCGACGGCTGGGAAGGGCTGTATGAGTGAGTCGGCGGGGAACCTCGCGTTCGTTGGCGCGGGGTCGCTCGGGGCGTCTGGTGATCAGGATTCGACTGATGATAGGCATGCGATTTCTGTTGATGGGTCGCGGGTGTTTTGGACGGTGGGTTCGACGCATCAGTTGTATATGCGGGATATGGTGAGTGGTGAATTGTTGCAGGTGGATGCTCCGGAAGCGGAATGTGTCGCGAAAGGGAAATGCGCGGCGGGTGGCGGTGAATTCCAGCTCGCGTCTAGTGGCGGGGAAAGGGTGTTCTTTACCGATGGCGCACGGTTGACGATGAACGCGGGCGCGACCGCAGGGTAGCCGGACTTGTATGAGTGTGAAATCGTGGAAACAGCAGGGAAACTCGGATACGTGCTGACGGACCTAACGCCCGCAAATGGCGGGGCAGCCGCGGGCGTGCAAGGTGTCGTGGTGGGCGCAAGCGAAGACGGCTCCTACGTTTATTTCGTTGCTAATGGGGTGCTCGGGGACGGCGCCGCGCACGGCGCGACCCCGGGGACTGCGGGAGTCAGGGAAGCGCGCGCGCCTAGCCAGCTGTGCAACCTGTATGTGTGGCACGAAGGCGTGACAAAGCTCGTGGCGGTGCTGTCGGGGATGGATGACCCGGACTGGGGCGCGCAGTATCTGCAGGGCGCCGACGGCGCGGGTGTCTCCGGATGGGGAATGGCTGGCGTTTGTGTCGGAGCGGTCGTTGACGGGGTATGACAACCGGGACGCCGTCAGCGGTGAGCCGGATGAGGAGGTGTACCTGTATAACGCCGGCGACCGGAGGGCTGGTGTGTGCGTCGTGTAACCCGACGGGGCAGCGCCCTCACGGCGAGAAATATAGTGATGAAGACGGGGCGGCGTCAAAAACGAGGTGCGTAAGAATCCTTCAATACTCACCCATGCGGAGCAGTCTGCTGCCGGCGAACGTACCGACGTGGACACCGGTGTCCTACGCCCAACGCGCTGCTGCAGTCACGCTACCTATCAAACAGCGGGCGGCTGTTCTTCAACTCTGATGACAGCCTGGTACCGAAGGATGGTAATAGCCAGGAGGACGTGTATGAGTATGAGCCCGAAGGGGTGGGTTCTGAAACGGCGCGTTGTGGGCCTGGCGCAGATGTTAGTGGTAGCGAGGTGCTGAAGCCTGAACGTGAATTCGAAGTGCTGGGTGTGAAGAGTGTGGAAGGTGCGGGGTGTGTCGCGTTGATCTCCTCGGGTACTTCTAGCGCGGAATCGGCGTTCATGGAAGCCAGCGAATCGGGTAGTGACGTGTTCTTCTTGACGGCGGCGCATCTGGTCGCGGGCGGCATCGAAAATGGGGAGTCGTTGTATGACGCGCATGAATGCACGAGCGCTTCGCCTTGTACCCCCGAAACAGAAGTCCTACCGCCGTGTGAAACGGCTGAAGGGTGTCGTGCGGCACCCGAACCTGAGCCCTCGGTGTTCGGGGCGCCCCCCAGCGCTACATTCCAAGGCGCCGGCAACCCAGCCCCCGAAACTCCGGCGGGCCCCGCCCAGCAGGCGGCGTCCCGAAGACCCCGGAACAGTTCCGCGCGGAAAAGCTCACGAAGGCGTTGAAGGTATGCAAGCGGCAGCATAAGCCAGGGAAGAAGCGCGCGGCATGCGAAAAGACCGCGCGCAAGCGCTACGCGCCCGCTAAAAAAAGCCAGCAAAGCCAGCAGGGCTGGTGGCGGTTGGGGGGTGGGGCGATGAGCGTGCGTGGATACCGTGGTGTGTTGTTGTTTGTGGTGGTTGTTGTTGGTGTGGTGTTTGGTGGTGCTGGTTCGGCGTGGGGGGGTTTGGGGTGGTGGCATTTGCAGTCGGGTTCGCGTCCGAGTTTCCTGGCGCCTGGGAGTAATGATGGCCAGATTGTTGCGTCGGTCACGAATCTTGGTGATGCGCCGGCGAGCGGGGTCGTGACGATCACTGATGAACTTCCGGAAAAGTTGAGTGCGAAATCGATCGAAGGCGAAGTTTTGGAAGGCACGGGCGGGCAGGGCTTGAAAGCGGTGGCGTGCTCCCCACATCCGCTGGTGGAAAAGCCGCTGGTGTGCCGGGTCACGGGTTTGGCGGCGTATGAGGCGGTCGAAGTACGGATCGGTGTGACGGTCGACCC
>CAVTLO010000003.1:0-1447496 GCA_963735615.1 uncultured Solirubrobacteraceae bacterium
GTACGTTCGCCGCGAGCCACGTCTTCGCATACCACACTTTGAAGCTGCCGACCAGCCCGTTTTCGATGCCGCCCCCGTCTTCATCACTGTATTTCTCGCCGTGAGGGCGCTGCCCCGTCGGGTTACACGACGCACACACCAGCCCTCCGCTCGCGGCGTTATACAGGTACACCTCCTCATCCGGCTCACCGCTGACCGCGTCCCGGTTGTCATACCCCGTCAACGACCGCTCCGACATAAACGCCAGCCATTCCCCATCCGGAGACACCCGCGCCGTCGGCGCGCCCAGATACAACGCGCCCCAGTCCGCGGCATCCATCCCCGACAGCACCGCTACCAGGCTCGTTACTCCTTCATGCCAGACATACAGGTTGCACAGCTGGCTAGGCGCACCCCCTTCTTCGACTTGGCAGTTCCCCGGTGTGGCGCCGTGCGCGGCGCCGTCCCCGAGCACCCCATTAGCGACGAAATACACGTAGGAGCCGTCTTCGCTTGCACCCACCACGACACCTTGCACGCCCGCGGCTGCCCCGCCATTTGCGGGTGTTAGGTCTGTCAGCACGCACCCGAGTTTCCCGGCTGTTTCCACGATTTCACACTCATACAAGTCCGGGCTACCCGCGGTCGCGCCCGCGTTCATCGTCAACCGTGCGCCATCGGTAAAGAACACCCTTTCCCCACCACTAGACGCGAGCTGGAATTCACCGCCACCCGCCGCGCATTTACCTTTCGCGACACATTCCGCTTCCGGAGCATCCACCTGCAACAATTCACCACTCACCATATCCCGCATATACAACTGGTGCGTCGAACCCGCCGTCCAAAACACCCGCGACCCATCAACAGAAATCGCGTGCCTATCATCAGTCGAATCCTTGTTACCAGACGCCCCGACCGACCCCGCGCCAACGAACGCGAGCTTCCCCGCCGAGGCCTCATACAGCCCTTCCCCAGCCGTCGCGTCTGCTTCTTCGGTCAGGCGCACCGGCGAGTCGACCACGACATGACTGAAGTCAGGGGTCGCGTACTCAAACAGCGGGCCACAATAAATCAGCGGCGGGCACCCGTTTGTGCTGAGCACGCCCGTTTTCCCGAACACCGTGCCCGCCGGCACGTTTTCGTGTTCAGCGACCGCTTCCGGGCATTCTTTCGGTGGCGGTGGGCAGCCCGTCACCAGCGGCGTGAACACCCCACTCCCCAGATCCTGCACGACCGCTGTCTGTTCAGAGGCCTCCGGTGAGAGACACGGCTGTGGTGCCCCCTGCGTGTTGATGCACGGCTCGAACTCGCCCGCGGGCTGCACCCCCGCCTTAGAAAGATCTTCAGAGAACATCCGGTACTCCCGCCCCGCGGTCACCGCGTCACCCGTTTCGATCGTCCCGGAATGAGGCACCGACAGATCACGCGAGGCCCACCCCGTGCTGCTGCGGGTCGAGAGGACCTGCGCGAATTCGGGGTACCCCTGAACCCCGTCTTCGATCGGGATGTTCGTGACATAACTAACCGCGCCGCCACCACTCGCGGCCTGGATCGCGCCACCCGCATCATACGAGCTCGCGAGCGGTTCAATCGACGCGCCATGCCTGTCACGCGCAGACACAAGTTCCCAGCCACGCGAATCCGGCAAACGGAACGCGCCCGCGCCCTGCGTCTTCAACACACGATCCGCGCCGACAGCCGCGCCCGCGCCTTCCCCAAGCACGTTCTCCGCCACGAACCGGTAATGGTACTCCGTGCCCGCCGCAAGGCCCTGCAATTCCACCCGCACACTTTCCCCACCGCCAGCACCACTACCAGCACCGATATCAAGCTCACCCGTGCTCTGCCCATACCCCGCGCTCAGCCCATATTCCACCCGCACCCGCGTATCCACATTCTGCGGGTCAATCTCAGCCTGGAGCACCGCCGTTGACGCCGCGACATCCACACTCGACTCACTTTCGATCAGCGGCGGACCGAACGCCACATCCCCACCCAACACCGGTTCCGCTTCATCGTTCGCGTTAGCCGCCACCAGACGATAATGGTAGGTCTTGCCGCTCACCAGCCCGCTGATCGTCGCGTGCACCGTGTGTTCGCTTGAATCCACGGGGACTTCTTTCGCGTCCGGGCTTTCACACTGCGCGACATGACCATAAGCTTCCGTTTCGCCATATTCAAAGAAACACTGTTCCAGACCGACACCCGACGGATCCACCGTGCCCTCCAAGACCGCCGTGCTCCCCGTCAGCCCCGTGGGTTTACCCGTGCTCACACCAGGCACCGTCACGACCGCGAAGAACCGCACTTCGCCCTTTTCCCTGCTCGTGACATACGTAGTCTTGCCCGGCCCTGGGTTGATCGCCAGCCCGTGCGCGTCCGCGAGTTCCCCGGTCAGATGCGGGTTCTGGAACGTTTCCGCGGCCGTGCACGCCGGGCCTTCCACGATCAGCGTCGGGCGGCACCCCGGTTCATAGCGCTGCAACTGCACCCGCGCCGGCACAAAGAACCCCGGTTCGTCAAGCACATGCAGCTGATCGCTCACCGGGTCAACCGCCACACCATACGTACTCATATCATGGCCTAGTTCGCCGGGTTCGGTGATCGCACCGACCTCTTCGCCCGTCGCGCTGACCTCCACCACCTCCCGGGATTTGAGGAAGTAGAGGTTATCGTGGGAGTCGACCGCGACCCCAAACGGCACCGTGAACACGGGTGTGGTCCAGTCGGTCTCCAGGCCCACTTCTTTGCCTGCTTTGATTTCTTTGGCTTCGCCCGCGCCGACTTCCTGGTTGTACTCGAACGTCACCGTCGATGTGGCGACCCATAGGTTCCCGGTGGGGTCGACCGCGATCCCCTCGATCGGGCCGAATGGGCCCGCTACCGGGCTCGTTATGCCCGTCCCGTTGATCTCGCCGGCTTTCCCCCACCCGGAGACGAGGTCGCCGGAGGCGGTGAACTTCGAGACCCTGTTACCCGCACCATGTTCAATATAGTCACCGACATACACATCGCCACTCGAGGGGCCCGTCGAGTTATCCACCGCGACAAACATCACCTGCGCGGGGGAGCTTTCAAAGCCGCCGGGTTCTGGGGTCGCGGCCCCGGGCTGGCATTTGACGCTCATCAGTTCGATTTCTTCCTCGCGACAGACGTTTGCTTCGGAGGGGAATCCTGCCTGCTTGGTTTTGTTGACGTCCTTGCCGAACATCAGCACGAATTCGCCTTTGCTGGTGAACTCCTCGACACGATGATTCGCGGCGTCGGTGACGTACACGTTCCCGGTGCTGTCGTTGACCGCGGTGGACCATGCTTCCGGGTCTAGCGGGTAGGGGTCGGGTTTGGTGCAGCCCGCGGCGCCTTCCGCGCAGCCGAAGGCGCCCTGGAACACGCTTGCCTGGTTCGCGAACGCCGCGGGCACACCAAACGCGAGTAGCACACAGAACGCCGCGGCTAGCCCTACCCCGAAGGACAGGGCGGGGCCAGCGGCTGCCTTTTTGTGCTTTAGCGTGATCACGTGTCTTTCCCCCCGTTCGGCTCGCTGACGTGGCGGGTGTCAGGCTTCCGGTGCGGTGACGGCCCAAGACCCGAACGCGACACCTTCACCGCTCGCGCCTTTGAAGACCAGCACGACGCCACCCGTCGCGTCAGGGTCCACCTCAAGAAAGCCAGGGACATCCCTTTCTTCCTTCGTGTACACACACAGTTCACCGGGTGCGGCCGCGGGTTCCGTGGAGCTCCCCGGGCATTCCGGTGTCGCGGGTGCCCCCGCGGTAAGGACGTGCACGTCTTCTTCTTCGCCGGGTCTTTCGAGCGGGATCGCGAAAGACACAGGCGCGAACCCCTCATTCGGAAGAGCACCACCGAAACTGTCGACGTTCGTCAGGACATACCACGCCCCCGTCTCAGTCTTACCCGCAGGCAGCGTCGAAGTAAAACCAGTCAGCCCGTTTTTACCATTACACGCATACGTCGTGTTCGCGCCCTTGAATTCAACGCCACCCTGTTTCGCGTTACACGTTCCTTTGCTCGTCCCGACAGGGATTTCGGCGCCTTCAGGGCTAACACCATTCGACCCCGGCTTACCTTCCTTACTTTCGCCGTTCACGCCGTTAGCGCCCGCGGGGCCACGTTCGCCCGCCGCGCCCGCCGGCCCCGCCGGCCCGGTCTTGCCCGTCTTGCCCTTCAACGCGCTCAACACACTCGGCTTGATCTGCTTCGTCGAGGTGATCAAATAGTGCGACGCCGCGAGCGCGCCACCCGAGATCGCAAAGAACAACGCCAAAGTAGCCGTCACATTCGCATACGACATGCGCTTCCGCAAAGCTGAGAACATTCGCCTAGAGCTCCCCAAAACCAAAAAGTTGACAGCGACCACCAACATCGCCCCAATAACAACACACCCACCACCCAACCCAGCCCGCCCATAAACACTGCCACGCAGGCTACACGATCCCCCCAACAACCGTCAAGCAGCAACCGCGGGGGCGGCTAGTAGGCGCCGCTGCCGGCCTGGGTCTGGGTGGCTTGTAGGGTCGCTTCGGCCTGGGTAGCCCCGGTCTGGGTGTAGAGGCTCAGGGCGAGGATTTCGGCGCCGAAGATCCAGGCCGACCGGTGTGCTTGCTGGCCACCGGCGTTCAGGGCGTAGGTGATGGTATGCCCCTTGCGGGTGTTTTCGATCGCGCCAACGAGATAGCCCCGCACATCGACCTGTTCGGCCCCGCATTTGAACGCCGCGAACTGTTCGGCTTCGCCTTCGAGCAGCAGGCCGGGTTCGCTGGCGCTCTCGTTCAGCCACACCAGCGTGCTGAACAGCTCGCTGGTCTGGATCTCTTCCGCAGTCACGTTCCCGCACGCGTCCGTCTTCTTTTCCTCGTTGCCGACGCACCCTTCCAGGGTGAGCCGATCCGTAGCATAGACGTCGCTATCCAGCAGTTCGCCCCTGCTCACCCCCCGCTTACAGACGATGCTCTCAACGACACCCCTCGTGCTATGCGCCAGCAACGTGACGCCCTTCCCAGCAGCTTCAAAGAGCCCCGAGTCGAGCTCCTGCAGCTCATACTTGCCCGTGTCCGCGGGGCTCGCCTTCGTCTTGCATTCCTTTTCCGTGTACTGCCCCGTATACGCCTTGCCGAGCTTTTCCGCCTTGATACACCGGTAGTACCCCGGGAATCCCCACGCCGCACTCGCCGACGCCCCCACCACCACAAACACACCAGCCGCAAGCACACCCGCGCTCGCGCACGCGACCCTAAAGCGCCCGAAACGCCTCGCTACCCGCCGCAGCGCCCAGCACCCCCCGGCAGCGCCCCGGGTGATCACCCCCGCCCGTCGTCCCTGAGCCCCCATCATCGCCATTCGTACACCTCGCTCCTTGTAGACACTCCCCTTTGCACCCGCCGCTAGCGTCCCCCGCGGCCGGCTAGCAGTGCTGCTAGCCGGCCGCACGGCATCTGCTGCCTTCTCCTTTGTTTCCTTAGTAGATGCTTGCCGGGCCCGTCTGCGCCTCCACGCTTTCCAGAGTCGCTTCGAGCTGTTCCCCGGCTTTCGGTTCGGTATAGAGATTAAACGGGCCCTGCGTCCCAGCGAACCAGAACGTCTTCTCGGCCTGTTTACCCCCACTCACCGCGAACGTGATCGTCGGGCCCTTCTTACCACCAACCGTGGCAGTACCCTCAACGAAACCTTCGACCACGACTTCTTCACTGCCGCATTTGAATACCGCGAAGTGTTCACCCGCGAGCAGGACACCCGGTTCTGACCTTCCTTCGTTCAGCCACACCAGCAAACCTTCCTGCAGGTTCGTTTCGATCGTCTCCGTACCCACATTCCCACACGGATCACTCTTCGAACCATTACCCAGACAATCTTCGAACGTGATCGTCTCCACCACAATTTCGTTGGAGAACACAAGTTCACCCTGAGTTTTGTCCTTCTTGCACACCACCGTCACCGCAACACCTTTCGTGGTATGCACCGTCAACTTCGTCGCCTTACTCTTACCCACGAGTTTACCCGACGTCACTACTTCCAGTTCGTATTTCCCCGTTTTCGCGGGGCTCGCCTTCGTCTTACATTCCTTTTCGCTGTATTCCCCCGTATACACCTTCCCTTCCTTTTTAGCCTTCACACACTTATAGTACCCCGGCGCTGCTCCTTCCGGGCCACCTTCAGCCGACGCGCCAGCCACAACAACCACACCAAACCCACACACAGCCACAACACACAACCCAAGCATCCGTACACGTCTCAAAACCCACTCCTATCACTAGATATCCACGAAGCCACACGCCACGACGCACACAACGCCCCAGCACACAGCACCAAACAAGCCACCCCTCCCACAGCCACAAGCCACAAGAAAGACAACCCCGCCACCAGAACAGCCACCACAACCAGCCGCCCCAGCACACGCTCACCCAAACCCACACCACACCCACCACGCGCCGACCACCCACGCCGTCGCCGGCCGCGCACACCCAGCCAACCACCAGCCCCACCAGCCAGCCAACCACCCTCCATGGACCCCACAACTCCCTCCCTCTCCACCACCCGCCAACCACAACCCACCCCAGCCAACACAAACCCGGGCACGCAACCACACCCGCCCGCAATAAACGTCGCCGCGATGCTAACGCACAACAACACCAACTGTCAAGCAACCCCCCACCATCCGCACAACCAACACAATCCCACAAAACCACACACCCCACCAACACCCCCCAATAAACACCCCCGCAGCCGCTCACCCACCCCAAACACCAGCCCCCAACACAAACTGAGCCGGACCGGTTTTGACGGAGAGCGTGGTTAGTAGGTTTTCTTTCTCATGATCGGGTGGTCAGGGCCCTGCTATTCACAGCGTAGAGTTCTTCGATCTCGCGGGGTGGACGGTCGTTGAGGTTTTCGTGTAGACGGGTGTTGTTGAACCAGGCGATGTACTCGACGATCGCGGGCTCCATTTGGCTTCGGGTGCGCCAGACTCGTTCGGCGATGAGCTCCGTCTTGAAGGTGTCGACGAAGCTCTCGGCCATGCTGTTGATGCTCCTATAGTTGTCAAGAGCGGGCGTGGCCATGTTTTCGCGCGACCGGATGTGGCGTGATCGTGAGCGGCGATTGTGTGATGGTGTGGTAGATCTCGCGAGCGAGGTACCGCTTGAGGCAGCGGATGATCTCGCGCTTGGTCTTGCCTTCCTGGGTGCGCCTGGCGACGTAAGCGATCGTTGGTGGGTGAAACCTCATCCTGACGATCACGGAGCGGTAGAGAGCGCTGTTGGCTTGCCTGTGGCCTTCCCAGTTCAACCTGTGACGCTGGGTAGCGCCAGACGAAGTCGGGATCGGGCAAGCGCCGCAGAGCTTCGCAAACGCGGCCTCTGATTTGATGCGCTCGGGGTTATCGCCGGCGAGGATAATCATCTCGGCTGCGACATCGACTCCGATCCCGAACGCCTCTCGCAGCGCGGGGGCTGCTTGGGCGGTCAGGGTATCCAGGAGCTGGTCGTGCTCCTTGATCTCTGCCTCGAGGTGTTGCCAGCGGCGAGCGAGGGAGCGGATGGCGTGCTTTGCTGCTGCGAGGGGTGTGTCGACCTTCCCAGGCCGCAGCGCGCCGCAGCGGTCTCGGAGCTTTGCCTTCGTCAGTGGCTGTAGCTCCTGGCGGAGCTCATCCGGGGCGGTCACGATCAGCGTCTTGAGCGTGATTACCGCCTGGGTCCTTGACTTCACGGCCGTGTCGCGGGCGATCTTGATCTCGCGGATCACCTCGCTGGTGCCATCCGCGGTCTTCGGGACACCTGTCGCAGTACCGGCGAGGACAGCGCGTGCGGCGTTCTCCGCGTCGATCGGGTCGCTCTTGCCCCGCTCGCGTGGATCGCGCCGGTCAGGGCGCCCGGCCTCCACGACGCGCTGATCGTGGCGACGCAGGAACCCGACGAGGCCTTGGCCATATGAGCCGCATCCCTCAACCCCGAAACACCACACCGCGCCGAATGCTTGGGCCCACGCGAGGAGCTGCGCATAGCCCCCAGGGTCCACCGAGACGGTGATGTCGCCGAGGCGCTCGCCAGCCCTGGAAAGCGCGACCGCGACATGGATGTGCTTGTGCGTATCCACCCCAACGACTACGTTCTGCTCTGTCATCCTTTTCACTGACTGCCGTCCTAACCGATAGTGGTCACTCTCAGCTGGTCGGGCGGGAGGACAGGACTGTGAAGGGACTTCTAGACCAGGCTCCTATCAGGTCACTGCCCGTCCGGCCAGCGAGACACAAAACACCGCCACGCCGGTCGACAGATCAACAGCAAGGACACGAGGTCAGTCGTAAGCCGAGTCAGACCAACGGGGCGGCCCAGGCATCATCACAGTCGTAGGCGTCGCCGGTGCTGCCGACCGACGCGAGCACGTCGTGATCGGCGAGTGTCTGCGTGTAGTCCCCGGACAGATATTGCGACCCGCGGTCTGAATGATGAGTGAGGCGGATCTCCTCGACACGCTCGCGGGTTGAGAGCGCCATCCGTAGCGCGTCGAGGACGAGCGTGGTGCGCATGTGTGCCGCGAACTGCCAGCCGACGACCATGCGGCTGTAGACATCGATCACGAAGCTGAAGAACACAACGCCCTCCCAGCAGCGCAGATACGAGAAGTCCGCAACCCACAGCTCATTCGGCGCGGACGCTGTGAAGTCGCGGTTGACGAGATCGGGCCGCCGGCGAGCATCTGGATCCGGGGTCGTGGTCCGCCACGGCTTGCCGCGACGCTTAGCGCCCTGGATGCCATGAGCACGCATCAGCCGCTGCACCTGACAGCGCGGCGCGTGCTCACCAGCACGCGTGAGCGCCTTCCACGTTCGGCGGTAGCCGTAGGCGCAGTAGTTCGCCCCGTGCACCTCACGAATCCGCGCGAGCAGCCGCTCATCCTCGACCCCACGAGCAGAGCGCACCCCCGTCTTTCGCTGGTAGTAAGCGGACGCCGACACGCCCAAGATCCGGCATATGGGCTCGACCCCGAAGCGCTCGCGATGCTCATCGACATAGCGGCTCACTTCGTTCGGTCTGGGTCGAGCTCCTTCGCGAAAAACACGCTCGCCGACTTCAAGATCTCATTCGCGCGACGCAGCTCGAAGTTCTCGCGCCGCAGCTTGCGGATCTCCTCACGCTCCCCATCGCTCAGCGTGTCCTTGCGCCGGCCCTCGTTCGCTTCGACTCGACGCACGTACACCCTGAGCGTCTCAGACGGGAGACCCAGATCACGCGCGACATGCGCGATCGGGCGCCCAGACTCGAACACCAGCCGCGTCGCGCGCTCCAACAACTCCTCGGGGTACTTCCTCGAATGTGCCATGCCAGAAAGCTCTCCTCTCCCGCGGACGAAACCACGGAATCAAGCCTCCGCCAACGCCGGCCTGGCTCAAAGAGATGGGCTATGCGCGGGGCCCTACCGGGCACCCGCGCACAACCACAAACATCACCTAGCCAACAACTACATACACCACACTACACCTACGGGTTCATCAATTCAATCGTAAGCGCAGCACCAGATTTTTTGAATCCTGAGATTAAGAATAAGGCGCTGATCGCGAATAATTCCGCGGTACCACCATTAGTTTTAATCGTCGGTAAGCACGCGATCTCGCTGGTAGCCCCGGCGGGTAACACAGATAAGATCTGCGTCTCACCAGATGCGAATTCCGTGAACTCCTCGTGGACCGATGACACTAACGCGTTCATGCTGGTGTTTAACACTACCGCCGCGATACAGCTTTTGTTCTGTACTTCAATTTCGATTTTGATGGTTTTCGTAGCGTTTTCGCAGACGATCGGGATTGTTTTGGTTAAGAACACTAACGCGCCGACTAAAGTACTAGTGCTAGCGGTGATCATTAATAATGCTAACCAGAAATGCACTTCGCCTTCCGTCTTGATTTTCCCGCCCGTTTCGCCTGAGCTGTTGCATTTCGTCGACAGCGCACTCGTGCATTCTTCGAACGTCACGTGGCCGCTGCCTTCGTTAGCCGTTGTGAATTCCTCGACGCCTGAGCCTTTTTTGCATGTGATTTCGTTGCCGCCGATCGATAACAGATGACCCGTTTCTTTCTGTGATCCTTCGGTATTTAGTGGTGCAGCTGCGGTTGGTTCGACTAAGATTTTGGTTGCTTCGGCTGACGCGATCGCGGCCGAGATCGCGGTAAACGCGAACACAGCCATGACAGCGACACCGAACAGCGTAATAACACGTTTCATTCGTACCTGCTCCTTCTATCGGTTAGGTTACCCATCCACCGGCCCCAAGCGCAACACGGCCGAACCTGAACGACCAAGCCACCCAAGGATGCCCCACAAGAACCGGGGGCGCCGGCCGAAAGTACGGTCGCACGCACCACCCCCACAGTCAAGCCTTTCAACACAATGTCTCCCACTCACCCCCCGCGACAGACAACCCCCCGCGGCACACACCCCCGCCCGCCCGCGGCCACACACACGCTGCCCGCCTGGGCCCGCTGCGGCTCGTGTAACGTGTGCCGCGCTACCAGAACTTTCCCTGTAACCAAGCGGTGCTAGACGCATGCGGGCAGGCACCCGGAGCGTCTCGCGCACACCGCCCCACAGGCGACACAGAAACAATGCACCGAAACTCAGGAGGCACACAAGCATGAGCCCAGCCAAGGAAGCCCCACACCCACACCCAGCACACCACAACAAAGCAAACCCCCCGAGCCACCGGGCGCTACCAGCCTACCTCTGCGCCATCCTCCTCACAACCATCCTCACCGGCTGCTCCACCAGCCACAACACCAACACCAGCACGAGCACCGCGAACGCCACCACCAGCAGCAGCAGCACGGCCAGCAGCACCGGGCCGCCACTACCCGCCGGTGTCATCGCGCAAATCGGGCGCTACACGATCACCAAACACACACTCAACCAATGGATGACCGAGACGATCGCCACCGACTTCTACGCCATCACCACACACCGCATACCACCCGGACTCGTCACCGAGCCCGCGAACTACCCCGCCTGCCTCAACCAGCTAACCAAACTCACCCCAATTCCCGGGCAAGGCCCGCCCCGGCCCACAACCGCGCAACTGCTCACGATATGCCACGAGCTCTACACAACCATCAAGACCCAAGCACTAGAATACCTCGTCTCCAGCTACTGGAGCAAAAACTACGACACCACACACAACATCCACATCACCCCCACAGAAACCCAACAAGAACTCAAACACATCCAAACAACCACAAAACCCAGCACCTACCAACAAACACTCACCAACAACCAACGCACCCCCACACAAGAGCTCTTCATCATCGAAAACAAACTCCTCAACAACAAGACCGCCAACAAACTCCTCCACGCCAACAAACAAACCCTCACCCAATTCAACCAAGAAGCACAACACACCGAGAACAACGCCAACTGCCGCCCCCACTACACCGTCCCCCACTGCAAAAACTACCAACCCCCCACACAACACACCACCCCACCAAACCAACCACTCGAAGAAATCACCAACTGGCGCCCCCAAACCACACACAACCACACCAACACACCCACAACAAACTCATACGAAGAGTAGTTTGTCATTTTGGCCGGCGGGACCTTTTCAGCCGCCGCAGCGCGAGCACCTTGCCCTGACCCAAGTGAGCACTCGCCGCGACCCAGGGGCAACCAGCGCAACGGCTGATCGACAAACAGCTCCCGCAGTTCGTGCGCTACCGGTTCCGGGCTCCGGCGCCTGGCCAGCAGCCGCCGGATGGTCTCGGCCAGAACGGCGTCAACGGCACGACACCCCTACGATTCCCGAGGCCGGGCCCCAGCTGACGCCGTCCTACCCAGGCACCACAGCACACCCACACGAGTAGGAAACAAATACTGCTCGGCGCTTGACCAGCCGACCCACAGCTGCCACCATCAGCACTGGATTCCATTAATCGGAACCTCGGCGTCGCGCAGTCACCACAAGACCCGCACGCCACACCCGACCCACCCCAGCAAACAGGCAACGAATCAAGACAAGGAACAACCACCATGAAACGTATCACCACACCGCTCGCCATCGCCGTGCTCGCACTCACTGCGATCCCGGCCGCGATCGCGTCAGCCGAATCAACCAAAATCTTAGTCGAACCAACTGCAACTGCAGCACTATCAGACACGATGATACAGGCATCACCAGGCCACTGGTTATCGATCGGCGGCAACGAATTTACATGCAAAAAAGGCTCAGGCGCCGAGGAATTCACTGGGGCTAACGAAGGTAGCGGCCACGTGACGTTAGAAGAATGCACGAGTGCGCTGTCGACGAAATGCAACAGCTCAGGCGAAACGGGAGGGAAGATCAAGACGGAAGGCGAAGTGCATTTCTGGTTAGCGTTATTAATGATAACGGCTAGCACTAGTACTTTAGTCGGCGCGTTAGTGTTCTTAACCAAAACTATCCCGATCGTCTGCGAAAACAGCACGAAAACCATCAAAATCGAAATTGAAGTTCAGAACAAAAGCTGTATCGCAGCGGTCGTGTTAAACACTAGCATGAACGCGTTAGTGTCATCGGTCCACGAGGAGTTCACCGAATTCGCATCTGGTGAGACACAGATCTTATCTGTGTTACCCGCCGGGACTACCAGCGAGATCGCGTGCTTACCGACGATAAAAACTAACGGCGGTACGGCGGAATTATTCGCGTTAAGTGCCTTATTCTTAATCGAAACCTTCAAAAAATCTGGAGCTGCACTTACGATCGAACTGATGAACCCGTAAGTATGATGCTGTAACCGTAGGCCAGACCCGAATCATTGATTAACGAATCGCGCCCCGGATAGGTCCGGGGCGCGATTTCGTCCAGCTGGTGACCGCCTCGTTACGTCCCCTCCCGCCCCCGCTGTCTCAAGAACCTCTGGAATTCGCTAGCCAGGATCTCCCCCGACGGCAGCTCCTCCGGGGTGCTCTCCTCCTCGCTGTCCGCCGCCTGCTCCAGCCGTTCCACGAACGCCTGGATATCCGGGTCGCTGCGCACCGCGAGCCCCACCTGGCGTTCGTAGTCGGCCGCCGAGGATTCCAGCTCCGACACGTCCACCGACACGCCGATCAGGACTTCCACGCGGCGCAGCAGCGCCAGCGCTGCCTTCGGGTTCGCGGCAGCCGCCACGTAGTGGGGCACCGCCGCCCACAGGCTCGCCGACGGCAGCCCCGCCTGTGCGCACGCCGTGTGCAGCACGCCAACGATGCCCGTCGGACCCTCGTAGCTGGAGGCCTGGATGCCGACCCGCTCGAGCAGCGCCGCGTCCGAGGCGTGGCCCGTCATCGCCACCGGGCGCGTGTGCGGGACGTCGCCCAGCAGCGCGCCCAGCGACACGACCACCTGCACCCCCAGCGCCTCCGCCAGGTCGACCATGTGCGCGCTGAACGCGCGCCAGCGCATCGACGGCTCCACGCCCTGCACCAGCACCAGGTCGCGCGGCGCCCGCGGCGCCGATGCCTCGAAGATCTCCACCGTCGGCCACTCAATCTCGCGAGCGCCGCCGTCGTCGCCCGGGCGTCCGTCATCTACGCCGCCGCCGGTCTCCGTGCGCTCGTCCTCGCGGAAGCGGATGCACGGGCGGTTCGCCTGGAAGTCGTAGAACTCCTCCGAGTCGATCCGTGCGAAGCGGCGCGCGTCCAGGGCCGCCGCCAGGAACGCCACCGCGCTCGACGCCGCGTCGCCAGCGTCGTTCCAGCCCTGAAACGCGCACACCATCGCCGGGGCCCTCAGGCCGTCCGGGCGGCGGTCCCAGATCAGGGGCTGCATCCGAACCACCGTACATCATGAGACGATGCCAGCCGACACGCGTTCCTCACCCGCGCCGTCCACCGAGCACGTCCAGAGCGTTGCCACGCTGCGCGGCGACGACGATGTCGACGCCGTGTTTGCGTGCACACGCAAGGAGCGCCAGATCTCTCGCATGGGCACTCCCTACCTGACGCTCGAGCTGCGCGACAGCAGCGGGTCGATCCGCGCCCGCGCCTTTCGCGACGCCGACGTGCTCGCCGGGCGCTTCGAGCGGGGCGAGCTCGTGCGCGTGCGTGGGCGTGTGCAGCGCTTCCGCGATGAGCTCCAGATCGAGCTGCGCGCGATCGAGCGCGCCGGCGGCGACGACGACGCCAATCCCGCACGCTTCCTGCCTACCGCCTACCGCGATCGCGACGAGCTCGAAGGCTTCCTCGAGCACCTCGCCCGCGAGGTCTACGACCCCGCGCTCAAGGCGCTGGTGGAGAGGCTGTTCGGCGATCAGGCTCTGAGGGAGCAGATCCGCCTCGCGCCCTGCTCTCAGTCGAGCCACCATGCCTACCTCGGCGGCCTGCTCGAGCACACAGTCGCCGTCGCCACGCTCGCGCTCGAGCTCTGTACCCTGCACCCGCGCCTGGATCGCGACCTGCTGCTCAGCGCCGCCATCGTCCATGACCTCGGCAAGACTAGGGAGTACACCTACGGCGCCGAGATCGCCCGCAGCCGCGAGGGCACGCTGCTCGGGCACGTCGAGCTCGGGCTGCGCGTGATCGCCGCACACGCGCCCGCGGCCCTCGACGGCGAGCGCAGGCTCGCGCTCGAGCATTGCGTGATCCTCCACCACGGGCCCGAGCCCTCCTCCGGCCAGCGCTTCGCCTCGGCTGAGGCGCTCGCGCTCTATCGGCTGAACGCGCTCGACGCCCAGGTCAAGGGCGTGCTCGAGCACGGTCAAGCGGGCTTCTAGCTATGCCGATAAGTGTCTGTGATGGGCGATTTCGCCACGCCAACCGTTGCAGAGCCCGCCGACCCCGAGACCGAGCGGGAGGCTGACGAGCGTAGGCGGGAGGTTCGCGAGCCGGCCGGCCAGGAGCAGAAGGGCCTTTATCCGCCGCGCAACCCCGGGCGCTCGCAGCGGATGATCGGCGAGGTCGTCGTCGATCTCGGGCTCGCCGACCGCGAGACCGTCGAGGAGGGCGTCGCGACCGCGCGCGCCCAGGGCCGCCCCACCGGCGTCGTGCTCGTTGAGCGCGGGATCCTGCGCCACGACCAGCTCGCACGCGTCGTCGCCGAGCGCTTCGGCCTGGACTTCGTCGACCTCGCCATGTTCGACGTCGATATGGGCGCCGTCAACCTCGTCGGCATCCAGGCGGCCAAGCGCTACCAGGCGGTGCCCGTCGGCTTCACCGACGATGGTGCGCTGCTGCTGGCGATGGCTAACCCCACGAACGTGCTCACGATCGATGACATCGGCATGATGACCGGCCGGCGGATCAGGCCAGCGGCGGCGTCCGTCGAGGACCTCAACCTGCTGCTCGCGCGCCTCGCACGCCTGGATGACTCGATCGAGGACATCGTCGACGAGGACGCCGAGGAGCAGGGTGAGCGCGACGTCTCAGTCGAGGAGGCCGACAGCGACGCGCCGGTGATCAAGCTCGTGCACTCGATCGTCGCGCAGGCCGTGCAGCAGGGCGCATCCGACATCCACGTCAACCCCGAGGAGGGCGACACGCGCGTGTTGTTCCGCGTCGACGGCGTGCTCGCGCCGGCCGCTACCGTCAAGCGCAGGATGGCGATGGGTGTCGTCTCGCGGATCAAGATCATGGCCGACCTCGACATCTCCGAGCGGCGCGTGCCCCAAGACGGGCGCTTCGCGCTGACCGTCGAAGGGCGGCGCGTGGACATCCGCGTGGTGACGCTGCCGCTCGTCAACGGCGAGGGCGTCGTCATGCGCATCCTCGACCAGGGCAGCGGCGTGACGGTCGACGGCCTCGAGTCGCTCGGGATGCAGGAGGCCGAGCTCGAGCGCTTCTCGCGCGCGATCCAGCGGCCCAACGGCGCCGTGCTCGTCACCGGGCCGACCGGCTCCGGCAAGTCGACCACGCTATACGCCGCGCTGCACGCGCTCAACGACGGCGAGCGCAGCATCCTCACGATCGAGGACCCCGTCGAGAAGCGCATCGCCGGCATCAAGCAGATGCAGATCGCGCCCAAGGCCGGCGTCACCTTCGACGTCGGCCTGCGCTCGATGCTGCGCGCCGACCCCGACGTGATCATGGTCGGCGAGATCCGCGACCGCGAGACCGCGCACATCGCTGTCGAGGCCGCGCTCACCGGCCACCTCGTGCTCTCCACGCTGCACACGCGCGACGCGCCCAGCGCGCTCGGGCGGCTGATCGACATGGGCATCGAGCCGTTCCTCGTGTCCTCCGCCGTCGACTGCATCGTCGCCCAGCGCCTCGTGCGGATGCTCTGCAAGCACTGCAAGCGCCCCCAGGCCGTCTCCGAGCCGGTGCTCGCCGAACACGGTCTCGCCGGCGTGCAGCCGTATGAGGCCGTCGGCTGCTCGCGCTGCGCCGGCTCCGGCTACCGCGGCCGTCTCGCGCTGTACGAGGTCATGACCGTCTCAGAGTCCATCCGCGCGCTGATCCTCGAGCGCGCCTCTGTCGACGACATGGTCACGATCGCGCTCGAGGAAGGGATGCTGCGCCTGCGAGACGACGGACTGCAGAAGGTGCGCGAGGGCGTCACCTCGATCGCCGAGGTCGAACGCATGACCAACAGCCTGCTGTAGCGGCGAGACGGAGACACGCGGCGCAGACGCTTGATCCCGCCCCGATGGCTCGATTATGTTGGCTGCTCGGACCCATCGCCATGGCGCACAGAAGCAGGCAAAAAAACGAGAGGCGGTCGAGGCCGGCCGCTGTGTTGGCGCTCTGCCTGCTGCTAGGGGCGCTGCAGGGATGCGGGAGCTCCGACCCGCGCGGGCACCGCGTCCTATATCGCGGTGTTCCCGTGGACACCGTCGAGGAGTTCGGGACGTATGGAACCGCGGCGGGACAGCTCGTGGAACCGTTCGGCATCGCCGTCGACCAGCGCAACGGCGACGTGTACGTCGTGGATACCAAGAACCGCAGGATCCAAAAGTTCACGAGCGCGGGCCGCTTCCTGTTGGCATGGGGTTGGGGTGTCGCCGACGGCAAGACCCAGGCGCTGCAGACGTGCACGAAGACGTGCTTTGCAGGTCGAGAAGGTGGCGCCCCGGGACAGTTTTACTTAGCTCAGGGCATCGCCGTCGACAACGACCCGTCGAGCCCATCCCGCGGGGATGTGTACGTGGTCAACGCCCGCAACTACCGCATCGACAAGTTCAGCCCCACGGGGAAGTTCCTGCTCACGTTCGGCAGGGGCGTCAATCAAACGGCCCGCGGGCACCACGATCGCGCCGAGGAAGACGTCTGTCCGGTCAAGCCCGGCGACGTCTGCGGCAAGGGCATCGAGGGATCGGCCGATCGCGGGATCGAGCTCACCGTCGATGGCAGTTACATAGCGGTTGGTGCCAACGGCAGGGTGTACGTCGGCGAACGCAACCGCGTGAAGACGTTCTCCCCGGAAGGCGTCCTTCAGGGGCAGATCAAGCTGACGCCCGCGCCTGCGCCCGGGGAAGGCCGCGAAATCGGCGGTGTGAAGGACCTGGCCGTCAACGCCGCCGGTGACCTGTATGTGGTTCGCGACGGCGTCGCCGGCGTTCGTGAGTACGCGCCGTCGGGCAAGCTCATACGGACCCTCGAGCCGAGCGGGGAACCAGCCTACCTCGAAGGAACGGCGCGCGCGCTCGCGCTCGACCCGGCGGGCAACGTCTTCGTCGACGTCTACGCCAACTACCTGCACCGCATCGACGAGTACAGCGCTGGCGGCGCCAAGATCGCGAGCTTCGACAGGGGCGTCAAAGCGCTCCCCGGCATCGCCGACAAGGAAGACGCGCTGCCCGGCATGGCCTATGACCCGCAGACCAAGCGGCTCTACATGGTCAACGCCGACGTCAACGTCATTCCGGCCGTCGCGCGCGTGCGAACGGTCATGCCGCCGCGGCCCTGATCTTCTTCCTGCGGAGAGGGAGACACTCGGAGCAGACGCTTGATCCCTCCCCGATCGCTCGATTATGTTGGCTGCTCGGACCTATCGCCATGACGCATCGAGACACGGAAAAGAACGGGAGGCGATCGAGGCTCGCGGGTGTGCTGGCGCTCTGCCTGCTGCTCGGGATGTTGGCGGGGTGCGGGAGCTCCGACGCTCCACGGGATTCCCCGCGATTTCGCGGTGTCCCTGCGGACACCGCTGCGGAGTTCGGGACGTACGGAACAGCGGCGGCAGAGTTCAAGGAACCGTTTGGCATCGCTGTCGACCAGAGCAGCGGCGACGTGTACGTCGTGGACACCAAGAACGCGAGGATCCAGAAGTTCACGAGCGCGGGTAGCTTCCTACTGGCGTGGGGTTGGGGTGTTGCCGACGGCAGGACCCAGGCGCTGCAGATGTGCACGAAGACCTGCTACACGGGCCTCGAAGGCGAAGGCGAGGGGGAGTTTCACTTAGCCCAGGGCATCGCCGTCGACAACGATCCGTCGAGCCCATCGCGTGGGGACGTGTACGTGATCGACATCTTCAACTACCGCGTCGACAAGTTCAGTCCCAGCGGCAAGTTCCTGCTCGAGTTTGGCGGGGGCGTCAACCGGACGGCCAGCAGGGACCACGACCACGCCGAGGAAGACATCTGCCCCGTCAAGCCCGGTGACGTCTGCGGCAAGGGCACCGAGGCACCGGCCGGAGGCGGGCTCGAACTCAGCGTAGACGGCACCTTCATAGCGGTGGGTGCCAACGGCACGGTGTACGTCGGCGAACGCAACCACGTGAAGGCATACTCCTCCGAAGGCGTCTACCAGGGCCAGATCAAGTTGACCCCCACGCTTCCGCCCTCCGAAAGCCGTGAAAGCGGTGGCGTGTTGGACCTGGTCGTCAACGCCGCGGGCGACCTGTATGTCGTTCGCGACGGTGTCGTCGGCGTCCGCGAGTACGCGCCGTCGGGCAAGCTCATACGGATCCTCGAGCCGGGCGGCCCGCCGGCCTACCCGGAAGGACCGGCTCCCGCGCTCGCGCTCGACCCGGCGGGCAACATCTTCATCGACATCTACGCTAACTACCTGCACCGCATCGACGAGTACAGCGCAGGCGGCGCCAAGATCGCGAGCTTCGACAGAGGCGTCAAAGCTCTCCCCGGCATCGCCGACAAGGAAGATGGACTACCCGGTATGGCCTATGACCCGCAGACCAAGCAGCTCTACATGGTCAACGCTGACGTCAACGTCATACCGCCCGTCGCCCGCGTGCGAACGGTCACGCCGCCGCGGCCGTGAGCGGCTGGACGGCTTACCGCTGCCGGCGATGGACGCCAAACTGCTCGCAGGGCAAGCATAGAGCCGCCCGGGGCAGGTCCCGCGCCAATCGCGCTGGGGCCGCCCCGGATCGGCTGGGCACAAGGCGCCGGCGAAGCTCGCCAGCCCTTGGCCCTACTTCTTCTTGCTGGACTTCTTGCCCTTCTTGCTGCCCTTCTTCTTGTGGCTGACCGTCGGCTTCGGGTTGAAGCGGCTGTAGCCCGAGTATGCGTCGGCCTTGCAGCCCGTCGGGCGACCCAGGTCGAACGGCCCCGAGATCGCCTGTGTGACGACACCCTTTTCGAGGTACGCGTACGTGACTGTCAGCAGCGGGTCGACGCGCGGCTCCTTGCAGAGCTTTGTGCCGATCGAGAACTGCCCGGTGATCGTCTCGTAGCCTTCTTTGGCCAGGCCCACGCAGTTGAGCGCGAAGCCGGGGGCTTCCCCGGAGCAGGAGAACGTCTGGGATAGCGGCTTTGACGTCGCATTGGAGGTCACGACCGGCTGGCCCTCGATCCCCGTCACGGGAATTTGCGCCTGCAGCTGGTAGCCGGTGATCGCGCCGTTGCAGTAGAAGGCGTACTGCACCTGCTGTTCTTCGTTGCCCGCTTCCGGTTCACCGGCGGCGATCTTGCCGATGCAGCTGTAGTTGTTGGGGTTGGGTTCTTCGGCATGGCCGACGGCCGGGATCGCGAGCAGCAGGGCCACAAAGCCCACGATCGCGGCGAGCCACCATGTCGCTTTGCGGTGTGCTGGTTCGATGAGGTGCAACGGGGGTCTCCGTTCGTTGGTTGATGGATCTGTCATCGCCGTAGGAGCTTTTCGAGGCTCTGCTTCGGTGAAGTTGGGTTGAAAGTCGCCGAGGGCTTGGCGCCGACCGATGCAAACGGCGAGATCAAAAGGACGCCCGCGGGTGGCTGCGTGGTGAGCGTCGCGGTGGCCGCGCCGGCGGGCAGGCCGGTCGCGGTGGCGTTGCCGATCGACGCGAACGTGACCACTATCAGCCCGCTTTCGCGAAAGGCTGCGGCCGAGGTGATCGTCGGCACGGTCGTCTTTAGGAATTCGTCGGCCGCGGTGAGCGCGCCGGCTTCTGTCGCGCAGGATGCCCCCGCTGCGCCTTCAGGGCAGGCGGGCTCGACGATCGTGTCGAGCAGCTGCGGCGGTTCGCTCGCCAGCAGCGCCGTCTCGTTCGCGAACGCGCCGCCGTCGAGGGCCGACCAGCCACTGAGCAGCGTGCCCGCGGGGACCGCCTGCGTGTCGATATATGGGGCCGCCGTTGGCTGGGCGGCTGCGGCGGCGAACGAGGTGCCCGCGAGCTCGATCAGCCACACGTGCGTGATCGGCGGCAAGGTGCTCGACTTTTTCGTGCTTTTCGGCTTCGTCGACGTGGGCGTCGTTGTTTCTGAGCCCGATGTCGTGGTCGCCGCGCTCGAGGCTTCTTCGGCGCTCGCGTGTTTGTGTTTGCGGCGTTTCCTGCGGGGCGTCGCTTCGGCGGTGATCGCCGGTGGCTGGACGCTCGCCGCGGTGGCCTGTGCCGCCCGCGCGGCAGCGCCACGAGCGAGCGACGCGATCAGCAGCGGCAGGCTCGGGCTGGCCTGCGAGGGGGTCGGAGCCGGGCCGATCGCGGCGCCCACGGCCACGCCGATCCCCAGCATCGCGGCGGCGAGCGCGGCGGTCACGCGAGCCGAGGGCGCGTGGAAGGGCGACTTTGGCTTCTCGGGTGTGTTGTTCATTGAGTGGAGCGGAATTCTCGTAAATCAAGAACACGGTCCGGACCTCTAGGGTTCCGGACCTTGCCTATAAAATAGCTAATGTCGATCAGGTCTATGGGGATATGCTATGTTCGCCCCTCCACGTTGTCAACTCTTTGTCAAACGAACTTGAAACGGAGCCTCTCTTCAATGCATCGAATCCGCCGTCTCTCCGTCGCCCTCACGGTGGCTGGCGTGGTCGGGGTTGCGGCGCCTGCGGCCGCCAGCGCCACCGCCCTGGTCACCATCAGTGGCGCCACGTCGTCGTACCCGCTCGTGCAGCTGCTCGCCAACAAGTACGTCAAGCTGCACCCGCACAAGATCAGGTTCAAGATCACGCAGGGGGGCACGACCGTCGGTATCAGCAACGTCAAAAACGGCAGCGACACGATCGCCGACGTTGCACAGGAACCCACCAGCGCCGACGCTGGCCTGGACTTCTACCCGATCGCCAAGTACGCGATTTGCGTGGTCACGAACAAGTCGAATCCTGTGACCAACCTCACCCAGGCGCAGGTCACGTCGATCTTCACCGGCAAGACGAAGACGTGGAGCAGTGCGCTGGGTGGCGCCACGGCTACCGGCCCGATCGAAGTCTTCACGCGCACGTCGGTCGCCGGCGTGTTGACCAGCTTCAAGTCGCTGCTGCTCGAAGGCAAAAGCGTCGAGTCCAGCGCCACAGAAGAGGCAACCGAGGGTGAGATGCGCCAAGCCGTCGAAGCCGCCCCGGACGGGATCGGCTTTCTGTCCAACTACCAGGCCAACAAAGGCGGCCTGACCTCGGTCGAGTTCAACGGCGTGGCGTGCAACCAGACGACCGCGGCGTCCGGGCAGTATGGCGGCGTGGCTGTCTTCTTCGAGGTCACCAAAGGTACCGCCAGGGGCGGCGCGGCCGCCTTCATCAACTGGATCGACAAGTCCTCGGCGGCGAAGAAAATCATTGCCAGCCAGTGGGTCCCGATCGGCTAGAGCTGTGGCTCGAGCGGCTGACAGGATCACGGCCGGGAGGCTGAAAAGGCCATGGTCGAGAGGCTGAACAAGCCATGATCGAGCGGCTGCGAAAGCCGTGGCCCGACCACCGCGCCGAGCGTTTGCTCGGCGCGGTGTCGTTGCTGGTCTGTGTTGTCGTCGTCGCGATGGCTGTGTTCGTCGCGATCAAGGCGTGGCCGATCTTCCAGCACAACGGGCTCAGCTGGCTGCTGGGCGGCGGGAATCTCGAAGCCGAGGTCAACAAGATGACCGCCGCAACGACCAACCCCGCGGCGGCGGTCTTTCACCTGCGGGCGTGGCCGCTGATCTACGGCACGCTGTTGACGACCGCGTTCGCGCTGGTGTTCGGGATGACGATCGCGGTGCTCTCATCGGTCTTCATCGTCGAGCTCGCGCCGGCGCGCCTGCGTCGGGTGGTGATCCCGATGATCCGCCTGCTTGCGTCGGTTCCCTCCGTCATCTATGGGCTGATCGGGATCCTCGTGCTCGTGCCGTTCGTCGGCCAGCACCTGATCACCGTGCACGAGAAAGTATCGGTGCAAAACGTGATCCAGCTAACCGGCGCTGGCCTCGGCGTGACCGTGGTGATCCTCACGGTGATGATCACCCCAATCATGATCGCGCTGATCTGCGAGGCGCTCGTCTCGGTGCCGCCGTCGTGGCGCGAGGGGGCGGTGGCGCTCGGGCTGAACCCGTTGCGCGCGGTACGTGCGGTGACGCTGCGCGCGATCCGTCCTGCGATCGTGGCGGCAGCCGTGCTCGCGACCGCGCGTGCGCTTGGCGAGGCCGTGATGATCCAGATGGTCTCGGGCGGCAAGTTCTTCTCACCGAAGCTGATCGACGGGCGCATCTTCTTCTTCGAGCCGCTGCGCACGCTCGCCTCGGCGATCGTCGACTACCGGGACGGCGTCGGCTCGCCGGCGCTGGGCGCCACCGTGTACGCGTGTGCGCTGCTGCTGTTGTTCTCCGCGTTCGTGCTGTCCGTGACCGGCTACCTGGTCAAGCTCCCGCTGCGCAAGTACCAGACGCGCGGATGAGCACGTTCTCGCCAGGCATGCAGCAGGCGGGGCCGGGCGCTCCGGCGGGGCGCGGCTCGAGCGGACGCGGCCGGCGCTCCTCGCCGATGACCTGGCGCTGGGGCGATCGACTGGCGCTCGCGGCCGCGTGGATAGCCGGCATCTCGCTGTGTGTGATCGCGGCGGCGATCGTGCTGTACATGGGCTATCGCGGCATCCAATACCTGCGCCCGGGCCTGCTGTTCACCCACCCCAAAGTCAGCGAAAGCGGCGCCGCCTCGGGTGGGATCCTGGACCCGCTGCTCGGGACAATCGTGCTGACGGCGATCGGGATCGTGCTCGCGCTACCGCTGGCGCTCGCCAGTGCTGTGTGGATCGCCGAGTACGGTCGGCCGAACTGGCTCGCGCGCGTCGTCGAGTCGAGCATCGAGATCGTCGCCGGCACGCCCGACATCGTGATCGCGATCTTTGGGCTCGCGCTCTTCCAAATCTCGCTGTTCGCGCCGTTCTCGTTCACCGCCGAAGGCGGCGGCGTATACGGGCGCTCGTTCTTGGCGGCCGGCGCGATGATGTCGCTGCTCGCGCTGCCGCCCGTATACGCGGCCACGCGCGACGGGCTGCAGGCGGTGCCGGGCCACATGCGCGAGGCGGCCTTCGCGCTGGGAAAGACGCGCATCACGACGATCCGCCGCGTGCTGCTCCCCAGCGTGCGCTCGAACATCGCCACTGGCGTCACGCTCGGCATCAGCCGCATCATCGGCTCGACCGCGATCGTGCTGATCCTGCTCGGTGAGACGCTGACCATCGAAACGCAAGGATCTGTCCCGGTGGTCAACCTGCTGCGCGGCACCGGCTCGTCGTTGACCACCTACATCTACGACAACTCGCCGGCTGGCGAAGCGGGCGCCCCACAGAAAGCGTATGCGGCCGCGTTCCTGCTGCTGATCTTCGTGCTGGCGCTGAACCTGCTCGTGGACCGGATCGGCCGCGCCCAGGCCAGTGCCACCGGCATGCCGGTGGTCGGAGCGGTCGTCTAGCGATGCCTAAAGAGCCTTTTACAAATTCCCCAGAAGCCGCTAACCTCATTGTTCTGATGGCGAAAGTCAAGGCGATGGAGATAGTGCTCGATGAGTCCTGACGAGATGCTTCTAGATCCTTGGAGCTTTGCGACAGACGGCCGCGAGCACCCGCTCGCGAGCGAGGCGCTGCCGAGCGAGCCGCAGCCGAGCCAGCCGTTCGGCGACGGCACGGTGCCGCCGGTGCGCACGATCGTGCTCGACCGCCCGCCGACACCGGCGCGTCCGGTACCCGAGCGCGAGGCCGTCCGCAGGCCGTCCTCGGCGGCCGGGCCTGAGCGCCTGAGCTTGCGCGAGGTAAGCATCTCCTACGCTGGCAAGCCGGCCGTCAAGTCGGTCTCGCTGTCGGTCCACCAGGGCGAGGTGCTCGCGCTGATCGGGCCGTCTGGCTGCGGCAAGACGACGCTGCTGCGCACGCTCAACCGCCTGACCGAGCTGACCCCCAGCGCAGCGCGCTCGGGCGAGATCCTGCTCGATGGCGAGGACATCCACGACCTCGTCGACACCACGCTGCGCTCGCGCGTGGCGATGGTCTTCCAGCAGCCCAACCCGTTTCCGATGTCGATCTTTGACAACGTCGCGTTCGCGCTGCGCGAGCAGGGGCGTAAGCGCCCCGGGCGGCGCGAGCTCGAGCCGCTAGTAGCCGACGCGCTACGCAGGGCGGGGCTCTACGACGAGGTCCGCGACGACCTCGACCGGCCGGCGCTGCGCTTGTCGGGCGGCCAACAGCAGCGCCTATGTATCGCCCGCGCGATCGCCCCGCGGCCCGAGGTGCTGCTGATGGACGAGCCGTGCAGCGCGCTGGACCCGATCTCCACTGGCGTGATCGAGGAGCTGATCGGCGAACTGCGGCGTGACCTGGCGGTCGTGATCGTCACGCACAACCTCGCGCAGGCGCATCGCGTGGCCGACAAGGTCGCCTTCATGTATCTAGGCGACCTCGTCGAGTACGGGACGACGGAGGACCTGTTTGAGGACCCACGCGCGGAGCGCACGCGTGAATACGTCCGCGGAGCGTTTGGATGAGCACGCGGCCGCTCGCCGGGACCCAGCCGGTACGGCTGGGTCGCTCGCTGCGACCGAGGTCGGGGACGATGCGGATCAGGCGGGCGCTCGCGCTGGCTGGGTGTGGCATGCTCGGCATCGGCCTGGCCGCGTGCGAGAGCACCGAGCAGGAAAGCGCCAAGATCGGCCGCGAAAACGAAGCCGCGGCGCGGGCTGCAGCAAAGCCCGCGGCCAGTAAGCACGTCGGCGCCAGCTCGCATGGCCACGCCCACGGCGCCACGCACGGAGGCTCGCACAAGGGGTCGGCCGCGCCATGACGAACCTCGCCCCGGTGCCCTCCGAAAGCTCCACCTGCGCCAACTGCTCGTCGCCGCTCGTCGCCGACCAGCGTTACTGCCTCTCCTGCGGACAGCCGTGCTCGCCCGTGCGGCTCGCGTTCCTGGACGTCCTCGAGACCGAGCGCCAGCCGCAGCTCGGCGCGGGCTCCGCCGGCAACGTGCCCGTGGCCTTCACGCCCTACACCGAACCCGTGGCGGGTCCCGCATGGCTGCGCCGCTATGCGCCGCTCTTTGGCGTCCTGTCGGTGCTGCTGCTCGCGATGATCGTCGGCCTGCTCGTCGGTCACTGGGTCACCCAGAGCAAGGCTCCGGCGGCTGCGCAGGTGATCAAAGTGGAAGGCCTCGGCGGCGCGGGGCTCGCCGCTGGGACCGGCACGACGCCCACCACGAGCACGACGCCCGCGGCGAACGCCAAATCCGGCACGTCCGCCAAGAGCGAAGAAGAAAAGGAACAGGCCGAAGCCAAGGCGGAAGAAAAGGCCGAAGAAAAAGCGCCCGCGAAAGCGCCCGAAGCCAAGAAAGTCAGCAGCAACACGATCAGCAAACTCGGCAAGACGACGGGCAAGGCGCACGAGAAGGAACTCAACGAAATCAGCACCGCGCCGATCGAAGTCAAATGAGTACGCACGAGGGCAACGGCAGCACGGGTGGGATCGTCCTGCCCGCGGGCGGGCTGCCGACGCCGACCGGCTCGATGTCCGAGCTGCGCCGCCGGCGCCTGGAGCTGGCCGAGCGGGTGGCCTCGCTGACGTGGGACCTCGGCGGCCTCGCGTACGAGATGGCGATCCGCGACCACTACCGCCTGGACGTGCTCGCGCGCAAAGCGTCGGAACTCCAGGAGGTAGATGCTCAGCTCGGAGAGGTGCAGCGCCTGCTCGCGACCGCCGAGGCGGGCGTACACGGCCAGTGCCGTTCCTGCGGCGCCGTGCACAGCCGCGGCGCAGCCTTCTGCTGGCACTGCGGCGCACCGCTGCTCGCCGAGGCGCGGCCGTCGGTGCTGCAGGGTGAGGCGCCGGCCGCCGGGTAGTTATCGAATGCGAGATCGTTAACGTATGGAATGGTTTTGCGTTGAAATGATTCCCAGCAGCAACGATCGTCCTCCGCGAGAGCGTCCTTCCTCGCGGCGATCACCGCCAGGCGTCGAGCAGTGCGCTGGGGTCGAGCCGAACATCAAGGCCGAGATCGTCGGCGAACCCTGACCTCGAGACGCCCAGCAGCTTCGCGGCACCGGCTCCGGGTACGTTCGCGCGCTGCTCGGCTAGATGGCGCGCGTCTCGTCGTCCGAACGGCGATCGCGCTCTCCACTTGATGGATCCGATGAACGCGACGTGTTTGGGAGTCTCGGTCTCGGCACCCACGAGATCCACCTCAATCTGGTTGTTGCGAGTCCAGTAGCTCCCAACGTGACGAGCTCCGTCGAGCTTGCTGGTGAGACTCGGAGCGATCAGTAGGCGCTCGACCGAGCGTCGCACAAGTGGCTCGATCGCCTTGCCACGGAACGTCTCCCAATCTCGTTCGATGCGTGCGATAACAAGATCGCTCCTGCCCCTGTCGATCTCCTCGATGTTCGGCCCGATGAAACGAAGCCAGAAGCGCAGGTAGGGATCGGCGATCGTGTAACGCTTGTTCTTCTTGCCGGGTGGCGCGGCATACGGGAGGCTTTGTTCGACCATCTGCTTCATGTCTACGAGAAGCTCCAACGCAGAACTCAGAGTCGCCTCGTTGGAGATGCCGCTTGCGGCGCGGATTTGGCCGAAGGTACGCTCGCCATGGCCGATACTCGCCAGAACCTTACGTGCCGAGGTCTGCGGGTTGAGCTCGGCGTCGAGTATGCGGATCCCATCGACCACGAACCGAGTCGCAGAGTCGGACAGCGCGTGGCGCAGGAAGTGCCCGCGGCTGGCCCCCCGCGGCCATGAGGACGCAAGTTGCGGGAAGCCACCGACGATCAGATAGACGTCCAGTGCCTCCGCTGGGGTGAGGCCGGTGAGCTTCGCCACCTCCGCCGGAGATAGTGGTGGCACAACAACTTCGCGCGTGGGACGATCGTGGAGCTCGGCCGGACGCTGCGTCAGCGCCTGCATCATCCGCACGTCGGAACCGATCGCGACCAGAAGAACAGGCCGGTTTTTCAGGTAGCGGTCCCAGGCAAGTTGCAGATCCGCTGGGAAGCCGTCGTCCTTCTCGACGAGATACGGAAGCTCATCGATGACCAGAGCGATAGGTTGGCTCTCAGTCGCGCCGTCGGTGGCGGCGCGGAGGGCGGATGGCCAAGAGTCAAAGGAAATCCCCGACCCAAACAGGCCGGCGGCAGGGAGATTCGAGTCCGCGATTGTCTCGACGAGCCGCTTGAGCGCTATGTCAGTTGTCCGTCTTGGCGCCTGGTAATAGGCGGCACGGATGCCGCTCCGGCGCAGGAACTCCTCGACAAGGCGCGACTTTCCAACCCTGCGACGTCCGCGTATCCATGCGAATCGCCCCTCGCCTTCTCGAACGGATCGGAGCTCCTCAGTGAGGATCTCGAGCTCATGTTGTCGCCCTACGAACGTCATCAGAGGAAACTATAGTCGATTAAACTATAGTAGGATATAGTTTATGAAATCGATGCTTTGCTCTTCGGTCACACCCGTGGGTGTGTCGCGGCGACATGGCTAAGGCGGCTTAGCACGTCGGTGGTGGGGGCGACCTTCGCATTCTCGTAGTCGGACAGCCGAGACGCCGAGGTGCCGGCCGCCAGTGAGAACTGGCGTAGCGTCATCCCTGTCTGAGCGCGCCAAGAGCGGATTTGCGCAGCGTAATCGGCTCGTCCTCTCAGAACGAGATCCTCGCGGGCGAGGCGAATCACATCGGAAATCAGCATGTCGACGCCATAGTGCTCGCCCCAGGAGACCACGATTTCAGCTGTGCGTGCGGCCGGACCCCAGGGATTGGAAGAGATCAAGCAGGTGCCCGGGTCGGAATTCGAAGCCGTCGAAAGCGGGCCGATCCTGCACGGCTGAGCGCGGGCGTCGGCGCGCCGACTCGCTGATCGCGCGCCACTGCTGCAGTCGCGCCTACTGGACCGGCGTCTGGTCCTCGGGCACAGTGCCAAACGCCTGGGCGGCCTGCTGCGCCGTCGCCTGCTGCACGGGCACTGCCACTGGCTGCTGCACGGGTGCCGGCTGCGCGGGTGCCTGCGGCTGCTGCGTGGTCTGGGTCAGCCTTGCGGTGTCGCCGCTGATCGAGTCCTTGAACTCGCGCATGCCGGTGCCTACGGAGCGGCCGATCTCGGGCAACCGCTTGGCGCCGAACACGAGCAGCAGGACGATGAGCAGGAAGGCGATATGGAGTGGGTTATCTAGTCCCATGTGTTCAGTCTACGCCTTTTTTGCGCCGTCCTGGCCGGGTCTCGTCCGATGGACAAGCTGCGCGGCGATGACGAGCATGAGCCCGGCGAACGCGTCGCGCAGTGAGGCGCTGGAGAGCGTGTTCGCGAGCGCGACGCCGGCGGCTGCGCCGCCCACCGACAGCAGTCCCAGCAGCAGGGCGTCGCGGCGCACGACGTTGCCGTAACGATCCTGGCGGTAGGTGCCGACGATCGCGACGGGGACGATCGCAAGCAGCGACGTGGCCTCCGCGTGGTGCTGGTCGAGCCCGAGGAACAGCACGAGCCCCGGCACGAACAGCACGCCGCCACCCACTCCCAAGAGGCCGGCAACGACCCCGCCCACGAAGCCGATCGCGACGGCGCCAATCATCGGCTGACGAGGACGCCGGGGACGGTCATTTGAGGACCAACTCGATGGCGCTTGCGACGAGCAGCGCCGCGAACAGCAGCGCGATCGAGCGCGCCTGCAGGCGCTGCTGCAGCCAGGTGCCGATCAGCACGCCGCCGACGGCGGGCACCCCGATGAGTACAGCGTCGAGCAGCCGCACGTTGCCGTACAGCCCCTGCGCGGCGGCGGCGAAGCCGGCGATGAACACGATCGCGGCGAGCGAGGTGGCGGTTGCGGCGCGCTCGCCGTAGCCGAGCCACAGAACGAGCAGCGGCACGATCACGCTACCGCCGCCGACGCCGAACAGGCCGCTGAAGAGCCCGGCGAGCGTGCCGACCGCCATCAGCCTCAGTGTGCGGTGCGGCAAGCGCCCCGCGGTCCCTTGCGCGAGCGGACGGCCCGGCAGCCCAGACGTTGACACTGCGCGCCATACTAGACGCCGTGTCCCCAGCCGCAACGCTAGTGGAGGCGCTCGAGCCGATCCGCTCCGATCCCGCCCGCTCAGCCGTGCTGCTCGACATCGACGGCACGCTCGCACCGATCGTGCGCCACGCGGCCGACGCGCACGTCCCCGAGGCCACGCGTGGCCTGCTGATCGAGGTCGCCCGCCGTTACCGCGTGGTCGGCTGCGTGAGCGGCCGGCGCGCGAGCACCGCGCGCCAGATCGTCGCGATCGGGACGATCGCGTACGTCGGCAATCACGGCGGCGAGCTGCTGCGCCCGGGCGCGACGAGCCCGGAGGTGGATCCAGAGCTCGCGGCGTGGACCGCGCGCGTACGCGCGTTTGCGGCGGGCGTGTACACGAGCGAGCACCAGCGTCTGCGCGTGCGCAGCGAGGACAAGGACACGATCGCGGCGTTTCACTGGCGCGGGGCGCCCGACGAGCGGGCGGCCGAGGAAGCGGTGCGCGAGATCGCGCGTCGCGCGGAGGAGCAGGGCTTGGCGGTGCACTGGGGGCGCAAGGTGCTCGAGGTGCGCCCGCCGGTGGTGTTCGACAAGGGACTCGGCATCGCAGCGCTGCTGCGCGGCAAAGAGCTCACGGCGGCGATGTACGTCGGCGACGACACGACCGACCTCGATGCGTTTCGCGGTCTGCGCTCGCTCGTGGAGTCGGGCAGCCTGTCGTGCGCGGTGTGCGTGGCGGTCGGCTCCGACGAAGCGCCTCCCGGCCTGGCGGCGGAGGCCGATCTAACGGTCGACGGGCCTGGCGGCGTGCGGGAGCTGCTCGAGGCGCTGCTGTAGCGCCGTGCGGTTCGTCGACTTCCTTAGGACGACCGTGCTGCTCAGCGCCGGCGCGGCGACGGCGCTCGCGGCGGTCACGGTGATCGCGGCGAGCTCGCGCTCGGACACGCAGCTCGCGGAGGTCGCGGTCGGCTGGTGGCTGATCGCCTCCGCGATCGGTGCGAGGCTGGGCAGGCGTGCGCAGACGAACCCGCCGATTGCGCGTCTGTTGGCCGGCGCGCGGGCAAGCAGCACCCTCCCCGAGCACCATCCGGGCGCGACCTTGCTCAACCGCCTGTGGCCGCTCGCGCTGTTCACGCTGCTGTCGGGCGGTCTCGCGTTCCTCGCGCCGCAGATACCGGGCATCGCCGCCGGCTTCGCGATCATCTGGGCGCTCGCGTGGAGGCGCCAGGACGCTGCCGTGGCGGCGATCGAGGAGCGCGACGGGGCCACCTTCCACGTGCGTCGCACCTCTCCCGTGCGGCCGATGGAGCTGGTGCGCACGCCCGGTTTCAAGACGGCCCGCCCGGAGCGCTTCGACGGTGCCGTCAGCTGAGATGCGCCCGACCGGCGGGCGCCCGCACGACCCAGTCGACGAGCGGCGCTCGGATGCGGTCGTCGACGTGATGATCGTCTCGCTCGGCTCCACCGAGGGGCTGCGCACGGCCGATGCGGAGCTGCACGACTCGCTCGTGCGCGCGGGCGCGAGCGTGGCGATCGCGCGTGCACGGCCGCCACGGCCGAAACGCACGCTGATGCTCACCGACCTGGCGTGGGCGCGTGCGGCGCGCGCGGCGGCGATACGGGCGATGGCGGAGCAGCGATCGCCGCCACGGGCGATCGTGTACTCGAGCACGACCGCCGCGTTGCTGTGGCCGCGTCCGGGTGCGATCCGCTTCGACGCGCCCTCCGCCGGCAACCGGCCGGGTCGTCACGGGCTGTGGCAGCGAGCGCTCGAGCGCCGCAGGCTGGGCCACGCGCCGCTGCTGCTGCCGTGGAGCGAGGGTGGGCTGAGCGAGGCACCGCCGCCGGCGCGCGGCGGCGAGCGCGCGCTGGTGCTGCCCGTGCCCGTCGGGCCGTCCGGTCCCGGAGCACCGATGGCAGAGCGTGACATCGCGGCGATCACATACGCCGCCAACCCCGCCAAGAAGGGCGTCGACCGCGTGCTCGCGGCTTGGCGCGGCGTGCGCGACGCGCTGCCACCGGGCGTGCCACGCGAGCTCGTCGTGGCGGGCGCCCTGGCCCAGGAGCTCAGGTCTGCCGGCCTGGACCTCGGCGGGATGCGGGATGTACGGGTGGTCGGCACGCTCGCCCCGGCGGAGTACCGTGCGCTTGTGCGCCGCGCGCGCGTATTCGTGTGCGCCCCGCGCCGCGAGGACTACGGGATCGCGCAGCTAGAGGCGCTCGCGGACGGCTGCATGCTGGTGAGCACGCCCGCACCGGGGCCGTATGTGGCGCTACCGATCGCGGATGCGCTCGACGCGCGTCTGGTGAGCGTGGACCTCGAGCGTGCGCTGCGGACGGCTCTGTCCGATCCGTCGCCGGACTACGGCGCACGCGCGCAGCGGGCGCTGGCTCCGTTCAGCCGCGACGCGGTCGACAGACTGGTCAGGGATGAGCTGGTTGCCCGAATGCTGGCCCACGCCGCTGCGCAAGACAGAGACATCGCGCCCGATTAACCCATTTTTGCTGGCATTCAGAATGGCGCTGGGCTACGTTGCCATGGTGTCGGCCCCAGAACACGCCACCTCGACCAAGCGTCGTCGCATCGGCATGGGTAGGGAGCCGGGTGGCAGCTCGAGGCGACCGTCCGTCGCCGCTGTTCGAGCCTCCGTCGCATCGCGTGTCCGGGTGTCGCAGTGCAGCGCCTACGCGTGGGGTGCGATCGCCAGCACGGCGGCGTTCATGGTGCTCACCTGCTGGTGGCTCACCAAGGATCGCAGCATTCCCATCTACGACGCGGGCGATCACCTGAACACGGCGTTCGAATATCACAGCATGCTCGCGTCCGGGAATCTGCTCGGACCGTTCACCCAGTCGTCCATCTATCCGGTCTTTGGTGCCATCGTGGGTGCGCTGGCGGCATTTGTCGGGGGCGTAAATGTCGCCTCTCCGATCGTCGGAGAGAACCTCGTGTTCGTCCCTGTGCTGGCGCTCGGCTGCTACCAGACTGGGCGACTTCTATTCGGGAGCCTGGCGGGCATGCTCGCAGTCATCTTTGTGCTCGGCTCGCCGCTGCTGATTTCGCTGTTCCATGTGTTCATGCTCGATGCACCGCTTACGGCCCTCGTCGCAGTATCGGTCTGGCTGATACTTGCAAGCGAGGACTTCAGCCGTAACGGCGTAGCAGCCCTCGCGGGGCTCGCCGTCGGGCTCGGTCTCAACATGAAGTCGCAGTTTCCGCTGTTTCTGGCCGGACTCGTCGTCGTCGTGCTGCTGCACGGCGGGTGGCGGAACTGGCGCGGGCTCGCCCTCTTTTGTCTGGCCGCTGCCGTCGTCGGCGCTCCCTGGTATCTCGTTCATTTCTCTGAACTAGGAAAGCTCTTGGAAATTGGTGGCGACTCCCGCGGGGTGCCCCCGGGGAACATCCCGCCCACGTTCTCGACCGCGAACCTACTCTGGTATTTCTGGAACATCTTGAACTCGCAACTCTATGCACCCCTATTTATATTTGTGGTGGTTGGCATGCTGTGGATGCTCGTCACGCTCGTGCGTAGCCCGGATCAGCGGGGGGCGCGGCTTGAGTTCTTTGCGGGCGGCTTCTTCGGCTGGCTGGCGATCACGCTCACGCCCCATCACGACATACGCTACGGACTGCCGCTGCTCGCCTTCCTGTCGGTAGTCGCAACCGGTTGGATCCTTCGCCTGCCCCGCACGGCGCGTATGGCGGTGATGGTCGTCCTGGTGCTGGCTGTAACCGCGAACACCCTTGCGATCACCTTCGGGGTCGGCCAGGAAGTCAAAGTCGCCCTCGCCGGTGTGCTGCCCGCCACCGAGCAGGATCCTGACCGGATCGTCGTGTACTCGCCGAACGGCTTCCTGGCCTCGGCGCCGAGCCGCGACGGCGACGTGCCCGGACTGCTCGAAGCGCTGCAGCACAACGGCGTACGCACAATCGCGTGGAGCTTCCCTCAGAGTGAGGGGCCCGACTTCTCCTATGAAGGACTCCTACCGCTGGCTCGGATAGCCAAACTGTCGCCTGCCGTCAGTCTAAGTCCAGAGTTCTACTCATCGGCAAGCGTCGCGACGCTACTCCACGAACTTCCGAGCGCGCGCACCCCGCCCACGTGCACCAAGCTCAGCGATGGTACGGCCGTGTGGGTGGTGCGCTACGACACCGCCGCTGGCAAGCTGGCGTTGTACTGCCCGTCCCGTCGTCCACAGTTCTACGACCCGGGGGCTGTCGGTTGACGAGGCGACCAGCGCGCGTCAGCTCCGCCTCCCTGTCGGTCGCTAGTGCAGGCGTCTGAGATCCGCCCACGGTCGTGTGTTGGCGACGCCCTCCTTCGTCAGCCAAGCCCGCCGCGCCGTCGCGACTCCCCAGCGCATGTTCGCGAGCGTGCTCGTGCGGTGCGCGTCGGAGTCGATCACGATCGTCACGCCCGCGCGCGCGGCGGCCCGCGCGTTCACATCTGAGAGATCGCGACGGTCGGGGTTGGCGTTGATCTCGAGCAGCGTGCGCGTGCGCGCGGCGGCGGCAAACACGGCGTCGAGGTCGATCGCGTACGGCTCACGCCGCTCGATCAGCCGGCCGGTGGGGTGGCCGATGGCGTCGACGAGCGGGTGCTCGATGGCGGCGATCATCCGCTCGGTCATCTTCTGCTCGACCATGCCGAAGGACGTGTGCACGCTGGCGATTACCCAGTCGAGCTCGGCCAGCAACTCGTCGTCGTAGTCGAGCGAGCCGTCGGGCAGGATGTTGACCTCGCTGCCCGCCAGCAGCTCGATGCCGTCGATGCGAGCGTTGGCCTCGCGCACGAGCTCGATCTGACGGCGCAGCCCCTCCGGCGAGACGTCGTTGCCGAAGCCGTGGCTGGCGGAGTGATCGGTGATCGCGAGGTACTCGTAGCCGCGCTCGCGCGCCGCGAGCGCCATCTCCTCGATCGTGTTGTGCCCGTCGGAGGCGACGGTGTGGCTGTGTAGGTCGCCGCGAATGTCCGCCAGCTCGATCAGACGCGGCAGCTCGCCCGTGCGCGCCGCCTCCAGCTCGCCACGATTCTCCCGCAACTCCGGCTCTATATAAGGGAGGCCGAGGCGCTCGTAGACCTGAAGCTCTGTGGGACATGTTGCGGAGGCACCGGTGGCGTCGTCGAGGATGCCGTACTCGGAGACGTGCAGGCCGCCGCGCACCGCGCCTTCGCGCAGCGCGGCGTTGTGTGCGCCGGAGCCGGTGAAGTGCTGCAGCAGGTTGCCCAGCTGCGCGCGCCGCGCGATCCGCAGATCGACACCGACGCCGGAGTGCGTGCGTCCGCGCGCGCCCGCCTTGCCGGCGGAGCTGACACGCTCGATCCGCTCGAGCTTGGCGAGGCTCTTGGCGAGCGTCGTCGGGCGGGTGGTGGTGGCGATGATGTCGATGTCCTTGACCGAGTCGGCCTGCCTGCGCGCCGAGCCGGCGAGCTGCACGTGCGTTCCGGGCCCGCCAAGCGCGAGCAGGCCGTCCACGAGCGCTTCGCCGATCTCGAGCGCGCGCGGCAGCACGATGCGTGGTGCAGCGCTCACGTTCGGGTTGGCGTCCAGGTCGGCGAGCGCCGCGAGCACGCTTTCCTCGAGCTTTGGGCCGAGCCCGCGCACGGTGCGCAGGCGCTGTGCCATCGCCGCGTCGCGCAGCGCCTGCGGCGAGTCGATGCCGAGCTCGGAGTGCAGCAGCCGCGCGCGCTTGGGCCCGAGGCCGGGCAGGCGCGTGATCGCGATCAGGCCGGGCGGGAACTTCGCGCGCAGCTTCTCCGCTGCGGGGATCGTGCCGGTGCTCGTGAGCGCGAGGATCTTTTCCTGCAGCGTGTTGCCGATCCCTGGCAGCTCCGTCGCGCTGCCCTCACGCGCGAGTGCTGCCACCGACACGGACGCGTCGCGCACTGCCTTCGCCGCCGTGCGGTAGGCCAGCACGCGGTAGGCGATCGCGCCGTCGAGCTCGTACAGGTCGCCCAGTTCCTCGAGCGCATCAGCGATCGCGGCGTTGGACGGGTCCACTGCTCTAGGGTACCCGGGCCGATGCCCGGTGAGCCCTGGCTGATACTGCCGACGTACAACGAGGCCGAGAACGTGCAGGCGATCGTCGCGGCCGCGGCGGAGGTGCTGGCGGGCGCCGCGCCGGACGGCTTTCGCGTGCTCGTCGTCGATGACGGCTCCCCCGACGGCACCGGCGAGATCGCCGACCGCATGGCCACCGAGCACGACTGGCTGGAAGTGCTGCATCGCACCGAGAAGAACGGCATCGGCCCGGCGTACCTGGCGGGCTTCCGCCACGCGCTCGACCACGGCGCGGGCTACGTGATGGAGATGGACTCGGACTTCTCCCACAACCCTGCCGATCTCGCGCGCCTGCTGCAGGCGGTCTACGACGGCGCTGACCTGGCGCTCGGCTCGCGCTACGTGCCCGGCGGCGGCGTCAGCGAATGGGGGTTGCTACGGCGCTTCATCAGCGAGGGCGGCTCCACATACGCGCGCCTCGTGCTCGGCCTGCGCGTGCGCGACCTGACTGGCGGCTTCAAGTGCTTCCGCCGCGAGGTGCTCGAGGCGATCCACTTCGACGGCGTGCGCTCGCAGGGCTATGCGTTCCAGGTCGAGCTCACCTACCGCGCCGTGCAGGCCGGCTTCAGGGTCGTCGAGGTGCCGATCGTGTTCCGCGACCGCCAGCAGGGTACGAGCAAGATGTCCTGGCGGATCGCCGCCGAGGCGATGTGGCTGGTGCCGCTGCTGCGCTTCAGGTAGCCGGCTCGCGCGCCGATGGGTTGTGGATGAATGCCTCTGCGTACGCGTTCGCGCACGGCGTGCGTCAGACGCGCGCGACGCTGCGCACGTGGCAGCGGGCGCCGCTGGCCGTCGTGGGCCGCTGGGTCGCCGGCTCGGCGCTGGCGGCCACGGGGCTGCTGCTCGCGGTGCTGCTAGTCGCCTCGCTCGACCACGGCTACCAGCAGGTCCTTACGCTGCAGCCGCCGTTCGCGGTGGGGGACCTGGCGGAAGTTGTGCGCATCCTGCGTAGCAACCTGCTCGTGCTTGCGCTGCACGCGATGGCGTGCGTCGCCGGCTTCATCGCCGGCAGTTCGCTGCCGATTCAGGCGCAGCACCATCGCGGCGTCGCGCGCTGGGTGCACGAGCGCGGCGGGCGCCTGGCGATCGCGTTCGTGATCGGCGCCACCAGCTTCTCGCTGAGTGCCCAGGCGTATGTCATCGGGCACACGCTCGCCGGCGTATCGCACTTCCTGCACGTCTCGCCCGCGCTGCTGCTACTCGGCGTGCTGCCCCACGCGGTGCCCGAGCTGGTCGCGCTGTTCCTGCCGCTGGCCGCGTGGATCATCGCCAGCCGCAAAGGCGAGTGGGATCAGTTGCTCGCCGCCACGCTCGTCACCGTCGCGCTCGCCGTCCCCGTGCTCATCGCCTCCGCGTTCGTCGAGGTCTACGTCTCGCCGCATCTGTTCACCGCGCTCACGCACATCCACCCGCCGATCGTGCGCAACTCCGAAGGCTGGACCGTCACGGTGCACTGAGCCGATCCTCCTCGGCCTTGCGTTCGGCCTCCTGCTCGGCCTTCGCCTCCGTCTCGTCGCGCGACTCAGCACGCAGCAGCCACCACATGAGCAGCGCCGCGGCGATCACCACGACGCCGATAAACGCCGGTCCGCTCGAGGATGCGATCGGGAGCATCAACGAGACGATACAGCCCCGGGCATCCTTCCTTCATTTTGTATAGTGAAGGTAAGCGACGACCAAGGAGATGACGATGGCAGGCACCCTCACCCAGATCACAGACACCAACTTCGACGCCGAGGTGCTCGAAGCCGAGGGCCCCGTGCTCGTCGACTTCTGGGCGCCCTGGTGCGGTCCCTGCCGCGTCGTCGCGCCGGTGCTCGAGGAGATCGCCTCCGAGCGTCCCGAGCTGCGGATTGTCAAGCTCGACATCGACGAGAACCCGCAGACCGCCGCGCGCTTCCAGGTGCTCTCGATCCCCACCATGATCCTCTTCAAGGCCGGCCAGCCCGTCAAGACCGTGATCGGCGCCTACCCCAAGAAGAAGCTCGAGGCGGAGCTAGAGCCAGCGCTAACCCCCGCGGCGTAGGGAGACGCTCAACGGCAGGCCGTCGATCTCGGTCTGCTCCGAATAGTCCATCGGGCGAGAGGCGTGCGTGGCCTGCGCTCCGAGTAGTAGCTCCACCGCCAGCGTCTCTCCGGCGAGGTAGTCCCGGTGCGCCCGCGCGGTGTCTAGCAGCGCCGGGTCGCCGTCGAGCGCCAGCTCGATGCGGTCCTCGATCTGCAGCCCCGCCGTCTTGCGCGCGTTCTGGACCGCGTGGACGATCTCGCGCGCACGTCCCTCACGGCGCAGATCCTCGTCGATCGTCAGGTCGAGCGCCACCGCGTGCGCGCCCTCGCGCTCGACGCTGTAGCCGTCGGGCGCGCGCATGCTCAACAGCAGATCCTCCGCCCTCAGCGTGTGCTCGCGGCCGTCCACCGAGATCCCGATCTCGCCGCCGTCGCGCAGCGCCGCTGCCACGCGCGCCGGGTCGAGCGCCGCGATCGCCGCCGCCGCCAGCGGCATCTCGCGGCCGAACAGCGGGCCCAGCGTGCGGTAGTTGGCCTTCACCTCGTACGTGCCAAGCTCGTCCGCCGCCGCCACAAAGCGCACGTTGCGAACGTTCAGCTCCTCGCGGACCAAACCCGTCAGGCGTTCGATCGCCTCGCGCTCGCGCCCGTCCGCCACCACCACTGCCTCGCCCAGCGGCTGGCGCACCTTGATCTTCGCCTGCCCGCGTGCGCCCAGACCGAGGCGCACCGTCTCGCGCGCCAGCGCCATCGCCTGCTCCAGATCCTCGTCGCGCGGGGCCAACTCCGCGGCGGACGGGAAGTCGCACAGATGCACGCTCGCTAGCGCGCCGTCCAGGTTGTCGTATATCTCGTCCGCCACGAACGGGCAGAACGGCGCCAGCAGCCTCGCCACCGTCAGTAGGCACGTGCGCAGCGTCTCGAACGCAGACGAGTCGCCGTCCCAGAAGCGCCTGCGCGAGCGGCGCACGTACCAGTTCGACAGCTCGTCCACTAGGCTCGCGATCGCCCTGCCCGCCGTCGTCGCGTCGTACGCGTCCAGGCGCTCCGTAACCAGCTCCGCCGTCGCCGCCGTCCGCGACAGCGCCCAGCGGTCCAGGTCCGCGTCGGGGCCGGGCGCATCCGCCGTGGCCTCGCGCAGCTCGTCCGCGGCCGCGTGCGCGTACAACGTATAGAAGTAGTACGTCGACCACAGCTGCTTGAGGAACAGGCGCACGCCCTCGCCGATCGTCTCCGCCGAGAAGCGGTAGCCGTCCCACGGCTGCTTCGACGTGAAGAAGTACCACCGAAACGCGTCCGCCCCGTACGCGTCCAGCACTTGCCACGGCTCGACCGTGTTGCCCTTCGACTTCGACATCTTCTGACCGTCCTCGTCGAGGATCAGCCCCAGGCACACCACGTTGCGATACGGCGCCGGGCTCGGCTGCTCGCCCCCCAACGGCGCTACCAGCGTCGCCACCGCCAGCAGCGAGTAGAACCAGCCGCGCGTCTGGTCCTGCGCCTCGCAGATGAAGTCCGCCGGAAAGCTCTGCTCGAACAGTGCCTCGTGCTCGAACGGGAAGTGGTGCTGCGCGAACGGCATCGCGCCCGAGTCAAACCACACGTCGATCACCTCCGGCACGCGCCGCATCGGCTCGCCGCACGCGTGCTCGGCGCACGGGAACTCGATCTCGTCGACGTACGGGCGATGGTGATCCGCCAGCTGCGCGCCCGAGCGCTCCTGGAGCTCCGCGAACGAGCCGACCACGTGCGCGTGACCGCGCGCACAGCGCCACACCGGCAGCGGTGTGCCCCAGTAGCGCTCGCGCGACAGCGCCCAGTCGACGTTGTTCTTCAGCCAGTCGCCAAAGCGCCCGTGCTTGACGTGCGGCGGGAACCAGTTGACCGTCTCGTTCGCCGCCAGCAGCTCATCGCGCAGCTTCGACGTCGCGATGTACCACGACGGTTTCGCGTAGTACAGCAGCGGCGTGCCGCAGCGCCAGCAGTGCGGATAGGAGTGCTCGTACGCCTGCACCCGCAGCAGCAGGCCGCGCTCGCGCAGGTCCTCGATCAGCTCGCGCGTCAGCGCCGGGTCCTTCACGAAGCGGCCCTCGTAGGAGTTACCGTTGCGATCGCGCGTGCGCCCGTCGTAGGAGCCGTCCGCGCGCACCGGGTTGTACAGCGTGCCCGCCCGCCTTGGGTCGAACGGCACCCGCGGCGACGCGGCCGCCACGCGGTAGTCGTCCTCGCCGAACGCCGGCGCCAGATGCACGATGCCCGTGCCGTCCTCCGTCGTCACGAACGCGTCCGCCACGATCGGCAACGGGCCGTGCTCACGATCGCTCGCCGCGAAGATCGGCCCCTCGTAGGAGCCATAGCGCTCGATCAACTCCTCGCCCGTGAAGCGCTCCAGCACCTCCACGTCATCGCCCAGCAGCGGCTGCACGCGCGCATCGGCCAGCACAAGCACCGCATCTCCAACCAGCACGCGCGCGTACGCCGCCGTTGGCGCCACCGCCACAGCCACGTTGCCTGGCAGCGTCCACGGCGTCGTCGTCCATACCAGCAGGCTGTCCGGCACGCCGTCCTCCACGCGCGGTTGGCCTGCGGCGCTCGCGCCTGGTCCGTCCGCGCCGCCTGCGACGGGGAGCTTCAGGAACACCGTTTCGTCGACCACGTCCCGGTAGCCGAGCGCGACCTCGTGCGAGGACAGCGTCGTCTCGCAGCGCGGGCAGTACGGCACCACCTTGTTGCCCTCATACAGCAGGCCGCTCACGTCGATCTGCGCAAGCGCCCACCACACCGACTCGATGTACGTCTCATCGAGCGTGCGGTACGCGTGCTCGAGGTCGATCCAGAATCCGATCCGCTCGGTCAGCCGATTCCACTCCTCCAGGAACGTGAACACCGACTCGCGGCACTTGGCGTTGAACGCCGCGATCCCATACTCCTCGATCTCCGCCTTGTGGTGGATGCCCAGCTCCTGTTCGACCGCGATCTCCACCGGCAGGCCGTGGCAGTCCCAGCCGCCCTTGCGCTCCACCCGATATCCACGCATCGTTTGAAAGCGCGGGTAGATGTCCTTGAACACGCGCGAGAGCACGTGGTGAGAGCCGGGCGGGCCGTTCGCAGTTGGTGGGCCCTCGTAGAACACCCACTGGGGGGCGCCCTCACGGCGCCGCAGCGACTCCGCAAACACGTCGCGCTCGCGCCAGCGCGCCAGCAGCTCCAGCTCCAGCTCCGGCAGCTGCTGCTGCGGATCGACCGCACGGGCGGGGATCAGCGGATGTCTGTCGGGAGCCGTCACGGGGCGGCCCATTCTAGGTGGGCCGGTAACAGCGCGGCCCTCGTTGCGCGACCGCGGCCCTCATCGCGCGCGAGTCGGAGACGAAGCGCCGCGCGTCCGTGCCATGAATCGGCCCGTGCGCATGCGCCGGCCGTGCTGCAGCGCGGTGAGCCGAGAAGTCGCTGGTAGCTTTCCCCCCGTGCCGTGACGCCGGTCGCCGATGCCCCGGATCTGCTCGATACGCCCGCCGCCGGCGTCGCGGCGATCCGTGGCGGCGCCCTGCGCATGGTCGGTTACGTCGTCGGGGTGGCGGTTAGCGTCGTCTCCTCCGCGCTGCTGTTGCGACATCTAGGCGTGGGAGCCACGGGCGAGTACGTGACCGTGCTCTCGCTCGTCAGCCTCGCTGGCGGCGTCACCGAAGCGGGTCTGGCCGCCGTCGGGGTACGCGAATTGAGCACGCTTCCGGCGGACCTAGCGCGCGGCTTCTTCGGCAGCCTGTGCGGTCTGCGGCTGATGTGCATCGCCGTCGGAGCCCTCTTCGCGCTCGCCCTCGCCCTCCTCAGCGGCTACTCCTCCACGCTGGTCCTCGGAACGCTGCTCGCCGGCGCTGGGGCGGTGGTGACGACCTTGCAGATCAGCTACTCGCTGCCGCTGCTGGCGCAGTTGCGCCTGGAGTGGGTGACGGCCGTGGAAGTCCTCAAGCAGGTCGCCACGACCGTCGTCGTCGTCGCGCTCGTCGCGGCCGGCGCGCCACTGCTGCCGTTCTGGGCCGCGACCATCCCCGCGGGCATCGCCGCGACCGCGCTCGGCGCGCTCCTGATCCGCCGCTCGATGCCCCTGCTACCGGCGTTCGATCGCGCAACCTGGGCGCGGCTACTGCGCCGCACGCTGCCCTACGCGATGGCGTCCGCGGTCGGGGGTGTGTACTTCCGGCTGGCGATCCTGATCATGTCCCACGTCGCCAGTGCCCATCAGACCGGATACTACGGAGCCTCGTTCCGCATCATCGAAGTCCTGTTCGTTATCCCTCTGATGATCGTCGGGTCCACGCTGCCGATCTTCGCTAGAGCCGCTCGAGACGACCGCGACCGCCTGGATTACGCGCTCGGCCGCACGTTCGATGTGTGCCTGCTCTTGGGTCTCGCCGTCGGGCTGTCGTTGGTCACGGGCGCGACCTTCATCATCGGTGTGATCGCCGGGCCGAAGTTCGCCCCGGCGGCCGCCGTACTGCGCATCCAGGGTCTGGCCCTGATCGCCACGTTCATGGGAGCCGTGCTCGGCTACGCGCTGCTCAGCCTCGGGCGCTACCGCGAGGTGCTGCTGATCAACCTCGCCGTGCTGCTGCTCAGCGGTGTGCTCACAGGCGTGCTGGCCTCGAGCTACGGCGCCGTCGGGGCCGCAATCGCCACGACCGCGGTCGAGGTGCTGTACACAGGAATGCTGGCGGTGGCGGTCCTCCGTGCCGGAGCACGCCCGCGGATCTCGGTCGCCGGCGCACCGCGCGCGGTGCTGGCCGCGCTGCTCGGGGCGCTCGCGCTGGTGCCGCCGGACCTGCCCTCCGTCGCCAGGCCGGCACTAGCTCTCGTCGTCTACTGCTCCGCCCTGCTCGTGCTCCGGGCGGTACCGGAGGAGCTGCTCGAGCAGATCCCCCGTCCGCGGCGACCTACGATGCGTCCATAGCTCGCGCTCGGACACAAACATGAGGCTGCGCCTCTACCACCACCACGACGGCGCCCGTGTGGCCTACCGCGAGCAGGGCGCCGGGCCGCCGCTCGCGCTACTGCACTCGGGGTTGCTCTCGCACAAGGAGTGGGAGCCCGCCGTCGAGGGGCTCGCCGATCGCTTTCGCGTGGTGCTCCCCGACCTGCCGCTCCACGGCGACTCCGAGGATCGCACGCGTCACCCCTACACACTCGACTGGTTTGCCGAAGTGCTCGCCGGCTTTGCCGCGGAGGTGCTCGGGCCGCGCCCGATGCTCGCCGGTCACGCCGCTGGCGCGGAGATTCTGCTGCAAGCCGTGCTCAGCGGGCGCACCCGGCCCGCGCGCGTGGTGCTGATGTCCAACCGCATGCACGCGCCGCCTGCCCGCGCACGGATACGCGACGCCTGGCAGCTGACCGCCCAGCTCGCCGCCGTTCCCGGCCTCGATCGTCTGCTCGCGCACGGCGCCGGCGCGGTTTTCACGCCCGAGCGCGGGCTGCGCCTATCCGAGCGGCGCAATCCCGCCGCGGCCGACCTCGTGCGCCATGCCTTCGCCGACGTGCCCGGCAATCCCAGCCTCGCGCGCTCGTGGGCCAAGTGCGCCCGCAGCTGGCCGCGCGGGGCGCAGACGCAGCTGCTTGAGGGCTACACGCGGCTGGACATGCCCGTGCTGCTGCTGTGGGCCGACCGAGACTCACTACATCCGCTCGCGCCCGCCGAACAGGCGCTTGCGCTACTGCCCCACGGCCAGCTGCGCGTGCTCGAGAGCGTCGGCTTCCTGATGGCCTACGACGACCCCGTCGGCCTCGCTCGCGAGCTCGCCGCCTTCTGCGGGTAGGGTCTTCGGGTGCGGCTGCCTCTCGCTAGCCTGTTTGTCTCAGCAAGTGCTGTAGTACCATAGTTATACGGCGCGTGACGATGAAGAGATCTATGAAGAGATCTTGTCGCCGTGACGATAAAGAGATCTTGTCGCCAGGGTCCACCAAAAGGAGAGTCGATGCCGGATCAACAGCTGTGGGGCGGGGAGACCGCCAAGGCCGTCGAGAACTTCCCGATCTCCGGCGAGACCATGCCCGTGTCGGTGATCCATTGGCTGGCGCGCATCAAGGGCGCTGCCGCGGCCGTCAACGGCGAGCTCGGGCTGCTCTCCAAACGCAGCGCGTCTCGCATCGAGAAGGCTGCCGCCGAGATCGCCGCCGGTAAGCACGACCTCCAGTTTCCGATCGACGTTTTTCAGACCGGCTCGGGCACGTCCACGAACATGAACGCGAACGAGGTCATCGCGAAGCTCGCAACAAACCAGGATCCCGCCCACCCCGTGCACCCCAACGACCACGTCAACATGGGTCAATCCTCCAACGACGTCTTCCCCTCCGCCGTGCACCTTGCCGCGCTCGACGTCGCCCAGCACGAGCTGCTGCCTGCCCTCAAGCAGCTCGAGCGCTCGTTCGCGAAAAAGGCCAAGAGCTTCAACAACATCGTCAAGGCTGGGCGCACGCACCTGATGGACGCCGTGCCCGTGACCCTCGGCCAAGAGTTCGCCGGCTACGCCGCGCAGATGGCGCTCGGACAGGAGCGCGTCCAGGCCGCGCTCGTCCACGTCGGGCAGATCCCGCTCGGCGGGACCGCCACGGGCACCGGCCTGAACACCCACGCGCGCTTCGCCGAGAAGGTCCGCGCGCGGCTGAGGAAAGAATCGGGTCTCAAGCAGATCGCCGCGCCTTTGGACGCGTTCGAGGCGCAGGCCAACCGCGACGCGCTCGTTGAGCTCTCCGGGGCGCTCAAGGTGATCGCCGTGTCGCTCACCAAGATCGCGAACGATCTCGCGCTGATGGGCTCTGGCCCGCGCGCCGGGATCGGCGAGATCTTCCTGCCCGAGCTCCAGAAGGGCTCCTCGATCATGCCCGGCAAGGTCAACCCCGTGATGCCCGAGGTCGTGCTGCAGGTCTCGGCGCAGGTGATCGGCAACGACACCGCGATCACGATCGGCGGCATGCAGGGCCAGTTCGAGCTCAACGTGCGCATCCCGCTGATCGCTCGCAACCTGCTGCAGTCCCTGCACCTGCTTTCCACCGCCACGCGCGCGTTCGCCGAGAAGTGCGTCGACGGCATCGAGGTCAACAAGGCCGGCACCGCCGCCTCCGCCGGAGGGACGCTCGCCGTCGCGACCGCGCTCAACGGCGCGATCGGCTACGACAAGGGCGCCGCGATCGTCAAGAAGGCAACCGAATCCGGGCGCCCGCTGCGCGAGGTCGCGCTCGAGGAGGGCGTCGACGCCAAGCTATACGACGAGACGATCGACCTGCGCAAGATCGCGCGAGGAAACCAGGCCTAGCCGACGGTCACGGCGAGGATTTGGGCAAGCGCGGGTCGTGGAAGATCGTGGGGAAGACGTGGTGAGTACGTGGGCGGGGACGCGCGTGCTGTTCACCGGGGCTCAGGGCTTCATCGGCTCGTGGGTGGCCGAGCGGCTGCTGGACGAGGGCGCCGAGGTGCTGGTCCTCGACCGTCCGGCGGGCGAGCTCTCGCGCTTTCGACAGCGCGGGCTGCACGAGCGCTGCACCGCGGTCGCGGCCGAGCTGCTGGCTCCCGCGTCGCTGCGTGCGGCGATCGAGGAGCACGGTGTGCAGGCGGTCTTCCACCTTGCTGCAAGCGCCATCGTCGGGTCGGCGACGACCTCGCCCCTGGACGCCTATGAGACCAACGTCCGCGGCACCTGGAACCTGCTCGAGGCGTGCCGCGTCGCGGCCGAGCCGCCGGCGAGGGTCGTGGTGGCCTCGACCGACAAGGCCTACGGTGTGCACGACGAGCTTCCCTACCGCGAGAGCCATGCGCTGCAGCCGCGCTTTCCCTACGACGCCTCCAAGGCGTGCGCCGACATCATCGCGCGCTCATACGCGCACACGTTCGGCCTGCCGGTAGCGGTCACGCGGTTCGGCAACGTTTTCGGCGGCGGCGACGTCAACTTCTCGCGGCTGATCCCGGGCACCGTCAGGTCGCTGCTCGAGGGCAAACGGCCGGTAATTCGATCCGACGGCCTGATGGAGCGCGACTTCCTCTACGCGGAGGACGCGGTCACCGCCTACCTGGCGGTGGCCGGCTCGCTCGACCGCGTCGAGCTGCGTGGGCGCGCGTGGAACGCCAGCATCGGCTATCCCGTGAGCGTGCGCGAGGTCGTCGGGCGGCTCATAGATATCGCCGGCCTCGACATCGAGCCTGACGTCCGTGGACACGGAACCCCGCATGGTGAGCTCCAACGTCAATGGCTGGATTCGAGCACGATCTCAGAGGTCCTCGGCTGGACGCCCGCGTGGGACCTGCAGCGGGGACTGCAGGCTACCTTCGAGTGGTACGCGCTCGAGCTGCCGCGGATGACCCCGGCGCTCGTTCGCGGCTGAGCCGCCGCAAGCGTCGAGCGCGACCCGAGCCGACGGGCTCGATCGGCAGCACTGTCCGCGATCAGCCCACGGCGAGCAGGTCGGGGTCCTTCCAGCGCAGCGTCTCATCAAGGCGTCCCTCGGCCGTCAGCTCCTTGAGGCGGGCGATGCGCATGAATCGCGAACCCTCGAAATCCTCGATACGCAGATCGTTATCCCGGTAGGCCGCGAGCATTTGCTCGACGCTCGCGCGCACCGTCCACTGCGGGCGCAGCTCGGGGAAGGCCCGAGCGAACTTGGCGAAGCTGACGCGGTAGCTGCGCTTGTCCGGCCCGGCGCCCGCGGCGAATGCGATCTGCGAGTCAGGGACGACCTCCTCGACGATGCGCGCGAGATCCCTGATCTGGTAGTTCTCCTCATCCGCGCCGATGTTGAACGCTTCGCCGTGCACCCGCTCGCGAGGCGCCTCGAGCAGACCGAGGAACGCACGCGCGATGTCCTCGATGTGGACCAGTGGTCGCCATGGGGTGCCGTCGCTCTGCATCAGGACCTCGCCCGTGGCGAACGCGAAGGCGGTGAGGTTGTTGATGACTAGGTCACCACGGTGGCGGGGAGAGAGCCCGTGGGCGGTCGCGTTGCGCAGGAAGCTGGGGCTGAACGAGTCGTCCGCGAGGAGGCCGATATCGCGCTCGGCGAGGACCTTCGACTCGCCGTAGGGCGTGACCGGGTTGAAGGCGGCGCTCTCGTCGATCCAGGTCTCGCCGGCGGCGCCGTAGAGGCTGCACGAGGAGGAAAATAGGTAGCGCTCGACGCCTGCCCGCTTGGCGGCCTGCGCCAGCGAGACTGAGGCGCGGTGGTTGACGGCGTAGGTGCAGTCGGGATTGAGGTCGGCGGTCGGATCGTTAGAGAGGGCCGCAAGGTGCAGGACGGCGTCGAAGCCATCGAGGTCGCCGGCCGTCACGTCGCGGACGTCCTTGCGGATCGCGGGCACCTCCGGCCCACGATCCTCGCCGAAGTCACAGCCTTCGTACAGATACGTGTCGAGCCCGACGACGTCGTGCCCGGCCCCGGTCAGCAGTGGGACCAGGACGGAACCGATGTAGCCGTGGTGGCCGGTGACGAGCACGCGCACGGGGTGATGTTCTCATACGCAGCGCCGATCACTCCCGCGCGCGGCGCAAACACGCGCTATCGCCAGCTTCGCCGCGGGCCAGCGGCGTTTCCAACTGCCGGGGTGGCCTGACGTCCCGCAGCTGTCATCCGGTAGGCGCCCGCTGAACCCGACCATCACCGACCATCACAAACGCGCGTTTCGCGGCTGACAGAAACACTATGCGCGCGGTGTTTGCGTTGGTTAGGGGTGTCAGTGCCGAGGCGCTGACCGGGCCGTTGCGGCGTGTTAGCTTGCTCCGGGCGATGCCTGCAGTCAAGGCCTCAACACGAGTCTCATCCGCAAGCACGCTTCGCGCCCGTCTCGGCGGCGCGAGATGAAGGCGGTGATCCTCGCCGGCGGGCTGGGCTCACGGCTCAGCGAGGAGACGACGGTCCGCCCCAAGCCGATGGTGGAGATCGGCGGCAAGCCGATTCTGTGGCACATCATGAAGATCTACGCGGCGCACGGCGTCGAGGAGTTCGTGATCTGCCTGGGGTACAAGGGCTATGTCATCAAGGAGTTCTTCGCCAATTACCACCTGCACACGTGCGACGTCTCCTTCGACCTCGGCCACGGCAACGTCGAAGTTCACCGCTCGAGCACCGAGCCCTGGAAGGTGACGCTGGTGGACACCGGCGAGGGCACCATGACGGGCGGGCGCCTGCGGCGCGTTCTTCCCTACGTGGGCGACGATGCCTTCTGCTTCACCTACGGCGACGGGCTGGCCGACATCGACATCACTGCGCTAATCGCCTACCACCGTGAGCAAGGCGCCCTCGCGACGGTCACCGCCGTGCAGCCCCCAGGCCGCTTCGGCGCCGTCGAGCTCAACGGCACGCGGGTGCGGAGCTTCGAGGAGAAGCCGCCCGGCGACAAGGTGTGGCTGAACGGCGGGTACTTCGTGCTCTCCCCCGAGGTTGGTCGTTATCTCGAGGGCGATCAGACCACATGGGAGAAAGAGCCGCTGCGCGCGCTGACCCGCGACGGGCAGCTCGCGTCGTTCCGCCACAATGGCTTCTGGCAGCCGATGGACACATTGCGCGATCGCAACGAGCTCGAGCAGCTGTGGGACGCCGGCGACGCTCCCTGGCGAGTCTGGGAGTGAGACGGTAGGAGCGCTCTCATTCCGCCGGCAGCGCTTTGAACAGCCGCGCGACGGTGCTCACCACGCCGGGCTTCGGCTGGCCGGAGTAGGTAAACAGGCCCTTCTGGTTGAGCCCTTCGATCAGCTTCAGCTTCGGCAGCACGCTGTGGATCGAGCCGCCCGAGAAGGTGGGGCTCAGCGGATAGTCGCGCAGCACCCAGATCAGCATCGCACTGAGATGGGGGTCGGCCTCGTACACCGCGATGTGCTCAGCCAGCAGCTTTGCCTGATAGGCATAGCTGCCGGGGCTTCCAGCCGGGTTCAGGCCGTTGGATTCGGCGCCGAACTCGCTGATCACGAGCACCTTGCCGGCGAACGTGCGCTGCATCGCTTGCAGACGCGCGCGCATCTTCGCCTCGAGCTGCGCGGGCGGGTCGTGGGGGTAGTCATACCAACCCGAGTAGTCCGTCTCGGCGACGGCGTCCACTTCGGAGTACAGCGCACCAGCCTGTGTCGGCGGATGATCGCCCCACACGTCGACCGCCACCATCCGCGTCGGGTCGTGCTGGTGCAGCCAGCGCGTGAGCGTGCGCACGTAGGAGACCTCCTGGCTGTCGCGCCCGTTGCCGGCGACCTCGTCGACGAGGTTCCACGCGAAGATCGAAGGGTGCAACTGCGCCGTGAGCACCGCCGTCTTCGCCTGCTGCTCGGCGTCGGCGAGCAGCTGCGGCGTCGTTGAGTACCAGTTGCCGGCGCCTTCCACCGGGCCGATCCCCTGCCACACGAGGATGCCGGCTTCGTCGAGGCGTTCCAACAGCGCCGGGTCGAGGGGGTGCTGTGAGCGCACCGCGTTGGCGCCGATCTGCTCGAGCTCGCGGACGATCGTGTTCTCGTCGCCCGGCGTCAGCGCGTCGCCGTGCCCGCGCGCGTCCTCCTGGATCGAGGCGCCGTGTAGCGACAGCTGCGTGCCGTTGAGGTACACGTGGCCGCCATGCCAGCTCAGCTGGCGCAGGCCGACGTTCGCGGAGTAGCTCGTGTTCGGGCCGAGCGTGAGCGTCAGCTGGTACATGTTGGGATCGCTCGGCGACCACAGCGCCGGCTGAGGCACCTGCGCGACCGCCGTCGCGCTCGCCGCTTCGTCGTGCCCGAGCGCCAGCGCGGGGAAGCTGAGCGGGATCGTCTGGGTGCCGTGCACGAGCGCGCCTTCGGGCACGAGCGTGCGGCTCGGCCCGTAGTTGTGGACCATCACGCTTACCCTCACCGTTGCATCCGTGGCGTCTGGCGGATTCGAATTCCCGCCACCCGTGAGCGTTGTCTGGATGCTCGGTTCGGAGAGCTCGCTTTCGCCGATCGGGCGCACGTCCACCTCGCCGTCCAGCCCGCCCCAGTTGAACCACGTGCGGTGAAAGCCTTCGCGCGACTGCTGGGCGGGATCCTCCCAGTCGACGCGCACGACCGCCGTGTGCGTGCCCGCCGCCAGCCGCGTGCGCATTTCAAAGGGCAGGTAGGAGCCCTTGTGCGAGCCCAGCGCGCGCCCGTCGACCCAGATGCTCGCGAGGTAGTTCGCCGACTGGAAGCTGAGCGCGTAGGTGCCCGTCTGCGGCGCCTTGAAGCTCGTGCGATACCACGCGATCGAGCCTTCGTAGTTGCGCCCGCCCGCGTGCCCCGCGTACGGCGTTGGGCTGACGACGTTCGGCAGGCTGACCGTGGCGCCGGCGAAGCGGCCGCGCTGCCAGCCGAGCGACAGGCCGCGGTTGGCCGGGTCCTTGCGCAGGGTCCACTGCGTCAGGGGCGCCCGCCCGCCGGGTCCTTCGAAGACGACCGACTGTAGCGGCGGCGCCTCGGCGGCGGCGACGATCGCAGCGAGCGCCGCGCAGGCGAGCAAGAGCGCGAGTATCGATGTCTTGCAGGCCTTCAGCATTGGTCTTTCAACAGCCGGCGGGCGCCGTAAGAGCGGCGTCGGCTGCGAGCAGCCGTTCTAGCAGCGCGAGCGCCCCGGCCTTGTGCAGCGGTTCGTTGAGGTTGCCGCACTTGGGCGACTGCACGCACGAGGGGCAGCCACTCGCGCACGGGCAGCCGGCGATCAGGCGCCGCGCGTCCTCGCACAGCTCCTCGAAGCGCGCGTACGCCGTGCGTGCGATGCCGATGCCGCCGGGATGGCCGTCGTAGAGGAAGATCGTGGGTGCGCCCGTTTGCGGGTGGAAGTTGGTCGACAGGCCGCCGATGTCCCAGCGATCGCACATCGCGATCAGCGGCAGCACCGCGATCTGCGCGTGCTCGGTGGCGTGCAGCGACCCCAGCAGGATCTCAGGCGGCAGTGTGTCCGCCAGCGAGCTCGGATCGTCTCCCGCGCGGGCGGCGAGCGGGCCGGCGCCGGGCAGCTCGAACCACAGCGCCTGCGTGGGAAAGCTCGTGGACGGCAGGTCGAGCGCGACGATGTCCACCTGCGCGTGATCGGACAGGCGCCTGCGCTGGTAGGCGAGGACGGTGTCGGTGACGCTGACCTCGCCGAAGGACAGCGTCACGCCGAGCGCCTCGCGGCGGTCGAGCAGGCGCACGATCTCCGTGTCGGTGTCGGACTTAGGCTGCGTGTACCAGTCGCCGTCGAACGGCGCCACCAGCGCGCGCCGGCGCTCCAGGTCGAGCTCGCGGACCTCGTAGGAGCGGCCCTGGTGCATGTAGATCGCGCCCTCGTGCACGGTCGCGTGTGCGCGGGCGGCCTCTGTGGAGCCGAGCAGCTCGCCGGATGAGACGTCGACGATCGCAAAGCTCTCCGGCGAGGCGGAGCGTAGCGAGACCTCCGCTGCCGGGTAGCCGCCGGGCTGGCGCGGGACGTATGTGTCGCCGCCGATCGCTCCCTTGCGGTGGCGCAGCCGGCCGGCGCTCTGCAGGACCTCCGCATGAGCCTCCCAGCGCGGCCCCAGGAACTCGGCGTCCGCGTGTGACAGCGGGCCCTCATGCGCGGCGCACAGCAGGTGCGCGCGGTAGATCAGCGGGCTCTCGTGATCGAGGATCGCCGCCTCGACAGGACGCTCGAGGAAGTCCTCGGGGTGGCGGCAGAAGAACTGGTCGAGCGCATCCTCGCCGGCGACGTACATCGCAAGGCCCCGCCCGCGGCGCCCGGCGCGTCCCCACATCTGGCGCAGCGAGGCGACCGTGCCGGGGAACGTGACGACGACCGCGGCGTCCAGCTCGCCGATATCGATGCCCAGCTCGAGCGCATCGGTGGTGATCACCGTGCGCAGCTCGCCGCGCACGAGCCGCCGCTCGAGCTCACGCCGCTGCTGGGGGGTGTAACCGGCGCGGTAAGGCTGCACCTGCTCGGCCAGCCTGTGCCCGTCAGGGTGCTCGGGGTGGCTGTCCTCGAGGTCCTGCTTGACGAGCCGGCTGAGCACCTCGACGCCCTTGCGCGACTTCATGAAGCAGATCGTGCGCGCGCCGTCGCGCGCCAGGCGCGCGAGCAGGTCGGCGGCCTCGGCGAGCGCGGAGCGGCGCGTGCCGAGCGCCTCGTCGGTCAGCGGCGGGTTCCACACGGCGATCTTCCGCCGCGGCGCCGGCGAGCCGTCCGCATCGATCAGCTGCACGTCCTGCAGGCCGGTCAGGCGCTCGGCGAGCTCGACCGGGTTGGCGATCGTCGCGGAGGTCAGCAGGAACACCGGCTGGGTGCCGTACGCGGCCGCGATCCGCCGCAGCCGGCGCAGGACACCCGCGACGTGCGAGCCGAACACGCCGCGGTAGACGTGCGCCTCGTCGATCACGACGACCGCCAGGTTCGCGAACAGCTCCGCCCACGCGGCGTGGTTGGGCAGGATGCCCACGTGCAGCATGTCCGGGTTGGTGAGCACGACGTTGGCGCTCCTGCGGATCTGCCGGCGCGCCTCGCGCGGCGTGTCGCCGTCGTAGATCGCAGGGCGCACGCGCTCGGTCAGGCCGAACGCGCTCAGCGCCCGCGCCTGGTCCTGGGCGAGCGCCTTCGTCGGGTACAGGTACAGCGCCCGCGCGCGTGTCTGCTCGCAGAGGATGTGCAGCGTCGGCAGGTTGAAGCACAGCGACTTGCCCGACGCGGTGCCAGTGGTGACGATCGTCGGGCCGCCGGTGGCCGCGTACAGTGCCTGTGCCTGGTGTGAGTACAGGCGCTCGATGCCCAGGCCCCGCAGGGCGCCGAGCACGTCCGGGTGCAGCTCTGGTGGCAGCTCCACGAGCTTCGCGCGTCCGGGACCTTCATGGGCTTCGCGTATGAGCCGCCCGTCCTCGCGTCCTGCGTCCAGCAGCGCGCTCCACGGCTCGATTGTGCGGTCGAGGGGCAAGGACTTGAGATAGTAGAGACGATGTCAGCGACCGCCGCCGAGGCTTGGGCGAAAGCCCGCACCTTCCACCATTCGCTGTACTCGCCAGGGCAGATCGCATCGGAGCGCACGCAGAGCGTGTCGGTGTGCCTGCCGGCACGCGAATGCGCCCAGACGGTCGGGGAGATCGTCGCGGCGCTCGTGGCGCTGCGCAAGTCCGGCGTAATCGACGAGGTCGTGGTCGTCGACGCCGCCTCAGTTGATGGCACCGCCGCGCTGGCCGCGCGCGCCGGCGCAACCGTCTGGCAAGAGGCGGAGCTGCTGGCGGGTCACGGGCCGGTGCTGGGCAAGGGCGACGCGATGTGGCGCGCGCTGTCGGTGCTCGACGGCGAGCTCGTGTGCTTCCTGGACGCCGACACCGAGGACTTCTCCGCGCACTTCGCCACCGGGCTGCTCGGACCGCTCGTGTACGAGCCGGCGGTGTCGTTCGTGAAGGCGTTCTATCGCCGGCCGCTGGCCCAGGCCGGCTTGTCTGACGGCGAACGGGGCATCGGCGGAGGGGGCGTCGGCCAACGGGACATCGGCGAGCGGGGCATCGAGCGGGCAGGCGAGGGCGGCGGGCGCGTGAACCACCTGACGGCGCGGCCCGCGCTCGCGCTGTTCTATCCCGAGCTCGCGGGCGTGCGCCAGCCGCTGGCCGGCGAGGTGGCGGCGCGGCGCGAGCTGCTCGAAGGGCTGCCGTTCGCGACCGGCTACGGCGTCGAGATCGCGATGCTGATCGACGTCTGGCGCAAGCTGGGACTGCAGGGGATCGCCCAGGTGGACCTCGACGAGCACCGCAACCGCCACCAGCCGCTGTCGGCGCTCGAGCCGATGGCGCTGACGGTGCTCGCGACGATCGCCCGGCGCCTGGAGCAAGAGCGGCGGCTCCTCGACGTGGACGGTCGCGGGGCGGGCGTCGGCGGAGCGGCCGAGGCTGGCGTCGCGTCGGCGCCGGTCGAGCGCCCGTCGCTGGCGAGCGTGACGGTCGCGTGATTGGCCAGGTGGGCGCTGCGATGGACGGTACCGGCGGCGGGAGGGGCGGCGCCCGATCGACCCGTTGCCTGTACCTCGATCTCGACAGCACGCTGCTTGGACGCGGCGGGTCGCTGTTGCACGACGGCGAGGGGAAGGTGACGCTCGAGGGCGTACGCGCGGTGCAGGCGTGCCTGCGCGCGGGCGTGGAGGTCGTGTTGATGTCGGGCCGTCGCAGCGTGCAGGTGCGGGAGGACGCGCGGCTGCTCGGGCAGTCCTCGTTCATCTACGAGGCGGGCGCGTGCGTCGTGCTCGACGGCGAGGAGCACTGGCTGACCGGCGAGCTGCTGCCGGGCGAGCTGACGATCGCCGAGCAAATCGAGCGCTCTGGCGCGCCGGCGCTGCTGCTCGAGCGCTACGCTGGGAGCCTGGAGTACCACGAGCCGTGGCACGTCCAGCGCGAGGTCTCACACCTGTTCCGCGGCTTGGTGGACGCGGTGGAGGTCGATCGCGTGCTCAAAGAGAACGGCCACGAGAACCTGCGGCTGGTGGACAACGGCGTCGTCAACCGGCGCTCGCAGGCGCTCGCAGCGCTGCCGCACGTGCGCGGCTACCACCTCGTGCCCGTCGGGGCCTCGAAGGCCGCCGCTGTCGCTGTCCACCGTCGCGCGCGCGGATACGAGCGAGCTGAGACGTTCGCGGTCGGCGACTCGCGCGAGGACCTCGCGTGTGCCAGCGAGGTCGACGTCTTCTGGCTGGTGGCAAACGCGCTAGAGCGCGACCCCTCGATGCGCGAGGCGCTCGCCGGCCACGCGAACGTGCGCGTGTGCGAGGCCGGCCACGGTCCGGGTGTGTACGAAGCGGTGATCAGCACGCTGATGGCATCCTGACGACCTCGCGCTCCTCGAGGCAGCAGCTGAGGCCCTCATCTGTAGCCGTGTGCCACCAGGCGGTTCTGGGTCAGAGCGCTACGCGCGAAATCTCTCACCAGTCGCGGTCGCGACCTCCAGGGCGTGGAGGATACGAGACCCGCATCCATCTTCGCGTGAGCCGGTAGGTCTCGCAGTCTGGCGGCGCTGAAACGCTTGACGGGGTACGGCACGACGCGCTCAAAGCCGACGCTATGCAGCATGCCCAGGACCGCGGCGCGGTTCGGACCCCACCAGTTAGTGTCGTCGCGGAACAGCTTCCACGGATAGAACGCCGCAGCGGGAGAGCGAAGAAAGGTCATGTCAAGGAGAGTCTCCACGACAAGCAGATCCGTTGTGACGTCAGCCACTCTTTCGAGTGCCAAGAACGGATGGCGCATGTGGTACAGGACCCCCAGGAACAGCACCACATCGAACCTACCGACGGTCTCGGGCGAGATATCCAGCACCTCCAGCTCGAGGTCTTCGACGCTCGATCCCAGGGCATCTCTGGCATATTCGAAGCCATCCTTGCCTCCCGGTCGACGCCACGCGTATGTGTCCACAGCGACCACTCGCGCCGCGCCGAGGCGCTCCGCCGCAAAGGAGAAGTACCCGTCGAAGGCGCCCACGTCTAGCACTGTCTTGCCCGTGAGATCCGGCAGATGCAACCATGCGAGCTTCTCGGCGGAGCGATCGGGCCCAGGTGTGACGGAGCCGTCGGGCAACTCGATCTGGTGCCACCAGTCGATGCTTGCGAGCGGGCGTGAGACTGTCGCTTGACCATTTGCCATAGCCCCATCGTAAGGTGAGCGGTTTTCTTTGGCAAGCAGTCGGAGACATGCGTTGAGCTATCGCTATTGCAGCTCGACAGACGATCGGTCCCAACAGTGGGAAACGATGCAACGATCCTCAAGTGGTCCCGTCCACCGCCGTCGCAGGGTGAATGCCCGACCGTCCGGGTCTTTCACTCCGCCCTGTAAACAGGCGGCGTTCGCCTGCTGTCCTGGCATGTGAACGCCGCCGTTGACGACGGCATCTTCAGCAGCCGACCGTGTCCCCGAGCTCGCAGAGTGGGTCTTCTAAAAGCCGTTCGCGTAACTTGGCTCGCGCAATGACGGCTGCCCTCACTAACGGAGCTCCCGACCTGGTCCCCGAGTCAAATCCTGGCGCGGGCACATCCCCCGATCTTCTCAGCAGGCAGATCAGGCGGATCGTGTTGGAGCAGTCCTGGCGGGCGGGCGCCGGGCACATCGGCTCCGGTCTCTCTGTCGCGGATCTGCTGGCAGTGCTGTTCGGCGGCGCGATGAACGTGCCTGATGTAGGCGACCCCGAGCGCGATCGTTTCGTGCTCTCGAAGGGTCATGCCGCGCTCGCGCTCTATGCCGCCCTGTACGCGACCAACCGCCTGAGCGGTGAGGAACTCGAGAGCTTCTGCGTGGACGGCAGCGCCGTCGCGACACATCCCGAGCACGTGGTGCCCGGCGTTGACTTCTCCACCGGGTCGCTGGGGCAGGGGCTGTCCTACGCGGTTGGGGCGGCGCTCGCCGCCCGGATCCAGAGCTCCGCCCGCCGGGCGTTCGCGCTGCTGAGCGACGCCGAGTGCAATGAGGGCTCGGTGTGGGAGGCGGTGATGTTCGCTGCCCACCACCGCCTGGGAAACGTGATTGCGCTGGTCGACGTCAATGGTCAGCAGGCGCTCGGCTACACGCGCGACGTACTCGACCTCGCGCCGCTGTCCGCGCGGTGGCGCGCGTTTGGGTGGGATGTCCACGATGTCGACGGGCACGACGTCGAGCAACTGAGCGATGTTCTCGATGGGCTGGAGGTGGTAGGGGCGCCCCACGTCCTGCTCGCCCGCACGACCTTCGGCAAGGGGGTGTCCTTTATGGAAAGCTCGATCCCGTGGCACTACCACTCGATGTCCGAGCAGCAGTACGAACGTGCGCTCGGCGAGCTCGAGGGTCACGCAGCTGAGCCCCAGCCAGTCGCAGGTGCGTCGTCGTGAGAAACGCCTTCGCCCGTGCGCTGGTGGAGGTGGCCGAAGAGGATCCGCGGGTGATGCTCCTCACCGGCGACATCGGCTTCAGCGTGCTCGAGCCGTTCATCGAGCGCTTCCCCGATCGTTTCGTCAACGTCGGCGTGGCCGAGCAGGCGATGATGGGTCTTGCCACGGGATTGGCGGAGGCTGGGCTGGTGCCGTTCGTCTACTCGATCGGGACGTTCGCCTCACTGCGCCCGTACGAGTTCATCCGCAATGGCCCACTGCTGCACTCCTTGCCGGTCCGGATTGTCGGCGTCGGCGCGGGCCTCGACTACGAGTTCAACGGCGTCACCCATTACACGCTGGAGGACGTAGCCGTGATGCGCGCCCAGCCCGAGATGACGATCCTCGCCCCAGCCGATCCCGCCCAGGCGACCGCCATCGTGCACGCCTGCTCAGCGATCGACGGGCCGGTGTACCTGCGAATCGGCAAGTCTGCTGTCAGCGTCCCCGGCCTGGACGGCCGTTTCGAGCTGGGGCGCCTGGCGCTGATCGGCGAGGGCCAAGACGTCGCCATCCTCGCCATGGGAAGCGTTGCGGGTGAGGCCGTGCGCGCGCGCGAGTTGCTCGCCAAACGCGGTGTCGAGGCTACGGTGGCGGTCATCTCCAGCGTGCAGCCCGCACCCATCGACGAGCTCCGCGAGTTGCTGCGGGAGCTGTCGCTGGCGGTGACGGTCGAGTCGCACTACCGAACCGGCGGGCTGGGGTCGCTCGCCGCCGAGGTGATCGCCGAACACGGCCTCGGCTGCCGACTGCTGCGACGGGCGGTCGAGGAGATGCCACGGGTCACCGGGAGGCTGCCCTACCTATACGAGGCAAACGGCCTGACGGCGACGGCGCTGGCGGCCTCGATCACGCGGGCGCTATGGGTTGCCACCCAGGATCGGCGTGGCGTGGGGACATGGGCCACAAATGAGCTCAGCCATGCCTAGGGTCCCCGAGCTCAGCGTCGACGTCGCGATCGTGGCCTACAGGGGTTGGGAGTTCACACGCACCACCCTCGAGCACCTACGTCGCCAGACGATCGAGCACAAGGTGGTGCTGTGCGACAACGGCTGCGATCAGGGCACCGCGCAGCGCGCGCGCAGCGGGTTCCCCGAGGTCAAGGTCATCAGGCTCGAGCGCAACATGACGTGTGCAGAGTCCTGCAACGCGTCCGTCGCCGCGGGAGACAGCGAGATCGTGGTGATGATGAACAACGACGTCGAACTGCGGCCCGACTTCCTCGAGCGTCTCACGGCGCCCTTTGCTGGTCGCCCGCGGCTCGGTTCGGTGGCGCCGCTGCTGTTGCGTCCAGGCGAACGACAGATCGACAGCGTGGGACTCGTCGCTGACTGCACGCTGGCGGCCTTTCCCCGCTTCAAGGGCATGGCCCCCGAGCGCGCACGAAGCGAAGTGGGACCGCTGCTCACCGGGCCCGATGGCACCATCGCGGCCTTCCGGCGCGTAGCGTGGAACGAGATGGGTGGCGAGGACGAGTCGATCCTCGCCTACCAGGAGGACTTCGACCTCGGGCTGCGCCTGCGCGTCGCCGGCTGGGAAACGACGGCGGCGCTGGACGCGGTCGCTGTGCACCTGGGCTCCGCCACATGGGGCCACCGCTCGCGCCGCCAGCGGTACAACAGCGGCCACGCGCGGGCCTACAACCTGCGGCGCTACGGCGTGCTGCGCACGCGGGCAGCTCCCAGAGCGCTGCTGACGGAGGCGATCGTGGTGGCGGGCGACCTGGTCCTCTCTCGCGACACTGCCGCGCTTCGCGGTCGGCTCGCCGGTTGGCGGCAGGCGGGGGGACTGCTGCGACGGCCATGGCCGTCGCCTGAGGCGGTCGACCGGCGGATCAGCCTGCGCGACTCGATGAGCTTTCGTCGCGCGACCTACCTACGCCCGCCGGCGGCCGGCACGGTGGACGACCCGAGCTACGGGCGCGCGGTGCAGGCGACCTGAGTCGGCGGACGCGTGGGCCCCGAGCCGGCCTGCGTCTGCACGAGCGCCTCCGAGACGGCGTTCAGGGCCTGCTCGTCGAGGCGCAGCTCAGCCGCCCCGATCCACTCGTCCAGCTGTGCGGGGCTGCGCGCTCCCGCGATCGCCCCGCTCACACCCGGCCAAGCGAGCGTCCACGCGATCGCTAGCTCTGAGATCGAGACCCCCAGCTCGCCGGCCAGCGGGCGCAGGCGCTCCACCAGATCGAGCGTGCGCTGCAGCTGCGGAGCCTGAAACGGAGGCCGGCGCCGGCGCCAGTCCTCCGGCGGCAGTGCCTGCAGGCGCTCGAGCGAGAAACGCCCGGTGAGCAGGCCCGACCCGAGCGGGCTGTAGACGATCGCCAACGCGCCTTCGCAGGCGGCCCAGGGAATTACGTCTGCGGCGGCGTCGCGGTGCACCAGCGACAGCGGTGGCTGCACCGATTCGATCCCTCGCTGCGCGGCGCAGCGGCGCATCAGCTCGAGATCGAAGTTGCTCACTCCCGCCCAGCGGATCTTGCCCTCGCGCTGGAGCTCACCGAGCGTCTCCCAGGCGGCTTCCACGACCGCGTGGTCGGCGACCGGCCAGTGCAGCTGGTACAGGTCGATCCGCTCCACGCCCAGGCGCCGCAGCGACGCCTCGCACTCCTCGCGTACCGACTCTGGGCTGAGGTCTCTATACGTGTCGCCGGCCGCGTCGATGCGAACGCCGGTCTTGGTGAACACCAGCGGACGTTCCCGCGGGGAGAGCTGGGCCAGCGCGCGCCCGACGATCCGCTCGGCGTGGCCACCGCCGTAGACGGCTCCCGTGTCGATCCAGTTCACCCCTCGCTCCACCGCGCGCAGGATGGCGGCGACCGAGTCCTCGTCGTCCTGCGGCGCCCAGGCGACGCGGCCGAACACCCACGAGCCGAGGCCGATGCGGCTGAGGGCCGTTTCGGTGACGGCCTGCGCGGACGAGACGCTAGCTTCGCTCACGTGAGTGAAACTAACAAGAACCGCCTGATTTTCCGAGCGATTGCGGGCAGACGTTTCTGTCGTCCGCTGGCAGCGCCGAGCTCAGATGATGCCTTCGCGTTTCTCCTCCTCATAAAGCCGCTCGACGACGAACTCCTTCAGCAGCGTCTGGTAGCCGGTGTTGCGCAGCGCCGCCAGCGCCTTCAGGCGCGTGAGCGTGAACTGGTCGAAGCGGATCGCGATCGGCGTGGTGCGGCCTGGCCGGATTTGGTCTTGCATCTTCAGGACCTTTTCGCGTCTGGCCTGCTGTTCGAGGAATACGTCAGGGTCGAGCGACAGGCCTTTGGTCGGATCGACTTCCCCGGGACGTGCTCGTGGTGGCGATGGCATGTTTCTCCTCTTGCGTCGAGCGTGCTCTATGGTATCTACGTCATAAATACTATAGATATACGGGGTGCGCGTGGAGGGAATCGCCGGACGGCGGATCACCCTGGTCGGCGCCCGCCTAGCGCCCCGACAGCCGCCGCCACGCGCGCCGCCAGAAGCCGGGCGTCGGCCGTCTGCGCCAGCGTGCCGGCGGCGGCACGGTTGCGCGTACGAGCGCGACCCAGTCGTCGAGCGGGAGCTCGCCGGCGATCAGGCGCCCAAGGGCGCTCGTGACCGGCGCGCCGACGCCGGCTGACTCCAGCGCGCGCGCCAGCAGCGGCACCGACTCCAGCGCCTCGACCGCCTGGCCGACCCGCGTGGGAATCTCCGCGGCGGGCACGCCGGCGGCGAGCAGCTCGCCCGCGCGGCGGTTGCGGCTCTCGCGCGCGAGCGCGGTCGCCACCAGGTCGCCGGCGCCTGCCAGGCCGATCATCGACTCCGGCCGCGCGCCGAGCGTCTCGGCGTAGCGCCACACCTCCGCGAAGATGTGCCCAGCGGCCGCGCCGGCGGCGTTCAGACCCTGGGCCTCGGTGGCGCCGGCGGCGAGCGCGGCTGCGTTCTTGGCAGCGCCCGCGAGCTCGACGCCGACGGGGTCGTTTGAGAGCTCACAGACGACGCCAGCGCGCGTGAACACCTGCGCGAGTGAGCGCGCGAGCTCCTCCTCCGCGCAAGCCGCCACGAGCCCGGCGCCCGCGTGCACCATCTCCTGCGCGTGTGCGGGGCCGCCGATGCACGCGACCCGCTCCGGGCCGAAGTGTGCGGCGAGGACGCTCGTGGGCGGCAGCCCCTGCGGCGGAACGAGCCCCTTGGCGACCGACACGACCGCTGTGCGCCGGCCGAGGCCAGTCGCGCCGAGGCGCTCTATCACCTCACCGAGACCGCTCGACGGCACAGCCAGAAACACGTAGTCCGCGCGCGCGACGCCCGCGGAGGCGGGCTCGATGCGCAGCTGTGGCGGCAGCTCGACCGCTGGTAGATACTGCCGGTTCTCGCGCTCCCGCTCGATTGTCGTCGCCTGCTCGGCGGTGCGCGTCTGCAGCGTCGTGCGCAAGCCGCCGCGCGCCAGCAGCACCGCGAGCGCCGTCCCGAACGAGCCGGCGCCGATGACCGTCGCCCGCTTCGCGCCGGGGGCGGGCAGCGAGCGCGCACGCGAGGCGCGAGCGCCCGGGCTCGGAGTAGGCTCGGGCTCGGTCATCTGATGCGCGAGCCTACTGATCCGCATGAGCGCGCCACCGCATGGCGCAACTGGACTGGCGACGAGCGCTGCGCGCCCGCCGCGGCCGCTCGGCCGGGGTCGATCGAGGAGATCTGCGCGGCGCTCGAGCGCGCTGAGCGCGCGGCGCGGCGCGTGCGCGTGACGGGGAGCGGACACTCCTTCAGCGATATCGCGTGCACCGATGGGCTGATGCTGAAGCTCGACCGCCTCGCGGGCGTCCTCGATGTCGATCGCAGCTCTGGTCTCGTGCGCGTGCAGGCCGGCATTACGATCCGTGAGCTCAACCGCCGGCTCGACGCGCACGGCCTGGCGCTGGAGAACCTCGGCGATGTCGACGCGCAGACGATCGCCGGCGCGATCTCAACCGCCACCCACGGAACCGGCGCCCGCCTGCGCAACCTCTCTAGCCAGGTGGACGCGCTGACGCTGGTGCTCGCCGACGGCGCCGCGCTCGAGTGCTCGCGCGAGCGCGACCCCGAGACCTTCCGCGCGGCTCGCGTCGGGCTTGGCGCGCTCGGGGTGATCGCCGAGGTGACGCTCCGCTGCGTGCCCGCGTTCACGCTGCACGGGGTCGACGCGCCGGCGCCGCTGGAAGAGACGCTCGAGCGCTTCGGCGAGCTGGCGCTCGCCAACGACCACTTCGAGTTCTACGTCTTCCCGCACGCCCACACCGCGCTTACCCGCGCCAACAACCGCACCGAGCGGCCGCCGCGTCCCCGCGGACGGGTAGCTGCATACGCCAACGATGTGCTCCTCACCAACCGCGTGTTCGAGCTCTTCTGCCGCGCCGGCCGCCGCTTCCCGAGCGGTATCCCGCAGCTCAACCGGCTCGCCACGCGGCTGGTTGGCCACTCCGAGCGTGTGGGGCGCTCCGCCGCGATCTTCACCAGCCAGCGCCTCGTGCGCTTCACCGAGATGGAGTACGCGATGCCGCGCGAGCACACGGCGCAGGCCGTCAGGCGCGTACTGGATGTGATCGAGCAGCGCGGCTTCGCCGTGCCGTTTCCGATCGAGGTCAGGGCCGTCGCGCCTGATGATGCCTTTCTCAGCACCGCCGGCGGGCGTGACAGCGGCTTCGTGGCGGTGCACATGTACAGGGGGATGGCCTGGCAGCCGTACTTCCGCGCGGTCGAGGCGATCATGGACGAGCTCGGCGGCCGGCCGCACTGGGGCAAGCGCCACTTCCAGAGCGCCGACACGCTGCGCCCGCGCTACCCCGACTGGGATCGTTTCCAGGCGGTACGCACCAAGCTCGATCCCAAAGGGCGCTTCGCCAACGGCTGGACCGACCGGGTGCTCGGACCGGCGGATGGCTGACGCCGCGTACGCGCGCCTGGAGCGTGCTACCGCCGGCCTGCAGGCACCGTTCGCGCTTGTCGACCTCGATGCGCTGTGGGCCAACGCCGCCGACCTCGAACGGCGAGCCGGCGCCAAGCCGATCCGGCTCGCGAGCAAGTCTGTCCGCTGCCGCGTGCTACAGGAGCGCGTGCTCGCGCGCGACGGCTTTCAAGGCACGCTCGCGTTCACGTTGCCGGAGGCGCTGTGGCTCGCCGGCCACGGTGCACAGGACCTACTCGTCGCGTATCCAACAGCCGACAGCGACGCGCTGCAGGCGCTGGTCGGCGGGACGCCACGAGAGCGGGTGACGGTGATGGTCGATTGCGTCGAGCAGCTCGAGCTGATCGAGCGCGCCACGCGCGCCACCCGCGAAGCGCCGGTGCGGGTGTGCATCGACATCGACAGCGCCTGGCCGATCCTCGGCGGACGGCTGCGCGTCGGCGTCAAGCGCTCACCCGTACGCACCCCCGAGCAGGCCGCCACGCTCGCCCGCGCGATCCTCGCGCGCGACGGCGTGCGGCTGGTGGGGATCATGGCCTACGAGGCGCAGATCGCCGGGCTCGGCGACTCGCCGGGTGGGCACGGCATCGGTCCCCGCCTGCGCGGTCTCGCCATCCGCGCCATGCAGGCGCGCTCCGCACGCGAGCTCGCCGCGCGTCGCGGCGCGATCGTGGCTGCGGTCGAGAACGTCCTCGCGTCGGTTGGCGGCGCCCTGGAGCTCGTCAACGGCGGCGGCACCGGCAGCCTCGAGCGCACCGCCGCCGAGCCCGCAGTCACAGAGGTGACCGCGGGCTCGGGCCTGTACGGGCCGGCGCTGTTCGACGACTACCGCGCGTTCACGCCGCGCCCGGCGGCGATGTTCGCGCTGCCTGTCGTACGGCGGCCCGGCCGCGGCGTCGTGACCGCGCTCGGCGGCGGCTACCTCGCGTCGGGCCCCGCCGACGCCGCGCGACTGCCGCGGCCGCACCTCCCGAGTGGGCTAGCGCTCGAGCGCCTCGAGGGCGCCGGCGAGGTGCAGACGCCGCTGCTGGGCGCCGCCGCCGATGCGCTGTCGATCGGCGATCGCGTCTACATGCGCCACGCCAAGGCAGGCGAGCTGTGCGAGCGCTTCGCCAGCCTGTACCTGCTCGAAGGTGAGCACATCGTCGATCAGGTGCCCACGTATCGAGGTGAGGGACAGTGCTTCCTATGACGATCGCCGTAAGCGAGAATGCGTCGGGTGAGCAGCGTGCCTCGTCTGAGTAGCGATGCTGCCGAGCTTGACCGCCGGTCGCTCGACGACGTCCTGCGCGAGGTCGTCGAGACGCTCGCTCCGCTCGATCGCACGCCCTGCTCGCCTGGCGAGCGGCAGGCCGCCGAGTGGCTGGCCGAGCGGCTACGCGCGATCGACGGCGTGCGTGTGGCGCTCGAGGACGAGCCGTCGTGGGGGATCTTCCCGCCGACCGCCACCGGGCTCGGCCTGCTCGGCGTGCTCGGCGCCGCGCTTGTGCTCAGCGGCCGGCGCGTGCGCGGCGCGCTGCTCGCCGCGGCGACGCTCGCCGGCATCGTCGACGAGGCGCAGAACGGGCCACGCATCCTCCGCCGCGCGGTGCGGCGCAGGCGCAGCACCGTCAATGTGGTCGCGCGCGTCGGGCAGCGGGATGCCCGCGACACGCTCGTCGTGCTCGCCCACCACGACGCCCCCCAGACCGGATTTCTGTTCGACCAGACGCTGCAGCGGAGGTTGTACGAGCGCGTGCCGCGTCTGTTCGAGCGGATCAAATCACCGCTACCGCAGTGGTGGATCGGGCTCGCAGGCCCGCTGTGCACGATCGCTGCGGCGGCCCGCGGGCGGCGCCGGGGCGCCCATGCCGGCTTGGCGATCGGCGCCCTCGGTACCGCGATCGTGGCCGACGTGTGGCGCAGTCAGACCGTCGCCGGTGCCAACGACAACCTCTCCGGCGCAGCTTCGCTAGTCGCGCTCGCCGAGCTTCTGCACCGCCAGCCGCCGCCAGGCCTACGCGTGCTGCTCGTCTCCTGCGGCGCCGAGGAGACGCTCCAGGACGGCGTGCGCGCGTTCCTCGCCCGCCATCGTCACGAGCTGGCGCCCGAGACGACGTGCTTCGTCAACCTCGACACCGTTGGCTCGCCGCATCTGGTGATGCTCGAGGGGGAGGGGCCGGTGTGGATGGAGGACTACGCCGGCCCGTGGCTGCGCGAGCTGCTCGACGACCGCGCGCAGCGGCTGGAGATCCCACTGCGGCGCGGCTTTCGCGCGCGCGCCTCGACCGACAGCGTCATCCCCAGCCGCGCCGGCTACCCGATCGCGACGCTCGTCTCCGTCACCGACTGGCTCAGCCCCGCCAACTATCACCTGCCAAGCGATGTCCCCGCGAACCTCGACTACAACACCGTCCTTGATGCCGTTCGCCTGGTGTATGGGCTGGCGCGCGCACTCGCCGCGTGATCACCGAGCGGTGGGTTTCAAGGTTCGTGGCTGCTCAAACGACGCCCGCCAGCATGCGGCCCGCCGCCGCGAGTGTCTCGCCGCTGGCGGCCTGGAGCACGAGCTGGAGGTCGAGGATGCGCGCGTTGAACAGCTCCAGCGCGTCCTCGCCGGTCACCGCGTAAGCCGGTATCCCGCTTTGGCGGGCGCGCGTGGCGATCTCGAACGTCACGCTGCCCGCGAGCGTGCGCTCCTCCAGTCGCCGCGCTCCTATGACGACCGCCCGCGCGGCGCGCATGCGCACGTCGAAGCCCAGCGCGTCGAGTAGCTCCCGCACGTCCTCCCCGCCGCCGCCCGTGCCGAGGCCGGCACCGCTGATCGTGCCGTAGCTCCCGCCGGGGCCGGCCGCGGCGCTCGGGCCCGGCAGCGGGCAAGCATCGGGCTCGGGCAGGCCGCCATCCTGAAGGCCGCGGGCGATTGCGCTTGTCACCACGCCGGCCGACAGACGCGGACCGAACGCCGCACACGCGACGAGCACTACCTGCGAGATGCCAACGCCGTGCGCTCCGCGCCACGAAGCGCCGGCGACGGGCGGTCGGGTGGTACGCGTCGGGGCGGCTGCCGGTGGGCGGTCGCTCCACGCAGGCACGGCTACAGGCGGGCGGTCGGTGCGGCTGGTCACGATCGGGCATCCTTCCAGCAATGGCCGCCGCGAAAAGTCAGCCTGTCGTCGTGGAGGTGTGCGGGCGCGAGGTGCGCGTCAGCAATCCCGACAAGCCGTTCTTCCCCGACGTCCGTCTGACCAAGATCGATCTCGTCAACTACTACCTCGAGTGCGCAGACCGCCGTCGTGCGCCACCTGCGCGAGCGGCCGACCGTGCTCAAGCGCTGGGTCGACGGCGTCGGCGGCGAGCCGTTCTTCCAGAAGCGCGTGCCCGACAGCGCGCCCGAGTGGCTGCAGACCGCCACCGTCACCTTCCCCAGCGGGCGCCACGCGCGCGAGCTCGTCCCAACGACGCCGCGCACCTCGTCTGGGGCGTCAACCTCGGCGTGATCGACTGGAACCCCTGGCCCGTGCGCCGCAGCGACCTCGACCATCCCGACGAGCTGCGCGTCGACCTCGACCCCGGCCCCGGCGTGCCCTTCTCGGAGGTGCGCGAGGTTGCGCTCGGCGTGCGCGACGTGCTCGACGAGCACGGCCTGCGCGGCTTCCCCAAGACCTCCGGCTCGCGCGGCATGCACATCTACGTGCGCATCGAGCCACACGAGAGCTTCGAAGAAGTCCGCCGCGCCGCGCTCGCGCTCGCGCGCGAGGTCGAGCGGCGCATGCCCGGCCGCGCCACCAGCCGCTGGTGGAAGGAGGAACGCGAGGGCGTGTTCATCGACTACAACCAGAACGCCCGCGACCGCACCGTCGCCTCCGCCTACTCCGTCCGCGCCGTCCCCGACGCGCGCGTGTCCTGTCCGCTCGAGTGGGACGAGGTGCCAGACGTCGAGCCCGCCGAGCTGACGCTCAAGACCGTGCCCGCGCGCCTGCGCGAGCGCGGCGACCCCTCCGCTGAGCATCGACGAGCACCCCGGTCGCCTCGACGGCCTGCTCGAGCTCGCCGCCCGCGACGAGCGCGAGGGCCTCGGCGACGCGCCCTGGCCGCCGCACTTTCGCAAGCAGAAGGGCGAGCCGCCGCGCGTGCAGCCCAGCCGCGCGCGCTCCAGCCAGCCGGAGGCCGAGTGACGCCTGCCGTTGCAGCCCCCGCTCAAGCCGCAGCTGGCGCTCTCGCGCAAGGAGCTACCCACCGGCGATGAGTACGTGTACGAGATCAAGCTCGACGGCTTTCGCTGCCTGGCGTTCGTCGACGGCGACGAGGTGTTCCTGCAGTCGCGCAACGGCAAGCCGCTCGGGCGCTACTTCCCCGAGCTCAGTTTCCCGCCGGGCGCTACGTGCTCGACGGCGAGATCGTCGTGCGCGACGCCGACGGGCGCGAGGACTTCGACGCGCTCGGCCAGCGCATCCACCCGGCCGTCTCGCGCATCGAGCGCCTCGCCGTCGAGACGCCCGCCGTGTACGTCGCCTTCGACCTGCTCGCGCGCGAGGACGACTCGCTGCTCGAGCTGCCCTTCGCCGAGCGCCGCGCCGCGCTCGAGCAGCTGCTCGTCGGCAAGGGCTGGCGGCGGCGAGGCTTTCACGGCGCGCCCAGTCGAGCTGATGCCGACCGTCGCCAGCGCCGAGCGAGGCCGCAGCAGTGGCTCCAGCACGCCGAGGGCGCGATCGCCAAGGAGCGCTCGGCGCCCTACCTGCCCGGCGAGCGCAAGGGCATGGTCAAGGTCAAGCGCGTGCGCACGATCGACGCCGTGCGTCGTCGGCTGGCGCCCCGGCAAGGAGCCCGACACCGTCGGCGCGCTGATCCTCGGCCTCTACGACGGCGCCGAGCTGCGCGTCGTCGGGCACTGCTCCGGGCTCAGCGCCGCCGAGAAGAAGCGGCTCGTCGGCTTCCTCGCGCCGTACGAGACCGGCGAGCGCGGCTCCGCCGACCCCAGCCGCTGGAGCGCCGGCAAGGATCTCGAGTGGGTCGCGCTGCGCCCCGAGCTGGTCGTCGAGATCGACTTCGACCACGTCTCCGCCGGGCGCATCCGCCACGGCGCCAAGCTGCGCCGCTGGCGCGAGGACAAGCCGCCGCGCGAGTGCACGTTCGATCAGCTGTCAGCTGAGCGCCGGCCGCGCAGAGCGTCGTCTAGCTCCGTCGTGAGAGCGAGGAGAGCCACAGCACGGCGACCGTCGCCGAGGAGGAGTACCTGCAGATCCTGTTCTGGCTGCAGGAGGCGGGGCTGCCGATGACCGGCGCGAACGTCGCCCGCGCGATGCAGCTCTCGGCGCCCACCGTCCACGAGATGATCGGGCGCCTCGAGCGCGACGGCTACATCACGCGCGGCGCAGACCGCGCGATCGCCTTCACCGCCAGCGGCGCCGCAGCACGCCGAGGGCATCGTGCGCCGCCACCGCCTGATCGAGCGCTTCCTCACCGACGTTCTGGGCGTGCCCTGGGACGAGGTCCACGAGGAGGCCGAGCGCCTCGAGCACGCGATGTCGCCGGTGCTCGAGGAGCGCATGCTCGCCGCCATCGGCGACGCCAAGACCTGCCCGCACGGCCACCCGATCGTCGCCGGCGCGCGCCTCGCCGGCGTGCCGCTCGCCGACGTCGAGGTCGGCGCCACCGTGCGCGTGCTGCGCTTCGAGAACGAGGCCGAGGATCTGCTGCACTACCTGAAGGCCTCCGGCATCGAGCCCGGGCTGGAGGCCGTGATCGCCGAGCGCGGACCCGAGCACGTGGAGCTGCAGACCGGCGACGGCCGGCGCGTTGGGCTGACCGCAAGCGTCGCCGAGACGGTGTCGGTGATCGCCGACCCCTCGCCGCCGCCGCGCACCGCGCTGCCCGAGCAGCTGGTGCTCGGGCAGCGCTACGGGCGCTAGTAAGCGAGCGGTAGGCCTCGGCGAGGCGCGCGACGCCCGTGTCGATCTGCTCGGGCGTCACGCCCGAGTAGGCCAGGCGCAGCGTGTTCTCGCCGCCCTCCAGCAGGAAGTCGGTGCCCTTCACGAACGCCACGCCGCGCTCGGCGGCCGCCTGGTAGAGGGCGTCCACGTCGGTGCCCTCGGGCAGCGTCACCCACATGAAGTAGCCGCCCTGCGGCGCCACGAACTCGGCCTCCGCCAGCTCGCTGCGCAGCGCGTTCGCCGAGCGTCTGCGCGCGCTCGGCGAGCGCGGCCTTGACGGTCTCGATCGAGCGCTCGATCGCGCCCGAGGCGCAGAACTCGTACACGATCGACTGCGCGACCATGTTCGGCGAGATGTACGTGTTGGTCGCGAGCTGGGCGATCGCCGCGATCAGGTCCGGTGGGCCGACGAGGTAGCCGACGCGGATGCCCGGGCAGACGGTCTTGGAGAACGACGACGCGTACACCACGCGCTCGGGGTCCATCGACAGCATCGTCGGCAGCGTCTCGCCGCTGAAGCGCAGCTCCACGTAGGGGTCGTCCTCGAACACCATGAAGCCGTGGTCCGCCGCCAGCTCCAGCAGCCGCCTGCGCTTCTCGCAGCGACAGCGTGTAGCCGGCGGGGTTCTGGAAGTTGGGGATGATGTGCGCGAGCGTCGGCTGCACCGGCGCCGCTGCCCGTCAGCAGCTCCGCCAGCGCGTCCGTGTCGATGCCGTCGGGCTGCAGCTCCACCGCGTGCACGCGCGCCCCGCGCTCGCGCAGCGACAGCAGCGTGCGGTCGTACGTGGGGCGCTCCACGATCACCTCGTCGCCCGCGCGCACGAGCTGCTCGAACAGGAACGCGTCCGCCTGCATCGAGCCGTTGGTCACCAGCACGCGCTCGGGCTCCACGCCGTGGCGGTCCGCGATCCAGCTGCGCAGGCGCGGGTAGCCGACCGACGGTGCCGTACGCGGTCGTGCCCGCCGGGTCGCTCTCGAAGGCGCGCACGGCGGCGTCGCGCAGGCCGTCCACGTCGACGATGTCGAGCGACGGCGCGCCGCGCGCGAAGGAGATCGTGGGTCCGGTGGTGGTTGGCACAGCGGCGTAGCTTAGGCGTCCGAGCAGCTCGTCGTAGTCATGGGTCAGCTCGCGCGCCGCCCGCTCCAGCCGATCGCGGAAGCGCAGCAGCTCCGCCGCGCTCGGCGGCTGCGGGGCGCGGGGTGGCTCGCGGGGCGGCTGCGGCGCTCGCGGCGGCCAGGGGGCGCGGGCTGGAGGTGCGCTCGAGGCTGGCGCGTGCGCTGGATGGGGGCGGCGTGCCCGGTGGCGGTGGCGGCGGCGCGGGTGCGGGCAGCTCGAGCGTCTCTCGACGATCCTGCTCCAGCGATGCTGCGGCTGCCGGCTCGGTGGGCTCTGCGACGGCGCGGCCGGCGTCCGCTCGGCTGCTCGTCGCTCGATCGCGTTCAGCGTGCGCTCGAGCTCGGCCAGCTTGCGCTCGAGCTCGCCCAGCGTCTTGCGCGACCTCGTGGTCCATCGACGCCAAGCGTACCGGCCGTTGCGGCGAGGCACGGTCTGACGTTCAGGGCGGCGAGGAGGCGCCGCCGAGCACCTCGACGGCGATCTGCGCGGTCTCGGTGGGGGTGCGCCCGACGCGCACGCCCTTCGCTTCCAGCGCCTGCGCCTTGGCCGCGGCGGTGCCGGCGCTGCCGGACACGATCGCGCCCGCGTGGCCCATCTGCTTGCCCGCCGGCGCGGTGAAGCCGGCGATGTAGGCGACCACCGGCTTGCTCATGTGCTCGGCGATGTACTCGGCCGCCTCCTCCTCGGCCGAGCCGCCGATCTCGCCGGAGAGCACGACCAGCTCGGTCTCGGTCGTCGGCCTCGAACAGCTCGAGCACGTCCACGAACGAGGAGCCCGGCACGGGGTCGCCGCCGATGCCCACGATCGAGCTGCAGCCGAAGCCCGCCTGGGCGATCTCGTTGCCGATCTGGTAGGTGAGCGTGCCCGAGCGCGAGACCACGCCGACGTTGCCCGCCTTGAAGAACGACGCCGGGATGATCCCCACGTTGGCCTTGCCCGGCGAGAGGATGCCCGGGCAGTTGGGGCCGATCAGGCGCGTGTCCGGATGGTCTCGCTCGAGCGTGTTGTAGACGCGCAGCTCGTCGTGCGCGGGGATGCCCTCGGTGATCGCGATCACGAGCTCGACGCCCGCCGCGGCCGCCTCGAGGATCGAGTCGGCGGCGAAGCGCGGCGGCACGAAGATCATCGCCGTGTTCGGCTGCGCCTCCGCCATCGCCTGCTCCCAGCTGTCGAACACGGGGATGCCCTCGACGTCCTGGCCGCCCTTGCCGGGCGTCACGCCGCCGACCACGTTGGTGCCGTAGTTGCGGTTGTTGAGCGTGTGGAAGCGTGCCCTCGCGGCCGGTGATGCCGGCCACGCACAGGCGCGTGCTCTCGTCGACCAGGACCGACATCAGGCCGGCGCTCCCACGCTCTGGCCGGCGGCCAGCGCGACGACCTTCTCGGCCGCCTCGTTCATCGTCTTGGCGGCGTGCACGTTCGGCAGCGCCGCCTCCTGCAGCAGGCGCCGGCCCTCGACGTCGTTGGTGCCGTCCAGGCGCACGACGAACGGCACCGACGGTTTGATCTCCTCGAACGCCGCGATCAGCCCCCGGGCGACCTCGTCGCAGCGGGTGATGCCGCCGAAGATGTTGAACAGCACCGCCTTGACGGCGTCGTTGGCGAGCAGCAGGTCGACCGCCTGCTTGATCTTCTCCGCGTCCGAGCCGCCGCCCGCGTCGAGGAAGTTCGCCGGCGAGCCGCCCGCCTGGGCGACCACGTCGAGCGTCGACATCACCAGGCCGGCGCCGTTGCCGAGGATGCCGATGTCGCCGTCGAGCTTGACGTACTGGACGCCCTCTTCCTTGGCGCGGCGCTCGATCGGGTCTTCGTTCTCGCTGTCGGACAGCCCCTGGTTCTCGGGGTGGCGGTACAGCGCGTTGCCGTCGAGCGAGACCTTCGAGTCGAGCGCCTTGACCTCGCGCTCCGGCGTGACGATCAGCGGGTTGATCTCCGCGAGCGTGGCGTCCTCCTCCAGCCACACCTCATACAGCGCCACCAGCGCGTCGGCGACGCCGTCGATCACGTCGGCGTCGGCGCCGCCCTGTCGGTGGCGATCTCGACCGCCTCCCCGCGCGAGAGGCCCTCCAGCGCGTCGACGTGGTGGCGGATCAGCTTCTCGGGCGTCTTCTCGGCGACCTCTTCGATGTCCACGCCGCCCTCGACGCTGAACATCACCAGCGGCTGCTTGGCCGAGCGGTCGAGCAGCACCGACGCGTAGTACTCGGAGGCGATGTCCGACGCGTGCTCGATCCACAGCTTGCGCACGATGTGGCCCTTGATGTCCATCCCGAGGATGTTGCCCGCGTGCTCGCGCACCTCGCTCTCGTCGGCCGCGAGCTTGACGCCGCCGGCCTTGCCGCGTCCGCCGATCAGCACCTGCGCCTTGACGACCACCGGGTAGCCGACCTCGTCCGCCGCCGTCACGGCGTCCTCGACGCTCGTCACGGGCTTGCCCTGGGAGACCCTCAATCCGTGGCGGGCGAACAGCTGCTTGCCCTGGTACTCCAGCAGGTCCATTGCGGCGCGGGACTCTAACGGAACGCTGACCGATCGCGTGCAGCCAGCCCCGCTCGAGGGTGGCGCGCCGCGCCGAGGGGGCCCGGCAGGGCATAATGCCGCGCCGATGCCCATCCCAAAGAACGTCTACGTTCGTCACCTTCGACGTGTACGGCACGCTGATCGACTGGGAGACCGGGATCTACGACGCGTTCGCCAAAGAGGCCGCCCGCGACGGCGTGCGAGATCGACCGCGCCGTGCTGATGCCGATGTTCCACGAGATCTCGCGCGAAATCGAGGGCGGCTCCTACGAGCTCTACGCGGAGGTCCTGCGGCGCACCGCGATCGAGATCGCCAAACGCCTGGAGTGGGCGCTCGAGCCCTCGCGCTCGGGCTTCCTGCCCGACTCGGTGCAGCGCTGGCAGCCGTTCAAGGAGACCAGCATCGCAGCTGCAGAAGCTGGCCAAGAAATACAAGCTCGGGCCTGCTGTCGAACATCGACGACAAGCTGCTCGGGCAGACCCGCCGCCACATCCCGATCGACTTCGACCTGGTCGTGACCGCCCAGCAGGTGCGCTCCTACAAGCCCGAACCGCCCCACTTCACCGAGTGCGCCAGGCGCATGGGCGGCAAGCGCGGCTGGGTGCACGTGGCCGCCAGCCACTACCACGACGTCGTGCCGTGCATCAAACAGCGCGTGCCCGTGATCTGGGTCAACCGCAACAAGGAGACGCTCGACTCCTCGCAGAAGAAGCCCACCGCCGAGGTCACCAGCCTCAAAGAGGCCGCCAAACTGCTCGGCGTCGCCTAGACGGCGTCCCGCGCGTGCGGGCCGTCTCGCTGCACCGCGACGTGCTCGTCGTCACCAGCGCGCTGCTGCAGGTCAACTGCGTGATCGTTCGCGGCACGGTCGCGGGCGCCGAGGGCGGCGACAGCGCCGGTGAGACGTTCGTGATCGACTCGCCCGTGCTGCCCGACGAGCTCGACGCGCTGCCCGCGCTGCTCGAGCAGGCCCGGTTCCCCGCGCCCAGCGGGCTGCTGGCGACGCACGGCGACTGGGATCACCTGCTCGGGCGCCTCGCGTTTCCTGGGCGTCGCGCTGGGCTGCGCGGAGAGCACCGCGGAGCGGCTGCGAGCCGCGCCGGGGGAAGCACAGCGCGGAGCTGCGCGCGTTCGACGAAGAGCTGCTGATCGAGCGGGCGCGCCCGCTCGCGCTCGGGTCGGTGCAGGCGCTGCCCGTGCCCGGGCGCTGCGAGCATCGGCGACAGCGAGCTCGAGCTGCACCAGGCCGACGGCCACACCATCGACGGGATGGCCGTCATGGATGCCGTGGGCGGGCGTGCTCGTCGCCGGCGACTACCTCTCGAGCGTGGAGATCCCGACGCTCTCAACGCAGGCGACACCGTAGAGGCGTACGTGGCGACCCTCGAGCGTCTGCGCCCGCTGGTGGTCGATGCTGAGTATGTGGTACCCGGGCATGGCCCGATGCTGGACAGCCGCCGCGCCCTCACCTTGCTGGCGGAGGATCGCGGCTACCTACTCTCATTGCGGGATCATGGCGTGAATGCTGAGCTTCCGGTGGGGCGCCGCAGCGATGCAAATCGCAGTGCGCACGCGGCCAACGTCTTGATCGCATAGACCTTGCTGCAAATAGTGGCCTGCAGTCTCGGAGCGGACGTCTCCGCGGGCATCAACGGGCCGGCGAGTGGAAGTCGGAGACGTCAATGTGCGTGTCTCAGCGGGGCAGCTCGCCCTGCGCGCATCGCTCCAACTCGGCATCCACGCAGCCGCCGCAAGTACTGGAGCGAATTTCGGCCCGAATCACCTTAGTTGCGACCCTCGACCGAAGACGATCGTCCGCCCAGTAGTGGGTTCCGTGATCGTGCACTAAGTGAGATCTCGTAAGGTCGTCCGCGACGTGACCGACCGACGAAAAGCGAGTCGACAGATTGGGCGGCTGCGCAGCCCCGATTCAGGTCTATTGGGGCAGGTGGCGCGCTTTGCCGTCAACGGCTGCACGACCGCGTTCGTCTACCTGCTAGCCACAAGCCTCATAGCGCTCGTGCTGGGCCTGCCCTTCGAGATCGCGCTCGCCATCGGGTTCTCCCTGGCGATAATTGTCAATTTTGCGCTGCACCGCAGATTTGTGTGGCTCCACGACGACGAGTTCGCCCTATCCTTCCCCCGGCAGGTCGCACGCTACATGTCTGTCGTTTCTGCTCAATACGTGCTCACCGCCATCAGCATCGCCCTGCTCCCAAAGATCCTCGGGCTCCCCACAGAGGTCGTCTATCTCGCTACTGCGGTGATCCTCACCCCTGCTAATTTCGTACTCTTCCGCAGTGGCGTGTTTCACGCAGAGGAAGCAGTGCGCCCCAGGGATCTGGCGAGCACCGACCGTCTCTCTCCATAGCGGCCACGCACCATCTCCAGCCGTAAGCGGCCGGACTACGGGTTGCGTTGTGTGAGGGCCGACTCAAGCGCCGGACGCCGAACCGTGATAGGGCCTACTGAGCCATATCCCGCTCCCGCAGCCGCTCACGTGACTGAGAGACAGTCCTTTATATCGCTTGACGCAGACTGCCATTTCTGCTATCCCGACTAGTGAAGTGACAGCTCTACAAAGCTAGCACTACTCCGGCTCGGGTCGCATAAACAATGCGACATCGGATGCAGGCTCGCGGGCCGGTCCACGCGATCGAAGGAGGAGCATCATGAGTAAGTGTATTATCATCGCAGGCACACTCGTGGGCGCGGTGTTCGTTCTCAGTGGTTTCTGGGCATCGGCGGCGTCTGCATCGGGATGTTACTTAGTTAGCAATTTCGAAAACCTCAAAAAAGGCGGCAGTTTCTCTACCATTAATAACGGCACGGGGCAGTGCGAAACTGAAGTCGTCAAATTAACCGGGCGGTGGGTGTTAGTGGAAGCGCTCCTTACAAAAACGTCCGGAAGTTTATATTGCGCGAAGCTATTATTAACCGCCGGGAGAGAACCAGAAAAAGAAACCGGATATTATAAAAACCAGAATCCCGAAAAATGCGAAACAGTACTTCCAAAAGCGGAAGAAAACAAAAGTGACTACACTGAAGTCATAGTACCAGGAGGGGCGGAAACTACCAAACTCTTACCCGAACCAACCGCAGGTGCACCACTAACAGACGCCATGGAACAGGCAGCAGAAGGCCGCTTGTTATCGGTCGGCGGAAACGAAATCAAATGCAAAGAAAGCACAGGCAGTGAGTCGTTCACGTCAGCCAACAATGGCACGGCAAAAGTTGAATTAAAAAAATGCAAAAGCGCGCTGTCGACGAAATGCGCGAGCGCCGGCGCTGCAGCAGAAACGATCGTAACAGAAGCCGAAGTGCACTTCTGGTTAGCGTTATTAATGGAGGCGGGCAGCGGCAGTACTTTAGTCGGGGCGTTAGTGTTCTTATTCAAAGAAATCCCGATCGTCTGCGAAAACGCCGCGAAAACTGTAAAAATCGAAATCGTGGTGCAGAACAAAAGCTGCCTCGCAGCGTACGTGTTACCGACCAGCATGAACAAATTAGTCTCATCAGTCCACGAGGAGTTCACCGAATCGAGCTCTGGCGAGACACAGATATTAAGTGTATTACCACCCGAAACCAAAGAAGAGATCGGCTGCTTACCAACAATCAAAACTAATGGCGGCACAGCAGAATTATTCGCGCTCAGCGCCTTAGTCTTACTCGCGAAATTCGAAAAAAGCGGCAGCGCGCTTACGATCGAACTGATGAACCCGTAGGCGCGACGAAATTGCCGCACGCTACAAGACGTAAGTGATCGTGCGCGGGAGCCAAGTAGGTTCCCGCGCATGACAACCGCGTTCAGTCCGGCTTGCGCCCTATCAGGCAGAGGTTCCCGAGCGGCAGCGTCACCGGAATGCTGCCGATCGGGCTCTTACGCAAACTTCGCATGAGCATCGACTTGGTCCCGGCCGGCAACGGCGCTAGGTGCACCAGGTATGACAGGCTGCAAGTGTTGCGCACGCTCCTCACTCGTGGATCAGTGAAGCCTGCCTTAACGAAGATCTCGCGCATCGTCGTGGGAGAGTAGAGATAGGTATGCTCGATATCGACGATCGGGCTTCGCTCGCCGAGCATGCGGGCAGACCATCCGCAGACGTTGTGGTTGAGGGCCATAATATGTCCTCCCTTCCGCAGGGCCCTACGACAGTCTCTGAGCAGGCCAACGGGGTCGGGCACATGATCGAATACCTGGAACAGGCACACTGCATCGAAGCTCTCCGGGGGGAACAGTCCGAGGCGCATGACGTCCTGCACGATCATCCCCTCGAGCTCCGGTGAAGCCTTCGACACCGCGTCGGCACTAGGCTCGACCCCACGCACCTCCTTCCATCCCAGCTCGCGCGCATGCTCCAAGAAGAAGCCATTTCCGCAGCCAATCTCGAGCAGTGCCCCGCGGTGCGGTGCGCGCGCTTCCAGCCAACCGAGTGCGCGAGCGTAGGTCGCGAGGATCGATCCAACCTCAGGACCGTAGTCGAAGCTGCTCGATGCGTAGAGGGCAGCGAGCAAGTCCTCGTTCGCGACCGGATCCGAGCGAACGAGGCCACAGGTGTTGCAGGTGACCATCCGGTAGTGGACACGATCGGGCAGACGTCGTGCCGAGAAGGCACGAGCGTTGAATGCTTCCGGGCCGAAAGTCCCGGGCCAGCGCTCCGTGGCATCGCCCTCACGATCACAGATCGCGCAGCGTGTAGCGTGTAGCGCGTATCTTTGTGTTTCGGTGTCAAGCATTGGATCAGACGTTGTGGTTGTCCACAACCTCAACCTCCTCGGCTAGCACATGCGCCTCGACGTGCTGCAGCTCGGGTGCTCCTTGGCTCGACGGGTCCCGCGGGCGCGGCGGGTTGAGCACGCGATCGATGATGTAGGAGGGTCGCGCCTTGATCTCCTCATACATGTGCGCCATGTATGAGCCAAGCACGCTAAAGCAGATCATTTGGACACCGCCGACGAACAGCACCACGACGATCAAGGTGGCGTAGCCGCTTGGTGCTGCATGTGGGCTGGCGAGCTTTAGCGCGATCTCGACGATGACTGCGGCAAGCGAGGCTGCAGTCGTGATCAGCCCGAGCCAGCCGATGAGATCAAGAGGCACATAGGAGAAGGAGACGATGGCACGCTTGGCCCAGCCTACATTGGCGAGGAAGTTGTTGGTGGAGCGTCCGAAGACGCGCTCAGGACGCTCGTAGGGCACGCCGATCTGCCGGTAACCGACGAACGCCCGCAGCCCGCGCACGAAACGGTTGGTCTCCGGCAGGGCGTTGATCGCATCCACGACCCGACGATCGAGCAGCGAGAAATCACCCGCGTCGACCGGCACGGACACGTAGGCGACCCGCTGGAAGATCCGATAGAAGGCCTTACGCGCAGCGTTCATGAGCGCTGGACCCTCTCGCGCGACGCGCTCGCCGTAGACGACCTCATACCCCTCACGCCAGCGCGCCACGAACGTGGGGATCAGCTCTGGAGGATCCTGCAGGTCGCCGTCCAGGAGGACTACCGCGTCCCCGGCTGCCAGTCGCATGCCGCTGGAGAAGGCGCTCTGCGATCCAAACGCACGTGTGTGGTGCACAACGGTCACGCGCCGGTCGCGGGAAGCAAGCTCGGCGAGCACTTGCGGCGTCTCGTCGGTGCTCCCAGAGTCCACGAAGATGATCTCCCAGTCGACGTCAAGGACCCGGAATACGGCCGTCAGGCGCTGGTGCATAACCGGAACGGACTCAGCCTCGCAGTAGCAGGCGATGATGGCACTGATGCGTGTCTCGCCATCGACCGTGGCGGTAGCGCTGGGCATGCGGGAAAGGTATCGCCCGAGCAGCTCCTTTATGTTCCGCGCCGCACCCGTCTAACGACAGTCACGCAAAGTGACTGTTTCAGACCGTCGTGGAGCAGTTCTAAATGGGCGATCTGTCTCTGTCCTGCTCACGACCGGGGCATCACTCCTTGCTCTTGATCGTCGCGATCGGCGCGCCCGCCTGAATCGGCGCGCCCTCGCTGATCGGCAGCTCGACGATCGTCCCGGACTTGTGTGCGGTGATCTCGTTCTCCATCTTCATCGCCTCGATGATGCACAGCAGTTGCCCCTCCTGCACCTCATCGCCCTGCTTGACGAGCACCTTCCACATGTTCCCCTGTAGCGGCGAGGGCAGCGTGTCCGGCCCCCCGCCGCTGGAGGACTTGCGCTCGCCGCGCTTGGGTGCCTTGCGCGCCGCGGTGGCGGAGCTGCCGTTCATAGCCGCGCCGCCACCGCCACCCCCGCCGGCGAACGGGGGACCGACCACACGTACGTCAAAGCGCCTGCCGGAAATCTCGACGGCGTAAGTCTGCTCGACGTTCTCCGCCTGCGGCTCGCTGTCGTCGGTCGCGAGCTCGGGCTTGGGGAAGGCGAGCGTCTTCAGCCATTTTTTGTCCTCGAGCAGGTCCTTGCACGTCTCGCCTTTGGCCCACTGCTCGGTGGCAAGCAGCGCCTGGTGGAAGGGGATCAGCGTCTTCAGGCCCTCGATCTTGAATTCTGAGAGCGCGCGCAGCATGCGCCTAGTCGCCTGCTCGCGGTCGGCATCCCAGACGATCAGCTTGGCGACCATCGGGTCGTACATCGGCGAGACCTCGCCGCCTTCCTCGACGCCCGAGTCCACGCGTACGCCGGGACCGGTGGGCTCGCGGTAGACGCCGATCTTGCCGGGCGCGGGGGCGAAGTTCTTGGAGGCGTCCTCGGCGTTGATGCGGCACTCGATCGCGTGCCCGCGCAACTCGACATCGTCCTGCGCGTAGGACAGTTCCTCGCCGGCGGCCGCTTTGATTCCCTCCTTGACGATGTCGATGCCGGTGGTCATCTCGGTGACGCAGTGCTCGACCTGTACGCGCGTGTTCATCTCCAGGAAGAAATATTCAGGCTCATCGCGGGTGGGCGGGCTCCCATCCACCGCGAACAGGCCCTCGATCGTGCCCGCGCCGACGTAGCCGACGGCCTTTGCAGCGTTGACGCCGATTGCGCCGATGCGCTCGCGCGTCTGCGGGTCGACGACCCATTCCGGCGCTGGCGACTCCTCGATGACCTTCTGGTGACGACGCTGGATCGAGCAGTCGCGCTCGCCCAGGTGGATGACGTTGCCGAAGCGGTCAGCGAGCACCTGCACCTCGACGTGGCGCGGGTCGTGCAGGTAGCGCTCGAGATAGACGGTCGGGTCGGAGAAGAACTTCTCGCCTTCGCGGCTGGAGCCCTCGAAGGCGTCTTGGAGCTCCTCCGCGGACAGCGCCACGCGGAAGCCCTTACCGCCGCCACCGCCGGCCGCCTTGACGGCCACCGGGAAGCCGACCTCCTCCTTAGCGATCCGCAGCGCGTCCGCGACGGTCTCCACCGGCTGGGTAGTTCCGGGCACGATCGGCACGCCGGCCGCCTGCATCAGCTCGCGCGCGCGCGTCTTTGAGCCCATTGCCTCGATCGCACTCGCGGGCGGCCCGATGAACACGATCCCCGCGTCCTCGCACGCCTGCGCAAACGGCGCGTTCTCGGCGAGGAAGCCGTAGCCAGGGTGGATCGCCTCGGCGCCCGCACGCGCGGCGACGTCGAGGATCTTCTCGACGCTCAGGTAGTTCTCGGCGGCAGGGCCGTCGCCGAGGTTGTAGGACTCGCCGGCGCGCTTAACGTGCGGCGCATCGCGGTCGAGCTCCGAGTACACGGCGACGCTCGCCACGCCGAGCTCGTCGAGCGCACGGATGATGCGGACCGCGATCTCGCCGCGGTTGGCTACCAGGACCTTCGAGAACATTGGGTGGACAGCTTATTCAGCAGGCGATCATTCCGGCGCCGACGGTCCCGTTACTCGACTCGTCGATCAGGATGAAGCTGCCGGTGCGGCGGTTGCTCGTGTACGGGTCGAACACGAGCGGCGCGCTCGTGCGCAGGCGCACACGGCCGATGTCGTTAAGGCCGAGCTCCTGCGGTGCGGGCATGCGCTCGAGCGTGTGCACGTCGAGGATGTCATCGATCGCGTCGATCACCGCAGTCGCGCTGTGCGAGGTCTGCTTGATCACGTAGCGCGAGCCCGGCCGCAACAGCTCGTCGGTCATCCAGCAGATGTCCGCTTCGAGCTCGCGCGCGACCAGCGGCGCCTCGTCGGGGTGGCAGATCAGCTCGCCGCGGGAGACGTCCAGCTCGTCCTCCAGGCGCAGCGTCAGCGACATCGGCGCCATCGCCTCCTCCAGCTCGCCATCATAGGTGTCGATCGCCGCGATCCGCGTGCGCGCGCCTGATGGCAGCACCGCCACCTCGTCGCCCAGGCGCAGCGCACCGCTTGCCAGCTGCCCGGAGTAGCCGCGGTAGTCGCCTACGCCGCCGGCCGGCCGGATCACCCACTGCACGGGAAAGCGCGCGGGCTTCTCGTCGGGGTGGTCGTAGGCGACCTCTACCTGCTCGAGCAGATCCAGCAGCACCGGGCCCTCGTACCACGGCATCAGCTGCGAGCGCTCGACGACGTTATCGCCGTTGAGCGCCGACATCGGGATGTAGGAGGTCTCCGTGCGGCGCGGGTTCTTGCCGCCTCGCAGCTTGCGCGCGAACGCCTCGAACTCCTCCAGCAGCTCCTCGTAGCGCTCCTGGGAGTAGTCGACGAGGTCCATCTTGTTGATCGCCACGACCATCTGCGGGATGCCCAGCAGTGCGCTGAGGAACGCGTGGCGCTTGGACTGCTCGAGCACGCCCCTGCGTGCGTCGATCAGCACCACCGCGACGTCCGCGGTCGAGGCCCCGGTGACCATGTTGCGCGTGTACTGGCGGTGGCCGGGGCAGTCGGCGATGATGAAGCGCCGCGTGGCCGTCGCGAAGTAGCGGTAGGCGACGTCGATTGTGATCCCCTGCTCGCGCTCGGCGCGCAGCCCGTCCGTCAGCAGCGCCAGGTCCAGCGTGCCCGAGCCGCCGCGGCGCTCCGACGCCTGCGCGACGTGCGCGAGCTGATCCTCGAACACCTGCTTGGAGTCATACAGCAGCCGCCCGATCAGCGTGCTCTTGCCGTCGTCAACCGAGCCCGCCGTGGTGAAGCGGAGGAGGTCCAGGGTCATCGCAGCTAGCCCCTGAGATGGTCGTGAGTCGAGCCAGAGGAGGACGCAGCGAGCGTGGCGTGCTTCGCACGCGAGCGAGCGAGGACGCCGGATGGCGAAGCGCTCACGGCCATCTCAGAAATAGCCGGCCTTCTTGCGGTCCTCCATGGCGGCCTCCGAGACGCGGTCATCGGCGCGTGTCTCGCCGCGCTCGGTGATACGGGTGGCGGCGATCTCGAGTACGACCTCCTCGAGCGTGCTGGCCAGCGAACGCACGCCGCCGGTGCAGCTCATGTCGCCGACGGTGCGGTAGCGCACCGTCTCGGTGAACACCTGCTCGCCGTCGATCAGCTCGGTGCCCTCGCGCCACGCGTACAGCATGTCGTCGCGCTCGAACACCTTGCGCTCGTGCGCGAAGTAGATCGACGGGACCTCCAGGCGCTCCTGGTCGATGTACTCCCACACGTCGAGCTCGGTCCAGTTGGACAGCGGGAACACGCGCACGTGCTCGCCCTTCTTGATGCGCCCGTTGTACAGGTTCCACAACTCCGGGCGCTGGTTCTTGGGGTCCCATTGGCCGAAGTCGTCGCGGAAGGAGAACACGCGCTCCTTTGCCCGTGCGCGCTCCTCGTCGCGGCGCGCGCCGCCGAACGCCGCGTCGAAGCCGTGCTCGGCAATCGCGTCGAGCAGCGTTACCGTCTGCAGCTTGTTGCGCGACGCCCGCGGCCCCGTCTCCTCGACCGCGCGGCCGCTATCGATCGAGTCCTGCACGCTCGCCACGATCAGCCGCTCCCCGAGCTCCGCCACGCGGCGGTCGCGGAACTCAATCACCTCGGGAAAGTTGTGCTCGGTGTCGACGTGCATCAGCGGGAACGGGAACGGCGCCGGGCGAAACGCCTTCTCGGCCAGGCGCAGCAACACGATCGAGTCCTTGCCGCCGCTGAACAGCAGCACCGGACGCTCGAATTCGGCGGCCACCTCACGCATTACGTGGATCGCCTCGGACTCCAGCGCGCGCAGGTGGCTGAGCTGTGGGCGCGTCGCCACGCTCATGACGGCTCGATCACCTCGACGTGCAGTCCGCACTCTTCCTTCTCCGTGCCCGCCCAGCGGCCCTCGCGTCCGGCGCCGGGCTGGGTGCACGGCGCGCAGCCGATCGACGCGTAGCCCTGGTCATGCAATGGGTGGTAGGGCAGGCCGCGCTCGTGGATCCGCCGCCACAGGTCCTTGTCGGTCCAGTGCGCCAGCGGGTTGTACTTCCACAGGCCGCGCTGCTCGTCGCGCTCGATCAGCTCCGTGTCGGCGCGGGTCGGTCCCTGCTCGCGGCGAATTCCCGTGATCCATCCCTCGGCACCGGCCAGGGCGCTCTCCAGCGCCGCGACCTTCGCGACCGAGCAGCAGTGCTCGGGCCCGCTCCATGGCTCCCCCGAGCTACTCGCGTCCTGCACCTCGATATTCACGCCGAAGCGCTCCTCGAATGCGCGCCAGGTCTCGAGCGTCTCGGGGAACAGCACGCCCGTGTCGATCGTCACGATCCGTACTGCCTTGCCGGGGGCGGAGGGGGTCATCTCTTCATTGAGCTTCAGCAGTTCGTCGAGCAGCACCGACTCCTCCTTTTGGAAGGAGCACAGCAGTACCGCCCGCTCACCATGGCGCGCAGCCTCGCGCAGCGTGTGCGTGAGGCTGAAGGTCGGGTCGGGGTTGGCGGTCACCGGGTCAAGGTGGGTCTCTAGCGGGGGCATGTGGTCTGGTCGTCTCGTTTCATGGAGGTCTAGTCGTCTCGCTCGGTGGAGAGCATTAGGTCTATACCGCGCACTCGCCCTCACCGCGGATGACTTCAAATGGGACGCTGCGGTTCCAGTCGATGAACTCGTTCATTGTCTCCAACCCGAAGTCCACGGGCATCGAAAGGTCCTTCACGAGCGCCTCGAGCTCGCTCGTGCCGACGCGCTCGACAAAGTCCGTCCACTCCTCGCCGTCTTGGCGGCCGGCCTCGTAGTGGCGGACCCAGCGGTCGACTGCCTCGGGCACGCGCTTGGACGGCAGGCGCAGCTTCAGGCGCGTGCCGAACTTGACCTGGCCGCCTTCGAACACGCCGCCGACGTGGGGGATGTACGCAGGGATTGTGTGCTCGCCGACTTTGATTGACGCGCCCGTGAAGCCGATGCTGCCGACGTGGTGCTGGCCACAGCCGTTGGGGCAGCCGCTGATCTTGATGTTCAGCCGACGGGTCAGCGCGTCGGTGATGCCCATCGCTTCGATCCGCTCCTGGACGGCCTGGTTGACGCCCATTGAGCTGGTGATCCCAAGCTTGCACGAGTCGGTGCCAGGGCACGAGACGACGTCGCTGATCTCGCGCGAGCCGGCGTCGCCGAAACCCAACTCTGACAGCGCTCGCCACACGTCGTACACGCTCTCCTCGCGGACCCACCGCAGCACGAAGTTTTGCTGCACGCTCGTGCGCGCGTAGCCGCCTGCGTATTCGCGCATGATCTTCGCGAGGCCCCGGAACTGCTCGGGCGTGAGGTCACCGCGGGTGATCTTCGCCTCGACCGTCACGAAGCCGTCCTGCTTCTGCTCGGCCACGTTGGCCGCGCGGAAGCGCTCGAATTCCTGCAGATCGCCGTTGGGGCTGCCGTAGGTTTGCGGCGGGGCGGGCGCTGACTCGCGCTCGTCGTCGAGAAACAGGCGGTGCTCGATCGAGAAGTCGCGTTGTGTCACCCAGTCGCCTTTCAGCTCCTCCTCGACCTGGTTGCGCAGCTCATCGATGCCGTACTTGTCGACGAACACCTTGATGCGCGCCCGTGCACGATTGGCGCGCAGCCACTCCTGGCGGTCGAAGATGCGCATGACCGCCTCCGTGACCTTCAGGTACTCGCCGTTGTCGAGCTCGAGGAACTCGTACAGCACCGGCGCGACCCTCGGCATGATCGACGTGCCGCCGCCGACGAGCATCTGCACGCCGCGCACCTCGGTGGGTGGGCTCCCATCTCCGCCATCGATTTGCCGCACGCGCGCCCTGAAGGCGACGTCGTGGATGCCGCTGATCGCGCGGTCGCGCGGGCTGCCGTCGAACGACGTCTTGACCTTGCGGGGCATCCCCTGAGTGGTCGGATGGCGCACGAAGTAGCGCACGTACGCGCCTGCGTACGGGGTCATGTCGAATAGCTCGTCCTTCGCGACACCTGCCCAGGGGTCGCCGGTGACGTTGCGCATGGTGTTGCCACAGCCCTCGCGGCTGGAGAGCCCAGACTCGCCGAGCTCGCGGATCAGCTTCTCGGCTTCCGGCAGCGGCACGTGGTGCATCTGGATGTTCTGGCGCGTCGTGATGTGGCCCTTGTTGAGCGGCACGTACTTCTCGATCACTGCGGCGAACGCCTCCATCTGCTCCGGCGTGACCCCGCCGAACGGCAGCTTCACGCGGATCATCTGCACGTCGGCCTGGCGCTGTCCGTACACGCCCTGCTTGAGGCGGAACTTGATGAACTCGTCTTCCGGCGTGTCGCCCGCGAGGTATTTGGTCGCCTCGGTCTTGAAGTCGTCGAACTCCCGCTCGAGGATCGGGATCACGTGCCCAGGGACGTTCTGCAGGATCTCGGGGTCTGCGAGCGTGCCACGCGGGGCGGAGATGGAACCTGGCTCCATGTTTGCGAAACCTCCTAACCCGAGCGCGCGGCCCGAGCTGCGTTCGACGACGACGGTCGGTGGACAGTTATTGCGCTAAAGCCTAGCGGCTTTCAGGTATTTATCCAGAGGTGTGTCCAGGCGCGCCGAGCCAGGCGTCGCTCGCGGCCACCCACGGGTCCCGTGAGACGCCTTCGAGGATCGCCGTCGAGTGCCAGGCATCCTGGGGTGCCTGCGTGACCGCGGACGACGCCGAAGCCGTGTCGCGCATGAAACGGGCCAGCGCGGCGACGATCGCGGCGGCCTCCTCAGGGGAGGCGCTCGGTGCGATCAGCTGCAGACGCCGATGGCGGTCGGGCATTCACACATTGTGACTGGCGGCGCGTCGAGACGAGCCGCGCGTGGGACTCAGTGTTCAGAACACCGGTACAATCGTCTCTCTCCGTGCAAACGCCTGGCTCGAAACCGCCGGGGCCGCAGCCGCCGATCCCGCGGCTGTCGGTTCCCGATCACGTCTTTGCCCGCTTGCGCGAGGGGATCCTCGCCGGGCACTACCGTCCGGGCGAGCGGCTGCCGCCGCAGCGGGCGCTGGCGGCTGATCTCGGTGTGAACATGGCCTCGGTGCGTGCGGCACTGGCACGGCTTGAGCAGCTGCGCCTGGTGGAGGTCCGCCACGGCGACGCGACGCGCGTACTCGACTGGCGGCGCTCGGGCGGGCTCGAGGCGCTCGTGCTGGACGGCGGTGTCGAAGGGTCGATCGCCAGCGACCTGTTCGAGGCACGCCGCCTGCTGCTCGGCGAGGCCGCCCGGCTGGCGGCCGCGCGGCGCACGGACGAGCAGGCGACGTCGCTGCTCGAGCTGGCCGACGCTGTGGCGCTCGCCGGGGACGATGGTGCAGCGCTGCTCGCCGACTGGGCGTTCATGGCGGCGCTCGTCGAGGCGGCGGGCAACCTCGTCTTCCAGCTGATCATGAACTCGGTGCGCGAGCTGTATCTGCCGCATGCGGACGTTTTCACGGCACTGGTCTCGCAAAGAGCCGAGCTGGTCCCGCTGTATGCACGCGCGGCGACAGCCGTGTGCGCCGGCGACGGGGAGGAAGCGGCGGCGGCGATCGATGCGCTGGCGGCCGCGCAGGGAGCGTGGATACTCGGATGAGCGCGAGGGCCGCCATCGATGGCTTTCTCGCTGCTGCGCCGTGGCCACAGCGAGCGGGGCTGCGTCTCCTCCTCGCGCTGCAACGACGACCGCGCGGCGCAGCGCTACTGGCGCGCATGCCGATGGCCGCGCAGGCCGCGCATGCGATCCTCGCATTGGGGCGCTACGACGACCCGCTGCTCGCCGCCGACCTCGGCTGGGACGCGCGCGCGGTCGTCGCCCGCGGACGGGCGTTGCGGCGCGCCGAGGGACGGCCGTGAAGCTCGACTGCGACGTTTGCGTGGTGGGCGCCGGCGCGGGCGGAGCGGTGGCGGCGGCGGAGCTCGCCGAGGGTGGCGCGCGCGTGGTGATGCTCGAGCAGGGGCCGCGGCACGATCCCGACGGTTTCACCGCCCGCCCCCCGGAGATGCTTGCCCGCCTGTATCGCGACGGCGGGCAGACGGCGACGCTGGGGGCGCCGCCGATACTGCTGCCGTTGGGACGCGGGTTGGGCGGAACCACGCTGGTGAACTCGGGTACCTGCTTTCGCACCCCGCCGCATGTGCTCGAGCGTTGGACGCGGGAGTTCGGGCTGGAGTTCGACGAGGCGACGCTGCGACCGTGCTTCGAACGCGTCGAACGGGCGCTGTCGGTGGCGGAGGTCAACCCCGAGCTGGCGGGGGCCAACGCCGCGGTGGCACGGCGCGGAGCAGAGCGGCTCGGCTGGTCGCACGGCTACCTGCGGCGCAACGCGCGCGGCTGCGTCGGCTCCGGGGTGTGCGTGTTCGGCTGTCCCACCTCGGCCAAGCAGCACACCGGCATCACCTACGTTCCCCGGGCCACGGCAGCGGGGGCGAAGCTCGTGACCGGCGCGGACGTGCGCGAGGTGCTGATCGAGCGCGGCCGTGCTCGCGGCGTGCGCGCACGGCTCACGCGTGGCGGCGAGCTGGAGGTGCTCGCGCCGACCGTCGTGCTCGCCTGCGGCACGATCCACACTCCGCTGCTGATGCAGCGCAGCCGGCTCCGCGACGCCTCTGCTCAGCGCGGGCGCAACCTCGCGCTGCATCCGGCGACCGCCGGCTTTGCGCTGATGGACGAGGTCGTGGACATGGCGCGCGGCGTGCCGCAGAGCTTCTACGTCGACGAGTTCGCCGCTCAGGGCATCATGTTCGAGGGCGTCGCAGGCCCGCCCGCGTATGCGGCGATGTCGCTGCCGCTCACCGGCGTCCGTCATGCCCGGGCGATGGCCGACTACCGGCGGCTGGCCCAATTTGGGTTGATGGTCAGCGACGAGTCACGCGGCAGCGTGCGGGCGCTCGCTGGAGCGCCGGTGATCCGCTACGACCTCTGTCCGGGCGACGTATCGAAGTTTCGCGTCGGCCTCGCGCGCCTGCAGGACCTCTTCCTGGCTGCGGGTGCGCGCGAGGTGTACCTGCCGCTGCCTGCCGGTGTCGCACCCGAGCGCGCTCGCGCGCGCGACCTCAGGCTGATGGCGTTTCACCCGCTCGGCACCGCGCGCGCCGACGCGCGCGTGATGCACGGAGTGACCGACGGCCAGCTCGCCGTCCACGGCGCCCCCGGCGTGTATGTCAGCGACGGCTCGGTCGTGCCGAGCGCGCTTGGTGTGAACCCGCAGCTGACGATCATGGCGCTCGCCACGCGCCTAGCGTTCCAGCTGCTCGGGCGCGCCGTGCCGGCTGGATCGCTGCCAGCTGCTACCGGCGGCGGTGATTGTCAACCAGACACAGAGGAGTCCGCATGTCCTTCCTGATCGATCCTCCTTGGCTGTATGCGACAGGCCGCGTATACGGTCGCCTGATGCCCGAGCGCACGCCCATCGCGCGCACCGTGCACACCGCCACGGCTGGAGCGTTCCTGATCACCAGCATCTCGCTGTATCTAGACCGTCCGTGGACGCGGCCGATCTGGGAGCGCTGCCGCGCCGAGGATGGGCGCGACTGGATGCTCAACTCGGGTGTCTTTCGCTTTGATCCCAGACGCGCCGGCTGGCGCACGCACGCAGTCTCAGCGCTGCTGTTCGCCACATACCCGTGGTGGCTGTGGCTGGGTGAACGGGCCGGGCGCAGGGGGAGGGACTCAGCGTCAGCGTCGTAGGGTCTCGAGTAGCGTCGCGATCCCTGATCCATAGAGCACGACCGCATCCGATCGAAGTGCGGCGATGATCGCCCGCTCGTCTTGGCGCAGGCGAACGACCTCCTGGCCGGTGAGCTCCACGATCTGAGCGTGGTTGCCTGTCCAACGCCGTATCTGGTCCTTGAGATCGGCCAACTGCGCTCGCCATGTCGCGTTGTCGTCTGTGACGTTATTGGGCCGGATGACGAGCAGGTCTATGTCGCTTGCGGTATCGCCGTCTCCACGCGCAGCCGATCCGAACATCGAGACATGAGCAGGTGCGATCTCCCAGGAGTTGAACGAGCCTCGGAGGCGGCGCACGAGCTCGGTCCGCATGCCCATCAAGATTTCCACCGCGGGCGCCGCAAGGTGCTCGCGGTTGAGCGTGAACAGATATGCCCGGTTCAGCTCGACCCGAGTGACGAGGCCGTGCTCAGTCAACCTGTGCAACGCATCGAGGACTCCACTATGAGAGCGTCTTCCGGTAAGGGCTGCGACCTCCCGACCCGTCAAGACCCTAGTTGTCCTGGCGAGCACCTGCAACACCTCTCCATCGAGCGTGTGACAGACCGCTGCGTATGGGTGAGCTACATCCATCCGGACAGTATACCAGCCATATGGCTGGTATACAATCCATGTGGACGAAAAAGCATCCACCTTCCATGCGGGACGCTTCGTGGCGGGTGTGTGACCAACTGACCCTGGTGTTCTAAAGCGGGATGTTCCCGTGCTTGCGCTTGGGCCCGGGCTCGCGCTTGCCCTGCAGCGTGCGCAGCGCGACGATCAGCCGCGGGCGCGTCTCGTGCGGCACGATGACGTCGTCGATGTAGCCGCGCTCGGCGGCGGTGTACGGGTTGGCGAAGCGCGCCTTGTAGTCCTCCATCAGCTTTTTGCGCCGCTCCTCGGGCGTGGGGCTGGCGGCGATGTCGCGGCGGTAGATGATGTTGACGGCGCCCTCGGGGCCCATGACGGCGACCTCGGAGGTCGGCCACGCGAAGTTGAAGTCGGCGCCGAGGTGCTTGGAGGACATGACGTCGTAGGCGCCGCCGTATGCCTTGCGCGTGATGATCGTGACCTTCGGTACGGTTGCCTCGGCGAACGCGTACAGCAGCTTGGCGCCGTGGCGGATGATGCCGCCCCACTCCTGCGCGGTGCCGGGCAGGAAGCCAGGCACGTCGCAGAAGGTCAGCAGCGGGATGTTGAACGCGTCGCACGTGCGCACAAAGCGCGCGGCCTTCTCGGAGGCGTCGATGTCGAGCACGCCGGCCAGCTGCGCTGGCTGGTTGCCGACGATGCCGACCGTGTAGCCGTCCAGGCGCGAGAAGCCGCAGATGATGTTCTTGGCGTAGTGCTCGTGCACCTCGAAGAACTCGCCGTCGTCGACGATCCGCGCGACGACGTCGCGCATGTCGTAGGGCTTGTTTGGGTTGTCAGGGACGACGTGATCGAGCTCGGGGTCCATGCGCTCGGGGTCGTCCGTCGGCTGCACTCGCGGCGTGCTCTGGAGATTGTTGGACGGCAGGAAGCTGAGCAGGTAGCGGCAGTCCTCCAGGCAAGCGTCCTCGTCGTCGGATGCGAACTGCGCGACCCCAGACTTGGTGTTATGCGTCATCGCGCCGCCGAGCTCCTCGAAGCCGACTTCCTCACCGGTGACCGTCTTGATCACGTCGGGCCCGGTGATGAACATGTGCGATGTCTCCTTGACCATGAAGATAAAGTCGGTGATCGCAGGGGAATAGACCGCGCCGCCGGCGCACGGCCCCATCACGAGGCTGATCTGTGGGATCACGCCGGAGCAGCGCACATTGCGCAGGAACACGTCGCCGTAGGAGCCGAGCGAGACGACGCCCTCCTGGATGCGCGCGCCGCCGGAGTCGTTGATGCCGATCACCGGGCAGCCGATCTTCGCGGCGAGGTCCATGATCTTGCACATCTTCTCGCCCATAACCTCGCCGAGCGAGCCGCCGAACACGGTGAAGTCCTGGCTGAACACGCACACGGTGCGCCCATCGATCGTGCCGTGGCCGGTCACCACAGCATCCCCCCACGGCCGGTTTTTCTGCATGTCGAAGTCGTAGGTGCGGTGGGTGACGAACGTGTCGAGCTCCTGGAAGGAGCCCGGGTCGAGCAGCTTCTCGACGCGCTCCCGCGCGGTGTACTTGCCGCGGGCGTGCTGCTTCTCCTCGGCCTCCGGCGCCGAGTGCAGCGCCGCCTCGCGCAACTCCTGCAGCTGCGCGAGCTTCTCCTCATAGGTTTCCGGCGCCTTCTGGCGCGGCGGCTTGCGGTGGCCGCTGCGCGACGTGGCGAGGAGTGCCGCGTCGGTCTGGCGGTCGTGGGGGGTGCTTGCCATCGGGCGCAGGATGTTAGCCGCGCGCGATATCGGCCGGCCTATCGATGCTCGCGAGGGATGTCGTGCGGCACTTTGCTGCGTCGGCTACGCTGCACGCGGCAGGCCCGTGGCATCACGGACCTCTACACGGGTTCGGGGCGGAAGTTGGATTAGCTCCCCGCTCCCCGAGTGCTCGCGCAGTTTCATCCAGAGCAACGCGGCGAGGAGCAGGAGTGCTGCGAGGCCTTTGGTCCGCTCAGGCGTGAACAAGACCTCTTGGCCATCGGGATACACGATCACGGCCGGATCTCCGGCGAACAGTGCGCGGCTCGTGAGCAGGGCCTGATCGGGATTCTGAGCGTCCACAAAGTGGGTCCGGTTTGGGTACCGAGCATCGAGCTCGGCATTGTTGATCCCTGCGATGACCTTCTCGACGGCAGGACTCATGCGCTCCGGCGGCGCGCTCATCGTGATCTCCAGGCGCGCGGCGCGCTCGGGTCAAGTGAAGGTAGCTGTCGCCAGTTGACCAGCAGAGCCTCTGCCGAGAGGGGAGTGCGTGAGACGGCCTGAAGTTCGGCGACCGCTTTGCCCGAGCGCGTGACCGTGATCTGCTCCCCGCGGGCCGCACGGTCGATCAGAATCGCCACCGTGGTTGCGCAGAATCTCGGATGCTGACGTAAGCCACACGCCGATGGTATTACGCGCTATACAACCGAGCTAGCTGCGTGAGAACGGCCGGTGGTGCGCGGCGCCGAGCCGATCGAGCACGGCCGTGAGCACCGCGGTGACCTCCTCGGTGCCCGCCTCCTCGGCTGCAAGCAGCTCGGCAGAGATATCGTCAGCCTGCTCTGGGCCGGTATCTGGAGTGGGCCCGCTCGCGGTGAGCGCGGGCTCTGTAGCAGTGGGCTCGGGCTCGCTCCGAGTCGGCTCGGGAGTGGGTCTCATGACCTCGGGGGCGGCGACAAAGGGGTGCTCGGCCGCAAACGTCTCGGGCGCGAGCACCTGCCTCACGGCGGCGAAGGCGTCATGCGGCTCGACGGTGGGCTCCTGCTCGTAGGAGGCCGGCGGCTCGGCCTTGCGGCGCCGGCCGAACAGACGCGCGAAGAACCCGCGACGCGGTTCGAGCTGGCTCTCTGGTTCGGGCGCGGCCTCGGCCTCGATCTGCGCACCGGGCACACCTGCAGCCTCGGGCATGGACTCTGGCTCGGGCGGCGCCTCAGTTATAGGCTCTTGCTCGAGCGCCGTCGCGGCGTCGGGCATGGACTCCGGGTCCCGAGCCGTCACGGCCTCGGCCGTGGCACCGACGATCGCAGCGGGCTCCGGCCCAGGCGCCTCCGTCGCAGGTGGCGTCTCGGGCGCGGAGGCCGCGGGCACCTCCCGCGTGACGCTGAGCGTGACCTTCGTGCCCCACCCGGAGGGCTTGATGGAGACGATGCCGGTGGTGTTCTCGGCAGCCCACTCGATGGTGCTCTCGGGCTCGGAGCGGACGATGCGGATCTCGCCGAGCTCGCCGAGATGGCGAGCGAGCGCGGTGGGGTCGCTGAGCTCGGCCCACAGCTCGGGCGGCGACTTGACCAGCGTGCGCTGCACCTCCGAAGAGATCATCGCTTGCAAGATTCGAGCGGACTCTGGGGAGTCCTTCCGCGGCGGGCGGACGACGGACGAGAGTCAGGCAGTGGTGCGGCGGAGTGCCCGCGGCAGCCAGCTATGCGGCGGAGGGCGCGTGCATCGGACGCAACAGCCCGCGCTCGTGCAGTAGCTCGGCGAGCTGGACGGCGTTGGTGGCGGCGCCCTTGCGCAGGTTGTCGGCGACGATCCACATGTCGAGGGCGCGCTCGTGGCCGGGGTCGCGGCGGATGCGCCCGACGAACACGTCGTCCTTGCCGGCGGCGTCGATCGCGAGCGGGTACAGCGCTGCGTCGGGGTCGTCGAGCACGGTCACGCCGGGCGCGGCGGCGAGCAGCTCGCGGGCGCGCTCGGGGGACAGCTCGCTGCGTGTCTGCACGTTGACGGCCTCGGAGTGGCCGTTGACGACGGGCACGCGCACGCACGTGGCGGAGATGCGGATGTCGGGATCGCCGAGGATCTTGCGCGTCTCGTTGATGAGCTTGCGCTCCTCGTCGGTGTGGTCCTCGCCGGCGGCGAACGAGCCGGCGTGGGGGAGGGCATTGAAGGCGATCTGGTGGGCGTAGGCGCCGGGCGGCTCGATGTCGCGCTCGTGCAGCAGCGCGTGCGACTGGTCGAGCAGCTCATCGACGGCCGCCTTGCCGGTGCCGGACACCGCCTGGTAGGTGCTGATCACGAGCCGCTCGATCCCGGCGGCGTCGTGGATGGGCTTGAGCGCGACGACCATCTGCATGGTCGAGCAGTTGGGGTTGGCGATGATCCCGTGGTGGCCGTCGAGCGCCTCGGGGTTGACCTCGCTGACGACCAGCGGGACGTCGTCCTGCATGCGCCAGCGCGAGGAGTTATCGACGACGGTCGCCCCCGTGTGCGCGAACTTCGGCGCCCACTCGCCTGAGGTGGAGCCGCCGGCGGAGAACAGCGCCAGGTCGAAGCCCTGGATCGACTCGTCGTCGAGACCGCGCACGACGAGCCCGCCGTCGAGCTCCCGTCCGACCGAGCGCGCGGACGCGAACGCGACGATCTCGTGCGCCGGGAAGCCCCGCTCGCGCAACAGCTCGAGCATCAGCGTGCCCACCTGGCCGGTGGCGCCGACGACCGCAACTCGGTACCCATCTTCCATGCCTTTAGGGTACCGGGCGTCGCGCTCGACGTAGCGCGACGCGCACCCGAACTGCTCGTCGTGACCTCGCGCCTGCAGGCGCGGCTCAGGACCCGACGTGCAGAGCCATGAAGAGGATAGTGACGAGCACGATCAGGCTGAGCAGCGTGCCGACGGCAGTCAGGCGCCGCAGGAGCGCGCGGTACTCCTCGCCGAGCACGACCTCGCCGTCGCTGCTCGCGGCCACGTCGCGCGCGGCGGCGAGCTCGGCGCGCTTGGCGGTGGGGATCATCACGGCGCCGACAAGCGCGCCGATGACGAGGACCGCGGCGAGCCCCCACTGCACGAAGAAGTCGCTCCAGTAGTGGCCCTTGCTGGCGAGGTAGATGCCTGCGAGCAGCACCAGCAGCAGACCCGGGTTGATGAGCATGCGCTCGACCGTGTACTCGATGCGGTGCACCAGCGGCACGCTGCGCGGGTCGTGGCGGGCGGCCACCGCGAACATGATCGGGTAGGCGAACGTCACGCCGAACGCGACGACGACGGCCATGATGTGGATCGCGAGAACGACTTCAAATAGGGATGCAGCGGGGTCGGTGGGCATGCGCTGCACCCTAATCGCTTACGTCGCGGATGTCTTGCGACGATGTCCGAATGTCCGAATGTCCGTGGCTGTCGTGCTCAGTCCGTGATCGCGAACAGCGACTCGGCATTGATCGGCGCTCTGCTCTTGCGCACCTCGTCCCAGATCGCCTTGAGAGGGCCGGCTGCCTGGTAGAAGCTCCCGCGGCTTGCCCCGAAGCGCTCGAGCAGTCCGGCGCGCACCATCGCACGGAGGTCATCCGTGGCTGCCTGGTTGGTGATCTCCTCGTCGGACATTTTCAGAGTGCTGCGATAGGAGGCGTTACGGACCCTCATCCCGATTGTGGCATCGAACAGAGCGCCGAGCATGCGCGGTGGAAGGCGTTTTTCCTCGCGCATGGCGTCGAGCTTCGTCCAAATCTCCTCAGACTCCTTGACGCGCCGTAGGACGCTGCTCGCCTGGATGAAGTGCGCCTCCAGACAGAACCTGACCCAAGCCCTCGCATCGCGCTGGGGGCGCCAGGTCTCGGCGCCGACCTGCTTTAGGACCCTGTAGTAGGACTGAGTGTTCCTACCGAGGTACTCCTCGATGCTCGAGAACTGCGGAGCCAAGATCTGCTCGCGGGCAAGAACGAGCGTCTGCAGGCAACGAGACATGCGCCCGTTGCCGTCACGAAACGGATGGATCATGACGAGGTTCAGGTGCGCCATTGCGGCTCTGACGAGTACGGGGGTTTCGCTGTCGGTTGAGAGATCGTAGGTCAGCTCTTCCACAAGTCCTGGCACCTCGTCGGCCGGCGGCCCCTCGTACACGACATCCCCCGACGCCTCGTTGCGAATCCAGATCGGGCCGGGCCGCCATAGTCCCGGGCTCGCCTTCAGCGTGTACTCGGTCATCATGTAGTGCAAGCTCCGAATGATCTGCGGCGAATACTGGAAGTGCTCATCCTGGGCGAGCTGGAGCACGTATGTCATCGCACGCCGATAGCCCGAGACGGCGTTCCAGTCCTCGATCCCTGCGTCCGTCGGCTCCTCTCCGCCGATCGCCGCCATCGCATCCTCGATGGACACGTCGTAGCCCTCGATGCTGTTTGAGCCCTGGATCGCACGGGCTCCCAGGACGCGTCTGACCTGGCCCACCCACCTCCGCGGCTGCGCCACCTGAAACCGGAGCTGTCGCCGCAGCTCGTCGATCTTCTGCAGTGCCGCGGCCTCTTCGAAGCTCATAGGCGGTGTCTGGAAAATCATGGTCGCCCGTCATCCCGTGCTTGAATCATTGAATCAATCATGGAGGGCAATGATAACATCATGGACAACCATGAAATTAGCATTGCTGCCACGAGACGTCAACCGTCCAACGCTTTGCGTCGGTCAGGGTGCTCAGGGCGGATAGGAGCTCAGAACGTCGGTGCGTACTTGCCAAAGACGTCCTGCATGGCGCCGCACACCTCGCCGAGCGAGCAGCGGTCCTTGAGCGCCTGGCGGATCGCCGGCAGCAGGTTGTCTGTGCCGCGCGCGACGTCGCGCAGCTCGCTGAGGCGGCGCTCAACCAACCGACTATCACGATCGGACTTAAAATCTTTCAGCCGCTGCAGCTGTTCGCGCTCTGACTCGGGGTCGACGCGCAGCAGGTCGGGAACCTCGATGTCGTCCTCCTTGTACGCGTTGACGCCGACGACGATGTCCTGGCCGATGCGGTAGCGCTCCTGGTAGCCCCACGCGGACTCGTCGATCTCGCCGGTGATGAACTCGATCGCGTTGACCGAGCCGCCGAGCGCGTCGACCTTCGCGATCAGCTCGTTTGCGCGCGCTTCGATCTCATCGGTGAGCGCCTCGACGAAGTAGGAGCCCGCGAACGGGTCGACGGTGTCGGTCGCGCCCGACTCGTGGGCGAGGATCTGCTGGGTGCGCAGCGCGATTTTGGCGGCGCGCTCGGTCGGCAGCGCGAGCGCCTCGTCGAAGCCGTTGGTGTGCAGCGACTGTGTGCCGCCGCAGACGGCCGCAAAGCCCTGCAGCGCGACGCGCACGATGTTGTTCTCCGGCTGCTGCGCGGTCAACGTGACGCCGCCGGTCTGCGTGTGGAAGCGCAGCATCGTCGCCTTTGGGTTCGTCGCGCCGAAGCGCTCGCGCATGATGTGCGCCCACATGCGCCGCGCGGCGCGGAACTTGGCGACCTCCTGGAAGACGTTGTTGTGGCCGTTGAAGAAGAACGCCAGGCGTGGTGCGAAGTCGTCGACAGATAGGCCCTTGTCGATCGCCGCCTGCACGTAGGCGACCCCCGAGGACAACGTGAACGCGACCTCTTGGACGGCCGAGCAGCCCTTCTCGCGGAAGTGATAGCCGGAGATCGAGATTGTGTTCCATCTCGGCACGCGCTGCTGGCAGTACGCGAACAGGTCGGTTGTCAGGCGCATGGTCTGCTCGGGCGGGTAGATGTAGTTGCCGCGCGCGATGTACTCCTTGAGCACGTCATTCTGCGTGGTGCCGCGCAGCTTCTCTGACGGCACGCCCTGCTCCTCGGCGACCAGCTCGTACAGCAGCAGCAGGCACGCGGCGGGCGCGTTGATCGTCATCGACGTGGACACCTGGTCGAGCGGGATGCCGTCGAACGCCGTGCGCATGTCGTCGATCGTGTCGATCGCCACGCCCGTGCGGCCGACCTCGCCGAGGCAGCGCGGGTTGTCGGAGTCCAGGCCGAGCTGTGTGGGCAGGTCGAAGGCCATCGACAGCCCCGTCGAACCCTTCGACAGCAAGTAGCGGTAGCGCTCGTTGGACTCCCTGGCCGACGCGTAGCCCGCGTACTGGCGCATCGTCCACGGCTGCTTGCGGTACATCTCGCGGTGCACGCCGCGCGTGTACGGGAACTCGCCCGGCTCGCCCAGGTCCAGGTCTGCCGGCAGGTCCGCCTCGGTGTACAGCTCGGAGATCTCGATGCCCGAGTCGGTGAAGCGGCGCGGATCGTCCGGGCCGACGATCGGCGCGACTGTCAGGTGCTCCTCGGTCGATGCCATGTGGCAGATGATAAGGACCGCACGGTGATGGAACTCTCGGCCAGCGCGCAGCGGGGCTGGGCTGGCCGCTTTCGACACGGGTATCCTCCGCACATGTCCACCTGCATGGTCACCGGCGGCGCCGGATTCCTGGGGTCGCACCTATGCGACGAGCTGCTCGCGCGCGGCAACCGCGTGATCTGCGTGGACAACCTCGAGACCGGCTCACTCGCCAACATCGAGCACATCCGCGACCCCGATCGCTTCCTGCACGTCGGCATCGACATCATCGAGCCGTACTTCATCGACGAGCCGGTCGACTTCGTCTACCACCTCGCCTCGCCCGCGTCGCCGATCGACTACCTGCGGCTGCCGCTGCACACGCTCAAGGTCGGCTCCTACGGCACGCACCACACGCTTGGCCTTGCCAAGGCCAAGCGCGCGCGCTTCCTGATCGCCTCGACCAGCGAGGTCTACGGCGACCCGCTCGAACACCCGCAGTCGGAGAGCTACTGGGGACACGTCAACCCGATCGGCCCCCGTGGCGTGTACGACGAGGCCAAGCGCTACGCCGAGGCGCTGACCATGGCCTACCACCGCCAGCAGGGAGTCGACACTGCGATCGTTCGCATTTTCAATACCTTTGGGTCGAGAATGAGGCCAAACGACGGTCGCGCGATCCCGACGTTCTTGCGTCAGGCGCTGGGCAACCGGCCGATTACGGTGTTCGGCGACGGCAGTCAGACGCGCTCCTTTTGCTACGTCTCAGACCTGATCCGCGGCATCATCGCGCTGGCCGAGTCCGGCCACCACAACCCGGTGAACATCGGCAATCCCGATGAGTTCACGCTGCTGGAACTGGCGGAGATCATCAAAGAGCTGACCGGCTCGACCGCCGAGATCATCTACGAGGCGCTGCCCGAGGACGACCCCAAGCAGCGCAAGCCGAACATCGCGCTCGCGCGCGAGCTGCTCGGATGGTCGCCGGAGGTGTCGCTGCGCGACGGTCTGCAGCGCACGATCGAGCAGTCCGGCATCGAGTTGCTGATCGGTGGCGGCGCCAGCTGAGGCATCGCGCGGACGCCTCCTCGTGCGGACGTGCAATCGCAGGTGCAGCGGCCCTGGCATCCGGTCGCGCAACCGCTCTATCTGCGAGGCTGCGGTGTTGTGAGTAGCGAGATGGGACCACGCCTGTCGGAAACGTCCGCCCCGTCCGCTCCGCCAGCTCCCCCGGCCGCACGCCCACGCACACCTTCACCGGGTGCCGGCGGAGGGCGCGCGAGGCCCGCGGGGGCGAGACCGGCTCTGTCCGCGGGGACGCGCCTCGAGCGCTCCGATCGCGACATCCGCCGCAAGCGCCCACCGGCGCTGTCGTTCCTGCTGCGCATGTCGACGCTGATCCGCGCGGCACGGGTGCTGTCGCTGCTGGCGCTCGACTTCGCGAGCGTGGCGCTCGCGATCTTCACGGCGCTGGTGCTCAAGGAAGCGGTCCACGGCAGCGTGCAAGCGGTGCATTCCCGTGAAACCACAGAACACTTCCTGCCGTTTGCCTACCTGCTGACCGCGCTGCTGTTCGCGCGCTCGGGGCTATACGCGCAGCGCGCGCTTCGCCCCGGGCTCTCGCGGATCGTCGGCTCGCTGTTCGAGGTGGCGTTCGTGGCGCTGATCTTCGCGGTTGTCAGCGGCGAACACTTCTCCAGTTACTACCTCTTTTGGAGCACGCTCGCGTTCGCGATCTTCTACATCGGCTCGGCACGCGCCGCGTACGAGCGCTTCAATGCGTCCCTGCTGCGGGCCGCCGGCTACCAACGCCGCACGGTGCTCGTCGGCAGCGGCAAGCATCTGCTCGACGTCGCGCACGCGCTTGCCGAGGACCGCTCGGGGGTCGGCCAGCACTCCCCGATCGAGGTCGTCGGCTTCCTCTCCTCCAAGCCGCTGCCGGCCAACGGACTGCGCGCGCTCGGCTCGCTCGCGGACCTCGAGAGCGTGCTCTGCGAGGGGCGCATCGACGAGGTGATCATCGCCGACCCGGACTTCCCGCAGGACGACGCCGTGGAGCTCGTCGACCAGTGTCATCGCCGCGGCGTGCGCGTGCGCCTGGCGCCCTCGACAATGGAGATCCTGATCCACCGCGCGGAGTTCGTTCCTGGGCAGTCGGTGCCGCTGTTCGAGCTCGCCCCGCCGGTGTTCGAGGGCATCGACTTCGCCCTCAAGCGCACCTTCGACATCGTCGGCGCGACCATGCTGCTCGTGCTGCTGAGCCCGCTGCTGCTCGCGATCACGCTCGCCGTGCGCCTGAGCTCGCGCGGGCCGATCCTGTTTCACTCGATACGCCGCGGCATCGGCCAACGCCCGTTCGCGTGCCTGAAGTTCCGCACGATGCACACCGACGCCGAGGAGTCGCAAGCCGAGCTGGAAGAGCTCAACGAGGCCTCTGGTGCGCTGTTCAAGATCCGCGAGGACCCGCGCCTGACGCCGATCGGGCACCTGCTGCGGCGCTTCTCGCTGGACGAGCTGCCGCAGCTGGTCAACGTGCTGCGCGGCGAGATGTCGCTCGTGGGGCCGCGCCCGCTGCCTGAACGCGACTACGCGATGCTCGAGGACTGGCACCGCAAGCGCTACCTGGTGCTGCCCGGCCTCACCGGCCTGTGGCAGGTGTCAGGGCGCTCGGAGCTCGACTTCGACGACCTCGTGCACCTCGACTTCATCTACCTCGAGAACTGGTCGCTCGCGCTCGACCTCACGATTCTGCTGAAGACGATCCCCGCCGTGCTCACCCGGCGGGGCGCTTACTGAGGCTCGAGGCCGTCCAGCCCCGCCGCCCCGGCGGGGCGGCGGCGGAGCGTCCGGCCCGCCGAGCGCGGTTGCCCGGTGGGGGCCGCAGCGTCCGCGTACACGCTCCAGGTGGCGCGTGCGGCGTCCTGCCAACTCCACTCAGGCGGCGCCGGCGCCGGGCGTCGCGTGGCCTGCGCGGCCGCGATCAGGCCCGCCATGTCGCCCGGCTCGACGAACGTGGCGCGCTCGCCGAGGACCTCGCGCAGTGCGGGCGCTTCGCACGCCGCCACCGGCGTGCCGCACGCGAGCGCCTCGACCGCCGGCAGGCCGAAGCCCTCGTCCGTGGAGGACAGCACGAGCGCGTGAGCGCCGCTGTAGATGGCCGCGAGCTGCTCGTCGGAGACCTGGCCGGTGAGGATCACGCCGGGGAGCTCGTGCGCCCACGGCCGCGTGGAGCCAACCAGCACGAGCGGCAACTCCCGCGGAGCGGCGGCGAGCTTGACGATCTGCTTGCCCGGATCCGGGTGGCGCAGCCCGCCGACCCACACGAGGAAGCGCTCTGGCAGACCAAAGCGCGCCCTCACCGCGGCGATGTCCTGCGGCGTGCGCGCGTACATCGAGGCGTCCGCCGCCTCGGGGATCACCACGATCTGCTCGCGCTCGAGCCGCAGGTGCGCAACCGCGTCGCGCGCGACCGCCTCGGTGGGGACGATCACGCGCGCGGCGCGCTGCACGGCGAGGTGGCGCAGGCGCAGGCGCAGGCCGCCCCGCAGGTGCTCGCTGCGGCGCTTGAGCGCCGACAGGTCGTGGATCGTGACGACCATCGGATATGGGCTGTGCAGCATCGCGCCGTCCATCCACGGCGAGTGGAACACGTCAGCGCTGCGCGAGCGCGTGAGCGCCGACGGACGGTGCGCCTCGACGAGCTCGTCACTGGCCGCCGCCGTCTCGCGCAGGGCCGCCAGCAAGCACCGCGAGTAGCGCCCGACGCCGTCCGGATCGGACACGGGACGGCTATCGAACGCGACCTTCATCGCGAGCCGCCCGCCGTCACGCGATCCCTCGAGTCCGCACCGCCTCAACACTAATCGCTTTGCGGACGGTTGGATAGATGTGAGAGCCTTGCTGCAGGGTCCGATGCCTTCGCGCGATTACCACGAAGCTCTCTGGCAGCAGGTGCCCGAGGGCTCCGAGCCGTCGGACTTTGCGCTGCGCAGGCAATTCCTGCTCGAGCACGTGCGGGCTGGCGAGCGCGTGCTGGACGTCGGCTGCGGCGAGGGGTACTTCGCCGTCGAGCTGGTGCGCGCTGGCGCGCACGTGGTCGGGATCGACGTCGCCGAGGAGCCGCTGCGGCGCGCGCGGGGGCGCCACCCCGAGCTCGACCTGCGGCTCGTCGCCGCGGAGGGCCCGTGGGAGCTGGCGGACGCGAGCTTCGACGTCGTGTGGGCGGGAGAGGTGATCGAGCACGTCGCCGACACCGCCGCGTGGCTGTCGGAAGTCCGCCGCGTGCTGCACTCGGGAGGGCGCCTGCTGGTGAGCACGCCCGCCCACGGACGGCTAGCACTGATGCGCGTGGCGCTCTCGCGGCGTGCGTTCGCCGCGCGCTTTGACCCGCGTGGCGATCACCTGCGCTTCTACAGCCGCGAGACGCTCACCCGTGTGCTCGGCGACCTAGGCCTAGAAGAGATTCGAGTGCGTGACGGCGTCGGGCCGCCGGGCGCCCGGCGGCTCCTGCTCGCGCACGCGATCCGCTCGCGCTTTTGAGCGCCGAACCTCGCCGACCAGCTGGTCGGCGAGTGGACGCCCGGCGTAGCGGTTCCTGCTGTGTCGCTGCCCGCCGTGCCGATGCCCGCTGTTCGGACGCCTGCAGCGCGCGGATGTAGTCGTTCTGGATCGCGATCGCTTCCGGGCGCCCCTCGGCGATCGCTTCGGGGGCGATCGACTCGGGGTCGAGATAGATCGCCGCCTGCAGCTCGGTCACGGCTGCCGCTGGCTCGCTCGTCAGGTTGTAGCGCCCCAGCGCAAGCCACGTCTGCGGGTTGGACGGCTGCAGGCGCACCGCCCGTTCGAGCGTCGCCCTGGCGAGCAGCGTTTGTCCCGACGCCTGCTGGACGTTGGCGAGCGTGAACAGCGCTTCGACCGACAGCGGGTCGCGCGCGATGGCGGTGTCCGCTGCGGCGCTCGCCGCGCGGGGGTTGTGTGCACCGAGCAGCGCATCGGCCTGCTGGGCCGCTTCTTCGGAGCGCTGCGGTTGCCATTGCGAGAACATCGCCAGCAGCGCGGCGACGATCACCGCGCCAGCGATCGTAACCCGCGTGCGGGAGGTCGCCGTGCGCGGCGCCCCGCCGGGCGTGGCCGTGCCGGGCGTGGCCGCACCGGCTGCGGCGACCAGCTCCCCGCGCCCTGCGAGCCAGCCCGCGCACAGCAGCGCCACGCACGCGTCGCCCGGCACGTACCAGGTCCAGTCGATCAGCGAGTGCGCGCCAAACACGACGACCAGGCAGAGCATGCTCAACATGCCGATCCGCTCGGGCGTGTAGTTGGTCAACTCGCGCTCGCGCAGCGCCCGCCAGCCGGGCCGCTCGCCTGAGCGGATCTGGGGCCAAGCGCGCCAAGCGCTCCAGCGGCGGTTGAACGGATGTGTGGGGCGCCCGGCGGCGGCCATCCACGCGAGCAGCAGCGCGAGCGCGAGCACCAGGCCCACGAGGCCGAGGTCGGCGAGCGTCTGCACGATGAAGCCATGGGCGTGTTTGACTTCGAGCGTCTGCGTTTCATAGCGCAGGTGTGCCGTCGCGTAGCCACCCGCGCCTGAGCCCAACACGGGGTGGGCGTCGAACACCTGGAAGGCCTCCTTCCAGTAGCGCGCCCGCACGCTCGCCACCGCCGTGAGGCGGCCCGGTGTGTTCGGTGGCGCTTTCGCGTTCGGGTTGGTGAGGTTGTTGACGGCGTGTGAGATGCTGCCCGTGAAGCCGCGCTGGCTATGGGCGAGCGCTCCCGCGAACGCGATCGCCACGAGCACGATCGTCGCCAACAGCGCTGCGCCGGCGCGCCGGCGCGCGAGCGGCGCCGGTGCGCGCCGGGCGGTGTGAAAGCCGATCGCGATCCCCGCGATGCTCAGCGCTGCGAGCATCGCCACCACCAGCGCGCCCAGCTGGTGTCCGGCGGCGGCGCGTTCGGCCAACGGCACGCCTTCGGAGCTGAGCGCGTGTCTGGAGAAATCCCACGCGCCCACCGCCACCGCCCCGAGCGCCCCGGCGATCAACAGCGCAGCGCCGCGCAGGCGCAGCGGCACCAGACAGAACCACAGCACCAGGCCGAGCACGAGCGCCGCCAGGGCGCCGCGCGAGTAGGCGAGCACGAGCGTCAGCAGCAGCAGCCCCATCGCCGGGTAGGCGAGCGCCCGAAGCAGTGCATGGCCGCCACGCCGCGCGCCCAGCCACATGCAGCAGATCACGCCCATCGCTGCGGTCAGGCCGATCGCGTTCCAGTAGCCGTACGGTTCCTTCAGACGCGCGTAAACGTCGAGCGGCGCCAGGCTGGGGAACACCTTCGTGAGCAGCGCATAGCCGCACACGAGCACCGCCGCTAGCGTCAGCCCGCCGAGGACCGCGGGCCAGCGCGCCGGCGCCAGCCGCACGAGCGCCACCCCGGTCGCGAACACGCCGCTGTAGGCGAGTAGCCGCCCTGATTCCTGCCAGCTGACGTCGGGTTGCACCGACCATACGATCGACAGTCCCGTCAGGACCGTGAAAGCGAGCAGCAGCCCGACGGCCCAGATTCCATACGCGCGCCTGCCGGGCGGGGCGAGGAGCACGCTCGCGGCGATCACCACGCCCGCCCCGAGCGTGAGCGCCATCTCGGTCGAGGTCATCGATTCGAGGTTCAGCCCGCCGTTGGCATGGAACGTGATCCAACAGAAGATCGCCGCGACCAGCAGCGTGGGCCACCAAAGCGCCGGGCCAGCGCCCGCCAGACGCGGCGCCGGCGCTCGTCGTCGCCAGCCGTCGCGGATCGGCGCCGACGGCTGTACGCCCGGCGCCGGCGCGAGCTCAGGCGGAGCGGCGGGCACGGACACGCTTTGCCAGTGTGCCGCCCGCGAGCACCAGCACGCAGGCGATCAGGAAGGTCAGGATCACGAGTAGCGGCGTCGGCAGCGAGCTGAGCGCGGAGGCGACGTCGACGTGCACGACGCCCGGGTGGATCACCCGGCCGTCCAGCTTGACCGGTTCGGCGCCCGCGCGCTCGGCATGGGTGATCGCCCGTCGCTCCGATGGCGTGGGGGCGATCGCGAGCTGGTTGGCGGTCGAGGCCGCGGCAGCGGCGCCTCCGCGCGTGCCCGCCGCCGCCGCAGCGGCCGCGCGTTGTGCCTGGCGGATCTGGGACGCGCACGGGCTGTACTCTTCGGCGTCGGCTTCGAGCTCTTTTAGCGCCTGGTTATAAGCGCTCTGGCTGAAGCCGCTGAGCGATTCGACGTGCGTGCAGCGCAGGATGATCTGTTCGCCGACGTTCGCGCTCGCCGCTTGGGCGATCGCGAGCAACGCGGCCGCAAGCAGCGCGGTCAGGACGGCCAGGCGAGCCCCGATCGGTCGGCTCTCGAGACGGGGGATTCTCATAGGCTGACCGCGCAACGCTACCAGCGCCCGCGGGAGACGCCGAGGCTGGACAGCGCGCGGGAGAAGCCCTCCGCCCAGGCGTCGTGGCTGAACGCCAGCACGTCGCTGCGGCCGGCGCTGCCCATCCGCATGCGCAGTTGCCGGTCGCCGGCGAGGCGCTCGATGGCGCCGGCAAGCGCGCGCTCATCGCCGGCCGCGACGACGAGGCCGTTGTCCCCGTCGCGGAGCAGACCGCCGGCGGCGGCCCCCACGGCATCGGTTGCGATCACTGCCAGCCGGCGGTTCATGGCCTCGTTGACAACCAACCCCCACGGCTCCCGAAAGGTGCGCGTAGGGACCGACGGCACGACCAGCACGTCGCACGCTGCGTACACGTCGCGCAGGCGCTCCGGGTCGAGGGGACCGAGCGACACGATCGACGAGTCGACGGCGTCGATCTGGCCGGAGCGCGAGTCGGCGGCGAGGTTGGTGCCGGAGCCGAGGTCGGGGCCGAAGCCGGCGAGGACCAGCGCGGCGTTCGCCGAGCCCAGCCGCGCGGCGCGCCAGGCGGACACGAGCACCGGCACGCCCTTGCCGGGCGCCGGGCGGCCCACGAACAGGAACCTGACGTCCGCTGCCGCCGGCCAGCGCGGCTCGCTCGGCGGCGTGACCTCAGGCGAGCGCCAGAAGTCGTTGTCGACGGATTGCGGCGCGACGTACACGTTGCGCGCGCCCCGTGCGGTGACGTACGCGCTGACGTGAGGGCCGTAGGTCACGACCGCGTCGGCCGCGCGGTACAGGCGGCGCAGCGGCAGGTAGGTGAGCGCGTGCGCGGTGCTGCGCGGGTGCGCCCACAGCGACGCCCACAGGATCAGCGGCACGCCACCGCGACGGGCTCCCGCCCACGTGGCCAACGGCGCGAGGCGCCCGCCCGTGGGACATACGACCGCGCGGTAGCGGCCGCTCGCGGCGAGCGCGTACAGCTCGTGCGGGCGCACGTGGCGGTGCGGGAACGGCAGCTCCGTGGCGAAGGCGGCGCCGCCGTGCTGCAGGCGCCCGCCGAACAGCGCGAGCTCGATCTGCTCACGCTCGTGCAGGCGCGCAAGCGCCCCCACGCGATAGGCGGGCGCGTGCCCGGTGACGAACAGGACGGGCTTCACGCCAGCACGTGTCGGTAGGCCGCAAGCGTCTGCTCGCCGCAGCGCTCCCATGTGAAGTTGGCGGCCACCGTCGCGCGCGCACGCTGCCCCGCCTCGCGCAGCCGGCGAGGGTCGGAGAGCAGCTCGTCGATGCGCTGGGTCAGGCGCTCGATGTCGCCGGGCGGGACGAGCAGGAAGCCGTCGCCCGCCGCGGCGATCTCCTCGGGGCCGGGCTCGCCGCGGCAGCCGATCGCGGGCACGCCCGCGGCCATCGCCTCGACGTAGGCGACGCCGAAGGCCTCCTCGGTCGAGGGCATCACGAACAGCGTGCAGCGCCGCGCCCGTTCGATCGCCTCCTGCGGCGCCAGCTGCCCGAGGAAGTCGACGCGCTCTGCTACCCCTAGGCGAGCCGCGAGGCCTTCGAGGGCGATCCGCTCGGGGCCGTCGCCGATCACCGCGTAGCGCAGCGTCGGGTGGCGTGCGCCGAGCACGGCCAGCGCGCGCAGGACGTCCGCGTGGCGCTTGCGCGCGACCAGATGCGCGACGGTGACGAGCGTCGGCGCCGTCTCGCGTCCGCCGTTATACGCAGGGCGCTGCGCGGAGGGCAGCTCGGTACCGAGGTGTACCACGCGCGTGTCGCCGGCGCCGTGGGTGCGGGCGAGCTCGGCGATGCCGTGGCTATTGGCGAGCACCAGCGCGGCGGCGCCGAGGCCACGCGTCACCGCCTCCGCGCCGTCCTCGCTGCGCCCTGCCGTGTACAGCACGTCGCCGCCGTGCACGGACACGACGAGCGGAGCCTGTATGCGTGCTCGCACGACCGCGTCGGCGGCGGGCACCGCGTTGTGCGCGTGGACGAGCTCGAACGGGAACGAGCGCGCCAGCCGGCGTAGGGCGAGTGCCAGCGGTGGCGCCGCCCACGCGCCCCATTTCGCGTACGCGTGCTCTCGCGGGGGCGAGACGAACGGGATATATGTGATCGTCAGCCCGTCGCGCGTCTGCCGGTGCGGCTCGCGCACTAGCTCTGCAAGCGCCCTGCGCGCGGCGCCCGGGCCGGCGGCGAGCGCGGCGCGGGGCGGGACGAGACGGTGCAGCACGAGCACGCGCAGCTCGGCGCCTGCGTCGCGCGCTGCGAGTGCCTGACGGTGGGCCCACACGCCCAGCACGGGGTCGCGCTGGCTCGGATAGAACTCGGCGACGACCGCCACGCGCGGCCCCCTGCGATCGGGGCCGCTCACCAGCTGTGGTGGGTCGTGAGCGTGCGGTCGGCCTCGCGCGCGCTCAGGTACGGGCGCTCCGCCAGGAACGAGCGCGCCTCCGCGACAGCATCCCCGCGCTCGTACCCCGCGGCCGCGGGCGCGGCGCCGTGGCGGATCGCGACGGCGTCGACCACGCCGCAGCGCCAGCCGTGCTCGCGCGCGAGTGCCGCCCAGTGCACGTCCAGGCCCCAGCCCATGCGCAGCTCTGGGAACGGCAGCAGCACTCCGAATGCGGGGCTCGCAAACGCGGTCACCGGGCCGATCTCCACGAACGCGGTCTCGCGCACGACGCTGCGCGCCCGCCGGCGCGTGACCGGCCAGGCGGCGTGCGAGCCCAGGCGATGGGCGGGCTGCGCGAGCGTCAGCGAGAAGCGCTCGCACAGGAACAGGAAGCGGTCGAGGAAGCCGCGCGGCAGCTCGACATCGTCGTCGAACACGAGCAGCCAGTCGTAGGTATCGAGTGCCCGCCCATGCGCGGCGAGCAGCAGGTTGAGGTTCTCGAACTTGCCACGCCCGTCCACCGCGCAGGTGTGTAGCTCGACGTCGTGGCGCGAGCGCAGCAGCTCGGCCTGGGTCGCCGCCGCCAGCTCACGCCGCTCCGGGCGCTCGACGCCGAGTGCGAGCACGCGCTGTAGCGGCGGCGCGTGGCGTGAGGCGAGATCGAGCCGCGGGCGCCTGGTGCTGAGCAGCTCCCACGCGTCGACCGCCGTGTCGAGCGCCTCGCGGCGCACGGCGTCGAGGCCGCCGACCGTGCCACTCGTGCCCGAGAGGAAGTCGTCTGCCAGCGCTCCCGGCTGGTTACTCGCGAGCTGATCATGCACGGGCAAAATCATTCCGTTCGGAATAATTCGCGTTTGGAAGGTTCGCGTCTTGGGAGAGTCTGCCGCCGAGGCGCGTTCGCGCATCCCTTCGCGCAGCCTCCCGTAGCTGTGTGCCGCCATCGTCAGCCCGGCGGGACAGCGCCTGCGCACCACGTGCCCGAGGCAGCCGCCGAGCGTCAGCGCCTCCCTCCCGAGCGACGGTGCCCGCCGCTGGCGCGCGTCGAAGCGCCTGGCGGCGCGACCGCGCGTGTAGCCGGCGCGCGAGAGCGAGCGCAGGCCTGCGTCCGCGCCGGCGCGCCGATGCTCGACCGCCGCGCGACCCACATAAAAAACTCGAGCGCCAGGTGTGTCGGCGCGCAACCGTTCCTGCCACTCCTGCTCATCGCCACCGTGCTCGAGCGAGGGGTCGAACGGCCCCACGCGCTCCAGCGCGCTGCGGCGGATGGCCATGTTCGCGCCCCACGCGAAGCGGGCGTCGGTGTCGTGCTGGCCGAGCTCCAGCGTGGTGATCGGCGGGTGCTCGCGTCCGCAGGAATGAGAGCTCCACCCACCGCGACCCTCCAGGTGCGCCCTAATCGGGCCCGTGAACACGTCGATCTGAGGATGCTCACGGGCGGCGTCGAGCAGCGCCGCGAGCCAACCGTCGCCGACGCGGACGTCGTCGTCGACGAACACGACGAGCTCCCCGTGTGAGCGCTCGACGCCGGTGTTGCGCGCGACGTTCAGCCCCAGTGGGCCGGCGTGGGGCTCGTAGCTGGCGCCGAAGCGCTCGCTGAGCTCACGCGCCGCGCGCGAGGGGCCGGCGTCGTCGACGACGAGCATCTCCGCGCCGAGCTCAGCAGCCTGCGGCGCGATCGACGACAGCGCCACCTCCAGATAGGGCAGGCGCGCACGCGTGGGTATCACGATCGAGGCAGACGGGGCCATGACTGGCAGAGAGTCTAGGTTTGACGCGTCGATGGTCCTCTTCCTGCACAACCGCTACCGCACGAGCGGCGGTGAGGAGCGCACGGTCGAGGACCTGCTGTGGCTCGTGCGCGAGCAGATGGGCGAGCCGGCGGAGTTGCTGACGCGGGACTCCGCGGGGCTCGGCCGCGCGCAAGCCGCTGTAGGCCTGCTGCGCGGAGGGCTCGCGCCGGAGGAAGTCGCGCGGGCGGTGCGGCTGAGCGGCGCGCGCGTCGTGCACGCGCACAACGTGCAGCCGGCGCTCGGCTGGCGCGCGCTGGCCGCCGCGCGCGCGGCGGGCGCGCGGGTGGTGCTGCACCTGCACCAGTACCGCCTGGTGTGCGCGATCGGCGTGTGCTTCACGCGCGGCGCCGAGTGCACGCGCTGTCACGGGCGCGACACGCTGCCGGGGGTGCGCCTGAACTGTCGCGGCAGCGTGCCCGAGGCGCTTGCGTACGGCGCGTCGCTGGCGCTGTGGCAGCGGCGGCTGGTCGAGCAGGCCGACGCGGTGATCGTCCCCAGCCGCTTCGCGCGCGAGCGCCTGCGCGAGCTCGGCGCGCCGCTGCCGTGGGAGCGCGTGCACGTGATCGCGCCGCCGGTGCGTGAACCGACCGTCGCGGCGGGGTCGGATTTTTTGATGAGATCGGGATCGCCTGCTGGAACGACCGCGGCCGTGGGCTCGTACGCACTCGTCGTTGCGCGCCTCGCGCCGGAGAAGGGCGTGGACGTTGCGATCGACGCGTGCCGGTTGGCGGGAATGTCGCTGGTCGTCGCCGGCGATGGACCCGAGCGCGCGGCGCTGGAGCGGCGCGCGGGCGACGCGGACGTCCGCTTTGTCGGCCACGTCGATGATCGCGAGTTGGCCGAGCTGCGCGCCGGCGCCGCCCTCGCGCTCGTGCCGTCGCGCTCGGCGGAGACGTTTGGCCTCGCGGCCGCCGAGGCGATGGCCGCCGGGCTGCCGGTGGTGGCAAGCGCTGTGGGGGCGCTGTCCGAGCTGGTCGAGCCCGACGCGCTGGTGGCGCCGGGCGACGCCGGTGCGCTGGCGGCTGCGATCGCGCGCGTCGCCGGCGACGCCGCGGCGGGCAAGCGGGCGCGCGAGCGGGTTGGCGCTGTATGCGCCCCCGCGCTCATCGCGCGCGCGCTTGCCGACGTGTACGACGCCAGCACGTAAGCTGCGCCCGTGTCCACAGCCCCGAGCGCGCTAATCACGGGCATCACCGGCCAGGACGGCTCGTTCCTGGCCGAGCTGTTGCTCGGGCTGGATTACGCCGTGACGGGCGTGGTCAGGCATGCCACCGAGGAGTCGCTCGGGTGCAGCGAGCACCTGCGCGGGCGCGTGCAGCTGGTGCGCGGCGATCTGCTCGAGCTGGAGACGCTGCGCGCGGCGATCGAGCACGTGCGCCCGCGCGAGCTCTACCACCTGGCTGGCCCGTCATTCGTGCCGGACTCGTGGCGGCGGCCGGGCGAGACGATGACCGCGATCGCGGGCTCATGCGCGGGGCTGCTTGAGGCGGTGCGCGCGATCGACCCCGAGATTCGCGTATTCGTGCCGGCCTCTGGCGCGATCTTCGGCGAAGCGCCGGAGAGCCCGCAGCACGAGGACACTCCCTGCCGGCCGACCAACCCGTACGCGATCGCCAGGCTGGCCGCGCACCAGCTGGTGGGCGCGCTGCGCACAGAGGACGGGCTGCACGCGAGCTCGGGGATCGTCTACAACCACGAGTCCGAGCGCAGACCCGAGCGCTTCGTCAGCCGCAGGATCACCCGCGGGGCCGCCGCGATCAGTCTGGGCCTGCAGCAGGAGCTGACGCTCGGCGCGCTGGACGCGGTGCGCGACTGGTCGTTCGCCGGGGACATCATGCGCGGCGCGTGGCTGATGCTCCAGCAGGACCATGCCGACGACTACATCCTGGCCAGTGGCGTCCCGCGGACCGTTGCGCAGTTCGCGTCCGCGGCGTTCGCGTGCGTCGGCCTCGAGGCCGAGCGACACATTCGCGTCGACCCCTCGCTGGTGCGCCCGGCCGAGCGGACGGTCAGCGCCGGCGATCCGAGGAAGGCGAGAGAGCGGTTGGGCTGGCAGCCACAGGTCGGCTTCGAGGCGCTGGTGGAGCGGATGGTGCGCGCCGACGTGGACTCGCTGAGCGCGATAGCTGGCGTGTCCAAGTGAGTCCCTACACTGGCGGCCGATGACGACTGTCGGTGTGATCGGGCTGGGCTATGTGGGACTGCCCTTGGCGGTCGCCTTCGCTGGCGAGGGCTGCGAGGTGATCGCGGTCGATGTGGATGCGCGCAAGATCGCGTCGTTGGCGGCTGGCGAGTCCTACATCGAGGACGTCTCCTCGGAGGCGTTCAGGGAGGTGGCTGGGAGCATTCACGCGACGACGCGTTACGCGGATCTGGCGCGTGCGGACGCGGTGCTGATATGCGTGCCGACGCCGCTTACCGCCAATCGTGAGCCCGACCTCGGGCCGTTGGTCGACTCGACGCGGGCGCTCGCGGAGGTGTTGCAGGCCGATCAGTTGGTGGTGTTGGAGTCAACGACGTATCCGGGGACAACGCGGGAGCGGGTCGCGCCGCTGTTGGAGGAGTCGGGGTTGGTCGCGGGCCGAGATTTTCATCTGGCGTTCTCGCCGGAGCGGGTGGACCCTGGGCGGACGGATTTCACGTTGCGTAATACGCCGAAGGTGCTGGGTGGGCTGACGGAGGCGTGTGCGGAGCGCGCTGAGGCGTTGTATGGGCTGGTGTGCGATGAGATCGTGCGGGTTTCGAGTCCTGAGGCGGCGGAGTTGACGAAGCTGTTGGAGAACATCTTTCGTTCGGTGAACATTGCGCTTGTGAATGAGCTTGCGATGTTGACGGACAGGATGGGGATCGATATTTGGGAGGTCGTGGACGCGGCTGCGAGCAAGCCGTATGGGTTTATGCGGTTTGAGCCGGGGCCGGGGATGGGTGGGCATTGTTTGCCGGTGGACCCGTTTTATTTGAGCTGGCGTGCGCGGGAGTTCGATATGGCGACGGAGTTCATCGAGCTGGCGGGGAAGGTCAACCAGCAGATGCCTTATCATTGTGTAGCGAAGGCGCAGCGTGCGCTCAACGACAAGGGCTTGTCGGTCAGGGGTGCGCGGGTGGCGGTGATCGGGGTGAGCTACAAGCCTGGGGTGGGGGATATCCGCGAGTCACCGGCGCTGAAGATCATCAGCCTGCTGAAAGACTTGGGGGCGGAGGTCCTCTACCACGACCCGCATGTGCCCGCCCTTGCGGAGTTCGCGCTCACAAGCACCCCGTTGGATGACGCGCTCACGGACACCGACCTCGCGGTGATCGTCACCGCGCACCCGAGTATCGACCACGAGCAGATCGCCCGCCGCGCGCGCCTGCTGCTCGACCTTCGTGGCATCACCCGCACGAGCAGCGACACCAACGTCGTACGGCTGTGACGCCGGATGGCGCCAGCGCCGCTTGGAGCGCCCGCGGCCTGCTCCTCGGTGAGGGCGTGGAGGTCGGCGAGGATGTCTTGTTCGGGGCGCACGTGGTCGTGCATGACGGCACGGTGATAGGGGCCGGATGCGCGATCGAGGACCACGCGGTGCTCGGCAAGCGCCCGCGCCTGGCGAAGCACTCCAGCGCCCGCGGTACCGTCGAGGGGTTGCGGCTCGGGTCCGGAGTGGGCGTCGGCACCGGCGCGGTGCTGTTCGCCGGCGCCACGATTGGAGAGGGCGCGATCGTCGGCGACCAGGCGTTCGTACGCGAGCGCTCCTCGATCGGCGCCGGCTCGGTGATCGGCCGCGGCAGCGTCGTCGACAACGACGTCGTCGTCGGCGCTCGTGTACGTGTGCAGACGAACGTCTACCTAACCGCGTTCACGCTGATCGAGGACGACGTGTTCGTCGGCCCGGGCGCGCTCACGACCAACGACGACACGATGGCGCGCCACGGGGATGAGACGCCGGTCCGCGGCGCTACGCTGCGGCGCGCTTGCCGGGTCGGCGGCGGCGCGGTGCTCACGCCGGGCGTTGAGATCGGCGAGGAGGCGTTCGTCGCCGCCGGCGCGGTCGTCACGCGCGACGTGCCCGCGCGCGCCGTCGTCATGGGCGTGCCCGCACGCGTCGTGCGCGAGGTGGGTGAGGAGGACCTGCTCGAGCGCTGGCGCTAGGGACGCGGTTTGGTGAGCCCCTCGAGCCCGGCGATCGTGTCGGGCGTATGAAGTCCTACAGAAAGCTCCTACAGCGGTCGCCTGGGTCTAGGGCGCTGCCGTGATGTATCGATGATGACGAGAAAGCACGGAAATTACGGGATGTTTGTATGTCCTAGTTTATCCACAGGCGTCGGATAGGCCATATGCAGGGGCTTCTGTCCTGCCTGGCGCGGTTATCCACATGTATCGCTCCTGTGTAGAACGCAACTCAATACGTAGAACTACGGCGTTTGCAGCCTATGTATGAGCGTCGGGCGTCCGTCTCAAGATCCCCTGTGGAATGTCGTCAACAGCTATCCATCTTCCCGTGGCAACAGCGGAATCATGGACCCCGTCTAGGCGCATGCAGTCCGCGGCTGCCGCCGAGCGGGAGCGGGTGGAGCGCGAGCTTCTTCGTCTCAGCAAGCGGGAGGATAGGCTCGCTCATGAGCTCGATGCCATTCGCGAGGCACAAAGCGCTCTACAGGGGGAACTCGTGGTCCTGCAGCGGCTGGCACGCGATCTGCCTGCAAGCGAGATACCAGCTGCCGATGACGAGCGGCGCCGCTTGCGGGTCGTTCCCGCTGCATCAGGAGCGGAGGGGGCGCGCGACGTTTTGCTGCGAGGCGCACAGATCCGCGAAACGGCGGTTCGCGTCTTGGCTTCTAGCGAGACCAGCCGCGCGGTGCACTACCGGACCTGGTTTGAGTTGCTACGTCATAAAGGCTTCGTCCCAGCTGGCAAGGATCCCCTCGCCACCTTCCTGACGCAGATCGGACGCTCCCCCGTCGTCCAACGGAGTACTGCCCCGGGCATGTACAGCCTTGATTACAGTGCGCCAGCGAGGGAACGTGCGCGCCTTGCCCAGCTGCGAGCCGAGCTCGGAGCAATAGGAGAGACCCCTCTGGGTGCGACTGTGGATGAGATCGGGCGGATTCGTGGAACTCGCTCGAGGCTCAATAGTGAAATCGCGTCTGTAGAACGAACGTTGGCGGAGGCGTTTAGGTCGCTAGGCGAAGAGGACGCAGGTTAGCCGTGCCAGCTACCCCAACGAGATATCGCCCACTCGCTGCTGATGAGCTGGTCTTCGGCCTCGTATATGGCGCCGGCACCGAGACGGAGACCTTTCAACGGCTGCTCCGAGAGAATCTGCGCGCCTACGGCTACGAGCTGCGCACCGTGCATCTGAGCAATTATTTCTCTCACATGCTCGGGAAGGGTGAATTTCAGCGAGAAATACCTAACGCTACCCGGATGCTCCAAGATATGGGTGACGAGATTCGCAAGAAGACTGGACTCAATGACATCGCCGCCCAGCTGGCTGTGTTCTTGATCGCGGGTAAGCGAGCAAAAGCAGACAGCAAAACTAACCGCGTGGCATGGCTGGTACGCTCGCTCAAGCGCGAGGAGGAAGTGACCACCCTGCGTCGACTCTACGGAGCACGGTTTCTTCTACTCTCGCTGCACGTACCCGAGCCACGTCGACGCCGTAGCCTCGAGAACCGCTGGGAACGGTGGGCGAACGTGACGTCCAAGCGCTTTGACACAGAGGCGATGGTGGATATCCATCGCGACGATCTAGATCGGGCTGTCGGTCACGGCCAGGCCTTCCGGGACACCTTCTCGCTGGCCGATTTCTTCATCGACGGGCGAAGCGAGGCGAGCCTCACTGACGTTGTGCCGAGGACCGTCCGCCTGATCTTCGGCGAGCCTTTTGTTCCTCCATATAGAGAGGAACAGGCGATGTACCACGCATTCACCGCCGGGATGCGGAGCGCCGAGATGGGTCGTCAGGTTGGCGCGGCCATCATTAGCAAGCCCGGAGACTTGCTCTCGGTCGGCACAAACGACGTTCCTAGCGGTCTCGGGGGCCTCTACTGGTCACCGGATCAACCTAACGGCCGCGACTTTGCGCTTCAGCCTCCTGTCGACTCGAACACACTATGGCAGCGGAGGATCGCCCGTGAGCTGCTGGTCAAGATGGCACATACTGGATGGATGAACCGTGAACATATAACGGAGCTTCCCAGTGGAGACATCGATATCTCAGAGAAAGAGCTCGATCGCTTTCTAGACGACGTCGATGGCACGCGCTTCAGATCGATCACTGAGTTCGGTAGATCAGTTCATGCAGAGATGGATGCCATCACTAGCGCGGCGCGACGTGGTGTAGCAATACGTCGTTCAACGCTCGTATGCACCACCTTCCCTTGCCATAACTGTGCGAGGCATATTATTGCGAGTGGAATAGACCATGTGTTGTATATCCACCCATATGCGAAGAGCCTAGCTCGTGAGCTGCATGATGATGCGGCGATCGTCGAGCCAGACCAGCCAGGCCCAGTCCATGGCAAGGTTGTTTTCGAGCAGTACGTAGGCGTCGCACCTCGGGTGTATCCGCAGTACTTCGACTTTGGCCAGGCCAATCGCAAGGACGACCGTGGCCGGGCTATGGCTTCGTCCGCGCCGAACGAAGCCATCCCGCGTGTGCTCGAAAGTGGCGGTTCGTTCGGATTCGGTGGACCTGCCATACCCGCGAGTCGAAGCGCCGAGCTTGAACGAGAGCTAACCGAAGGCTTTGAGGATCTCGTCTCCAAAACACGAGGACTCAAACTACCCATTCCATCCGACAAGGAGGACGAAGCGTGAGCGATCAAATTCGCATAGCTACCGAGGCCGACCTGCAGTGGCTTCGCAATGGTTTTGATCCCGAGCAACTCGAGGAACAGGTTCGCAAGGAGATCGAGGAGGCTCAAACGGCCACGCCGACGCCAAGGCACTGGCGTCCTGTGGAGATCGAGGAGGCGCTCATACGCTGAGTCCTCGGACCGCCGCGACCACCCGGTCGACCTGCTCGCGTGTGAGCACCGGGCTCATCGGGATCGCCAGGTGGGTGCGCGCGGCGTGTTCGGTCGCCGGCAGCTCGACGCCGGCGACCCACTGGCGCATCGGCGCCTGGCGGTGCACAGGCGTGCGGTAGTAGGGCTTGTGGCCGATGTCCGCAGCGGCCAGCGCGTCTTCCAGGCGCTCGACCTCAGGGTCGCCCACGACGTAAAGATGCCACGCGGGCGCGGCCCCCGCTGTTGGCTTGGGCAGCGCGACCAGCTCGCCCAGCCCAGCTTCCTCGTAGTGGCGCCCCGCACGCCTGCGGCCATCCGCCCACGCGTCCAGGTGGGGCAGCTGCACGCGCAGGATCGCCGCCTGCAGCTCGTCCAGGCGCGAGTTGTAGCCGAGCTGCTCGTAGTCGACCTTGTCGCGCGAGCCGTGGAAGCGCAGGATCCGCGCCTGCTCGGCGATCCGCTCGTCGGAGGTCGTGATCGCGCCGCCGTCGCCGAAGCACCCGAGGTTCTTCGACGGGAAGAACGAGAACGTCGCTGCCGTCCCGAGTGCCCCCGGGCGCCGTGCGCCCGACGTGGAGCCGGCCGCCTGCGCCGCGTCCTCGAGCACCGGCACACCCAGAGCCTCGATCTCCGCGATCGGGGCTACGTTGCCGAACAGGTGCACCGCGATGACGACCCTTGTGCGAGGGGTCAGGACTGCGCGGACCGTCTCAGCATTTATGCAGTAAGTGTCGGGGTCGATGTCGCAGAACACCGGGGTCGCGCCCGTCGGCGGGATCGCCTCCGCGGAGGCGTAGAACGTGAACGACGGCACCACCACCTCATCGCCCGGACCCACGCCCATCGCCCGCAGCGCGATCGTGATCGCGTCCGTGCCGTTCGCCACGCCCACCGCGTGCCCCGCGCCGCAGTACGCCGCGAGCTCCCGCTCGAACGCGCTCACCTCCGGGCCCAGGATGTAGCGCTCGGAGTCAAGTACCCGCTCGACCGCCGCGCGCAGCTCCGCACGCAGCCCGTGCAGCGGCGCCGAGGTGTCGAACAGCGGCACCGTCATCGCGCTCAGCGCGGCTTCAGCAACTCGAGGTCCGCGCGCGTCATCAAGCGGATTAGCTCCTCGAAGCTCGTCTGCGGCTTCCAGCCCAGGTCGCGCTCCGCCTTGCTCGGGTCGCCGATCAGATGGTCGACCTCCGCCGGGCGCACGAACGCCGGGTCGATCGTCAGGTACTGCTCGAAGTCGCCCAGCCCCGCCTCGTCGAACGCGACCTCGCAGCACTCGCGCACCGAGTTCGCCTTCCCCGTCGCGATCACATAGTCCTCCGGGATGTCGCGTTGCAGCATCAGCCACATCGCTTCCACGTAGTCCTTCGCATAGCCCCAGTCACGTTCCGCGTCGAGGTTGCCCAGGCGCAGCTCGTCGGTCAGGCCGTGCTTGATCGCCGCTGCGTGCCACGTGATCTTGCGGGTCACGAATTCCCGGCCGCGGCGGGGGGAGTTGTGCACCACGAGGCGCCCAACCCCGGCGCAGAAGACTCCGCTCTCGGTCTCCAGGTCGAACACCCATTCATCGCTCGGGACGGCCGCGGGCGTAACGCGGCGTACTTCGGTCGGGCTGCGCAACAGGTGCTGGCCCTTGGCGCCGACCCTCGCCGCCGAGCGCAGGTTCAGCTGGTAGTAAGTGCGTCCGTCGCGCTGCTCGACATACACCGACGCCGGCTGACGCTGATTGAAGTACATGAGGCACAGGCCCTGCGCGAGTACGGCGCTATTGGTCTTGATCGAGTCGCCATTGCCTTTCTTCAGACCGTCTCCCGCGTAGTAGCCGGTGAGGAACGCTCGCTGGACATCGCAGTCGGCGTTGAGCACGACCGGCGGGACCTGCTTGAAGGCGCTCGATGTGTACAGCTGCTCCCGCAGCCAGGGCCCGATGCTCGGAGCCCCTGAGAAGTTGACGACGTTCACCGAGCCATCGACGTCAAACCCTGACGTGCCGATCGACTCACGCGAGAGGCCGAGGAACACGCGTGACCACAGCTCCATCGCTCTGCAACGGATCAGGAAGTCATTGTTCGTGAACCGCACCTGGCCGCCGTCCTCGGAGACGTAGCCGTCGGCCGTGAGCAGACCGAGCAGCTCCGCCATCTCGGGGGCAATCGCAGTCCAGCCGGGAGCATTTGGCATCCAGTCCGCGATCGCGAGATCGCCACCCTCCTCGACCTCGTCGGCCCGCAACGGTGCGCGTTCGTCGTCGAGCATCGTGTGGTGCGCGGTCACATCCACAACGCCACCGCGAGCCTGGACGCTGAGCAGCTCGTGGTCTGTGTCCGTGCGTCTCCGCCGCGTCGCGGTGATCGCTCGCACGTAGGTCCAGTTCTCGCCGTCCCATACCTCGACCACGTTGCTCGGCGTGAAGCTCTGAGTGCTCTGGCCCTTGCGTCGCAGCGGCACGAGATCGGGGGGCGTCTTTATCGAAATGACACCTAGCTGCCGGACGATCAGAGGGGTATTTTGAGACACGCACTCATGATTGAACAAAATCCCCGACGTCGCATGCAGGTCATATGACTCACGATAATTAACAGTAATAAAGTGACCGTATGCCTTCGCCACACCATAAGGTGAACGCGGGTAGAACGGCGTGGTCTCCGTCTGCGGTACCTCCAGCACCTTGCCGAACATCTCGCTGGAGGAGGCCTGGTAGAAGCGCGCCTCGGGGCAGACTTCGCGCATCGCCTCGAGCATGCGCGTGACCCCCGTGCCGGTGAACTCGGCGGTCAGCGTCGGCTGGATCCACGAGACGGCGACGAACGACATCGCCGCGAGGTTGTAGATCTCCGCGGGCTTCGACGCGCGCAGCGCGTCTACGAGCGAGCGCTGGTCGAGCAGGTCACCCTGGTGCAACGTGATGCGGTCGCGGATGTGCTCGATCCGGTCGAACTTCTCGGTCGACGCACGGCGCACCATGCCATGGACGTCATAGCCCTTCTCGAGCAGCAGCTCGGCGAGGTAGGAGCCATCCTGGCCGGTGACGCCGGTGATCAGCGCTGAGGGGCGGTCGGGCATGATGCGGCAGCCTATCTGCCAGCTGCGACAGCCGGCTCAGCGTCCACGCCGTGCTCGCCGACCTGCTTGCCTGTGCCGTTCCGGGTGTGGCCTTCGGGGTGCGCTCGAGTGGGTGTGTCCTTGCGGGATTGCAGCCAGCGCACGGTCGCCGCGATCCCGTCCTCGACCTCGATGCGCGCCTGCCAGCCGAGCAGCCGCTTGGCCTTCTCGACCGACGGCCAGCGTCGCTGTACGTCGACGGTGAACGTCGGCAGGTGCTCCAGCTCGAACGCGTCTGGGTCCTCGCCGCATGTCTCCCACACGATCCGTGCGATCTCCGCGACGGTCAGCTCGCGCGCGGCCGAGATGTTGAAGTCCTCGTTCAGCCCCGCCGGCGAGCTCATCGCCGCGACGACACCGTCGGCGATGTCGTCCACGTGCGTCAGCGTCCGCGTCTGCTCGCCTGAGCCGAAGACTTGCAGCGGGCGCTGGCCCGAGAGCACCTTCTCGATCAGGTCTGGCACCGCGTGCGCGATCCCCGGCTCCGCGTCTGGTACCTCGCCGGGCCCATATGCGTTGAACGGGCGGCAGATCGTGTACGGCAGCCCGTGCTCGTCGTGCGCCGCGCGGCAGTACACCTCGCCTGTCAGCTTCGAGAAGCCGTACGCAGAGATCGGCGTCGGGCACCGCGGCAGGTAGTCCTCGGGCGTCGGAAACAGCTCCGCCTGCTCGAACACCATCGACGAGGACACGTACACGAAGCGCTCCACGTCGAGGTCGAGCGCCGCGCGCACGACCGCGTTGTACAGCCCGTTGTTGACCTCCGTCAGCGTGTGCGGCAGCTTGTGGAAGTTCGCGATCCCGCCGACGATCGCCGCCAGGTGGATCACATGCGTGCAGCCCTTCGTCGCCGTGCGCGCCTCTTTGAGCACGCGCAGATCGCCCGTGTGCACCTCGCAGCCCTCGCGCATCCACTGCGGCGCCATCCGCTGGTCGGACACGCGCACCTCGTAGTCGGGGTCCGACAGCAGCCGCTTGACGACCGCCGCGCCGATCGTGCCGGCGCCGCCTGTTACGAGCACACGGCTCATCGCTGGGCTCCGGTAAGCGTGCCGCGGCTCATCCGCGCGCCGGGTGGGTCGGCCTCAGGGCGCCGAGCTCGGAGGCGTACGCGAACACCTGCGCCGCCCCCCAGCAGTTCCACGGGTCGACCACCAGGCAGTCATCGGCAGCGTGCTCGGCGATCGCCGCGAGCGTCGCCGGGTCGCGGAACTCGGAGTGGTTGCTCGCCACGAACACCACCTCCGCGCCGTCGAGCGCCTCCTCGAAGGGCACCGTCGGCGTCGCCACATGCGGGTCGTGCACCGCCACGTCGGCCAGCTCGCGCTCCAGCAGCCGAATCAGCTTGTGCGACAGCGAGTCGCGCTCGTCGTCCGTGTCCGCCTTGAACGCCAGCCCGAGCACCGCCACCTTGCGGTTCGCGAGCGAGCCCAGCCGTCTTTTCGCGCCCTCCAGCAGGAACAGCGGCACCGACTCGTTCACCCGCGAGACCGCCAGCAGCATCCCCGGCGCCGCCGAGCGCTCCTCCGAGAACGCGAAGTCCTTGCGCAGGCACGTGCCCGCCGTGAAGCCCGGTTGCGCGATCCCCCCGCGCGGGTAATCGCGGTTGATCAGGTCGATCACCTCGAACACGTTCGCCGCGTAGCGCTCGCAGTCCATCATCAGGAGGTTCGGCAGCGCGAAGTTCGCGTAGCGCAGGATGTTCGCCCAGATCTTCGCCAGCTCCGCCTGCACCGGCGTCGTCTGCACGATCGGCGCCTCGAACGAGCTGAACAGCTCGCCCACGACCTCGCCCGAGCGCGCGCCCACGCCGCCGATGATGCACGGCAGCGAGTCGATCTCCTCCAGGAACCGGCCCGCCGCGATCCGCTCGGGCGCGTGCGCCACGAACACCTCCTCGCCGACCTGGAAGCCCCGGTGCTTGGCCAGGTAGCCCGCCACGAACTCCGTCGTCCCCGGCGCGACCGTCGAGCGCAGGATCAGCGAGTGTCCCGGCGCGAGCACGCCCAGCAGGTCGTCGAGCGCCGAGCGGATGTCGCGCATGTCGATCTCGATGTGCGAAAACGACGGCGTCCCCAGCGTGATCACTATGTGGCGCGCGCGCGCCGCGTCGGCGACGCGCTCGGATAGCGTCAGGCGACCGCGTTGAGAACTCGCGTCGACCGAGGCTCCGCCGACCGAGCTCCCGTAGCCTCCGGCGATCACCCGATCGAGCAGCGCCTGCGCGCCTGTCTCCTCGAAGGGCATCACGCCGTCGCGCACCGCGCTCAGCCGGACCTGGTCGTTGTCGATGCCCACGACCTCGAGGCCACGGTCGGCGAACGACAGCGCTAGCGGCAATCCCACGCGGCCAAGGCCGATGACGGCAACGTCTGCGGTGCTGTGTGAGGCGTTCATGGCGGTGAGGTTAGCGGCGCACGGATCGAGTTCGTGCACCGCAGCTAACACTCCTCAGCCGCGATCGTCGCGCAGATGGCGCGCGTACTGGCGCGCGAAGCCGGCCACGAACAGCGGGTTGTAGCGCGCGTAGCGACGCCACAGGCGCCGCGGCTCGCGTGAGAGGCGATACGCCCACTCGAGTCCCGCGCGCTGCATCCAGCCCGGCGCCTGCGGGACGAGGCCCGCGTGGAAGTCGAACGCGGCTCCGACCCCGACCAGCAGCGGCGCGGCAAGGCGCGGGCGCATCGCGTGCATCCACTGCTCCTGCTTCGGCTGTCCGGTGCCGACCCACACGACGTGCGCGCCCGAGGAGTCGATCGCGGCGATCACGTCTTGCTCCTCATCGGCGCTCAGAGCACGGAACGGCGGCGAGTAGCCGCCGACGATTCGCAGGCCGGGGAAGCGCTCGCGCAGCCGCCGTTCGAGCAACTCGAGCGCCGCCGGGGTGCGCCCGCCGTACAGGTACATCGGCGTGCCGGTGCGCCCCGCGCGCGCGCAGAAACGTGCCATCAGAATCCGGGCCGTACACGCGCGTTGCGCGGGCGTGGCCGAGCGCGCGCAGCGCCCACACCAGCGGCTGGCCGTCAGGCACCGCGAGCGTCGCGCCGAGCACCGCCGCGCGCACCTGTGAGTCCTCGTGGGCGCTCATTACCAGGTTGACCGCCGCTGCCGTGACGTAGCCGTGCGCGCCCGCTGCGATCACCGCTTGCATCCAGTCGATCACCTGCTCGTAGTCGGAGATCGCCAGCGGGATGCCGAGGATCTCCGCCGTCGGCGGCGGAGCTGGGACGCCCGGGCGCGACGAGGAGGAAGTAGGCGGCGTGGAGATTGCGTGAAGATACCCGCCCTCGTCGCGCGAGCCTGGCGTTGGGCTCACCTTGCCGCCTGGTGGTGGAATTCGCCTATCCGGCGGGATTACATAATCTTCTCGGCGTGAGCCCACTCAGCCTCCGCCGCCACCGTGCCGAGCGTCTGCTGCGTCACGAGTTCGAGGCACTGAGGGGACAGGTGCTCGCCGGCGTCCGCGGGCGCCTACGAGCGAGCGGGGTGAGCCTCGACGAGGGCGATCTCGAGGCGTGTTACGCGACGGCGTGGCAGGGCCTGTACGCGGCGGTGCTGGAGGGGCAGGAGATCGACAACGCCGCCGGCTGGCTCGTGCTGGTGACGTTCCGCCGCGCGATCGACGAGCACCGTGCCCGCGCGCGCGTCCATTGCGGTGGCGAGCACCGCCTGGAGAGCTCGAACGGCTCCCCCGAGGTGGCCGATTCAGAGACACGCGCAGCGAGCGCGCAGGAGCGCGACTTCGCCGACGAGCTCGACGACCGCGTGCGGATGCGCCAGCTGTTCGAGGCGCTCCGCTGCCGCCTGGACGGCCGCGAGCGCGAAGCGGCTGCCCTGTGCTACCTGCAGGGCCTGTCGCGCTCGGAGGCAGCCGCGCGGATGGGCATCAGTGACAACCGCATGCGCAAGCTGATGGAGGGCCGCGGCCCTGGGTATCCCGGAGTTGCCGGCAAGGTGGGCGCGCTCGTGGAGACGATCCGCGACGGCTCATGGTGCGAGGAACAGGGCTCGCTGATGCGCGCGCTCGCCTACGGCATCCTCGACCCCGACGGAGAGCGCCACCGGCTGGCGCTCATGCACCGCAGCCAGTGCCCCGCCTGTCGCGCTTACGTCATCTCGCTGCGTGGTCTCGCGGCTGCGCTGCCACCCGTGTTGCTGCCGGGCGGCCTCGGCGCGGCCATCCTCGCGCGCGCCGTCGAAGCCGGCCATGCTGGTGGGGTGGCCGGCGCGGGAGGTGCGGCTGGTGCGGGCGGGGTGTCAAGCGGCGCTCGCGCCGGCCTGCAGGCGGGGCGTGGGCTCGGGGGCGCGCTCTCGGCGTCCGGGGCCGCCGGTGCGGGCGGCGTCGCGGGCGGCGGTTGGCTGCTCGGGGCCGGCCCGCTCGGCGCCAAGCTCGCCGTCGGCTGCCTGCTCGCGCTGGGCGCCGGCGCCGGCTGCATCGTGCTCGACGGCGGTCATCTCTTGCACGGCCCGTACCATCGGCACCGCCCCATGTTCCCCCTCAGCGCACGTGCGGCCACGAGCACGCCGACCGACTACCAGCTGGGCGATCTCGCGAATGGCGTCGGCCAGTCCCTATCCGCGGCCACCCGGCGAGGCAGCGTGTCATCGTCGCTCGCGCCTTCGGCTAGAGCCAGCCGCGAGTTCGGGCCGGAGGCATTGTCGTCGGGCGGCGCCGAAGCTGAGTCCGTCGGCAGTGGTCAAGCGCCGAGCGCGCGCTCGGCGTCTGCCGGGTCTGCCGGCTCACAAGCGCCGATCAGGGATTCAAGCCGTGAAGCTAGCGAATCCAGTCGCGGCGAGGCGTCATCCGCTCCCGATTCGGCTGCGGCCGAGCGTGAGTTCTCGCCAGGCTAGGCCGTATAGCAGCGGTTATACGGCCTTTGCAATACAACATACGAGGACCGGCGAGTTCTTGCCAGGCTAGGCCGTATAGCAGTGGTTATACGGCCTTAGCAATACAACATACGGGCGCCGACGAGTTCTCGCGGGGCTAGGCTGTATAGCGATGGTTATACGGCGTTCATCACGATGCAACGCGCATACGGCCGGCCTGATCCAGGCCGATCTGCCGCCCGGGGCACGGTTCCGCCCCTTGCTGGGCTCGCCGCATGGCCGGCCCCGCTCAGCCCCGCGGAAAGACCTTGCTCAAGCTTCTGAAGGCAAGCGGGTTGCCCCGTGGGCGCAACCTGCCGGTGGCTACCGCGCGCAGTGGGTCCAGGCGCTCTCCGACGAGATCGACCCAGTCCTGGTAGGAGAGGCGCAGGCGCAGGTCAGGGTGGGGCGCCTCGCCTTGCTGGACGGCGCTGGAGCCGTTGTTGACGGTCAGGTGCCAGGTGGGGATGTCGGGGTCGGTGAACTCCCACTGGAAGGTCGTCGGGCGCTTGAGTCCGTGGTTGGGGTTGACCTGGCGGCGGATCGTGTCGAACAGCATGGCGACGGTCTCACGGTCACGCTTGCTCGGTCCTTCGCGCACGCCGATGACGCCGGCTTTGGCGAGCGCGCGACCGCGCTGGGACAGTTCGAGCGGCGATAGTCCGGGCGGGCAGCAGCGCCGGGCCGGGCAGGGTCTCGATGGCGAGGCCGGCGGAGCGCAGCTTGGTGGTCATCGAGCTGAGGCCCTCGACCCCGACCTCGTCGTAGGTGGCGCCGAAGACGGTTATGTAGCGTTCGTCCCAGCCAGGGGGCATCAGCACCTGGGCGGTGTAGCGGGTGACGTCGTGCAGGATCGCTGGCGACGGCCTTGGGCACGCCGACCGGGTCTTCGCGGTTGAGGTCGGAGAGGAGCTTGACGCCGAAGCCGATGTGGCGCTGCTCGTCGGCGGCGATGTTGGCCATGCCGGCCGGAAGGCGGGAAGCTGGTCGCGCTGCTCGAGGTAGCTGCAGATGAAGTGCTGGCCGGGCTGCGCGAGCGCGGCCTCGATGACGACGTGGTAGAGGGTCACCGCGGCCGCTAGCTTGGCGGGGGAGCGGTCGGCGCGCAGCTCGTCGGCCATGCGATCGAGGCGGTCGAAGATCTTGCGAAAGCCGGGCGTGAGCTGCGGCTTGATCGCCTGCAGGCCGCTGGCCATCGTGCCGTCGCCGATGCCGCAGACCTCCTGCATGAAGCGCTTGAAGAAGACGGCGTGGCGTGCCTCGTCGACCTGCTGGGTGGTGAGGAAGTACTTCTGCTCCTCGCGCGGGGCGGCGTCGATGTAGGGGGAGAGGTTGTCGGCGACGGCGTCCTCGCCCCAGAAGAACAGGCAGTAGTTCCAGAGCGCGGCGGTGCGCTCGAACTCGGTGAAGTCCTCGCGCCACTGGCGCGCGTCCTCGGTGAAGTCGAGCTCCGTGGCCGACCAGTTGCCGCGCTCCCAGCGCGCGTACAGGTCCTCGTAGGAGATCGCGTCGGCGGGCAGGCTGGCCACGTTGGCGGCGTCGGCCGCGGTCGTGTTGGTAACGGTCGCCATCGTGTCGCTCCTCTCGCTGCAACGCGTGCGAATCGGATAACGAACGTTATCGGAATAGCACTTGCTCTGTCAAGTAGGATCCCAAGTATGGAGATCGGACAGGGCGAGCTGCAGGCGCCGGGGAGACGGCAGCGGCTGGCACGGCGAGCACGGCCGGCGGCCGCATGACGCGCGAGCAGAGCCGGGCGAACACCCGCGACCGCCTGCTGGCGGCGGCGCGCAGCGTGTTCGCGCGCAGCGGCTTCCACGGCGCCTCGGTCGAGGAGATCGCCTCGGAGGCGGGCTTCTCGACGGGCGCGCTGTACTCGAACTTCGACGGCAAGGAGGACCTGTTCCTGGTGCTGATGGAGCGCGAGATCGACGAGCACGCGCGCGAGATCGCCGAGGCGGTGCGCGCGCGGGCGTCGATCGCCGAGCGGGCGACGGGCGGCGCGCGCCAGTGGATGACGATGATCGACCGCGAGCCGGAGCTGCTGCTGCTGTTCATGGAGTTCTGGGCCTACGGCGTGCGCGACCCGAGGTGCGGCCGAAGGTGGCCGAGCGCTTCGCGCAGATGCGCCAGGTGCTGACGCGGCTGATCGCCGACGGCGTGCGCGAGTTCGACCTCGAGCTGGAGATGCCGGCGGAGCAGCTGGCGGTGGCGATCGACGCGCTCGCCGACGGCATCGCCCGCCAGAAGCTGGCCGACCCGGATGCCGTCCCGGACGAGCTGATGGGAACGGTCCTGTCGCTGCTGTTCTCCGCCGCTACGCGCGCGACGTGACGCGCCTGTCTGGTGTGGCCGGCGCCGGACTAGCTCCCGGCGCCAGGCACGACACGCGTAGTGCACTGTGAACGAGCCGCCGCGCGAGGGCCGGCGCGAGCCGGTGAGACCCCGCGCGCACCGCCCACTTGGCGCTCGCCGCCGCGCGCGCCGCGCGAGCGAGACGGCGAAGAAGCGGTGCACCTCCAGCGGCAGCGGGTCCTCGAGCTCGGCGGCGATCGACAGGCCGGCGCGCGCGACGATCGCGCGCACCGCGCGCGGTCCAGGCGCTGCAGGTGGCCGACCTCGGCGGCGTGCTCGCGCTTGCCGGCACGCCGCGCCGACCAGTTGGCCTCGAGCGGCACCTCCACGACCACCGCGCGGCACGCGCGGGCGACCTCGCTGAGCAGCGCCGGCGGGATCGGGGACGTGCTCGAGCACGTGTGAGAGGATGCCGAGCTCGTATGCGCCGTCGGCGGCGGGCAGGTGCAGCCCGTCGTAGAGCTCGACCGAGTCGATCTGCGGCCGTGAGCGCGCGATCGCGACGGCCGCCTCGGTGATCTCCACCCCGGACAGCGCGTCCGCCGAAGCCGCGGCGGTGCAGCTCGCACAGCAGCGCGCCGTCGCCGCAGCCGACATCTAGCGTTTTGAACGAACCCCCGCCCACCCCATGCTCGCCCGCCTGATGCCCGCCCGCGCAGACGCCGGCCTGCGCGCACAGTGCGACCACGTGATCGGCCTTGCCGAGCGCTCCCAGCGCGCGCCAGCGCGCGTATGCGGCGCGCAGCGTCCGGCGCGTGCGTGTAGGCGTCGTCGTAGAAGCGGACGAGGGCGGCGGAGTCCTCCACACCGGGGATTATCGTTGGCGCGATGACAGCGAAGCTCGACGGCGTCGCTGCGCGAGGCGCCGGCGACGGTGCCGGCGCTCGCGGCGCTGGCGCTGTTCGTCGTGTGGGCGACCGATCAGGCGGGCTATCCGCGTGACCCACTGGGCGCCGGGCGCGCTGATCGTGCTGGCGCTGCTCGGCGATTGCGCTCGCGCTCGTGCGCGCTGCGCGCGGCCGAGGTTCCGGTGCCGGTGTGGATCGCGCTGGGCGCACTGGCGGCATACACGGCGCTCAGCTTCCTGTCGATCCTGTGGGCGGCGGTGCCGGGTGACGCGTGGGAAGGGGCGAACCGCACGCTCCTATACCTGCTGGTGTTCGCGCTGTTCGCCTGCTGGCGCCAGCGCGGCGCCAGCGCGGCGCTGCTGCTCGTGCGCGTGGACGCTCGCGCTGATCGTGCTCGCGGCGTTCGTCGCGCTGCACGTGGACGCGGCCGGCGGCGCGGGCCTGCGCGCGCTGCTCCCGGGCGGGCGCCTGGAGTACCCGAGCGGCTACGCCAACGCGAACGCGGCGCAATGGCTGATGGCCTTCTGGCCGGCGCTGCTGCTGGCGCGCGGCCGCAGCCTGCCGTGGGCCATGCGCGGCGTGCTGGCCGGCGGCGCGGTGCTGCTGGCGGAGGTGGCGCTGCTCAGCCAGAGCCGCGGCTCGCTGTACGCGACGCCGGTGATGCTGGTGCTGGTGTTCGCGTTGCTGCCGGGACGCATGCGCACGTTCGCGGTGCTCGTCCCGGTGGCGGCGGGCATCGCGGCGGCGGCACCGGCGGTGCTGCGCGTGGGCGATCACCTGCGCGACGAAGCGGTGGTGCCCGCGAACGTGCACAGCGCCACGGTGGCGATGTTCGCCGCGGCGGTTGCGGTGGGGCTCGTGGTCGCGCTCGGCGCCGCCTTTGAGAGCAGGCTGAGCGAGCGCTCGCTCATGCGGGCGCGCACCGGCACGCGCGCGGCGGCGCTGGTCGCGCTCGTGGCGGTGCTGGCGGGTGCGCTCGCGGTGGCGGGCAACCCGGTGGCGCGGATCGAACATGGCTGGGACACCTTCAAGGGCGGCTACGCGGCTGACAGCACAGCCGGCAGTCGGCTGGTCGAGCGGGCTGGGCAGCAACCGCTACGACTTCTACCGCGTCGCGCTCGACGAATTCCTGCCCACCCGCTCGTCGGGATCGGCGCCGACAACTTCGCAGCAGCAGTACCTCGCGCATGGTCGCAGCAACGAGACGCCCCGCTATCCGCACAGCGTCGAGCTGCGCACGCTAGTGCAGACGGGTCTGGTTGGGGCGCTGTTCGCGCTTGTCGGCCTCGGCGCGGCGCTGGCGGCGGCGGCACGCGCGCTTCGCAGCGGCGATCCGCTCGTTCGCGCGGTCGGCGGCAGCAGCCCTCGCCGGCTTTGCCTACTGGGTCGTCCACGGCTCGTTCGACTGGTTCTGGGAGTTCGCGGGGCTGGGAGCGCCCGCGTTCGCGCTGCTGGGCCTCGCCTGCGCGCTCGCGCCCGCGCGCCTCGTAGGCCATCCGGCGCGTCCCATACGCCGTCCGGCGCCTCGCTGGCGCCTCGCTGCAGTGGCGGCGGTCGCGGTGCTCGCGCTCGCCGCCGCTGTCTCGCTGAGCGCGCCGTGGCTGAGCCAGCTGGAGCTGCAGAGCGCGGCCCACATCTGGAGGACAGCGCCGCAGACGGCGTATGCGCGCCTGCACGACGCCGCGCGGCTGAACCCGCTCAGCGACGAAGCGGACGTGCTCGCCGGGAGCATCGCGCTGCGCTACGGCGAACTGGAACGCGCCGACCGCGAGTTCTCGCTCGCGCTGGCGCGAAGCCCCGGCGACGTGTACGCGACGCTCGAGCGCGGCGCGATCGCCTCAGCCAGGGGCGAGCGCGCGGCTGCGCTGCGGCTGCTCGAGCGAGCTGTGCGGTTGGCTCCGCGGGAACCGCTTGCGCGGCAGGCGCTGGCGCTCGTGCGGGCGGGCGGGCGTGTCGAGCATCGAAGCGCTCGACCGCTCGATCCTCCTCAAAGCTGAGCAGCTCGCATGAATCGTTGAAGCGATTCGTGCGAGCCGCGCGCAACCGCCTCGACATCGCTGACAACTTCGCTAGCGTGGAGAGGCATGAGAAGCCATCGCCTGACCATCACTGGGGCATTGTGGGCCCTGAGTGCTGGCGGTGTCGGCGCTCGCACCGACGGCTAGTTTGGCCGGCCCCCTGCTCAGTGGCTACGGGGGCCCAGGCGTGGGCAATCAGGCGATCCTCGGCTCCGCGCTGCTCAACGGACCCTCGAGTGGCGGTGGTGCGGGTGGGGAAGGGTCGGCGGGGGGCGCTACGACGCCGGCCGGCGCCAGCGGTGAAGCCGGCACACAGGCGACGCAGCGCGCGCGGCGCGGTGCTCCCACAGGCAGCGGCAGGCAGTCCAAGCGATCCGCGGGGAAGGCATCGTCGGCTCGTCCTCGGGCGCGTCTCGACGACATCCGCCGCCGCGTCCTCGCGCGAACGCGCCGGCGGTACGCAGGCGCCGGTGCTCTCGGCCGCGACCCTTCTGTACGTGCTCCTCGCGTTGGGGGTGCTCGTCCTGACGGGCGCCTTCATGCGGGGATTGACGCGCCAGCCTGGGTAAAGCCCGTACAGCGGCTAAAGCGATGTCACGCATGACCCGAGTAATGAACTAAGGGCCGTAGAAGCCCGCCCGCCCCATGGACAGCAGCCGAATCACTCAACAGACCTCGACCACGCTGCCGCTGCGCGGTGAGCTGACGCACGACGCGCCCGCGCCCAGGGCGTCGCGACGAGCGAGCTTCGAAGGACCGCTGCAATGGGCGCTCGAGGGCCCCGGTTGGGGCCTGGTGCGTCCGGTCGGGGACTTCCTGCTGTTGTGCGTCGCCGTCGTGGTCGCGCTCGGCGGGATCAGCGCCACCCTGCATGTCTCCGCCGGGCGCGCACCGCTGCTGGCACTGCCGCCGCTGGCGAGCGTGCTCTTCTACCTGCGCGGCGTGTATCGCTCGCGCCTGCGTACGCTCCTGCTCGACGGCTTCCTCCCCGTGCTGAGCGGCGTGTCGGTGGCGTCAATGGGGGTGGCGGCGCTGGGGGTGTTGTGCAACGGGCAGGTGCCCGATCAGACCGGGTGGTTGCGCGCGTGGCTGTTCGCGCTACTCGGCATCGGCTTCGGGCGCATGGTCGTGGTGCTCCTCCAGCGCTGGGCGCGCAAGCGCCATCTCGTCGGCAAGTCGGTGCTGATCGTCGGCGCCGGGGTGGTCGGCGCGCAGGTCGCGCGGCGCCTGGAGTCCCATCCGGAGTACGGGCTGGTCCCGATCGGCTTCCTCGATGAGGAACCCCGCTCGCTCGCCGAGGTGGGTGGGCGCGACGTGCCCGTGCTCGGCGCGATCGAGGATCTCGACGAGACCGTCGGGCGCACGGGTGTCAGGCACCTGATCGTCGCCTTCTCCTCGGCCGCAGACGCGCGCGTCAGCCGCCTGATCCAGCGCTGTCAGGAGCTCGGCGTGGAGGTCTCGGTGGTGCCCAGGATGTTTGACACGATCAACGATCGCGTCGGCTATGACACGGTTGGCGGGTTGCCGTTGCTGACGTTCGACGCGGTCGATCCCAACGGCCTGCAATTCGCGATCAAGCACGCGCTCGACCGCGCGCTGGCGTTGGTGCTGCTGGTCGCGTTCATGCCGGTGATCGTGTGCGCGGCGGTGGCCGTGCGCCTTAGCTCGCCCGGGCCCGCGTTCTTTCGTCAGCGCCGCGTGGGTCGCGACGGCAAGGTGTTCGACTTCTACAAGTTCCGCTCGATGCGCGTGACGTCGGAGCAGACATTGGAGGGCGAGCAGGAGGGCAGCGCGCTTGATTTCCTGCTGGGTGGCGACACCGCGCCAGGGGGCGTCGAGGGCGAGGATCGCCGTACCGCCGTCGGGCGCTTTCTGCGCAGTACCTCACTGGACGAGCTGCCGCAGCTGTTGAACGTGCTGCGTGGGGACATGAGCCTCGTCGGCCCACGCCCGGAGCGCCCGGAGTTCGTGGAGCTGTTCAGGCAGGACATCGTCCGCTACGGCGATCGCCACCGCGTCAAGTCGGGGATCACAGGCTGGGCGCAGGTGCATGGGCTGCGGGGGCAGACCTCGTTGGCCGAGCGCGTCGAGTGGGACAACTACTACATCGCACACTGGTCGCTCGGACTGGACCTGAAGATCCTCGCGTTGACGCTGCTCGCGCTGTTCCGCAACGCCGAGTGATCAGATGCTCACCTCGGCGGCTCTGCCGAGGCCGGCCCAGTACTGGAACACGCGTACCCGCAAGCCGCTTGCGCCCAGCACCGACGGCAGCGCGAGCGAGTAGCGGTTGAAGCGGTTCAGCGTGAACAGCGCGCGGTAGCGCAGGACGCTGCCCTGGAAGGCTTCGAGCTGCATGAAGTCGCCGACGGGGCCGGAGCCGCTGGCGAGGACCGCGCCGCCGCGCAGCCGACGCAGGCTCAGGGTCACGGGGCTGTAGGACCCAACCGGCGAGGCAAGCACGCGGGCCAGCGCTGAGAATGCCGGCTTGCGCGATCCGCTGGCGGAGAACATGCCGAAGTCTTCGCCGCTTGAGTCACGCAGCTTGTAGAGCACCGCGGCGGCGATCCACGGGGTGCCCGCCATCTCGTGCAGCGCGCTCGCGATGTTGGCCGCCTGCGTCTGTGCGGTCACGCAGCCCTGTTCCTGCTGGATCTTCTGTCGCGGCCAGCAGCTGCTCCAACCGAACTCGTCCAGCCACAGCGGCGTGCTGTCGCCGTTGGCGAGCTGCACTTCGTGGATCGAGCGCAGCGCGGCCAGCGTGAGCGTGTAAAAGTGGACGGCGAGCCCGTCGTAGTAGCCCTTGATGCCGGCCGCGTACAGCGCGCGCAGAAACAGCCCGTTGGAGCCCACGATCGAGCCTGCGAGCACCGCGACGCTGGCGTTGACGCGCTTGATTGCCGGGTAGGCGGCGCGCAGCAGCGCGGCGTAGCGCGCCGCTTTGTGGGGGCCCGCGAAATACGCTTCGTTGGACTGGTCGGGCTCATTCCAGATTTCCAACGCGGTCAGGTGCGCGCCGTAGCGTTGGGCGAGGTAGGCACAGAAGGTGGCGAACGCGGCGGGTTCGCTCGGTGGCCACGAGCTTGCCTGGGCTTCCTTTCCGGGCTGGCACTTGCGCAGCAGCGAAGGGGGAGCGGAGGAGACCCAACAGGGCGTGCTCTCCACCATCAGGATCACCCCGATGCCGGCCGCCGCCGCGTCCGCGACGACGCGGTCGGTGTACGCGAGCGCTCGCGGTTCGACTTCGTTCGCTCTCGCGGGCTCAAGCAGCGACCACGGCACCGCCAGCCGCACGAGCTTGGCGTGCAGCTGGTGTGCGGCGGCGATCGCCCGGTCGGCTTCGACGAGCGTGGAATCGCGAGCGACCCCGCCGACGTTCACGCCGCCGAGCAGCGCGGTCGTTGCCCCGCGCGCTTTCTGACCCGCGTTCGCGGTTGCTGCGTGCGGTCCTCGCAGGGCGGCGTCCGCTTCTGAAGGGGCGCCGGCATCCGTTCCTAGGAGCCACACGAGCGCGCAGAGGGCAAGGCCGAGCGCGAGCGTCGACTTCGGCGGGCGCCTGGCCATCGTCAACACCATAGACGCGGGCTCAGCACCCGGCGCCAGCTGACGAGGACCCAGGTCTCTGTAGGCTCCTTGCGGATATGTCCCCCACGTGGGTCTGGATGCAGATCGCGATCGTGGCGTTCGTGGTCATCGGCATGATCATCGCCATAACCAAGCTCGCCTGAGAGCGCACGGCCTGTAGTTGGACGACTCAGCGCCGCAGCCGCAGCCGCCGTGTCTGGCGCGCTCCCGAGTTCGCGAGCGCCGGTCGCGCGGGGATCGGCCCGCCGTCCAGGATCGCGGCGGGTACCGCCTCGGCGAGCCACTCCTCGAGCGCCGCCAAGCCGGCCTGCTCCAGCTCGTCGCGGATCCCGGGCGCGCGATTGGCGAGATCGTGTGCGTCGGAGGCCACGTTGTGGACCAGCTCCTCCTGCACGAGCCGCAGCGCGAAGCGGCGCACCGTGCCGCCGAAGCGCCCGACGAGCGAGCCGGCGGTGATCGAGGTCAGGACCCCGGAGCGCACGAGCGAGCCGAGCATGAGCGGGTCGCGGTGAAAGGCGGGGCAGCGCTCCGGGTGGGCGAGCAGAACGCGGTTGCCGCGCTGGCGAACCTCCTGTGCGATCGACTCCAGGCCGGTGACGATCGGCGAGAAGGGGGGCTCCAGCAGCAGCCATTCACCGCCGCCGAGGCGCAGGCGAGCGAGCTCGGCATCGTCGATCTCGGCGATCCGCGTCATCGCGACCTCGGCGCCCGCCCGCAGCTCGAGCTCCACCCCTTCGCCGGCCAGCCGCGCGCTCAGCTCGTCCACCAGCGCGCCGATCGCGGCTGCGCCGTTCTGGTAGTGCCAGCTGACGTGCGGCGTGGCCACGAGCGTGCGCACGCCGGCGTCCGCCGCCGCGCGCGCCAGCGCCAGCGAGCCTGCGATTGCCTTGGGGCCGTCGTCGATGCCCGGGAGCACGTGGCAGTGGAGGTCGATCACCTGCGCTGAACGTTAATGCCAACGTCGGGCTCTCCCAGGACCCTGTGTCAGGGTGTGGAATATGATCGGGAGCAGCCGGCCGCAAGGCGGTCAAGCCCGACCACTGGCAAGGGAGGATCATGTTCAGCTCGATCGTTGTCGGAACCGATGGCTCTGAGACCGCTACCAGGGCGGTGCGCCAGGCGGTCGAACTCGCGCATGCGGTGGGGGCGAAGGTCGAGCTCGTGAGCGCCTATGAGCCGGTGCCCGCTCAGCGCATGAGCGAGGAACGGCGCCAGGCGCCGGAGGATCTGCAGTGGGCGATCAACCCTCGCGAGGACGTCGACGCGACGCTCGAGGCGGCCGCCGTGGTGGCACGCGAGGCCGGGGTTCCGGTCAACCTCTACGCCCGCCAGGGCGATCCGGCGGACGCGATCCTCGACGTGGCCGAGGAGGTCGAAGCCGATCTGATCGTCGTTGGCAACAAGGGCATGACCGGCGCCAAGCGCTTCCTGCTGGGCTCGGTGCCGAACAAGGTCTCGCACCATGCGCCCTGCTCGGTGCTGATCATCCGGACGATCTGAGGTCTCGCATCCCGCACGGCAGGCTGCTCATGATCGAGCAGGGCGGACGTGGCGGGGTCGCCGACTACACCGCCGAGTTGACGCGCGCGCTCGCCGTCGAGGGCTGGCAGATCGCGCTAGCGACGGCCGCCGACCATCGCTATGAGCCGGTTAGCGGCATCACCACCCACGGCGTCTTTCACTATGTCCGCGGCTACACGCGCGCGGGGCACGCCGTGCGCCGCCTGGGGCTTGGGCGGATCGCCAACGGAGTGCGCTTCCTGCTCGCGATCCCGCGCCTCGTGCGCCTCAGTCGCGACGCCGATCTCGTGCACACGCAAGGCTGGGAGCACGACCCGGCGGGCCTCGTGGCGGTGATCTGCCTGCGGCTGGCGGGCGCGACGATCGTGCAGACGCTCCACAACACCTTCCCCCGCGGCCGCCCGCGCGAGCGCACGGACGCGTGGCTCGCGCGGCTGACGGCTCGCACGATCGTGCATACGCAGGCCGATAGTGCGCGCGTGCCGCGCACAGCCGCCGGACGCGTGGCGGTGATCGCGCACGGCGAGTACGGGGGCCTAGCGCGCGCGGGCGGCGTCGCCGACCGCGAGGCCGCGCGGGAGCGGCTGGGCATCGCGCCGCAGGCGCCCGTCGCGCTCCTGTTCGGCCAGCTGCGCCTGGACAAGGGCCTGGGCGATCTGCTCGCGGCCGCGCAGCGGCTGCCGCAGCTGCGGCTCATCGTCGCCGGTCACGAGGAGGGCGCGCTCGCCGCCGCGAGCGCTCAGCTTGCCAGCCCCGAGCTCGCTGGGCGTGTGAGCGTGCGTGAGGGCTTTCTCGAGATGCGTGAGGCCGCGGAGCTGTTCGCGGCCACAGACATGGTCGTGCTTCCTTACCGGGCGGCCAGCCAGAGTGGCGTGCTGCTGCTGGCGTACGGCTTCAAGCGGCCGGTGATCGTCTATCCCGTTGGGGGATTGCCGGAGGCGGTGCTCGACGGCGAGACAGGCTGGATCTGCGCCCGGGCTGACGTCGACGCGCTCGTCGTCGCGCTCGCCGCAGCCGCCGACGCGGGCTGGGCGGAGTGCCGGCGCCGGGGCGATGCGGGGGCGGCGCTCGCCGAGGAGCGCTTCGCCTGGCCGACGATCGCCCGCCGCACCGGCGAGGTCTATCTCGAACTGCTCGCGCGCCGTGGAGTGCTATGACTGCCACGGTGTCCGGCCGCCACACAGCTTCGACTCACGTGTCCGGGCAGCGATGAAGATCGTCAGCGTGATGACCACCGACGCGAGTGGCGGCGCCGAGTTCGCGGCCGTTGAGATGCTCGACGCGCTACGCCAGCGCGGTCACGAGGTGGTGATGCTCAGCGACGTACCTGGCATCGCGCGTGACACGAGCGTGCCTGTTGTGGCGATCGACACCGGGCCGAAGCTCTCGACACGTACGTGGACCGGGCTCGCGCTGCGCTGGCCGCTGCTGCACAAACGCCTCGCGCGTGCGCTTGAGGCACAGCTGCCCTACGACGTGCTGCTCGTGCACTACAAGAAGGAGCAGCTGCTCGCCGCGACGCTGCCGAAGCGGCTGCGGGCCACCACGGTGTGGGCCGAGTGGGGCCCCGTCCCGCTGCCGCTGCGACGCGGCCTGCCCCGGCTCGCCTACGTCATGGCGGCACGCCGAGCCGCGCTGGTGATGGCCGTGTCGGAGGGCACGCGCTGCTCAGTCGCCGAGGTTGCAGGCGGAGCGTGCCGGAAGCTGGTGGTGGTGCCCAACGTGCTGCGCACGGAGGACATCCGTTACACCGAGGATGGGCGCAGGCGGGTACGCGCGCAGCTTGGCATCCCCGAGGACGCGTTCGTGGTCGGCTGCGTGTCGCGCTTTCACCGCAAGAAGCACAACGAGGTGGTGGTCGGCGCGGTGTGCGAACTGGAGAATCCGCGCGTGCACCTGATCCTCGCCGGCGACGGCGAAACCGAGCCCCAGCTGCGGGAGCTCGCGGCGCCATTGGGCGAGCGCGCGCACTTCATCCCGACGCCGGGCGCCGAGATCCCCGATGTGCTCTCGGCCTTCGACGTGTCGGTGTTCTGCCCGAGCCCGACCGAGGGCGCCCCGCGCGCGGTGATTCTCGGGATGCTCGCCTCGCGCCCCTGCCTGGCGACGGGCGCCGAGGGCGTCGCCGACATGATCTCCCCCGAGATCGGCGGCATCGCTTCGCCGGAGAACTCCCCCGCGTCGCTGCGGACGCTGATCGAGCGCTACCTCGAGGACCCCGAGCGGGTGTGGCGCGAGGGTCAGGCGGCCCGCACGCACGCCGAGCGCACGTATGCGGCGCCGGTGGTCGCGGAGATGATCGAGGGGCTGCTGGTCGAGGCGATCGCCTCGACCGACGGGCGCATGGCGGGGCGTACGGGCCGATGAAGCGCGCGGTGATACTCGCGGGAGGGGAGGGCACGCGGCTGCGCCCGTACACGACCGTGCTGCCCAAGCCGCTGATGCCGATCGGCGATCGTCCGGTGCTCGACATCGTCGTGCGCCAGCTGAAGGCGCACGGCTTCGAGCGGATCACGATCGCCACCGGCTACCTGGCGGAGCTGATCGAGGTCTTCTTTCGTGACGGCTCCGGGTATGGCATCCCGATCGACTACTACCGCGAGTCCGAGCCGCTCGGCACGGTGGGCGCGCTCGCGCTGATCGACGGATTGGCAGCGGATGACGTGCTGGTGATGAACGGCGACGTGCTCACGGACATCGACTACGGCGCGCTGCTGGAGCGCCACCGAGCGAGTGACGCTGCCGCGACGATCGCGACCAAGGAGCGCCAGATAAACGTCTCGCTGGGGGTGTTGCGCTTTGGCGATGATGGCGACGCGACGCGCCTGACCGGCTATGACGAGAAGCCCGCGATCGACTACACGGCGAGCATGGGCGTCTACTGCTTCGCCCCGCGCGCCCTCGCCCAGCTCGTGCCGGGTGAGCGCGTGGATTTCCCGGAGCTCGTCCTGCGCCTGATCGCCGCCGGGGAGATCGTCAGGGCGTGGCCGAGCGAGGACTACTGGCTGGACATCGGTCGCCACGATGACTACGAGCAGGCCCAGGAAGAGTTCGAGTCGGTGCGCGAGCGCCTGCTGCCGCCGGAAGACTGAGCGACTGTCCGAGTAGTTCGGGCGGCACATGTGCCGCCCGCGGGGGCGTGCATGCACGCCCCCGGCAGGGCCGCATGCGGCCCTGCCCCCATACGGGCGCTCAGTGCAGCGCCGCTCGCACGGAATCGACGACGACCTCCACGGCCGCCTCGTCCATGCTCGAGCTGAGCGGCAGCGCGCAGTGGCGGTTGGACACCTCCGACGCGCGCGCGAGATCGCCACGGCGCACGGTGCGGCGGTAGTCGGTGAACACGTGCAGCGCCGGATACCAGGTCGTCTGGACACCATCCGCTTTGAGCTTCGCGCGAACTCCGTCCCGTGTCTCGCGGTCCGCGAGCAGCACGACGAAGGCAAAGTGCGAGGAGCGCCCGACCGCCTGCTCGTCGAATGCGAGCTCGATGCCGGGCACGTCAGCCAGGCGCTCGCGGTAGGCGCGGACGATCGCGCGTCGGTGCGCGATGTCCTCTTCCAGGCGCGGCAGCCGGCTCAGCCCGAGCGCGGCGCGCGGCTCGTCGAGCCGGTAGTTGAAGCCGATGTCGACGACGTCATAGGCAGGGTCGTGGCCACGGTGGCGGTCCCACGTCGTGCTCGTCAGCGCGTGCGAGCGCAGCAGCCGCACACGCGCCGCGTACGCCTCGTCGGCCGTCGTGACCATTCCGCCCTCGCCCACGCACAGCTGCTTCTTGGAGAAGAAGCTGAACGCCCCGAGCTCGCCGATCGTGCCCGTCTGGTGCCCATCGTCGTCCACGCGCGCGCCGATCGCCTGCGCGCAATCCTCGATCAGCGCCAGCCCGTGCTCGTCGCAAAGGGCTCGCAGCGCGCTCACATCGGCGGGATAGCCAGCGAAGTGGACGGCCACGATCGCGCGCGTTCGCGGCGTGATCCGCTGCGCGGCGTCCGTCGGGTCGATGTTCAGGTCGTGCACGCCGCGCACGTCGCACAGGACCGGCTCGGCTCCTGTGAAGCGCACGGCGGATGCGCTTGCGACGAAGGTGATGGATGGCACGATCACCTCGTCGCCCGGTCCGATCCCAGCGGCCAGAAACGCGAGGTGCAGGGCGGCGGTGCCGCTCGAGACGGTGACCGCGTGGGGCGTGCCCACCTGGCGGGCGAGCGCCTGCTCGAACGCCTGGATGCGGGGACCCATCGTCAGCCAGCCCGACTCCAGGCACTCCATCACCGCCTGCACGTCGCCCTCGGGCATCGCGATGTCGGTCAGCGGTACGCGCCAGCCGCTCATCGTCTCAGTGCCTGCTCGAGCGCGGCCAGCACGCGATCCTGGTCGGCGAAGGTCATGTGCGGGTACAGCGGCAGCGTCAGCTCCGTGCGCGAGGCGAGCTCGGTGATCGGCAGCGACACGTCGGGGAAGCGCTCGCGGTAGGCCGTAAAGCGATGAATCGACGGATAGAAGATGCTCGTCTGGATCCCCAGCTCGCGCATGTCGGCGCTGACCTGTGCCTGGCGTCCGTCCTGCTCGATCATGATCGGCATCACGTAGCAAGAGGAGCTAGCCACATCCTCCTCCGCGAACGGCACGGTGATCCCGTCGAGCTGGGTGAGCAGCGTGCGGTAGCGCGCGGTGAGCTCGCGTCTGCGTGCGATGTCGGCCTCGAGCCCGCGCAGGCGCGAGAGCGCCAGCGCCGCGCGCGGCTCGTCCATGCGGTAGTTGAAGCCGATGCGCAGGACGTCGTAGGTGTCGGTCAGCCCGGTGTGGCGTGCCCACGTACCGCTCGTCATCCCGTGCGAGCGCCGCGAGCGCGCGAACTCGGCGACCTCGTCGCTGTCGGTGCACAGCAGGCCGCCCTCGCCGATCGACAGAACCTTGTTCGAGAAGAAGCTGAACGCTCCCGCCAGGCCCCACGTGCCGAGCTTGCGTCCGGCGAGCGTCGCGCTGGGGGCGTGCGCGACGTCCTCGATCAGCGCGATCCCGTGCGCGTCGCAGAGCTCGCGCAGGCGGTCCGCAGCGGCGGCGTAGCCCGCGTAGTGGACCGCGCACACCGCCCTGGTGTGTGGCGTGATGCGCCGCTCGACGTCCTCGGGGTCGAGGCTGGGCCGCTCGCGCGAGTGGATCTCCGCGAACACCGGCCGTGCGCCGCAGTAGATGACGGCGGCGGCGGTCGCGGTGAAGGTGAACGACGGCACGATCACCTCATCCCCCGGTCCCACGCCCGCCGCCAGGTAGGCCAGATGCAGCGCGGCGGTGCAGCTGGAGAGCGCAACCGCGTGGCGCGCGCCAAGCTGCGCGGCAAACGCTTGCTCGAACTCTTCCGTGCGCGGGCCGAGCGTCAGCCAGCCGGAGCGAAGCGTCTCTGCGACCGCCTCCAGGTCCTCGGGCGCCAACTGCAGATCGAACAGCGGCAGGTCGGGGAACTGCTCCTTCGCGGCGCTCGCCGGTGGCGTGCTCGAGTGCGTGGCGGCGTTCACGGAACGTTCTTGTAGCGGCTGTCGTAGGGATCGCCGAACGCTTTCGCGTCGAGCGCGGCGAGCACCTCGGCGATGCCGTCGGGGACGGTCATCAGCGTCTGGAAGCCGAGCTGCGCGCGGATCTTGTCGAAGCTCACCTTGTAATCGCGCGGGTCCTCCTCGCGGTGCACGTAGGAGACGCTGCCGCGGTCGGTCTGGCGCTGGATCTCCTCGACGAGATCGAGCTTGCGGTAGTTCTCGCCCGAACGACCGGCGTTGAAGACCTGGCCGGCGACCTTCTCGGGCGCCGCGTCAAGCGCTGTGCGCACGGCGCGCGCGGCGTCGCGCACGTGGATGTAGGGGCGCCAGAACTGCTCGCCGAACACTTCCAGCTCGCGGTCGGCCCACAATTCCCGGGCGAACTCGTTGACGGTCAGGTCGAAGCGCATGCGCCTGCCGACGCCGTAGACGGTGGCAAAGCGCAGGCACGTGGGCTGCGTGGCGGAGCTGGGCGAGCTGCCGTTCCCGGCGCCCAGGATCAACTGCTCCATCGCGACCTTCTGCTCGGCATATAGCGACACGGGCCGCAGCTCTCCCTCCTCGGTGATCGGCACCGACGGGTCGGCCATACGGCCGTAGTTGGAGCACGTGGAGGCGAACACCAGTCGCTCGACGCCGGCCGCGTTTGCCTCGACGACGAGCGAGCGTGTGGCCTGGACGTTGACCTCATCGGCAGTCTGCGGATCGAGCGCGCACGCGGGATCGCCCACGATCGCGGCGAGGTGCACGACCTCCTGCACGCCCGCGAGCGCCTGGCTGCGCATCGTCGCGTCGCGCACGTCGCCCCGCAGCACCTGGACACCGGCCGCCGCCTGTTCCTCGGCGATGTCGTGCTGGCCGTGCAGGAGGCGGTCGAGGACGCGCACGTCGCGTCCACTGTCCTTGAGCTCCTGTACGAGCAGCGCACCGATGTAGCCGCTGCCGCCCGTTACCAACGTCGTCTTTGCCATCCGCATTCGCCTCTTTCGTCGCCGCTGTTCGCCTGACCTGTGCCCTCTGGTTCACATCGGCAGGCGACCTTAACGACTATAGGATCGACCGCCATGGCCGCGCCCGACGCCGTCCCGGTGCTGTTCGCCAACAACTACGACATGGCCCGTGCGCGCGCGGGGTGGCGGGCCGGGACGTATCCGGCGCATCACCTGTACGGCACTGCCAGCCTCGGTAGCGGCTTTGACGTGGTGGATCTCCGCTTCGGCGGCGGCGATCGTGCCGCGCGACTAACGCGTTTGACGCGCCACCAGCTCGGCGACGTCGGCCAGCAGCTCGCCGCGATCAGGTTGCGCCGTCGTGGCGCGGTCGTCTACGGAGCGGCCGCTCAGGAGCTCCGCGGCCTCGTGGCGCTGCGCGCTGCGCGCGCGTTCAAGACGCCGATAGTCGGGGTCTTCCACTCCCCGCCAGCGCCCGGCAGGCACCGCGCCGCCGCGCTGCGGGGCTTCGATCGCGCGATCGCCCTGTCGGAGCACACGCGGCGGGGGCTGCTGGCCGCGGGTGTTGCGCCGCAGCGGATCGCCGTGCTCGGTTGGGGCGCGGATCTCGACTTCGCCGGGTTTGGGCCCCGGCTCGCGGCTGCCGCGGATGCGCCCGTCGTCGCGACCGGCAAGACCGGACGCGACATGGGCACGTTGCTCGCGGCGCTGCGGGCGACCGGGCTGCCCGCGCACATATACGGCGACGCAGGCGAGCTGGCCCGCACGGGCACGATCCCCGAGGGCGTGTCGATCCGTCCCATCGCCGCCGCGGACGCTTCGGCCGCGGCATTGAAGTACGACGAGGCGGTGACGGCGGATCTGCGCTCGGCGGCGCTCGTGGCGATTCCGCTGTTGGGCACCGATCGCCTGACGGGCCTCACCGAGGTCGTCGACGCGCTCGCGTGCGGTCGGCCGATGATCCTGACGCGGACCCCGTATTTCGATTTTGACATCGAACGGATCGGCTGCGGATGGTGGGTCCCAGCGGGCGACGTGCGCGGCTGGAGCGAGCGCCTGACGGCGGCGATGGCCGATCGCGACCGGCTCGAGCGGATGGGTCGCGCGGGGCGCGTATGGGCTGAGGAGCACCTAAACGAGCGCCTGTTCGGCGAGGGCGTGCGGCGGCTGCTCCTGGAGGCCCTCGCGGCCCCGCCTGGGCCCTAGCGCCGTCGCCTGGGCCCTCGCGGCGTCAGCTCTGGAGGCTGACTTCGCTGGCCGCTTCGGGGCTAATGCGTCGCAGCGCTCTGGTCGTGATCGCAGTCGCGCGGGGCGCACGGTAGCGCACGACAGCAAATGCTTCGCTGCGGGTCACGCCCGCGAGGTGGAAGCCCGCCGGCGCGCGGCTCGGGATCGGGGGCGAGCTGGGCGCGCCACCGGTGTGCCTGACGCGCAGCGAGACGTACGCCACTTCGCGTGTGAGGACCGTGGCGGCGCTGGTGGCGTGCAGCTCGGGCAGGTAGACCGACAGCGTCGCCTCACCGAAGCGTTCGCTGACGACCACGCGCCCGGTATGCCCACTACCTAGCGCATTGCGCGATCCCGCGCCAGTCGTCGCGCTGGTAGGCGGGGAGCACGTCGGTCGCGGCGATCACCGCCAGCGACAGCGCCACGAGGCCGCCGCCGAGAGCCGCGGTTGCGCGCGGCGCGCGGATCGTCCCGAGGCCGCACGCGAGCAGCAGCGCGAACGGCACCCAGTTGCCGATCGCGTTGCGCCCGTCGTACACGTCGACCGCGTGCGTCGCGGCGAGCACAAGCGGGACCGCGAACGCTCCGATGAGGACCAGCGTCGCGTCGCGCGCGCCGTCCACTTCGCGCCGTTCGCCGCGCCTGCACAGCAGCGCGAGCGCGCCCACGGCTAGCAGCGCGCCGATCACAGCCGAGAGGATCTCCAGCGGCCCGTACACGCCGACGAAGAACAGCTTTGCGGTCTCGCCGATGCGCGAGGGCAGCGACGCTTCTTCGATCCAATCGACCTTGCCGCTCGCCCGCTGGGCCGCCGCGAGCGGCACGAGTGCCACGCCGACAAGCAGGACCGCGCCCGTGGGAATCCGCACGCGGCGCCAGCCCACGCGCCGCGCGAGCAGCCACGCCTCGGGCAGGAATACGAACGCGGCGAAGTAGTGGGTCAGCAGCGCGAGCGCCGAGACGAGCGCCCATTGCCACAGATGCCGGGCGCTCGGCTCGCGCAGCGCCCGCTGCCACAGCCAGTAGGCGACCGCGCAAAACAGCACCAGCAGTCCATAATCGCGTGCCTCCTGCGAGTAGTAGTACATCGCCGGGTTGACCGTCGTGAGCACCGCCGCCCACACCCCCACGCGCGGCGAGATCTCGCCGCCCGGCGAGGTACATCGCGGGGATCGTCGCGGAGCCGATCAGCGCCGAGAACGAGCGAAAACCGAGCGGTCCGGTGCCGAACAGGTGCGTCCACAGCCACACCAGCACGTAGTACAGCGGCGGCGAGGACTCGCTCGCCGCCAGGTGCGAGAGCGTCCCGGCCAAACCGCGGTGGAGAAGTATCAGCGTCGCCGCCTCGTCCTGCCAGATGCTCTGCACGTTCAGCGTTGAGAAGCGCAATGCGGCGCCGAGCAGCGTGAGCGCCAGCACGAGCTCGCGCGTCCCCAGCGCGCGCCGGGCGGGGCGGCTGGCGGACTCAACCGACATAGCGATCCAGCAACTCCTGCCAGCTCGCCGCATATGCGTCGAGGCTGTTGTTTTCGAGCACGAACGTGCGCGCGGCCGTGCGCAGCGGTTCGGTTTCGATCTGCTCGAGGCTGCGCAGGCGCTCGACCAGCTGCTCGAGCACTGGCTCCACGCATAGCTCCTCGTACTCGGGTACGGCCGCGAGCAACGTCGGCATCCAGCCCACGCGCGTTGTGATCAGCGGCACGCCGCAGGCGAGCGCCTCGAGCACGACGTAGCTGCAGGCCTCGTACAGGCTCGGGAACAGCACGCAGTCGGCGGCGGAGTAGGCGACGGCCAACTGCTCGGGGGGCAGGACGCCAAGGTTGACGGCGCCCGCGCCCGTGTCGCGGCCCGCAACCACGAGCTCGTAGCCGGCGCGCTCGCAAGCCGCTGGCAGCAGGCGGGCGCCCTTGCCTTCGTCCATGCGCCCCACGAACAGCGCATAGCGGCCCTCCTTGGCGAGCCCCAGTTGGCGGCGTGCTTGCTCACGCGGCCTCGGTGAGAAGACCGCGGTGTCGATCCCGTTGGCGATCACCCGCGCATCGCGAACCCGGTAGAAGCGCCGCGCCTCCCGGGCAGCCGAGCTCGACACGCAAACCGTCGCGGTAGTTCCGCGCCCGGAGAGCGCCTCGGCCGCGGCATGGCCGATCAGGTGGCGGGTGCGTTCGCGCCGTGCGACGGTCTTCCCGACCGCTCGCACGGCGCCGACGGAGGTCCCGTGGTAGACGTGGATGCGCGGCACGCGAGCGCGTCTGCTGGCGCTATAGCCGGCGCCCATGTAGCCGTTGGTGATGAGCAGGTCCGGGTGCTGCACACCCAGCGCGCGGGCGGCTGAGCGCGAACGCGCAACGGGACCAAGCGCGAGCCGGAACTGCCAGCGCGTGACCTCGTGGTCTGGCCCGACGATCGTGCTGCGCCAGCCGCTGCGCTCGAGCACCCCAGCCAACAGCACGCACATTCGCTCGACGCCACCGGCCGCGTTGGACGCGTCCGGTGAGACGAGCACCGCGTGGCGTCCCCGCCCCGTCAACGCCGCGCCGGATCGACGCTGCCCGGCGCCATGCGACGGGTGGCCGCGGCGCGGACTCGCGCGATCCGCACGCGCGTGACACCTGCGGCGACGGCCCGGGCACGGCGCAGGGCGAAGGCGAGTTGTGCGCTGGCTGGGCCCGCGATGTAGCCCTGATCGTGCAGCCACGCGCCGTGGCGTCGCAGGAATCGCCAGTTGTTGCGCACAGCCCACAGCTCGTAGCGCAGTGGCGAGGAGTGGTGCTGGCCGCCATCCCAGGTATCGAGCTGGTAGCAGTAGGTCTCGCCGGTCAGCACGCAGCGGAACCCCGCTCTTGCGGCCTGGACGAAGAAGTCCGTCTCCTCGCGGTAGCCATTGACTGGAAAGCCGTCGTAGAAGTGGACGCGCGCGAAGACCTCGCGGCGTACTAGCGCCCGCGCTGGCAGGAACGGCGTCTCCACGGCCTGGGCGGGGAACACGCCCGACTCGTCCATCGTCGGAGGACCAGGGCGGCGCGGAGCGCGAGCGGCGAGCTCGGCAGCGTCGGCATCTGACCCGGCGATGTGCATGAGGGGCGCACTCACGATGTCCGCACCGAGGCGCTGGCCTTCGCGGCGGAGCACCGCCGCATAGTTGAGCGGGAAGCGGCAATCGTCCTCGCCGAACAGCACCCACTCGCCGCTGGCTGCCGCGACGCCGGTGTTGCGGGCGGCTGCGACGCCGCGGTTGTGCGCGTGGCGGATCACGCGCAGGCGCTCGTCGGCGAAGCCTGCGCAGGCATCTGCGGTGTCGTCGCTGGAGCCGTCGTCGACGACGATCAGCTCCGCGACCGCTTCGATCGCGAGCATCCGGCCGAGGTTCGCGCGCAGCGCTCCGGCGCGGTTATACGTGGGCAGCACCAGGGAGATCCGCTCGTCCTCGTTCGTACCCACCACAGGCAGTCTAGTTTCGGCCCGCATGGAAGCGGACGGCTGGTCGAGGCCGACCCCGCGTCTAGCATCCCGCTCGATGAGCGAGCCTCTGCGAGTCGGCGCACGGCGGATCACGCTCGACGTCGCCGTGCAGCTCGTCGCGCGCGTCGTCAACCTCGTGCTCGGCGTGGTCGTCACGCTTGTGCTCGCGCACGCGCTCGGCAGCCACGCGTTCGGCCTGTGGTCGACGCTGTTCGCGATCACGCAGATCACCACCAGCTTTGGCGAACTGGGGCTGAGCCAGATCGCGATCAGCCGCGCCGCCAGTGAGCCCGATCGCGAGGCCGAGTGGCTTGGCGGCCTGCTGTCGCTGCGGCTGTTGCTAGCGATCCCGATCACGATCGCCTCGATCGTCGCGGTCTTCCTGCTGGTCTCCAGCCACGAGGGCAGGCTCGCGGGGACGCTGCTCTCGCTGGTGATGCTGGTCGGCGCGGCGAGCACGCTCGGCGTGGTGTTCCAGTTGCGCGTGCGCAATCACATCTCGATGGCGATCCTGACGATAAACAGCATCGTGTGGGGCGCCGGTGTAATCGTCGTGGCGCTCCTCTCCGGCGGCATCGTTGCGTTCGCGGCAGTGTTCCTGGCGACTTCCGCGTTCACCACCACGCTGACCGCGGTGCTCGCCTCGCGCACGGCCGCGGTGCGCGTGCGCGGGACGCGAACGTTGTGGCGGCCGATGCTGCGCGTGGGTCTCGGGCTGGGTGCTGCGGGGATCCTCGTGACACTGTACGTGCGGCTCGACCAGATCCTGGTGTTCAAGATCGCCGGTAGCCGTCAGGCCGGCCTGTACGCCGCCGACTATCGCCTGCTCGAAGGGATCCAATTCATCCCCGGCTCGGTCATGACGACGCTGTTCCCGCTGATCGCCGCCGCCTATCCGGCCCACCGCGAGCGCGTACGCGAGCTGCTGCAGAGCAGCGCCGAGTATCTGACGATGGCCTCGCTGCCGATCCTCGCGTTCACGGTCGTGGCTGCGCATCCGATTGTGAAGCTGCTGTTCGGTAGCCAGTTCGCCGCGGCTGCCCCGGCGCTCCCAGTCCTGGCCGGGGCGTTCATCTCGATCTCGTTGGGATACCTGGTCGGCAACATGGTCGTGATCCTCGAGCTGCAACGGGTGTTCCTGCGCTACGCGGCGCTCGGGCTGATCGTCAACGCGGTGCTCAACGTCGTGTTCATCCCTCGCTACGGATTCCAGGCGGCCGCCTGGATCACGCTGTTGACGGAGGTGACCGTGATGTCGCTGAGCATGCGCGAGGTGCTGCGTGCGCTGGGTATGCGCCCCCGCGTGCAGCGCTTCGCACGCGTGCTTGCGGCTGCCACGGCGATGGGCGCGCTGGTGGGACTGGCGCGCGCGGCGGGCGCGCCGCTGGGCGCCCTGGCGGCGATCGCGGCGGTCAGCTATCCGCTCGGCTTGCTGTTGCTGCACGCGCTGACGCGCGATGAGTTGGTATCGGTGCTGCGCCGCGAACCGCTCGCGAGCGCCGACTGACGTAGCTCAGTGCTCGAGCTGGGAATCGCGCTCAGGGCTGCGAATCGGCATCGAGCGAAAGCGAGTGCACGGTGCCCCACACCATCGCCACGAAGAACACAAGGAATGCGAGGTCGTAGAACAGGTAGTCGTAAAGTCCCTGTGCCAACAGTCCGCCGAGCGCAGCCGCGAACGAGGACGCGCGCACGGTATCGATGTCCTGCCCACGGCGGGCAAAGACGCGCACGAGCGGCATCGCGAGCAGCGTTAGGAAGCCGGCGAGGCCGAGCCAGCCGGCATCGAGTCCGATCTGCACGGGCGTCTCGTGCGCATGGAAGAACGCTTGGTGGATATCGGCGCTGTGCACGTCGGCGCTGAGGTAGAACGAGAAGTTGCCGTAGCCGAGCCCGAACGGGGAGCCGGCGAGCGCGCGCTCGCCGGCCGCCTGCAACGCGAAGCGCTCCTTGTCGCCGCCCAGCGTCCCGTTCGACAGCTCGATCCGGTGTTCGATCGTCGCGATCGTCGAGGCGGGGGTGGCGATGTATCCGGCCGCCAGGAAGATTGCGAGGATCGCCAGCGCACGCGCGACGAACGGTCCGCGTCGGAGGTTGAGCGTCAGCAGCAGCAGCCAGCCGGCGGCAAGCGCAACGAGCCCACCGCGCGAGGTCGAGACCGCGATGCCCGTTAGCAGGAACACAAGCGCGAGGCCGTAGGTGCCCACGCGCCCCGCGTTCCTCTGCTCGAGCGCGATCAGGACCTCGCTGGTGGCCAGCGTGGCAGCCATCGCCACGTAGCCGGCGTACACGGTGTAGTAGGCGAAGAACGAGCTCGGCTCGCCTCCTTCGTGCGGAGCTCCGACGATCGCGTAGATACCCGCCCTCTGCAGGAACGCGAACGCCACGACGATCGTCGCCGACCCGGTGAAGATGTCGATCATCCGCCGCGATGCGGTGCGCCTGCGGCGCAGCACCGTCAGTGCGGTGCACAGGACCAGGATCGCGGCGAGCCAGTTGACGGCGCCTTCCAGCGCGAGGCTGCGATCGTGGGCGCCGATCGAGGCGATGAAGCTGCCGAGCACGAGTGCCAGGCCGCCGGCGCCGACCCACGTCGGGATTGCGCTCGCTCTGATCCGCCACGCCATTACTAGCGCGAGCGTGTACAGCAGCACCTGATCGGAGTTGGTCCCATAGAAGCCAAACTCGAACGGAATCAGCGCGATCAACAGGACCAGGCCGTAGTCGGGCCGCAGCGCGGCGACGACGATCGCAACGGCTGCAATCACGATCACGAGCGCCTTCAGCTGGTGCTGGAAGCTGCCCAGCTTGGCTGTCGCAAGACCGAGGGCGGCGGCCAGCACGATCGCCATGAGCGTCGTCAGTAGCGGCGAGAGGTCCCGCTGCGCGAGCGCCCGGGGCAGGCTGATGCGGGCGCGCGTGGCCATCGTGCGAGCTTAACGGCGCCCGCGACAGACCCGTGCGAGCGCTATCGGGTGGTTGCCCGGGAGCCCGACGGCCCCCGCCAACGTGTCCGCACGCAGCGGCGCAGACCGATCGTGCGGGTACTATCGCCAGGAGATGGTGCTCCGTCGATTGGCGCGAAGTTAGCTGCGATGCCCGAGCAGGACGTAGATACGCTCGAGACGCCGGGGCTGGTGCACGCCCTGCGCGTGCTGCGTGAGCGCTGGTGGCTGATCCTGGCATGCGCGCTCGTAGCGCTCGCGGCGGCGATCGTGTACGTGGAGGGCAAGCCTAATCAGTACACGGCGACCTCCTCGCTGCAGTTCACGACCAACTCGGTCCCCAGCCAGGTGGCGGGCGTCAGCAGCGGCCAGTCGCTGGACCCAGAAGGGGAAAAGAACACCGACGTACAGCTCGTGACGACGACCCCCGTCGCGGCGGCGGTGATCGAAGTGCTCAAATTGAAGATCTCGCCGAGCGAACTACTCGGTCAGGTCAGCGCGAGCGATCCGCAGAACGACTACGTCATCGACGTCTCCGTCACCGACGGCAACGCGCAGCTGGCAGCGAGCATCGCCAACGCGTTCGCGCAGCAGTTCGTCGCATACAGCCAGAAGCAGAGCGAAGAACAGCTGATCAAGGGCCAGAAGCTGATTGCCCAGCGCATCGCCTCGCTGCCCGCGGCAGCAACGACCGACCGCGCCAATCTCGAAGCTCTATCGCAGAAACTGCTGCTGGCGCAAGCTGTCGCCACGGCGAACGCCAAAGTGGCCAGCACGGCTGCGGTGCCGCAATCGCCGAGCTCGCCGAACCGCAAGGCGACGGCGCTCGTCGCGCTGGTCTTCGGGCTCCTGCTAGGCGTAGGGCTCGCGTTCCTGCTCAACCTCGTCAGCACGCGCGTGAGGTCGTGGGAGGAGTTCGAGAAGCTGTACGGCATCCGGGCGCTCGCCGGCATCCCGGCGGGCGGGCGGGCACGGACGGCGGTGGAGCGCGAGATCGAGCTCGAGCCCTTCCGCATCTTGTACAGCAGCCTCTCACTGGTCGCCTCAGAGGGCGCCAAGACCGTGCTCGTCACGAGCGCCGTGTCCGGCGAGGGCAAGACCACGGTCGCTTTGGGGCTGGCGCGCGCGGCCGCTCAGGCTGGGACCGACGTGATCCTGGTCGAGGCTGACCTGCGCCGTCCGACGTTCGCGCAGCGAATGCGCGTAGACGGCAGAGCCCCCGGTCTGGCCCAGGCGCTATTCGACGGCGAGGACCCGCTCGAGCTGCTGCAGTCGCCATTGTCCGATCTACCTCGGCTGAAGGTGCTCGCAGCCGGGGAGGTGCCTGCAGGCGCACCGAGCATGCTGCGCCCGTACGAGTTGACGCGGACATTCGAGATGCTGGCATCCGCCGCAGGCATCGTCGTGATCGACTCGGCCCCGCTGCTGCCCGTCGCCGACACGCGCGTGCTGCTCGACGAGCTGAGCCTCGACAGCGAGCTGATCGTCGCACGCCTAGGCGTCACCACCCGCGAGGATGTCCGCGGCGCGCGCGCGGTGCTCGATCAACGGGGCCTGAGAAGGAGCGCCGGACTTGTGGTCAACGCGATCCCCGCGCGCACGGGCGGCTACTACTCCGGCTACGGCGAGCAGTCGCCTGCCGGCGGGACGAGCCGCGAGGTCTCGCGCTCACCTGCCACGAGCCAGGCACCCTGATCCTCACGAGCTCAACAGCGCCCGCGCGGCGGCGGTGTAGGCGCCCTTAGGCTGCAGTTCGTGCTGCAGGACGCCGAAGTAGTCCTGCCAGTTAGAGGTCCTGCCGGCGGGCTGCTGGTCGCGCACCTGGTAGAGGAAGAAGTCACCGAGCCGTTCGCCGAGCAGCTGCTTGATCCAGGCGACGGTGCTCTGCAGCGTGTGTGCCGCTTCTTCGTAGCTCATGCAGGTGTTCAGGCCTTCATTGAAGTTCACGCAGTCGCCGTTGTCGGTCGAGACGCCCCACTCGGTGATGTCGATCGGGATGTTGGAGGCGCCGTGTTCGGCCGTCTGCGATACCAGCAGCTCCATGCGTTCGCGGTTGTACTGCTCGCCCCCGTAGGGGTGGATGGTCCAGCCGGAGACGTATCTCGTGAGGTCGGGCACCGCGGCGTACATGCCGCGCATCCAGTCGCCGGTCTCGTCGTCGTCCTCGGCCAGCAGCCCGACGCCCGTTCCGGTCGCGCTCACCACTTCGCCCGCTTCGCGCAGGCGCGTGGCGTAGGTCTCGGCGAGCGTCGTGTAGGCGGCTTCACCCGCGTGCGTGTTGTACTGGGCTCCCGAGTCAGTTTCGTTGCCGAACTCGATCGCCTCGATCGCGAGCGACCCGTCGGAACGACCTGCCCAGAACGTTCCACCGGGGCCGAACGCCCGCGCCCAGCTTGCAAGACCTTGCGCTTCGGCCGGGCTCGGCATCCGCCCGTAGAATTCGGCGAGCGGCTGCACGCGTATCCCCTTGGAGGCGTAGCCAGCGATGACGGGTTCCATTTCCTGCGTCGTGGTGGCGATCGAAAAGCCCACGCGCACGAGCTTCGCTCCTAGCAGCACGGCGCCTTGGAGGTCTTCGTTCATGTTGGTGCCCGAGACGAGACCTGGCTGGAAGTTGCCGGCTTTCGGTTGTGGCTGGGGTTCTGCCCCGGTCCCGGGCGCTTCTGGGGCTGGCTGGCCGCTGGTTTCGGCTGGGTAGGAGATCGCGACTTCGGGCGACCATGCGCTGCCGTCGACGGCGGTGCGCACGCTGTAGCGAACCGTCGTGCCGGGTACCGTCGGCGGCGTCGTCGTTGTGCCGGCGATCACCGAATAGGTTTCCGCCCCGCTGGCGAGCTTGCTCACGAGCACGTATGTCTGGACGTCGGCGATCGGCCTCCAGGTGAGCGTGTCGGCGGACAAGGTGATTGTCGGAGCGGCCTGCGCGTCCCCCGTTTCGGTGCTCGATGGAGCTGTGGGCACGCCCGTTTCGGTGCTCGGCGGGGTCGGCGAGAGGATCGGTGGGCCGGTTGGCTCAGAGTATGCGATCTGGCGCCAGTCCGACCAGCTCGACCCCTGCTCGGCGGTGCGCACGCGGTAGGCGACGGTGATCCCGGGTACAGGCGGCGGAACGGTGGAGGTGCCGCGGATGACGGAGTACTGCGGCGCCTGACCGGGCATCGTGCGCTCGAGCACGAAGATGTTCAGGCGCGGGTTTCGGTTCCACGTGAGGCGGTCTCCGGCGATGCTGAGCTCTGGTGCTCGACGAGCCGCGCCGGCGTCCGCGGCGTGTGCGCCGCTCGTGCTGCGCGCGATTCGCGAGAGGTGGCGCTGCGCACGCGAGAGGCGGCTGCCCGACGCCTGGACGGCGCGCCGCGTCGCCCGGCAGCGGGACGGCCTGGGATGCGCGCTCACGCACGTCGCGAGCGCCCTGGCGTTGAGGACGAGGAGGTGGTCGGCGTGGATCGTGAGCGCCGCTGCGGAGCTGAGCGCCTGTGTGACGCCAAGCTGCTCGCCCTGCGTCCGAGCCGGGCGGGCGCTCGCGGGTACGACGGCGGTTGCGAAGGTGCCGAGGGCGGCCGATGCGACAATCGCGGCGCACAGCGAAGTGCGCAGCCGCGACGATGTGCGGTCTCGGCCTATGAGGCTCATTCGCGTCGTCTCCTTCGGGAGCTGGGCCGTCTCCCACGGAGGGAGACCCCTGGCTTTGCGAACCCGTCTCACGACGGGGTTGCCTTTTCAGGTACGGGCGACTGCGTCTGTACCGCCAGCTAGACGGGGTTCTCGCGGTCGTTAGAAGTGCAAGAGTTATTTCGGCAGCGTGCTGTGGACCGCCACCTGCGCCGGCCGCCGTGGACGTATGTTCAGGACGCGAGCAGGTCGCGGCGAGCAAACGTGAGCTTGACCTTCGGCCGGCACGCGACCGGCTCGTAGCCCCGGTCGCGGAGGTGTGCAATCAGCTCGCGTGCGTCGCGGACGGAGCCGTTGTGGTGCAACTGGGTGGCGAACACCTTGACGCCGAGCTCGCGCAGGTCGATCGTGGGCAGAAGCTCGTACTCCGCTCCCTCGATGTCGAGCTTGAGCAGGTCGATGTGATCGTCGCCGAGCTCGTCCATCAGCGATCGCAGCGTGCGGCCGGGCAGCTCGACGTAGGCGGCCGATTCGTACAGCCGGGCGGCCGACACCGAGCGGCTGCCTGGATCGTGTGTAACCTGCACGCGCAGCGGCCCGTCGCTGGTCGCGACGGCGGCCTCGTGGATCGAGAAGCGGGGCTCCTCGCCCGCTTGTGCGGTGGCGGCCTGCACGTAGTCGGCGACCGGGTCGAATGCCCGCACGGTCGCGTCGTAGCGCTCGATCAGCGCCAGGTCGAAGCTGATGTCGCCGCCAGCGCCGACGCTGTAGCAGAGCCAGGCGGGCTCGATCAGCCCGCTCGGGATCAGCCAACCGCCATATGGGCTGCCCAGCTCGACCACGTCGGGCGCCTGCGACAGCGGCGTTCGTTCGAGCCGATGCTCGAACCAGCGCCGGCGCAAGGCGTTGCGGATCTTCTGCGGGCGGAGCTTGTTGAGGTTCATGGTCTCGTTGGGCGCATGCGCTGATCGCGGACAGCAAGCGTCACCGGCAGCTCGTCGGTGGAGCGCTCACTTCAGCGGCGGCTCGTCGCTGGAGCACTGTAGCTGGGGCGCCTCACACGGCGAGCAACTTAGCGAGAGCCTCGATCGAGTAGCGCTCGCGCACGAGCGCGCGTCCGCGGCTGCCGAGCTCCCCGCCGCCCTCGCGCAGGACGCGCACGAGTGCCGCGGCGAACTGCTCGCCTCCGTCCGCTATCAGGCAGTGCTCGCCGTCACGCAGATGGAGACGGCTAGCCGCCTGACGCGTGGCGATCACCGGCAGCCCGTGGGCGAGTGCCTCGATCAGCTTCAGCGGCGAGCCACCACCCTGCATTAGGGGCACGACGGCGCAAGACGCCTGCGCGTAGGCGCTGTGCAGGTCCTCGACGAAGCCGAGCGCTTGCACGCGCGGGTCGCTCGAGGGTGGCTGCGCGAGGCCGGCGCCGACGAGCGTCAGCCGCGCGTCGGGGAGCTGCGTCCACACTAGCGGGAAGACCTCGTCGAGCAGAAAGCGCAGGCCATCTAGGTTGGGTGCGTAGGCGAAGCTGGCGACGAAGATCGCGTTGCGTGCGCCGGTGAGCGGCGTGATCGGAGCGATCGCCTCGACGTCGATCGCGTTGGGCGCGTAGCGCAACCGCGCGTCGGGGCACAGCTCGCGCGCGGCCTGGAGGTCGGGCTCGCTGACCATCCAGCTTTCGCTGGCACGCTCGAGCAGGCCGCGCTCGAAGGCGCGCATCGCCTTGCGCGCGCGCGTGCCGCTGCTCAGCTGGTGGCGGAAGCTCGACTCGAGGTTGTGGGCGTTGTAGATGACCGGCCGCTGGCGCGCAAGCCGCGCGAGCGCGGCGGCGGCGATCGGCCCATCGGCGATCACACGCCCGCGGCCGGCATCGTCCGCGAGCGCGCCCGCTCGCTCTGCCAGCTCTCGCGAGACCCCGCGCGCGAACCCCTTCGGCACGCCATCCAGGCGCGCGCTGGCGTAGGCGAGCAGGCGCCGCAGGCCGCGGGAGGGAAGCACCTCGCATAGCTGCACCCCGGCGATCGTGCGGAAGGCCTCGTCGGGCTCGACCGCGCCGAAGCGGACGAACAGCAGATCCAGTCCACGGTGCTCGGCGAGGGCGCGGGCGACCGCATATGTGCGCATCGCCTGGCCCGATCGCAGCACCGGCGTATGCGTGGTGACGAGCAGATCTCTCACCGCTCACTCGCCTTTCGGTCATCGCGAGGCGCTTCCAGTGCGGTGATCGCCACGGCGATCTCGTGCAGGCGCTGCTCCCACGAGTGCGACGTGGCGGCGCGCGAGCGCTCCCGGCGGCGCTCGGGGCTGTCGTCGGCGAGCGCGCGATCGAGCAGGCCGGCGATGCCCGCGGCGTCTGGTGCGGTGAGGACGCTGGCCACGCCGTCGAGGGCTGGCAGCGGCGTGGCGATCACGGGTAGCCCGGCGGCGAGGTACTCATAGACCTTCATTGGGAAGATGCTGTCGGTGAGCTGGTTGCGCGCGTACGGGATCAGCCCGGCGTCGGCGACGCGCAGGACGTCCGGCAGCTCGCCGTAGGCGCGGCGGCCGAGCAGGTGGATGTTTGGCTCGCTCGCGAGCGCGGAGACATCGGTGCGCGGGTCGCCGGGGCCGACGGGGCCGACCAGACAGAACGACCATGTCGGGCGCAGCCGCGCGAGCTCGACCAGCAACGGGATGTCGAGCTTGCTCGCGACGATCGCGCCGGTGAAGACGACCCGGGGCGCGGGCAGCGCGGCGATGGCGGTGTCGAGCGGGGCAGGTGGGCTCGGCTCCAGCGCGCGCGAGAACAGCTCCGTGTCGGCGACGTTGGGTGCATCAACGACGTGCTTGGAGAGCGTTCGCAGCCGCTCGGCGAGCGCCGGTGCACTGGCCAGCACGAGGTCAGCGCGCCCGGCGAAGCGTGCCTCCGCCGCGCGAAAGCTGGCAGTGTCGATGCGCTCCTGCGCGGCGATGTCATCGACGCAGTGGTAGACGACCAGTGACGGCTCAAGCGCGTCGATCAGCACCTCTGCCTGGGGCACGTACGCCCACAGGATCGGCCTGTGCATCCCCAGCCGGCGGGCGGCGCGACGTACGAGCGCCGATAGCAGGCGGGCGTTGAGCGCGCGCGCCGCACGCGAGCGGTGCAGCGGCAGCACCAGCGGCGAGAGCACGTGCAGCCCATCGCGCGCCCGCGGTGGCGCCAACCCACGCGCGAGGCGTCGTCGGATGCGAGCGAGATCGCGCGCGGCGAGCTGCGGTCGGCGCAGGCCGAGCGACTCGACGAACACGACGCGGTTCTCGCGCGCCAGGCGCGACATCAGGTGATGCTGGTTGGTCCACAGCTCGGTGTCCCAGTCGGCGAAGCCGACGCACACGATGTCACGGCCGCGGAGGCGTGGGGGCTCGCCCATCGGCGCCATGATTCCAGGCTGAGTAGTCTCGCGGCGGTGATCCACAGCGTTAGAGCGGATCTCCAGCGCCCGCGCCAGCGTCCGTGCGCGTGGGTCTGCGGGGCTGAGCGGTGAGCGTGGCGCTGCTAGAGCAGTTGCGCGCGCGCTTCCCGCGAGTGGCCGTGGTCCACGACTGGCTCACGATCCCCGGCGGCTCTGAGCAGGTGGTGCTCGAGCTGCTGGAGATGTTCCCGCAGGCCGAGCTGTTCACGTCGGTGTATGACCCAGCGCCGTGGCCCGCGCAGATCACGCGGCGGACCGTCCACAGCTCATTCCTGAATCGGATCCCGGGCGCCGTGCGCCACTACCCGAAGCTGCTGCCGCTGATGAACATGGCATTCCGCTCATTCGATCTGGACGGCTTCGACTTGGTGCTGTCGAGCAGTCACGCGTGCGCGAAGAACGTGCGCGCGCCGCGCTCCGCGCTGCACGTGTGCTACTGCCACACGCCGATGCGCTATGCGTGGGAGCAGGGCTTCCTCGCGGGCGAGGATGTCGGTCGCGCGCTGCGCGTGGCGCTGCCACCGCTGCTGGCGTGGCTGCGCCGGGCCGACCTCGCGGGCGCGGCTGGCCCCGACGTGTTCATCGCCAACTCCCAGCATGTGGCGGCGCGCATCGAGCGTTACTACGGGCGCTCGGCGCAGATCGTGCATCCGCCGGTGGACGTCGAGCACTTCCTCGGGCTGGAGCGCCACGTCGGCGACTACTACCTCGCGTTCGGGCGGGTCGTGCCGTACAAGCGCGTCGACCTCGCGGTCGCGGCGTGCGCGCGCCTCGGCAGGCATCTGAAGGTAGCGGGCGACGGCCGTGCGCTCGGCGCGGTACGCGCGGCCGCACCGGCGGGCGAGGGCATCGAGCTCCTCGGCAATGTCTCGGCCGACGAGCGCGACCGGCTGCTGTGCGGCGCGCGCGCGCTGCTGTTCCCGGGTGAGGAGGACTTTGGGATCGTTCCCGTCGAGGCGCAGGCGGCCGGCCTGCCGGTGATCGCCTACGGTGTCGGCGGGGCTGGCGAGACGATCCTCGACGGCCGCACGGGCGTGCTGTTCGCGGAGCAGAGCGCGAACGCGCTGGCGGCGGCGATCGAGCGCTTCGAGGGACTGGCGCTGGAGGAGAGCGCAATGAGGGATAACGCGCGCCGTTTCGGGCGCGAGCGCTTTCGCGCGGAGATAGCCGCCGTCATCGAGGGCGCCCGCGAGGAGCGGCGCTTGCCGATGTACGACCGCGCCTAAGCCGAGCGCGACCCACGGCGGTCGGGATAGCGTCTGCTCAGCGCTCGAGCCCGAATGCGCGCTCGGCCTCGTCGGCGACGTGCCGGGCGATCGCCAATGAGGAGGTGGCGGCGGGGGAGGGCGCGTTGCGGACATGCAACGCCCGCTCGGTGTGGGAGAAGACGAAGTCGTCCACCAGCTTGCCGTCGCGGCTGAGCGCCTGCGCGCGCACGCCAGCGAACGCGGGCCGCACGTCGGCGACGCGCAAATCGGGCACGTAGCGCGCGGCGGCGCGGACGAAGGCGGAGCGCAGCGCCGCATGGCGCAGCTCGGTAATGCCGGTGCGCCACCAGTGGGCGAGCATCCGCCAGCTCCCGGGCCAGGTGAGCGTGTCGAGCAGATCCCGGCGATGGACCGTCGCAAGACTGTAGGCGTCGCGCGCGCCGACCATCAGCGCGGTCGGCCCGACCAGGACATCGCCGTCGATGTGCTTGGTCAGGTGCACGCCGAGGAACGGCAGCGACGGGTCGGGCACGGGGTAGATCAACGAGCGAACCAGCTCGCGGCGCTCGGGCACAAGCCGCAGGTAGGCGCCGCGGAACGGCACGATCCGCGGATCGGGGTCTGCGCCGGCGGCGACAGCGAGGCGGTCGGCCCAAGCGCCGGCGCAGAAGACGGCGTGGCCGGCCTCGGTGCTGCCGTGCGCGTGCGTGAGGCGCAACGAGCGTCCGGCGACACTGACGGAGTGCACGCCGCAACTGGTGGCGACGGTGGCGCCGGCGTCGAGCACGTCGTTGGCGTAGGAGCGCGCGACGGCGCCGAAGTCGGCGATGCCGGTCTGCGGAGAGTGCAGCCCGGCGATGCCGCGCGCGTGCGGCTCGAGCTCCCGGATGCCGGCGGCGTCGATCCTGCGCAGGCCCGGCACGCCGTTGGCCCTGCCTCGCCGCTCGAGCTCATCGAGCCGCCCCAGCTCGGAGGAGTCGGTCGCGACGATCACCTTGCCGCAGCGTTCGTGGGCGATGGCGCGCTGCTCGCAGTACTCGTACATCTCACGCGCGCCCTCGACGCACAGCCGCGCCTTGAGCGAGCCGGGCACGTAGTAGACGCCGGCGTGGATCACACCGGAGTTGTGGCCGGTCTGATGCCTGCCGATCTCGGTCTCGCGCTCGAGCACGCACAAGGACGCGCGCGGGTTGCGGGCGATCAGCTCGCGCGCAACCGCCAGGCCCACGATCCCGCCGCCGACGACCGCCAGGTCGCAGCGTTCGGGCGGCCGCTCGCCAAGTTGCACGTTGCCCACCACTCGGGCGCCGCTACCTCGCCACCGCGCCGGGGCCGCCGGGGGCGGTGGCCGCCGCGGCGTCAACCAAGCCGGCGCCGTACAGGCGTTCGTCGCCGCCACCGCCGAGCTTGCGCGCGGTGGCCTTCAGGCGGGCGGTGATTTGCGCGGGCGTCGGGTGGCGGCCGAGCACGCCGCTCGCGATGATCAGCGCGGCGGTCGCCGCCACGTGGGGCGTGGCCATCGAGGTGCCTTCATAGCCGGAGGGCATACCGAACTTACTGTACGAGCTGCCTGTGAACGTCACCTGGTAGACGTCACGGCCGGGCGGCTTTTCGGGGAAGCAGTTGGGGTCGCCGGGGAGGTTTGCGTCGGCGCCACCGCCTGGTGCGACGAGCGTGAGGCCGGCGCCGTCGTTGGAGTAGTCGGCCAGGCACCCGTGTTCGGTGGTGGCGCCGACCGACACGACGTTGGGTGCCCGCGCAGGGTAAGCGAGGGCGGTGTGGCCCTCGTTGCCGGCGGCGGCGACCACGAGCACGCCGTGGCGGTGGGCGTAGTTGAGCGCCTGGATCAGCTCGGGGATGTCCGAGGCGGTGACGCCGGGTGAGAACTCGAGGCTGAGGTTGATCACCTGCGCACCGTGCCTGACCGCGAAGTACACGCCTTCTGCGATCGTCGAAGCTTCACCTTCTCCCTGGCTGTCGAGCACCCGCACGGGCATAATGCGCGCGGCGAACGCGAGGCCGGTGAGGCCGTAGCGGTTGTTGGTGGCCTCGGCGATCGTGGACGCGACGAACGTCCCATGCCCGTTGCGGTCGTTCGGGTATGGGTTTTTGGCGACGAAGTCATAGCCTTTGACGAACGTGTAGCGGCCGAAGTCGGGCGAGCGGCGGAAGGGGCCGCGGTTGGCGTACGCGACGCCGGTGTCGAGCACGGCGACGATCACCCCCTTGCCGCCGGGCGCGCCGTCGGCAGCGACGTTCGCCCATGCTTCGGGGGCGTTTACACCGAAGGTGCCCACGAAGTTCCATTGCAGTTCCTCCCAGCCCTCCGGCTGATGGCTCGTGCCTTCGTCGTCGGGGATCAGCCCACCGGCCACGCTCGCGCGATAGTCGGGTACCGCCCACGCGACGCCCGGCTGCGCGCGCAGGCGGCGCAGGGCGCTTGCGACGGCGACGCCCGGCGCGAGGTGCAGCAGGCGCGTGTGGACGCTCCCCGAGGCTTGTTCCACCTGTTGGCTGGTGTCGGCTACGGCACCGGCGTGGCGTGGGATGAGAGCGCCGTTCGGACCGGCGGGGGCGTAGCCGACGACCACCTCGTTGGACGCATACGGGCCGGGGGCCGGGGGGAGGCGGGAGCGCTCGCCAGAGCTGTAGCGCCCGCGCCTGCCGTTGGCTGTGCGCTCACGCCGGCAGGCGGCGCGCCGAGCAAAGTCGTGGCGGCGAAAGATGCGAGCAGGATCGAGAGCCGCGGTACGGTGCGGCGCAGGCCTGCGCTGGCGGTGTGGAGGCGCATCGTGTTTGGGTAATGATGATGTGCCGGCGATGCGGCGGGGCAGGCACTGTCGCAGACGCCGCGGGCGAGATCGATGAGCGGACGCTTCTTCCCACGCGACGACTACTTCATGCGCATGGCCCTGCGCGAGGCCGAGCGCGCGTTGGAACACGACGACGTGCCGATTGGCGCGGTGCTCGTGCGCGACGGCGAGCTCGTGGCGGCGGCGCACAACGAGCGCGAGCTGCGCCAGGATCCGACGGCCCACGCCGAGATCATCGCCCTGCGCGAGGCCGCCCGACTCGCCGGCAGCTGGCGGCTGCTCGACACGGTCGTGTACGTGACGCTCGAGCCGTGCGCGATGTGCGCGGGGGCGCTCGTGCTCGCGCGGGTGCCGCGCGTGGTTTACGGCGCGAGCGATCCCAAGGCAGGGGCGTGCGGGAGCGTGTTGGACGTACTCGGCGAGCCGCGGCTGAACCACCGCCCGGAGGTTGCCGGCGGGTTGCTCGCGCAGGAATGCGGGGATCTGCTCAGCGAGTTCTTCGCGTCGCGGCGGTAGACGTGCTGCTGTCGATCGGCAGCTCTACGGTTGGGTGCCCGTGCGCTATGCGCCATGCCTCCGTCTGGGCGACCTCGTCAAAGAGTCGCGTATTGCGTCCGTGCGCCACCGACGGTGGCATCGCCCGCCGGGCGCCGCGGAGAGCGTGGACGGTGGTTGTGAAGGCGACCGCGTGCGCGGGCGTCCAGCGCAATTGGTACATAGAACGCACACGCGGAGGCAGTGAGCCGAGCATGATCAGATCATGCAGGCGCTTGAACGGCTGGGCATGAGCGGCCATCGGGATCTCGAATGCGATTGCGTGGCCGGTGTAGTGGGCCGCGTCGGTGAGCCACGCGTTGGTGCTTGCGAGGAAGCCATCGTAGTAGGCGCGGAACTCCGGGTACGTTTCGGGCGCAGCGTCGCGTGGCATGCCGAACAGCACCGCGAAGCTGATGTAATCCCGCCACAAGGCTTCGCGCTCGTCGTCGCTGAGGCGCCGGACGAAGAGGTCGTAGAAGCACTCTGCGGAGTCCATCATCACAGCGACGGTCCAGAGCATGAGCTCGCCGTCAAACGCGTCGTATGGTGTACCCGCGGGATGAGGACCGACCTGCCGGGGGAGCGTGCCGTGGACACGGGTGTGCATCTTGTGCACCGCCGCGAGGACCTCGTCGGCCTCTGCGCGTGAGCCCAGCATGATCGCCTCGAACCACCTCGCAGTATGTGCAAGGCGCTTGAACGGAGTTGCCTTCGCCGCCGTGTGCTCGTTCGTCCCGACGTAGTTCAGCGGGGCGAGCGCGCCGACGCAAAGCGCGCGCTGTCCATAGAACACGCCTACCAGCCGCTCCTCGTGGACTTTGCGGAGCACCGACCTGCCGCGGGGGAAATAGCCATCGTCTGCGCCCATGCGGGGATGGTAGGGAGCCGGCGGCGTGGGGCCCGTCTGTTGGATGCCGGCGAGCGGTCCGTGGATACGCTCGACCAACTCACCCCGCAGGAGGAGCAGGTCGCGCGCCTTGCCGCGAACGGAGTGACGAACCGAGAGATCGCGACTCAGCTCTTCATCACCCAGAGTACCGTCGAGTACCACCTACGCAAGGCATTCCGTAAGCTCGACGTGAAGTCGCGCACCCAGCTCGCACACCGTATCTCGTAGCTGTCCGCCGATCGTTTGCGTTCTAATCTTGCGGGCGTGGCTGTGGCGGAACGGATCGAGGTGGCTGACGCGCCTGAGCGTGAGCGCTAGGAGCTGTCGATCGACGGTGAGGTGGTTGGCTTCAGTGCCTATTGTGCACGGCCTGGCCTGATCGCGTTCGTCCACACTGAGGTCGACGAACGCCTCCAAGGTCGCGGGCTGGCTGATCGGTTGATCCGGTTTGCTCTGGAAGACGCCCGCGCACGTCATCTGGCGGTGCTGCCGTTCTGTCCGTTCGTCAAATCGTTCATCGAACGTCATCGGGAGTTCGAGGAGCTCGTTCCAGAGGCTTACAGGGAGCAGTTCGGCTTGTGAAACGCTACGAGGCGAGCACATCGAGGTGAGCTACGACGCAGTTCGCGCGGCACCGCGAAGCGCACCGCTCGCGTCGGCCACAAGGGGGCGAGACCGCGAGCTCGGTGCACTGGGCGAGCAACTGGGTCGCGTCCGCTCGGGCACCGGCGCGGTGGTGCTGATCGAGGGAGGGGCCGGCATGGGCAAGACCCGCCTGCTCGAGGAGGCCGCGGCGATGGCATCTCGGATGTCCTTCAAGGTTGGGTGTGGAGTGGCCGATCCAGGCGATAGCGTGGTCGAGTTGGCGCCGCTGCTGGGTGCGCTCTCGGATGGTCCAGAGGCACCATTCGACCGGGCAAAGCTCCGAGATCTGCCGCTGCGCGCGGAGCAGCGATACTGGTTGCATCAGGATCTGCAGACGCTGCTCGAACGCTCCGCGCTCCAGACACCGCTGCTGCTGTGTATCGATGACCTCCACTGGGCCGACAACGCCACTGCGGCCGCGCTCCGTGCCTTGCTGCCTCGCCTGGCGGCGGTTCCCGTTGCGTGGGCGATCGCATATCGACCCGTCGAGGGGTCTGACGGACTGCTGAGCGCAGTTGGTCAGCTTGGGCCTGCCGCCACTCGCATCGTTCTCGGTCCTCTGGAGGAGCCGGCAATCGCAGAAGTCGCAGAAGACGCGATGCAGGCGGAGCCCGACGATGCGCTCCTGGAGATGGCCGCGCGGGCTGGTGGGAGCCCCTTCGTGTTGGCGGAGTTGCTCGCCGGCCTTCGCGAGGAGCAGCTCGTGCGGATCGCATCCGGGCGCGCGGAACTATTGGAAGACAGGCCCCCCCATCGCGTAAGCGAGAGCATGCGCAAGCGATTGACACGGCTATCCGAGCCATTGCGCCGGGCTGCCACTGTCGCCTCCTAGCTCGGGCGCCGATTCTCGTTCACGGAGTTGGCTGCCATGTTGGATAGCCCACCATGGGCGCTGCTGGAACCGGTCCAGGGCCTGATCGACGCGGGCCTGCTCGCACAGGCGGATGACAGGCTCGCGTTTAGGCACGATCTCACACGTGAGGCGGTACGAGACAGCGTGCCCGTCTCGGCTCGGCGCGCACTCGACCGACAGGCCGCCGACGTGCTGCTTGCCGCAGGGGCGCTGCCCGTCGAGGTCGCCGTTCAACTCGCCGCGAGCGCCGAACCGGGCGACGAGCTCGCGATCTCGACCCTCCTTAAAGCTGCTGAGGCGCTCGGCACATCTGAGCCGCGTGCCGGCGCCGAGCTTGCTCGTCGCGCGCTCGATCTGGCGCCGCCCAAGCATTCGCTGCGCGGGCCGCTCGTCACGCAGACTGCGCTGCTGATGCATGCGGCCGGGCAGGGCGAGGAAGCAAAGGCGTTCGCCGACAGCGCTCTGCGCGAGGCGCTCCCGGCGGAGCAGGAGGCGGAGGTTCGACTCGGCATCGCGTCGATGTTCGGGCTCTCCCCTGACCTGCGCGCGGACGCTGGGCGCAAAGCGCTTCTGGTCTCAGAGATCCCCGCGGCGCTTCGCGCGCGCCACCTCGCGCGGCTCGCTCACAATCTCCTCGTTGGCGGACGCTTCCAGGAAGCTCGCGCGATCCTGCCCGACGCGAGAGCGGCGGTTCAAGCAACCGAGGACCCAAGCGCTTGGTTTACGTTGCAACTCGTCGACGGTGGTCTCGAGCACGTCGACGGCCACTACCGACGTTCGCTGGAGATGATCGAGGACGCCATGCGCAGCGGCCTGGACGGAAGCGAGGACGCGCGCGAGGGCATCGTGCGACAGTGGGTGCGCGGTGCATTCAGGGGGCTCGACCGACTCGAGCAGGCGCTTGAGCTCGCAAACGAAGGAGTGAGCGCCGCAGAACGCGATCGCCAGGGCTGGGCGCTGCAGCTGGCGGAGGTCTGGCGGGGCACGGATTTGTTGATGCTTGGCAGGCTGCGTGACGCGCAAGCCGCCCTGCAGGGGCTGTTCAGCCCAGAGGACGCGCACCTCGTGGTCGGCCTGGGGGACGCGGAGGGAGTCGTCGCGCTCGGGCGCATCGCGATCCATACCGGCGACGCGCGGCAAGCTCGAGAGACCGCGGAGATCGCTCGCGTGATGTTGTCCAACGGGACTCCAGGAGTGCGCCGGCACGCCGCATGGTTGCTCGCGCTGCAGGCGATGGCACGAGGCGACCATGAGGGTGCACGGGCGTGTCTATGCGCGCTCGGCGTGGAGGAGCGCAAGTCGATTCTCCCGCGTCTTGCCGCGGACGTCACCGACGAGATCCAGCTGGTTCGCATCGCAGTGGCCACCGACGACAGCGAGCTCGCACAAAGCGGCCTAGCGGCCGCCAAGTGCCGCGCCGAGCTCAATCCCGACATTGCGACGATCACCGCGACGGCGGCTCACGTCCGTGGATTGCTCGGCAGTGACCCGGAGGAGCTTGCGAGTGCAGTCGAGCTCTTCAAGAACAGCCCGCGTCGCCTGGCCTTCGCGGCAGCGCTCGAGGATCTCGGTGTCTCGCGGGTCGATCGCGGTGCGCGAGGTCTCGCGATCGAGGCTCTGGGCGAGGCGCTCGAACACTATGCGAGGGCTGATGCCACCTGCGACGCTGCGAGATTGCGCCGTCGTCTGAGGGACCTTGGGGTGCGCCGGCGCTTGGTCCCAGCCGGACGTCCGGACACGAGCTGGACTGCACTAACCGAGGCCGAGCTCGCCGTCGCCCGGTTGGTCGCCGAGGGCCTCACCAATCGCGACACGGCCGCACGTCTGTTCATCTCACCGCACACCGTCAGCAGTCATCTGCGTCACGTGTTCGCCAAGCTCGGCATCAACTCTCGAGTAGAACTCACGCGGCTGGCCGCGGAACACGAGCAGCCAGCGAGCAGCGCCGCCAGACGTGGCGCGCTCGCTACGCCGTAACGACTCGGTCTCGGCACGCGAGCGCCGCATCGAGGATCAGCGCGGTGGCTCTGTCGGGGTGGGAGACCATCGCCACGTGACTGGACGGGATCGCGACTGTGGTTGCACCCATCCGCTCGGCGAACATCCGCTCGGCCGCCGGCGGAATCGCTTCATCGTTCTCGGCCACCATGTACCACGACGGCAGCGACTTCCAGGCCGGCACGCCCATGACATCGCCGAACGTATTCCCGGCCAAAGGCTGCTGCACCGCGTACATAACTTTCGCCTTCGCCGGCTCGACATCTGCGGCGAAGTGGTTGATGAAGTCGTCTTCGGAGAGCCACACAAAGCCCTGCTCGTCGGTCGTAGAGTGCACGAGCGCGGGCGCCGGAGGGCCCTGTTCGGAAAGTCCGCCGAGCGACTCGCCCTCATTTAGCGCGAAGGCGGCGATGTAGACGAGCCCGACGACGTTCGGTGCGTCGGTTCCGAGCGAGGTGATGATGTGGCCGCCGTAGGAGTGCCCGGCGACGATCGTCTGGCAGTCTTGAAGGGCCAAGACCTGCCGCAGGCGTGCGACGTCGTCCGCGACAGATGACATCGGGAATTGGGGCGCCGTCACCTTGTAGCCCTCCGACTGCAGGCGTTCGATGACGCCGGCCCAAGAGGAGCCGTCGGCCCAGGCGCCGTGGACGAGGACGATGTTCGGTTGGTCGGACATGTGGGTTCCTCTCGGTCGGTTGGGTTTGCGGCCACGAGCGGCTGGGATGGCCCGGGTCGTGCACGTCTGCACGGCAACGGCTCCCATGGGGCCGGCCGATTGTGGCCTTCAGTAGCCCGCGCCTGGCTTGCATCCTCTAGCGACTATTGCTGTGACGGTGCCTGCGCACATCGCATGGTCATGCCATATGTAAACCAGCAGCTTCCGGTGAGGACGGCTCACCCAAGGCAGCCCTACGATCTCAGCGCATGGCATCCGAGACTCCGCAGAGAGCGCCTCTCCCGAGACAGGTCGAAATGCCCGGTACGTCTGACGCGAGCGTGGCGAGCCCAAGGACGGCACTCATCATCACCGTCTGCCTCGCCCAGTTCATGGTGGTCCTCGACGCGACGGTCACGAACGTCGCGCTGCCAACGATCGCCCGTCATTTGCACTTCACGCCCGGTGACCTGCAGTGGGTGGTCACCGCGTATACGCTCGCGTTTGGAGGGTTCCTTTTGCTCGGCGGTCGATCCGCAGACCTGTTCGGGCGGCGGCGCTTGTTCACGCTCGGCGCGGCGATCTTCACCGCTGCCTCGCTCAGCAACGCCCTCGCGCAATCGCCTGCCGCGCTGATCGTCTCACGTGCCGCGCAAGGTATCGGGGCGGCGCTGATCTCCCCTGCGGCGCTGAGCATCATCACGACTTCAACCGCGCAGGGGCAGGAGCGCCGACGCGCGCTCGGCATATTCGCTGCGATCTCGGCGGGCGGAGGAGGGATCGGGCTCGTCTTGGGCGGCGTGCTCGTGACATACCTGAGCTGGAGATGGGTCTTCTTTATCAACCTGCCCGTGGGCGTGAGCGCTATCCTGCTTGCCCGGTCCTACGTGCCCGAATCTCACGCTCGTCACCGTGGGGGGAGCTTTGACTTGGCGGGCGCCATCCTGATCACGGCAAGTCTCGCGCTTCTGATCTACGCCGTGACCGAAGCGAACCGCTATGGATGGCTCAGCGCACGGACCGTCGGCTTCGGCGTAACGTCGCTCGTGCTGATCGCCGCGTTCCTAGCGACCGAGGCGCGGCTGGCGGCGCCGCTCGTTCCGCTGTCGATCCTGAGGATCCGCTCGCTGTCGGTCGCGGCGGTGGCCACCTTCCTCATCGTCGGCGGCCTATATGCGACGTTTTATCTCGGCTCGCTCTACCTGCAGGGCGTAAAGGGGCACAGCGCGCTGCAGGCGGGCCTGATGTTCTTGCCGCAAAGCGTCTGCGTTGCCGTCTTCTCCGCGCTTTCTCAGAAGCTGATGAGGCGTGTCACGCCAAAGCTGCTGCTGACGGTGGGCCTGCTGCTCGATGCGGCCGGTCTTGCTTACCTCTCCCAGCTGCGGGTCGCTGACAGCTACACACATGGGTTTCTGCCCGGCCTCGTACTCATTGCCGTTGGCCTCGGGCTCTCGTTCGTTCCGTTGACGATGACCGCTACCTCCGACGAGCAGGAGGAAGACCAGGGCCTCGCGTCTGGCGTGTTCAACACCAGCCAGCAAGTGGGCGGCGCCGTCGGCCTCGCCGTTCTGGCGGCCATAGCCTCGGCGGTGACAGCGAACGCGAGCAGCGGCGACCGGGCGGCGGCGCTTGTGTCTGGGTACACGACCGCTTTCACCGTCGCCGCGGGCGTCACCCTTACCGCGGTGATCGTTATTATCGCCTTTCTGCCCACGCGCAGGGCGCCCACGCGCGCCGGCGCCGCCACGTGACCGTCGGCCGACGAGCCACTCTCTCAACCCAGCGGCGCGGAACGTCGTCACGTGCGTACGACGGCGGGGTAGCCGTCGCCCGGGTCACCGGCGGCTCAGAGGAAGCAGCGCGATCCGCGGCGAATTGAGCCAGGCGTCCGATGCGAGACGGGAACGAAATCACCGCGATGCAGTGGTGATGGCCGGACCCCGATTTGCTAAATGTTGGTCTGGTAATTCGACTCAAAGAACAGTGGCCCAGGCTGACCAGCTGGGCGAATGCCCAACCCAGAGGTGGTATATGCCCGAGCCCGTTGACCCTCATCATCTCCTGCTGATCGGGGCCGGACCAGGAGTCGGCGCCGGCGTGGTTCGGCGCTTCGGCCGCGACGGCTTCCGCAGCACCCTCATGTCCCGCAGCGAAACGCTCGACCAGCTCGCTCCCGAACTGCGCAGTGGCGGCCTTGAGATAGAGGCGATCGGTGCGGATATCGAGGATCTGGACGGCTACCGCGAGACGCTCGAACGGATCTTCAGCGCGCCGGGGGCCCCCGGCGTCGTCGTGTACAACGCTGCCCTGCCAGATCCAGGCGAGATCCTCGACACCACCGTTGAGCGGCTCCGAACCGCCCACGACGTTGATGTCCTCGGTGCCGTTGTCGCGGCACAGGTAGCCGTGCCCGTCCTGCGCGCAGCTGGCGGCGGCACCCTGCTGGTCACCAGCGGCGGCTTCGCCGACAATCCAGTGCCCGCACTGGCGAGCCTCTCGATGGGGAAGGCCGCCCTACGCTCGGCGCAGACGCTGATTGCCGCCGGCGTCCGGGAGGACGGCATCCACGCCGCGACCGTCACGATCGCCGGCGCCGTCAAGCCGGGAACGGACTTCGATCCGGACAGCATCGCGGAGCTCTTCTGGACCGCCCACACCGATTCGAAAGACGCCTGGCAGACCGAGTATCGGTTCACAGGCGCATAAGCGCGATTTCGGCGAGCTGCCGGGGGTCTGGCCCGGACCCGATGGGAAGCATACGGGCCGGGTCCCAGCCCAAAACGGGGTGGTCGGGAAAGTTCTCGAAATCTCCGTGGCCGCTGATCCGGCAGCTCCATCAGGATCGGTTTGGCCCGAAGTCCGGCGACGGCCAGCCGCGTACGGCGGCTCACAGGGCTCATGGCCGTACCACAGTCCGCCGTGATCGAGCGTCGTATCCAACTCTCTGACGGGCGCCAGGGGCATCGCGCTGTGGGAACATGCGTTCGCACGCTGTCCGGTGATGCGGGTAGTGTGCGGCCATGCCGTCAGTCGCACTCAGGATCGCCGACACGATGACGTGGGGAGACATTGTCGTCGGCGTGAGCACCGTCCTACTCGTTGCGTTTACGGCTGGAACCGCGTACTTCGCCCTAAAAAGCGTCCGCCTGAGCGAGCGCCAATGGCGCACCGCGACAGAGCCCGACGTGCATCTAGAGGTTCTGACGAATATGCGCACGGGCACGACAGATCTCGCACTCATGAACGCGGGCGGCACGTCGCGTGCGACATGCTTCGCACTGAGCGTCGCGGGTCAGCGAGCATCGGGGTATGTAGGGGACGGGTTCCTCAAGCCAGGCGAGCGCATCCAAATTCATTGCGAACTCCCGCAATCCGAAGACACGAAAGCGCTCCTGCTCTTTCGGGGTATGGACGAGACCAGCTATGCCCGGGCTAGAGGGGGCCTTCGCCAAATGTTGAGTAGCGATCGAGACAGACCACCAACGACGATCAGCCGAGAGTGGGAGCGCGCCTACCCCGGCGAAACGTGGACTAGCGGGCGACCTCTGGCCAAACACGTCATCAGCTTTCCGGACCGCGCGCAAGCAACATAGAGACCGCCCGATGAGGGCGCGGCGGGGACTCCCACCTGGCCTGGCGCGGAGAAGCCTCTTGACTAGCTGGTGGTGACTGAAAGAGACGATCATGTCGCACAAGCGGCAATCTACGACAGGACTACACGCCGCAGATCGATATGTATCAGCAGTCGATGAACTGCGCTGTCGCAAGCCGGCACTCGGTCCCAGCTGGGAGCCTCACGGAGGTAGACGTGGTGGCTGCCATCCCGTCAGATTCCCTCCTTTGTTTCTTTATCCGGATTAGTCTCGCTCTTTGCGGGAAATCCGTGTGTTTCAAGACCCACGCTCCAGGTGCGCACCGTAGTCTCGAACCCTAGAATCCGTCCAACATTTGCCTACCAAAGGAGCTGGCGGTGTCTGTAGATATCATTGCAAGCGTAATCGGCGCCGATAAGGCCAAGCGATGTTCAAGCGAGCAGCTTGATGTGCTAACGGAGGCACTTATCCGGGCTATAGATGAGCATCCGCCGACACGGGTGCGACTCGAAGGGGTACTGGCAAAAATCCTGCTGGGCTTCTCCGTTTCGACCCATGCACCAGACGCAGTCAAACTGCTCGATGCCAAAAGCAGCGTGATTTTGACTGTGACGCACTCTGAAAAGCCCTCCATGAATGGCAAAGGAAGCGAGAGCACGCGCTCTGTTCTCATTGAGGGCCCTATCGGTTCTGTCGTTACGTGCTATGACGATCAGCTTTTCCGCGTTGATGAGAACTCTGTCGTTCTCGTCAAGACTACCTCTAACGATATAGAGGTTCCCATTGCGACCGACTTCGTGTCTGGTGATCTGCCGGAAGGGATCTATCGCGGCAACGCGGACGGGTATATCTGGCAGCTGAATAAGGTCGTTGAGGTCGTTGGGCAAAGCTTCTGGGAAGAGGTCGAGGGTGCTACAAAGTGGGTCATCGAATGGGTCATAGAACACTGGGGCGGCCAGGATCCCGACCCCGATTCCGAAGAATTTCTAGAACTGTCAACAGACTTGGCGGAAAGCCCGACGATGCATCCGGTGCCGGACCTCCCACCCGGTGTCGTTGGCTACGCTCTCGATGGAAGCGGTAGCCACTCCACCAATAATCATGTAGACAACCTGTCCAGTATCAAGCTCGGCAACGCGCCCGAATAATTGAAGTCGCTCGTAGTGTGCCGGTCACCTCAGCCGGCACACTACGGCCCGGCGTGAGACTCAAAAGCATAAGCCGCCGGGTCGCGTCGCACAATCGGCGTTGGGCGGCCCAGAAGGAGCCGGCCCCTCCCAAGAGAGAACCGGCTCCAGATGCTACTTGCTTCTAATGAGAACTACGAGAAGAACTAGAAAGATAATTATAAAACTATCGTTCAATGCCTTCCTTTCAATGGTGCCGAAACAGATTCCTAGATCCTTCTTCGGAATCAGAACCAATGAGTAGGTTTGCGGAGCCTACAGCAACGGGCCACCCCGGCGACAGCTCCAGAGGTCGGAAGCTTGTGCCTGTCCACGTCGCACAAGTGCCGCTGCGCGACGCCAGGCGTCGTCCGTGGCTATTGGCGGAGCGTCACTCCTGCTCGCTTGCTGTCTGCCGCTAGCGCTCTGTGGCCTTGGCGGCGCCACGTAGCGTGCTGACGCCGAAGTCCTTGTGCAGGATCTGATCGGCGCGTGAGGGGCTGACGCCGTACCGGCGTCCTGTCTCGCGCAGCGTGAGGCCCTCGATGAAGCGCAGGCGGAACATCTCAATGCTGCGCTCGTCCGGGAGCCGCACCCAGCCCCATTGGTTCGGGAGCGCCAGGCCACGCCTGTGCAGTCGCCGGACGATCTCATAGACCTTGGTTGGGCCGATGTCGGGGTGCTGCATCAGCTCGACGTTGGAGTGACTGGTCAGCTGCGTGACGTTGACGATGCCCGCCGAGTGCAGGCAGGCGAGCGTGGCGGGCCTAAGGCCCAGCTCGCTGACGCGCATGGCCGTGCCCGCTCAGGCGACGTTGTGTCCGACCATCTGGATGTGGCGTACCGCCGCGCGGCTGGCGAAGACGTGGCCGTCTGAGGTGCGGTGGACGAGCCCGGCCTGTTGCAGCGACAGGATGTAGTCGATGACGTCGGGCTTTTCCATCTCGCGCCCCAAGTCCTCGAGCGTCCACAGCGGCTGGTTGTCTTCGGGGTCGGTAAGGACGTAGAGGATGTCGCGTTCGGTTTCGCGGGTCTTCCTGAGCGGGTCGTGGATAGGCTGCTGATCGGGCATGGGGAGTTACAGCTCCTTCGTGTCCGGGCCTCGGCGCGGGAGAAGACGTGCCGAGGCCGCTTTGGCTTACGGAGCCGGCCAGGCTAGGGCTGCGTCGCCTGATGAGTCAAGGTGTGGAGCCGCGCTCTTCATGGGCTTGGGGCTGGCTTCCGGTAGCAAGCGGGACTTCGTCATGGGCGAGCGCATCGTCGTACGTCCGACCCTTACCGACCAGCCCTGTCTCGATAGAAGCGTATGCCTCGGTAGGGCGTTATACGATCTAGGATCGACTATGCAGTGATCCCACCCTGGAGGGGTGGCAGAGTGGTTGAATGCGGCGCTCTCGAAAAGCGTTGTGCGTCTGATTGGCGTACCGGGAGTTCGAATCTCCCCCCCTCCGTTTTCGCCGGGTTCGTGACGGTTGTTCGAACCCCGCTCCGACTGAAGGCCGGCCGCGCGCTCGGTGAGTGAGGCGTAGACCTTGGTCTAGCGGTCCGGTGCTGTCGGTTGTATGTGCCGACGGTTGGACTACGCTAAGCGGATGGCTGCTCGCATCGAACAACGCGCACTGACCCCCAGGTACACGATCAGCGAGGCTGCCACGCTCATTGGGCGACGCCCCGAGACGGTCAGTCGGTGGAGCTTCGGCCACGAACGTCTCTACAAGGGCCAGCCTCGCCGAGATGATCCGCTGATCCCGGCAGACGGAGCCAAGGGCGGGCTCGCGCTGTCCTTCCTCAATCTGCTTGAACTCAAGACCCTCTCGATGTACCGGGGCGACGCTGCCCTTCAAGCCATTCGACGCGCCCTTGAGTACGTAGGCAAAGAGCTCGGCGAGCAACGTCCGCTGATGACCAGGCAGTTCCAGGTATACGGCGGCGATCTGCTCACGAAGTTCATCGAGACCGACGACGGCGCAATGCTCCTCAATGCATCCCGAGGCGGGCAGCTTGCCGCGGAGAAGCTCGTTGAAGGCACACTCTGGACGCGGGACATCGACTACGACGAGGACGAGCGTGCGCGGCGCTGGTGGTTCAAGACTAGGGCTGTGCCAGTGGTTGTGGACACACGGGTCGCTGGCGGGCACCCGATTACGGCTGGGACCGGTGTGCGTCTAGACGCGATTGCGACTCGCCATCGCGAGGGCTATTCGAGCGACGAAATCGAGCGCGACACTGGCGCCACAGAGGCCGAGGTGGTCGCGGCCATTCTGGCGGCGTGATTCGCGACCTCTACGTCGAGAACTCAGTCGGTCGCGCTCTGACCGACACGATCAATCGCCTCACACGAAACCACGGGGTGACCGCGCACTTTCAGCACGACATCCACCCCGAGATGCAACGTCCCCAGAAAGGCGACGAGTGGTGGATCGCAGACATAGCGCTGCGGGGCATGGCGATTCTCACGCAAGACGCCGCGATTCTCGGCATACGCCAGATGGTTCAACAGGGAATTATGACCGCCGAGCGACAGGCCGTTGTTGAGAACGCGGCGCATGTCTTCGCGTTCGGCGACGCCAATACAGCCAGTGGCAGAAGCTTCGCTGCTTGCTCGACCACTGGGATGCAATCGTGGCTCTGCTCGGTACGCCCGGCCCCCAGGCAGGTGTGCTCCACATCAGCAGCTTTCGCGCCGAGATCTTTCCCTAGCGCCAACGCACGGCTACGGAGCGTCGAAGCGCCTAGCGCGCAGCTCGCTAATGCGCTTCCACACAAGGTTCGGGTTCGAGCTTCGTCTCTCGCTCTCCGTATCTACACCGGCTGCTCGGCACAAGAAGCATGCAGCCGAGCGGCCTGAGCTGGCATCGTGGCTACCTCCAGAGCGCTCGCGGTCGCGGCGCGAAATCCCACGTCGCGGGCGTCTCGGGCGATGGGCGGTCCACCTGAGTGAGTCGCACAGGCTCGCCGCGCGCGATCCTCGACGCAGACATCGCCTACTCGCGCGCGTCCTGCACGAGCTGGTGGGGGGCGCGTTGCGGACGACTTGCGCGTGCTGGACCACAGAGCATGGCGCCCTGCGACGCGCTAGGAGACGGCGACGAGCTGTAGCTCGGATGCCTTCTCTGGCTGGTCCTCGAATCCGACGACCAGGTGCGTGCCGAACGCTTCCGCCAGTCTTCGTAGCGTCGTCACGCTCGTGGGGTGCTGGCCGCTCTCGATGCGGGAGATCACTGAGTGGCTTGTGCCGACGCGCTCGGCAAGCTCTTGCTGGGTCAGACCGAGCGCCTGGCGACGTGCGATAACGATCCGGGCGATTCCCTCGTACGGAGCGATCCGTGAGAGCTCCTGCCGGTACACGGCGCTTCGCTGTGCACGGCGCCGGCTCGCGGCCCGATGAGTCGAGCCCACTGGTGAGACGTTCGCGCTTGCGGTTGCGGTCTTCTCTGGGGTTGACTTGGTTTTCGGCAGGATGTCCTCTCCATCGATAGTTATCGAGCGAGCCACGGATGACCTTAGCATTATTGCTAAACGATCTTGCTAGGGAGCGTCGTGCCCGGCGGCGCGTGGCGGTCGCCGTCGAGGCGCGTCCATTCTTCGCTTGAAGTCCTCCCAGCGCGCCTCCGCGATCACGATGTCCGCCTCTGGAATCGCGGCCGTGTCCTTGCGCAGCATGTGAAGCAGGATGATTCAGGTTGCCGGAGCGTCGGTAGAGAACTCGATAGAGCTCGGAGCCGTAGTGGCAGCGCAGCTCACGCAACTGGCCGCGCACCTGGCTCGAGTGCGGGAATGGCGGCGGCGGTGCCGTGGTTGGCTGATCGTTCAGTCGATCGATCTGCAGGTCGATCGTCGGCTGCTTGCGCTCGTTGAGCCCCGCAACGAAATCGTCGACCGGCTCGGACCCATCCGGTGCGCGATAGTAGACAGCTTGCGTGCGAGGCACGCCGCATTTCTACCGATGCGCCCGGTCGGGCAAACGCTCAACCAACTTTCCGGTTCTCGCGCCAAACTCGCGCCAGTCCGGCCGCGGATCGAGCGGTCTCAGGCGGTTAACAGCGGTTTCGCGGCGTCGAGCATCCGCAGCGACCACCCCGCCGAATCCCGCTCAACCATGCGGGAAACGGCTCAGGAAAGCCAAGAATCTCGGCGCGGGCAAAAGACACGATTCTTCGGAGCCTGGGATTTCGAGGCTGCCGCATTCAACCGCTCTGCCACCCCTCCATGAAGTGGATGGTAAGGAAATGTATAGCGCGCTGGAAAGATCGAGAGCGCTAGACATTGGTCCAAGGCTCGCGCTGACGGGTAGATTGACCGCTGCGCAGCACACCGGCGCGTTAATATCACCCTACACGGATGGTTGACACCGGTTTTGCGTCGTCGGCGACGCTGCAGTTCGATGGATCGAGCCCGGCTGTTGCGTTGTGGCGGCTCGTTGGCGCCCTGACGGCCGAGCAGGCCCAAATCCTTGCGGGTGAGATCGAGTTGCTGACGGGTGCGGCGTGGCCGGAGCAGCTATCCGGCCCGCCTCGTTCGCGGCTCGCGAAGGGCGTGCGGGAGAGGCACTCCCGATGGTGTCCGAGCCACGACGACGAGGCGTGCGTGTGTTCCCCGCGGTGGGAGGCATGGGTGTACTCGCGCAACGACAGGGGCAAGATTCGAAGGACGTTTCCTGAGCGCTGGGAAGCGAAGGCTTGGCGTCACGAGCAGCTCGAGCTGGCGAGCATCGATCGGCTGCGAGCCCCGAGCCGTCTCTCGCTTGCTGAGGCCGGCTCGCGGTGGGTCGAGATGGCCCGCGAAGGGCAGATCCGCAATCGCTCTGGGTGTCGCTATAAGCCGAGCGCGCTACGCACGATCGAGACCGACCTACGGCTGCACCTTGTCCCGAGGATGGGCACGAGGGTCATAGTCGGGGTCAAGCGTTCGGATCTGCAGCGGCTTGTTGGTGGCTGGCTGGCAGCGGGGATGAGCCCGAGCAAGATCCGGTCGATCATCAACGCCGCACGCGTGCTGTGGCGAGACCTGGATCTCATCACCGGGCGCGACAATGAGCTGCTTACCGACCCAACCCGTGGTCTACGCCTTCCGGCGAGTACGGGGCGACGCGAACGAATCGCGACCCCCGATGAAGCTCGCAGGTTGATCGAGGCGCTACCGGCAGGGGATTGTGCTTTGTGGGCGACCGCGATGTATGCAGGGCTGCGCCACGGCGAGCTGCGCGCCCTACAAGTCCGCGATATCGATCTCGAGCGACGCCGGATCAACGTGAAGCGTGGCTGGGATCAATACGAGGGCGAAATCGACCCCAAGAGCGAAAAAGGCACCCGCTCCACGATCATCACCAAGGCCCTGCTGGACCTTCTTGCATCGCACCTACGAGACACCGGCCGCAAGGACACCGACCTCGTGTTCGGGCGTACGCAGACGAAGCCGTTCCAGAGCAACACCGTCAACAAGCGAGCCCGGAGGGCGTGGGTCGCCGCGCGCAAACGAGAAGACCGCCAGAACGCCACACCCACAGCGGAGAGGGTGAGGCTGATCGGGCTGCAGGAGTGCCGTCACACCGCCGCCTCGCAGATGCTCGACGCCGGGATCGCGATCGACAAAGTCAGCAAGTTCATGGGACACGCCTCGATCACCATCACAATCGACCGCTACGGACACCTACTACCCGGAGGCGAAACCGACGCCATCGCACTTCTCGACGCCTACCACCAACACGTGGAGTTCGGGGAAAATGTCACCGAATGGTTGCGGCAGCCACGCACCTGATCGTGAGCCTCCGCACCGTCGTCGAGCCAAACACCGAAACGTTGTGCCCATCGAGTGCCGGGTGGATCTCTCGGACTCGCACGCTCTTGCGTCCCGGATGGCTGCGATACTGACGGGGATGGCTGGCGGCCCGCTACGGTCTCGCCCGGTGGCAGGCGGATCTCGGAAGGAGGCAGGTGATGGCCGGTTCCGGTGATCACATCAAGGCGCTCGTGCGCAGTCACGCATCTGGTGACGACGCGTCGTTCTACGCCGTCGTCACCCAGATCGCGGCGCAGGCTGCGCGCCGCGGGCACACCCGCCTCGCGAGTGAACTGAAGCAGACGATTGACGCTTCCCGGCGCGAGCCAGTCACGCGCAGAGCCACCCCGATCGCGCGCCCCACCGGAGAGCTCGCGGACCTTCTGACCGCCTCATTCCCGGACGTGGGCATCCGCGACCTGATCGGCCCTGAAGACCTCCTTGATCTCGTCCGCGAGGTCATTGCCGAGCAGCGCCAGCGCAACCTCCTGACACAGAAGGGCTTCGCGCCGATCCACAGGTTGCTGCTGGAGGGGCCGCCCGGCACCGGAAAGACGCTGACCGCGCAGGTCCTCGCGCACGAGCTCTCGCTGCCGCTGCTTACCGTCCGCCTCGACAGCCTGATGAGCAAGTTCCTCGGCGAGACCGCATCGAAGCTGCGCCTCCTGTTCGACGCGGCGGCAGAGCAACGCGCCGTCTACCTATTCGACGAGTTCGACGCGCTCGGAGGCGAACGCACCGGCAACGACGTCGGCGAGGCACGCCGGATCCTCAACTCGTTCCTCGTCTTCCTCGAGCAGGCGAGCCCGCAGAGCATCATCGTCGCCGCCACAAACCACCGCACGATTCTCGACCATGCCCTCTTCCGGCGCTTCGACATGGTCATCGCCTACGGGCTACCCGACGAAAAAGCTGCTGCTGCGGTCATGCGCGCCCGCCTCGGGCCGCTCGGCAAGGGCATCCGCTGGAAGACCGTCACCAAACACGCGGCTGGGCTCAGCCACGCCGACCTCGTCAAAGCTGCGGAGTCCGCAGCGAAGCAGGCAGTGATGAACCGCGAAACGCTCGTCACGCCAGAGGCGCTGACCGCAGCTCTCGACGCGCGGGTGGCCGCAAGCGTTGGCTGACCCAGCGCCCGGCCCGCTACCGCACCTCTGGGTACGCGGGTACGCCAAAAGCCACCCGTTCACCCGCGTCGGGGGCGGAGGCGATCCGAAGATCCGCGACGTTGAGCACCGCGCACACGGCCGCGCGCTGCGCCGGGAGCTCGACGCAGCGATCGCCGAGCACGACGCGGAGCCCGCCCAGCCCACGATCACCGACGAGCTGCACTCACAGGGCGTCGTTCTCGTCCTCGAGGGCACCGACGCCGGGTTCCCGCTGAAGATAGAGTCGCTCGAAAGCTTCACACGGCACAGCAAGACCCCCAAGTTGCCGCGGTGGCTCCTGCTCTCGGTCACACCCGCAAAGGACGGTGCGCCCGAGCAGGCGATGGTCTGGGTCAGCGACGACTATCGCGCTCAGTTTCTCAAACTCTTCGAGGACTACCTCGGGCGCACCTCCGCGACCGGCCAGCCTTGGAATCGGGAACTGATGGCCAACATCGCCCGGATCCGTCGCGCCGTGCTCCGTGACCTCTGGCAGTCGCATGGCGACCCGCCGACCGCGGGCAGTCAATGGTGGGAGCTCTGGCTGCACCGGACCCCCGACGGGATCGACCTGCTGCGACGCTACGCGGCGACCTCCCGCCTGCATCTCGCCACGCGCACCCTTACGCTCGGCGACCGTGATGTCGGGTGGATCAAGGGAACCTGGCAGCAGCTCGAGAGCCTGGTGTTCACGGCCGTCCCGCTCTCAGAGATCCGCCGCGCCGAGTTTACCGAGACAACTGAGGAACTCCCGCGCGACGAGCAGGACGAGCTCGCCGAAGACCTCGCGCAACGCGTCGCGGGCGCCGACATCTCAGCTCCCGCCGTCTGCCATCTCGATGGCGGCGTCATGCACACGCACAAGCTCCTCACGGCGTCACTACATCCAGACGACACGCACAGCATCGCCGGGCTTCCCATCCTCGGCGCAAAGAACCACGGCACACTGATGGCCGGCCTCGCGCTCTACGGGTCGCTGGAGGAGCTGCTGCTGACCACCCAGAGTGTCGCGCTCACGCACCGTCTCGAGTCAGTCAACATGCTCCCCGACGCACCCGCCGAAAACGACCCGCTCGCCTACGGGGTCGTCACGGCCGAGTCCGTCGCGCTCCCGGAGAGCACCGTTGCAGACCGCCGACGGGTGTTCTGCATGCCGATCACCTGCCCACCCGAGAGCCCAGGTGAGCCGACGCTGTGGTCTGCCGCGGTAGACGCTCTTGCCGTCGGTGTCGACATCGCGAGTTCCGACACGGGCATCGAGGTGCTCGGGGTACCGAGCCCGGAGCAGGCGAGGCTGTTCGTAATCTCCGCCGGCAACATCGAGACACTCCAGCAGGACTACCGCGCCGCATGTGACACCGAAGCGGTCGAGGACCCGGCTCAGGCGTGGAACGCGCTGACGGTCGGCGCGTACACTGAGCTCGTCTCCGTGCCGCAGGACCCGACCTTCGACGGCTGGTCGGCGCTGGCGGCCGACGGCGACATCTCACCGTTCAGCCGCACTTCGCTGCTGTTCGGCACGAACAAATGGCCGGTCAAGCCAGACATCTGTATGGAGGGCGGCAACGCGCTCACCGACGGCATGGATGGCTACGATGACTTCCATCCGTTGCTGTCTCTGCGCAGCACCGACACGCGGAGCGACGTAGCACTCGGATCGATCAACGCGACGAGCGCTGCTACCGCGCAGGCAGCGAGGCTGGCCGCGCTCGCGATCGCCCGTTATCCGTCCTACTGGCCGGAGACGATCCGGGGGCTGCTCACCCACGCCGCCGAGTGGACGCCTGCCATGCGATCCGAGGTCGACGGCGCAACAACACGAGCAGACAAGCTCAGAATGCTGCGTCGCTACGGCTGGGGGGTGCCGACGGAGGAGAGCGTGCTCGCCTCCACATTGAACGCCGTGACGCTGATCACCCAGGACGAGTTCACGCCGTTCGACGGTCCTGAGCATGCCCGTCGGCTCCTGCGTCTGCACCAGCTGCCGTGGCCAAAGGAGACGCTGCAGGAGCTCGGTGCGGCAAACGTGACGCTCAGGGTGACGCTTTCGTACTTCATCGAGCCGAACGCGTCACGCCGCGGGTGGCGCCGCCGGTACGTCTATTCATCGCACGGTCTGCGCTTCACTTTGAAAGCGCCGACGGAGACCACAGAGCAGTTCGTAAGCCGCGTCAATTACGAGGCCCAAAGCGAGGAGGACGGCCAGCAACGGCCTTCGGGTCGCTCCGAGCGTTGGCTGATGGGCGGCGATCAGCAGACCCTGGGCTCGCTACATCAGGACCTATGGGAGGGATCCGCTGCTGACCTGGCCTCCAGCGGAGTGCTCGCGGTGCACCCGGTCGGTGGCTGGTGGAAGAACAACAGCCAGCGAAAGGACCGCATCGGCATGCCCGTTCGCTACGCCCTGATCGTATCTCTCAAGACCGCCGAGCAGGGCGTGGATCTTTACACGCCGGTAGCGGTCGAGATGGCCGTGCCCGTGGAGACGGCGATCCCGGCAACCTAGCCGGCGCATCGACATCCGGAGTCAGCCGCTGGCCGTCGCTGTTTCCGCGAGCACCGCGAAGCCGATGTAGACGTGAGCGATCGCGACGGCCGCCGCGAGGAACGCGAGCCGCCGATGGCTTGCCGTGTACTCGTCCTGATCCCACGCGTCTAGGACGGAGCGTTTCTCATCCCAGTGGATCAGGTCGCCGTACTGGAACGCGCTGAGGAGGAAGCTGGGAGCGTGCTCCTCTTCGTAGTCGAGGACCTCCAAGTGCTCCTCGCGCGCAAGCTTTTCGCGCACGAGCTGGTTCAGCGAGCGGGCGTGGAGCCGGCCGGAGGCACGTCGCCAGCTGACGATGGTTTGCTTGCGTACGTCGCCGGCGCCGTCCTGTGATTCCTGATTGGCCTTCCAAAGTATGTCCGCGACCCGCGTAAACGGAGCCTGCTCGCTCTGGCTGTCGCACTGGCGCAGCAGGGTTGAAAAGCCAATCTGACGGTCTCTTTCGGGGAAGGCCACTGTCAGCTGCTCTGATGCACCGCTGTCGGCGATATCGATGCTCATACCCCCGCCGGCGGCGTTCACGACCGCGCTCGCGGCGAGATCCCGGGCGCAGTGACCGTAGCGATCGACCACTCGCTGATCCTCGGCCGACAGCGGCGTGCCGAGGCACCCGAATGCCCGTGGGTCTGCGAGCCCGAAAACATAGTCGAGACTGCGCCAGTTGAACTCGAACGCTTCCGGTCCTCGGGCGCTCGAAGCCATCGGTGCGGGGAACGGCAGTGGACGATCGGCGAGCAACCCCTCCGGCCCAGACGTGCGAACGCGCAGCTGCCCATGGCCATCGGGTTCACTTCCCGAGATGTACCCGACGTGCGCCACATGCTCGACCCCGTCTGGAGTCGTCCGCATCGCCTTGACCCAACGGTCCGGACGGGCGATTGGTGCGCTGTCGGCCATGCCGTCACGGTAGCCACCGGGGCGCGGTGCGTCCCTACCGAGCGTCGTCGATCCGGCGGTGCAGCATCGACGCGAGCGTTAGCATGTCGAGCGCCTCGCTGCGCTCGACCGCCCACCGGATCTTCGGCGCGTGCGCCGTCGGATTGCGGAACGTGGAGAACAGGCCCTTGCAGAGCATCGCGAGGCCGATGTGCTCGCTTCGCTCCCAGTCGCTCTGCAGCGTATTGAACGAGAGCATCGGTGGGCCGTTCGAGAGACCAAAGGCTTGATCGACGATCGCGGCACCATCCCCGCTGAGTCCCGTGCGCACGCGGATCTTCTCCGCGACGCTCTTGGCTGCCTCAAGTACCGCGTGGAAGTAGTTCTGTTGCACCAGCTCGGCGCGGCAGAACACGAGCACGTCCGGATGCACGTCGCGTCGCGCGAGCTCCGCCTTCAGCGCGTCTGCCCGCTGCTGTGCCTCCGAGACGGTCCGTGCGGCCGTCGCCTTGGCGACCTGCCCGTCATCGAGCACTTGGTAACCGTAGAGCAGCAGTCGCGCATTCACGGAGGCACGGTGCGCGTCATGCTCGGCTGGCGAGCCGAACCGGACGGGAGCCATCATCTCGGTCACCAGTCGGATTAGCGGCCGCCCGTCACGCTGCTGGTTTTGCTTCTCGGCGACAGCGTTGAACAGCCGCTTCCACTTCGTGCCAGTCTGCGCGGCGGCGTTCTCCCGGACCTTCAACGTTCCGATCAGGTTCGTGATCTGGGTACCGTTGGCGGTGTCGGCGAGCTCGCGGCAGATCGCCTCGACAGCGGTAGCCGGGAACACTGGTATCTCGCTGGGCACGACCGTTAGGATGCCAGGCGGCTCAGCGGGCTCGGCTGCTGCTTCAGCTCGCCTCGGTAGGAGTCGGCATCTTCTCGAGAATCGGCGGCAATCGCGCTCGCGAAGTAGCAGACATGGCCCGCGTCTGCCACGACAGGCGTCAGAATCAAGTCATGCCCGGCGACTCCGATCCAGTTCACCTGGAAGCTTCTGAACAAGCAACACCGCTGCAGCGGCTGGCGGCCGACTTTCAGCAGCGTCTGCTGGCCGTCAGAGCCTGGCTTACCGAGCACGAGCCGCAGATCACCGCTGCGCTCGGTGCGATCGCGACGTTCGCGCTGATTCAGCCCCAGCTCGAGCGCATGCGCGGCCGCTTCGAGGATACGGAGTGGGAGTATCTGCTCGACCGCGTCGACTTCGCCACTGGCATCGGTCTGCTCGTGCTGCTGGATCGCGAGGGAGCGGATGGCGTCGAGCGGGTACTTGAGGCCGCGCTCGGCTGCCCCGAGGCACTGCCGCAGCTGCTCGGCGCACTCGAATGTCTTGAGATGTCCCCAACGCATCGCCGTCAGCTCACCGCGGGCTTGCGTTGCGTCTCAGCCCGCGACTACGAGGTAGCCGTCCCACTCCTCATGATCGCCTTCGAGGGTCTCGTGTCGACCCACGCCAGAGACATCGGCCTGATCGAGCCCCACAAAGGCAAGAAGCATCGCTTCACGGAGGCGGCCGGCCGCACCGGTCCTGTGGGCGGGATCGAGGATCTGCTGATGATTGGACAGCTCGGCTTCGACGACGCCTTCAGCGACTTCCTTCGAATCCACGTCTACGGCGGCGAGGGAGACGCCTTTCGCCACGGGATCGCGACCGACGGCTTTCGCCATCGGGCCTTGATGGTGACCGTCGCGCTACTCGGGTGGCTGAGCGCGGTCGCGCCCACTGCCGACCGTCCGCAGCCACTGCGCACGCTGCTGTTCGATGTCGGCGTGGCCGAGTGGGGACGGCTATCGGTCGGGAGGGACCTTGAACGCAGCTCGCCAAGGGAGCTTGCGTACAGGCCATGAAAGTGGCCGAACTCGGCCCCGTCCAGGGCGAGTTGGGCTCGGAGCCCCGTGATACGTCATCCGCAGCCCTCGGCGGCGCGTGGCGCGAGGGGGTTCAGTTTGGCTCTCCAGAGCCAAACTGAAGCGGTTTCGAAACCGCGCGACGGACTGGCGCGAACACTGGCGCACGCGAGCGTGTTCTTGGCTCTAGCAAGCCAAAAATGAGGCACCGCGCCAAAGGTCTCGAAAGCTGTTGTGCGCCATTCGGTGTACCGAGAGTTCGAATCTCTCCCCCTCCGTACTCCAGCTAACGCAATGTTCAAAGCAGCCCCCGAGACAGGGTGAGCGCGCCCATCGGCCTTCAACAGCGGTCGCTGGTGATCGGCGCGGGACGAAGCAAACCCTCAACCAACTACCGAGTTCTCGCGCCAAACTCGCGCCAGTCCAACCGCGGATCGTGCGGTTTCAGGCGGTCTCAGGCGGTAAACGGGTCACAGGCACGGCCACCGCGCTCGGCGCCACATCCCGCTCAACCATGCGGAAAACGGCTCAACCAAGCCAAAAATCCGTCGCGAACCAAAGACCCCCACAACCTGCGCGCCCGAATTTCGAGACCGCCGCATTCAACCGCTCTGCCACCCCTCCAGGGCGACGACCGCAAGGCTAGTAGATCTTAGGTCTGTACTCGCGGCTTAGGTCTGCACTCGCGGGTCGTCGTTCGGGTCCAGGTAGTCGAGGCCCAGCGGCCCGATTGCTGTTACCTGGGTGATGTACTCGCCGGATCGTGCGCAGTGAAAGTGATGCGTGTCGCCGGGTAGAACGATGACGCTGCCGGGCGGATACGCCTCCAGCGCGTCGTCGTCGAACCGATCGCCGATGCCAATGTAGAAGATTCCTGAGATGACGGTGTAGATCCGATCCTCCGGGTGTTCGTGTGGCATCAGCCGCACGCCGGAGGGCACTTTGACCCTGATCACGTATGGGGCTGCCTGCTCGGGATCGCCAACGACGACGGCGAGCCGGACGGACGGCGGGAACGCGGGGAACGGCTTCCAATCGATGTCCTCGGGGAGGATCGATCTGAAGACGCTCTGGCCCGGCTGATGGGCTCGACTCATAGGTCGCGAACCGTAATGCCGTCGTCTTGGATCACGACCATGCTGTCACCCACCTAGCGTAGCCCTCTGCGACCGAACCTCATGCGCCGATCGGCACGTGCCCCGGCTGCGCGGCGACCCGCTCGAGCCAGGAGCCGATCGCGGGATAGCGCTCGGGCGCAAAGCCGCCCTCGTGCGCGACGTGCGTGTACGCGTACAGCGCGATGTCGGCGATTGTGTAGCGCTCGGCGACGAGGAACGGGCTCGCGCGGAGATGGCGCTCGATTGCGTCCAACGCCGCGTAGCCGCCCTTCATCTTCTCCTCCAGGACCGCCTGCGTCGGCGGTGCCTTGGCGATGGCCATCCAGAACCGCACGACGGCGATGTATGGCTCGTGGCTGTACTGCTCGAAGAACATCCACTGCAGCACGCTGGCGCGCTCGAAGGCATCCTCGGGGAGATACGCGGTGCCGTCGGCGAGGTACCAGAGGATCGCGTCGGACTCGCCGAGCGCACGGCCGTCGTCGAGCACGAGCGTGGGCACGCGCAGCGCGGGGTTGAGCTCGCCGAGCAGCTCCGCTCGACCCGAGCGGTCGATGACGTCGACCTCGCGTCGCTGGTAGTCGAGGCCGAGGTGCGCGAGCAGCAGCCGCACCTTGTAGCAATTGCCGGAGACCTGGGAGTTGTAGAGCAGCACTATTGTGCTCGCCATGATGGCAACCAGAGACGCGGTGATCTGCCAGCCCCTGCGAACGCCGGTGGGGCGCTTCGGCGGCGTGTTCCGCGACGTTGGCGCGGCGGCGCTGGCGGCGACGGTGATCCGCGAGCTGGTGAGCCGCACGGGGCTGCACGGCGAGGACGTCGACGACGTGATCATGGGCCAGTGCTACGCGAGCGGCGAGGCGCCGGCGATCGGCCGCGTGGCGGCGCTCGACGCGGGGCTCCCGGTGGCGGTCCCGGGCCTGCAGGTCGACCGCCGCTGTGGCTCGGGGCTGCAGGCGGTGCTGTACGGCTGCATGCAGGTGCAGACGGGCGCGGCCGAGCTCGTGCTGGCGGGCGGCGTGGACAGTATGAGCCAGGCGGAGTTCTACTCGACGCGGCCGCGCTGGGGCGTGAAGGGCGGCGCGATCAGGCTCGAGGATCGGCTTGAGCGCTCGCGCGTGAACGCGGGCGGCGCCAACCACCCGGTCCCGGGTGGGATGCTCGAGACGGCGGAGAACGTGCGACGCGAGTATGGGATCCCGCGGGAGGAGCAGGACGAGCTGGCGCTGCGCTCGCACGAACGCGCGGTCGCCGCCCAGAGCAATGGCGCGTTCGCGGAGGAGATCGTGCCGGTGACCACTCCGCGCGGTGACGTCGTTAACACCGACGAGCATCCGCGTGCGGACACGACGCTTGAGGCGCTCGGCCGCCTGCGGGCGATCATGGGTGCGAGCGACCCGGCGGCGACGGTGACGGCGGGAAACAGCAGCGGTCAGAACGACGGCGCGGCGGTGTGCGTGGTGACGCACCCGGACAGGGCATCCGAGCTCGGCCTGCGGCCGCTGGCGCGCGTGGTGTCGTGGGCTGTGGCGGGCGTGGCGCCGGAGACTATGGGCATCGGCCCGGTTCCGTCGACGGCGCTGGCGCTGGAGCGCGCGGGTGTGACGCTCGAGCAGCTCGACCTGATCGAGCTCAACGAGGCGTTTGCGTCACAGGTGCTGGCGGTGCTGCGGCAGTGGCGACTGCACGACGGCCTGGAGCGCGTCAACGTGAATGGGTCGGGCATCTCCCTCGGCCACCCCGTGGGCGCGACGGGTGCGCGAATCCTCGCAACCCTCCTGCACGAGATGCACAGGCGCGACGCGCGGCTTGGCTTGGAGACGATGTGCATCGGCGGCGGGCAGGGCCTAGCAGCGATCTTCGAACGCGTGGACGCATAGTCCCGCCCGCTCCCTACGAGGCGACGCCGACGCGGACGCGGACACCGCGCTCGGACGTGCGCCCGGCACGCCTGGCGCTGTGCTCGGGGCAGTAGACGCCGCGCACGCGACCGTCGCGCAGCCCATACGCGCGCCACTGCCCGCCACGCCACAGGAAGCAGAAGAACTGATCTTCGCGCGCGGGCGCGCGTTCGAGCTCGCGAGCCCACGCGGCGCTGGCGATGCGCGCGGGAACTGTGGCCTGGCAAGAACAACCGTCGGCGAGGTAGCCGGAGGACACGCAGCGCAGCAGCCGATCGATGTGGGTCTCGTGCTCGATGGGTATCAATGTTTGTATGTGCATCGGATGTCACTGCACCTTTCGGGCAATTCTGTGTCGTACTTTTCGGGCTTTCGCCGATTTTGTGCGGCTTCTCCGCAAATTTGGACGAATTTGGACGTATGTACTACCCGCAAGCGCCGGCATCCAAACATCCGCCGGCGCGGCGCCAGCTCGAGCCCCGTTGTCGGCGTCAGCGTCCTCGCGAACTGTCCCGCCGCAGGCGATGCACGCGGCGAAGTTCTTCGACGGCCTCGTCATAGCCGCCGAGCGCGGCGCGGGGGCCGTCGCCGAGCAGCTCGACGTCGACGCGCTTGCGCATGAGCTCGCCTTCGATGGCGTCGACGCGCTGGGCGCCGGCGCTGGGGCGGGAGCTGACGGTGCGATCGAGGCGCTCGCCGCGGAACAGCAGCCCGACGCCGTCGTCGAGCGCCCAGCCGCCCGGGAGCGTGCCATCGCGCACGTTGGCGAGCCAGACGGGCAGGCGCTCGGGCTCGCCGTCGGCGTGGACGGTGAGCGAGCCGTCGAGGATGCCGAGGCCGGCGATCGGCTCGGGCGGCCCGCTCGAGCGCGTGATGCCTCCGTGAAACCAGCACATGGCGCCTGCGCTGAGCCCGGCGAGCACGGTGCCGCTCTGCCACGCTTGTACGAGCAGGCTGTCGAGCCCGTGGGCGCGCCAGAGGGCAAGCAGGTTGCGCATGGAGCCGCCGCCGACGTAGATGATGTCCTGGATCAGCACGGTGTCGGCGAGCGAGCGTGTGGAGTCGCGCAGGTGGAACAGCGACAGCTGCTCGGGTATGCACGCGCGCTCGGCGAAGCGGGCCTTGAAGGCGTTGATCTGCGAGGTGGTGTCGCCGGAGGCGGTCGGCAGAAACAGGATGCGCGGCTCGCCGACGTCGGCGAGCGACAGCACGAAGTCGTCGAGCAGCGGGTTGTTGGGCTCCATCGTGAAGCCGCCTCCGCCCATCGCAAAGATCAGCCGCTCGTGCGGGTCGACGACGGGTCGGTTGCTCACGCTGGGACCGCCTCTCGCTTGGCGCGATCCCGCCTGCCAGCTCCGGGCATGACGCGTCCGGCCTCGGTACGCGACTCCTGCGCGTGCGCAGCGGGGGCGTGCTCGTCCTCGCCGCGCGCGTCCACGACGGGCGCGTCCACGGCGGGCGTGCCAACGCCGAGCTGCGTGACCTGTAGGCGCGTCTCGCGCACGCCGTCGTTGCAGGGCTCGACTAGGAAGGCGCCGCCGCGGGGGCGCGAGCTGACGGCACGCTCGAGGTGGGGCCCGTTGAAGTGCAGCGCGACGCCATCCTCGGCGGCGTAGCCGGCGCGCATGCCGTCGGCGACGAAGCGGTGGTACTCGACGCGGCGGGCGGGCTCGGCGTCGTAGTGGACGCAGTTGGAGTAGGGCAGCAAGCCGAGTCCGCGCACGATGCGGGGCGCACCGTGGAAGGCGCTGAGCGCCTGCTCGAACCAGCAGAGCGACCCGGCGGAGGGGCCGCAGAGGACGATGCCACGCCGCCAGGCTCTGCGCAGGATCGCGTCGAGCCCGTGCGCGCGCCAGGCGCCGAGCATGCTGAGCACGTTGCCGCCGCCGACGTAGATGAGGTCCTGTGCGAGTAGGTGGCTTGCGAGGTTGTCCTCGACGCCGCCGGTGCCCTGGTCGCGGCGGAACAGTGACACGTGGCTGGCGTCGCAGTCGGATGAGAAGCGCCGATAGAAGCGCACGACGTAGTGGTCGGCGTCGCCGGAGGCGGTGGGCAGGAAGCACACACGCGGCCTGGCGGCACGGGTGAGCGACAGTACGTAATCGTCGAGCAGCGAGCCGCTCCCCTCCATCGAGAAGCCGCCGCCGCCTAGCGCGACGATTTGGGGAGCTCTGTTTGGCATGACCCTCTCCCTCGGCTGGGGACGCGGTACGAACAGCCTGCGCGTTAGCGTGCCGCAGATCGCGCGCCGCGGGTATGGACCGGCGTCCCACATGGCCACGCTGACAATCGACATTCGCCCAGGCGAGCGCCGTATCACTATGGCTATACGGCGCTCGCGTGAAGAAACATTGCGTGCCATCACACTCGCCGGGAGGCGGTCGCGAGCTGGCCCCTAAAGGCCCCTACACCTACAGTGTCGAGCGTGGCCGACGAGCGAAACCCGGCGGCGATCTCGCTGCGCGGCGTGGTCAAGCGCTTTGGCGCGATCACTGCGGTGAACGGCCTTGACCTGGAGGTGCGGGCGGGCGTGTGCTTTGGCCTGCTGGGGCCGAACGGGGCGGGGAAGTCGACGACGATGCGGATGCTGACGGCGCAGACGCTGGCGGACGAGGGCGAGATTGCGGTGCTGGGGTACGAGCTGCCGCGCGAGTCGAAGCAGTCGCGTCTGGAGATGGGGGTGGTGCCGCAGTTGGACAACCTGGACGTGGAGCTGACGTGCAGGCAGATCCTGACGGTGTTCGCGCGCCTGTATCGAGTGCCGCGCGCAGAGCGCAATTCGGCTGTGGAGCGGGCGCTGGAGCTGGCGAACCTGGTGCCTCGCGCGGAGACGATCGTGAAGGAGCTGTCGGGCGGGATGCGTAGGCGGCTGTTGGTAGCGCGCGGGCTGATCCACGGGCCGCGGCTGGTGCTGCTGGACGAGCCGACGGTTGGCCTTGACCCGCAGGTGCGCCAGGAGCTGTGGTCGCTGATCGACGGGCTGCGGGCGGACGGGGTGACGGTGCTGATGAGCACGCACTACATCGAGGAGGCGGAGCGCTTGGCGGACACGGTGGCGGTGATGTCGGGCGGGCGGATCATCGCGCAGGGTACGCCGGCGGAGCTGATCGGCGCACATGCGGGCGAGCAGGTGCTGGAGGTATACGGTGCGCCGGATCGCCTGGCGCAGGTGAGCGAGCTGGCGGCGGAGAACGGCTGGTCGAGCAGGCGCAGCGGCCCGGCGGTGGCGATCATGCGCGCGGAGACGCTGGACGGCCTGGCGCCTGAGGGCGTGCGCCGCCCGGCGAACCTGGAGGACGCGTTTGTGGCGTTGACGGGGGAGGAGATCGAGTGAGCGCGCAGGCACAGGCAGAGACTCCGGGGGCGGGCACGCCGGCGGGCGGGGCGGCGTCGGCGGGCGCGAATACGACGCGCCGCGTGGGCCGTCTGGAACCGGCGGCGCTGGCGGGGGTGATGAGCCGCGACGTGGCGATCTTCGGGCGATACTGGAAGGCGACGACGTTTTCGTCGATCGTGCAGCCGACGATCTACCTGCTGGCGTTCGGCCTGGGCTTCGGCACGCTCGTGAAAACGATCGGGCATGTGAAGACGATCGAGTACATCGGGACGGGGACGGTGGCGACGGCGGTGCTGTTCTCGTCGGCGTTTCCGGGGATGTTCAACACGTTCATCCGCTGGCAGTTCCAGCGCACGTACGACGCGGTGCTGGCGGCGCCGGTGGACGTGGAGGAGCTGATCACGGCGGAGGTGCTGTGGATCTCGCTGCGCGCGGGCGTGTATGGGATGGCGCCGATTCTGGTGGCGTTCGCGTTCGGCTTGTCGCCGGAATGGGGGATGCTGCTGGTGCCGCTGATCGGCTTCGTGACGGGCTTCGGCTTCGCGGCGTTCGGCGTGACGGTGGCGGCGGTGGCGAAGACGATCGACAACTTCAACTACATAACGAGCGCGGTGTTGACGCCGATGTTCCTGGTGGCGGGCACATTCTTCCCGGTTTCCTCGCTCCCGGCGGGCATTCGCCAGGTGGCGTACGTGAACCCGCTGTACCACTGCGTGCAGCTGGTGCGCGACGCGTCGCTGGGCACGCTCGGCACAGCAGATCTAGGCCACGCGGCGGTGCTGCTGGCGTTTGCGCTGATCATGTGGCGCCTGGCGATCTCCCAACTGGGCAAACGCCTGATCGATTGAGCAGGGTGCTTATGCAACTTTGAGGTTGGGCACACGCTGGTCCTACACGCGGCGGCGAAGCTGCGTGCATGAGCTTTCGATGGGAGACACGTTCGGCCGCGTCTGGGACAGCGTCGGCGGCGCCGGTCACTACACCTGCTGGCGTTGCGTGGGGAGCGCGGGCGCGCTCACGAGCACGGGCGTTGGCGCTGCGCGCGCCGCACCCGGAGCTGGCGGCGGTGATGTCGCTGGCGGCGCTTTTGAACCTGTGGGCGCTGGCGCGCAACGGCTGGGCGAACGAGTACTACGCGGCGGCGGTACGCTCGATGAGCACGAGTTGGCACGACTTCCTGTTCGCGTCTCTGGACAAGACGGGTGTTATGACGGTGGACAAGCCGCCGCTGGCGCTGTGGGTACAGGCGCTGTCGGTGCGCGTGTTCGGCTATGACTCGCTGAGCATCTTGGTGCCGCAGGCGCTGATGGGCGTGGCGAGCGTGGCGCTGGTGTACGACGTGGTGCGCCGGCGCTTTGGGCGCGTTGGCGGCTTCGTGGCGGGCCTGGCGCTGGCGCTGACGCCGATTGCGGTGGCGGTGTCGCGCCACAACAACCCGGACGCACTACTGGTGCTGTGCTGCGTGGCGGCGCTGTGGTGCACGGTGCGCGGGCTGGAGAACCGCCGCACCCGCTGGTTGGTCCTGGCGGGCGTGTGCGTGGGTCTTGGCTTTGAGACGAAGATGCTGGTGGCGCTGGTGGTGGTGCCGGGCATCGTGGCGGCGTGGCTGTGGACGGCGCCTGCAGTTCGTGGGCGCGTGCACGCGCTGCGCCAGCTGCTGGCGGGCGGCGGCGCGATGCTGCTGGTGGGCGGCGCGTGGCCGCTGCTGGTGGAACTGACGCCGGCGGCGGACCGCCCGTGGGTTTCGGGCACGAGCGACAACCGCATCCTGTCGCTGATCTTCGAATACAACGGCGTCGGCCGCGTGGACGGCCAGGCGGGCGGTCCGGCGGGTGCGGGCGGGAACATGTTCGGCGGTACGCCGGGGCCGCTGCGCCTGTTGAACTCGGCGCTGGGCGGTCAGGCGGGCTGGCTGCTGGGCTTCGCGCTGGTGAGCGGCCTGGCGATCGTTGCCACCAGTCGCCTGCGCCGCGCGGATGCACGCAGCGGCTGGCTTGTGGCGGTGGGCGGCGCATTTGCGACGACTGCGGTCCTGTTCAGCTTCGCGAGCGGCATTTTCCACCCGTACTACGTGTCGCTGCTGGCGCCGTTCGCGGCGGCGTTGACGGGCGCGGGCGCGGCCCAGCTGACCGGCGGCGGGCGCGTGGCGCGCGTGGCGGCGCCGCTGGCAGTGCTTGCGGGCGTGGTGGTGGAGCTGATGGTGCGCGCGGACTACCCGGGGCAGCTGACGTGGCTGGCGCCGGTGCTGATCGTGGTGGGCGCGCTGGCGGCGCTGGCGCTGCTTGCGTTCAGTTCGCGGAAGGTACGCATGGCAGCTATGGGTGCGGCGCTGGCGGCGCTGCTGGCGGCGCCGGCGGTGTGGGCGTTCGACACGCTCGGCCACGCGACGAGCGGCACGTTCCCGGCGGGCGGGCCGGCGTCGGCTGAGAGCGGCGGCTTCGGCGGTCCGGGCGGCGTTGGCGGATCGGGTGGCTTTGGCGGCAGCGGGCGCCGCGCCGGTTTCGGTGCGCCGGCGGGCGGCTCGGGCCGACTTGGTGGCGCCTCGGGCCGGGCGGGTGGTCCCCCGGGCGCGACGGAAGCTGGAGCCGGCGGGACCGGTGCGCCGCCGCAGTTGTTCGGCTCCGGCCGGGCAGGCGGAACCGCGGGCAGCGCGGTCGGAGCTCCGGGCGCGGGCGCGCCGGGCTCCGCGGGTACGGCCTCGGGCGCATTCCCGGGCATCGGTGGGACGCGCGGCGGTGGCGGCGGAGCGCTCGGCGCTCCGATGGGCGGCAGCGTGTCGAGCGCGATGCTGGCGTATGTGGAGCAGCACGGGGGCGGCACGATCGCGGTGGCGAGCCAGTCGAACGCGGCGTCGTCGATCGTGGCGGGGAACACGAACGTGGCGGGCATTGGCGGCTTCTCGGGACGTGAGAGTGACGTGAGCGTGTCGTGGCTGGCGTACGAGGTACGCACGGGCAAGATCCGCTGGGTGCTTTACGAACAGAGCTCGGGCGGTCCGGGAGGCGGCGTGCGGGGCGACACGCGCACGGGCGCGAAGACTGCGATGGCGGCGGTGGCGCGTGAGTGCGAGGCGGTGACGCTGCCGTCGAGCGCCTCAGGTGTATCGAGCGCGTCCGGCGCCTCAGGCACGCCGAGCGCGTCGGGCGGGTCGGGCGCGGTGGGCACGCTGGGCGCGGCTGGGACGCTGTACGACTGCGCGGGCCGCGCGACAGCGCTGGCGAGCGCGGGCACGCAACAATCAAGCTGATGCGGATCCTGGTGGTGGACGACGACCGCGCGGTGCGCGAAGCGCTGCGCCGCACGCTGACGCTGGCGGGATACGAGGTGCAGCTGGCGGAGGACGGCGAGGCGGCGCTCGAGCAGGTCGTGCAGGCGGAGCCGGAGGCGGTGGTGCTGGACGTGGGGCTGCCTGGGATCGACGGCCTGGAGGTGTGCAGACTGGTGCGCCGCGCGGGCAGCCGCGTGCCGATCCTGATCCTGACGGCGCGCGACGCGGTGGCGGACAGGATCGACGGCCTGGACGTGGGCGCGGACGACTACATGCTGAAGCCGTTTGACGTGGGCGAGCTGAAGGCGCGGTTGCGGGCGCTGCTGCGTCGCGCGAAACCGCAGGAGGACCCGGACGCGCTGTCGTTCGCGGAGGTGCGCCTGGATCCGAACCGCCACGGCGCGCAGGTGGGCGAGAGCTTTGTGGAGCTGACGCGCACGGAGTACCAGCTGCTGGAGCTGCTGATGCTGAACCCGCGGCGGGTGCTGTCGCATAGCGTGATCTATGACCGCGTGTGGGGCTATGACTTCGGCCCGACGTCGAACGCGCTGCGCGTGTATATCGGCTATCTGCGCCGCAAGCTGGAGGACGCGGGCGCGCGCGAGCTGATCCACACGGTGCGCGGCGTCGGCTATGCGCTGCGCGAGCCGTGAGCGATGGTCGCGGACGATGACGTGATCGCCGGGCCCCTCGAGCATGTGGGCAGGCGGTGACCCTGCGCACACGGATAGCGGCGGTGGCGAGCGTGTCGGTGGCGCTGGCGGTGCTGGCGGCGGCGATCGGCCTGTACGCGGCGGTGCGCTCGGATCTGCGCGGCGAAGTCGACAACAACCTGCGCTCGCGCGCGCGAGCGTTTGTCGCTCCGCCTGGGCGGGGCGGTCCGACGAAGCAGGCGGACGATGGGGTCGCTCCGGGCGGGGGCAGGATCGCTGGCGACGGGGCGGCTGGGGGCGCTGGTGCCGGTGGGGCCCCTGGCGGCGGATATGCCGGCGGCGGTGGTCCGCCGGGCGCGGGCGGCTCATACCCGGGCGCTGGCAAAGGGCGCGCGGACGGCTTCCCTGGCAGCGTTGAACCGGCGCCGTTCGGGGCGGCGTCGGGCTACGTGGAGTTCATCTCGCCGCAGGGGCAGGTGTTCGTTCCAGGCGGTCAGGGCTCGTCATCGAGGAAGATCGCGCTGACGGCTGGCGACCGGGCGATCGCGGCGCGCGGGGGCGGCAGTAGCCTGAGCGAGCGCACGGTCGATCACACGAAGCTTCGCGTGCTGACGCTCGGCACGGGCGTGGGCGGCGCGGTGCTGGTGGCGCAGCCGCTGACGGAGGTCGAACACGAGCTGAGCAACCTGCTGCTGATCCTGGCGCTGATCGGCGGCGGTGGCGTGGTGCTTGCGGCTTTGCTGGGGGCGCTGGTGGCACGCACGGCGCTGGCGCCGATCGGCCGCTTCACGCAGCGCACGGAGTCGCTGACGGGCAACGTGGATCTGTCGCGCAGGCTGGAGGTGGAGGGGCGCGACGAGCTGGCGCGGCTTGCGGACAGCTTCAACGGCACGCTGGACGCGCTCGAGCGCTCAGTGCAGGCGCAGCGCCATCTGATCGCGGATGCGAGTCACGAGCTGCGCACGCCGATCTCCTCGCTGCGTGCGAACATCCAGATCCTGGGCGAGGCCGACCGGCTGTCCCCGGCGGAGCAGGCGAGCCTGCGCGCGGACATCGTCGCGGAGCTGGACGAGCTGACTGCGCTGGTGGGCGACGTGGTCGAGCTGGCGCGCGGCGCGGCGCCGGACGGCGCGGTCGACGACGTGCGCCTGGACGAGGTGCTGCAAGGCGTGGTAGAGAGCGCGCGTCGGCGTGCCGACCGACCGGGCGGGGTTAGCTTCGAGCTGAGCGTGGAGCCGACGATCGTGCGCGGACAGGCGGATCGGATCGCCCGCGCGGTGTCGAACTTGGTGGACAACGCGCGCAAGTGGAGCCCGGATGGCGCGGCGGTGGAGGTGGCGCTGAAGGACGGCGTGCTAAGCGTGCGCGACCATGGGCCGGGCTTTCAGGAGGCGGATCTGCCGTTCGTGTTCGACCGCTTCTACCGCGCAAACGATGCTCGCAAGCTCCCCGGCTCGGGTCTGGGACTGGCGATCGTGCGTCAGGCGGCGGAGGCGTGCGGCGGCTTCGCAGAAGCCCAGAACGCCCCAGGCGGCGGCGCGCTGCTACGGGTGAGCTTCGGCTCGGTCGAGGAGTTCAGCCCGGCTGAGAGCGCTACGGGACTGAGCCATTTTTGATACCATATTGGTATAAGGGGCGGGAATGTGATCCTGATGGCTCGGCGCCGCGCACACCTGACGCAGCGGGAGCTGGCGGCACGGGTGGGCTGTCGCCAGGCGACTATTGCGCGTTGGGAGCGCGGCGATCGACACGCGGCCTTCGAGGACGTGCAGGATGTGGTCGGCGCATGTGGGCTGCAGCTCGAGGTTCACCTTGTCGCCGAGGATCGCTCGTGGTGGCCGCAGATTGCCGCGCAACTTGACTGCACGCCAGCCGAGCGCGTGCGCCGACTCGCTCCGCCAGGAGTCTTCGCCGATCTTGTGGCTGCGCTCGAGGCTCTCGCCGACACCCGCCTGCCGGTTATCGTGATCGGCGAGGTGGCAGGTGCGCTGCAAGGTTGGCCACTCGTGTTGAGCGGTGAGCCGATTGAGGTCTGTGCGCGCGCGGATGCGGTGGGCGCAGCGCTGAAGCGCCTGGGCGCGACCGACATAGCAGCTGGAGCGTTCGAGCTTCCGTCGGGCGCGCGGATGGCTATCGTCGACGCTCCCCTGGGTACCTCGGGCTACGGCGATCTGGCACGTGGCGCCGAAACACTCGCTGTCGATCGGGGGTCGGTTCAGGTGGCCCGTCTTCTTGACCTTCTGCGGATCGCCGATGCCTCCCTGAACCGTGACTCCCGGCGTCACGCTCTGGCCTACCAGGCTGTGCTCGACGTCCAACGCGCTCTGAGCGCCCCGCGACCGGTGGCCGGCCGTACCGATGAGGAGAGGATCGAGTCGTGGCTGAGCAAGCAGACCCCGGTGGCATAGATACCGACCGGGAGGCGTTGCTCGGTGTGCTCGTGCGTCATCGTGTGGCGTTCGTCTTGATCGGCGGCGCTGCGATCCAGTCGCACGGCCGTCGTTTCGATACCCAGGACATCGACCTCACGCCGGATACTGCGCCGGAGAACCTTGCGCGGCTGGCGGACGCCCTGAACGAGCTGCACTGCCAGCTGATCACCGACCCTGCCGACACGCACAGCTGGGTCACGTTGCCGTCAGATTACTTCACGCCACGGAGCTTGCTAGCTGCGACCGTATGGAACCTCGCCACTGGACACGGCCAGCTCGATCTCTGCTTCACGCCCGCAGGCTTTCCGGGCGGCTACCGCGATCTGCAGCCGCGAGCGACGGAACGGGCTGCTGCGGGAACGACCGTCATCGTGGCCGTCGCCGCGCTCGAGGACATCCACGAGTCGAAGCGCCAGGCGGGTCGACCCAAGGACCGTGAGTACCTCAAACGCGCCGAAGAACCCGACTCATAGAGGCACGGCAGGGCGGGGTAGACGCACTGGCTGGGCAGCCAGTTGTCCCATACTGATCCAATCGCGCCCGGCGATGCTATTCAGAGGGCGTAAACATGCGTCGAGTGCGACAGGGGGTATCTGATGTTGCCTCTAGCTTGGAGGAGTTGGTGAGGGCTCGTCTAATAGGTCCGGTGGGCAAACCGCAACTTTTCGGCCTGCTCGGAGTCACCAGGGGATAGAGCCGTATGTCGATGTCGCTGTTCTCGATAGGGAGGTAGCCGTGAGGTCCCAGGTCCGCATTTCGTTTGTCGCGCTGCTGGTAGGCGCATTCGTCTTTGTCCTGGCGCCCGGCGTTGCGCAGGCTGCCGCCGGCATCGAAAGCTTCTTTGCCTCCAACTGCAACGTCAACACCTGCAAGAAAGAACCGGGCGAGACCAAAGCGGAAGAACTGGCGAAAGCCAAAACGGAAGGCTTCGCGCAAGCGGGCGGGCATCCGAACTTCGGGATAACCGACTTCAAGATCGACACCACGGGCGCGTTCCCAAACGAGGCGCCGTCGGGAGTCATCACGCACATTCGCACCGACGTAGCTCCCGGTGTCGCCACCAACCCGGACTCTCCGGCGAAGTGCTCATTTGAAGAATTCGGCAAAGAATTTGAACCAGCCCCAGGCATCCACACTGGCCTCTATGAAAAACCTAAATGCGAATCGGGATCAGAAATCGGCGTCAATAGCGTCATCGTCTACCTCGGCCCGGAAGCGTCTCCCAAAGGCGGTGACCTACCGATTGAAGGGAACGTCTACAACCTCCTGCAGCCCAAGGGTCTCGCCTCTGACTTTGGCGTCGCACTCCCGCTTCCGAAAGCGCTCACCGAAGCGCTCCTCGGCGGTGCCACACCGCAGCTGTACGCCCACACTCTGATTGAAGGTAGCGTCGAATGGGGCGCGGAATCGGCTGGGACGGGTAAGGCTGACTATCACGACTACTTCGAAATCAACGTCTCGCCGCTACTGCCGCTGATCAGCTCGCGGTTGGTGTTCAACGGTCGAGCCGGCGCCGGTGACTTCCTCACCAACCCGACCTCTTGCACGGGAGTGGGTCCGCAGACGACGACGAGGCTGACGCTCAACTTTCAGTCAGGCGAAGTGGTCCCTCCAGCAACGTATGAAACCCCAATCGGCACCGAAAACTGCGGCCTGGTCCCATTCGAACCGGGTTTCGCTCTCGCTCAGGCGACAACGGGCTCTGAAGCGCCGGACGGCATCACGACCGAACTGACGCTCGCACACAAGACAGGAGCCACAGAAATCGATGACTCGCAGCTCAAGGCCGTGAGCGTCACGATGTCCGAAGGTCTCACCATGAACGCCGCGGCCGCGGCCGGCCTGGAAGCGTGCACGCCGGCGGAGATCGGGGTTGGAACGAAGAACCCGATGACCTGCCCCGAAGGTGCGAAGCTCGGCACCGTGACGCTGAACGTGCCCGGACTGCCCGCGGGATCGTTGCAGGGCAACGTCTATCTCGGCGGCCCTGAATCGGGTCCGATCACCGGTGGCGCCAATGCCGCTGAACCCGAATACACGATCTACATCAGCGCCGAATCGGAACGCTACGGGGTTGACGTGCGCCTGAAAGGTGCGGTCAAGCCCAACGCTAAAACGGGACAGATGACGGCCACGTTCTCCGAAAACCCCGAACAGCCGTTCAGCAGCCTGGTCCTGCGCTTCAACGGCGGCCCGCTGGCGCCACTGGCGAACGGGCTCAAGTGCGAAGCTAGCACCGCCGCGACGACGTTCACGCCGTTCAGTGCGACCGCGGCGAAGTCGTCGCAGGCGAACTTCGAAATCACCGGCTGTCCGTCCACGCTGCCGTTCGCGCTCACCCAGAGCATCGAATATGAACCACGGACCGGTGGCGGGCACAGCTCCTACACGTTCAATCTCGCGCGGACCAGCAGTCAGCAGTACGTCGAAAAGGTCAAGACGACATTGCCGTCGGGCCTGATCGGCGAGATCCCAGCGGTTACTCTCTGCGGTGAACCGCAGGCGGCCGAAGGGACCTGCGCAGCTAACAGCCGCATCGGTACAGCTACCGTGACCGCCGGCGCCGGCAGCTCGCCGTACACGTTCACCGGGCCGGTGTACATGACCGGGCCCTACAACGGCGCGCCGTTCGGCCTGTCGATCGCGGTGCCCGCCGTAGCGGGTCCGTTCAACCTCGGGACCGTGGTCACGCGCTCGACGATCAGCATCAACCCGACGACCGCCCGCGTCACCGCGGAAAGCACATTGCCGACGATCGTCAAGGGCGTGCCGTTGCGGCTGCGCTCGATCAGCGTCAACGTCAGCAGGCAGGGCTTCCTGCTCAACCCGACCAACTGCCAGGAAGAGGCGACCGAATCGACGCTGACGTCGACGTTCGCGACGCTCCAGGAAGGGCTGAAGAGTCCCTTCCAGGCAGAAGGCTGCAGCGGGCTGGCGTTCAAACCGACGTTCACGGCATCGACCAGCGGCAAACCGTCGAAAGCCAACGGTGCGAGCCTCGTCACGACGATCACGCAGCCAGCGGGGCAGGCAAACATGAAGTCAGTGTTCGTGACGCTGCCTAAGCAGCTACCCTCGCGCCTGACGACGCTTCAGAAAGCGTGCCTGTTGAAGGTGTTCGAAGCGAACCCGCTCTCCTGCGCGAAAGAATCGCCCGGCTCCGAAGTGGGTACGGCCACCGCGGTCACGCCTGCGCTCCCGGTCCCGATGACAGGGCCCGCGTTCCTCGTCGCCCGCGGCGAAGAATTCCCCGCCCTCGAGCTCGTGCTCGAAGGCGACGGCGTGCGCGTGATCGTCGAAGGCAAGACGGACATCAAGAAAGGGATCACGACGACGAACTTCGCCACGAACCCCGATGTGCCCGTCTCGAGCATCACCGTCAACCTGCCGCTCGGCCCGCACTCGGCGCTGTCCGCCCCGGGCGGCAATCTGTGCGCGCCGACGCTCGTGATGCCCACGATCATCACCGGGCAGAACGGCAAGCAGATCAAACAGAACACGCTCATCTCGCCGACCGGCTGTGGTGTGCAGATCGTCGGGCACAAGGTGGTTGGAAACACCGTCTACCTGACGATAAAGACGTTCGCCGCCGGGCGGATCAGCGGCGGCGGTAAGGGTCTGTCGACCAAGTACCGCAGCCTCAACGCTGCCAGCAAAGCCACGACGCTCAAGATCCCGCTCTCCAGGGGCGGGCGCAGCAGGCGTAAGCCGTTCAAAGTGAAGGTACGGGTTGGGTTCGTGCCCAAGAAGGGCGCGCACACCTCCGCGACCGTAACGGTGTCCGTCCGCTAAAGGTCTCGAAGGCCCTGGGCCATAGGCCACGCGGGGGCGGACGAGTTGCCGCCCCCGCGTGTTTTCCCAGCTCGTTGGCGGAGTCCGTGGGCGGGGAGGAGCCGGCGACTGCTGCGACAGGGGCCGGCGCATGCCGTACATTGTCGGTATGGATGTCGTTACGGGTACGGATACCTCAACGTCGTCAGCAGGCATCGACCGCCTGCTCGCAGGCATCCGCCATCTGACAGCGCTCGCTGACGGGGCCAGCGGCGCCGACGCGATGTTTCGCGCGCTCGCGCGCGAGCTGCTTTCGGTGCCCGGCGCCGAGGAGGTGCACATCCACCACCTGCTCGTCGACGGCGACGGCGACGAGGAGCTGGTCGCCGTCTACCTGCACGGCGGCGTCGGGCGGCTCAGCTATCTGCTGCCGCGCGCCGAGCGCCCGCCCGGAGTCGCCTGGGTGGCGAGCACGCGCAGCAGCTTCCTCGCCTCCGACTGCGACGGCCTCGCCGCTGGCATCCCACGGCTGGCGGAGACCGGCACGGTCAGCTCCGCGCTGCTCTTGCCGCTCGCCGAGCGCGGTGAGGTCGACGCGGTAGTCGTGCTCGTGCGCCGCGAGTCCGAGGTCTTCACGCCCGCGGAGGTCGAGCTCGCGGCTGCGCTCGTCGAGCAGGCCGCGACCGCGCTCGCGCTCGCCCGCGCGCGCGCCGAGGCCGGCACCGACGCGGTCACCGGCTGCATGAACCACCGCGCGATGCGCAGGCGCCTCGATGAGGAGATCGGGCGCGCGACACGCGCCGGTGGGCCGCTGTCGTGCCTGCTGATCGACCTCGACGACTTCAAGCTCGTCAACGACCGCCACGGCCATCAGGCCGGCGACGCGATGCTGCGCAGCGTCGTGCACGCGCTCGTCGGCGAGTTCCGCGCGTTCGACCGCGTCGCGCGCTACGGCGGCGACGAGTTCGTCGTGATCCTCCCAAACGCCGAGCTCGACAGCGCCGCCGCCGCGGCTGCGCGAGCGCTTGAGCGGCTGCGCGCGATCCCCGCGAACGATGGCGTCGGAGCTGGCGTGTCGGCGTCGATCGGCGTTGCCCAGTGGCACGCGCCGATGAGCACCGACGAGCTGCTCGAAGCCTGCGACGCCGCGCTGCTCCGCTCCAAGCGCCAGGGCAAGGGGCGCGTCACGCGCGCCGCCGAGCTCGCTCGCTGACGCTGGTCCCCACGCCACGCCACCGGACCGGCCTGCCGTAATCCGGCCGTCCATATCCGTCAGATATGCAGGACTTGTGGGGAACTACGGTCTCGTTGCCGCAGCCCGGGGCCCGATCGGAACAATGATGCCCGAACAGCTCGACACGGCCGGAGAGCTTGCAGCCGACGATGCGCAGGGAGCGCGTGCCGGCTCAGGCCGCACGCGCTGGACGCTGCTCGCCTGCGCGCTGCTCGCTCTCGGGCTGGCGCTCTCGCTCGGCGGCGCAGCGCTGTGGCGCGCGAGCGTTCGCAACAACGAGCGCCAGAGCTTCCAGGTCAGCGCCACCGACGTCAACAAGTCTCTCGAGACGCTGCTGCTGCGCGACACCGATTTCGTCAAGACGCTGCGCGCCGTGCTCACGCTGCAACCGCACCTCAGCGCCACGCGCTTCGACCAGTGGTTCTCCGAACTGCAGGGTAAGCAGCGGGAGGTGGGCGGGCTCGGGACGACCGTCCTGGAATCGGTGCCCGCCGCCGAGCTTGCCGCCTTCCAGGCGCGGCGCGCCGCCGATCCAGCTTTCCGTGCGCTCGTCGGGGGCAGGATCGTGCCCGTGCCTCGCAGCGGCCGTGCGCGCTACTGCCTGCTCTCGGCCGGCGGGACGGTTACGCCGTACAGTCGCGCCGTCGGCGAGCTGATCGAGGGGGACTGGTGCGACCCGTCCTCGCCGATCGGCTCCTATGTCGACGGTAAGACCACCCAGGCCAGGCTTCTGCAATCGATCACCGCCAGCGGACAGCCGCTTGTCTACCCCGTCGCGATACAGGGCGTGACCACCGTGTTCATCGAAACCGCGATCTACCGCCATGGCGCCGCCGTCGCCAGCGCCGCGCAGCGCCGCGCCGCCGTCCAAGGCTGGGTTGGCAGCTCGTTCGAGCTCAACGCCCTGATTCAGCAGGCGCTCGGAGCTCATCGCGGTCTCAGCGTGGCGCTCTATCACCAGAATCCCGGCCAGCCCAAGGAACTCCTCGGCAGCGTCCACGGGCTCGCCTCGCCCAACGCCTACACCTACAGCACCTCGCTGCAGATCAGCGGCTCTTGGGTTGCGCTCGTGCGGGGCAGGGGGGACGCAAGAGGGCTCTCAGCCAACGCCCAGGCGCTGCTCGTGCTGCTCGCCGGCGCGCTCGTCAGCTTGCTCCTCTGCACGCTGATCCTCGTGCTCGCGCGCTCGCGCGAGCACGCGCTCGCGATGGTGCACCAGAAGACCGGACAGCTTCGTCACCAGGCCCTGCACGACGCGCTCACCGGCCTGCCCAATCGCGTTCTCGCGCTCGACCGCGCACAGCAGATGCTCGCCCGTGCGCGCCGTCAGCAGACCACGGCGGCGGTGCTGTACGTCGACCTCGACGGCTTCAAGCACGTCAACGACACCTTCGGACACGCCGCTGGCGACGAGCTCCTGCGCCTCGTCGCCGCGCGGCTATTGACGATCGTCCGCGAGGGCGACACCGCGGCGCGGCTCGGCGGCGACGAGTTCGTCGTGCTGCTCGAGGGCACGCTGATGGGCGCCGGCCCCGAGTTGGTCGCCGAACGCCTGCTCGAGGTGCTGGGCGAGCCGTACGACCTCAGTGAGGCGCTCGGGCGCCAGCTGTCGGTCACCGCCAGCGTCGGCATCGCCGTCGGGCCGCGCGCGAGCGCCGATGAGCTGCTGCGCGACGCCGACCTGGCCCTCTACGAGGCCAAGGAGAGCGGGCGCAACCGCTTCGCGCTGTTCAAGTCGAGCATGCAGACCGCCTCCTCCGAGCGGCTAACGCTCGAGATGGACCTCGCCGAGGCGCTCGACCGCGAGCAACTGTTCCTGCTCTACCAGCCCACCTTCGACCTGCGCTCCGAGCGCGTGATCGGCGTCGAGGCGCTGATCCGCTGGCGACACCCCACCCGCGGCGTGCTCGCCCCCGACAGGTTCATCCCAATCGCCGAGCAGTGCGGGCTGATTGTGTCGATCGGGCGCTGGGTGCTCGAACAGGCCTGCCGGCAGGCCGCCATCTGGCACCAGCACGGCCACCGGATTGGCATGGCGGTGAACGTCTCCGCGCTGCAGCTCGACGACGACGCGCTGATCGTCGACGTGCGCCACGCGCTCGATCACAGCGGCATCGAGCCCGCCACGCTGACGCTCGAGGTCACCGAGACCGCGCTCATGCGCGACCCCGAGGCGACCGCCGCGCGCCTGCGCCTGCTCAAGCAGCTCGGGGTGCGCATCTCGATCGACGACTTCGGCACCGGCTACAGCTCGCTCGCCTACCTGCGCCAGTTTCCCGCCGACGCCCTGAAGATCGACCGCTCGTTCATCGACAGCGTCGCCACCTCCAAGGCGTCCGCCGCGCTCATCCATACGCTCGTGCAGCTCGGCAAGGCGCTCGACATCGAGACGCTCGCCGAGGGCATCGAGGACCAGGCGCAGCTCGAGACGCTGCAGCGCGAACACTGCGACCACGGGCAGGGATTTCTGTTCTCGCGCCCACTCGACGTCGACGCCGTCGAGCGCTTCCTCGACAGTGCTCGCCCGAGCGCTGCCATGCTGGCGAGCCACCTGTAGCGACCCGGTCGCGAGCGCGACTCTGCGAGACTGCCAGGAGTCCTGTAGAGACGCGGATCGCACGGGAGATGGCCATGTCGGAGAACAGCTTTGGCGCCAAGGACACGCTCGCGGTCACCGCCACCGCCGGCGGCGAGTCGCGCACATACGAGATCTTCCGCCTGGACGCGCTGCAGCAGCGTTTCGACGTCATGCGGCTGCCGTTCTCGCTGAAGGTGCTGCTCGAGAACCTGCTGCGCACCGAGGGCAACGGCTCGGTTACCGCCGCCGACATCGAAGCGCTCGCCAGCTGGGACGCCAAGGCGCAGCCGAGCAAGGAGATCGCGTTCACGCCCGCGCGCGTGCTCATGCAGGACCTCACCGGCGTGCCCGCCGTCGTCGACCTCGCCGCCATGCGCGACGCGATGGCCAACATGGGCGGCGACCCCGCCAAGATCAACCCGCTCGCGCCCGCCGAGCTCGTCATCGACCACTCCGTGCAGGTCGACGCGTTCGGCACGCGCGACTCCTTCCGCTTCAACGCCGAGCTCGAGTTCGAGCGCAACCAGGAGCGCTACACGTTCCTGCGCTGGGGGCAGGGCGCGTTCGACGACTTCGCCGTCGTGCCGCCCGACACCGGCATCGTCCACCAGGTCAACCTCGAGTATCTCGCGCGCGTCGTCTTCGACAACGACAACACCCGCCAGGCCTACCCCGACACGCTCGTCGGCACCGACTCGCACACCACCATGGTCAACGGGCTCGGCGTGCTCGGCTGGGGCGTCGGCGGGATCGAGGCCGAGGCCGCGATGCTCGGCCAGCCGCTGTCGATGCTGATCCCACAGGTGCTCGGCGTGCGCCTGCACGGCCAGCTGCCAGAGGGCACCACCGCCACCGACCTTGTGCTCACCGTCACGCAGATGCTGCGCGAGCGCGGCGTCGTCGGCATGTTCGTCGAGTTCTACGGCGCCGGCCTCGCCGGCCTGCCGCTCGCCGACCGCGCGACCATCGGCAACATGTCGCCCGAGTTCGGCTCCACCTGCGCGATCTTCCCGATCGACGCAGAGACGCTCAAGTACCTCGAGCTCTCCGGGCGCTCGCCCGAGCGCATCGCGCTCGTCGAGGCATACGCCAAGGAGCAGGGCCTGTGGCACGACGAGCACTCCGAAGAGCCCACCTTCACCGACACCGTCGAGCTCGACCTCGCCACCGTCGAGCCCAGCCTCGCCGGCCCCAAACGGCCCCAAGACCGCGTCGCGCTGAGCAACGCCAAGAGCTCGTTCAGGATCGCGCTCGAAGACTACGTCCCCAGCGACGGCGAGCAGGCCGACGCGCTCGACGAGGCCATCGCCGAGTCCTACCCCGCCTCCGACCCGCCCGCCGACGGCCCCGGGCATGCCCAGCCGCTACCCACCGGCGCGCCCGCCGCGGCGCACGCGTCCGCGTCCACGACGCTGCAGCGCTGCCACGCCGCCACGCCCGTCATGCTCGACGGCGAGCGCTTCGAGCTCGACCACGGCCACGTCGTCATCGCCGCCATCACCAGCTGCACCAACACCTCAAACCCGTCAGTCATGGTCGGCGCCGGCATCCTCGCCCGCAATGCGCTCGCGCGCGGCCTGCGCGCGAAGCCCTGGGTCAAGACCTCGCTCGCGCCCGGCTCGAAGGTCGTCACCGAGTACCTCGACCGCGCCGGACTCACCGCGCCGCTCGAGGCCCTCGGCTTCAGCCTCGTCGGCTACGGCTGCACCACCTGCATCGGCAACTCCGGGCCGCTGCCCGAGGAGATCTCCACCGCCGTCAACGATCACAACTTGGCTGTCGTCTCCGTGCTCTCCGGCAACCGCAACTTCGAGGGCCGTATCCACGCCGACGTCAAGATGAACTACCTTGCCTCGCCGCCGCTGTGCGTCGCCTACGCACTTGCCGGCAGCATGGACATCGATATCGTCAACGACCCGCTCGGCCAGGACGACGCCGGCGAGGACGTCTACCTCAGGGACATCTGGCCCTCCGCGCACGAGGTCGCACAGACCGTCGGCGAGGCCGTGCGCGCGGACATGTTCCGTCGCAGCTACGGCGAGGTGTTCGCAGGCGACGAGCGCTGGAATGGCCTGCCCGTCCCCGCCGGCGAGCGCTTCGCGTGGGACCCCGACTCGACCTACGTGCGCCTGCCGCCGTACTTCGACGGCATGCCCGCCGAGCCGCCGCCCGTCAGCGACATCGCCGGCGCGCGCGTGCTCGCGCTGCTCGGCGACAGCGTCACCACCGACCACATTTCCCCCGCAGGGTCGATCAAGCGCGACGGGCCCGCCGGCGCATACCTGCAGGCGCAGGGCATCGCGCCGCGCGACTTCAACTCCTACGGCGCGCGCCGCGGCAATCACGAGGTGATGGTGCGCGGCACCTTCGCCAACATCCGACTGCGCAATCTGCTCGGCGGCGGGGATGCCGCCAGCGGTGCGCCACTGCCCGAAGGCGGCTTCACGCGCTACCTCGCCGACGGCTCCGACGAGCAGATGTCTATCTACGACGCCGCCATGCGCTACATCGGCGCGGGCATCCCTCTAATAATTCTTGCCGGCAAGGAGTACGGCACCGGCTCCTCGCGTGATTGGGCCGCCAAGGGCACCAAGCTGCTCGGCGTGCGCGCCGTCATCGCGCAGAGCTTCGAGCGCATCCACCGCTCCAACCTGATCGGCATGGGCGTGTTGCCGCTGCAGTTCCCCGACGGGCACAGCGCGCAGTCGCTCGGCCTCAGCGGCGAGGAGACGTTCTCGATCTCAGGGCTCGCCGAGGCGATGGCCGGCGGCGGCGGGCCGCCACAGACGGTGCGCGTGCGCGCCGAGCGTGGCGGTGCGGAGGGCTCGGGCGACGGCCAGGGCGCCGGCGGCGCGATCGAGTTCGACGCGCGCGTGCGTATCGACACCCCGCGCGAGGCCGACTATTTCCGCCACGGCGGCATCCTCCAGTACGTCCTGCGTGGGCTGCTCGCCAGATGAGCGATCAACCCGACAGCCCCGCTGCCGAGCCCGCGGCTGGGGAGCCCGTGCCGCAGGCTCCACAGGCGCACGAGCCCGCGCCGCAGGTGTTGCTCGACCTGCTCGCCGCGCGCGGGCCCTCAGGCTATGAGAGCGCGCCCGCCCGGGTGTGGCGCGACGCGGCGGCTGGGTTCGCGCGCGTCAGCAGCGACGTCGTCGGCACGCCGCTCGCGCTCGTCGAGCCCAAGCACGGCTACGAGCACGACGCGCGGCGGCTGCTCGTCATGGGGCACATCGACGAGATCGGGCTGATCGTCACGCACATCGACGACGACGGCTACCTGTGGTTCCGCGGCGTCGGCGGCTGGGACGCGCAGATCCTGGTCGGCCAGCGCGTCGTGCTCGACACCCGCGGCGGCACGATCACGGGGGTCGTCGGCAAGAAGCCGATCCACCTGCTGCGCGAGGAGGAGCGCAAGAAGGTCGCCGACATCCGCGACCTGCACATCGACATCGGCGCGCGCGACGGCGCCCAAGCGCGCGAGATGGTGCGGATCGGAGACGTCGCCGTGATCGACGCCGCGCCCGTCGCGCTTCCCAACGGGCGCCTGACCGCGCGCGCGCTCGACAACCGCCTCGGCTCGTTCGTCGCGCTCGAGGCCGCGCGGCTCGTCGCCGAGGCCGGCGGCGCGCAGTGGGAGCTAGCCGCCGTAGCCGCCGTGCAGGAGGAGACCACCTTCGGCGGCTCGCGCACCAGCGCGTTCGCGCTGAAGCCCGACGCCGCGATCGTCATCGACGTCACGCACGCCACCGACGCGCCCGGCATCGACGTCAAGGAGGCGGGCAAGCACGAGCTCGGCTCCGGGCCCGTCATCAGCCGCGGCTCCAACCTCAGCGCCGGGCTGTTCGAGCTGCTGCACGACACCGCCGAGGCCGAGAAGATCCCGTTCACTGTCGAGGCCTCCGCGCGCGCCACCGGCACCGACGCCGACGCCGTCCACATCAGCCGCGGCGGTGTCCCCACCGGGCTCGTCTCGATCCCCATCCGCTACATGCACTCGCCCGTCGAGCTCGTCCAGCTCGAGGACGTGCACGCGTGCGCGCGCCTGATCGCCGCCGCCGCGCTGCGGTTGGCGCCCGACAGCGTGTTCGCCGCGCAGGGCTAGCTTCTCGCCAGCGGGCCCGCCGCCGGCTCGGCGCTCGCAGCGGCCGTGCCCAGGAACTCCTCCAGCGCGTCGACCCCCAGCGGGCGCGAGAACAGGAAGCCCTGCCCCTGCTCGCAGTTCTCGCGCCTGAGCGTCTCCAGCTGAGCCTCGTCCTCGATGCCCTCCGCCAGCGTCTCGATCTCCAGCGTGCGGCCGAGCTGCACGAGCGTGCGGATCAGCGCCGCCGACGCGCTCGAGGTCGCGATGCCGGCGATGAACGAGCGGTCGATCTTCAGCGAGTCGGCCGGCAGCTCGCGCAGGTACGCAAGCGAGCTGTATCCGACACCGAAGTCGTCGATCGCGATCCGCACGCCGATCTCCTTCAGCTGGCGCAGCCGCTCGGCAGCCGCGTCCGCGTCGCGCATGATCACCGTCTCGGTGATCTCGAGCGTCAGCGCCGATGCATCCAAGCCGCTCTCGTCCAGGGCGCGGCGTACGTTCGCGACCAGCTCATCATCGTCCAGCTGGCGCGCGGAGACGTTCACCGACACGCCGATCGCGTGACCGCGTGCGTGCCAGATCGCGGTCTGCCTGCACGCCTCCTCCAGCACCCAGCGGCCGATCGGGACGATCATCGCGCTCGCCTCCGCGATCGCGATGAACTCCGCCGGAGCGAGCACGCCGCGTGTCGGGTGGCGCCAGCGGATCAGCGCCTCGACGCCAATCGTGCGCTGGGAGCGCAGGTCGAATGTCGGCTGATAGACGAGGAAGAACTGTCGGCGCTCGAGCGCGTCCGCGAGGTCCATCTCCAGCGTCACGCGGTCGCGTGAGCTCGTCTGCATGCTCGACTCGAACACCGCGCAGGCGTTGCGCCCGGCCTGCTTGGCCTGGTACATCGCCAGGTCCGCGTCCCGCAGCAGATCATCCGCGTTCTCGCGGATGCCCATCGCCACGCCGATGCTCGCCGTCACCTTCAACGGGCGCCCCGCCGCGCTGCCCAGCTCGTACGGCTGGCGCAGGACCTCCAGCAGGCGGTCAGCGACGAGCTCCGGTCCCGCGTCCAGCGTTGAGCCCTCCAGCAGCACCACGAACTCGTCACCGCCAAGGCGCGCCGCTGTGTCGCCCTCGCGCACGAGCGTCCGCAGCCGTTCGGCCACGATCCGCAGCAGCTCATCGCCCGCCGCGTGCCCAAACGTGTCGTTGATGTCCTTGAAGCCGTCGACGTCTACGTACAGCGCCGCCACCGGGCTCTGCTGACGTCTGGCGCGCGCGAGCATCTGCTGTGCACGGTCGAGCGCCAGCACGCGGTTCGGCAGCCCCGTCAGCGCGTCGTGCAGCGCCTGATGGCGCAGCTCGCCCGTCTTCTGCTCGACCATCCCGAGCGCGCGCTCGCGCGAGCGCGACAGGACCAGCACCAGCGCGCATGCCAGCGCGCTCACGATCGCGCCCACCACCAGCACGAGCACGCCCTGAGCCTCGGCCGACATCGCGCCCGTGGGCGCCCCCGCGGACACCGTCGCCTCCCACTTGCCGTCCACGTCGATCGTGCGCGTCTGCGTGAACTCGCCCGCGTGGACCGGCCCGCCGAAACGGTCGATCAGCTCGGGGCGACGCCCGGGGTCGCTGTGGAACAGCGACAGGCCCAGGCCCGGACGGTGCGCCACCGCCAGCCGCACCAGCGTGTCGACATCGACCGACGTCACGATCCAGCCGGCGACCGCCACGCGTCGCTGCGCCGGCGTCGCCACGTTCGCGCCGTCGCGGTAGAACGCCGTCTGAAACAGCGTCGTGTCGACGCCGACGCTCGACACCGGCAGCACGAGGATCTGCCCCGTTTCGCTCGCCGTCCGCAGCAGCGGCGCCTGCGAGGCCCCGACCGTCGAGCTTGGTGAGCACCAGTCGCCCTGGACGATGTACGCCGCCTGCGGCGTCAGCGTGCCCAACGCCGACACGCTGGCGGTGAGCAGGCAGTCACGCCCGCTTCCCGGGGGCGCCACAGGTTCAGGTGCGACGCCCACGAGCGTGCGGAAGGTGGGATCGGCGTCGCGCCGCGCCAGGAACGACGGCAGGTCCGCCTTCGCCACCGGTTCCACCACGATCGAGCCCAGGCCCCCGACCAGGCGCTGAGGCCCCTGCAGGACGGTGAACCAGTGGTTGAACTTGCTGTCGCTCATGTGCGGCTGCAGCGTCAGCACGCCGCGCAGCGTCGCCACGAAGTCGGAGTCGCGGCTGAGCAGCGTCGCCAGCGTCGAGCTCACATCCGACGCCGTCGCCTCCAGCGTCTGTCGTTCGTGCGTGCGAACGCTCGAACGCCATAGGTCCGCGGCCGCCAACGAGCCCGCCACGCCCAGCAGGAGGATCGCGCAGGCGACCAGCGTCCAGCGCCCGCGATGCGACGCGCGTCCGGGCCGCTCACCCGAAGCAAGCGCGTGCCGGGTCCAGCCCACAGCATTGGTGTGCATACGTGCTTATCGGCGCGGCGTCGCTCTCGCTTGAAAACAGATGCGTGACCAGATGTCTGGCGCCGCGACCCGTCCGTGGCGTCTCTGTCGCCCGTCGCTACGGACGCTGCAAGCGCGCCGCCGGCGCTACGCTGCGGTGCCGAGCTCGCTGAACGGCGCGATCTTGTACGGCTCGCCGGGACAGCCGCCGATCACGAGCATCTGCAGGCCCTCCGGGCCTGAGTGCACGCGGCGCTTGGCGCCCGGTCCGATGCGTACGAACACGTCCTTGTCGAGCTCCACGCGCTCGCCGTCTACGTCGATCCACCCCGACCCCTGCAACGCGACGTAGACCTCCTCCTGGCGATCATGGGCGTGATCGTGCTCGGGATAGTCGTCGTAGTTCGCAGGCATCCTGATCACCTGCATGCCAAACGAGCTCACGCCTAGCTCGGCGCGCGCCTTCACGAACCCGCCGCCAAACGCAGCCTCCATCTCCTCAATGCGCTTCGCGGTGTAGTCAGCCATCGCCGCAGCCTACCGCTTTGTTCGAGGGACGACTACCTCGAGAACGGAATCACGATCGCGAGCTGGCGCGACTGTGCCAGCAGCGTGCCGTCGCTCGCCCAGATCGCGCCGTCCTCGACGAAGAAGCCGTCGTGGATCAGCTCCGTGCGAGTTATCGCCAGGCACAGCTCGAGCGGGTCGGGCTCCGAGCGCCCGGCCGCGGCGCGGGGCGTACGCTCGCGGAAGTGGACCGTCAGGTCGACCGTCGGCACAGCCGCCGGCTCGCTCAGGTGCATGAACGGCGCCGGTATCAGCGCGTCGCTGAAGAACGCCAGCGACAGCGCGTCGATCGGGCGCGGCTCGGCGAGCCCCAGCCAGCCGCGGATCTCCATCGGCTGCCCCGCGCCCGCGAACGGGCGGCCCTGTATGCGCGGCTGCAGGATTATGTGGCGCGCCATCTCCGGGCCGCCGTGCTCGATCAGCTTGACGCCCTCGCGCGAGGGGTCCGGCGGCTCGACGTCCGGCATCCGGTCGTCGTCGATCTCAGGTCCGCCCCACGGCACCGAGAACGCCGCCAGCACCAGCGCCACCAGCTCCCCGCCCTGGTGCATCCGCGCCGACAGCGTGCTCAACGAGCGACCCTCGCGCTCCAGTACCGTGCTGATCTGCACCGGACCCGGCTGCGGCGCACGCGCGTAGTGGATCGTCAGCGAGCGCGGCGCGCGGTCTGCGTCTGCAACAGACTCGACCAGCGCGCGCAGCAGCATCGCCGCCAGATAGCCACCGTGTGGTCCGCGTCCCGCGCGCCAATCGGGCGCCACCTCCGCGCCAAATACCGTCTGCTCGCCGACCCTCGCTCGCTCTGTGCCCGCTTCGCGCCACACGGCTGTGTCGCGGTCGAACTTCGTGGACCCGCCCGCGGGCGGGTCAGCCACGGACGAGCCGCTTGTACGTGATCCGGTGCGGGCGGTCCGCCGCGGCGCCGAGCAGCTCGTGGCGGTGCTCCTCGTAGGCCTCGAAGTTGCCCTCGAACCACGTCACCTGCGAGTCACCCTCGAACGCGAGCACGTGCGTGGCGACGCGATCGAGGAACCAGCGGTCGTGGGAGATCACGATCGCGCATCCCGGGAACGCCAGCAGCGCGTTCTCCAGCGCGCGCAGAGTGTCCACGTCCAGGTCGTTCGTGGGCTCGTCCAGCAGCAGCAGGTTGCCGCCGCTGCGCAGCAGCTTCGCCAGGTGCACGCGGTTGCGCTCGCCGCCTGAGAGCTTGCCGATGCGGGCCTGCTGGGAGCTGCCCTTGAAGTTGAAGCCAGCCGTGTACTGGCGCGAGTTGACCTCACGATCGCCGACCTTGATGTGCTCGTAGCCTTCCGAGATCTCCTCCCACACCGTCTTCTCAGGATTCAGCGAGTCGCGCGACTGGTCGACGTACGCGAGCTGCACGGTGTCGCCCAGCTCGAGCGTGCCGCTGTCGGGTGCCTCCTCGCCGGTTATCATCCGAAACAGCGTCGTCTTGCCCGCGCCGTTGGCTCCGATCACGCCCACGATCCCCGCGCGCGGCAGGTCGAACGACAGCGACTCGATCAGCAGCCGATCGCCGGATTGTCCCGGGACGGGGAAGCCCTTCGACAGGTCCGTCGCCGTGAGCACCTTGTCGCCCAAGCGCGGGCCCGGCGGGATATGGATCTGGACCTCGTCGAGCTTGATGTTGCGGTCCTCCGCGATCAACTCCTCGTAGCGCGCAAGACGCGCCTTGGACTTCGTGCGTTTGCCCTTCGGGTTCGTCCGCACCCATTCGAGCTCCGCTGCGATCGTGCGCTCGCGGCCCTTTTCCGAGCGCTCTTCCTGGGCCATACGCGCCTGCTTCTGCTCCAGCCAGCTCGAGTAATTGCCCTGGTAGGGGATGCCCTTGCCGCGGTCGAGCTCGAGGATCCAGCCAGCCACGTTGTCGAGGAAGTAGCGGTCGTGCGTCACCGCCACGATCGCGCCCTTGTACTCGGACAGGTGCTGCTCCAGCCACGCGACCGACTCCGCGTCCAGGTGGTTCGTGGGCTCGTCCAGCAGCAGCAGGTCCGGTGCGCGCAGCAGCAGGCGGCAGAGGGCCACCCGCCGTCGCTCGCCACCGGAGAGCGTGCTCACGTCGGCGTCAGGCGGTGGCAGGCGTAGCGCGTCCATCGCGTATTCGAGTTGCGTGTCGAGGTTCCACGCGTCGGCCGCTTCGATCTTTGCCTGGATCTCGCCGAACTCCTCGGCTGTCTCCTCAGAATAATTCGCCGCCAGCTCGTTGAAGCGATCGAGCAGCGCCTTTGTCTCGGCGACGCCGTCCTCGACGTTGCCCTTGACGTCCTTGCTCTCGTCCAGGTGCGGCTCCTGCTCGAGCATCCCCACGGTTGCGCCCGGCGCCAGCGCCGCCTCGCCGCGGTACTCCTGATCGACCCCCGCCATGATCCGCAGCAGCGTTGACTTGCCCGCGCCGTTGTAGCCGAGCACGCCGATCTTCGCCCCCGGGTAGAACGCGAGCGAGACGTTGTCGAGCACCGTCTTGTCCGGGGGGTGGAGCTTGGACAGGCGGTGCATCGTGAACACGTACTGGGAGGACATGCGCACGCAGGATAGAGGGAAGAGAAACGCGTCCGCCCTCGCTAACGTTGTCGGGTCATGCCCACCACGGTCCTCGATGTCGAGCAGCACCTGCTCCTACTGGAGCTCGAGGCGCCGTTCACCAAGCGCGACGTGCAGCTCGCGCGCCGGCGCATGGCCAAGCGCTGGCATCCCGACGTCGCGCCGCAGGGCCGCCAGTTCGAGCACGAGCGCCACCTCAAGGCGATCAACGAGGCCGCCGACCAGCTCGAGCGCCTGGCGGAGGGCTCGCGCGGCGGCAAAGTCACCGCCAACGCCGTCAAGGTCAGCGCCGCCGCCGCGCGCCGCGAGCGCGAAGAGGCCGGCCGGCGCGCGTATGAGGCCGAGCAGCGGGCGCGCGCCGCCGCCAAGGACCGGGCCGAAAACGACCCGTTCGGCAGCCGCGTGCCCGACCACTCGGTCGTCCATCGCTACGCCCGCTGCCTGACCTATCCCGAGTGGGGCGTCGGGACCGTCGCAGGGATCTACTTCTCCTCAGATCCTGTTGGCGCCGGCGAGGAAGTACAGCAGTGGGCGCGCGTCAAGTTCAGCCACGGGATCCGCACCGTGCCCGCCGGCAGCATGAAATTCGTCGACTTCTCCAAGCCCGATCCCGCCGAGGAGCGCGTCGAGCGTTTCCTCATCGCCGCCCAGCGCGCGATGGCCGAAGGCGAGTACCTGCTGGCCGCCCAGCGGCTGATCTACGCGCGCGACGCCGAGCCCCGCAACGTCGCCGTGCTGCGGCTGATGACGCTCGCCTTTTGGAACGCCGGCAAGCTCGACGAGGCCGCGCGCGCCGTGCGCGACTGGGCGCGCGTCGACGGCAGCCGCCCTGCCGCCCACCGCTTCGCCGCGCGTATCTACGAAGACATGGGCGCCATCGACCTCGCCGAGGAGGCCGCCGAGCGCGCCGCTGTACGCGGGCCCTCCGACGCCGGGGCCTGGGAGCGCCTCGGGCGGCTGCGCCTGCAGTTGATGGACCGCGAGGGCGCGCTCGAGGCGCTCAGGCGTGCGCTCGCGCTTGGCGCCGGCAAGGACGTGCATGCGCTGGTCGCGCAGGCGTTGGCGATCGAGCCGAGCATGGCCGGCTGATACTTCGCCGGCCCGCCGCCTCGAGCGTTGCAGTCTTTGCTTCGATCCAAATAGCTCCAAATTAGCCCAAACGCTTGGAGTGATGCTAAGCTCCAAATCCTTGGCGTAATCTGGAGTAATTTGGAACAGCGATCTTCAAACAGCGATCTTCATGTACGTAGCCCCAGCTCCAACGATTTCCGACATGATCGGCTCGGTTGTCCAGAACCGTGCTGAGCGCCTCGCGGAACTGCTCAGTCGGGGTCTAGGCGATCGGGGGCTGGTCGAAGATGGCCGCGACTATGTTCACTGGGACAAGCTGAGGCAGCTCGAGCCGCCGGCCGACCTGAGCTCCGAAGAGTGGTGGCTGCTGATCAAGTGGGGGCGCCAAAACCTGCAGCGGGAGATTCCGCTGACAGACTCCGCCGGGAGAGCTTTCGTCTACGGCGTGCCTGATCTCGTTGCCCGCCGCCTCCATTACGTCGATCAACGGTGCGCGGGGGAGGTGGCGATGTCGGAGGTCGTGACGGCGGACGCGCAGGCCCGACAGCAGTACCTCGTGAACTCCTTGATGGAGGAGGCAATCAGGTCAAGCCAGCTCGAGGGGGCCACCACAACCCGGCACGTCGCCAAGGATCTGCTGCGGACCGGTCGCGAGCCCAAGAATCGAAGCGAGCGCATGATCCTCAACAACTATCGAGCGATGCAGTACATGCGGGACGAGATGCCGGCCGAGCTGACACCCGCCACCGTGCTGGAGCTCCAGCGCATCCTGACTGACGGCACGCTCGATAATCTGGATGCGGCTGGTCGCGTGCAAGCCCCGCACGAGGAGCGTATCGCCGTCGTGGACCGCATCGACGGCACGGTCATACACACTCCTCCTCCCGCTGCGCAGTTGCCAGAACGTCTGCGGGCCCTGTGCGACTTCGCCAACGAAGGCGATAGCCCGGACAGGTTCATCCATCCAGTCCTGCGCGCGGTCCTCTTGCATTTCTGGCTTGCCTACGATCATCCGTTCGAAGACGGCAACGGCAGAACCGCGAGGGCGCTCTTCTACTGGTACATGCGCACGCACGGCTATTGGCTCGTCGAGTACCTCTCGATCTCTCGAATCCTCCGTCATGCGCCCGGCAAGTACATGCGCGCCTTTGTGCTGACGGAGACGGATGAGCGCGACGCGACCTATTTCATCGTCTACCAACTTGAGGTCCTTCAACGGGCCGTGGAACAGCTCCACGACTATCTCCGGCAGAAGATCAAGGACGTCCGCGATCTCGAAGCTGTGCTCAAGGGCTCCGATCGCTTCAACCACAGGCAACTTGCCTTGATGGCAAACGCCCTGCGCGTACCCGACGCGACCTATACCTTCCAGGGTCATGCGGCGAGCCACGGGGTGACCCACGAGACTGCGCGGGCCGACCTGCTGCCGCTCGTCGAGATGGGCTTTCTCGTGCAACGACGCCAAGGACGGCGCTACACGTTTGCACCTCCGGCAGACCTTGAGAAGCGCCTGAAGGCATCTCACTAGGTCGCGCCGCTGGGCTGGGATGGCCTGGGCGGCGCCGGTTGGCGTTAGTCCACTTGCGGATGCCGTATAACCATCGCTATACAGGGTCGGCGGCAAGAGCGATGTGCTCTCACAGGATGTTCACCGCTCGCGAGACGATCAGCCCGACCGTCACCAGCGAGACGACCGACTGGATGCCCATCACGCTCTTGGCCATCGGCGTCAGCGGCATCGTGTCGGTGGGCGAGAACGCGGTGGCGTTCGTCAGCGACACGTACATGTAGTCGATGAATCGCGGGCGCCAGTCGAGCGGCTCGATGCGGTCGTCGGACATCTGCGGGAACAAGAAGTCGGGTGGCCCGTCGTGTCCGGCGGCGCGCACACCGGGCCCGCCGCGATCCAGCTCCCAATACCACAGGGAGAAGATCATGAAGTTGGTCAGCCAGATGAGGACGCCGGCGCCGATCAGCTCGCGGCCGTTGCTGACGTCGTGGTGCAGCAGGAAGTGTGAGAGCTCGACGAGCGAGAACACGTTGGCGGCGCTCACGAGCGCGGTGATCGAGAGCGCCGCCCGCCGTCGCCTGGTGTGCTCCTGCACGAGCTTGCGCGGAGTCGCCACCGACAGGCCGACCAGCAGCACGGTCTCGACCGATGGGACCAGCCACGTCGGGCCCGCCGTGAGCCGCTGCGGCAAGGATAGCTGCAGTGCGATCGTCGCAAGCACCGTCAGCTGACACGGCCAGAACGATTCAGGGGCCGGCTGCGGCGGGTAGGGACGGCCAGGCTGGCGCACGGATGCTTCGGCCACGAGTGAGAGGGTAGGGGGACGGTCGGAGGGGACTGCGATCCGCCCGACGCGCTAGGTTCGCGCTGTGCGCCTGATCGTCGCCCGCTGCGAGGTCTCCTACACCGGCCGCCTGAGCACCGTCCTGCCGGAGGCGGTGCGGCTGCTGATGCTCAAGGCCGACGGCACGTTCATGGTTTGGGCCGACGGCGGTGGCTCGGCCGTCAAGCCTTTGAACTGGATGGTCGCGCCGACCGTGATCGAGCAGGAGACCGACGGCGACGGTCGCCTGACACGGCTGCTCGTGCGCAAGCGCAGCCAGGAGGAGCTGCTGGACATCGCGATCGCGGAGGTGCTCTCCGACGTCGAGCACGAGCTCGACCTGCTCGCGACGCTCGAGAAGGAGGGGATCGAGCGCGAACTGCAGGAGCTGCTCGCCGGCGCGCCCGAGTGGTGCGGGGAGGGCTTGCGCTTGGTGCGGCGCGAGTGGCCCACCGACATCGGGCCCGTCGATCTGATGTGCAAGGACGGCGCGGACGAGTGGATCGCCGTCGAGATCAAGCGCATCGCCACGATCGACGCCGTCGAGCAGCTGACCCGCTACCTCGAGCGCATCCGCCTCGACCCCGCGCTCGGGTCCTGCCGCGGCGTGCTCGCCGCGCAGAGCATCAAGCCGCAGGCGCGCGTGCTCGCCGAGTCGCGCGGGATCGACTGCGTGGAGGTCGACCTCGAGGTACTGCGCGGCGAACGCGAGCCAGAGCTAAAGCTGTTCGCCGCGTGACCATCGACCGCTAGGCTGCTGTGGTCCACGAGCGAGGAGAGCCTCAATGAGCGCAGCTAATGCAGACGTCGAGCAGGAGCCCGTCCTCACCGAGCGCCGCGACAACGTCCTGCTGATCACGCTCAACCGGCCCGAGGTGCGCAACGCCGTCAACGCGGCGCTCGCCGAGGGGGTGGCCGGGGCACTCGATGAGCTCGACGGCGACGAGGGGCTGTCCGTCGGCGTGCTGACGGGCACCGGCGGCTTCTTCTCCGCCGGCATGGACCTCGGCGCGTTCGTCAAGGGCGAGTCCGCATGGTTCGGCGACCGCGGCTTCGCCGGCATCACCCAACGCGCCGCGCGCAAGCCGCTGATCGCCGCGATCGAGGGCTTCGCGGTCGCCGGCGGAATGGAGATCGCGCTCGCGTGCGACCTGATCGTCGCCGCCAGCGGCGCCAAGCTGGGCATCCCCGAGGCCAAGCGCTCGCTCGTCGCCGCCGGCGGGGCGCTGCTGCGCCTGCCGCGGCGCATGCCCTACCACGTCGTCATGGAGCTCGCGCTCACCGGCGATCCGCTGCCCGCCGAGCGCTTCCATGAGCTCGGCCTCGTCAACCGTATCGCCGAGCCCGGCTCCGCCGTTGACGTCGCGCTCGAGCTCGCCGGCGCGCTCGCCAAGAACGGGCCGCTCGCACTGATCGCCACCAAGCAGGTGCTGCAGGAGCAGTTTGACTGGACCAGCGCCGAGATGTGGGAGAAGCAGGCCGCCATCACCGGGCCCGTGTTTGTCTCCGAGGATGCTCGGGAGGGGTCTTCTGCGTTCAAGGAGAAGCGGGCGCCGGTTTGGAGAGGACGCTGAGTCCTAGCGCTGCGCGGTGAGTCGATCAGTTCGCGGCGCTTCGCGCGTGCGACCTGATCGCCTCACCACTCCGCTTGTCCGCGGGCGTCATCATGGGTTGGGCTGGGAGTAGACACAGCGCCATTAGGACACCGGCGCCCGCCACTCCCGCGGCAAGCAGGTTGCCCGCACTGAAGCCGTGGAAGAACGCTGCGTTTGTTGCGTGGCTCACAGCCGACGCGAGTGCGGAGTCTCCGGCTCTCTGTAGGTGCTGGGCGACTATTAGGGCCGCTCCCGCCGAGGTGTGGGCGGTGCTTGCCAGGGACCTTGGCAGGGTGTGGGGGAGGAGGGTGGTTAGGCGACTGCTGTAGAGGGACGCGTATACGCTGCCTATCAGGGCCACGCCTAGCGTTCCTCCCAGCAGGCGCGTTGTGTCGTTGACGGCGGAGCCCACGCCTGCCTTTGCTGTCGGCACGACGCCCATGATTGCCTCCGTTGCCGGGGCGCTTGTGAATCCCATGCCGGTGCCGAACAGGACCATCTGGATCGCAATCGTGCTGTATGCGAGGCTCGCGCTGGCCGTTGACACCCACGCGTAGAACGCCGCCATCATCAGCAACCCCGACGCCACCACGAGCTTCGTGCCGAAGCGCACCGCCAGCTTCGTGCCCAGCACCGAGGAGACGCCCACCGCGGTTGCCACCGGCAGCAGGTGCACGCCTGTCGACAGTGGGCTGTAGTTCTTGAAGAACTGGAAGAACTGAGTGATCAGGAAGATGAACCCGAACAGCGCGAAGAACGCGATCGTCACCGACGCGCTCGCCGCCGCAAAGCGGGGGTTTCCGAACAGGTTCACGTCCAGCATCGGCTCGCGCACGCTGCGCTCCCATGCGACGAACGCCGCCAGCAGCGCTGCGCCTGCGATGAAGCCGGCGACGCTGCGAGCGCTGCCCCAGCCGTATTCCGGCGCCTCGATGATCGTGAAGATCAGCAGCGCGATCGTCGCCGTCGACAGCACGAAGCCCGCGCGGTCGGTTCTCGGCGCGTGCGGGTCGCGCGACGTCGGCACGCTGAACGCGACCATCCCCATGGCCAGCGCCGCCACCGGCGCCATCGCGAAGAAGATGCTCGGCCACTGAAAGCCCTTCAGCAGCCAGCCGCCGACGATCGGCCCCAGCGCGATCGCCACGCCCGCGCTCGCGCCCCACAGGCCAATCGCCTGCGCGCGCTCCGCGCGTCCCGTAAAGATGTTCGAGATCAGCGACAGCGTCGCCGGGAACACCATCGCCGCACCCAGGCCCATGAAACAGCGCGCCACGATCAGCTGACCCGCCGTCGCCGTCAGCCCACCGGCGACGCTCGCCACGCCGAACACCGCCAGGCCCGCCAGCAGCATCCCCTTGCGGCCCACGCGGTCGCTCAAGCTCCCCGACACAAGCAGCAACGCCGCGAACACCAGGTTGTACGCGTCCACGATCCACTGCAGCTGGCTATTCGACGCGTGCAGCTCGCGCACCAGCGTCGGCAGCGCCACGTTCACGATCGTCGTGTCGAGGTTGATCACAAACGATGCCACCAGCAGCGCTGCAAGCGCCAAGCCCTTACGCCTCATCCTCATATAAATAAAACATCACAACAAGAAAATCAAGTCCTTGCACAAAAATCTCAACCAAACGCTAGAATGCAAGGCGTGCGCTCGTATGGCCAGTACTGCTCCGTAGCGAAGGCGCTCGACGTGATCGGCGACCGCTGGACGCTCCTCATCGTCCGCGAGCTGCTAGCCCAGGGCCCCAGCCGCTACACAGACCTCCGCCGCGGCCTCCCCAGCATCGCCACCAACCTGCTCGCCGAGCGCCTACGCGAGCTAGAACAAGCCGGCATCGTCCTCCGCGAAGACGCCCCGCCCCCAATCGCCACCGCCCTGTTCACCCTCACCGAGCGCGGCGAACAGCTGCGCCCCGTGATCGAGGAGCTAGGCCGCTGGGGCATCCCCCTAATGGCCGAAACCACCCCCGACGAGCAATACCGCAGCCACTGGCTGCAACTGCCCGTCGAGCTGTTCCTCGCCGACGACTCGCCCGATCATCCGCACGAGCCAACCACGATTGAAGTGCGCGCAGGCGATCAGCCAATGCTGATCGAAGCGCGCGAAGGCGCCATCACCACCCGCCCGGGAACCAGCGAGCACCCCGACGCCGTCCTGAGCGGCCCCCCGCAGCTAGTCCTAGGAGTCCTCACCGGAGCGCTGGATCCCGATAAGGCCATCGAGCAGGGCCTCGCCTTCGCCGGCAACCGCCAAGCCCTGGAACGCCTGCAGCAGGAGCGAAGCGGGTGGCCGAATGGGCGCTCGCGCGAAGCGCCCGCGACCATTCGGACACACGCGTAGCGTCCGTGGCCTCAGTACCCCCGCCGCTTACGCTTGCGCTGCCGGCGAATCGCGAGAAACCGCTTCCAAAGCGACCACATCGTCAGCGCTCTCCCGGTGTCTTGCGCGGGTACTGCGAGATCGGCTGGCGCAGATCGATGGCGGTCGTGACGATGCGGTTCTGTTCGTCGATGTGCGCCGCCGGGTAGCCCTCGCCGGGGCTGGCGCGCTCCGGGCGCCCCACATACCCGAAGTGCATCTCCTCGGGCATGATCTGCATCAACCGCGGGAACATGTGGGCGCGCGCGCCCATGTTGCGCGGCTCCTCCTGCACCCACAGCACCTCGCGCAGGTTCGGGTAGCGGCCCATCAGCTCGAGGATCTGCCCTTCCGGGAACGGGTACAGCAGCTCCACGCGCGCGACCGCCAGGCCCTTGTGCGCCGCGCGATCGGGGTGTCCGACGAGGTCGTAGTAGATCTTGCCCGTGCACAGCACCAGGCGCGTGACCTGCTCGTCCTGCACGCCCGGCTCGGCCAGCACCGGATGAAAGCGCGTGTCCTCCGCCATGTCCACGATCGCGCTCGCCGCCTGCGGCAGGCGCAGCAGCGACTTGGGCGTCATCACCACGAGCGGGCGCTGCTTGGCGATCCGCGCCTGGCGTCGCAGCAGGTGGAAGTACTGCGCTGGCGTTGTCGGGCTCGCCACGCGGATGTTGCCCTCCGCCGCTGAGCGCAGGAAGCGCTCCAGGCGCGCGGAGGAGTGCTCCGGGCCCGAGCCCTCGTAGCCGTGGGGCAACAGCAGCGTCAGGCGCGAGGTCTGGCCCCACTTGGCCAGGCCTGAGACGATGAACTGGTCGATGATCACTTGCGCCGAGTTGACGAAGTCGCCGAACTGCGCCTCCCATAGCACCAGCGTCTCCGGCGCCTCCTGGCTGTAGCCATACTCGAAGCCCATGCACGCGAGCTCCGACAGCGGGCTGTTGTGCAGCTCCAGCGGCGCAAGCGCGTCCGGCAGGTTCTGGATCGGGCACACCGTCTGACCGGTCTTCGCGTCGTGCAGGACCATGTGGCGCTGGCTGAACGTGCCGCGCTCGGTGTCCTGCCCGGTCAGCCGCAGTGGCACGCCGTCGGTCAACAGCGATGCGAACGCCAGCGCCTCTGCGTGCGCCCAGTCGATGTTCGGTTCGCTCGCCGCGCTCTCGACCAGCGCCTCGTGGCGGCGCTCCAGCTGTTTGACGAGCTTCGGGTGCACCGTGAAGCCCTCCGGCACGCGCAGCAGCTGCTCGCCCAGCTCGCGCAGGCGCGTCGCCGGCACCGCTGTGTCCACCTCCGGGCTCGGCGAGCGATCGAGCTGGTACTCGCCCGTGACGTGTTCCTCCTCGTGCTCCGCCGCCGCCGCGATCTTCGCCTTCAGGCGCTGGTGCAGCAGCGTCAGGTTGTCCCACACCTCCTGTGCCTGGCGGTCGACCTCCTCCTTGGAGACGACCCCCTCTGCCACCAGCCGGTCGGCCCACAGCTCGTACACGCGCTTCTTCGTCTTGATCTTCGCGTACATCTCCGGCTGTGTATACGCCGGCTCGTCTGACTCGTTATGGCCGAAGCGCCGGTAGCCGATCAGGTCGATCAGCACGTCGTGGCCGAACTCCTTGCGGAACGCGAACGCGAGGCGCACGGCGCTGATGCACGCCGCCACGTCATCCGCGTTGACATGGATGATCGGCACGTCGAAGCCCTTCGCCAGGTCTGACGCCCAGCGCGTCGAGCGCGCGTCGTCGGGGTCGGTTGTGAAGCCGATCTGGTTGTTCGTGATGATGTGCACCGTGCCGCCGACTTTGTAGCCGTCGAGCGCCTGCAGGTTGAGCGTCTCCGACACGACTCCCTGGCCGGGGAACGACGCGTCGCCGTGGATCACGATCGGCACCGCCGAGTTCGTGTCCTGGTGGGCGTGCGGGCCCTTGCGCGAGGTCTGCGCTGCGCGCGTTGCGCCCTCCACGACCGGCGAGACGTACTCCAGGTGACTCGGGTTGGACTCCAGATTTACGCGGATCGTGCCGCCCGCTGGCAGCTGGTAGGTGCCCTGCGTGCCGTGGTGATACTTAACGTCGCCCGTGCCGCCCTGCGGGATCGTCGTTACTGCCTCGAGCGTCGACGCGCCCTCGAACTCTCCGAAGATCGTGTCGTAGGAGCGCCCGAGGTTGTGCGCTAGCACGTTCAGCCGGCCGCGGTGGGCCATGCCGACGACGACCTCCTGCCCGCCGTTCGCTGCCGACAGCTGGATCAGCTCGTCGAGCATCGGCACCGTCATGTCCAGGCCCTCGATCGAGAACTGGTGCTGGCCAAGATAGGCCTTGTGCATGAAGCGCTCGAGCGCGTCCACCTCGACCAGGCGCTTGAGCAGCGTGCGGCGCTCGTCGTTGGTCAGCTCGTGGCGGAACGCCCCCGACTCGATGTGCTCGCGCAGCCACACGCGCTGGCGGTGCGAGGCGATGTGCTCGATCTCATACGCGATCGTGCCGCAGTAGGTCTCGAGCAGATGTGGCAGCGCGTCCGCCAGCGTCGCGCCCGCCACGTACATCTGGAAGATCTTCGCCGGCAGCCGCGCCTGGATCTCCGGCGTCAGTCCCAGCGCCTCCGGATCGAGGCCCGGGTCGCCCTCGGGCTCTGAGCCGAGCGGGTCAAGGCGCGCCGCCAGGTGGCCGTGGCTGCGTACGCGGCTGACGAACGTGCTCGCCGCTTGCACCGCTTGCAGTAGTTCATCGCCGCCCGTGTACGGAGCCGGGGCAGCGCTCGGCGCGGGTGCCGGCCTGGCCGCTGGCGGGATCGGGATCGGCAGCGGCGCCGGCGTCACGCCCAGCGCGGCGAACAGCTCCTCGTAGAAACCGCTGCCGCCCTGCAGATAGCCCTCGATCAGCGCCAGGAAGCGCCCCGACTCCGCCCCCTGGATCACGCGGTGGTCATACGTCGAGGTCATCGTCATCACCTTCTCCGCGCCGACGCTCGCGCCGATCTCGCCCAGGCCCACCGGGTAGGAGATCGAGCCCGTCGCCACGATCGTGCCCCCGCCGGGCATCAGCCGCGGGACCGACGCCACCGTGCCGATGCCGCCGGGGTTGGTCAGCGTGATGTTCGCCCCCACCAGGTCGTCGGCCGTCAGCGTGTTCGTGCGCGCCTTCTCCACCAGCGCGTCGTATGCCTCCACGAAGCGATCGAACGGCAGGCGCCCCGCGTCGCGGATCACCGGCACCATCAGCGTGCGCGAGCCGTCCTTCTTCTCCACGTCCACCGCCAGCCCCAGGTTCACCTGTCCGTCCACCATTCGGTAGGGCTTGCCGTCGATCTCCGCGAAGTGGTTGGCCATCACCGGCATCTCCTGCGCCGCGCGCGCGATCGCGTACGCGATCAAATGGGTGAACGACACCTTGCGTCCCGTTGCCTTCAGCTCCTGGCGGCGCGCGTCCAGCACCGTCACCGTCAAAGTGCGGAAGCTTGTCGCTGTCGGGATCGAGCGCGACTCCTCCATGTAGCGCACGAGCGCCGCCGCGCCGCCGCGCAGCGGCTGGGCGCTCGGCTCGGCCGGTGGCGCCGCCCCGTTCGTGGTGGCGGCGGGTGCGGCAGCAGTGGCCGGCGCAGTGCCGGCGGGCACCGGGGCGCCGCCGTGCGATGCCGCGCTCAGCACGTCCGACTTCGTGATCCGTCCCGCCGGCCCGCTGCCCGAGACCGCCGCGAGGTCCACGCCCTCGACCGCCGCCGCGCGCGCCGCCACCGGGGACACCTTCGTGCCGTCGGGCGTGGTGGGCGTCGGGGCGGGCTGTGAGGGAGGCTCGGGCTGCGATGTCCCTGCGGCAGGCGCCGCGCCGTTCAGGGAAATGCGCGCGATCAGCTGACCGACCGTGACCGTGTCTCCCTCTTCGACCAGGATCTCGCTCACGGTGCCGCTTGCCGGCGCCGGCAGCTCCAGGTCGACCTTGTCGGTAGAGATCTCGACGATCGTGTCGTCGACCTTGATGTGGTCGCCGACCTTCACACGCCATTCGAGAATCGTTCCCTCGGTCACCGACTCGCCCGCCGCGGGGGTCAGGACGTCCACGGTCTGGGTGGCCGTTGCCGCCGGCGCGCTTTCCTGCGCGGCTGCGGGCGCCGGCGACGGCTCCGCGGCGGGGATGGCTGGCGCGGCGCCGTTAACAGAGATGCGCGCGATCACCTGTCCGACGGTGACCGTCTCGCCCTCCTCGACGAGGATCTCGCTGACTGTGCCGCTCCCGGGGGAGGGCAGCCCGACGTCAACCTTGTCGGTGGAGATCTCGACGATCGTGTCGTCGACCTTGATGTAGTCGCCGACCTTGACGTGCCATTCGAGGATCGTTCCCTCGGTGACCGACTCTCCCGCGGCAGGGGTTACGACGTCGATCGTCTGCACTGCCGTGGTGCTGGTTGCCATCGATAGCTCACTTTAGCGCGGCGTGTGGGCGCGCACGCTCGCGCTGCTCGCGGATGAACTGGTAGCTGCCGAAGAACGGCCCAATCCCACCGAGGACGGCGACGGCGACGGCGAGCTTCAGCGAGACGACGCGCAGGCGCGCGGCGGTTATGCACGCTAGTGACATGAAGATCCACAGCAGTCCGTGGGTCCATCCCAACACGAGCGTCAGCGGCTCCGGTTTACCCAAAGCAAACGCGCTCACCAGCAGTCCCGTGTACACGCAAGAGTGGGTGAACGACGTCCACTTCAGACGCGTGAACGTCAGCGGCCCTGCGGCTGGGCGCAGGCGCGTGGCCGCAGGGCGTGGGCGCGCGTTCACTGCGACAGCCACTGTGCCATCCGTGGCAGCACGTCTCCGGCCTCCGGCGGCCACTCGCCGATCTCTCGGGGCCACCATGCGAACTCGTCGTGCTCGTGGTCGGGTGTCACGGTCTCCTCGACGCCCTCCGCAAGCCACGCCTGTCCGACGAACATGACGAGCCTGTGCGGCAGGCGCAGCAGCGCCTCGCCGCGCACGCGCTCGGGTGACACCGCCCACTCCTCGTGCAGCTCGCGCACGAGCGTGTCGGCCGGGCTCTCGCCGAGGTCGACGGCGCCGCCGGCGCCGAGCGCCCAACGCCCGGCCCACGAGGAGACCCACGGGGCGCGCCGCCCAGCCAGCCAGCGCCCGTCGGCCGAGCGGGTCACGCACAGCGCGGCGACGCTCTGGGAGGCGTCGCCGTCGACCAGTCGCAGCGCCCAGCGCAGCGGCTGCAGTTCGATCGCAATCCCCTGCTCGTCCTGGCGAAAGTCGACGAGGCGAGCGGACACGCCGTCGTGGCTGGGCGAGCCGCGTTCCTGCAGCTGTCTGATCGCCGCGTCCGCGGCCTGCGTCTTCTGCGGCGACGGCTCGAACTGCCGCTGGAGCCAGTGCGCCGTCACGTGCTCCAGCGCCCACGGTCCGCGGGCGAGGATTTCGGGTGCTTGGGTGGCGGGCTGCGCTCGATCGGACACTCGAGCGGAAGCATAGACTCGGCGGCGTGAGCGGCCGCCGGCGCAAGCACTGGGGATGGGGCTTCGAGGACCAGCAGCCCTCGGCGGAGCAGCTGCGCGCGTCGGTGGCGGGGCTAGCTGCGCACCTGGGGATGGCGCTCGGCGACGTGGAGGAGCCGGTGGCGCTCGAGTCGGTGCGGCTGCCGGCGCCGCGCGTGCGGGCGCCTGCGTCGCTGGCGGAGATCTGCACCGAGGACGCGCACGCGCGCGCGTCGCACGCCCTGGGCAAGTCGTACTCGGACGTCGTGCGGGGCTTCCGTGGCCGTTTCGAGCACGTCCCCGACCTCGTGCTGCGCCCGCGCGACGAGGTCGACGTCGAGCAGGCGCTTGAGTGGTGCTCGGCGGAGCGGGTGGCGGCGATACCGTTTGGCGGCGGGACATCGGTCGTGGGCGGCGTCACCCCGAACGTGCCAAGCGGCTACAACGGCGCCGTGTCGATCGACCTGCGCGCGCTCGATCGCGTGCTGGAGGTGGACGAGGTGTCCCGCGCGGCGTGCATCCAGGCGGGCGCGCTCGGCCCGGAGCTCGAGTCCCAGCTCGGCGAGCGTGGCCTGACGCTGCGCCACTTCCCGCAGTCGTTTGAGTACTCGACGCTTGGCGGCTGGATCGCGACGCGCGCGGCCGGTCACTTCGCGACGTTGTGGACGCACATCGAGGACTTCGTCGAGTCGGTGCGCGCGATCACGCCTGCGGGCGTGTGGGAGTCGCGGCGGCTGCCTGGGTCAGGCGCGGGGGTCAGCCCCGACCGGATGCTCGCCGGCTCCGAGGGGACGCTCGGCGTGATCACGCGGGCGTGGGTGCGCGTGCAGCCGCGTCCGTCGCACCGCAGCTCGGCGGGGGTGCGCTTCGCGAGCTTCCTCGCGGGCGCGGAATGCGTGCGCGCGATCTCCCAGGCGGGGCTGCACCCGTCCAACTGCCGCCTGCTGGACGCGGGCGAGGCGGCGCTGACGATGGCGGGGGACGGCTCGCACGCGCTGCTGGTGCTCGGCTTCGAGTCGGCTGACCATCCGGTGGCGGAGGCGATGGCGCGGGCGCTCGATCTGTGCGCGGAGCATGGCGGCGCGGGGTCTGAGAGTCGCAAGCAGGGAGATGAGAGTGGGGGCGGCGGCGACGCTGTCAGCTCCTGGCGAGGTGCGTTCCTGGGCGCGCCGTACGTGCGCGACGCGCTCGTGGCGATGGGCGTGCTGGCGGAGACGTTCGAGACGGCGATCACGTGGGAGCGCTTCCCCGCGTTCCACGAGCGCGTGACCGCGGCGACCGCGGATGCTGTGCGTGAGGTCTGCGGCGAGCACGGCCGGGTCTTCTGCCGCTTCACCCACGTCTACCCCGACGGGCCGGCGCCGTATTTCACCGTGCTCGCGCCCGCGCGCCGGGGCGAGGAGGTCGAGCAGTGGGCGGCGATCAAGCAGGCGGCCTCGGATGCAGTGTTTAAGGGGGGCGGGACGATTACCCATCACCACGCTGTTGGGCGCGATCACCGGCCGTGGTATGACCGCCAGCGCCCCGAGCTGTTCGCCACGGCGCTGCGCACAGCCAAGGGCGCGCTGGACCCCGCGGGCATAATGAACCCGGGCGTGTTGATCGATCCGCTGCCATGAGAGTCGCCGTCCTTGGCCCCGGTGGCGTGGGCGGGCTGATCGCCGGTGTGCTCGACCGGGCCGGCACGGAGGTCGCGGTGGTCGCCCACGAGAGCACCGCCGAGGTGATCGCGCGGGACGGCGTGCGTGTGCAGAGCGTCAAGTTCGGCGAGTTCGTCGCACACCCGCGCGCGGTCGCGGCGCTGGTGGAGCCGGTGGACGCGTTGATCGTCGCGACGAAGGCGAGCGGCCTCGCGCCGGCGCTCGAGCGCGTGGCGGTGGAGCCGACGGTCGTGCTGCCGTTGCTCAACGGCCTCGACCACCTCGCCGTGCTGCGTGAGCGCTTCCCCACAGGATCGGTGCTCGCGGGCTCGATCCGCGTGGAGGCCGACCGGCCGCAGCCGGGCGTGGTCGTGCACACGAGCAACTTCCTGCTCGTCAGCATGGCCGGCGCCGAGCCGGCGGTGCACCCGGCGATGCAGGCGCTCGCGGACGCGCTGTCTGAGGCGGGCGTGCCCGTGAGGGTGTTGGACTCAGAAGCGGACGTGATGTGGTCGAAGCTCGTGCGCCTGAACGCGCTCGCGTGCGTCACCAGCGCCTACGACGTGCTGCTCGGCGAGATCCATGCGACGCCGAAGCTGCGCGCGGACCTCGTCGGCGCGATCGAGGAGGCGTGTGCGGTTGGCCAGGCGGAGGGAGCGCACGACATCGACCCGGCGCGGGCGATCGCGGAGCTGGACGCGGCGCACGACACGCTGGGTAGTTCGATGCAGCGCGACATCGCCGCCGGGCGCGAGCCCGAGCTCGACGCGATCCCCGGCGCCGTGCTGCGCGCGGGTGCTCGTCACGGCATTGCGTGCCCGACGATCGAACGGCTCGTCGCGATGATCGCCGCGCGGATCGGCTCGTCTCGGTCCGCTGGTAGTTACTCCGATTAGGGACTTGGTGCGCCATGGTATAGGCGCGCGGCCGGCCCGCGGCTGCCGGAGCTACGACTCTTCGAACGGTGAGCGCCCGGGCGAGTAGGCGGGGATAGCCTGCGTGGCGATCGCCTCGACGGCCTTCTCCTCAGCCTCGGTCAGCTCCTCGTCATGCTCGCCGTCGCACAGCACACGGAAGTTGCCGGTGACGCCACTGTCGCCGTGGATGGTGATGCCCGGCAGGATCTCCTCGCCCTCGTCGAAGCCGAGGCGCTCCATGTCGAAGTGCGCAAGGCCGATGCCGTGTGCGGTGTGGGTCGGGTTCTCGCGGTCGTGCGCTGCAACAGCCTGCGCGAAGCGCTCGAGGTTCTTGGCGATCTTGCCGTTGTCCGCCATCGCTTCCGGGAGGGTAGCGCGGGCGCTGTAGATTTGGGAGGCGATGGCAGGCGCCCAACCAGTTGACACCAAGCCGCCCGCGCCCGCGGCGGCGATGGGCGCGGCGGCGGACGGCCACGGCGGCGAGGTCATCCGCACCGTCGAGCTGACGAAGGTGTATGCGGGCACGGACTTCGCAGCGGTGGACAAGCTCAACCTGAGCGTCCACGCCGGCGAGATCTTCGGCCTGCTCGGTCCCAACGGCGCGGGCAAGACGACGACGGCGGGGATGCTGACGACGCGCGTGATCCCGACGTCGGGCTCGGCGTACGTGGGGGCGATCGACGTGGTCGCGCATCCCGCCCTGGCCAAGCAGCTGATCGGGATCGTCTCGCAGCAGAACACGCTCGACCGCCAGCTGACGGTGTGGGAGAACCTGTACTTCCACGGCCGCCTGTTCGGCATCTCCGCGGCCGAGTCGCGCCGCACGGCGGATGCGCTACTGGAGCAGTTCCAGCTCGCCAAGTGGGGCAAGGCTTCGGTGTTCGCGCTGTCCGGGGGTATGGCCCAGCGGCTGATGGTCGCGCGGGCGATCTTCCACCGCCCGGCGGTGCTGTTCCTGGACGAGCCGACGGCGGGCCTCGATCCGCAGGGGCGCCTGGCGCTGTGGGAGATCCTCGGCGAGCTCAACCGCGAGGGACAGACGATCCTGCTGACGACGCATTACATGGAGGAGGCCGACGCGCTGTGCAACCGCGTGGCGATCATGGACCACGGCAAGATCCTCGCGCTCGACACGCCGGAGGCGCTGAAGCATTCGGTGGGCGCGGACACGATCGTGACGGTCAAGGCCAGCGGCGACCCCGACGCGCTTGCCGCGCGGCTGTCCGATGAGATCGGCGCGACCCGCTCGCGGGTGGTGGACGGCGGCGTCGAGCTGCACGTGAAGGGCGTCGAGCGGCTGGTGCCGCGGGTAGTGAACGCCGCCGAGGGCGCCGGCTTCGACGTCGTCGACCTGTCCGTGTCGGAGCCCAGCCTGGAGACGGTGTTCATCAACCTCACGGGCAAGGAGTTGCGCGACTGATGGCCGCCCCGTCCGTTGCCGTCCCGCGCGCGCAGATCGTGATCGAGCCGACGCGCTCGACGATGGCCGCCAGCCGCATCGCCCTGCGGGCGCTGATCCTGCGTGATCTGGTGGTGCTGTGGAAGAACAGGTGGGAGTTCGTGATCCGCACGTTGATCCAGCCATTCCTGCTCGTGTTCGTGTTCCTGTTCGTGTTCCCGAAGATCGGCCAGGGCATTGGCGGCGGGGGCGGCAAGGTCGACGAGTCGAAGTTCGCGACGGTGCTGGTGCCAGGCGTCGTCGGCATCTCGATCATGTTCCAGGGCATCCAGGCGGTGGCGCTGCAGCTGTCGACCGAGTTCGGCTACACGCGCGAGATCGAGGACCGCGTGCAGGCGCCGTGCCCGATCTGGCTGGTGGCGCTCTCGAAGGTGCTCTCCGGCGCCGCGCAGGGGTTGCTTGCGGCGGTGATCGTGTTCCCGATCGCGGCCGTCGTGCACGCCTCCGGGGTGCACGCGCACCTGTCGGTGAACTGGCTGGTGGTGCTGACGCTGATACCGCTGGCGTGCGTGACGATGACCGCGCTCGGGCTGCTGCTGGGGACGGCCTTCGAGCCGCGAAACATCGGGTTGATGTTCGGCTTCGTGGTGCTGCCGCTGACGTTCCTCGGCGGCACCTACTACCAGTGGACCCGGCTCGCGCCGGTGAAGATCGGCGGCGTGCACTGGCTGCAGATCCTGGTGCTCGTCAATCCGCTGATCTACGTCAACGAGGGCCTGCGCGCGGGTCTCACGCACGCCTCGCACATGCACCTGTACGTCATATACCCGGTGCTGATCGGTTTCTGCGCGGTGTTCCTGGGGCTCGGCCTGCGCAAGTTCCGCGGGCGGGTGCTGTCGTGAACCCACGGCTGATGGTCGTGATCGCGAGCACGCGCCCCGGGCGTGTCGGATTGCCGGTGGGTCGCTGGTTCGCAGGCTACGCGCGGGGGCACGCCGCGTTCGAGGTCGAGGTCGTCGACCTGCTGGAGCTTGACCTGCCGTTCATGGACGAGCCCAACCATCCGCGCCTTGGCGATTACACCCATCAGCACACGAAGGACTGGAGCGCCAAGGTGAAAGCGGCCGACGCATTCGCGTTCGTGATGCCCGAGTACAACTACAGCCTCACCGCGCCGCTGCTCAACGCGATCGACTACCTGCACCAGGAGTGGCAGTACAAGCCGGTCGGATTCGTCTCCTACGGCGGCATGTCCGGCGGCACGCGCGCGGTGCAGATGGCAAAGCAGGTGGTGAGCACGCTGAAGATGATGCCGCTGCCGGAGGCGGTCGCCGTGCCGTTCGTCGCGCAGTTCATCGACGACGAGGGCGACTTCGTCCCCAATGAGACGATCGAGCGCTCGGCGGGGGCGATGCTCGACGAGTTGGTGCGGGTGCAGGCGGCGCTGGCGGTGCTGCGGGGCGGATCGCTATAGGGCGGAGAGGTCAGCTGGGGGACAGGACCGTGATGCCGTGCTCGCGCGCGCCGTCGGCGAGACGCTTGTCGTAGGTCATCAGCGCGTCGAGCTTGCCCGCCTCCTTGAGCCGGACCGCGGTGGCGAGATGGATGGCGTCGAGCGTGGCGACCGTCGAGGGGGTGATGGTCTCCGCGCTGGCGAGGATCTCATCGTCGACTTTGATTAGAGAGACGCCGGCGAGCAGCGCGTCGGCTCGATCTAGCAAGTCCCGGCGAAAGCCGAGGCGCCGAAGCTCGGTGCGCAGCAGGCTGCTCGCCACCGCGCGCTCGAACGTGTCGAGCGCGCGTTCGATGGCAGGCTTCTCAGGCTCGTCCAGAAGCGAGCGCCCGAGTGCGCTCGTGTCGACGTAGACAGCTGACGCCTGGCTAGAAGCGCTCGCGCCGGCTCTCTTCGAGGAAGGCATCCGTCGTTCCCGCAGGCGCAGGCTTGTGCAGTGGGGACAGGCTCTTCATCGCGTCCACCAGACGCCGCGTTGGGATCGTCGCCCCGTACTGCGCCGCTAGATCCTGGTAGTAGGGGTCGACATCGGGGTGCGAGGGAACAAGCCGAGCTACCTCGTGACCCCGCTCGGTGACCGTCAAGGTCTCCCCGTCCTTGACCCGCTCCAGGTAGCGGCTCAGGTTCTGGCGCAGCTCACGAACACCGACTGTCTTGGCGGTAGGTATGGGACGTGTCGCGGCCATTGTGCGTCACAAGGTAGCACATGGCCGAACGCGCGTTGTCAGGGGAGCTGCACGCTGCCGGGGAGGCCTCTGCCGTCGCGCCACGAGCCGATCTCCAAGGGGCCACGCTGTTCGATCGCCCGGAAGGCGTCGTAGAGGCCGCCGTCCGCCGGGTCGCGACCGATCGATCGCGCCACTTCGTCGCCATCCACGATGCCGCTGTCCGACTTCTGGATCAGGTCGTACGCGGCCGCGACCAGTTCATCGATGAGAACCTCGTCGGGCACGGACGCGAGGCTAGCAATGATCCGGCCGACCCCTTGACCGCACGACCGGTGACCAGCGACGCCACGATCGGCGGCACGCCCCGCCAATGCACGTCCTCATGCTGGGTCGAGAAGCCCGCGGCCGCGATCGAGGCGATCGTGTCGCGATTGCAGCGACAGCCTGCGCCGAAGTGCCGCCACGGGATCTCCAGCCGATCCTGCCAGCGGGCCACGCGCGGCGAGTGCGAGCGGACGTGCTCGATGAACAGGAGCTGCCCGCCCGGGCGTAGAACGCGGCTGACCTCGGCTAGCGCGCGGTCCGGGAAGTCGACGGTGCAAAGCACCAGCGTCGAGACGACCGTGTCGAGCGACTCGTCGTCCAGCGGGATCGCTTCGGCCGATGCGTCCAGCGTGCTCGCCGATTGGCCGCTTTCGCCGAGCTTGCGCTCCAGCCGGCGGCGCATCGGCTCGAACGGCTCGGCGAGGATCAACTCCTGTATGGCTTCGGGGTAGTGGGGGATGTTGGCGCCAGTGCCCGCGCCGATCTCGAGCGTGCGACCATGGGCGTTCGCGACGAGTTCGCCGCGGCGCCTACCCAAGCTCCGCTGCTCGCCACGGCACATCATCCGGTCATACAGCGCCGCGAACACGAAGTCCCAGCGGTGCTCGCCGTGGACCGTTCCCGCGGAGGAGGTGTCTGAGCTCATTGCCGAGAGGCCCCCAGTCTCGGTCTCGCTCAGGCAGCGCCCGGCGAGGCCGGCGTGAGGCCGTGGCGGCGCATCACCTCACCGATCGTGGCCAGATCCGGCGGGCCGCCGGACGAAGCGGCAATCACCTCGCCGACCTCGCGGAAGTAGGAAGATCCGAAGACGGCGGGGGTCGCGACCGCGAGGAACTTCGCATCGTCGCTGCCGCGGTTGTCAAATCCGTGGATCTGCCCACGCAACACGCAGACCCCCTCACCTGGGCCGATCTCGACCGTCTCTCCGTCGATCGTCCACGTCGAAACACCTTCGAGCCCGTAGATCGTCTCCTCGAAGCCGTCGTGGCTGTGCGGCGCCGGCATCCTCGCGTTCGCGGGTACATAGCACTCGAATACCGACGCAGTCCCGTTCGAATCCGCCGCCTCGATCAGGAAGTGGACGCTCAGCGCGCCTAGGGTGATGATCTCGTTGCCCATGTCTGGACGCTAGCGCACGATCCGTGGCTTCGGCGCGTCAACACAACCGTCGCTTCGCCCGGCCGAACCGGGTTACCGTCAGGCTGGTCGAGCGCTACGATCTTAGGCTCAAGGACAGGCCATGAGCGACTACCACATCAATGTGTTCTACAGCGACGAGGACGGCGCGTACGTGGCCGACATTCCCGACCTGGAGGCCTGTTCGGCGCTCGGCTCAACGGCGGAGCAGGCCCTAGCTGAGGTGGAGCGAGCCAAGCAGGCGTGGTTGGCTGCTGCCAGGGAGGCGGGTAAGCAGGTCCCAGAGCCGCGCTACCGTCCTGCTATCTACGCCCGTTAGCCGGTGTAGGGCAAAGCACACGAAACGGCCTCATCTGCAGCGGATTCAGCCGGTCTCGATCAGCTCGATCCGGTAGCCATCGGGGTCCTTGACGAAGCAAAGCCGCGAGCCGCCCTCGCGCACCGAGTACGGCGGCTTCTCGGGCTCGATGCCCTGCTCGGCCAGGCGCGCGAGCGTGGCGTCGAGGTCATCGGCCGTGATCGCGATGTGGCCGTAGCCGGTGCCGATCTCGTAGGAGTCCACGCCGAAGTTGTAGGTCAGCTCCAGGCGCGGCATGTCGCCGTCGCCGGGCTGGTTCATGAACACGTTGACTGCCTCGTCTTTGATCGGCAGGCGGCCAATCTCCTGGAAGCCGAGAGCGTTGTAGAAGGCGACCGAGCGGTCGATGTCGGTGATGCGATAGCAGGTGTGGATCAGGGCCATGGCTGGGAGTCTACGGGCCTTGGCCGCGCCGGGCGTACCAATGGTGGGGGCTGTTGGCAAAGCGCCGACTCGAGCCACACCGTCCGCGCGGCCGTGCCGCCGGCCGCGCTCTACACTTGCGCCCGTGCGAACCCTGATCGTCGGTCATGGCGGGCGCGAGAGCGCGCTGGCGTATCGGATGGCCGAGCACAGCGAGCTGCACGCGTTCGTCGGCCACGAGAACCCGTCGATCGTCGGCTACGCCGCCGCCTCCGGCGGCAGTCATCGGGTCGGTGACGTGTGCGATCCGCACGCCGTCGCCGCGTTTGCCCGCGAGCGCGAGATCGACGTCGCGATGGTCAGCGCCGACGAGCCGCTCGCGGCGGGTGTCGTCGATGCGCTGCTTGCGCAGGGCACGCGGGCAGTCGGCCCGACCGCCGCTGGCGCGGAGATCGAGTGGAACAAGGCGTTCGCGCGCTCGTTGCTCGCGGAAGTCGCGCCGGAGGCGCTGCCGAGGCTGCGCGTGGTTCACAACCCCGGCGAGGTGGCCGACGCGATCGCGTCGTTCGGCTCGACTCCCGTCGTCGTCAAGCCCCAGGGTCTGACCGGCGGCAAGGGCGTCAAGGTGATGGGCCCGCACCTCGCCGACCACGACGGGGCGCGCGATTACGCGCTGGAGCTGCTCGCGCGCGGCAAGTCAGGGGAGTCGGTGCTGATCGAGGAGAGGATCGTCGGCGCTGAGTTCACCATCCAGGCGATCAGCGACGGCCGTACCGTCGTGCACCCGCCGTCCACCTACGACTACCCCTACCGCTACGACGGCGACGAGGGGCCCGGCACCGGCGGTATGGGGTCGCTGTCGTGCGCCGGCCCGACGCTCCCGTTCATGACCGCCGCCCACTACGACCACGCCTGCTCGATCATCGAGCGCGTGATCGGCCGGCTTCACCAGCAGGGGCGTCATTTCAGCGGTGTGATGAACAGCGGCTTCTTCGCCACCGCCGAGGGCATCAAGGTAATCGAGTTCAACGCCCGCTTTGGCGACCCGGAGTGCATGAACATCATGAGCCTGTTCGCCGGCAACTGGCCCGAGGTGATGGAGCGCATCTGCGCGGCGAGCCTCACGCCGAGCGACGTCCCCCTGCGCGAGGAGGCGTCCGTCGTGCTGTACCTCGTCTCCCCCGACTACGCGCTGCGGCCAGGCCCCGCGTACGAGTTCCCGCTCGAGCGCGAGCGCATCGAAGCGGCCGGCTGCAATGTGTTCTTCTCTTCCGCCGTCGTCATCGGCGAGAACGCCTACCGCACCGTCGGCACCTCGCGGGCGGTCGCGCTGACCACCACCGCGCCCACGCTCGAGCAGGCGCGCGCGCGGGTCGTCGAGAGCGCCGCCACCGTGCCCGTGCTCGAGTGGCGCAAGGACGTCGGCGACGAACGCTACCTGCAGGATCTCGCGGCGCTGGTCGCGCCCCAGAGCGCGCCGGCCGCGGTCGGTGAGGTGGGCGGCGAGGCAGCCGGCGAGGCGGCGCTACTCCCAAACGCCGGCTGACGGATTCGTGCAAGGATGGCGCGATGCTCGTCGAGCGCGCCATGCACCCGCAGTTCCTGTCCAACACCTTCCTCGTCGCCGACGGCGAGGGCGGACCGGCGTTCTTCGTCGACGCCGGCGGTCCCGTCGCGCCGCTGATCGAGGCCGCTGAGCGCCTCGGCCTGGAGCCGACGCACATCCTGCTCACCCACCATCACTACGACCACGTCAGCGACGTCGGCGAGCTGCTGGCGCGCTGGCCGAAGCTCCAGGTGCTGATCAGTCAGCGCGAGCGCGAGCTGCTCGACGCCGCCGCCGCCGAGGGGGCCGATCCGCCCAGTGCCGGCATGGGCTCGATCGAGGCCGGCCAGACGCTGCGCTTCGGAGCGCTCGAGGTGCATCCGCTGCACACGCCCGGGCACACCGCCGGGATGCTGTCGTTGCTCGTCGGCGAGCGCCCCGGCGACGCCGAGGGCGAGCCTGTTCCCGCCCGCGCCGCCAGGAGCGCCGCGCCCGGCGGGCTCGCCGGTGCCGGCCTGGCCGTGTTCACCGGCGACACGCTGTTCAAGGACTCCGTCGGCGGCGTCAAAGCGCCCGGCCACACCACCTACACCGACCTGCGCGACTCGATCATGGGCACGCTCATGGAGCTGCCGCCCGACACCGTCATCTATCCGGGCCACTGCGAGCAGAGCACGGTCGCGCGCGAGTGGGACTCCAACGCCTTCGTTCGCGTCTGGCGGGGCCTTGACCCCGAGGGCTCGCAGCCGTGCACCGCGCTCGGCGAGCCGGCCACGCTTGTGCTGCTCGGCGCCGACTACGACGGTGGCACCAAGGCCTGGGTGCGCTGGCAGGACGGCTCCGACGACATCGTTCCCGGCTCGCGCGTGGAGCAGGCCAGCTAGCCAGTAGTCGCCTGCCGCCGCCAACTCCTAGCATGGGGTGCGTGGCACGTGAGAACGAGAAGATCCCAACCTCGCGTGCGCGGCGCACGGCGACAGTCGCCACGCTCGCCGCGAGCGAGGCCGTAAAGCAGTTCGGCACGCGCGCCGCGAACGTCACCCGCGGCGAGCAGGCATCCGAGGAGGCGATGGCGCGCCGCCAGTTGGAGACCGCCAAGCAGATCGTCGCCGTGCTCGGGACGATGAAGGGCGCCGCTATGAAGCTCGGGCAGGTTATGTCGTTCCTTGATGTCGGTCTTGTCGCCGAGGAGCACCGCGAGGAGTTCCAGCGCGAGCTCGCCAAGCTGCGCGACGCTGCGCCCACCGTGTCCTTCAAGCAGATGCGCCGCGTGATCGAGGAGGACCTCGAAGAGCCGATCGCCGACGTCTTTGCCTCTTTCGATGAGGAGCCGATCGCCGCTGCGTCGATCGGGCAGGTCTACCGCGCGACGCTCATCGACGGTCGCGAGGTCGCCGTCAAGGTCCAGTACCCTGGCGTCGCCAGTGCCGTCAGGGCCGACATGCAGAACCTGGACATGATCCTGCGCCTGCTCAAGCGCATGACCCCCGCGCTCGACGTGAAGGGCATCGCCGGGGAGATCAAGGAGCGGATCGTCGAGGAGCTCGACTACGAGCTCGAGGCCCAGAACCAGCGTTCGCTCGCGCGCATCTTCGCCGGGCACCCGTTCATCGTTGTCCCCGACGTGATCACCTCGCTCTCGCGCGAGCGCGTGCTCGTCAGCGAGTTCGTCGAGGGCGTCGGCTTCGAGGAGCTCAAGGGCCGCTCGCAGGCCGAGCGCGACCGCCTCGGTGAGATCATCTTCCGCTTCTTCCTCGGCTGCCTCTATCGCCACCGGCAATTCTCCGGCGACCCACATCCCGGCAACTTCCTGCAGCTCGCCGACGGACGCGTCGCTTTCCTGGACTTCGGCCTGTTCAAGCGCCTCGACGCCGAGCCCGTGGAGCTCGAGCTGGCCGCCCAGCGGGCTGTGACCGAGGGCGACGCCGTGACGCTGCACGAGCTGCTCGGCTCCTCCGGCTTCCTGCCCGAACCCGAGCGCGTCGACCCCGAAAACCTGCTCGCGTTCATCAACGACGCGATCTGGTGGTACACCACCGCCGACGAAGAGGTGCTGCTGTCCCCCGAGATCGCCACGCAGGTCATGATCGAGAGCTCCGACCCGCGCTCGAGCCACTTCCGCGAGATGCGCCATCAGACGATCCGTCCCGAGCACCTGTTCGGCCGGCGCATGGAGATGCTCACGCTCGCCGTGCTCTCCCAGCTGCGCGCCCGCGCCAACTGGCACCGGATCGCGCGCGAGTGGATGTACGGCGACGAGCCTGTCACCGAGCTCGGTCGCGAGGAGGCCGACTTCTACGGTCGCAGCGGCGTCGGCGCGCGCGGCTGACGCCGGAGGGGAGAGAACAGCGTTTGCACGGCGCGGGAGGGGTTCAGACGTCGGTGCGAGCGGGTCAGACGCCCGTCTCGGCGACGATGCGCCCGGACTTGACGGCGTCGGCGAGCGCCCCGTAGTCGCGCTCGTTCTGCTCGGCGTAGTCGCGCGAGTACTCGAGCAGCGCGCGATCGAACTTGGGACCACTCCCAGGTACGCCGCGATCGCGACGCGGTCGCCGCTGCGGGCGTGCGCGCGGGCGAGCGTCCAGCCGCACAGGCGGCCGTATTGAGCTAGCCCATTCGCTTTCAGCTGCTCGATTTCCGCGGAGCCCTTCCAGTCGCGCAGCTGGCGCACGTAGTAGTCGCGGGCCTGGTCGCCGAGCTCCGCATCGACGTGCACCCAGCCGAGGAAGATGTCGCTGGAGGCTTGCATCAGGCGTTGTCCGGTGACAACCCGCTGCCCGTGGTTGGCGAACTCGCTGGCGGCGAGGAACTGCTCGAGCACCGACGCCTGCGCCTCCTTCAGTTGCAGGAACAGGGGATCGCGCTCGTCGCGGCCGAGCAGCAGCGCGATCCACGCGCGCGTGCCGACGCTGCCCACGCCGACCACTTTGCGCGCGAAGTCGACCACCCGGAACTGATCGAGCAGCACGCCTCGGTCGCGCTCCAGCGTCGCTCCGTAGGAGCGCATGTGACGGCGCAGCACGTCAAATATCTGATCGCGTTCGCCGGCATCCGTGAGCTCGTGGATCGGCACGATCAGCGGCGGGTCGGCGACGATGCGCGTCTCGCCGTCGACCTCGTGCGTCAGCTTCGAGAACGCCGACATGCTGTCGCGGGTGCGCGCCTTGGCCAGCGTCTTCTCGGTGTGTGCGGCAAGCTTCGGGGTGAGTTGGGGGCCGAGCTCGCGCACCGTCGCGTCGACGTCCAGGTGCGCATACCAGACCTCGAGGTTGCTCATCGCTGCGAAGCGCGCCATCGCCGTGCGGTACTCCCACGCGGTGTCCAGCACCGCCCGGTCCTGGTTCTTGGCCGCGAAGCCGTTGTTGCGCGCGGCGATCAGCATGCTCGTCGCCAGGCGCTTGACGTCCCACTCCCACGGGCCCGGGAGCGTCTCGTCGAAGTCGTTGACGTCGAACACCAGCTCGCGCTCGGGCGAGGCGAACACGCCGAAGTTCGAAAGATGCGCGTCGCCGCAGCACTGCACCGTCAGCCCCGAGCGCGGCGTCGGTGCCAGGTCGCTCGCCATGATCAACGCCGCGCCTCTGTAGAAGTTGAACGGTGAGACCAGCATGCGCCCGTAGCGGATCGGCACCAGCTCGGGCACGCGCGTCTGCGCCTGGCGTTCGAGCAGCGCGATCGGGTCGGCGCGCTGCGGCGCCGGCTCGAAGCCGGCGTGGCTCGAGCGCTGGACCTGCGCCCGCGCCGCCTTCCCGCGCGCGACGCGCTCGGCGACGCTCAGGTGCGCCACCTGTTCGGCCGCGCTCACCTGCGCCACCCGCCCCGCTCAGAACCCGGTGTTCGTCTTGACGCGCTTGCGGTCCGCAGGGTGCAGGTGGCCCTTCACCGCCAGCGCCTTGCACGCCTGCGCGATGTCTTGCCCGAGGCACACCGTCAGCGAGTGCCCGAGGTTCTCCTTGACGAGCACACGCAGGATCTTCACGTGTTCGGCATCCGGCGGCAGCGTGTACGCCGGCACCATCCAGCCGCGCTGCGCCGCGAGCTGCGCCGCCACGTCGAACTCGTCGTAGGCGTGCTCGCCAGCGAGTTTGAACGCGACCAGTGGGAGCTGCTCCTCGTCCTCGCTGCCAATCAATTCGAACTCGCCGATCGCCGCGATCTCCTTAGCGAGCGCGCGTGCGTTGTACTTCAGCGTCTCCATCACGTAGCGGTAGCCGGAGTGCCCTAGGCGCGCGAAGTTGTAGTACTGCGCGAGCACCATCGCCGCGCCCGTCGAGAAGTTCAGCGTGAACGTCGCGTCGCGCTTGCCCAGGTAGTTCTCGTAAAAGACGAGATCCTCCGGCAGGTCGCTCTTCTCTCTAAACACCAGCCACCCGATCCCCGGGTACACGAGGCCGAACTTGTGGCCGGAGACGTTGATCGAGCGGACCTGCTCGAGGCGAAAGTCCCATTCGGAGTCCGGGTACAGGAATGGCCACACGAAGCCGCCGCTCGCGGCGTCCACGTGTAGCGGCACGTCCAGCCCGCGCTCGTGCTTGAGCGCCACCAGGTGATCGTTTATTCCCTTGATGTCGTCCGCGTGCCCCGTGAACGTCGTGCCCAGCACCGCCGCTACGCCGATCGTGTTCTCGTCGATGTGCGGCTCTACGTCCTCCGGGCCGATCGTGTACTTGTCCGGCTGCAGCGGAACGATCCGCGGCTCCACGTCGAAGTAGCGGCAGAACTTCTCCCAGACGACGTGCACGTCGCCGCCGAATACGAGGTTGGGACGCTCGGTCGACGCTTTTGCTGCCTCCCGGCGCGCGCGCCACTTCCACTTCAGCGACAGCGCGCCCAGCATGATCGCCTCCGAGGAGCCCTGCGTGCGCGCGCCCGTCGTCTCCCCGGGCGCGTTGAAGAGGTCGGCGAGCATCCTGATGCAGCGCTGCTCGATCTCCGCCGAGCGCGGATACTCGGCGTGGTCGATGAAGTTGACGCGCAGGTTCTCCTGGATCAGTTGCTCGGCCTCGGGCTCCATCCAAGTCGTCACGAACGTCGCCAGGTTGCGGGTCGGCAGGCCGTCGAGCACCGTCTCGGCTTCGATCAGGCCCTTCGCTTCCGCCGACGTCATGCCCATCTTCGGCAGTTTGTGGTCGGGCGCGGGCTCGAGCAGGTAGCGGTTGCCGTAGATGCTCTCGAGCTTCTCGATCTGGCTGCGGGTGAGATCTGGCTGCTCGCTCATAGCTCGATCCTCGCATGTACTGTCCGTGCCTGTATGCACCACGTCGAGCTCGAGCGGGTCGTCTTGCGCGACGAGGAGTCGCGGCTCGAGGCCGAGTTCGTCCCCGGCGCTGGGATGCTCTGCTGCTCGCTGCGCCACCGAGGCGAGGAGCTGCTCGCGCAGAACGCCGGCGTTGACGCATATGCGCAGGTGGGTAAGACGATGGCGATCCCGCTGCTCTACCCATGGGCCAACAGGCTCGCCGGCTTCGACTACAGCGTCGCTGGGCGCACCGTGCGCATCCCGCACGATCCCGACCGGGTGCGTCTCGACGCCAACGGCCTGCCGATCCACGGCGTGATCGGCGGGCGCCAAGTCTGGGAGCTGACGGATGCCCCGGCGAACTATGAGAACGCGCTCGCAGCGAGCCTCAGCTGGAGCGACTCACGCCCCGAGCTGTTTGAGCTATTCCCGTTTCGCCACGAGCTGCGCTATGACGCGCGCCTGCTGGATGGTCGTCTGGAGATTGAGGTCACGGTCCACGCGTGCGGCCCAGACGAGGTTCCGGTCTCGTTCGGCTTTCATCCATATCTCTCGCCGCCGGGCGCCGGGCGCGAGGGCTGGCAGATCGAGCTGCCCGCGATGCGCGCGCTTGCGCTCGATGCTCAGCAGATCCCGACCGGACCGGCGCAGACCTTCACGGCCGAGAGCTTCGCGCTCGACGGGCGTGAGTTCGACGACGGGTTCGACGCCGTCGCGGAGCCTGCCCGCTTCAGCGTCGTCGCCGCCGGTCGGCGGATCGAGCTGACGTTCCTGCAGGGCTACTCGTGTGCGCAGGTGTTCGCGCCCAGCAGCGGGCAGTTCATCTGCTTCGAGCCGATGACCGCACCGGCCAACGCGCTATGCAGCGGCGACGGGTTGCAGCTGCTGGCGCCGGGACAGCGCTACGTGGCCCGCTTCTCGGTTGGGGTCACCGGTTAGGCGATCAGGACTCGACCCACGGGCCGTGCCAGCTGCCGAACCCCGAGACCAGGCTGTCGGCTGCCTTGGGACCCCACGAGCCGGGGGCGTAGCTCTGCACGGACGGCGGCTGGTGCAGTAGCGGTTCGAAGATCCGCCAGGTCTCTTCGACGCCGTCCTGGCGGGTGAAGCGCGCGCTGTCTCCGTTCATCGCGTCGAGCAGCAGCACCTCATATGGCGTCGGCGCCTCCCCGCCCTGCTCGGCGAACTCGACGTCGAGCGTGACCGCCTCCGGGCCGGCGGCGTCCGCCCGGTGCGCGTCGAGGACGACGCGCGTGCCCGTCGACGGATCGAGCTTGACGACGAACTGGTTAGGTTCGGGGCGCCGGTGGCCGTGTTCCATGAAGCCCAGGCGCGGCGGGTCGCGGAACACCGCCCGCAGCTCGGTCTGGGTGATCGGCAGCTTCTTGCCGGTGCGGATGAACCACGGCACGCCCGACCAGCGCCAGTTGTCGATGTCCAGGCGCAGCGCCGCGTAGGTCTCGGTGGTCGAAGCCTTGGCGACGCCGTCGATGTCCAGGTAGCCGTCGTACTGGCCGCGGACGTAGTGCGCCGGGTCGGCGTCGGCGATCGCGCGGAAGACGGCGACCTTGGCGTCCTTGAGCGTTTCCGCGTCACGTCCCGAGGGCGCCTCCATGGCGGCGAGGGCGACGACCTGCATGAGGTGGTTGACGACGACGTCGCGCAGCGCGCCGACGGGGTCGTAGAAGTGTCCGCGGTCCTCGACGCCGAAGCGCTCGGCCATCGTGATCTGCACGTAGGCGATGTGGTTGCGGTTCCACACCGGCTCGATCATCGTGTTTGCGAAGCGCAGGTACAGGAGCTCGTCGGTGCCCATCTTGCCGAGGAAGTGGTCGATTCGGTACAGCTGTGACTCGTCGATGTAGCGGTGGATCTCAGCGGCCAGCGCGCGCGCTGAGGCGAGGTCGTGGCCGAACGGCTTCTCCACCAGCACGCGCGCGTTTTTCGTCAGGCCGGCGCGGGCGAGTTGCTCGATCACTGGCCCGAACAGGAACGGCGGGATCTCCAGGTAGAAGACGGGCGTGTGGGCGTCCCCGACGGCGGTCTTTACGCGCTCGTAGGTGGCGGCGTCGTTGAAGTCGCCGCTGACGTAGGACAGCCGCGCGGCGAAGCGCTCGAACACGGCAAGGTCGAGCTGCTCGCCGGTCCCTTCAATGCATTCGCGCGCGTGCTCACGCAGGCGCTCGACGCTCCAGTCATCGACCGCGACGCCGACGATCGGGCAATCCAACAGGCCGCGCTGCTCCAGCCGGTAGAGCGAGCGGAAGGTCATCACCTTCGCGAGGTCGCCTGTGATCCCGTAGATGACCAGGATGTCGGCGCGCACTGGCGAGGATCATTCCAGATAGGTTGTGGCAATGCCCGACGAGGAGCTCGTGCAGGAGGAGCTGCCGGGTGTCGAGCTCGGTCCGCGCACCCGACACCTGCTGGCGCTGGAGTTCGGGTCCAGGGCGCAGTTCGAGGATCCGCGACTTGCGGGGCGCAGGCTGTTCTCGGAGATGCTGGGGACGTTCATGCTGGTGCTCGTCGCCGCCGGGGGCGGCATCTTGCACGGCGAGGGCAAGATCAGCCTGGCCGCGGCCGTGGTCGCGCCGGGGTTGATGGTGATGGCGATCATCCTGTTCATGGGCGCTGTCTCCGGCGCTCACCTGAACCCGGCGGTGTCGCTCGCGTTCGCGCTGCGCCGGGATTTCCCGTGGAAGCGCGTGCCCGCCTACATCGTCGTCCAACTCCTGGGCGCCGCCCTGGCGTGTCTGTTCCTCGATGCCGTCTTCGGCGACGTCCAGCATCTCGGCGCGACGCTGCCCGGCGCTGGCTACCACGACTGGCAGGCGCTGCTGATGGAGATCGTGTTGACCGCATCGCTCGTCAGCGTGATCCTGGGGACCGCCTCTGCAGCCCAGAATGTCGGCCGCGTCGCCGCGCTGGGGGTCGGCGGCTACATCGCGCTCGCCGGCCTGTGGTCGGCGCCCGTCAGCGGCACCTCGATGAACCCGGCGCGCTCGTTCGGCCCGGCGCTTGTGAGCGGCGACTTCAACGGCTACTGGGTGTACGTGCTCGGGCCGCTCGCCGGCGCGCTGATCGCCGTCGGCTGCGCTTACATCTTGCGAGGGTCGGGCGGCGACCCGATCTCGCGTGCGGCCGGATCGGGCACGCTGGGTGTCAGTGGAGGGTCCGAGACCGCGGGCAAGCCGCCGTCGAGTGCTGCTGGCATTGGCTAAGACGCGTTCGGGTACGGCGGCGCCGACTGAGCGACGGTCAGGGATCGTAGGGCACCGATTGGCCTGCGATGGATCTACAACACCTGGATCTGGAAGAGGCTGGTGGTACCGGGCCGTCCGGAGGGCAGCCCGGCGGTGATCCCCACACGCTGTCCGCGCTCGCACCAGCCGAGCTCGACCACGCGCCGTGCGGAGTCCGCGATCAGCGCCTCGGTCGTCTCGTGGCGGGGCATCGACGCGGCCTGCACGCCCCACATCAAGCCGCAGCGCCTGACCGTCTCTTTCCCGGGGGAGAGCGCGTAGATCGGAACGGTGGGGCGGTGCGCGGAGACCAGGCGCGCCGAGCGGCCGGACAGCGTCGGGATGACGAGCGCATCCAGGCGCAACTCGCGGGCGGCGTCGCAGAGGTTGTGGGCGATCGTGTAAGCGGGGTCCGAGTGGGTGCGGCGCACACGCAGCTGATTCCAGCGCTCGTACGGGGCGATCGACTCGGCCTGCACGGCGACGGCGGCCATCATCGCGACGGCCTCGACTGGGTAGGCGCCGACGGCGGTCTCCTGCGAGAGCATCACCGCGTCGGTCCCGTCGAGGATCGCGTTGGCGACGTCGGCGACCTCCGCGCGGGTCGGGCGCGAGGAGCTGACCATCGAGTCGAGCATCTGCGTCGCGGTGATCGACGGGCGCGCCATCCAGCCGGCGAGCTCGAGCAGTTGCTTCTGCACGATCGGGACCTGCGCGATTGGCAGCTCGATGCCGAGGTCGCCGCGCGCGACCATTACGCAGTCGGCAGCCGCGAGGATCTCGGCGGCGCGCTTGACCGCCTCCGGCTTCTCCATCTTCGCGATCAGCGGCAGGCGCGTGTGGTCGCGCACCGATTCGACGTCCTCCGGGGACTGCACGAACGACAGCGCGACCATGTCCACGCCGATCGACTCGCCGTGCGCGAGCAGGTGCAGGTCCTCCTCGGGCACTGCCGGTAGCGAGGACACAGGCCCGGGGATGTTGAGCCCCTGGCGCGAGGCGACCGCTCCTCCAATCTCGATCTCGACGTCCACCTCGCAGTCGCCGGCGCGCACGTCGACGACGCGCAGGCGCACAGAGCCGTCGGCCAGGTACAGGATCGAGCCATCCTCCACCGCGCCCGGGAGCCCTGCCCAGGAGATGCTCATCTCGTGGGCGTCGCCCTCGCGGTCGCCATCGCCGCAGGAGAACGTCAGCCGCTCGCCGGGGGTGAGCTCGACGACGTCCTCGCGCAGCGGGCCGATGCGCAGCTTGGGGCCCGGTAGGTCCTGGAGGATCGCGATCGGGCGCCCGACGCGACCGGCGGCATCGCGCAGGCGGCGGACGGTCTCGGCGTGCTCGTCGAGCGTTCCATGCGAGTAATTCAGACGCGCGACGTCCATACCCGCTTCGATCATGCGGATCAGCGTCTCCGGCTCGCGCGAGGCGGGGCCGATGGTGGCGACGATCTTTGTGCGGCGCATTGTCGGACGCACGGTAGCGAAGGCGGCGGGGGCGGAAGGAAGCGGGATCGAGCGGCGGCCGGGGGACCGCCGGGCCACGCGTGCGCGGCCCGGCGTCCTTTACGCGCGCATACCATGCGGGGATGCTTGGTCCCTCTCGGCCGGTGCCCCGGGTTGGCGCGCCTGCGCGGATCGCGCACTTCGGCGGGGGGTTTGAGACCGGCGTCGTCGTGGCGGTACACGAGGAGGGGCGGCGGCTGGAGGTGCGGGGCGAGGGGGGAGAGGTGCTGGAGTTCGTGCTCAGCCCGGCTACTGCGCGGTTCGTGGCGGCGGGTGGTGGGCAGGGGCCGCGGCTGGAGTTGGCTGGGGATTAGACCTCACGGCGGATATATGCGGAGCCCAACCGGATCACGGCGCCTGCACGTCCGGAAACCACTCCGCGCAGTGTCTCCGCAGCGCCTCGCGCACGAACGCGCGCTCCTCTACCGACGCGACCCGAAGCCGCGCGAGTAGCTCGCGCTGGCGCTCGATCGGTGCGCCAGCGATGACCCAACGCACGGCCAGCCGCTCAAACAGCAGCTCGCCAGCTCGTTGCCGGGCGTCCTCCTGCGTGGCAGCCGCTCGCCCCGGCGCCACCGCGAGCGCCTGCGCATACTCGCGTCGTGCCCCAGGGGTGAGCGACCCGCGCAGCGTCAGCACGTTGCCCTCCGCGTCGGTGTAGTCGTTATTCGGCGCGGCGAGCGTTTCGGCGCGCTGCCGGCGCCCGCGCCTGCCCACCGTTCAGCTCGCGTCGGCGGCCCGTTCGAGCTGGCTGCGCACGTCGCCCGTTACGGCCTTGGCGTGACCCGGCCACGCGGCCGCAGGCTCGAGCGCTGCGAGCTTGCGCAGGCTCGCGCGCGCCTGCGCGGTGTCGAAGTTGTACAGGTGCTCGGGTAGGCGCGGTGCGCAGTCGCGGCCCCACATGTCGAGCGTGTGGAAGCAGCCACTGGTCAGCGCCAGGCGGTCTGACTCGCGCCACAGGCCGATCTGACCGGGGGCGTGGCCGGGGAGCTCGATCACGCGAAAGCCCGCCAGCTCGTCTCCCTCGCTGACCGTGCCCGCGATCTGCACAGGCCCGCCGTCCCACGCGTAGCGGTGCAGCAGGCGGTGGGCTTGGCGCAGCGGCGTCGGCAGCCCGGCCAGACCGTGCGGCCAGTAGCGAAAGCCGCCGCTGCCCTCGGCGTCCTGCACCTCGTTTGGGTGGCACAGGACGGGCACGCCGAGCGCGGGCGCGGTGCCGCGGTGGTCGGTGTGGCCGTTGCCGAGCACCACCCGACGGATGCCGCCAAGCTTGGCGCCGGCGCTCGCGACCGCGCGCGTCATCGTGCGTGCGCCGGCGTCGAACAGCGTCACGCCGGCGTCGTCCTCGAGTAGGTACACGTTGCAGCGCCCTGGCTGGCCCTGCACGATCCATACGCCTTCGGCGACCAGCTCGGCCTCGCCGGCGCCGAGGCGCGCGCTCAGCCGTGTCTTGGCGTTGAACGCCTGCGCCATCCGCGCTTCCGCGCTTGAGCCCTGCGGCGGCATCAGCCCGATCTGACGAGCGAAGGTCATGCTGTCGGCGAACGCGTCGTTGCTCACGAGTAGCCCGTCGCGCACAGTGATCAGGTCGAAGCCTTCAAGCTCGACTGGAGAGCCGGTGGGCGCGACACCGCCGAAGCTTCCGGGACCCGCGAACGTGCCGGTCAGGCGCCACTGCACGCCGCAGCGATCGCCCTCGGAGGTGGTCGAGACGACCTGCATGCTCAGGTCGGGCAGCGCCCCAATCAGCTCGCCGATGAACGCGCGCACGCCCTCCGGCGCGAGCACGTCGACCTGGCCGCGCACGTTCTCGCGGCCGCCCGCGGCCCACAGCGAGACCGCGAACTCCAGTTCACGCGCGTCGATCGCTGCGAAATAGCGCCGCGCGACCGCCTCGGCCTTGTTCCCCGAGATACGTTTGCGCGTCGCCGCCGCCTGCTGCATGTTTGCGGCTACCTCCTGCACCTTCGTGCTCGCCTCGCTCGCACTCTCCCGATCGGCCATGCCGCCTCCTTTACGCCGCTGAACAGCCTTAGTCTAGTCTGCGCCCCATGCCAGATGTGCGGAGCAAGCGCGAGCTGGGGCGCGGCGAGCGCGTGCTCCCCGGGCTCTTCCGGCTGCGCCTGCCGCTGCCGTGGCCGGGCGTACCCCACTGCAACGCCTGGGCAGTCGCGCGCGGCGACGGCTTCGTGCTGTTCGACACGGGTATGCACGACGCGGACTCGCTCTCGCACCTGGAGCGCGCGCTGGACATGTGCAATCTGCGCCTGGAGCAGACGCGACTGGTCGTGTGCACCCACGCGCACACTGACCACTGCGGGCAGGCTGGCGCAATCGTGCAGCGCGCCGGATGCGAGGTGTGGATGCACCCCAACCACGAGCACCTCACCCGCATGATCGAGGATCCCGATTCGGTGTTCGAGCGGCGCATCGAGATCGCGCGCCAGAGCGGCGTTCCGGAGGAGCCGCTGCGCCGCTACGCCGCCGAGCGCAGCTCGCGCGGATCGGGCATCGCCGGGCCGATCGTGCCCGACCGTGAGCTGCTGGGCGGCGTCAGCATCGGCACGGATCTCGGCGATTGGATCGTGTACGAGACGCCCGGACACTCGCCCTCGCACGTGTGCATGTTCCAGCCCGAGCGCCGCCTGCTCGTCTCCGGCGATCACCTGCTCGGGCGCATCTCGCTGTACTTCGACTTCGGCTACTCGCCCGACCCAGTCGGCGAATTTCTCGGCTCACTGGGCGTCGTCGAGCGCCTGGGCGCGCGCCTGTGCCTGCCCGGGCACGGTCGCACGTTCGCCGACGTGCATACCCACATCCAGGGCAACCGTGCGCTCGTGGACGAACGTCTGACGCGCGTGCGCGAGGCGCTCGACGGGCGCGAGTTGACGGTCTTCGAGCTCGTCCCGCACGTCTACGGCGACTCGCTCTCCCAGCAGAACGCGCACTGGCTGCTGTCGAAGATCCTCTGTTACCTCACCCACCTGCACGCGCTCGGCGAGGTTCGGCGCATCCCCGGCGCATCCTCCGAGGTGGGGGAGCCCGAGCGCTGGACTGCATAATCACGGGGATGCGCATCGATCGAATCCTCGCGAACCAGGACCCGCCGACCCCGGTCTTCTCGTTCGAGTTCTTCCCGCCGAAAACCGAGGAGGGCGAGCAGAATCTGTACACGGCGCTCGCCGAGCTGCGGACGCTCGATCCAGCGTTCGTGTCGGTCACCTATGGCGCGGGTGGTTCCACCAGGGAGAAGACGATCGAGATCGTCAAGCGGATCCGCGAGGAGTATGGCCTGGAGGCGATGGCGCACTTCACGTGCGTCGGCGCGACTGTCCCGGAGCTGCAGGCGACGCTCGCCGAGATGCAGGACGCGGGCATCGACAACGTGCTCGCGCTGCGTGGCGATCCGCCGGCGGGCGAGGACGTTTGGATTAAGACGGATGGCGGGCTGGAGTACTCGAGCGAGTTGGTAGCGCTCATCGCGGGCGGCTACCCGTTTGCCATTGGTGCAGCGTGTTTCCCAGAGACGCACATCCACGCGACGAGCCCTGAGGCTGACCTTGAACACCTGGCGGAGAAGGTGCGCGCGGGCGTGGACTTCCTGATCACGCAGCTGTTCTTCGACAACGCCGTGTACTTCGACTTCATCGCCCGCGCGCGCGCCGCCGGGATCGAGGTCCCGATCATCCCCGGGATCATGCCTATCACGCGCGTCGGCCAGGTCGAGCGCATGGCCAGCCTGTGCGGCTCCTCGATCCCCGACGACCTGCGTCGTGAGCTGCACGCGCGCGGGGAAGACCCCGAGGCGGTGCTCGACTTCGGCGTCGCGTACGCGACGCTCCAATGCGCTGAGCTGCTCGCCGCCGGCGCGCCGGGCATCCACTTCTACACGCTCAACCGCTCACCCGCCACGCGCGCGATCCTCAGCGCGCTGAAGCTTGTCAAACCGTGGGAGAAGGCCGATGACCGAGTGAAGAGGGGCCCGGCTGGCCGGCCTGCGGCCGGCTGCGCCACCCTCTATCCCGGCTCGATCTCAAGTCCCTCGGCGACGCGCGGTGAGCCGTCGGCGGCCTCGTAGCGGACGTCGACCGAGTCGTTCTGGCGGTAGGTGCCCACGCCCCACGCACCCAGGAACCAGCGCCAGCCGCTGATCCTGTCCTTGCGCAGCTCGCGCTCGAATACCAGCGCGCCTTCGCGCACCGTGTAGTCGACGCCCAGTTGCTGGGGCACGCCGTTGAGGTAGACCTCGTAGACGCCGCGCAGCCCACGCGGCAGCTTGACCCGGGACTTGGTCATCGCCGACCGATTATGACCGCGCCCGGACCGACAGCCCGTAGGCGCGCTGGCGCGCGTGTGCGGTGTCGACGATCGCGCACACCCGCGACGGCTGGCTGACCTGGTGCATCACCTCGAGATCCTTGGCGTCGATGCGCCCGTCGGCAAGCGCATGCGAGCGCAGCCATTGCAGCAGCCCGTCCCACTCGCCTTCGCCCACGAGGATGACGGGGACGTGGCGAATCGTCTGCGTCTGGATCAACGTCAGGCACTCGAACAGCTCGTCTAGCGTGCCATAGCCTCCGGGGCAGATCACGAACGCGCAGGCGTAGCGGACGAACATCACCTTGCGGGCGAAGAAGTGACGGAAGCGCAGCCCGATGTCGACATACGGGTTGAGCGCCTGCTCGTGCGGGAGCTCGATGTTGCAGCCGATCGACAGCGCGCCCGCGTCGCGCGCGCCGCGGTTGGCGGCCTCCATGATCCCGGGCCCACCGCCAGTGATCACCGCATAGCCGGCGTGGCCCAGGCACGCGCCAAGCTCGCGCGCGAGCGCGTAGTCTGGATGCTCCGCCGGAGTGCGCGCCGAGCCGAACACGGTGACGGCGCGCGTGACCCCGGCGAGCGCGTCGAAGCCGCTGGCCAGCTCGGCGGCGATGTCGTGGATGCGCTCGGAGTCCGCGGCACGCACCGCCGGCGGCTCGTCTCCCAGCCATAGCAGCAGCTCCTCGTCGAATGTCTGTGTGGCGGTGGCGGCGCGGCTCTGCTCCGGGGATTTCACCGCGCAAGCGTATGTGTTGCTTGGGTCGGCGAGGGACGCGCACGGGCTCGCCCGGTCGGGCGCGTACCCTCCGCTACGTGCCCGAGCAGCGCGCGCGAGAAATCCCCTACACAATCCGGCGCTCCAGCCGGGCGCGGCGGATTCGCGTCAACGTCCATGCCCACACGGGCGTTGAGGTCGTGCTCCCGGCCCGCACGCCCGAGCGCGCCGCAGCAGCCGCTGTCAGCGAGTTGCGCCCGTGGATCGAGCGTCGCCTCGAGGATGCCCAGCGGGTGCTCGCGCGGATCGCCGCGCGAGGCGGAACCGTCCCGTATCTGGATGAAGCCCTGGAGCTGGTCCCGCAGCCCGGCCGCCAGCGCGTGCACCGTGAAGGCGGGCGGCTGCTGGTGCCCGAAGGTGAGCCTCGCCCGGCGCTCGAGCGCTTCTACCGCCGCGCCGCGCGCGCGGAGATCGCGCCGCGCCTCGATCGTGCCACCGAGCTCGCCGGCACTCCGTACAGCAAGCTGGACATCCGCGCCCAGCGCACGCGCTGGGCCTCGTGCTCGGCGAGTGGCCGAATGAGCTTCAACTGGCGGTTGCTGCTCGCACCCGAGCGTGTACTCGAATACGTCGTCTGGCACGAGGTCTGCCATCTGGAGATCCTCGACCACTCAGCGCGCTTCTGGGCGCTCTTGGAGCGGCGCTGGCCGGGCTACCGCGAAGACCGCGAGTGGCTGAGCCGCCACGGCGCGACGCTGGTGCTGTAGTGCTCCCCCACAGCCATATGGTCGCGCTCGGACCCTGATCCTGAACAGTGCTGTCAACTAAAATTTCTCCGTCCTGAATGGAGGACTTGCTGCCGGCGGTATTGAAGTGCTCGACCGGTGGCCGATCACTATGTATTCGCTGACGAGGCGGGCAACTTCGATTTCTCACGAGGCTCAGGGGCGTCGCGCTACTTCATCCTCTGTACCATCGCTTCCAACCATTGCGAGATAGGGGATGCTCTGCTCGCGCTGCGGCGCGACCTCGGGTGGAGGGGCCTTCACCTGGATCGCGTCTTTCACGCCACTGAAGACCCGCAGGCAGTTCGCGACGAGGTGTTTGCGCTGCTATCCGGTATGGACTGCTGGGTCGACGCGACCATTCTCGAGAAGTCCAAGGCGCAGTTGCATCTACGGAGTGAAGCGCATCTTTACAAGATGGCCTGGTATCTCCACTTCAAACACCTTGCCCGTCTCATTGACGCCTCGGATCGACTATTCGTAGCAGCCTCCAGTCTCGGGACTAAAAAGGCCCGTGGGGCGCTGCACACGGCTGTGGATGACGTCGTCAGGCAGCTGTCGCCGTGTCGATCTCACCGGGTCGCGTTCTGGCCAGCGGACAGCGATCCTTGTCTTCAGGTTGCCGACTACTGCACTTGGGCGATCCAGCGCAAGTGGGAGAGGGCCGACGATCGCTCTCACAGCCTTATCTCGCTGAAGATCCGAAGCGAGTTCGATGTCTGGAAGCGAGGCGACGTCAACTACTACTAGAAACGCTACGGTCGGCCCCCGCAAAGCTAGCTTCCTTGATGGATTGCAGAGCCCAGGGGCTCTTTCGCCGTACGAGAGCCGACCAAAACTTCATCATTGATGCATCTTCATAGTCGCAGAAGAAGGGGACGGAATCCGCAATCTGCGCTTCACGCGGCCCGCTAGCCGCGCTCGCCAATCGGCACGTAGTCGAGATCGCGCTCGCCGGTGTAGATCTGGCGTGGGCGGGCGATCTTCTGCTCGGGGTCCTCGACCATCTCCTTCCACTGCGCGATCCAGCCGCTGGTGCGCCCGATGGCAAACATTACGGGGAACATCGCGACGGGCAGGCCGAGCGCCTCGTAGATCAAGCCGGAGTAGAAGTCGACGTTGGGGTAGAGCTTGCGCGAGGTGAAGTACTCGTCGTCGAGCGCGCGTTTCTCGAGCTCGGTGGCAACCTCTAGCAGCGGGCTCTTGCCGCGCACCTCGAACACGTCGTCGAGGTATTTGCGGATGATCCGCGCGCGCGGGTCGTAATTCTTGTAGACGCGGTGGCCAAAGCCCATCAGGCGCTCGTTGCCGGCCTTGACGCCCTCGAGGAAGTCGGGGATGTTCTCGACCTTCTCGATCCGCGCGAGCATCCTTAGCGCCTGCTCATTGGCACCGCCGTGTAGCGGCCCGTACAGCGCGGCGACGCCGGCGGCGACCGCCGAGTAGGGGTCCACCTGCGTGGAGCCGACAGAGCGCACGGCGCTGGTTGAGGCGTTCTGTTCGTGGTCGGCGTGCAGGATGAACAGCACATCCAGCGCGCGTTCCAGGCGAGGATCGGGCTCGTATTTGAGCTCGGTCATCTTGTACATCATCCCCAGGAAGTTGCCGGCGTAGGCGAGGTCGTTGTCGGGGTAGACGTACGGCTGACCCATGTTGTGGCGGAACGCGAACGCGGCCAGCGTCGGCATCTTCGCCAGCAGCCGGATGATCTGCATCGCGCGCGTGCGCTCCTCGTGGATTTTGTTGGCGTCCGGGTAGAACGTCGAGAGCGCGCCCACGGAGGCCACGAGCATCCCCATCGGGTTAGCGTCGTAGCGGAAGCCCTGCATGAAGTCCTTGACGTTCTCGTGCACGAACGTGTGGATCGTGATCTCGTCGACCCAGCCCGTCAGCTCGGTTTGCGTGGGGAGCCGGCCGTTGATCAGCAGGTAGGCGACCTCGAGGTAGCTCGAGTGCTCGCATAGCTGCTCGATCGGGTAGCCACGGTGCTGCAGGATGCCGGCGTCGCCGTCGATGTACGTGATCGAGCTGCGACACGAGGCCGTGTTCATGTACGCGGGGTCGTAGACCATCAGCCCGAAGTCCTGCTCGTCGGTCTTGACCTGCCTCAGGTCCATCCCGCGCACCGTGCCGTCCTGGATCGCCAGCTCGTAGCTGCGGCCCGTGCGGTTGTCGGTGACGGTGAGCGTCTCCTGCGCGGGCATCAGCAGTGCGGCAGGCGCTGACGCTGGGCGAGGGTGCGCACGCGCGCGGGTGCTGTAGGCGCAGCGTCTCTGTGCGGGCCGCGCCGTGGCGAGCGTGGCAGTCGGGATCCGCCCCCACCAGCCCGGTGCGGGTGCCGCGGCCGCGTAAGCGGGCCGATGCCACCGTCGTCGATGCCCAGCTCGGTCTCAGGCGTCTGGCGGACGGCCCAGCGCACGATCAGGAACAGCGCCACGATCGGGACCTTCAGGATGACCATCAGCCAGATGAACGTCCAAGTTGTCACGTCGCTCGATCGTATACCCGGCGGCGGCTCCGTACAAGCCCCGGATCAGCCGCGTAGCTGCAGCGGCGCGCCGCTGAACTGGGTCATCGCGCGCAGTTCGGTGATGCGCGCGACGATCTCCGGCCCGGTGAGGCGCTGCATGCGCTCGGTCCCGAACTCTTCGACGTTGAACGACGCGAGCACGGTCGCGTGCGCCATCGCGCGTCGCAGCAGCTCGTCGGAGAGCTGCTCGTCGGGATGGGCGGCGATGTAGCCGACGAGCCCGCCGGCGAAGGTATCGCCGGCGCCCGTGGGGTCGATGACGCTCTCGAGCGGATACGCGGGCAGCGCGAAGAAGTCATCGCGGGTGATCAGCGCGGCGCCGTACTCGCCCTGCTTGGCGATGACGACGCTGGGCCCGCGGATTCCCTCGGCCGAGGCCGACGGCGAGGGCGACCAGGAGAAGATCTCGCGTGCTGCTGCGACGAGGTTCGGCATGCCGGTGAGCTGGCGTAGCTCGGCGTCGTTGAGGATCACGCAGTCGACGCTGGCGATTGCGCGCACGAGCGAGTCGCGCGCGATGTCGATCCACAGGTTCATCGAGTCGAGCGCGACGAAGCGCGCGTGCGGCAGCTGGCTGCGCACGTCGTGCTGCAGATCGGGCTGGATGTTGGCCAGGAACAGCACGTCGCTGGAGCGCGAGCGTTCGGACAGCTTCGGCGAGAAGTCCTCGAACACCCCCAGCTGCGTGTCGAGCGTCTCGCGCGAGTTCAGATCCCAGCCGTACTCGCCGTGCCAGAAGAATGTCTTGCCGCCGCTGACGCGCTCGATGTCGGACACGTCGACGCCGCGGGCGCGCATCACCTGCAGTTGCTCCTCGCCGAAGTCCTCGCCGACTGGCCCGACGACGCGCACATCGTCGAAGAAGGACGCGGCGAGGGCGAAGTGCACGGCCGCGCCGCCGAGCATCCTCTGGCGCTCGCCGAACGGCGTCTTGACGGTGTCGTATGCGATCGATCCGACCACGGTGATGGACATGGGCGCGCACCTTAGAGCACGCCGCCGGCGACCGGTGTCCTGCGCGACTGGCGCGGGCGGGGCCGGTGTCGAGGAGTGGCAGGGCGGCCGTCGAGCGGGGGCGCGCTCACGACTCCGATAGCCTCGGCGGGGATGCGAGCGATCCAGATGACCGAGTTCGGAGGCCCGGAGGTGCTGAAGCTCGCCGAGCTGCCCACCCCGCAGCCGGGCCCGGATGAGACGCTGATCAGGGTCACGCGCGCGGGCCTGAACTTCGCTGACACGCACACTCGCACGAACTCCTACGTGCAGCAGGCGACGCTGCCGCTGGTGCCGGGCGGCGAGGTGGCGGGGGTGCGCGTGGACACAGGCGAGCGCGTGGTTGCGCTGGTCGGTAGCGGTGGCTACGCCGAGTTTGCGATCGCGCCGACGGACCGCGTGTTCCCGATCCCAGACGCGATCGACGACGGCACGGCGCTCGCGCTGATCATCCAGGGGACGACCGCGTGGCACCTGTATCGGACCTCCGCGCGCGTGGCCGACGGCGAGAGCGTCGTCGTCCACAGCGCCGCCGGCGGCGTCGGCTCGATCGCGGTGCAACTCGGTCGTGCGCTGGGCGCCGGCCGCGTGATCGCGACAGCCTCGAGCGAGGCCAAGCACGCGCTGGCGCTCGAGCTGGGCGCGGACGTCGCGATCGACCCCGAGCCGGAGGGCTTGACCGAGCGTCTGGTTGAGGCCAACGGCGGCCGCGAGCTGGATGTCGTCTTTGACATGTCCGGCGGCGCGGTGTTCGACGCCTCCTACAAAGCGCTGGCGCCGTTCGGGCGGATCGTCGTTTGCGGGATCGCGACGAGCGAGCCAAACGAGGTGCGCACGGGCTCACTGCTGCGCCACTCGCGCGCGGTCGTCGGCTTCTATCTGTTCCACTGCCTTACGCGGCCGGGGATGTTCGCGCAAGCGCTCGCGGACCTGTTCGCCCGTGCCGCCGGCGGCGAGCTGCGCGCGGTCGTAGGGCAGACGTATCCGCTATCGCAGGCGGCCCAGGCGCAGATCGATCTGCGTGCGCGGCGTACGACCGGCAAGCTGTTGCTCGACCCGGCCGCCTAAGCTCCATGTCCACGGTCATGGCCAAGTCATTTGCCGATCTCGGGCTGTCCGAGTCAACCCAGCAGGCGCTGCGCGACGTCGGCTACGAGTCGCCGAGCCCGATCCAGGAGCAGGCGATCCCGGCGCTGCTGGAGGGCCGCGACGTGATCGGCCAGGCGCAGACGGGCACCGGTAAGACGGCCGCGTTCGGGCTGCCGATCATGGACTACCTGGACCCGAGCGAGCAGGTCGTGCAGGCGCTCGTGCTGACGCCCACGCGCGAGCTGTGCATCCAGGTGACGCAGGCGCTGCGCACATACGGCGCGCACAGCGGCATCGACGTGGTGGCGGTGTTCGGCGGCGCCCCCATTCGCACCCAGCAGGCACAACTCCGCGCCGGCGGGCACGTGGTGGTGGGGACGGTTGGGCGCGTGCTCGACCTGATCTCGCGCCACTCGCTGGTGCTGCACGACTGTCGCTTCGTGGTGCTCGATGAGGCGGATGAGATGCTCGACCTGGGTTTCCTGGAGGACGTCGAGAAAATCCTCTCGCTGACGCCCTCCAGCCGCCAGACGGCGCTGTTCTCGGCGACGATGCCGCCGCCGATCCGCGCGCTGGCCGACCGCTACATGTACGACCCGACGATCATCCAGGTCGAGGCGGAGACGCTCACGATCGATACGGTCGCGCAGTTCCAGCTCCCGGTCGAGACGAAGGCCAAGCCCGACAAGCTCGTCGAGGTGCTCAGAGCTGAGATGGGATCGAAGGGCGAAGCCGAAGGCCAGCAGGCGATCGTGTTCGTGCGCACGAAGATCCGCTGCGAGCAGCTGTTTCGCACGCTGCGCGACCGCGGCATGAACGTGCGGGCGCTGCATGGCGACATGTCACAGGGCTCGCGCGACGGCGTGATGCTCGCGTTCAAGGGCGGGCGCGTGCCGATCCTCGTGGCCACGGATGTGGCCGCGCGCGGCCTTGACATCTCGACGGTCACGCTCGTCGTCAACTATGACGTGCCCACCAGCCCCGACACGTACGTGCACCGCATCGGGCGCACCGGGCGCGTGGGGCGGTCGGGCCGCGCGATCACGTTCGTCGAGGATCGCCAGAAGCGCGAGCTGGAGGCGATCGAACGCCACATCGGCACGCACATCGCGCAGTGGGAGCAGGGCGCGGTGGCCGCGCCGACGCCGGTGCGCGAGCGCCCGCGCAGGCACTCCAAGCCGCGCATCTCCCGGCGCGACGAGCAAGAGCCGTACGCCAAGCTGGTGCTCGGCGGTGGCCGCGCGGCGGGGTTGAGCGTGGCCGACATCGTCGCCTCGGTGACCTCCTCCGCTGGGCTCGACGGCGAGGCGGTGCGCGACGTGCTCGTGCTCGACCGCTTCTCGTTCCTGTCGGTGCCCGAAAGCGAGGCCGAGCGCGTGATCGAGGCGCTGAACGGGCGGCCCCTGGGCGGCCAGTCGGTCAGCCTCGAGCGCGTGAAGGTAAGGTAGGGGGCATGTCCACCCTGACGATGCAGACAACAGAAGGCCCGATCGTCTTCGAGCTGTTCGATGAGGACGCGCCCAAGACAGTCGAGAACTTCCGCAAGCTAGCCGGCGAGGGCTTCTACGACGGGCTGACCTTCCACCGCGTCATCAAAGACTTCATGATCCAGGGCGGCTGCCCGCAGGGCACGGGCACCGGCGGCCCGGGCTACACCTTCGAGGACGAGATCAACCCACACAAGGTGGTGCGCGGCGCGCTCGCGATGGCCAACGCTGGGCCGGACACCAACGGCTCGCAGTTCTTCATCGTCACCACCAAGGCCGCACCGTGGCTGGACGGCAAGCACACGGTCTTCGGCCAGGTGACCGACGGCATGGACGTCGTCGACAAGCTCGAGGCGGTCCCCACCGACGGCGGCGATCGCCCGTCGGAGCCGATCGGCATCGCCTCGATCGAGATCACCGACTGACGCCGGGCGTCGCATGCTTGATTGAGCTGTCCGAGCATTCCGGGCGGCGCATGCGCCGCCCGAGCCAGGCCGCATGCGGCCTGGCCAGAACGGCCGCATGCGGCCGTTCCAGGGGCCGCACATGTGCGGCCCCTCCGGCCAGTGCATGCACTGGCCGGACAGCCAATCCACGCCAGGCAGCACGCGAGCAAGGAGTACTCTTCTCTTACACGGCTACGAGCAGGGGAGAGTGCATCTGATGGCGAGCGTTGAGCAGCACGTCGAGCAGGAGATCCTCGAGACCAACGGCGACGCCGCGCAGGCGGACGAGCAGATTCAGGTCGAGGTCCCGCCCAGCGGTGAGATCCCGGTCGAGAACCCCGCCACGGGCGAGACCGTCCGCACGGTCCCCGACCTCGGCGCTGAGGCTGTCGCGGAGATGGCCGCGCGCGGGCGCAGGGTGCAGCCGGAGTGGGAGGCGTATGGCTTCGACGGTCGCGCGCGTGTGCTGTCGCGCGCGCAGAAGTGGTTGATGGACAACGCGCAGCGCGTGACCGAGACGATCGTCTCGGAGACGGGCAAGACCTACGAGGACGCGAGCCTTGCGGAGATCGGCTACGCCGGCAACGCGTTTGGCTTCTGGGCGAAGCATGGGCCCGAGTACCTCGCCGACGAGTCGGTCAAGTCGAGCCAGGTGCTCGTCAAGGGCAAGAAGTTGATCCTGCGCTATCGCCCGCTGGGGCTGATCGGCGTGATCGGGCCGTGGAACTACCCGCTGACGAACTCCTTCGGCGACTGCATCCCCGCGCTGATGGCCGGCAACAGCGTGATCCTCAAGCCGTCTGAGGTCACTCCCCTGACCTCGCTGCTGATGGCCGAAGGGCTGCGCGAGTGCGGTCTGCCCGAGGGTGTCCTTCAGATCGCCACCGGGCGCGGCGCGACCGGAGCGGCGCTCGTTGAGCACGTCGACATGATCATGTTCACCGGCTCGACCAAGACTGGCAGGAAGGTGGCCGAGGCTGCCGCCAGGCGACTGATCCCTGCCTCGCTGGAGCTTGGTGGCAAGGACCCGATGATCGTGCTCTCCGACGCTGACCTGGAGCGCGCCGCCAACTTCGCGGCGTACTTCTCGATGCAGAACGCCGGCCAGACGTGCATTTCGATCGAGCGCGTGTACGTCGAGGAGCCCGTCTACGATGAGTTTGTCGCCAAGGTCACCGAGAAGGTGCGTGCCCTTCGGGTCGGCTCTCCCGACGGCGGCTTTGGCACCGTTGAGGTCGGCGCGATCACGTTCCCGCCGCAGCTCGACACGATCAAGGACCACGTTGCAGACGCCGTGCAGAAGGGCGCGCGCGTGCTCACCGGCGGCCAGCAGGTGCCCGGCCCCGGCCGCTTCTTTGAACCGACGGTGCTGGTCGACGTCGACCACACGATGAAGTGCATGACCGAGGAGACCTTCGGGCCTACGCTGCCGATCATGAAGGTCGCCGACGCCGACGAGGCGGTGCGCCTCGCCAACGACTCGCCTTACGGCCTCGGCGCCTCCGTGTTCTCACGCGACGCCGCGCGCGGCGAGGCGATCGCCCGGCGCATCGAAGCGGGCGCCGCCAACGTCAACGACGCGATGATCAACTACACCGCTCTGGAGCTGCCGATGGGCGGCGTCAAGGCCTCCGGGCTCGGCTCGCGCCACGGCGCCGGCGGCATCCGCAAGTACTGCTCCCAGCAGGCGATCGTCGTTACCGCGAAACTGGCCATGAAGAAGGAACTCTTCATGTACCCGTACAAGTCGCGCACCTCGAAGATGCTCGCGGGCATGTTCAAGCTGCTGTACGGGCGTGGCAAAAGGGACTGACCGACCGGTTCAGGGCACTGCCGCTGTGGGCCTACATATGTCGCACTCGGGAGCTCGTATCACGATAGTTATACGGGCGCTGCTGCGGCGCGTGTGTGTTGCATCAGGGGAGTGCGTATAGCGATGGTATACGCACTTTGCGGCGAGTGTATGTATGTTGTCCCCGGAGGTGCGTATAGCAATGGTGTTACGCGACTTCGTCGCTTGCGCGGTCTATCCGGCAAGCGGCACGCCGAGTAGCCGCTCGAGCTGAGGGATCGTGGTCTTGGCGCTCGTATGGTGCACGACCGCCATCCCCAGCTCCTTCGCGGGGGCGAGGTTGAGGGGAAGATCATCGACGTACACGCACTCTTCAGCCGGCACGCCGGCGCGCTCGGCGCCGAGCTCGTACATTCGCCGCGAGGGCTTGCGGATGCCCTCCTCGGCGGAGATGACGACGCCGTCGAACAGCTCGCCGAACAGCTCGCGCGGGTAGCGGTGCACGCCCCACGAGTTGGACACGAGCGCCGTGCGCACGCCCGCTTCGCGTGCGCTGCGCACGGCTCCCACCATCGCCGTGTCCGGGTGCACGCCCGAGAACAGACCGTCGATCAGCCCGTCGGGCTCGACGCCGAGCTGCGTCGCGAACTGCAGCTCGAACGCCTGCTCATCGAGCTTGCCCGTCTCCAGCGCGACCAGCAGCTCGCGCGCGGCGTGATCGGTTCGGAAGCGCCGTACGAGCTCCTCGGGCGGCAGCCCCACCGCGAGGCAGTACGCGTGAAAGGATGCGAACAGGTCGCTCGTGAGCACCCCGCCCCAGTCGATCAGCAGCGCGGTGCGCCGATCGCCGTTGTGCTCGTTGGCTGGCTCAGCCACCGAGCGCCACCTCTTCGGCCCGGCCGGCGAGCTCGAGCACGCCGTCGCCGAACTGGCGCAGGTATGGGTCGTCGGTGGTGCCCGCGATCGCGCGCTTGTAGTTGCCCTCCATGAACACCACGCTCTTCCACAGCGCGAGCGTCACGTACCAGCGGATGTCGCCGACCGAGCGCCCCGAGCGCTGCTCGTAGCGGGCGATCAGCTCCTCACGCGTGTTGAAGCCCTCCGCGCGTGTGACGTTGCCGAGCGCCGCACGCAGTCCCTCTTCGGGGTCGCCCCGCTCGGCCCACATCATGCACAGGTAGCCGATGTCCGCGAGCGGATCGCCGATCGTGGCCATCTCCCAGTCGAGCACCGCCGTTAGCCGCACGGGCGCGTCCAGCGCGAACATCGTGTTGCCGAGGCGGTAGTCGCCGTGGACGATCGTCGCCTGGGTGGGTGGGTTCGGATTCGGCATGTGCTCGGCTAGCCACGCCCCGACGGTCTCGACCGCGGGGATCTCCCGCGTCTTGTTGAGCTCCCACAGGCCGCCGAAGCGCCGCAGCTGTCGCTCCAAGTAGCCGGTCGGCTTGCCGAAGTCCTCCAGACCGGCTGCGCGCCAGTCGACGTCGTGGATCTCCACAAGCGCGTCGATCAGCTGCTCGCTGATGCGCGTGTGCTCTGCCGGCGTGTCGATCGCCGCGTGCACCTCCGTGACGATTGCCTCGCCCTCGACCCGCTCCATCACATAGAACGGCGCGCCGATCGTTGCCTCGTCTTCGCCCACCGCCAGCACCTCCGGCACCCGCGCTGGCGTGTCCCGCAGGGCGCGCAGCAGCCGCGCCTCGCGCAGCACGTTATGCGCACTCGGCGGCAGCGGCGGGCGTGGAGGACGGCGCAGCACGAGCTCACGCTCGCCGCGCTCGATCAGGTAGGTCACGTTCGAGTGGCCCTCGCCGATCGGCGTCGCGCGCAGCTCTCCTTCGCCGAGGCCGTGCTCGTCGAGGAAGGCGCGCAACGGGGCGAGCACGAGCAGCGGCGGGCGGCTGTTACCCTCCGCGTCCGCTGCAGTCTCGACTATGTCATCAGGTGCGATCGGCGCGCTCACGAGCCCGAACGCTACAAACACCGCAACCTTCTCTGCGCTGAGGTGTCTCAAGCGACCATGCCCAGAACCCGTACTCTCCTGCTCTCGCTGCTCTCGATCGTCCTTTTGGCCGGCTTCGCCTGTGTCCCCGGGGCGCTCGCGTCGCACAGCCAGATCACATACTTCGAGGGCTCCGCCGAGCTGCTGAATCCCAGCACGCGTCCGCACGCGCTCGAACAGCTGCAGCACCTCGGCGTCAAAGCGCTGCGCGTCGAGCTCAAGTGGGAAATCGTCGCGCCCGCCCCCACCAGCGCCACGCCGCCGCAATTCGAAGCGACCAATCCCGCCGCATACAACTGGGGCCAGTACGCGGTGCTGCTCGCCGAAGCCAAGCGCCTGGGCTGGCCGGTGCTGTTGACGGTCACCGCGCCCGCGCCGCGCTGGGCCACCACCAACCACACAGCTCCGTACATCACCCACCCGGACCCCAAGGACTTCGAAGAATTCATGACCGCGGTCGGTCACGAGTTCGGCTCCGAGGTCTCAGTCTTCGCGATCTGGAACGAGCCCAACGAGCCAGTCTTCCTGATGCCGCAGTGGAACGCCAACGGCACGCCCGCCTCGGGGCGCATCTATCGCGCCCTGTATCAGTACGGCTATGCGGGGCTGCAGGCGGCGGGGCTTGCGCACCCGCGGGTGCTCTTCGGCGAAACCGCGCCGATCGGCTACGACAAGGTCAGCCCGCGCACGGAAGGCGCGAAGGCGCTGCACCATCCGGTGGCGCCGCTGGCGTTCATGCGCGAAGCGCTGTGCCTCAACGCCAAGTACAAGAAAGCCGGCTCGTGCAGTGAGCTGCAGATGGTGGGCTACGCCCACCACGCTTACACGCTTCCAGGTGGGCCCGCCGGCCCGTATTACGTTCCTGGCGAACGCAATAACGTGGCGGGCGAACGCGACAACGTCACGATCGGCGCCCTCTCGCGGTTGTCGAGCGCCCTCAACCTGGCCGCCAATGCGCACGCGATCCCGGCGAGCGTGCCGATCTACCTGACCGAGTTCGGCGTGCAGAGCTTCCCCAACAAGATCCTCGGCGTATCGCTTGCCAAGCAGGCCGAATACGACGCGATGGCAGAGCACATCGCGTACAACAACCCCCGCGTGGCGGCGTTCTCCCAGTACCTGCTCAAAGACGACCCGCTGGGCGGGGCCGAAGCGGGTGCCAGCTTCCAGTCAGGCCTTGAGTCCGTCAGCGGGACGCTCAAGCCGCTCTATTTTGGCTGGCCGATCCCGCTGACGGTGACCAAGCAGAGGCACGGCGTGGCGCTGTGGGGCTTGGTGCGCCCGGCCACGGGTGCGACGAAGGTGACGGTGCTCGTGCGGGCGAAGGGCTCCAAGCGCTACCGCACGCTGAGCACGCGCACTACCAACAGCCTCGGCTACTGGAGCTTGAGCTCCTCGACGCCGGGCGAATACTGGCGCGTGCGCTGGACGAGCCCGTCCGGCGTCAAGTACGAAGGGCCCCCGATACGCGCGTGGTCAAGGGGCTAGCGCAAGGATTGGCGCGCGGAGCATCGCTGCCTACGATGAGTGGCGATGCCCGAGTTGCCAGAGGTCGAGATCACCGCGCGCGTGCTCGACGCAGCGCTGCAAGGCGCGCGGATCGCGTATGCGCGCGCGCCGGGGATCAATGCGCTGAAGACGTTTGACCCGCCGCTGTCGGCGCTCGAGGGCGAGCGGATCACGGTTGTCGGCCGGCGTGGCAAGCACCTGACCGTGGCGAGCACCGGCGAGCTGGTGCTGCTGATCCACCTGATGTCAGCGGGGCGCTTGCAGCTGTATGACAAGGCGGCCGGGCCGCGCGATCGCACCTCGCGGCTGCTCGTGGGGCTCGACGACGGCCGCGAGCTGCGCCTGCGCGAGTTCGGCTCAAAGCAGGCTGCGTGGGTGAAGCTCCTGCGCACGAGCGAGCTCGACGGGGACGACGCGCTTGCGACGCTCGGTCCCGAGGCCTGGCCTGACCCAGGCCCGGGGACGCGGCTGAAAGAGCTACTCGACGCGCCGCGGCCGCTGCACGCGCTGCTGCGCGACCAGCACGTGATCGCCGGCATCGGGCGCTCGTGGGTCGATGAGATTCTCTGGCAGGCGCGGCTCTCGCCGTACAAGCGCGGCGCCGATCTCAACGACGACGAGGCGCAGCGGCTGCGGACCGCGATCGTCGAGACCCTCGGCGGGGCGATCGCCGACTACGAGCAGGCGATCGCGCTACCGATCCCCGACAAGCTGCCGATGCCGTTGCGCGTGCACCGCCACCAGGGCGAGCCATGCCCGCGCTGCGCCGCGACGCTGCAGGCGGTCCATTTCGAGGACTACGTAATCGCCTATTGCCCCGCCTGTCAGACAGAGGGGCGCGTGCTCAAGGACCGCCGCCTCTCGCGGCTGCTGCGCTGAGGGCCCTTAGCACCAGCTCGTCGTGCTCGGACGGCTTGACCTTGCGCAGCACCTCGGCAACCGTGCCGGAGGAGTCGATGATGAACGTTGTGCGCTCGTTGCCAAGATAGCTGCGCCCGTACATGCTCTTGGTGACCCAGACCCCGTAGGCCTCGGCGACGGCATGATCCTCGTCGGCCAGCAACGCGAAGTTCAATCCCTCCTTATCGTGGAATTTCTTGACCTTGGCGACAGAATCGGGGGAGATCCCCAACACGACCGCGTGCGCCTCTTCATAGTCGGCGTGGTGATCGCGCACGCCGCAAGCCTGAGTTGTGCAGCCCGGCGTTGCGGCCTTGGGGTAGAAATAGACCACGACTCGCTGGCCGCGGAAGTCTGAGAGCTTGACCGCCCTCCCGTCCTGGTCAGGCAGCTCGAAGTCGGGAGCGAGGTCTCCTTCGCTGAGCACGCCCTGTAGCGTAGCGGCGGGTCCCACAGCAGCCGCGTTCGCGTAGGTCACTGTGTCGCTTGCCGCAGCAGGTACTCACGGAACTTCGGCGCCGTGTACGCATACTCGCCCTTGCGAATGCGGTAGAGCGCGCCCTGATCGACCAGCCGACCGAGCAGGACGTTGACGTTGCCGGGGGTCTTGGTGGAGGCGCCGCTCAGCTCCGAGGCGCGCAGGGGTGGGTATGGGCATCTGGCGGAGGCCAGCACGAGCTCCTGCTCGGCGGGAGTCAGCGTGGCCAGGCGTGGGTCGTAGAAGTCGCGGTCGAGCCTGCCGTAGATGTCCGGACGGGCCGCGTCGAGCAAGTTGGGCGTGAGTCGATCGACACCGACGAGTTCTGCGGCGTCCCACAGCTCCGAGCCCCACAGCTGTAGGAAATAGGGATAGCCCTCGACCTCCGCGACGACCGCCTCGGCAAGCGCCGGTACGGCGCTGCGTGCGGTCTGCTGGAGCGGTCTCGTGAACGCCTCCAGTGCCTGTGCGGGATCGAGCGAGTCGATCTCCTCGCCGCGGAACAGGCGCTCGCTGTAGGAGCGCGCCTTCTGCAGGTTGCCGGTCAGCGTTGGTAGGCCGGACAGGACGAGCCCGAGTGGCAGTTCCCGGCGTTGCAGCGCGACGATCGGCGCGATCAGGAGGGAGAGCGGGTGCTGGCCGTGGCGATCACGCTCGTCGTGGACCAGCTGCGCCTCGTCCAGCAGCAAGACGATGCCCTCGCGTCCTTTGGCGAGGGCGAGCTGAACAGTGTCAAAGAGCTGGCGAGCGAGATCTTCCTCGCGCTCGGAGCCGAATGAGACCGACAGTGAGACGTCCTCCCAGGTCACAGAAAGGCTCGTCGAGCGCAGCGCTTGCCCGCCGCGGAGCGAAGTCGTGCCAGGCGCGAGAGCCGCTGGCCGGTTCGTGCCAGCAGCGATCCGATCGCGGCGGCGATCGCCGTGTCGGTGTTGTGCGCGGGCTGCAGCTCCATGAACGCCGGCTCCCAGTTGAGCGCCTGCGCGTGTTCGGCGAATGTCTCCAGCAGAACGGTCTTGCCTACGCCGCGCAGGCCCGTCGCGCGCATGTTCGCCTGCTGCTCGGGTGCAGAGCGAAGCATCGCATCGAAGCGCCGCAGGGGCGCGTCGCGACCGGCAAGGTAGAGCGGGCGCACGCCCACTCCCGGCCGGTAGGGGTTCTTGCCAGAGGATTCAGTCACTACAGCACTAGTGTAATGATGGACCATCCTAACAGACTTTCTGTAATGACCCCTGAGCCGGGCTGGCACCTTTGCTTTCAGGGCGCGAAGCGTCGTATCTTCGTCTGAAACAGCATCGCTGGGAGCAACGCGTGTGGAATAGACAAAAAAATCACTTTTGTTTCTATCTACTTGGTCGAATACAAGGTTTGGAATGATCGGTACGATTGGAGATAGGTTTGGATCGGTCGGTTTGCGTACTGAGGAGCTCAGATGGCGGTGCCTGGCGAGCATGTGTTGGAGGAGGGGGGCGCGGACCCCGCTGGCAGCGCCGTGCTGCGTTCGCAGGTCGCGTGCGCGGTGCTTGGCCTGGTGATCGAGAAGCCGAGCCACGGCTATGAGATCGGACAGCGCTTCGAGCGCCGCTTCGGCGGCTTTCTCAGCGTCGGGCGCTCGTCGATCTACGCGGCGCTCGGCAGCCTGATGGAGGCGGGGCTGATCGAGAAGCTGTCAAGCCGCTCGACGACGGGTGTCAGTCGAGGGGCAAAGGCCGGAGCGTCCTATCGTGCCACCGCGCGCGGCGCACGCGCGTACAGAGGCTGGTTGGCCGAGCGCGTTCGCAGCGACCCGCAGCGGGTCGAGATGCTGGGCCGAATGACGCTCGCCGGCGTGCATAGTGTCGAGGCCGCGCTCGACTTCATCGGCTGCTACGAGCGCGAATGCGTGCGCGAAGCGCAGGAGCTTGCGCGCCCGATCGAGAGCGCCGCAGCGGACCGCGCCGGAATATCGGGACTGCTCGAACGACTGCTGGTCGAGGAGCGGCGGCGGATTATCGACGCGCAGCTGGCGTGGATCACCTACGCTCGGGCCGAGCTTCGCGCTGTGCGTGCGGCGTCGCCCCCGGATTGATGACCTGCAATGAGCCTGCTGTCGATCGAGCACGTGACCAAGCGCTACCGGCGCGGGAGGTTGGAGCGCGTCGCGGTCAGAGACATCTCGCTCGATATCGAGCCGGGCGAGCTCGTCGCGGTCTGGGGAGCCAGATCCTCTGGGCGCAGCACCCTGCTGCGCCTCGCCGCTGGCATCGAGTCGCCTGAAGAGGGCAGCGTCAGCTTCGAAGGGCGCGATCTCACGCGTTGGCGCAACCGCATGCTGGGCAGGCGTATCGGCTACTGCCACACGTCGTTCCCCTCCGTGCAGCGCTGCCTGGTCGTCGAGCACGTCGCGGCGGGACTGCTCGCGCAACGCGTCTCACCGAAGCAGGCGTGGCGGCGCGGGCAGGAGATGCTCCTTCGTGTCGGCGCCGAGCGCTGCGCGTGGCTGGAGTGCCACGAGCTCGACGGCGCGGAGGTCGCCCGCGTGGCGATCGCCAGCGCGCTGGTTGCCGCACCTGGGCTGCTCGTGATCGACGAGCCCACCAGTGGCGTCGACGAGCTGGCGCGCGATCCGCTGCTCGGGTTGCTGCGCTCGATCGCCAACGATGGCACGGCAGTGTTGATGAGCGCGGGCGACGCGCAGGGCCTCTCGGGTGTGGATCGCGCCTACACGATCGACAGCGGCGAGCTGCAGTTGCAGTCCACGCAAGCGCGTGTCGTGCCACTGCGACGCGCGGAGTCTGGAGCGCATCGGCGGTGAGCGGCGATGCGCGCGGCGCCGTGCTCGGCCTGCACGGCGTCGTCAAGCACTACCCGGGGTTCGGCGGGGAGGTTGTGCGCGCGGTCGACGGCGTGACCCTTGGCGTTGGCGCCGGCGAGATCATCGCCCTGCACGGCCCCAGCGGCTCCGGCAAGAGCACGCTGTTGATGCTCGCTGCCGCGTTGATGGCGCCGGACGCAGGCGTCGTTCGCTTCGAAGGGAGGGATCTCGCCGACCTCTCCGCGGGCGAGGCGGCTGACTATCAGCGCCGGCGCATCGGCTTCGTCTACCAGTCCTTCCACCTGATGGCCGGTGTGCCGGCGGTCGAGAACGCGGCGATCAAGTTGTTGGCGGACCGTGTTCCGCTTAAGCAGGCGCGCCGCGCCGCGATTCCTTGGCTCGAGCGCGTTGGTCTGGCCGGACGCCTGAACCACACCCCCGACCAGCTCTCCGGCGGTGAGCGCCAGCGCGTGGCGATCGCGCGGGCGCTCGTGGGCGAGCCGCGGTTGATCCTCGCCGACGAGCCGACCGGCAGCCTCGACACCCAGCGCGGAGGCGAAATTCTCGCGCTGCTCGCGCAGATCGCCCGCCAGCAGCAGGTCGCGGTGCTGCTCGTCACCCACGATCCCCAGGCCGCCGCGGTCGCCGACCGTGTGTGCACGCTGCGTGACGGTAAGGTCCTCGTCGACGAGCCCGCCGTCGCCTCGCCCGAGCTCGTGCGTCAGGTGTTGGGCTAGGGCTCGGGGAGCGCGTGCGCCTCTCCGGGTTGCTCTACTTCTACGGTCGGCGGCTGCGCACCCGCCCGATCCAGGAGCTGCTCGCCGGTGTCGGCATCGCGATCGGCGTGGCGCTCGTGTTCGCCGTCCAGGTCGCCAACAGCAGCATCACTGACGCATCTAGCGCGATCGTTCGCGGCATCGCTGGCAATGCGAGCCTGCAACTGCGCGCACGCGACGCGGAAGGCTTCGACGAACACCTGTTGGGAAGCGTGCGTGGGCTGCCCGGCGTAGTGAAGGCAGCGCCGATCCTCGATCAGAACGCATCGCTCCTCGGCCGCGGCGGGCATCGCGTCGCGGTCGACCTCGCCAGCGCCGCGCCGAGCCTGCTCGCGCTCAACGGGAGCATCACCCACAGCATCTCGATTCACGACCTGTCCACGCCGGGGGTGATCCTGCCGAGCGCCACCGCGGAGGCGCTCGGTCTGCCGACCTCGCCCGGTGGGCACTTGCTGCGAGTGACGCTCGAGGTGCGTGGGCGCGCCGTCCCGATCGCGGTGGTCGCGGTGCTCGGTCCGGAAACGATCGGAGCGCTCTCCGGGGCGATGGCGGCGATCGCGCCACTTGAGTTCGTGCAGCGGATCACCGGGCTGTCCGGGCGGGTGACGCGCATCCTCGTCACGACGGCGCCAGGCCGGGGCGGGGCGGTCCGGCGGGAGTTGACGGCGCTCGCGGGTGGGCGCCTGACGGTCGCTCCCGCTGATCAGGACGTGAGCCTGCTCAAGCAGGCGCTCGCACCCAACAACGAGGCGACGGGGTTCTTCGTGCTTGTCGGCGGCATCGTCGGCCTGCTGCTGGCGTTCAACGCGATGCTGCTGACGGTGCCCGAGCGTAGGCGCGTGATCGCCGACCTGCGCATGCAGGGGGTGAGACCGTGGCAGCTGGCAAGGATGCTCCTGTTCCAGGCGGTCTGCCTTGGCTTGGCGGCGTCGCTCGTCGGCCTGGCGGCCGGCGACTTTCTCTCGCGCACCCTGTTTCACACGACGCCCAGCTATCTGTCGGCCGCGTTCGCGCTGGGCTCGCAGACGGTCATCGGGCTGCGTCCGCTGCTGCTGTCCTTCGCGGGCGGCGTGCTTGCTACGTGCCTCGCCGCCGCTCCACCGCTGCTCGATCTGCGTCGCAGCCGCGCCGTCGACGCCGTGTACTTCGAGGACGGCGAACCCGGTCAGGCGCTCGACAGTCGCGCGCAGCTACGGCTGTTCCTCGCCGGCGCGGCGCTGATCCTCGTGAGCAGCGGTCCGCTGCTGCTGTGGCCCTCAGCGATCGTGCCCGCGACGATCGGCCTGGCGGTCGCGACGCTGCTCGCGATCCCGTTCGCCTTCAAGCTCATGGTGCTCGCTGCAGAACGCCTCGCGGCGCTTTCATCGCGGCTGAACATGCTGACCGTCGCCGTGCGCGCGCTGCGCGCGACAACCATCCGCTCGCTCGCGCTTGCCGCGACCGGCGCGATCGCGGTGTTCGGCTGCGTGGTCGCCGAAGATTCCCACAACGACCTGCTCCATGGCCTGTATCGCGACTACTCCGAATACGTCTCGACGGCCGACCTGTGGGTCGTGAACAACAACGACGACCTTGCCACCAGCGGCTTCCCCGCCGGTCGTCTTCCGGCCCGTATCGCCGCTGTGCCGGGCGTCGCCGGCGTGCGCACCTACCAGGGAGGCTTCCTGGACTTCGACGGACGCCGAGTGTGGATCATCGCTCGCGCCGCGAGCGCCCCAACGCCGATCCCGGCGAGCCAGCTGCAGGAAGGCGACATCGTCTCGGCGACCGCACGTCTACGCCAGGGAGGATGGATAACGGCCTCTCAGCAGATCGCGGAAGCCCAACACGTGCGAGTCGGCGGTACGCTCGTGCTGTCCACGCCGAGCGGGCCGGTCGCCTACCGCCTCGCAGCCACGACGACTAACCTCGGTTGGAGCGCCGGTGCGATCATCCTCAGCGGCGCGGACTACCGCCGCGCGTGGGGAACCTCGGAAGCGACCGCGCTGGAAGTCGATACCCGTGTCGGTGCGGACATCGCTGCCGTCAAACGCGCCGTGCAGCGCGTGCTCGGCTCCAATACGGCGCTGACCGTGCAGACGAGCGCGCAACGAGCCGCGCAGGCCGACGCGCTCGCCCGCCAGGGACTCAGTCGCATGGGCCAGATCACGCTGTTGCTGATGGTCGCCGCCGCGCTCGCGATGGCCGCGGCGATCGGAGCCGGCATCTGGCAGCGGCGCGCGTCGTTGGCGGCACTGCGCCTGCACAGCTTCAGCCCATGGCAGCTGCGGGGCGTGCTCACGTACGAGTCCGTCCTGGTGCTTGGCACCGGTGGGCTCGTTGGGGCGGGCGCCGGGGTATACGGGCACCTGCTCTGCGATCGCTACCTGAGGCTCACCACGGGCTTCCCCGCGCCCTTCGCCGTCGAAGGTGTGCACACGATCCAGACAATCCTGCTGATCGTCGTCGGCGCGCTCGTAGTACTCGCAATTCCGGGATATGTGGCCTCCCAGGTTCCACCGCAGCTCGCGCTGCAAGAGTAGAACATTGATTTGGCCAGCTGGAAAGTTGCCCGTTTTCGTACCACGATGTTGGTATGGAAACGATACGTGGATCTTATGTCGGTGAAATCGCATCGCTGCTTACAGCTGGACTGACCTACTGGGTGACGATCTATCCGCGCGCCCGCCTTGAGATACGACGCTGGAGGCAGCGCGCCAGCGAGATCCCCGACCCTACGCTGCGCGCCGAGGCTCTGTACAAGCTGACGCGCGAGCGCCTGAACCCCGAGGCGGCCGCGTTCTTCGCCGTGCTTGCGCCGCGAGGGCACAGGCGAGCGCTCGTGCGCCTGATGGTTGCCTTTCAGATTGCCTACGACTACGTGGATGCGATCAACGAGCAGCCCGATACGGCTGCGCTGCGCAACGGCCTGCAGCTGCACCGCGCGCTGACAGACGCGGTCAGCTTGCAAGCGTCCGGCGTCGACTATTACCTGCACCACCCCCAGCACGGGGACGGTGGGTATCTGATGGATCTCGTGCGCGTCTGCCGGGCGCTGCTGGCAACGCTGCCGTCGAGGCTCGCCCTCGAACCAGTCCTGATTCGTGCGGCGGAACGCGTCGGCGAGGCGCAGAGCCACAACCACGCCGTGCTGGTCGAAGGCGAGCAGCAGCTGATCGAGTGGACCGCCGCTGTGAACGCCAGCGGCGAGTACCTGTGGTGGGAGCTGGCTGCGGCCGGCATCTCATGTCTCGCGCTACACGCTCTGTTCGCGGCCTGCGCCTGCGCGACCACACCCGCGGAAGCCGAACGCATCGACGCCGCCTACTTCCCGTCGGTATGCGCGATCAGCGCACTGCTCGACAGCTTGGTCGACCAGCCCCACGATGCGGGCAGCACGAACCACAGCTTCGTCGAGCACTACGAGGCGCCCACAGCCACCGCCGAGCGATTCGGCGCGATCACCGACGAAGCACGCGCGCTATCGAGCAAGTTGGCGAGTCACGGCCGCCATGCGGTCATACTCGCCGGCATCGCCAGCTTCTACCTCTCAGCCCCAGAGGCGCGCACCGAGCTCGCCCGGCCTGCCGCGACGCGTACGCTCGGGAGTCTCGGACCTTCCAGCGTCCCGATTCTGGCGGTGATGCGTCTGCGGCGCCGGAGTGCCGGCTGAACGCCATCACACACCGGCGCTGTGCACCGCAGGCCCTCCCGAAGTCGCCGGACTCGCTCAAAGTGGGAGCCGGTACTTCCGTGTGGCCGGGTCTTGTACGAGCAGCCCAAACGCGACCAGCGTGGTCATGTAGCGATGGGTCGTGCTCGGGCTCAACCCCAGTTGCCGAGCGACTTCGACGACACCGCGGCCATCTTCTCCGGAGATGAACAGCGCGAGGATCAGCAGTCCGCGGAACAGCGAGTGTGACAGGCGCCCGCTCTCGAGCTCCTCGCTGTACCTGTCTTCGAGCGTGCCCTCCGAGATCGCCTGCTCGGTGATCAGCCCGGACAACAACAGGTTGAGGCTGGGCCCGTGCGCGTCGGACGTCGCGCGAACGATCGCCTCCACCTGCGCTTGCGTCAACTCGAGCGAGACGAGCTCCTCAGGGAGGCGCGCACCAGCCTCTGCCGAGCGTCTGCTCGCAGCATCCTGCCCTGTTCGGGTTCTGGTGACATCACCGACAATCATCCTGCATATGGATGATGCCGCCTGTCTGCGATGACGATAAGGCGTGCCGTGAATATTCAGGCGGTGGACTATTGAGCGAGCCGATATCGTGCCCGGGCATGGAGACAGAGCCCGAGGAGCCAGCCAGCGAGCAGGACTGGCGCATGCAGGCCGAGCTGCACGTCGCCGAGGCGCGCGGCACGCTGCACGACCTGGTCGGGCGCGTGCGCGGCCCGGACGTCGTCAGGGAGATCGAGTCGACGGTGCCGCACGACGTCGTCGTCACGCATGACGGCAAGCTCCTGTTCGCCTACGCTGCCGACGCAGCAACGCTCGCTGCGGCGCGGAGCGCGATCGAAGACGTGCTCCGTCGCGACAGCATCGACGCCACGGTACGCGTAAGTCACTGGGACGATGAGCGCGAGCAATGGCGCCAGACCGATCCGCCGCTGAGCGCCGAGGAGGAGCAGCTCGACGATGCCGCCGATCGTGATGGCGAGGCGATCGAGACGCGTACGCTGGTCGTGAACTCCGGCAAGATGATCCGCGTGGAACTCGAGGAGACGATGCGCGAGTGGGCCGACAAGCTCGGCCTGCAGTGCGCGATCGTCGAGCATCCGCACCTGCTGACGACGCAGGTCGCGTTCACCGTGACTGGCCCCAAGCGCAAGCTCGACGAGTTCTCGCGGGGTCTGCGCGCGGAGCAGTGGCAGACGATCCGCGCCGAGAATGCGGTCATGCTAAGCCAGCTGTAGCGTTTGTCATTGTGCTGCAGGGAAGCGGCTGAGCGACACGGGCGCGGCGATCCCGCCGACGAGCATCCCCGAGCCGAGGTGGGCGCCGAGCACCGGACCTACCTCGGTGCAGAAAAGCGGGTCGAACCCGAACAGCTCGGTTCCTGCGGCCACGAGCCGCTGGGCATCGGCGGGCGCCTGCGCATGCTGGACGATCCACTCGCTCGCCCCTCGCTCGTGCAGCTCATGCAGGTAGGCGACCATGCGCTCGAGTGCACGTCGGTGCGTGCGAACGCGGCCGACGGGCGCTATCTCCGTGCCGAACGTGAGGATCGGCTTGACCTTCAACGCGGTGCCGAGGAGCGCTTGTGCTGCCCCGATTCGCCCGCCGCGGCGCAGGTACTCGAGCGTGTCCAGGCAGAACCAGATGTCAAGGCTGTTCCTGGCCTCCAGGACGTTCGCGACGATCGCCTCCAGCGCCTGGCCGCGCTCGGCAAGGCCGGCCGCGAGCGCTGCCAGGCAGCCGAGGCCGCCGGCGCCCGTCTGGCTGTCGAGTACGTCAACCGTGCCCGGCTGACCTTCCTCGGCGAGGATCCGCGCCGCTTCGCGCGCGCTCTCGCAGGTGCCCGACAGGCCACCGGCGATGTGGATCGAGAGCACGTCGCAGTCGGCGCCGAGCAGCGGCTGATAGCAGGACAGGAAGTCCCCCACCGACGGCTGCGAGGTCGTCGGTAGCTGTGGGGACGCATGTAGCCGCGCGTAGAACGCGTCGAGGTCTCGATACTCGTGCTCGGGCCGTAGATCGCCGCCCCAACCGACATACAGGCTCACTTGGTGGATTCCCCAGCGGTCGATCAGCGCCTGCGGCAGGTATGGGGTGCTGTCGGTGACGACGGCCACACGGCGGTTCGTCGCAGGCTGCTCGATGGTCTCGTTGGCGTCCACAGCTTGCGTAGCCTACGGCGCGCGAACTCGCCCTGTCTGCCTGCCCTCCAACTCCTGCCAGCCTCGGTTTCCCTAGCGGATCAGCGGATCGAGGCGGGTGGCGTCGATCGTCTCGCGGAGCGTGTGCAGGGCGTCGTGGCGAGGACGCCAGCCAAGCTCGCGCCGCGCCTTGCTGGTGCTCATGATCACCGGCTCGCGAAAGGCGGCGATCCACTGCGCCTGGGCTGGCAGGAAGCCGAGGCGTGCGACGATGTCCGCGGCGGCGTCCATCGCCAACTCGGGCACGGGAATCGAATACCAGCCGAGCTCCTCGGCGAGTAGCTTGACGGTCAGCTCGCCGGCGCCCGCGAGGTTGTACGCGCCAGGAGTTCCGCGGCCGAGCACGGCCGCGCGCATCGCGCTTGCGACGTCGTCGTGGTGCACCAGCTGGAAGGGCACTCCGGGGTCGGGCAGCACCGGCTTGAGGATCGGCACGCCGTCGAGCAGGCTCAGCACCGGCCCGGGCAGCCGCTCGGAGATCTGCGTGTACGGCAGGCTGTCGATCAGCAGCGGGGCCTGCGGTCCGGCGACGATGCACGGGCGAAACACGTACGCCTCGGTCGCGGCACCGTCGAGCGTGGTGGCCAGCAGCGCCTCCACCTCCGCCTTCTGGGCCGAGTAGTAGTGGGCGGCCGAGCCCCGCGCGCGGACCTCCTCGGTCAGCGGCTGCGGGTTATCACGATGGAAGCCGTACGCGGCCACCGAGGAGGCGTACACCAGCCGCGTAGCGCCGGCCGCGACCGCCGCCTCGAACACGTTGCGCGAGCCGAGGAGATTCACCTCGCGGCTCTCGCGCGCGCCGCCCATGATCATGAACGCCAGGTGCACGACCACGTCGGCGCCGCGCACGAGCGCCGATACCGCATCGCGGTCGAGCACGTCCCCCCGCCGGTAGGAGACCTTCTTCCAGCCCCTGGCGTGCGGGTCGAACGGCCGGCGCGCCATGCCGAGGATCGAGGACACCTCACGCGAGCGCTCCAGCGTGGCAACCACCGCCTGGCCGATCTCACCGGTTGGGCCGGTGATCGCCACGGTCACGCCCTTCCCGGTGATCCCGCGCGACGCCATCCACCCGTTGTAGCGCACCGCGCTCGCTGGCACGCGGCAGCGGGCCGTACGCTTGATCGATGCCCGCGCTGCCAGCGTCCACCTCGATCGGCCAGAGCATCAGCTCATTCCTGGAAGCGGCTGGGAAGTTCTTTTCCGATCTCGCGGCCGTCCACTGGACGGCGCTGGTACTCGGGCTTGCGTTCTTCGGGCTCAACCTGACGCTGCGCTCGCGCGCCTTCTTCAACAGCCTGCGCGCCGCCTATCCGGCCGCCGCGTTCCAATGGCGGCGGGTGTGGGGCGCCTACTTCGCGGCGGTCGGCTTCAACAACGTCGTGCCCGCCCGCGGCGGGGACATCATCAAGCTGTTCCTGACGCGCTCCTCGATCCCCGACTCGCGCTATCCGACCGTGGCCGCGGCGTTCTTCGTCGAGTCGATCTTTGACATCTGCGTCGGCGTGCTCGTGCTGCTGTTCGCGTTCACCCAGGGCGTTTTCCCGAAGCCGCCTGACTTCTCGAAGCTGAGCTCGTTCGACATCTCCTACCTCGCCGAGCACTTCCAGCTGACGCTCTTCTTGATCACGGCCCTCGCGATGCTCGGTGTCGTCGCCTTCGCGCTGCTGTCCGTGCGGGCGCAGGCGTTCTGGGCGCGGGCGCGCCAGGGAGTCACGATCCTCGGCGACCGGCGCCGCTACGCGCGCGAAGTCGCTGCGCTGCAAGCACTCGCGTGGATGTGCCGCTTCGCCGCGTTCTGGTTCCTGCTCGAAGCATTCCGGGTGGGGGCCTCGGTCGAGAACGTGCTGCTCGTGTTCGCCGTCAACCAGGTGGCCGGCGCCGTGCCCTTCACCCCGGGTGGCCTCGGCGTGCAGCAGGCGCTGCTCGTGAAGGTGTTCGCCACGACCGCGCCCACGGCGGTGGTCGCGGCGTACTCGGTCGGTCAGCAGATCGCGATCGCGGTGTTCACGGCGCTCGTTGGCCTCGGTGCCGTCGTGCTCATCTTCCGCTTTCGCTCCTTCAAGGAGGTGCTCTACGCTGGGCGCGCCTCACGCGAAGCCGAGCGGGCAGCCGAGCGGGCCGGGGTCATTGACGTACGTCCGTGACGGCGCTACACGCCGGCTCGCGATGATTAAAGTTCCGTCGATGACGGCGCTAACGCGCCGGCTCGCGATGATTAAAGTTCCGTCGATGACGGCGCTAACGCGCCGGCTCGACTATTGAAGCCCCTCGCGCGCCTCGCGCACGAGGGCGACGGCCTCGGGGAAGACGCGGGCGATGACGGTGCGGATCTGCTCCGCCTGCGCCTCGGCGTTGCCCTGGACGTTGACCCTGCCGACGGCGGCGACGGTCATGTCGACGGCGAGCTTGATCGCGTTGTCCGCCCACACGAGTCGCTGGTTGCCCTGCATCTGTTCTGCGAACTCCGCCAGTCGCCGTTGGAGCTCCTCTGGGTCGCCGAACAGATCTCCGAGGCCACCACTTTCCATGCCCGCATCATAGACTGCCCAGCTCATGCCCTCCGCTGGCGATATCCGCGAACAGGTCGCCCTAGAGACCGAGCGCCGCAACCGGCTTGCGGTGCCGGCGTTCGCCGGCGGCTTCCTGTACCTGCTCAGCTCGATCATCATCTCCGGAACGCTCAACGGCGCGCCGACGGTCGGCCTGCTGCAGGGCCTCGCTCCGGCGCTCTCAGGCGTCGCGAACCCGGCGGTGAGCCCGCGTGCGCCCGAGGTCAAATTCATCAGCCACCACGCGTTCTCGCTGATCTCCGGCAGCGTGCTTGCCGCGATCGCCGTCGGTGCGTTGACGCTGATCCTGCTGGTGTTTGTGGACGCGACGCGCTTTCGGCGCCCGCAGACGTGGGCGGCGGCACGCCCGCTGGTGCTCGGTGGGGGAATCGCCGTCGCGGTCGTCAGCGTCGGCCACCAGGTCGCCAGCGCGATCGAGACGCACAACTTCGTGGCCGGCCACAACTACTCCAACCACGCGGTCGAACAGGCGCTGACGACGGGCACGGTCAACACGATCGCCGACTACGTCGACCTGCTCGCCGGGCTAGCGCTCGCCGCGGGGATGATCGGCGCGATGATCAATGCCCTGCGCGTCGGGCTGGTGCCGCGCTGGATGGCCTTCCTCGGCATGTTCACCGGCCTGCTCATCTTCCTGCCGATCGGCGGCGCCGAGCTGCAGATTGTGCCGGCGTTCTGGATGGTGATGACGGGCATCCTGTTCCTCGGCAAATGGCCGAAAGGCGACCCGCCGGCATGGGCTGCGGGGGAGGCCAGGCCGTGGCCGTCGCCGGGGCAGGCACGTGCGGAAGCGCGCGGGGACGCCGGGCGCCCGGCGATCGCGACGGCCGGTACAGCATCGACGCCCGCGCCGGTGCTCCCGGCTGGCGCCGGCTCCTCGCGTAAGCGCCGGCGCAAGCGCGGCGCCCGCAGCTGATGGCGCCTCAGCCCGAGATGCCCGCAGGCGAGGAGCTTGACGACGAGCTCGCGTCGCTGCTTGAGGTCGAGCGATTCGACCCGCCTGCCGAGTTTCGCGAGCGGGCGCTGCTGAAAGACGCGAGCGTGTACGAGCAAGCCGCCGCCGATCCTCAGGCATGGTGGGCCGCGCGCGCGGGCGAGCTGGACTGGTTCGAGCCTTGGAAGCGCGTGCTCGACGACGACGATCCGCCGTTCTACAAGTGGTTCACCGGCGGCACGCTCAACGTGTCGTACAACTGCCTCGACCGCCATGTGATCGCGGGCCGCGGCGAGCGTGTTGCCTTGCACTGGCGCGGCGAGGACGGTCAGGAGCGCGACATCAGCTACGCGGAGCTGCTGGGCGAGGTGGAACGCTTCGCCAGCGCTCTGAAGGGGCTTGGCGTGAGCAAGGGCGACGTCGTCGGGATCTACCTGCCGATGATCCCCGAGGTGGTCGTGGCGATGCTCGCGTGCGCGCGCATTGGCGCCCCGCACAACGTCGTCTTCGGCGGCTTCTCCGCGGAGGCGGTGCGCGAGCGCATGGAGTTCTCGCAGGCGAAGGTGCTGATCACGGTCGATGGCGCGGCGCGCAAGGGCAAGACGGCGCCGGTGAAGGATCGCGTGGACGAACACTTGGGCGACCTGGAGAGCCTCGAGAAGATCGTGGTCGTGCAGAGCAAGGGCACGCCGTGCGAGATGCAGGACGGGCGCGACGTCTTCTACGAGCAGATCGTCTCGTCCGCCGATCCGGTGTGCGCGGCCGAGCCGCTCGATGCGGAGCACCCGCTGTACATCCTCTACACGTCAGGGTCGACGGCGAAGCCTAAGGGCATCCTGCACACCACCGGCGGCTATCTGACGGGAGTTTCTGCGACCCATCGCTACGTATTCGATCTGAAGCCGGAGACCGATGTGTACTGGTGCGCGGCGGACGTCGGCTGGGTCACGGGGCACTCCTACATCGTCTACGGGCCCCTGTGCAACGGCGCGACGTCGGTGATGTGGGAGGGCGCGCCGGACTACCCCCACAAGAGCATCTGGTGGGAGCTCGTCGAGCGCTACGGCGTCACGATCCTGTACTGCGCGCCGACTGCTATCCGCGCGTGCATCAAGTGGGGCGCGGAGTGGCCGAACAAGCACGACCTGTCGAGCCTGCGCCTGCTCGGCTCGGTCGGCGAGCCGATCAACCCGAAGGCATGGCTGTGGTACCACAAGGTGATCGGAGGCGAACGCTGCCCGATCGTGGATACGTGGTGGCAGACGGAGACGGGGGCGATCATGATCACGCCGCTGCCGGGGATCACGGCGACGAAGCCTGGGTCGGCGACGCAGCCATTCCCAGGGGTGTTCGCGCAGGTGCTGGGCGAGTCGACAGGCGAGCCCGTCGAGGAGGGCCAGGGCCTGCTCGTCCTGACACAACCGTGGCCGTCGATGCTGCGCACGCTGTACAAGGAGGACGAGCGCTTCATCGAGACCTACTTCGCGCGCTTCGGCCGCGAGACCTACCTGGTCGGCGACGCCGCCAGACGCGACGGCGACGGCTACTTCTGGGTGATCGGGCGCATCGACGACGTCGTAAACGTGTCCGGCCACCGCCTGTCGACGGCTGAGGTCGAGTCGGCGATCGTGGCCCATCCGGATGTCGCTGAGGCGGCGGTGATCGGCCAGCACGACGAGGAGACCGGACAGGCGATCGTCGCGTTCGTGACGCTGCAGGGACATGTGGACGGCGACGAGCGCACGGTCGAGGGGATTCGCGAGACGGTCGCCGAGCGCATCGGCAAGTTCGCGCGTCCCAAGCGCGTCATCTGGGCGGATGACCTTCCCAAGACTCGCTCAGGCAAGATCATGCGTCGCCTGTTGCGTGACATCGCCGAGGGCCGCGCGCTCGGCGACGTGACGACGCTGCGCGACCCGACCGTGATGGGCGCGCTCGAGCAGCAGGTCAAGCAGCTGCAGGCCGAGGAGGGCTGAGGACTTCTTTTTTTATGGGGCGGCCTCCGGCCGCCTCTCGGCGTGCGCGTGGCGGGCCTCGCATAAGGGCAATCCCTTATGTGCGTGCGGGATTGCGCTGGCATGATGGAGCGATGGCTTCCGCTCCGGCATCGGCAGGGCAGCCCAAGGCGCAGGCCGCCTCGTTGCTACGGCGGCCGCTGGACCGCGCGCTGCTCGGCGGCGTGTGCGCGGGCCTGGCCGAGCGCATGGGCGTCGAGGTGCTGGTGGTTCGCGTGATGGCGGTGATGGCAGCCACGGTCGGCGGTCTCGGCGTGGCCGCGTACGCGCTCGCGTGGGCGCTGATCCCGGCGAGCCCCGGAAGCGTGCGCTCGCGCCGGCCGGGCGCGTGGCGTCAGGCGCCGCTGATCGTGCTGACGGTCGCGGCGCTGTACGCCGGGATCCACCTGGCCGGCTCGCATGTGGGCGTGGGGCTGTGGCCGCTGGTGCTGGGCGCGTGTGGGATGGCGCTCTTGTGGCGACCGGCGGTGGCGTTGGACGACTCGCTGGCGCAACGGCGCCCGACGCTGCGCGACTACCTGAACCGTCCAGCGCAGGTTGGCGCGCCGCGTTTGATCGCGGGCGGCTTGTTCGTGGCGTTCGGCGCCGCTGCGCTGCTGCACGCGGTCGGCGTGCAGCACAGCCTCGGCAAGGCGATCTGGGCGGTCGCGATCATCGGTCTTGTCCTCGGCCTTGTCGTCGGCCCGTGGGTGATGCGGCTGGGGAGCAGCCTGTCGTTCGAGCGCGCGGCGCGCATCCGCGAGCAGGAGCGCGCGGAGGTGGCGGCGCATCTGCATGACTCGGTGCTGCAGACGCTTGCGCTGATCCAAAAGCGCGCCGGCGACCCCAGAGAGGTTGCCGGTCTTGCGCGTCGTCAGGAGCGCGAGTTGCGCAGCTGGCTGTTGAAGCGGCCGGGCGAGGCCGAGGAGGACAGCGTGACGGGCGCGCTGGAGCGTGCGGCGGCGGAGGTGGAGGAGCTTCACGGGGTGCCGATCGAGGTGGTGACCGTCGGCGACGCGCCGTTGAACGGAGGCCTCGAGGCATTGGTCCAGGCCGCGCGTGAGGCGATGACCAACGCGGCGAAGTTCGCTGGCAGCGAGCGTGTGGATCTGTATGCGGAGGTCGAGGATGACCGCGTCGAGGTGTTCGTGCGCGATCGCGGCGTCGGCTTCGATCTTGACGCGATCCCGGCTGATCGCCGCGGCGTGCGCGACTCGATCATCGCGCGCATGGAGCGCCACCATGGCCGTGCTGCGGTCAAGAGCACGCTCGGTGAAGGCACGGAGGTCGAGCTGGTGATGGAGCGGGTGGCGAGCACATGAGCGCGAGGCCGCGCGTGGTGATCGTCGACGACCACCATCTGTTTCGCTCGGGCGTGCGTGCCGAGCTCGGCGAGGAGCTGACGGTGGTGGGCGATGCGGGCACCGTCGAGGATGCCGTTGCGCTGATCCGCGAGCAGCGACCGGACGTGGTGCTGCTGGATGTGCACATGCCTGACGGCGGCGGCGTCGAGGTGATCGCGCGCTTGAGCGAGGAATGCCACGGAACGCGCTTTCTGGCGCTGTCGGTGTCCGATGCGGCCGAGGACGTGATCGCGGTGATCCGCGCGGGCGCTCGCGGCTATGTGACGAAGACGATCTCCGCAGCAGAGCTGGCGGATGCCGTGCGCCGGGTGGCGGACGACGATGCGGTCTTCTCGCCGCGGCTGGCGGGCTTCGTGCTGGACGCGTTTGCGCAGGACACCAGCGCTGCGGTGGGCGCGAGCGTCGAGTCCGAGGCCGCTGACGATCGCGAGCTCGACCAGCTGACGCCGCGCGAGCGGGAGGTGCTGCGCCACATCGCGCGCGGGTACATGTACAAGGAGGTCGCGCAGAGCCTCGGCATCTCCGTCAAGACCGTCGAGGCGCACGTCTCGGCGGTGCTGCGCAAGCTGCAGCTCTCCAGCCGCCACGAGCTCAGCCGCTGGGCCGTGCAGCGGCGGCTGGTGAGCCTCGACGGTCCCTAGCCTGAGCCCTGCCGCCCTCGTGCCGTGTAGTGGGACCCTAGGGGCGATCCCCGATTGCGGGCGGGGAAGGCTGGCGATAACAATTGGTAGCGATGGACGCGAGTTCCACACCGGCGATCGAAACTGTCGGCCTGACCAAGCGCTTCGGCGAGCGCACGGCGCTCGACGGCATCGACCTTCAGGTGCCGCGCGGCTGCGCGTTCGGCTTCCTCGGCCCCAACGGCGCTGGCAAGACGACGATCATCCGCACGCTGCTCGGCCTTACGCACGCGAGCGCCGGCACCATGCACCTGCTCGGCCACCCCGTGCCCGCCGAGCGCGCGCAGGCGCTCCAGCGCGTCGGCGCGATCGTCGAGGAGCCGCGCTTTCACATGCACCTCACCGGGCGCGAGAACCTGCGCATCGTCTCTGCCGTGCGCGGCCCGGAGACGCTCGAGCGGATCGACCCGGCGCTGGCGCGCGTCGGCCTCTCCGAGCGCGCCGGCGAGAAGGTCAAGAGCTACTCGATGGGCATGCGTCAGCGGCTCGGTGTCGCACGCTGCCTGCTCGCCGACCCGCTGCTGCTGATCCTCGACGAGCCGACCAACGGACTCGATCCGGGCGGCATCCAGGAGTTCCGCGAGATGATCCGCGCGATGGTCGAGCAGGAGGGGCGGACGGTGTTCGTCTCCTCGCACCTGCTGGACGAGGTCGAAAAGACCTGCGACGCGGCGGCGATCGTCGACCGCGGCAAGATCGTCACACAGGGCGCGATCGCCGACCTCGCCGCCGGCGGTGGCGCTCGCAACGAGCTGATCATCGGCGTCGACGACGCCGACCGGGCGCTCGGCATCCTCGGTGCGAGCGCGCTGGTGGCGAATGCGCGCCGCGACGACGAAGGCATTCGCGTCGTGCTTGTCGGGCGAGCCTCAGACGGCAGCGCAGGTGAACGCTGCGCTCGTGCAGGCAGGGGTGGGCGTCATCGCGGCTGGAGCCCGTGCGCCACAGCCTCGAGCAGCGCTTCCTGCAGATCACGCAGCGACTGGACGCGGACCTCGTTCCGGAGGAGGTGAAGGCATGAACGCCACGATCGCGGTACAGATGGCCGGCGCTGACTTCCTGAAGCTGCGCAAGAAGCGCAGCACGGTCATCTGGGCGCTGGTGCTGGCGGTGGCACCGCTGGTGATCTACTTCATCTTCAAGGGCGTCCAGCACTCTTCGAGCCCGAAAGAACATTCTCCCGCGGGTGGCCTCAACGGCTTCGAAGACGCGATGCCGGTGCTGGCGTTGTTCTTCGGGCCGCTCGCCGCGATCATGATCGGCACCGACGCCGGCGCGGGCGACCTCGCGGCCGGGGTCTTCCGCGACCTCGTGGTGACCGGCCGCTCGCGCGTAGCGCTGTTTGCCGCTCGCGTCCCGGCGGCGGTCGGCCTGTGCTGGCTGGTGATGCTGGTCGCCTATGCGGTGATGGTCGATCGGCATCTATGCGCTTGCCTCCGGGACGCCGACGCCGGGGGGTGCGCTCGTAATCAACGGCCTGCTGTTCACGCTGTTTGCAACCGGCATCGTGTGCGTGGTGGCCGTCGGCTTCTCTTCGCTCGTCGGCTCGCGTCCGGCTGCGCTAACGGCACTGATCGCCTGGCAGCTGATCGCGAGCCGGATCCTCGAAAACATCGAATCGCTCGGCAACTCGCGTAGGCTGATCCTCAGTCAGGCAATCGCGCACTTCAGCCCGATATTCATCGGCGATCACCATGGTCCACGGGGCGGCGCGACGGTGACGATGGCCACGGCCACGGCCGTGATCGTGTCGCTCGTCTGGATCGCCGTCTTCTGCGGGCTCGGCGCCTGGCGCACTCGCCAAATTGACGCCTGACGCCGTTTCATTGACGTCTATTGGCGATCGTCAATAAATGCGCAGAGGCCTGGAACCGCTAAACCTTGCGAAATTCCGGAACCCAGGACCCATCCTCCTGACGGCTGAAGTCCTGGAACAGCCCGGGCGCCTCCGCCTGCATCAGCCTCGCGACTTTGTCGAACACGAGCCGCAGCTCCTCCTCGGCGCCCTCGGCGGTGCGCATCTCGATCACGTGGCGCAGCGTGCGCGCGTTGGCCGTCCACAGGATGTCCGTGCTCAGGCCGATCGGCGCCAGGCGGCGCAGCGCCGACGTGACCTCCTTCTTGACGTGGAAGGGCACGCCCTCCTCGTCGATGCGCAGCTCCTTGGCGGCGCTGATCTGGAACTCCTCGAGCCGCTCGACGATCGACAGGACCTGGTCGCGCACGGGCTCGAGCGCGGGCGGGACGCGGAAGCCGATGTCCGTCAGGCGCACGTAGCGCAGGCTCTCCTGGCTGAACGCCGAGCCGGCGCGATGCCTTACAAGCTCATGTGTAAAAACTCTGCTGACGTTTCTTATTGCCAACGAGTAGTTGGCGTGCTCGAGCACACTGCCGTGGGCGGAGCGCAGGATGTTGGCGAAGTACTCGCGCTGGTCGGTGCGGACCCGCGTGACGTTCGGGTTCAGACCCGGCTCCCAGCTGCGGTAGCAGGCGCGGCCGCCGAACTCGACGATCAGCTCGCCGCCGTTTGGCTCGCCCTCCGCCTCGCCCAGCCGGCGCTCGAGCCACGACTCTCCGCCGACGTCGCTCAGATAGGCACGCAGCCCGTCGACGTCGATCGACGGGCGGGCGAGCAGGAAGATCTCAGGGCTGGTCGCGTGCATCGGGGCGGACGATGCTAGGACGTCTCTCGGACGTCGAAACTACGCTCCGGGCATCCTCCTAAACTCCGAAGGAGTGGACGCCACGGCCAGCGAGAACGGCAACCAGGCGATTGTCGAGGCCGAGGATCTGCGGCGTCGGTATGGCGAGGGCGAAGCCGCAGTGGACGCGCTCTCGGGCGTCACCGTCGACTTCCCCGCGGGCCGCTTCGCCGCGATCATGGGACCCTCCGGCTCGGGCAAGTCGACGCTGATGCACATCCTCGCGGGGCTCGACCGGCCGACGTCGGGGACCGTGCGCGTCGCCGGCGTCGAGCTGACCGAGCTCGACGATCGCGCGCTGACGCAGCTGCGCCGCGACCGCATCGGCTTTATCTTCCAGACGTTCAACCTGCTGCCGGTGCTCGACGCCGAAGAGAACATCCTGCTGCCGCTGTCGATCGCCGGGCGCAAGCCCGACCGTGAGTGGTTCGAGCAGCTGGTCGACACCGTCGGCATTCGCGACCGGCTCAGCCACCGCCCAGCGGAGCTCTCGGGCGGCCAGCAGCAGCGCGTGGCCGTCGCCCGCGCGCTGATCTCGCGGCCGTCGGTCGTGTTCGCAGACGAGCCGTCCGGCAACCTCGACTCGAAAGCCTCCGGCGACGTGCTCGGGCTGCTGCGCCACGCCGTCGACGACTTCGGCCAGACGGTCGTGATGGTCACCCACGACGCGCACGCGGCGTCGTTCGCCGATCGGCTGCTGCTGCTGGCCGACGGCAAGATCGTCCACGACGGGGAGGCGGCGAGCGCCGAACAGGCGCTCGACCTGATGAAGGCCATCGGCTGATGAAGGCGACCGGCTGATGAACAAGCTGGTGCTCCGCGGCTTTGCCCAGCGCAAGGTCCGGGCGCTGCTGACGGGGATCGCGATCGTGCTCGGGGTGGCGCTGATGGCGGGCACGTACATCCTCACCGACACGATCAACCACGCCTTCGCGGAAGTCTTCGGCAGCGCCTACAAAGACAAGGCTGTCGTCGTCACCGCCAAGGAAACGCTCGGCCACAACAGCGGCTCGCAGACCTATCCGATCAGGGAAGCCACGCTCGCGCGGGTGCGCGCGGTGCCGGGGGTGGCGGCGGCTTCTCCGGATATCTCCACGCGGGCGACGCTGCTGACGGCGAGCGGCAAACGCATCTCCGGTGCGGCGCCGACGCTCGTCGACGCGGTGCAGCCGCCGCGCTTCGAGGCGTTCACCGCCGCGCAGGGGCATCTACCGGACGCCGAAGACGAGGTCGCGATCGACCAGGCGACAGCACAGCGCGAGCATCTCGAGCTCGGGCAGCAGCTGGTGATCGCCGGCAGCGCGCCGGCGCGGAGCTACACGATCTCCGGGATCGCGAAGTTCGCCGGCAGCGAATCCTTCGGCGGCACGAGCGTCGCGCTCGTGACGTCCGCGCAGGCCCAGTACGTGTCGGGCGAACCTGGCGAATACGACAGCATCAACGTCGCCGCGGCCTCCGGCATCGCCCCCGAACAGCTGGCCGCGCGCGTGCGCGCGGCGTTGCCGAGCACGCTGGTCGTGCGCACCGGCGCCCAGGAAGCGGCCAACCAGACCGCCGAACTGGAAGAAAAGCTCGGCTTCCTGCGAACGTTCCTGCTCGTCTTCGCCTACGTCGCGCTGGTAGTCGGCGCGTTCATCATCTTCAACACGTTCTCGATCACCGTCGCCCAGCGCACGCGCGAGTTCGGCCTGCTGCGCACGCTCGGCGCCTCGCGCCGGCAGCTGATGCGCTCGGTCGTCGAGGAAGGACTGCTGCTGGGCATTGCGGGATCGGTCGTCGGGCTGTTCGCGGGGATCGGCCTGGCGCCGGCGCTCGACGGGCTGTTCAAGGCGTTCGGCGCCGACCTGCCCGACAACGGCACGGTCCTGGAGACGCGCACCGTGATCGTCTCGCTCGGCGTTGGCATCCTCATCACCGTGCTCGCCGGCTTCTTCCCGGCGCTGCGCGCGACGCGCGTGCCGCCGATGGCGGCGATGCGCGAGGGCGTGCAGATCCCGCCGCGCCCGCTGCCCACGCGACGGGCGCTGATAGTCCGCTTCGCGCTTTACGTCGTGATCGTGGTGTTGGCGAGAATCATTCTCGGCGGCGGCACCGCGGTGGTGCTCGTCGTCGTGGGCGGCCTGCGCTTCTGGAGGCTGCGGACGCGGCTGAAGCGCCCAGGCGAGCGCCCCGCGCGCCACTACCGCGTGATTCCCGCGCTCGGCCGCGCGATCGGCCTGCTCGTGAGCTGGCGCGGAATCACCGGGCAGCTCGCGCGCGAGAACTCGATCCGCCAACCGGGCCGCACGCTGGTGACCGCGCTCGCGCTGACCATCGGGCTCGGGCTCGTCGCGTTCATCTCGGTGCTCGCCGCGGGCACGAAGGCGACGATCGACCAGGCGGTCAACCGCTCTTTCGCGGGCAACCTGATCGTCCAGAACACGCGCACCGGCGAAGGTGCGATACCGGCGGCGGTCGCACCGGCACTGCGCTCGATCCACGGTGTCGCGAGCGTCACAGCGATCGCGTTCACCGAGGGCAGGGTGCAGGCCCTCGATCAGCCCGGCGCGCCCGTGATCGCGGAAAAGAGCCCCGTGACCGCGATCGAACCGCAGTCGTTCGGCGTGATGTACAAAGTCGAATGGGAACACGGCTCGGCGGCGGCGCTCGCCTCGCTCGGCGAAGACGGTGCGATCCTGTCGAAGAAGTTCGCGAGCGCCCACCACCTACGGGTCGGGCAGCGCCTGCTCGTGCTCAGCTCCTCGGGCCACCGGGTGACGCTGACGGTGCGCGGCGTGATTAAGGAAGAAGCGATCGGCCTGTTCTCCAACCTGACGATCTCGCGCTCACTGGCGCGCAGCGCGTTCGGGCAGCGCGAAGACGGCGTGGACTTCATCGCGTACGCCGCCGGCGCGAACGGCATCCAGGTACACGACAGCGTCAACGCGCTGCTGCATGCCAACTTCCCCCAGACGCACGCGCAGACGGCGGCACAGTACACGCAGGAAGAGAGCAGCAAAGTCAACAAGTTCCTGCTGCTCGTGTACGTGCTGCTGGCACTTTCGGTGCTCGTGTCGCTGTTCGGGATCGTCAACACGCTCGTGCTGTCGATCTACGAGCGCACGCACGAGCTCGGGATGATGCGCGCGATCGGTGCATCGCGTCGCCAGATCCGCCAGATGATCCGTTATGAGTCACTGATCACCAGCCTGATCGGCGGCGTGCTCGGCATCATCGTCGGCGTTGTGGGGGCGGTGCTCGTGATCACGCTCACGCTGTCGGGCTCGGGCTACGTGCTCGCGATCCCCGTTGGCACGCTGGTTCTGCTGCTGATCGCATCTGCGCTCGCGGGCCTGCTCGCCGCGCAACTGCCCGCGCGCCGCGCCGCCAAGCTGGACGTGCTGGGAGCGCTCGCCAGCGAGTGAGTGCGGGGCCCGATCGGTAGCTAAGCTGCCGAGTCGATGGCCGCCACCACCCCCGCCGAGCCGACCGACCCCGAGCTGCAGGCGACCGCGTGGGACCTCGAGCCGCTGGTCGAGGGTGAGGGCGAGCCGGGGGTCGAGCGGCGCGTGAGCGAGGCGCTGGAGCGCGCGCAGGTGTTCGCCGCGCGCTACGCGGCCAAGCTCCAGGAGCTCGACAACGCCGGTCTGCGCGAGGCGATGCACGAGTTGGCGGAGATCCACGAGCTGGTCGCGCGCGCGGGCTACTACGCGGCGCTGCGCTTCTCCACCGACACGGCAGACCCGGCCAACGGCGCGCTGCTGCAGAAGGTGCAGGAGCAGGAGACGGCGATCCAGACGACGCTGCTGTTCTTCGAGCTGGAGTGGGCGGCTCTGCCGGACGAGCGTGCGGAGGAGATGCTGTCGGGCGATGGCCTCGAGTTCTGCGCGCACCACCTGCGCAACGTGCGCCGCTACCGCGAGCACCTGCTGAGCGAGCCGGAGGAGAAGATCCTCGCGGAGAAGTCGTTGACGGGCGCGAGCGCGTGGACGCGGCTGTTCGAGGAGCTGACGTCGGCGATCGAGGTGGACGTGGGCGGCGAGCAGGTCGCGCTTGATGTGGCGCTCAGCCGCCTGGCGCTGGCGGATCCGGAAGTGCGGCGTACAACGGCGGAGGCGGTGACGGCGGCGCTGGCGCCGGGCCTGCGCACGCGCGCGTATCTGTTCAACACGCTGCTGGCGGACAAGGCGACGGACGACCGCCTGCGCAGCTATCCGAGCTGGCTGGCGGCGCGCAACCTGGCGAACGAGGCGAGCGACGAGTCGGTGCAGGCGCTGATCGAAGCGGTGCGCTCGCGCTATGAGATCCCGCGCCGCTGGTACCGGCTGAAGGCGCAGCTGCTGGGCGTGGAGCGCCTGGCGGACTACGACCGCATGGCGGCGGTGACGGAGGACGTGATCAGCTACCCGTTCGCGCACGCGCGCGAGATCGTGCTCGACTGCTACTCGTCGTTCTCACCGGAGCTAGGGACGCTGGTGCAACGCTTCTTCGACGAGCGCAGGATCGACGCGCCGGTGCGCCCGGGCAAGCGCGGCGGCGCGTTCTGCGCGGCGGCGGTGCCGTCGGTGTACCCATACGTGCTGCTCAACTACACCCACCGCCGCCGCGACGTGCTGACGCTCGCGCACGAGCTCGGCCACGGCGTGCACTTCGCGCTGGCGGCGCGCCAGGGGGTCTTCCACCAGAGCACGCCGCTGACGCTGGCGGAGACGGCGTCGGTCTTTGGCGAGACGGTCGTGTTCGGGCGCCTGCTGGAGGAGGACACGGCGCCGGCGTCGCGCCTGGCGCTGCTGGCGGAGAACCTGGAGGACACGATCGCGACGGTCTTCCGCCAGGTGGCGATGAACCGCTTCGAGGAGCTCGTGCACACGAACAGGCGCGAGCAGGGCGAGCTGTCGGTGGAGCGCCTGGGCGAGCTGTGGGCGGAGAGCCAGTCGGAGATGTTCGGCGACTCGATCGAGCTAACCGACGGCTACCGCAGTTGGTGGTCCTACATCCCGCACTTCATCGGCAGCCCCGGCTACGTATACGCGTACGCATACGGGCAGCTGCTGGCGCTGTCGGTGTACGAGCGCTACGAGCAGACGGGCCCGGAGTTGGTGCCCCGCTACCTGGAGATGCTCGCTGCGGGTGGCTCGCGCAGCCCGCAAGAGCTGGGCGAGATCGTCGGCGTGGACCTCGCAGACCCGGGCTTCTGGACGGCGGGCCTCGACCTGGTGGAGCGCCAGCTGCAGGAAGCGGAAGCGGCGGCGCAGGCGTCGGGACGGCTTGGATGAGCCAGGCTTTCGCGGGCAAGACGGTGCTGGTGACGGGGGCGTCGCGCGGCATCGGCCTGGCGACCGCGCGCCGCTTCGCGGCGTTCGGCGCGCAGGTGGGCCTGGTGGCGAGCAACGCGCAGCTGTTGGCGGACGCCGGCGAGCAGATCGAGGGCAAGCACCATGTCCTCGCCGCCGACCTGACCGACCCGGCGGAGTGCGCGCGCGCCGTGGCCGAGGTGAGCGCGGCGCTCGGCCCGATCGACGTGCTGATCAGCTGCGCGGGCGTGCTGCGCCGCGACTTCGTCGAGGACGTCAAGCCGGCGGACTTCGAGCAGAGCTACCGCCTGCACGTGGGCGCGGGGATCTGGCTGACGCAGGCGGTGCTGCCGGGGATGCGCGAGCGCGGCTACGGGCGCATCGTGCTCGTCTCCTCGGAGCTCGGCCTGATCGGCGGCCCTTCCTACGCCTCCTACTGCTCGAGCAAGTGGGCGATGCTCGGGTTGGGGGAGGTGCTAACCCACGAGCTCGCGGGCAGCGGCGTGCGCGCGACGGTCGTGTGCCCGGGCGACGTGCGCACCGACCAGCTCACCGAAGAGCATGAGTGGGGGCTGACAGGCGGCGTGACGCCGGAGAAGGCGATGAGCGCCGACTACGTAGCCCGCGCGATCGTGCGCGCGGCGGAGCGCGGCAAGCCGGTGGTGGTCGTCGATCGTCCGCACATGCGGGCGGCGTTCTGGGTAATGCGCCGTGCGCCACGTTTGCGCGTGCCGCTCGTCGGTGACGCTTATAAGAAGCTGATGCGCGAGCGCGCGGCGTGAGCAGCGTGTCGAATGATCTCCCGCTCGGCGAGAAGCTGGACTGGGAGCACGCCGAGACGCCGCGGCGAACGGTGCTGCGCGGCTCGCACATCCTGGTGCGCCCGCTCGACGCGGCCAACGATGCCGCGCCGCTGTTCTCGCTCTCGCACCCGCCCGACGGCGATCCCACGATCTGGACCTACCTGCCGGATGGTCCCTACGGGAGCCCCGATGACCTGCGCCAGATACTGCGCTGGGCAGAGACCTCCGAGGACCCGCTGTATTTCGCCCTGTGCCGTCTCCCCGACGAGCAGCCGCTGGGTCTCGCGTCCTATCTGAGGATCGAGCCGCGACAGGGCGTGATTGAGATCGGCCACATCTGGTTCGGCGTCCCGCTGCAGCGCACGACGGCGGCGAGCGAGGCGATCTACCTGCTGGCGCGTCACGCTTTCGACGACCTCGGCTATCGCCGCCTGGAGTGGAAGTGCAACGACCTGAACGCCGCCTCGCGGCGTGCCGCCGAACGCTTCGGCTTCACCTTCGAGGGCATCTTCCGCAAGCACATGATCGTGAAGGGCCGCAATCGCGACACCGCGTGGTATGCGATCACGGACGAGCGGTGGCCGGCGATCAGACGCGGATTCGAGGCGTGGCTCTCGCCCGCGAACAGGGATGAGGACGGGCGCCAGCGACGCGCGCTCGGCGATTTGATCGACGAGATGCGTGGCCAGTCAGGGTAGGACGCGCTGGATGAACTCGGTGATGAACGGCACTGCGCCCCGTCGTTCGTAGAACGGGATGGCTTCGGAGTTCGTCGCGATCACGACAATCGCCATATCCGCGATCCCCATCTTGCGTAGCTTTGCTTCAACGGCGTCCATCAGCGCGGAGCCGACCCCTTGTCCTCGATACTCGGGCAGCACGGAGAGGGTGGCGAGGTCAGCCAACGGGTCGGACACGTGCCACGACTCGGCGAAGTCGGCGCCGCTGCGGATCCGGACGAACGCGTAGCCGACGATCCGATCGCCTACTCGGGCGGCAATGACGAACGAGTCGGGCTCTGCCTCGAGCCATCTTCGCTCCGTTTGCCGCCGCGACCGCCACGCCTGCGCGAACGGGCGGGAGCGATCGCGCAGGTGCGGAGTGATCGTGTTGTGGTGCTCGTAGAGCGCAAGCCAGAGCGGCTCGAGCTCGTCCATTCGCTCCAGCGGGACATCTGCGATTACAAAGTCGACCACACGGTAAGCGTTGCAAGGCGCCCGGACCGTCGCGTCCGGGCTCAGGCGCCGGCGACCGCCAGCTGCTCGTCGCTGTAGCTCTCCCCGCGCTCGGCCTTCTCGACCAGCGAGGCAGGCGGCTCGAAGCGCTCGCCGTACTTCTCGGCCAGCTCGCGCGCCCGCGCGACGAAGCCGGCGACGCCGGTGGACTGGGGGAGGTGGGCAGCGGCGGATTGGGGGTGGTGGGCGGGATTCTGATAGCCGTTGATGTACTGCAGCACCCCGCCGGTCCAGCCGGGGAAGCCAATGCCGAGGATCGAGCCGATGTTGGCGTCGGCGACCGACTCGATCACGCCCTCGTCCAGGCAGCGAACGGTCTCCAGTGACTCGGCGAACAGCATCCGCTCCTCGAGGTCCTTCAGCGAGATCGACGCCGGGTCGTCCGTCTCGGGGAAGAGCTCTTTCAGGCCCTTCCACAGGCCGCTGCGCTTACCGTCCTCGTAGTCGTAGTAGCCGGCGCCAGCGAGCTTGCCGCCGCGTTCCTCCGCGAGCAGGCGGTCGACCACCTGAAAGGACGGCCGTTCGATGAACGTCCCGCCTTCGGCCTCGATGGCGGCCTTGGTGGCGTCGCGGATCTTGCGCGCGAGGTTGAGGTTGAGCTCGTCGCTGAGCTGCAGCACGGGCGCGGGGTATCCGGCCTGGCTGGATGCCTGCTCGATCGACGGCGCGGGGATGCCCTCGAGCAGCATGCCGACGCCCTCGTTGATGAACGTGCCGATCACGCGGCTGGTGAAGAAGCCGCGGCTGTCGTTGACGACGATCGGCGTCTTTTTGATCTGTTTGGCGAGATCGAGCGCGCGGTAGAGCGTCTGGAGGCTGGTCTTCTCGCCCTTGATGATCTCCAGCAGCGGCATCTTGTCGACGGGGCTGAAAAAATGCAAACCAATAAATTCATCTGGACGGCTTACTCCCTCTGCCAGGTCGGTGATCGGCAGCGTCGAGGTGTTTGAGCCGAGTAGCGCGTCTGCTGCGAGGTGTGGCTCGATCTCGGCAAACACCTGCGCCTTGACGGCCGGGTCCTCGAACACGGCCTCGATCACCAGGTCCGCGCCGGCGGCTGCCGCCGGGTCGTCGGTCGGCATGATCCGCGCGAGCAGCTCCTCGCCCTTCTCCTGTGTGGAGCGCCCGCGCAAGACGGCCTTCTCGACGAGCGCCTGCGAGTAGCCCTTGCCGCGCTCGGCCGCCTGGAGCGAGACGTCCTTGAGCACGACCTCGATACCGGCTTTGGCGCACACGTAGGCGATCGCCGCGCCCATCATGCCGGCGCCGAGGACGACGACCTTGTGCGCGCGGAACGGCTCGATGCCCTCCGGGCGGTCGCGGTCGCCGCTTGCTTGCTGCAGGTCGAAGAAGAACGCCTGGATCATGTTCTTGGAGACCTGCCCGATGAGCAGGTCGACGAAGTAGCGGCCCTCGATCTCGATCGCCGTGTCGAAGTCCACCTGCGCGCCCTCGACTGCGGCGGCCATGATGTGGTGTGGTGCGGGGTAGTTGGCGCCCTTCAGCTGCTTGCGCAGGTTCGCGGGGAACGCCGGCAGGTTCTGCGCGAGCTTTGGGTTCGACGGCGTGCCACCGGGGATCTTGTAGCCCTTCGCGTCCCACGGCTGCTGGGCCTCCGGGTTGGCGGCGATCCAGGCCTTGGCGGCGGGGACGAGCTCGTCGCGGGTGGCGACGATCTCGTCGAGGATGCCGACCTCTTTGGCCTTGTCGGGGCGCAGGCGCTGGCCCTGCATCAGCAGCTGCACGAGCGCGTCGACGATGCCGAGCATGCGCACCGTGCGCACGACGCCGCCGGCGCCGGGCAGCAGGCCGAGCTGCACCTCGGGGAAGCCCATCTGAACCTTCGGGTCGTCCACGGCGATGCGGTGGTGGGTGGCGAGGGCGATCTCAAGGCCACCGCCGAGCGCGGCGCCGTTGATGGCGGCGACGACCGGCTTGCCGAGCGTCTCCAAGCGGCGCAGCTGCGCCTTGCCGGCACGTACCATCTCGGCGAGCTCGGGCGCGTTCTCGGGGGTCGCCAGCTTGAGGTCGTTGAGGTCGCCGCCGGCGAAGAACGTGTTCTTGGCGGAGGTGATGACCACGCCCGCGATCTCGTCCTTCTCGGCCTCGAGGCGATCGAGCGTCGCTGCCATCGATTCGGCGTAGGCGGCGTTCATCGTGTTGGCCGACTGGTTGGGGTCGTCGAGCGTGAGCACGACAATGCCGTCCTCGCCCTTCTCCCAGCGAATCGTGTTGCTCTCACTTCCTGCCATGTCTAGATCGCCTCCACGACTGTCGCGATGCCCATGCCGCCGCCGACGCAGAGCGTGGCGAGGCCATACCTGCCGCCGGTGCGGTGCAGCTCGTCGACGAGCGTGCCGAGGATCATGCCGCCGGTCGCTCCCAGCGGATGGCCCATGGCGATGGCGCCGCCGTTGACGTTGACCTTCTCCATGTCGAGGCCCATGTCCCTTACGAAGCGCAGCACGACGGCGGCGAACGCCTCGTTGATCTCGACGAGGTCGAGCTGATCGACGGTGATGCCGGCCTTCTCGAGCGCCTTGCGGCTGGCGGGCGCGGGGCCGGTGAGCATGATCGTCGGGTCAGCGCCGGAGACGGCGGTGGCGAGGATCCGTGCCTTGGGCGTGAGGCCGAGGTCTTTGCCGGTCTGCTCGTTGCCGATCGTCAAGAGCGAGGCGCCGTCGACGATCCCCGAGGAGTTGCCGGGGGTGTGGACGTGCTCGATCTTCTCGATCCAGTGGTACTTCTGCAGCGCCACCGAGTCAAAACCGCCCATGTCGCCGATCGCGGCAAACGAGGGCTTGAGGCCGCCTAGCGTCTCGACGGTGGTGCCGGGGCGGATGAACTCCTCGTGGTCGAGCACGACGTTCTCGTTGAGGTCCTTGACGGGTATAACCGAGCCGGCGAAGCGGCCCTCGGCCTCGGCAGCCGACGCGCGCGCCTGCGAGCGGGCGGCGTAGGAGTCGACGTCCTCGCGGCTGAACTCCTCGATCGTGGCGATCAGATCCGCGCTGATGCCTTGTGGGACGAACGACGTGTCGTAGTTGGTCTCGGGGTCCATCGCCCAGGCGCCGCCGTCGGAGCCCATGGGCACGCGCGACATCGACTCGACGCCGCCGGCGAACACGAGGTCCTCCCAGCCCGAGGCGACCTTCTGCGCGGCGATGTTCACAGCCTCGAGGCCGGAGGCGCAGAAGCGGTTGAGCTGCACGCCGGCGACGGTGTCTGGAAGACCGGCCTTGATCGCGGCGGTCTTGGCGATGTCCATGCCCTGATCGCCCACCGGCGAGACGCAGCCGAGCACGACGTCGTCGATCCGAGCGGGGTCGAGTTTCTCGTTGCGCACGAGCGTCTCGTGCATCAGGCCGACGACGAGGTCGACCGGCTTGGTGCCGTGCAGCGAGCCGTTGAACTTGCCCTTGCCGCGCGGCGTGCGGATCGCATCGAAGACCAGTGCGTCGGTCGCTGCCATCAGTCAGTCCTCCTGTGTCGTCGAACCGCCGGCCGGGAGGCGCTGGTCCGGATGGGAAGTCGCCGGCAAAGCTAGCACATAAACGTTCATGCGCGAACGCAAATATGTAAAGATCAGCCCGATGTCGGCGACCGCCAATCCCGCTCCGCGACGCAGCCAGGCGGAGCGCAGCGCAACAACTCGCGACGCGCTGCTGGACGCGACGATCGCGTGCCTGGTCGAGGAGGGCTACGCGAACACGACGACCGGCCGCGTCGCCGAACGGGCGGGCGTCTCCCGCGGCGCGCACCTGCACCACTTCCAGACCCGCCAGGCGCTGCTGGCGGCGGCGATGGAACGCCTGGCCGAACGCCGCGGCGCGCAGCTGCTCGCCGTCGCCGAGGATCTCCCCGAGGGGCGCGAGCGCCTCGTCCAGGGCCTTGACCTGCTGTGGGAGAGCTACGCGAACCCACTGTTCCAGGCGGCGCTCGACCTGTGGTCGCACGCACGTACCGACCCCGACCTGCGCGAGCGTCTGGTCCCCGTCGAGCGACGACTAGACCGTCAGACCCTGGCGATCACGAGGCGCCTGTTTCCCGCGCTGGCCGAGCACCCCGACTTTGATCGGCTGATCGAGATGGCTGTATCGACGATCCGAGGGCTCGCGCTGCTGGATACCCTGCATCCCGGCGACGGCCGCAACCGCAAGCAGTGGAGCTACAGCCGCGCCCGGCTGGTCGAGTTGTTTGAGGCGGCGCTGTGACGACGGACGGCTTGCGGTAGGGCGGGCTGAGGTAGCGCGGTGCGGTTCGGGGCCGGCAGCATCCGTCAAGCGCCCGCGCAGGTCCTCGAGCTGAGGGCGCAGAACTGGCAGCTCGCGCTCGACGAGATCCACACGAGGTTCAGGTCGACGCCGAAGTAGTCGTGGATGAGCTTGTCGCGCATACCGCGATCTGTCGCCACGGCACCGCCGGCTCAAGTGCCCGCGTCTCATCAGAGACCTTGACGGCTTGGCCGAGGATCTCGATGTTGCGGATGACAGCGTCCTGGGTCTTGCCGTCCGCGAAGAACGCATCACGCCCGTCGGTCGTGTAGCTCACGATCGCGTCGATGGCATCGAGCGCGTGGAGCAGGTAGACACGCTCGTCTTTCACAACGGGACGGCCTCAGCGTAGATCCGCTCGCGAAGGTGCGGGCTTACGCCACCCTCACTGAGCACATCGACATGCGCGCTCAGCTAGGTCTTCGAGGTCTTGCCACAGCCCGACGAGATCGAGCAGACTCCGTCGGGTTCCATCTCGACCAGGAGGTCCACATCGCTGGTCGCTCCAACATCACCTCGAGCCGACGAGCCGAACACTCGGACGTTACGGGCGCCGTAGCTGGCTGCACAGCCCAGGATCTCCTGGCGTCGACCACGTAGCCCTTCAAGGTCAATCCGTGTTGACTTAGTACTCATTCGGCATCACGTTACAGCGACCTGAGACGCTTCGCCGACGCGTGTCCGGGTGGCGCATCCAGTCTTGGAGACGGTACAGCGAGGGTTCAGAGAGCACCCGTACGCGATACGCCTGTAGCTAGGCTTGGTTCGCCGCTCAGAGGAAAACCATGCACGTTCCCGCGCCCATCGCTGCACTGCTCTCCGGTCCAGGGCGCCTCATTTCGGCGGGCCTTGCTTTCCTTGCGGCTATTTTTGGGATCCTGGCCGAGGGCTATGTCGGCGTGTCGGTGTTCGTCATCGTGTCGTTGGCTCTCGTAGTCGTCGAACTCTGGCGAGATTCAGCGGGCCTCACAAGTGAGCGCGACGAGGCGCGCTCGGCTCGAGATCAGCACCTGCTCGTTGCTCGACAAGAGCGAGAAAAGGCCCGTAACATGGACAGTCTCGAGGCCGAGTCCGCCAAGCTGAAGCAGCGTGCTGCGCGACTTGTGGCCGAGCTCGAGGCCCAGGCCAACGATCCCTCACGGTTGCTGGGTATCTTGGCGCGCCACGCGGACTTGGTTGCAGTCATTCGGCGGCAGCGAGCACTCTCAGAGAGCGCCAGACCGGCGCGCTGGCCCGTGCTTGCGGTCAAGCTCATCAGTGAGCAATTGGTCGAGATCCGCTGTTTCGCTACCCAATGCGACTATGTCAGTGGAGAGCCTGTCTCACTGATCGCGCCCGATACCGGTCAAGTGCATGGGACCGGTGAGGCTACCGTCGAGGGTTCAGGCATCGTCGTTGTCCTCCGTTTGGACGAACTGCCGCTGGCTCTGGCCACGGACCTCGAAGCCGAAAGCGATCTGCGACCCGTGGGGTACGCCGTCGAATTGGCAGGGCTCGCTATGAGCACCTACCATGACGTGAGCGATGATGCCCTCAAGGCGCTGGAGGAGCAGTTGTCCGGGGCGCTGAAGGCGCTGGTCGACGATTTTCAACATGAAAGGTGACCCGCGAGATGAGCGCAAGAGTGATTCGGATATTCGATCGTCGACGCATCGCGGTGAACCTCGGGACCACCGACGGGATCGCTACAGGGGAGAAGCTCCGAATCTACACGCCGGCGGACGAGATCGTTGATCCAGACTCAGGCGAGTCGCTCGGTGCGTACCGCCGCCTCAAGGCCACGATCATCGTCCGAGAGGTCTTTGAGAAGTTTTGCGTTGCGTCCCCACCCAACCGGCGAGAAGAGGTCGCGGTACCAGGGCAGCCGATTCTTCTATATACGGCATGTTCAGCCGCCGCACCGAAACGCGCCTAGTCCCTTCCGACTTGAATGTCGATTCGGCCGAGATCGATCCCCTTCCGACCGGCACCGAGGTGCACGTCGGTGACATCGTTGAGCGCGACGAGGTCACGGCTCAGCAGGAGTAATGGGCCGGCACGGTCTAATTTGATTTTCCCGCCATGCATAGCTGCGCACTCTCCGCTGACCACCAGGGGCGATGAGCGCTCCGCACGCCGGCCTCAGAACAACCCCAACGCCCCGCCCGCCTGGTGCACCAGGTCGAACAGCGGCTGGGGGAGGATGCCGAAGAAGAGGGTCGCCGTGCCAGCCAGGATCGCGACCAGCGCGACCTCCGGTTGGATGCCCGTGGAAGCCTGCGCGTCGAGCTCCGGCGAGCCGCCCGCCAGCGCCGGCAGCGGGCCGCCGGGCGCTCGGGGATGGGGGGGTGAGGTCGGCCCGTGCCGCGTCGCTCGGTGCTTCGCGCATCCACATCGCCGCGATCACCGGCAGGTAGTAGCCGAGGGAGATCATCGAGCCGATCACGATCACCACGCCCAGCCACGTGTAGCCGCCCGCCACCGCCGCGTCGATCAAATAGAACTTGCCGATGAAGCCGGCCGTCGCGGGGATGCCCGCGAGCGCCAGCATCGAGATCGTCATCGGCCACGCAAGCCACGGGCGCTCGCGGCCCAGGCCCGCCACCGCGTCGATCGAGTCGCCCAGGCCCGTTTCGCGTTCGCGCGCGACGATCACCGCGAACGACGCCATGTTCATCAGCAGGTACACCGCCAGGTAGAACACCGTTGCCGCGATGCCGAGCTTGCTCGCCACCACGACGCCCGCCAGCATGTAGCCGGCCTGGCCCACCGACGAGTACGCCAGCATCCGCTTCAGCGAGGACTGGCTCAGCGCGCCGACGTTGCCCACGATGATCGTGATCGCCGCCAGCACCGCAACCGCCGGGCCCCAGCTGTTCTGCGCGCCAATCAGCGCCACGTCGAAGAAGCGCAGGAACACGCCCAGCGCTGCCACCTTCGTCGTCACCGCCATGAACGCCGTCACCGGCGTCGGCGCGCCCTCGTACACGTCCGGCGTCCACTGGTGAAACGGCGCCACCGACGCCTTGAAGCACAGTCCCGCCACGCACAGCGCGATCCCCGTCAGCGTCAGCGGGTCGCTCGCCAGGCTGCCGCTCGACAGCGCGTTCGCGATCGAGGAGAAGTCGGTCGAGCCCGTCGCGCCGTAGATCAGCGCCAGGCCATACAGCAGCGTCGCCGAGCCAACCGCGCCGACGATCAGATACTTCAGGCCCGCCTCCAGCGAGTGCTCGCGTTTCAGTTCCGTCGCGCACAGCACGTACAGCGGGATCGACAGGAGCTCCAGGCCGACGAACAGCGCCACCGTGTTCTGCGAGCTCGCCAGCACCGACATGCCGGCGATCGACGTCAACAGCAGCGCGTGGAACTCGCCGTGCGCCGCTTCCTGCGCCGCCAGCGAGCGCCACGCCAGCAGCACCGTGCACGCGCCGCCCGCGATCAGGATCAGGTCCAGGTCCAGCGACAGGTCGTCGATCCGCAGCGCTCCCGAGACGATCGACTTCTGCGCGTTCCACTGCCAGATCGCCAGGCCCAGCGCTGCGCCCAGCGCGAGCAGGCTCAGCGCTGGTACCACCTGCGAGCGCACCCAGCGCGAGCCAAGCAGGCCCACCAGCAGCACGATCGTCGCGCCGCCCAGCAGCGCGATCAGCGGCGACAGGCCCGCGAAGTCGATATGCGGGCCTTTCAGGTGGGCGGTGGCCATCGTACGGGAGAACAGGGGCACGTAGGTCATCGCTATTCGGTTTCCACCGGGACGGGCTGCGTCCCCGAGTCGGTCTCGGTTTGGGGGGCGGGGCCTGCGCTTCGCCGGGCGCGGACGCGCTGGCCGTGCCGGCGAAGTAATGGAACTGGGCGTCTGGGTTGTGCGCGAGGGCTTCTGCCTCGAACACGGCGCCCTTGACCGAGCCTTCACTGCGGTGAAGTGCCAACTGCGGGTACAGCGCCAGGAACAGGATCACCAGCACCAGCGGCACCAGCACCGCGCCGTCGCGGATTGAGATCTCACGCGACTGCACCTTCGCGCCGACGCGGTTGTGCATCGCGCGGATGAACAGGCGCAGCGCGTACACGCTCGCCATCACCACGCCGCTGAACGCGATGATCGCGATTGCCAGCTTCGCTTTGAAGACCCCCAGCAGGATCAAGAACTCGCCCACGAAGTTCGACGAGCCCGGCATCGCCAGCGTCGCCAGCGACACGATCAGGAAGATGCTCGCCAGCACCGGCGCGCGGAACGCGATGCCGCCCATGTCGCGCACGTCTTCCGAGCCGCCCGCGCGGCGGCCGAGCACCGCCGCGATGAACAGCGCCGGCGCCACCACCAGCCCGTGGTTGAACATCTGCAGCAGCGCGCCCTGCGCGCCCTGTGGGTTCAGCGCGAAGATCCCCAGCAGGATGAAGCCCAGTTGCGCCACCGACGAGTACCCGAGGATCAGGCGCGCGTTCGTCTGGCTGAACGCCTGCAGCGAGCCGTACACGATCGACACCAGCGCGATCAGCAGCATCAGCGTCTGGAAGTGCACCGCCGCGCGCGGGAACAGCGGCAGCACGATCGCCAGGAAACCGTACGCGCCGACCTTCGACAGCACGCCCGAGAACACCATCAGGACCTCCACCGGCATCGCCCGGTAGCCGTCGGGCATCCAGCCGTGCAGCGGGAACGCCGGCATCTTCACCAGGAACGCCGCCGCGAAGAACAGGAAGATCCACTCCTGCGAGCCCGTGCTCAGCGGCAGAGCCTGCAGCGAGGACAGCACGAACGTGATGTGCCCGCCGCCCTGCTGGGACGCCAGCACGCCTGTCGCGATCGCCGCCGCCAGCATCAGCAGCGAGCCCACCAGCGTGTAGATCACCAGCTTGATCGTCGCTTTGATCCGGTCCGGCCCCTGGCCCCAGCCTCCTATGAGGAAGTAGAACGGGATCAGCATCAGGTCGAAGAACGCCACGAACAGCGCCAGATCCTGCGCCAGGAACGCCCCCAGCACCGCCGACTCCGCCAGCATGAACAGGAAATAGAAGAGGCGCGGGCGGTCGACCGCCGGACTTTCGCTGCGCAGGTTCGCCGCCAGCGTCGCCGCCGCGAACAGCAGCGTCGTCAGGCCCAGCAGGAACACGTTCAGGCCCGTCACCGCCAGCTTGTAGTGGATGCCCAGTTCCGCGATCCACACCACGTCGGTGACGTGCTGCAGGGTGGGTGGGGATCCATTTACTTTGTAGTCCGCGATGTAGCCGATCGCCAGTCCCAGCGCCGCGAGCGAGCCCAGCAGCGCCAGCACGCCCGGCGCGCTCCAGCCCGGCCGCGCACGGCCGCCGCGCTGCTCGCCATCTGAGCCTTTATCGCCAACGCGTGTGGCTCCCGGCAGCGCGCCGAGGATCGCGCCGAGCACGCCGCACGCGAGGGGAATCCAGATCAGGATCGACAGCGCCGGCATCGATCAGGCCTGCAGCAGGAAGTAGAGGCCAACACCTGTCACGCCGAGCACCAGCAGCGCCGCGTAGTAGCGCACGAAACCGCTCTGCGCCGCCCGTACCGCCGCTGAGCCCGCGCGCACGATGCCCGTCGTGCCGCCGATCAGCGTGTCGTCGACGAACACGCGCTCGAACGTGTCGCGCGCAAAGTCGCCTACCGCCGCCACAGGGCGCACGACCAGCAGCTCGATCAGCTCGTCGAAGTACCACTTGTTCACGAACAGCGTGTACAGCGCTTCGCCGCCCGGACGCGCTCTCTGATCGCCGTCGACGCCTTCAGCTCACGCCCGCCCACGACCCAAATGCGGTACGCCAGCGCGATCCCTGCGAGGCCCAGCAACGTGCCGAGCGTCAGGCCGACCACGAGCAGGCCGCTTTTCGTGTGCGGTTCATACAGCTTCGACGTCGCGAACGACGGGCGCAGGAAGTCGTCGATCACGAAGTCCACTTTCGGGATCTGGATCAGGCCCGCGCCGACCGCGCCCAGCGCCAGCACGCCCATCGCGATGCGCATCGGCAGCGCGCGCTCGGCGATCGCGTGCTCCGGGCCCGGGAAGCCCACGTCCGTGTCCTCCTCTTCGCCGTTGGCCGGGTTGCGCGGGACATCCGCGTGGTGCAGGTGGCCGCCTTCCAGCTCGCGCGCCTGCGCCACCGGCTCGCCGTGGAACGCGCGGAAGATCATCCGGAACGTGTAGATCGCCGTCAGCAGCGCGCCGATGTAGCCGACCACGTACAGCGCCCAGTGCCAGCCGCCGCGCTCGCCCGTGATCAGCAGGATCTCGTCCTTCGAGAAGAAGCCCGAGAACGGCGGGATCCCCGACAGCGCCAGGCCACCGACGATGAAGCACCCGTATGTGAACGGCATCGCCTTGCGAAAGCCGCCCATCTTCTCCAGCGACTGCTCGCCCGCCATCGCGCCGATCAGCGAGCCCGCCGCCATGAACAGCAGCGCCTTGAAGAACGCGTGCGTCATCAAGTGGAACAGGCCCGCCGCGTACGCGCCCACGGACACGCCCATGATCATGTAGCCGATCTGCGACATCGTCGAGTACGCGATCACCTTCTTGATGTCCGTCTGCGCCAGGCCGATCGTGCCCGCGATCAACAGCGTCGCCGCGCCCACGATCGCGCCGACGTCCTGCGCCGCCGGCGCCAGTTCGAACAGCGGGTGCATGCGCGCGATCAGGTACACGCCCGCCGTCACCATCGTCGCCGCGTGGATCAGCGAGCTCACCGGCGTCGGGCCCTCCATCGCGTCCGGCAGCCACGTGTGCAGCGGGATCTGCGCCGACTTCGCAAACGCGCCCACCAGCAGCAGGATGCAGCCCGCCACCAGGTCGCCGCCGTCCTTCGTGTTGCCCGCGACTGTGTGGCCGAAGGCGCCGGTTTCCGCGGCGTGGAAGCTCTTGAGCAGGTCCAGCGTGCCCGTGTGCTTGAAGATGAAGAACGTGCCGAGCACGAGGCCCGCGTCGCCGACCACGTTGATCACAAACGCCTTGATCCCCGCCCTCGTCGCCGTCGTGCGCCGGTACCAGAAGGAGATCAGCAGGTACGACGCCGCACCCACGAACGCCCAGCCCACGATCAGCAGCAGGAAGTTCCCCGCCAGCACCAGCAGCAGCATCGAGAACACGAAGAAGTTCAGGTAGGAGAAGTAGCGAACGAAGCCGCGGTCCTTGTTCATGTAGGAGATCGAGTACAGGTGGATCAGCGTCGACACGCCGCTCACGACCAGGATCATGAACACCGACAGCGGGTCCACCAGGATCGACATCTGCGCGTCGATGCCCGTCGTCGACGCGTAGCTCCACAGCGAGGACACCATCTGACGGTGCTCCGCCGCGTGGCCCTGCAGCGAGATCAGCGCGCCCAGGGCGGCCAGGAACGCCAGGAAGATCGCGGCCGTGCCGATCCAGCCGGCCGAGCGACCCGGCAGGATCCGGAAGCCGAACGCGGTGATCAGCGTGCCCGAGCAGGGGGAACGCCAGCACCAGCCAGCCATACGTGGTGGTGCTCATCTAGCCCTGCAGCTCCCTGAGCTCGTCCACGTCGATCGGCAGCCGGCGGCGATAGATCGCGACGATCATGCCGAGGCCGATGCACACCTCGCACGCGGCCACCGTCATCACGACGATCGCGAGGATCTGCCCGTCGCCGTTGCCCCACATGCGCGAGAACGCGATCAGCGCGAGGTTGCCGCCGTTGAGCATCAGCTCCAGGCACAGCAGCACGACAAGGGGGTTGCGGCGCGTCATCACGCCGACCGCGCCCAGCGAAAACACGATCGCCGAGACCGACAGGTACCAGGCGATGCTCACTTCGGGCGTCCCGCGCCGGTCTCGACAGGGCTCTGCTCAGCTTGATCGGAGCGCCCCGCACGCACCTGGCCGTGCGGGAGGAAGCTGCCCACGCTCTCGACCGTCGTGCCCGTCTCGCGCGGGCGCACCACGTCGAGCGGCGCGAACGTCTGGTGCTCGTTCGCCTCGCCGATGCCGCCGCGGCGGCGGGCCAGCACGACGCCGCCGACGGCCGCGATCAGCAGCAGGAACGACGCGAGCTCGAACGCCAGCAGGAAGCGCGTCAGCAGCAGCTTGCCGATGTACGCCGGCGTGCCGTACGCCTGCGGGCCCGGCACGTAGCCCGCGCCGTAGCCGCTCGTCGCCTCAAGGCCCGTGCCCAGCAGCGCGATCAGCAGCTCCACCAGCAGCGCCGCGCCGACGATCGCGCCGCCCAGGCGCAGCCCCGAGCCCACCCGTCCAGGCGCGCGCAGGCGCTCGCCGATCGAGTCGCCCTCCTCGCCCACGTACGCCACCACGAACACGTACAGCACCATCACCGCGCCCGCGTACACCACCACTTGCACCGCCGCCACGAACTCCGCGCGCAGCAGCAGGAACAGCACCGCCAGCGAGAGCAGGTGCGCGACCAGCGACAGCACGCAGTAGAAGGGGTTGCGCAGCATCACCACACCGATCGCGCCCGAGATCACGCCGATCGCGGCGAGGAAGAAAAGGACTGAGCTCATCTCGACCCCCCGACCCTCACTCGCCCTCGTTCCTCAGGGGGGTGCGCTCGAGCGGCTCGGCGAGCAGCATCTCCTTCGTGAAGATCAGGTCCGTGCGGTCGTAGTCGGAGAGCTCGTAGTCGTGGCCCATCGTGATCGCGTCGAACGGGCACGCCACCTCGCAGTAGCCGCAGAAGATGCAGCGCGAGAGGTTGATCTCATACACCGCCGCGTAACGCTCGCCCGCGGAGACGCGGTTCTCGGGCGTGTTCTCGGCCGCCACCACGCGGATGCAGTCAGACGGGCACGCCGCCGCGCACAACGAGCAGCCGACGCACTTCTCCAGCCCGGGGTGGGCGGGGTCCGAGCTCTCGAAGCGGTGCAGCTTGTGCCGGCCGCGGAAGCGCGGGTACACGGGCGTCTTCTCCTCCGGGTACTGGACCGTGATCGGGTGTTCGGTGAAGCGCCCGAACGTCGTCAGCAGGCCGCGCACCGTCTCGCGGAACGTGCGCCACGTGCCGCGCGCCGCACCCGGAGCGGGGGTGCGCGTGACCTCGATCACGTCATCGCCGGGGCTCCACATCAGTGCGTCACCACCACCAGCACCGCCGTCACCAGCGCGTTCAGCGTGGCCAACGGCAGCAGTACCTTCCAGCCGAAGCTCATCAGCTGGTCGTAGCGCAGGCGCGGCAGCGTCGCGCGCACCCAGATGAACAGGAACGTGAACAGCGACATCTTGAACAGCACCACGAACGGGTCCACCCAGCCCGGCGGGTGGATGCCGAACGGCAGCAGCCAGCCGCCGAGGAACACCGTCGTGACGATGCCCGAGACGACCAGCACGTTGAGATACTCGGCGAAGTAGTAGGAGGCGAAGCGCCCGCCACCGTACTCGGTGTTGTACCCACCCACCAGCTCGGCGTCCGCCTCGGTCAGGTCGAACGGCGCGCGGTTGGTCTCCGCGAAGCTCGCCGTCAGGAAGATCAGGAAGCCGAAGAACTGCGGCACGATGTACCACATGCCTTTCTGGGCCGTGACGATCCCCGTCAGCGACAGCGTCTGCGCCGTGAAGATCACGCCCAGCAGCGCCAGGCCCTGGGAGACCTCGTAGGAGATCAGCTGCGCCGCGCCGCGCATCGCGCCCAGGAACGAGTACTTCGAGCCCGAGGACCAGCCGCCGAGCATGATCCCGTAGAACGCGATCGCGCTAAACGCGAACAGGTACAGCGGCCCGATCGACACGTCCACCCCGTACAGCCCCACGCGTTCCCCGAAGATGTGCTGGACGTTGCCGAACGGGATGATCGCGAACGCCGCCACCGCCGTCATGATCGAGATCATCGGCGCGAACGCGAACAGGAAGCCGATCGAGCTGGTCGGCCGGAACTGCTCCTTCGTCAGCAGCTTCAGGATGTCCGCCAGCGGCTGTAGCGCGCCGTACGGGCCGACGCGGTTCGGGCCGTAGCGGCTCTGGAAGCGGCCCAGCAGCTTGCGCTCCGCCAGCAGCACCACCGGCACCAGCTGCAGGCCCACCGCGAAGATCACGATCGCCTTCAGGATCTGGACCCACCACGCTTCGTAGTAGCCGACCGTCGCTAGCGTCGTCAGCGTCATGGGCGTTCCTCGGCGGCGAGTGTGAGCGGCGTCATGTCCGCTCCTCGGTGGTGGTGGTGGTGGCGGCGGCGGCGTATGTCTGCTCCGCTCCGCTGTATGACAATGGCAATACAGGCTTCGCGCGGGGAAACAAGAACTCCAGCGCCGGCGAGAACTCGACCTCGGGCGCGTCCCACACCGAGCGCCAGCCCGCGAGGTCGGCAGCGTCCTCGGGCGACGGTTCGGCGTCGGAGGGTGGCGCGGGCTCGGAAGTCCGTCCGGTCTCGGGCGCGGCACCCGTGGACGCCTTGACGTCCGCGAGCGGATAGGCGGACGCCGCCTCGCGCTCCTGCCAGCGCACGCCGCGGCCGCCGATCTCTTCGAGCGTGAGCCCGGCGTAGAACGGCACGGCGTCGAACAGCCGCTGCGAGGCCGTCTGCCCACTCAACACGTCGAGGTCGAGCCCGAGGCGCAGTGCGAGCTCGGCGAGCACGTGCCACTCCGCGCGCACGGCTCCTGGCCGGGCGATCGCCGGACGCAGCCGCTGCAGGCGCCCGTCCGGGTGGACGATCGTGCCTTCCTTTTCGGCATACGCCTCGGCGGGGAAGACGATGTCGGCGTACTCGCGGATCGCGTCGGTCAGGAACGAGGCGTGCGCGACGACCGTGCTCGCGCCCGCGAGCGCGCGCTCCCACAACTCGCGGTCGGGCAGCTCGCGCAGCGGGTCGCAGTGCAGCAGGTACAGCGCGCTCAGCTCGCCCGCGGCCAAGCCCGCGGCGATCGCATGGGCATCGCGCGGGGCGGCTGCGCCGGCGGGATCGGAGAGCCCGGGGCCGGCGTTGGGCAGCACGCCCGCCTCGCGTAGCCCGCGGCCGTTGGTGAAGGCGGGCAATTCCAGCAGGCCGGCGCCGTCGACGCCTGCCATGCCGAGCATGTCGGCGAGACCCAGCAGCGCTTGCGCGCCGGCGGCGCCGTTCGGCCCGGCGGTGAGCCGCTCACCCCACAGGATCACTACCTCGCGCGGCCGCGCAGGAGTGTCGCCACCCGCTGTGGGGGGGTCGTTCGTGCTCGGGCCATTCAGCAAGGCGGCCAGCGCGCGCACAGCGTCGGGCTCGGCGCCAGCCTCGCCCGCGAGGGCATCGACGTCGCCGGAGCCGCCGATCGCCGCGGCGAGCGCGGCGGCGAACACGCCGCCGGCTCCGGGCGCGTAGCGCACGGACAGCGCGGCGTTCTCGTCGAGCAGGCTCTGGTGCGGTGAGGCGACGGCCAGCTGGAGGCGGTTGCGGCGCACCCCCTTTCGCAGGCGCAAGTCGAGGATCGGAGCGTCGTTGACGGGCTCTGAGTCGAGCACGAGCACGGCGTCGGCGAACTCGAGGTCTGAGACCTTGGCCTGCAGTCGCGGGTCGCCGAGGGCGCGGTGCAGCTCCAGGTCGAGCGTGCCGGCGCGCCGTGAGTCCAGATGCGGTGAGCCGAGGCCCTCGCGCAGCAGGCGCGCGAGCAGCATGCCCTCCTCGTTAGTGCTCTGCCCGCCGGCGATCGCGCCGGTGGCCGTGCCGGCGCGGGCGAGGCTCGTGGCCGCGTCGGCCAGCGCGCGCTCCCACGAGACGGGCCGCAGTTGGCCGCCGTCGCGCACGAGCGGCTGGGTGACGCGCTCGTCGACGTGGAAGGACTGGTAGGCGAAGCGGCCCTTGTCGCACAGCCAGCCGTCGTCGACCTCGCCGTTGTCGCGGGCGAGCACGCGCAGCGCGAGCTCATCGCGGACGGTGAGCGTGACGTTGCACTGTGCGGGGCAGAACGTGCAGACGGTGCCGGCGCCCTCGATGTCCCACGGGCGCGCCCTGAAGCGGTAGGGCCGCGAGGTGAGCGCGCCGACGGGGCACAGCTCGATGATGTTGCCGCTGAACGGGGCGACGTAGGGGTGGCCGTCGAAGGTGGATACGTAGGAGTGCGCGCCGCGCTCGAGCAGCACGAGCTGGTAGTCCTCGGCGACCTCCTGCGAGTAGCGCACGCAGCGGTAGCAGAGGATGCAGCGCTCGCGGTCGATCGCGATCAGCGGGGAAAGCTCGAGTGGCTTGACGAAGTGGCGCTTGGGCTCGATGAAGCGCGAGATGCCGCCGCCCCAGCCGAAGGTGATGTCCTGCAGCGGGCACTCGCCGCCCTTGTCGCACACGGGGCAGTCGAGCGGGTGGTTGATCAGCAGGAACTCGACGACCGACTGCTGCGCGGTCTTGACGCGCTCTGATTGCGTGTAGACGACCATGCCGTCCTTGACGGGCGTCGAGCAGCCGGTCTGCAGCTTGGGGATGCCCTCGATTTCAACCAGGCACATGCGGCAGGCGCCGACGGGCTGGCCGAGCTTGGGCTCGTAGCAGAAGACGGGGATCTCGACGTCGCCGTGCTTGGCGGCGTCGACAAGCATCGCGTTCTCGGGCGCCTGGACTTCGCGGCCGTCGATGGTGAAGGTGATGGTTCGCTGCTCCGGGCGTGGCATTACACGGCCTCGACTTGAAGTGCTCCGCGGGACATCCGGTCCCGCGTCTTGATTTGGACGGCCGCCCTCGTGGCGTCCGTTACCGCTTCGGGCCTGCGGCCCTTCGCTTCAAACTGCCGTTTCACGCCAACGCCCCAGTCGGCTCCACGGTTCCCGCGCCCAGCCCGTTGCGCACGCGTGCCGCCTCTATGTGCGCTTCGAACTCGTCGCGGAACTTGGCGATCATTGAGCCGATTGGCATCGCCATGGCGTCGCCGAGCACGCACAGGCAGTTGCCGATGATGTGATCCTGCACGGAGGCCATGATCTCGATGTCCATGGGCGTGGCCTCGCCGGCGTCGATCCGTTCGAGCATCTTCACCGTCCAGTTGGTGCCCTCGCGGCAGGGCGTGCACTTGCCACAGGACTCGTGGCGGTAGAACTTGGCGACCTTCATCGCGACGTCGAGGATCGGCGTGGCGTCGTTGACGACGATGATCGCGCCGGAGCCGAGCATCGAGCCGGCGGCGGCGAGCGAGTTGAAGTCGTAGGGGATGTCGAGGTCCTCGGCCTTCAGCACCGGCGAGGAGGAGCCACCGGGGAACCAGCACTTGACCTGGCGCCCGTCGGGCGGACCGCCAGCGAGGCCGTAGATGATCTCGCGCGAGGGGATGCCGAGCTCGACCTCGTAGTTGCCGGGGCGCTTGACGTGGCCGGAGACCGACACGAGCTTGGTACCCGTCGAGGTCTCGACGCCGAGCCTGGCGTACTCCTCGCCGCCCATCGCGATGATCGCGGGGACGGTGGCGAGCGTCTCGACGTTGTTGATCAGCGTGGGCCCCTGGTAGAGACCCTGGATGGCGGGGAACGGCGGCTTCAGGCGCGGGTTGCCGCGCTTACCCTCGAGCGAGTCGAGCAGGCCGGTCTCCTCACCGCAGATGTAGGCGCCGGCGCCGCGGTGTACGACGAGCGACAGCGAGTGCCCGGAGTCGAGGATGTTCTCGCCGATGTAGCCGGCGGCGCGCGCTTCGGCCACCGCCGCATCCAGCATTTCGGCCTGTAGCTCGTACTCGCCGCGGATGTAGATGAACGCGCGGCCGATCGCGGCGGCATGGGCGGCGATGACGATCCCCTCGATCAGCATGTGTGGGGACTTCTGCATCAGCTCGCGGTCCTTGAACGTCCCCGGCTCGGACTCGTCGGCGTTACACACGAGGTACTTTTCCATCGAGCCCTTGGGCAGGAACGAGATCTTCGTGCCCATCGCGAAACCGGCGCCGCCGCGGCCGCGGATGTTCGACGCTTTGAGCTGCTCGAGCACCTCTTCGGGCGTCATCGCGAGCGCCTTGCGCAGCGACTGGTAGCCGCCGCGGCGCTCGTAGACGTCGAGCGTGTTGAGCCCAGGCTCGTCGATGTCGGCGAGCAGCAGCGTGGTAGGCCTCCCGTCGGGCGCGGCCATGCTCACTCGCCTCCCTGCGCCGGTGATCGATTCCCGCCCACCCACTCCTGGCTGTTGGCGCGCGGGTCGGCCGACAGCCGTCGCGCGAGCTGCTTCTCAGGCAACACCGGCCGCCCGGCGCGTACGTCCTCGAGCAGCTGTGGCACGTCGGCGACGCTGAGCGGGCCGACGTAGACGCCGTCGACGGAGGCCATCGGCGCGATGTCGCACGCGCCGAGGCACTCAAAGGAGCGCACGTTGATGTCGGCTTCCTCGCCGGCGGTGGCAGCGGTCGCGTCGCGCATCGCCTCGTACAGCTCGTCGGCGCCGCACAGCGAGCAGGAGATGTTCGTGCAGACGTACACGCTGTGGCGGGGGACGGGCGCCGTCTCGAGCATGTCGTAGAAGGTCGCGACCGAGTCCAGGTAGGCGGGCGTCACACGCATCACGCACGCGACCTGCTCGACCGCTTCGGGCGAGCACCAGCCGTGCAGGCGCTGGGCGGCGGCGAGCGCCGGCAGCACGGCGGAGCGCCGGTCTGGGTACTTGCCCATGTGCGCCTCGATCTCCGCGCGCAGATCCTCGGGCACGGGCGGAGATGGGGACCCGCCCACCCCGGGGATCTCCGCGGGCTGCTTCTCGAGGTCCGCCGGCCGGTCCCACCCGGGCACGCGCGAGCCATGTGCAAACCGGCGCACGGCGGTCACCTGTCGATGCCTCCCAGGATCGGATCGAGCATCGCGGTCGTGGCGATCATGTCGGCGATATAGCTGCCGCGGACCATCGGCGCGAGCGCCTGCAGGTTGACGAAGCTGGGGTCGCGCATGTGCACGCGCGCGGGCTTGGAGGAGCCGTCGGAGCGCACGTAGCAGCCGAGCTCGCCGCGGGGCGACTCGATCGCGTTGTAGACCTCGCCAGGCGGCACGCGGAAGCCCTCGGTGACGAGCTTGAAGTGGTGGATCAGCGCCTCCATCGAGGTCGCGAGCTCGTGCCGGGGAGGCAGCGCGACCTTGCGGTCCTCGGTGATGTACGGCCCCTCGGGCAGCCCGTCGAGCGCCTGCCCGATGATCTTGACCGACTCGTAGATCTCGGCCAGGCGCACGGCGAAGCGGTCGTAGTTATCGCCGACGGTGCCGACCGGGATCTTGAACTGGAAGTCCTCGTAGGAGCTGTACGGGTCGGCCTTGCGCAGGTCCCACGGGTTGCCGGCGGCGCGCAGCAGCGGCCCGCTCACGCCGAGCCCGAGCAGCGTTTCCTCGTCCAGCGGGCAGGTGCCGCGGAGGCGCTGGAGCAGGATCTCATTGGAGTTGAGGATCGCGCCGTACTCGTCGGCGCGCTCCGGCATGATCTTCAGGAACTCGCGCACCTTCGACTCGAAGCCGGCGGGGATGTCCTCGATCACGCCGCCCACCTGGAAGTAGCGGGTGTGCATGCGGGCGCCGGAGGACATCTCGAACAGGTCGAGGATCAGCTCGCGCTCGCGCAGGCAGTACAGGAAGATCGAGGTTGCGCCGAGGTCGAGCGCGCTCGTGCCGAGCCAGATCAGATGCGAGGCGATGCGGTTGAGCTCGAGATGGATCACGCGCAGGTACTGGCCGCGCTTGGGCACCTCCACCTCGACGAGCGCCTCGACGGCGCCGCAGTAGGCCATCGCGTTGAAGTAGTAGGAGAGGTAGTCCATCCGCTCGACGACCGGGATCACCTTCCAGTAGGACTTGTCCTCGGCGGTCTTCTCGATGCCGGTGTGGACGTAGCCGATGATTGGTTTGATGTCCCTGACGATCTCCGCCTGCAGCGTCACCAGCAGGCGCAGCACGCCATGCGTGGCGGGGTGGTGCGGGCCGAAGTTCAGCGTCAGCAGCTCATCGCGCGCGCCCATGTCGGCGGCGAGATCGTCCTCGAGCGGAGCGAGCGTGATGCTCTGCTCGCGACGGCGGTATGCGGACAGCGTTGGGTTCTCCCCCTTCCCCGTACCGGGACGATGCGGGGACGATGCGGTGGGGCTCATGCGCCCGGGCCTTCGTGTTCGCGCGCCTCGAGCAAGCCGGCCTCGTCGCGCGTGAAGATCACCGGTTCGCCGCCGAGGGGGAAGTCGCGCCGCTGTGGATGGCCCTCGTAATCCTCGGGCATCAGGATCCGCCGCAGGTCGGGGTGCCCGTCGAAGACGACGCCGAACATGTCGTAGACCTCGCGCTCCTGATGGTTGGCGGTCGGCCATTCCTCGCTAACCGAGTCGACCGTGGGTGCGTCGACGGGCACGCGCAGCTTGACCGTGATCCGGTCCACGCTGTGCATGTCGAGCAGCTCGTAGAGGACGCCCAGCCGCGGCTCCTCGGGGTAGTAGTCGACGCCGTGCAAGCTCGCGAGGAACGCAAACCCCTTCTCGCGCAGGCTCGCGAGCACCGGGCGGATCTGTGCTGGGTTGACCTCGAGCGTCGCCCGGTTGCGGAAGTACACGGTCTCGAGCGCGGCGTCGCCGAGCTCCCCGGCGAGCAGCTCCAAGCCCGTGGCGTCGGGCATCTAGGGGCGCTCCTCGGTGCCGACGGCGTCGTAGCGCTCGCGCCAGCCCATGTCTGGGTTGTCCTGCACCAGCTTGCGCAGCTTGAGTACGCCGTGCATCAGCGCCTCGGGGCGCGGCGGGCAGCCGGGCACGTGGACGTCGATCGGCATGAACTTGTCGGCGGGCACCAGCGCGTAGTTGTTGAACACGCCCATCGAGCTGCAGCAGGCGCCCATCGAGATCGCCCACTTGGGCTCGAGCATCTGGTCGTAGAGGCGGCGGATGATCGGCGCCATCTTGATCGACACGCGCCCGGCGAGGATGATCAGGTCGGCCTGGCGCGGGGAGGCGCGGAACGCCTCGAAGCCGAAGCGGGCGATGTCCATGCGCGGCCCGGCGGTGTGGAACTGCTCCATCGCGCAGCACGCCAGCCCGAACGCGAGCGGGAAGAACGAGTTCGAGCGCGCCCATGCGACCGCGTCGTCGAGCGTCGTCGTCAGCACGCGTTCCTGCACGTACTCTTCGAGCTCCGAGCCCTCCAGGGTCGCGGGCCGGTTGGCTCCCTCGAGGTCGCCGCCGCGCAGCATCTGGCGCGCGTTCAGGCTCTGTACGCGCAGCTCGCCGCCGCTCCCGGGCGGGCCCGGGGTGCTGGCGCGCGGCGGGACGGGCTCGCGTTTCACCTCCACTCGAGCGCCCCGCGCCGCCACACGTACACGAAGGCGACGAACAGCAGCACGATGAACACGATCGTCTCGATCAGCGCGAAGCTGCCGTATGCGCGCAGCTCGACCGCGATCGGGTAGAGGAAGACGACCTCGATGTCGAACAGGATGAACAGCATGGCGATCAGGTAGAAGCTGATCCCGAAGCGCAGGCCGCGCTTGACCTCGGAGGGCAGTCCGCACTCGTACGGGTCCTGCTTGTGTGGGGTCGCGCGGCGCGGTCCGATGACCGAGTTGAGCACGGCGAAAGCGCCGCCCACGGCGCCACCGAGAACGAGGAAGACGATCGCCGGGAGATAAGTGCGAAGCACCGCGCGCTGTTATATCACTGCTTGTGGCAGGGTGTTACATAGTGGCAATCGGCTCGAAATCGGCGCCTTGACCGAGGCCGTGGTGGCGGGCGCGATCGCGGTAGCGGCCCTCAACCTACTCTCCGGCGTGCTCGGCGGAACGCTCTGGTACAGGTCCCCGTCCGGCGGCCCGCTCGCCGCGGGCGGCTCGGATGGCAGCGCGGCGGGGTCGGTGCGTGCATTCTGGGTTGCGCTGCGGGTCGGCCAGGGCTCCGCGCTGACGCTCGCGATCGCGGTCGGCTCGCTGGCGGCGGCGGGCAACTACTCGAGCGAACACCTCTTCTACCTGTACGCGCTGCTGCCGCTGGCGGTGGCGTTCGTGGCCGAGCAGCTACGCGTCGCCTCGGCGCAGACGATCCTCGACCAGGGCGGGCTGGAGAACGCCCAGGCGGTGGGCGAGCTGCCCGAGGCAGAGCAGCAAACGCTGGTCGCCGCGATCGTGCGCCGCGAGATCGGCGTGATGGCGCTCTCGGCGCTCGTGGTGGTGTTCCTCGCGTTGCGCGCGGCGAGCACGGCCCACGGGTTCTAGATTGAAGATCCGGCCGGCGCTCCATGCCGGCCTCGCTCGATAATTCGGCCGGCGCTCGGTGCCGGCCTCGTCCCTATATATTTCCCGGCGCATGAGGGCCGCAGCCACGACGATCGCCGTGCTCGCCTGCGCCGTGCTGCTGGGCGCGTGCGGATCGCAGGAAATCCAGTTGGCGAAGACCAATCCGTACCACCGCGGCGCGGTGCTGTTCCTCGACCACTGCTCCGGCTGCCACACGCTGGCCGTCGTCGGTGCGGAGGGCTCGGCGACGGAGATCTCCAACCGCGTGAAGACCAACGGGCCGAACTTCAACATCCGCAAGGAGGATGTCGAACAGGTGCTGTACGCGATCCGCAACGGTGGCTTCTCGGGGGCGATCATGCCCGAGAACATCGTCGTCGGGGGAGCCGCCCAGGCCGTGGCGGAATTCCTTGCGAAGTACTCGGGGCTGAAAGCCGAAAAGGTCCCGACTACGAACATCACGTTGTCGACCAAGTAGCGCAGGTTCGTTGACGTCGTCCCGACCGTGACGCTTCGCGTGTCGGTCGTGCCGCCGTCAAAGAACCTGCTTGGCCGAGACCCCCGGAGCCAAGAGGTATTGGTGACCCAAGCGCGCCGTCACGGACGGAGCGTCACAGACGGGTAGGCTGCCAGCGTGCTTGATCTGAAGCTGATCCGGGAGGATCCCGAGGGCGTTCGCGCGGCGCTCTCGCGGCGCGGGGCGGGGGCGACCGATGGGTTGGATCTTGTGATCGCGCTGGATGCGCGACGCCGCGAGTTGCTGCCGGTGCTGGAGGGGCTTCGCGCTGAGCAGAATGAGGCGAACGGGCGTATCCGCTCGGCTTCCGACGCGGCGGAGCGTGAGCGGGAGATCGAGGCGATGCGGGTTGTGGCTGCTCGCGCGAAGGATCTCGAGCGCGAGCTGGGCGAGGTCGAGCTGGAGTTGCAGGGGGCGCTTGCGCCGTTGCCCAACCTGCCCGACGCGACGGCGGCGCCGGGTCCCGAGGATGAGCTGGTGCGGGAGGTGGGGGAGGTTCCGCAGCTGGACTTCGAGCCGCGCGATCACCTGGAGCTGGCGGGCGAGCTGATTGACATGGATCGCGCGGCGAACGTATCGGGGGCGCGCTTTGCGTATCTGAAAGGCGATCTGGTGATGCTCGAGCTGGCGCTCGTGCGCTGGGTGCTCGAGAAGCTGCGGGGGGCGGGGTTTGAGCCGGTAATACCACCGGTGCTCGTGCGCGAGCGGGCGCTGTACGGGACGGGCTTCCTGCCGGATGCCGAGCAGCAGATCTACAGCCTGCCCGAGGATGAGCTGTTCCTGGTGGGGACCTCCGAGGTCGCGCTGGCGTCGCTGCACGACTCCGAGATCATCGACGGCGAGCGGCTGCCGCTGCGTTACGCGGGCTTCTCGCCGTGCTTTCGCCGCGAGGCGGGCGCGGCGGGCAAGGACACGCGCGGGATCTTCCGCGTGCACCAGTTCGACAAGGTGGAGATGTTCAGCTTCGTCGCGCCGGAGGACTCGGCGCGGGAGCACGAGCGGATCCTGGCGATGGAGGAGGAGATCCTCTCCGAGCTCGGGCTGCCCTACCGCGTGGTGAACATCGCCGTGGGCGACCTCGGCGGCTCGGCGGCGAAGAAGTACGACTGCGAGGCGTGGATCCCGAGCCAGGGTCGCTACCGCGAGCTGACCTCGTGCTCGAACACGACCGACTACCAGGCCCGGCGCCTGAACATCCGCGCTCGCGTGGAGAAGCGCACACAGGTGCTGCACACGCTCAACGGCACCGCGGTGGCGGTCGGGCGTACGATCGTGGCGCTGCTGGAGAACGGCCAGCGCGAGGACGGCGGCGTCGAGCTGCCGGAGTGCCTGCGCGCCTACGGTGCGCCCGCCGGGCTCCCCGGCCGCCCATGATTAGACAGTAAGAAGATAGGCTACCCCACCATTGTCAAGCGGGGGAGCTGCGCGGGCGTGGAGGAAGTTCAACGGACGAGGATCTTGGAGACGATGGCGGAGGCGATGGCGGAGAGGGGAGCCGCCGGCTCCACCGTGACGGTGGCCGACGTGATCGCGCGCTCGGGGGTGTCGAGCATGGCCTTCCACGAGGCGTTCGCGGATCGCGACGAGATCCTGCTCGCGGCGCTCGACCTTGGCATGCTCCGCGCCGGCAAGGTAGTGATCGCAGCCTACGACGCCGAGCCGCGCTGGCTGGATGCAATCAAGGCCGGTCTGATGGTCTTCCTGCGCTTTCTGGAAGATGAACCGGCGATGGGATGGCTGCTGGTCGTGTACTCGACGAGCGGCGGCGAACAGGTGCTGCTGCGGCGCGCGAAGGTCCTCGGCGTGCTGGCGGCGGCGATCGACCGAGGCCGGCTGGAGCGCAGCGCCGAGAAGCCGCAGCTCCCCGCGGTGATCGCCGAAGGTGTGGTCGGGGCGGTGCTGGCGGTGCTCCAGAACCGGCTGCTCGCAGACGAGCCCGGCGGCGTGATTGACCTGTTCGGCTCGCTCGTTAGCATCATCGCGCTGCCGTATCTGGGAGCGGGGGTCGCGCGGCGAGAGCTCACGCGCCCGCTGCCGCGCATCAGGAGCGGCGGGGAGGGTGAGCCCAAGAGCGCCGGCGGATCGGTCGAGCACGGCGGCGATGTGCGGCTGACCTATCGTACGGCCTGCGTCCTGCGAGCGATCGCCGACTACCCGGGCGCAAGCAACCGTGAGGTGGCCGACCGTGCGGGCATCGTCGACCAGGGCCAGATCTCGAAGCTGCTGGGCCGCCTGGCGGCACGGGGGCTGATTGTGAAGACGGGAGCAAGCCTTACGCGTGGGGCGCCCAACTCGTGGTGTTTGACCGAGTTGGGGGAGCTGGTGCTGAAGGACATGTCCGGCTCCTACTGATCGGATGCCGGATGCGAGCGGGCTCCCGCAGGGCGCGAGCGCGCCCTCAGCCGATCTCGAACACGATCGAGTGCGCGGCGCCGTGCACGGGCGTGAGCGTCAGGCGGTAGCTGCCGACGGGCAGCGCGCCATGCCCACCGAGGCGGCGGCTGTTGCCCCCGCCGAGCGCGGCGATCGTGAGAGGGCGCGTCTGCGCCTGCCAGCGCCCACGCCCGCGGCTGATAACGCGTCGCTGCAGCAACACGCGCACGTTCGCGGCCACGCTGAGCGTGAACGTGAAGGCGATCTGGGAGACCCGCGGGCGGCTCGTGTTCAGGGCGATCAGGGCTTTGAGCGTGAGCGCGAGGCGAGAGAGCTGGATCGCGGGCGCGGCGACCGAGGTCGGGCTCGCGGCGCCGACAGGGGAGACGTTCGCGCCGCTGGCTGTCGGTGGGCCGCTCGAGCCGGGGCCTGCCGGAGCGCCGGGTCCCGCGCCGACGCTCGTGCCCGGGCTTTCGCCGGAGCCGCTCTCGCCGTTTTCTTCGGAACCGGCCGGTTTGCCGCCGCCTTCGGCAGGCTGGAAGGCGGCGATCCCAGCAGGCGTGCCGACGCCCGTGGGACCGTCGTAGCCGCTCCCCGCCAGGCAGATCAGGTGCGAGGAGCAGCTCGTGTTGCCCTCTTCGGCTGCAGTGCAGCCCTGCAGGCCGGTTTCTTCGTCGAACGGCGACAGGCATTCCGCGTTTGAGCCGGTGGTGACGTCGTGCAGCGATGCGGGCGTTGCGACGGCGTTCTGGTAGAGCGTCTGCGCCGGATATTCGACGCCCTGGGCTCCCCCGGCGAGCGCGAAGACGGAGGCGATCAGCGGCGAGGCGAGGCTCGTGCCGCCGATCGTGCACCAGTAGAGCACGTGTTTGACTTTGGCTTCTTCGTATTGGTACTTGCACTCGGCGTTCGTGTCGTGCACGGCGACGCCCGAGTAGGGGTCCGCGTCGGCGGCGACGTCGGCGACGGCGCGCTTGGCGCCACAGCCGACCGAGGGCCAGTCCGAGACGGCGGCCTGCCACGGCGGGGCGGCGAACTGCACGCTGCAGCCGCTACCGCCAGCGCCGTACCCGTCCTTTTTGCCTGCGCTTTCACCACCGTCGTTCCAGACGGTCTCGCCGGACCATTCGCCCCCCGCTTTGAGCGTATGCAGGCGCGTGCCGCCGACGGCGAGCACGTGCGGCGAGGAGGCGGGGAAATTGGCAAAGCGCGTGGGTTCGTCTTCGAGCCAGTTGAGATAGCCGTCGTCGCCGGCGGCTGCGGCGATGACGATCCCGGGGTGGTCGAACGCGGAGCTGTCTGGCACGCATTCGCGTTCGCCCCCGCCTTCGATGCATTCGGGGCCGGCCCAGGAGTTCGAGATCTCGGTCGCGTGCAGCGCGACCGCCGCTTCCTCAGCGGCTTCGAGGTCGGCGTAGGACGCCGAGTCGGCCTCGACGAGTGCAATGTGACAGTTGTGGCAGACGGCGTGCGCGGTCTCGATGTCGAGCGAGATCTCGACCGTCCACCCGTTCGCTTCTCTCGCCGCGTAGCAGGCTGCTTCGCGTTCTTCTTTCTTGCGTGGGCTTTCACCCGCTTCGCTGCCTTTGCAGAGCGTTTCCGCCGCTTCGAGGCTCGCTTTGCTCTGCGGGAACGGCAGGCTTGCGGCTTCGCCGCGTTGGTTGACCTTCGCGAAGCATTTGTTCGCGGTGGTGCATTCCGGTAGACCGAATTCGTTGCTGTACCCCTTCAGGTCTTCTTCTGCGTTCAGGTCGTTGTACGCGTCGACGAGCGCGATCGTCTGTTTTGGATAGGAGGATGCCGTTTCGTTCGGTAGTGCGTACGCGGCGTGGAGATCCTGTGGCGTGAGGCCGAAGTCGCCGCCCGTCAGCGAAGGGGTCGGATCGGCGGCCGCGCTGGCGATGCCGAGTGGGCGGGTGTGCGCGCGGGCTGCAGCGGTGACGGCTACGAGCTGCAGCGATTGGCACGTGGCGTGTCCGGCGGACGCCGGCGGGCAGACGGCACGCGTCGTGTAGGCGGAGGGCGGCAGCGGCGAGACGCTTGCCGCCGCTGTGGCCTGTGCGCAGAGCAGGACGAACGCGGCCAAGGCTACGGCCGGACCCAGCGCGGCGGTGTGGCGCATGCGTGTCGTCATCGTCTTGCGGCGTCTACTGCGAATGTCCTCGACGCCCGGGCCGCGGCACTTTAGGAAAGGCGCGGAATGCAGACGTTCGAGAGCACGGTCACGAGATCGTCACAGGCTGGTCACGGGAGGATCACGCGGCGGCGGGTGCGGCGCGCCACGATGATCTCCGGGACGGTGGGACAGGCAAGGGAGCAGCGCTCGTCGAGGGCGAGTACTGCTCGGCGAGTGCACCGAACCGCGCAGGGCGCGACGAACGGGGCGGGAGGCGAGACCCGCCCCGTTCGCCATTGAGGCTGAACGCGGGCCGCGCCCCGTTCGCCATTAGGCTGGGTGTGTGTCGTCCCCGTTCGGCTTTCTGCTGGCGTCAGAGCCGCCCCCCCGCCGGGTGGGCGCGATCGTGGCGCTGGTCGCGGTGGCGCTGTGCACGCTGATCGTCTACCCGCTTGCACACGTCGCGCCGGTGGTTTCGCTGAGCGTCGTCTACCTGCCGGCGGTGCTGGTCGTGTCGGTTACCTGGGGCGCGTGGCTGGGCGTGGCGACGGCAGTGATCAGCGCGGCGGCGTTCAACTTCTTTCACCTGCCGCCGGTCGGCCGGTTCACGCTGCAGAACTCCGATAACTGGGTCGCGCTGGCAGCGTTCCTGGTGGTCGCCTTCCTCGCGAGCTCTGTCGCCGAGGTGACACGCGCGCGCACCCGCGACGCCGAGGAGCGCCGGCGCGAGGCGGACCTTGCCGCGGAGATGGCGCGGCTGCTGCTGCGTGGGAACAGCCTCGCCGAGGCCTTGCCGACGGCTGCCGCGCGCCTGGCGCAGACGCTCGATTTGAGCTCGGCGGCGATCGAGATGGATGCCGTGGAAGCGGACGAGCGCACGGTCGCGTTCCCGCTGCGGGAAGGGACGAACCGGCTGGGGACGCTGCTGGTGGGGGCGAGTACGTCCGAGGCCAACCTGCGTCGCCTGCAGGAGCGCGTGGTGCCGGCGCTCGAGGCGCTGATGAGCGCGGCACTCGAGCGCGAGACGCTGCTGGGCGGTGTGGTGGAGACGGCGGCGCTGCGCCGCGCGGACACCGTCAAGACGGCGCTGTTGCGCGCGGTCTCACACGACTTGCGCTCGCCCCTGACGGCGATCTCGGCGGCGGGCGAGGCCGTCGGCTCGCCCTCGCTCTCACCCGAGGAGCGCGCGGAGATGGCTGCAGTGATCCAGGAGGAGACGAGACGCCTGGCACGGCTGGTTGACAACCTGCTCGATCTCTCGCGTTTGGAAGCGGGCGCGGCCGAGCCCCACCGGGAGTGGACCTCGGTCGAGGAGCTGATTCGTTCGGCGGTCGACGAGGTGGGTGCGACGCCAGACGCGTTCACGCTCTCGATCGACCGGGACCTGCCGCTGGTGAGCGTCGATCCGGTGCAGATGGAGCGCGCGTTTGTGAACGTGCTCGAGAACGCGCGGCGACATTCGGGCGGGCACCCGGTGTCGGTGCGGGCACGCGCGGTGCGACGCCTCGCGGGCACGCGGGGGTCGGCGCTCTCGACGGAGGATGGCGACGGCGGCGCGCACCCGCTCGGCCAGCGGCCCGCCGGCGACCGTGTGATCGTGCGCGTCGTCGACCGCGGTCCCGGGATCCCGCCGGCGCAGTTGGAGCGCGTGTTCGAGCCGTTCTACCGCGCCGGCACGCCCGGCAGCGCCCACCGCGGCTCCGGGCTGGGGTTGGCGATCGCGCGGGGCTTCACCGAGGCCAATGCCGGGTCGCTGTACGTGGAGTCGCTGCCCGGACAGGGCGCGACGTTCGTGTTCGAAATGCCGTTGCAGGAGTCAGCCGCGCAGGGCGTTTCCGGCGTGCCGCGGGACGCTGCCGCCGCGGTCGGGGCACGCATGCCGGTCTCGCCGGGCAGTGGGCGAGAGCGGGCCACGTGAGCGTCGGGACGCCCGCCGAGCCGGCGAGGCCTCCGCGCGTGCTGGTCGTCGACGACGAGCCGCAGATCGTGCGGGCGCTGAAGGTGGTGCTACGCGAGTCAGGCTTCGAGGCCGTGCCGGCGGAAACAGGCGCGGAGGCGCTCGACCTCGCGGCGGTGCGCCCCCCTGACGCGGCGATCGTCGACCTCGTCCTCCCGGATCTCGATGGCATCGCCGTCACGCGCACGCTGCGCGAGTGGAGCGAGATGCCGATCCTGGTGCTCTCGGCGGTCGGCGAGGAGGAGCAGAAGGTCAGGGCGCTGGAGGCCGGAGCGGACGACTACATCACCAAGCCCTTCGGCGCCCGCGAGTTGGTGGCTCGTCTGAACGCCGCGCTGCGCCGTGCAGCGCGCGGGGAGGAGGAGCCGCGGATCGTGGCGGAAGGGCTTGAGATCGACCTCGCGGCGCGGGTCGTGCGCCGCGACGGCGAGCCGATTCACCTGACGCCGATCGAGTTCGACCTGCTGCGCGCGCTCGCGCGCAACCGCGGGCGGCTGATGACCCACCGCAAGCTGCTCGCCGAGGTGTGGGGGCCGGAATACGTGGATGACATCCAGCCGCTGCGTACACACATCGCGCGCCTGCGGGCGAAGATCGAGCCGGATGGCGAGGCTGGGACGGGCGGCCGCGGGCCGCGTTACATAGTCACAGACCCCGGGGTCGGGTACCGCTTCGCCGGATGAGAAGCGGCCGCATTCAAGGCGCCGTTACGAAATCGTTATGTATCGGGTGAGATTCGTTACGCCGCCGTGACGCACGGGCGCCCATAGTGACCGCATGGACGCCGTTTACATAGTTCTCGGGATCGTGATGTTCGCGATCCTGCTGCTGATGATCGAGGGAATCGACCGGGTATGAGCTCGTCGCTTCACCTTGGGTTCTTCGTGGCTCACATGGGTGGCGCCGACTTCTTCGGCCTGGTCGTCGCGGTGCTGGTGATCGCCTACCTCTTCTACGCGCTCATCCGTGGGGAGAACCTTTGAGACGGTCGCGGACACTTCGCGCTGCTGCGTCCTCGATCGCTCGCGCGCTTAGCACGCCGCGCTCTCTGCGTCCTTGCATCGCTCGATCCACGACCGTCTCAACTGGAATATGACGTTCGCCGGCTGGTTCACGATTATTGCGTTCGTGGTCGTCGTGACCGCGCTCGCCTTCCCGCTCGGCGGTTACATGGCGAAGGTGTACACCGGCGAGAGGGTGCTCTTCACACCCATATTCGCCGGGCCAGAGCGCTTCCTCTATCGCATCCTCAGGGTCGACGAGACGCGTGGGCAGGACTGGAAGGCGTACGCGAAAAGCCTGATCATCTTCTCACTGGCCGGCTGGATCTTCCTGTACATAGTGCTGCGCACGCAGGACGCGTTCTTCGTGCCCCATTCGCTCAATCCGCTCGGTTACCACTCGGCTCCGGCGGACGTGGTGTTCAACGTCACCTCGTCGTTCATGACGAACACGAACTGGCAGTTCTACAGCGGCGAGACGACGATGAACTACCTCAGCCAGATGATCGGGCTGACGGTGCAGAACTGGCTATCGGCGGGGGTCGGGATCGTCGTCGCGGTCGCCCTGATCCGCGGGATCATCGGGCGCAGCGGCAAGAGTATCGGCAACTTCTGGCAGGACATGGTGCGCACGATCCTCTACGTGCTTGCGCCCCTGTCGGTGTTCGTGGCGATCGTGCTCGCATCGCAGGGCGTGATCGCGAACTTCTCCGCTTACCTCACCGTGCACACGATCACCGGCCTCACGCAGACGATTGCGATGGGGCCCGTCGCCGGCCAGCACTCGATCATGCTGCTCGGCACCAACGGCGGCGGCTTCTTCAACACGAACGCCGCTCACCCCTTTGAAAACCCGAGCCAGTTCACCAACTTCTTCGAGATGTTGGCCGTGCTGATCATTCCTGCGGCGCTCGTGTTCATGTATGGCCGCATGACCGGCAATCGCCGCCAGGGCTACGCGATCTACGGGACGATCATGATCATGTTCCTCGGCGCGGTCGTGGTCGCGTACGTCGCCGAGGCCCACGGCTCGCCCGCCCAGCACGCGGCCGGACTGCACACAGGGGTGATCTCGGGCTCGGGCGGCGGCAACATGGAAGGCAAGGAGCAGCGTTTCGGGATCGCCGGATCAGCGCTGTTCGACGTAATCACCACCGTCACCTCGTGCGGCGCTGTTAACAGCGCGATCGAGTCCTTCACGGGCATTGGTGGAGCCGTCCCGTTTGCCAACCTGTCCGCCAGCGAGGTGATCTTTGGCGGCGTCGGCACGGGCCTGTACTCGATTCTGCTGTATGTCCTCTTGGCGGTTTTCATAGGTGGTTTGATGGTTGGACGCACGCCGGAGTGGCTCGGCAAGAAGCTCGAGGCGCGTGAGATCAAGCTCGCCGGGCTGGGCATCCTGATCACGCCGCTCGCGGCGCTGTTCTGCACGGCGCTAGCGACTGCCAGTAAAGCCGGGCGCGCGTCGATCTCCGAAGTGGCGGCGTCGGCCGGCAAGTTGGGCATCCATACGCCGCAGGCCTTCTCCGAGACCTTCTACGCGTACCTCTCCCAGGCGAACAACAACGGCTCCGCGTTTGCCGGATACACCGGCTTCATCCAGCCGAACGCCGGCAACCTCGGATCTCACGGGATCAGCTTCGCCGATGTGCTCGGGGGCTTCGACATGATCCTCGCGCGCTACGCGCCGATCCTGTTCGCGCTGGCCGTCGCCGGTGCCCTCGCAGGCAAGCGCGTCACCCCCGCGGGCCTCGGCACCATGCGCACCGACAATGGCACGTTCGTGGTGCTGCTGATCGGCGTGATCATCCTCGTCGGCGCGCTGACATTCTTCCCCGCGCTGCTCCTCGGCCCGATCGTCCAGGGCCTGACGGGACACCTCTACTGATATGAAACCCTGGGTCCGCGACACCATCACATCGGTCCTGGCGGTGATCGTCTTCGCGATCCTGACAGGGCTCGTATATCCGCTTGTGATCACCGGCATCAGCCAGGTCGCGTTCCCGGGCGACGCCAATGGACAGCAGATCCACCTCGACGGCAAGCTCGTCGGCTCGAAGATCATCGGCCAGAGCTTCACCTCCCCGGTGATCGGCAAGAACGGCAAGCCCGAGGAAAAGGAAGGCGAACTCGTCACCGAACCTGACCCGCGCTACTTCCAGTCGCGCCCGTCGGCCACCGAAGGCGGAGCTGACAACGCGGCGGCGAGCACCTTCTCCAACCACGGGCCCAACAGCGTCAAGACCAAGGAAGCCGACGAAGAAAACGTCAAGGCGTATCTCGAATTGAACACGAACCCCGCCACCAAGACCGAATATGACCCCGGGCTGACGGTGGCGAAGATTCCGGTCGACGCCGTCAACAGCTCGGCCTCAGGCCTTGACCCCGAAATCTCAAAGGCAAACGCCTGGATCCAGGCCCACCGCATAGCGGCGGTGCGCCACCTCTCACTGGCGAGTGTCGACGGCCTGATCGCGACGTACACCTCGGGCCGCGGCCTCGGTTTCTCTGGCGAAGAAGGCGTGAATGTCCTCGAGCTCAACCTTGCACTCGACCGTCTGACAGGAGCAACAAGCTGATGTCCGCGCAGATGCCGGCAACCCATGAGCGGCAGGCGATCTCGCTGTTCCAGCGCGACATCGTCGTCCGCGCGCTGATCGACAGCCTCAGGAAGCTCGACCCGCGCGTGCAGATCCGCAACCCGGTGATGTTCGTGGTGGAGATCGGCGCGCTGATCACGACCGTGACGTGGTTTATCCAGCTCGGCGGCGGCGAATCCCTGGGCGGACACGACCCGGCTTGGTACACGTTCACGATCTCGATCTGGCTGTGGCTGACGGTCGTGTTCGCGAATATGGCCGAGGCGTTCGCCGAGGGCCGCGGTCGCGCCCAGGCCGACACGCTGCGCTCGATGCGCAAGGAGACGGTCGCGAAAATGCGCGACGGCTCCGCCAAGGCGGCCTCCGAGCTGACGCGCGGCGATGTCGTGGTCGTGCCGGCGGGGGAGCTGATCCCGGGCGACGGCACAGTGATCGAGGGCATCGCGACGGTCGACGAGTCGGCGATCACGGGCGAGTCCGCGCCTGTGATCCGCGAGTCCGGCGGCGACCGCAGCGCGGTCACGGGCGGCACGCGGGTGACCTCTGATGAGATCGTCGTGGAAATCACGCAGGAGCCCGGACAGTCGTTCCTGGACCGCATGATCGCGCTCGTCGAGGGTGCATCGCGGCGCAAGACCCCGAACGAGATCGCGCTGAACATCCTGCTCGCGGCGTTGACGCTGATCTTTGTGATCGTCGTGGCGACGCTGCGCCCCTTCGGCCTGTTCGCCGGCACGGCGATCTCCGAGACGACGCTGATCGCGCTGCTCGTCGCGCTGATCCCGACGACGATCGGCGCGTTGCTGAGCGCGATCGGGATCGCCGGGATGGACCGCCTCGTGCGCCGCAACGTGCTCGCGCTCTCCGGGCGCGCCGTCGAGGCCTCCGGCGACGTCGACGTGCTGCTGCTCGATAAGACCGGCACGATCACGATCGGCAACCGGCTCGCGTCGGAGTTCATTCCAATGCCAGGCGTGCCCGAGTCCGAGCTTGCCGAGGTCGCGCAGCTGGCGTCGCTCGCGGACGAGACGCCCGAGGGCCGCTCGATCGTGGTGTTGGCCAAGCAGTACGGCATCCGTGAGCACGACATGACCACGCTGAACGCCGAGTTCGTGCCGTTCACGGCCCAGACGCGAATGAGCGGCGTCGATCTCGACGGGCGCCGGCTGCGCAAGGGCGCCGGCGACGCGATCATCGACCTCGTCAAGAGCGAAGGCGGCTCGCCGCCGCCGGAGCTGCAGGCCGCGCTCGACCGCATCGGTAACGAGGGCGGGACGCCGCTGGCTGTCTCGCGCGACAACCAGGTGCTCGGCGTGATCTACCTCAAGGACACGATCAAGGAGGGCATGAAGGCGCGCTTCGACCAGCTCCGCGCGATGGGCATCAAGACCGTGATGGTCACCGGCGACAACCGCCTGACGGCGGCGAAGATCGCCGAAGAGTCGGGCGTCGACGACTTCCTCGCCGAAGCGACCCCCGAGCGCAAGCTCGCGCTGATCCGCGAGCAGCAGCAGGATGGGCGCCTGGTGGCGATGACCGGCGACGGCACCAACGACGCGCCGGCGCTCGCGCAGGCTGACGTCGGCGTGGCGATGAACACGGGCACACAGGCCGCGCGCGAGGCGGGCAACATGGTCGACCTGGACTCCAACCCGACGAAGCTGATCGAGATCGTCGAGGTCGGCAAGCAGCTGCTGATCACCCGTGGCGCGCTGACGACGTTCTCGATCGCCAACGACGTCGCCAAGTACTTCGCGATTCTGCCGGCCGTGTTCGTCTCCACTTACGCAGCCAGTGCGGGCGCCAAGGGCCCGCTGCACGTACTCAACATCATGGATCTCGGCACCCCGCAAAGTGCGATCGTTTCGGCGATCATCTTCAACGCGATCGTGATCCCGCTGCTGATCCCATTGTCGCTGCGCGGCGTGCGCTACCGCCCGATCGGCGCGAGCGCGCTGCTGCGACGCAACCTGTGGATCTACGGTCTCGGCGGGATCATCGCCCCGTTCATCGGCATCAAGCTGATCGACCTGATCGTGCACAACCTCCTCGGAGCATGAGCCGCGAGCGCGTCGCGAGATTCGCGAGCGCGACTGGACCGTCATGGCCGCCCCCGATCAGAGTCGTGGCCGCCTGAAGGTCTTCATCGGGATGGCTGCGGGAGTCGGCAAGACCTACCGCATGCTGCTCGAGGGTCACGCCGAGGTGGAGGCAGGCCGGGATGTGGCCGTTGGCCTGCTCGAGACGCATGGCCGCGCGGACACCGCCCGCGTTGCGGACGGCCTGCCGATGATTCCCCGCAGGCGGGTGCGCTACCGCGAGGCGGTGCTTGAAGAGATGGACCTGCCGGCGATCTTCAGCCGCGCGCCGGAGCTCTGCCTGATCGACGAGCTCGCCCACACCAACGCCCCCGGGACCGAGCACGCCAAGCGCTACGAAGACGTCGAAGCGGTCCTCGCCGCCGGCATCGACGTCCTCTCGACGCTCAACGTCCAGCACCTGGAGTCGCTCAACGACCACATCACCGAGCTGAGCGGAATCCGCGTGCGCGAGACGATCCCCGACGCGATTCTCGGGCGCGCCGACGAGGTCGTGCTGATCGACCTGACGCCGGAGGCGCTGCTCGAGCGCCTGCGTGCCGGCAAGGTCTATCCGGCCGAGCGCATCGACGCGGCGCTCAACAACTTCTTCAAGATCGAGAACCTCTCTGCGCTGCGCGAGGTCGCGCTGCGCCAGGTCGCCGAGGAGGTCGGTGCCAAGCGCCTGACCACCGAGCTCGTCGGCTCCCGCGAAGAGAGCCTCGCCGCCGCGGCGCCGCAGGCCGTCGGCGAGCGCCTGCTCGCGCTCGTGGAGCCGTATCCGGGCGCCCAGCGGCTCGTGCGCCGGGCGTGGCGCTCGGCGCAGCGCCTCGGCGCGGGGCTTGACCTGCTTTGGGTGCGCGCGCCAGGGAAGGAGCTCTCCGAGGATCAGCAGCGCTCACTTGTGGCGCTGCGCCAGCTCGCGTCGGTACTCGGGGCGAGGATGATCGAGGAGGAGTCTGACGACATCGCGGCCACGATCGTCGAGGTCGCTGAGCGGCGCGGGACCACCTACATCCTGATCGGCGGCTCGCGCCCGGCCCGCGGCCTCGCACGTTTGCGGGTGCCCCTGCCGCAGCGGCTGATGCAGCGTCTGCCGGGCGTCGACGTGCGCATCGTCGCCGACCGCGCGCAGCGCCCGAACGGCTCGAGCTTGGAGGGCCTATGAGCGCGGGCGTGATCGTGGCGGTCGCCTGCGGCGCCGCTCTGCTTGGGATCGCCGCTGGCTATTGGCTGCCTCCACACGGGCGCGTCCCCGCGAGCAACCGGCTCCAGGGCGGTCGCCGCATCCTGCTCCCGTTCACGGGCCAGGAGATCTCGCGCCGCTCGTTCGAGGCGGCGGTCCGGCTCGCAAAGGCCGAGAACGCGATCATCATGCCGGCGTTCCTCGCCCAAGTGCCGATGAACCTGCCGCTGGAGACTGCCCTTCCCGTCCAGTGCGCGCGGGGGATGCCGCTGCTCGAGGCGATCGAGCAGCGCGCAACGTCGCTTGGTGTCCCGGTGGACTCGCGCGTCGGGCGTGGTCGCTCCGCCCGCGACGCACTGCGCAAACTGCTCGAGCAGGAGCACTTCGACCGCGTGATCGTCTCCGCCGACGAAGATCCGCGCCTAGGGCTCAGCTACGAGGATCTGCGCTGGATGCTGGCGCGTGTGCCGGCGGAGATCCTGATCCTGCGCCCCGCCCCGGACGACACCCGCCGCATCTCGACCGAGGCGGTCAAGGGGCATTTCTGAGGGGCGGGCTGTGGCCCTGTATCGTTGGCGCCGGTGAGCCGGGAAGCCTGGTCGGCAGCGCTTCGCGCTGTCCAAGACCATGTGCGACCCCCTTCACTTCCCGACCAGCCTCCCGCGACGCCGACGCGGCCGTCTCGCAGGCGCGGGGCGGTGATGAGCCCGCAGGCGCCGCTGCCATCCGCGTGGCGTCGCGAGTCGCTGCGTACGAACCTGTGGCTGGTACCGACGGTCGAGATCGTGCTGGTGGTGGCGCTGTTCGCGGGCACCTACTCACTCGACCGGGCCGCTTACGACGGCACGCTGCACTTTGCGTCGTTCGTAATCAGAGGTAACGCGGACGCCGCGCGGCAGATCCTGACGACGATCGCGGCCGCGGTGATCACGGTCGTGACGCTCGTGTTCTCGATCACGATCGTGACGCTCACGCTTGCCTCGACGCAGTTCGGGCCGCGCATGCTGCGCAACTTCATCCGCGATCGGATCACGCAGCTTACGCTCGGCAGCTTCGTGGCGACGTTCGTGTACGCGATCCTCGCGCTCATCTCGATCGGCCCCGGCAGCCACGGCGAATTCGTCCCACATCTGTCGATCACCGTGACGATGGCGCTCGTGATTGCTGACGTGGGGGTGCTCGTTGTGTTCATCGACCACATCGCCAAGTCGATCCAGCTTCCACAGGTGATCGCGTCGATCGCGCGCGACCTCTCGCGGGCGATCGAAACCGAGGCTGCGCTGCCCGCATCCATCGGCCCGAAGGCCGGCCCATCGCTGTCTGAGATGCTCGTGCGGCTGGACGAGGACAGCGCCGTCGTGCGCGCGCCGGGCAGCGGCTACTTGCAATACGTGAGCATGAGCACGTTGATCGACATCGCCACTCGCAGCCACGCGGTGATCCGCTTGCTGCGCCGTCCGGGCCACTTCGTGGTGGAGGGCGAGCCGCTGGCCAACGTGTGGCCCGCCACGGCGGCGCCGGAGGTCGCGCGAGCGCTCGGCGGCGCGCACGCCACCGGCCCGCACCGAACGCTCACGCAGGATCTCTCCTTCGCGGTCGATCAGCTCGTTGAGATCGCCATCCGGGCGCTCTCCCCGGCGGTCAACGACACCTTCACGGCGCTGGCCTGCATCGACTGGCTGGGCGACGGGCTGGGCAAGATCGCCGACCGCTGGCGGCCGTCAACGGTCCATCGCGACGTCGCCGGGCACGTGCGCGTGATCACCGTGACCGTCAAATTCGATCGCCTGCTCGAGCGCGCCCACGACAAGATCCGCCAAGCCAGTCGCGGGATGCCGGCGGTGATGATTCGCCAACTCGACGGGCTCGCCAAGGTGACGGCCTACACGACCTCTCAGCAGCAACGGGAGCAGGTGCTCGCGCAGGCCGCGATGATCATGCGCGCGTGCGAAGAGTCGGTGCCGGAGAAGTCCGACCGTGAGGACGTGCGCCGCCGCTACGACGCCGTGCTGGCGTCTTCGAGCACAATGGCTTCATGGCCGACGAGCGGGGGCACCTGAAGGTCTTCATCGGCATGGCCCCGGGGGTGGGCAAGACTTATCGCATGCTCCAGGAGGGCGCCGCCGAGGCCGACAGCGGGCGCGACGTGGTGGTCGGGTACCTGGAGACCCACGGGCGCGCGGAGACGCTGGCGCAGGCCGAGGGCCTTGAGATCGTCCCGCGCCGGCATCTGACCTACAGGGGCACGCCGCTGGAGGAGATGGATTTGCCGGCGGTGCTCGCGCGCAAGCCTGAGCTATGCCTGATCGACGAGCTCGCGCACACCAACGCGCCGGGGGTGGAGCACGAGAAGCGCTATGAGGACGTACGCGACGTGCTCGAGGCAGGCATCGACGTGTTTTCGACCGTCAACGTCCAGCACCTGGAGAGCCTTAACGACCAGGTGACGCAGCTCACCGGCGCGCACGTGCGCGAGACGATTCCCGACGAGGTGCTCGCGATGGCCGACGAGGTCGTACTGATCGACGTGACCCCCGAGACGCTGATCGCGCGCCTGCGCGCGGGCAAGGTCTATCGCCCCGAGGGCGTGCAAGCGGCGCTGAACAACTTCTTCAAGATCGAGAACCTGGCGGCGCTGCGCGAGACCGCGCTGCGCCAGGTGGCCGAGGACGTCGAGGTCAAGCGCCTCGTACGTGAGACGAGCCCGCTGCCACGCCGCGACGAGCAGGGACTAACCGTGCTCACCGACAGCGCCCCCCGGGCGATCGCCGAGCGGCTGCTGGCGTTGGTGACGCTGGCGCCGCACTCCGAGCGGATCGTGCGGCGTGCGTGGCGCTCGGCCCAGCGCCTGGACGCGGAGCTGGACGTGCTCGTGGTGCGCCCGCCCGGCCGTCCGCCCAGCCCAGATGACCGCAAACGGCTGGAGGAGCTCAGGCGCCTGACGGCGATGCTGGGGGCGCGACTGCGTGTCGAGGAGGGTGAGGACGTTGCGGCTGTTGCGATCAGGCTCGCGCGCTCGCTCGGCGTCACCTACGTGCTCATGGGCCCGCCCTCCGAGCGTCGCGGGCTTGCGCGCCTGGGCTCTGAGCGCTCGCTGCTGACGCGCCTGCTGCGCGGCCTTCCGGGCGTGGACGTGCGCATCGTCGCCGACCCGACGCTGCGCGCGCCTGCAGGCGAGGCGCCGCGGCTCGTCGAGGACCTCGCTGGCGCGGACTGATCCCCGAGGCTCGGATGGCGGCGCAGGCTAAACGGATCGTAAAACTCGCCGCCTGGGGCAGGGCACGCGGTAAGCGGCGCGTAAGACTGTCCGGAGCGCGCGCAACCCTGCACCCCCTACGCTGTTGCGCATCGGTATGAGAACCCATCGCCGTCTGCTAACGATCCTGATCGCCGCCGCCCTGTCGGGCGCGCTTGCGCTCGGCGCGATTGGCCAGGCGGGCGCGGCCGCACGCAGCGTCCCTCGGGCGCATGCCGCCAGCTCCTACCTGACCGGCATCGGCAACGAGAACCCGGGCATGTTCTCGAACTCGCTCTACCAGCAGCTGCACACGAAGATCGTGCGCTATGTCGTTCCATACGACGCGGTCGTGCATCCGTACTCGCTGGACCAGGCGATCGCGTTCATCGACGCCGCCGAAGCCGCGCACGAGCAGGTGCTGGTGGCGTTCTACCATTCGGAATACACTCCCACGCAGCTGCCCAGCGTCGCGGCCTACCAGCGCGATGTGCAGAGGTTCGTCAAGCTCTTCCCGCATGTGAGGCAGTACGAGTCATGGGACGAGTCCAACCGCGGCAACGTGCCCCACGCCTTCTCCAGCCCCTCCGCGGTGGCGGCGGCCAAGTACTACCAGGGACTGATCCGCGTATGCAAGGGCTGCACGGTCATTGGGCTGGACGTACTCGACGAAGCCCAGATCGTCGCGACGCTCCACTACATCTCGGCATTCAAGCGCGAGATCAGTCGCCTGGAGACCGTCATGCCGAAGATCTGGGGCCTGCACAACTACTCGGACGTCAACCGCCTGGAAGGGTGGCGTACGCGCGACATCGTGAAAGCGCTCGGCGGCCAAGTGTGGCTGACTGAGACGGGTGGGCTCGTGAAGTTCGAACCGTTCTTCCCGAACAAGCACGGCGCGGGTCTGACACGCGCGGCGAAGGTGCTCAAGTTCATGTTCGCGCTCGCCGGCTCGGTGGCGCAGGTCAAGCGCCTGTATGTCTACGACTGGAGCGGCGGGACGAGCTCCACGCGCTTCGACGCGGGGCTGACGAACTCCCACGAACAGCCGCGCGCGGGCTACGTCGTCGTCTGCCGCCAGCTGCACGCGGCCAACTGCGGCGTGAAGATCGCCAGCAACTGAGCTTTCGGGCAGGTGAGCGGCGCGGACGCCATCCGGGCCGACGATCGGCCGGCGCGGTCGCCGACGACGCTGTGGCAGGCCTTGAGCGTGGGGCTCTTCGGGGCGCTCGGCCTGTGCGTATTGAGCGCGCTGAGTCGACGCGAGACGATCCCGCGCGGTGACGATCTGATCTATGAGCGTATGGCCGCGCACCCGTTCGCCGCGCACACGTTTCCGTTCGCCTTTCGCATCGGGCTGCCGTGGCTCGTCCACGTGCTGCCATTCAGCCACACGCTGTCGTTCGAGCTGCTCGCGTGGCTCAGCGCCGGTGGCGCCGCCAGCTTCGCGTTCGTGCTGATGTATCGCCTGGGTGCACCGCGGGGGCTGGCCGCGGGTCTGGCGCTGGCGCTCGCGGTATCGCCGCCGATGCTGATCGTGGCGCTGCGCGAGGGGCGCAACACCGACGCGATCACGACGCTGTTCATGATGGCGGCGACGCTGTGCGTCGTCGAACGTAGGCTGCGGGCGCTGACGCTCACGCTCGTCGTCGGGGTGCTCTTTAGGGAAGCCGTGCTGTTCGTGATCCCGCTCGCGTACGCCATCTGGGCGGTGCGCGCCTGGGACGTGGGCGCCGCGCGACGGACACTGCTGATCGGCGCACCCGCGCTGCTGGCGTTGCTCGCGCTGCACCTGGCGATCTCGAGCGTCGGTGAGGCCTCCGTGCCGGGCTATGGAGGCTCGCTGATCGGACAGCGTTTGAGCGTCCTTGAATCCGGCGCACACACCCTGCTCACGGAGGCGCGGCGCATGTTCTCGATCTACGGCCCGCTGTGGCTGGTGGCGCCGATCGCGCTCGCGAGCAGCCGCTTTGCCCGGCGTGGGCTCGTGCTCGTGGCGTGCTCGCTGGTCTCGATGACCTTTGCGCTTGACTGGGGGCGCATGATCTTCCTCTCCGCGCCAGTCTTCTATCCGGCCGGGGCACACACGCTGACCCGCTACCCACGCTGGCGCGTTCCGGCCCTGCTCGCGTTCGCGGCGCTAATCCTGGGATACGCGATCTACATGGATCGCAGCGGCGTGCAGCATGGGATCATCGACGCTCCGCCCCCGCCGTACCCAGTTCGTTGATGTCGCGCTTTCCCAACCGAGCACTTCCACTGGCGATCTCGCTGGCACTGCTGGCCTGCCTGCTCGGCGCGTCGAGCGCGATCGGAGGCGGGCCCGACGGCCACATCGCAAGCACGGCCGGCGGCCGCGTCGGCGGAGCGGGCGCGCACGCGGCCGGCTCCTACCTCACAGGCATCGGCGACGAGCGTGCGCAGATGTTCAGTAATCCCCTGTACAAGCAGTTGCACACGCGGATCGTCCGCTTCATCGCCCCGTATGACGCGGCCGTGCACTCCTACTACCGCGATCAGGCAATCGCTTTCATCCGCCAGGCCGAAGCCGCTCACGAGCAGGTGCTGGTTGCCTTCTACCACTCCGAGTACACCCCCATGCAGATGCCCAGCGTCGCGACCTACCAACGCGACGTGCAGAGATTCGTGAAGCTGTTCCCGAACGTCAGGCAGTACGAGTCCTGGGACGAGGCCGATCGAGGCTATGTGCCGGGCGAGTTCACCAGTCCTTCTGCGGTGGAAGCAGCCCGCTACTACCAGGCGCTGATCCGCGTGTGCGCGGGCTGCACGGTCATCGGCCTGGACGTGCTCGACGCGGAAAAAATCGAACCGACGCTGACCTACATCGCGGAATTCAAACGCGAGATCTATCGCCTGGAGACGGTCATGCCGACGATCTGGGGCCTGCACAATTACGCGGACGTCAACCATTTCGAAGGCTGGCGCACACGCGAGCTCGCGAAGGCGCTCGGTGGCCAGGTGTGGCTGACGGAGACCGGCGGTGTTGTGAAGTTCGGCGGCGCGTTCCCAAACCGCGACGGCGCGGGCCTGACGCGGGCGGCCAAGGTGCTGAGGTTCATGTTCGCGCTCGCCGCCTCGGTGCCGCGGATCAAGCGGCTGTACATCTACAACTGGAATGGCGGCACGAGCTCGACGCGCTTCGACGCGGGTCTCATGAATGCGCGTGGGCAGCCGCGCGCTGGCTATGTCGTTGTGTGCCGCCAGCTGCACGGCGCCAGATGCGCCGTAAAGATCGCCAGCAACTGATCAGGCGCTGAGCGCGGGCTGCGCGTGCGATCCCGCGCCCACGCTGGGGCGCGCGGACGGCCGCCGCGGTTGGTTGCGCGCCAGGCGCATCGCGCCGAGGGCGAGCAGGCCGGCGATGGCAGCGACGAGGACGAGCGTCTTCAGCGGATAGGTGCTGCCCGAGTGCAGCTTCAGGTTGTAGGCGGTGTGGTCGCCGGCGTGGTAGATGCTCGTCAGGCCGGCGTGGTCGATCCCGAGCACGGTCGGCGCGAGCGCGGCGAACAGGCCCCACGCGAGCAGTGCCAGCAGGCCGCCTCGCAGCGTCGCCGCGGACAGGCGCAGCCGCGGTGTCGCCCATGCCGCCGCGAGCAGCGCTGCGCCGGCGGGCAGGAGGAACGGCCAGATCCCGCCCCAGCCGCGGCCAAGCCCGTAGGCGGAGGCGATGGTGGGCTGGAAGAGACCTTGGGAGACGTAGTGCATCCACGTGGCGGTCTCGTTCTCGTAGCCGACCAGCGGGTGCGTGATGGTGGCGATTACCGTGGTCGTGATCGAGATCGCCGCGAGCGCGATCGTGGGGCCGGGAAAGCGCTTGAGCGTCAGCGCCACCGGGAAGGCGAGGAACGGGAGCATCGTGTCAAGGAAGCGCGGGCCCATGAAGCCGCCCCCGAACGGCAGGTAGTAGCCGGAGTTGTAGAGCAGGAAGCAGAGGCAGATGCCGGCGATCGTGAGCGCCTCGGCGCGCCTGGCGCGTTTGTAGAGCATCGTTGTGCCGATCGCGCCCATGATCAGGATCGGCGAGATGGTCAAGAGGCCGCGCGAGTCGAACAGCAGCGTCGCCAGCACCCTCAGGCTGGGTGCGCCGATCCCGAAGAAGCCTTTCTGCTGGCGGGGCACGTCGGAGTAGGCGAGGTGTGTCCAGGAGCGAAAGGCGTAGTGGTTGTAGAGCAGCAGTGGGACGATGCCAACCAGCCCGCCGGCGACGTATGCGCCTCCGCGCCGTAGGACGCCGACCGGTGTGAGCGAGTCCTTGCGCGAGAGCAGGAACAGGCCGAGCACGAGTGCGGCGAAGAATGTTGGGTACTCCGAGGAGAACGCGTAGCCCATCGCCAGGCCGGCGAGCGCCAGCAGCATCGGGCTGGGCGGGCCGTCGCGCTCGCGCAGCATCAGCCAGAAGGCGGCGAAGCTGAGAAAGGTCGTGAACATGTGCGAGAACAGCAGCTGCGAGAACGGCAGCACCATCGTGCCAAGGCCGAGCACCACCGCCGTCGCGACGCCGTAGCCGGGCTCGTAGCGCTCGGCCACGCGCCATACCAGCAGGAGCAGCAGCAGTCCCGGCAGCACGTTGCCCCACAGTCCGAGCAGGTAGATCATCTCGTCGCCGGGGTGATCCGGGGGCGCCACGTGCGCGTCGGTCCATGATTCGGCACCCACCAGGTTGAGCGTGTTGTAGAACGGCAGCAGGAACAAGGCGAAGCCGGGCGCGCGCGCAGAGTAGTAGTGCCCCTTGTAGAGGACCTTGTCGCCCGTGTTGGCCTGATAGGGGTCGATCGTCGTGCGGTCGTCGTTCAGCGCACGGGTCAGGTCGTAGTGGGAGGTTTGGTTCCAGGAGAAGCTCTGGATCATCACCGCGGAGGACAGCCCCACCAGCAGGACCGCCGCAAGCGCCAGCCGCGGGTGCGTCATTCGTCGGTGCCGTGCAGGGCCTTGGGCCCTGGTCCGATCTCATAGATGAAGAGCGAGCCGACCTGCCGCCGCGTGACGCCCAGGCCCGCGATTGGTTTGCGTGCGTTAGCGGCCGGGTCGGGCGGCTCGGGGAACACCCAGCCCTGCTCGGGCGGCAGTCCCTTGGGTAGCACGGTGTGCAGCACGACCGTGCGGATGCCGTAGTAGCGCAGCTTCTCGACGCTCGCCTTGTCGGGGAAGCCCGACATCCCGCCGCGCAGGTCGTCCTCCGCAGGGATGTCGAAGGTGCTCTCGCCGTTGGCGATCTTGGGGAAGCCGTCGGTCGAGTAGTACTGCCAGATGCGGTCCAGGGCGCCGTCTGTCGGCAGATCGAGGATCGGACCGGGCAGGCCGATCTCGGCGCGCGCGGGCTGTGGCACGAGCGGGTGGCCGAGGTGCCCCGCGCCTTCGCCGAGGATGCCCAACAGCAGCACCGCTCCGAGTAGTGCCGGCAACCCGAGCGTGGCCAGCGCGGGCGCTGGCCGGCGCAGCGCCGGTCGCGTGGCGGACGCATCCAGTTCGGGCTGGCCGCCCAGCCCGTACCGGCGCGCCCACGGCGCGATCAGCTGGACGAGCAGCTGCACGCCCGCGCCGGCAAGCAGCGCGTAGAAGAGCGTGCCGAGCGTGAAGATCCTGCCGGGCACGCGCACGCCGTCCCAGCCGGGGGCATAGTCGTAGAGCAGGCGATATGGATAGCCCGCCCCGGTCAGGCCGAGGCCGAGCGCGAGGATCGAGCAGGTGAAGATGCCGACGAGCAGACCGATGCGCAATCGTCGCGTGAAGGGATGTCGCGACCCGTCCGGATCTCGGGAGCCGTCCGCGCCGCCCATCCGGCCCACCCCGAGCAGGCCGATCAGCGCGAGCGCGAGGATCAGACCGCCGGGGAAGAACACGCTCTCGTTCTTGGAGTTGACTTTCGCGCGCATGCCCGCGGTGAGCGAGCCCCAAACGCGGTTCTCCGAGGACGCGCCCAGTAGCGCGGCCGGCCCGGCGGAGTAGGTTTCGACTTCTTTGAGCGTGCGCTTCGCCGTCGGGTAGAGGGCGGCGACCCGCAGGTAGGGCCTCGCCTGATAGACGGTCACGCCGCCGAGCACGGCGGCTCCGATCAGCGTCACGGCGAGCAGGCGCCGGGGTATCAGCGGCCCCCGCCCGCGCTCGTGCGCCCAGGCAGGGCCCGGCGTCAGTGAGCCGCGCCACCAGAACACGAGCGCGAGCAAGGCGAGCAGCGCGATCAGGTATGCGTACTGCAGCCCGAGCGTGAAGCCGAGGCTGATCTGCCATGCCGAGACGAGCCAGCCGGCGAGCACGAGCTTGCGCGATTCGCGCCTGTAGCCGCGCAGCAGCAGGAATAGCCCGAGTGCGAGCCCGCCGGAGGAGATCACGTGCAGGTGGCCCGCCTCGGTCACTCGGTAGGGCGCGTAGGCGAACGCCAGCCCAGCGGCGGCGCAGCCCAGCCGGCGCAGCCCTAGCTCACGCGCGAGCAGGTAGGCGCCGACGAAGCACAGCGACCACGCCCACAGGAACAGGAGGTTGTAGCGGACGAGCGCGGCGACGGTGCCCGATCCGAAGAACGCCGCCGGGCCGTAGCCGAGCAGCGAGTCCGAGAAGGCGAGGCTGAAGGGGTGCGGGTAGAAGGAGTTGGAGTTGAAGATGTGCAGCGGGTCGTGCAGCATCGCGTGCCCGACCCATGCGATCTCCCAGGCGGTACGCACGGGGTCGCCGAGATCGGGGGCGATGCGGCTGCCCATGTGCAGCACTAGCGGCCAGCTTGTGAGGATCGCCAGCAGCAGCCCGCCCAGCGCGACGAGCGCGATCTCGCCGCGGGCGAACGTGGGCGACGGCGCCCAGCGGTCGGCACGCGCGCCGACGCCTGGACGCGCCTGCGTATCAACGCGCGCCACGCGATCGATCGGCGGATGCTCGGGCGATCCGGGTGGCGTGCGCGGCGGGCTGGGGAGGCCTGTGCTCATTCCGGCGCTCAGGGCCGGCTGGTGTTTGGGACCGCGCGGATCGGCGCAGCATACGGGAGCCGCCTGCTGCATTGCGTAGCACGGGCGGCTATTGCTTGTGACATCTCAAACTTGCGCTTTGCGTCAGACTTGATCGCATGAAGGTCTTGGTTGTGGGAGCGGGCGGTGTGGGCGCGGCGTTCGCGGCGATCGCGCAGCGTCGCGAGTGCTTCGCGGGGGTGGTGCTGGCCGACGTCGCGCTCGCGCGCGCGCATGCGGCCGCCGAGCGGCTCGGCGAGCCCGATCGCTTCACAGCCGAGCGAGTCGATGCGTCCAGTCGCGAGGAGCTCGTGCAGCTGCTCGACCGCGTCCAGCCGGATGCGGTCCTGAATGCGTGCGACCCGCGCTTCAACGAGCCGATCTTCGGCGCTGCCCTCGACGCGAAGGTCACGTACCTGGACATGGCGATGACGCTGTCGCACCCGCACCCCGAGCGCCCGTATGAGCTCACGGGGGAGATGCTCGGAGACAAGCAGTTCGCCCGCGAGCAGCAGTGGCAGGACGCGGGAGTGCTCGCGCTGGTGGGCATCGGTGTCGAGCCGGGGCTGTCTGACATCTTCGCCCGCCATGCGGCTGATGAGCTGTTCTCGAGCATCACGGAAGTGGGGGTGCGCGACGGTGCCGACCTGGTGGTCGAGGGCTATGACTTCGCGCCGACGTTCTCGATCTGGACGACGATCGAGGAGTGTCTGAACCCGCCGCTGATCTGGGAGCGCGAGCGCGGCTTCTACACGACCCCGCCGTTCTCAGAGCCCGAGGTGTTCGACTTCCCCGAGGGAATCGGGCCGGTGGAGTGCGTGAACGTCGAGCACGAGGAGGTCGTGCTGATCCCCCGCCAGGTTCGCTGCGAGCGCGTCACCTTCAAGTATGGCCTCGGGCAGGAGTTCATCGACGTGCTGCAGACGCTGCACAAGCTCGGCCTGGACTCGACCGAGCCGGTGTCCGTGCGGGGCACGCAGGTGGCCCCGCGCGACGTGGTCGCGGCAGCGCTGCCCGACCCTGCGACGCTGGGCGAGCGCATGAGCGGGCGCACGTGCGCGGGTACGTGGGTGACGGGGACCGGAGTCGACGGGCAGCCCCGCTCGACCTACCTCTACCACGTGGTAGACAACGAGACGACGATGCGCGAGTACGGGAGTCAAGCGGTCGTGTGGCAGACGGCGGTCAACCCGGCGGTGGCGCTCGAGCTGCTCGACCGCGGGGATTGGGAGGGCGCGGGCGTGCTTGGGCCCGAGGCGTTCCCGCCCAAGCCTTTCCTGGAGCTGCTGGCGGAGTACGGGTCGCCGCATGGGCAGGTGGAGGTGCCGCAGCGATAGCTCACACGACACGCGAGCCTTCCTGCCCGCGCGCCGTGTCCCCCGTCGCGTCTGTGCTCGGGCCTCTCAGAAGTCGACCGGCGCGGGCTCGACGGTGAGCGGATGTTCGAGCACGCCGGGAGGCGCGGTTTCCAGCTTGCGAGAGAAGTAGTCGCGGAAGTACGGCCGCGAGATCAACATGATGATGAAGCCGAGGACCATGCCGCCGATGCCGAGCCAGAGAGGGAGCGTGACGCCGAGGATCGGCTTCGACGAAACGTTTTCGGCGCGCCCGTAGTAGAAGGCGGCCTTGACTCCCACTCCGAGCAGAATCAGCCCGCCGATCACGGGCCCGGCGCCGAGCAGCAGGAAGTTGTGCAGGCTCTTTGTCAGCTCGCGCCGGTAGTAGACCGCGCAGGCGACTCCGGTGAGGCCGTAGTAGAAGCAGATCGGGAAGCCGATCGCGGTGATCGAGTCTTCGAGGACGCTTTCCGAGAGTACGAGCAGAGGGACGGTGATGATGATCGAGAGCAGGCCGAAGCCGAGCGTGGAGACGGTGGGCGTCAGGTATCGCTTGTGCATGCGTGAGAGCAGGCTGGTGACCGCTTTCCAGTGCGCCATCGAGAGCGTCGTGCGCGCGGTCGGCAGGATCGTCGTCTGCGTGGACGCGGACGCGGAGGTGAGCACGGTGATGATCAGCAGCTTGTCCAGGGTGCCGCCGAGCACGCCCTTGCCGAGCGCGTTGAGCACGTCGCTCTGGTTGGCTTCGTTGGTGAGGAAGCCGGTGCCGTGGAAGGCCTGGGCGGCGCCCGAGACGAGCACGTAGATGACCAGCAGCAGCAGCGTCGAGACGACCGCCGCCTTCCCGGGTCCCTCGGCTGGGTCCTCGGACTCCTCGTTTACGGCCACACCGGAGTCCCAGCCCCAATAGATGAACACCCCCAGCAGGATTGCGTCGAGCAGGTCGCCGAAGTTCATCGCGAAAGGGTTGAGCCACGACAGCGACGGCTTGATCGAGCCGCTGGGCGGATGGCTGCCGTAGATCTTGACGAACGCGACGACTGAGAAGAGCGCGAGGATGAAGACCTCGATGCCGAGCAGCGCACGCTGGATGGCGGCTGAGAGCTCGATGCCGCGGTAGCAGATCCACGTCATCAGGGCGATCCACACGATCGCCCCGACGATGATCGCGGCTTTCGATTCGCCGAGTTCGGTGAAGCCAAAGAGCTTGAAGGTGTAGATGGCGGCGATGTCCGCGAGCGACGCCATCACGATCAGGTCCGCGAGGAAGATCGCCCAGCCGTTCATCCAGCCGGTGATCGGGCCCAGCGCGCGTGTCACCCACGCGAAGCTGGTGCCCGCGTCGGGGTCTGCGCGGTTGAAGTATTTATAGGCCGAGGCGACCAGCAGCATCGGGATGAACGACACGAGCAGCACGGCTGGGGCGTGCACGCCGACACCCTTGACGGCGACGACGAAGCCGAGGGTGGCGGCGAGCGAGTAGGCGGGCGCGGTGGAGGCGACGCCGATGACGATGTTCGAGAGGTAACCGATGGCGCCCTTTTTCAGGCCCTTGTCCATGACGCCCGACGATGGGGGGCCTCCCGATGTGGTGGCACTCTCGACGGCCATCAACGGCTCCTCTCGTGGGATGCAACGGACAGGGCACGCCTCTTGTGATGAAAGTTACGGGCACCGACGGCGGACGCACAATGGGCGCGATCCCCAAAACGCGTGCTGAGATTTAGACGAGTCGTACAATGGGCGTGGAACTTGTTGACCACGCGGCGCATTGAGCGGCGTATGGCGAGCGGTTAGCGTTGTCCTGAGTGTCTAGTCAGCTATCGAGAAGGCGGTCTTCGATGTCCGGTGATCTCCAAGAGCAGGCCAAGCGGCATCTGTGGATGCACTTCACGCGCATGGGCTCCTATGCGGAGCCGGACCACGACGTCCCGGTGATCGTGCGCGGCGAGGGCTGCTACGTGTACGACGAGCACGGCAAGCGCCACCTCGACGGCCTCTCCGCTCTGTACTGCGTGAACATCGGCCACGGTCGCCCGGAGCTGGGCGAGGCGGCGGCGGCGCAGTCCAAGGAGCTCGCGTTCTACACCAACTGGAGCTACGCGCACCCGCGCTCGATCGAGCTTGCCACGCGCATCGCGGATCTCGACGCCCGGCAACCTCAACCGCGTGTTCTTCACCTCTGGCGGCTCAGAGGCGGTCGAGTCGGCGTGGAAGCTCGCGAAGGCCTACCACGCGGCGATGGGCGAACCGCGCAGGCACAAGCTGATCTCGCGCAACCTCGCCTACCACGGCACATCGATGGGGGCGCTGACGGCGACCGGCCTGACGGCGCTGCGCGTTCCGTTTGAACCGCTGACGCCGGGCGGCGTGCACGTGCCGAACACCAACTCCTATCGCTGGCAGGAGGACCGCGACCCGCTGTGGGCGGCTGACGCGATCGAGGAGGCGATCGTATTCGAGGGACCGGAGACGGTCGCGGCGGTGATCCTGGAGCCGGTGCAGAACGGCGGCGGCTGCTTCGTCCCGCAGGATGGCTACTTCCAGCGCGTGCGCGAGATCTGCGACCGCCACGGCGTGCTGCTGATCTCCGATGAGGTGATCTGCTCGTGGGGACGCCTGGGCTACTGGTTCGGCTGCGAACGCTTCGACTACCAGCCGGACATGATCACCACGGCCAAGGGCATCAGCTCGGCGTACGCGCCGCTCGGCGCGCTGATCGCGGGTGACCACATCGCCGAGCCGTTCCTGCACGGCAAGGCGGTGTTCAACCACGGCTTTACGTTCGGCGGGCACCCGGTGGCGTGCGCGGTGGGGCTGGCGAACATCGACATCATGGCCGAGGAGGATCTGTGTGGAAACGTGCTCGCGAACGAGGGCGCGTTCCGGGAAATGCTCGACAGCCTGCGCGACCTGCCGATCGTGGGTGACGTGCGCGGCGTGGGCTACTTCCAGGCGATCGAGCTGGTTAAGGACAAGGACACGAAGGAGACCTTCGACCACGAGGAATCCGAGCACCTGCTGCGCGGCTTCCTCTCGGGCGAGCTGTACAACCGCGGGCTGATCTGCCGCACCGACGACCGCGGCGACCCGATCGTGCAGCTCTCGCCGCCGCTGATCGCCGGCCCCCAGCAGTTCGAGGAGATCGAGGCGATCCTGCGCCCGGTATTGAGCGAGGCCTCGGAGCGGATGGAGCGGTGGAGCTCACTGTCGCGAGCCTGATCGGCGAGCTCGGCCTGGAGCTGGTCAGCGGGCAGGAGTCCGCGCAGGCGCACGTACGCTGGGTGCACAGCACCGAGCTGCCCGACCCGACGCCGTGGCTGAAAGGCGGCGAGCTGCTGCTGACGACGGGCATCCAGCTGACGGGTCCGAAGCTCCAGCGCGAGCTGGTCGAGCGGCTCGCCGACCACGACATCGCGGGCCTGGGCTTCGGCACGGGCTTCGCGCATCGTCGTCTGCCGGCGGCGCTCGTGACGGCTGCGCGCGCAAGCGCGACTTCCCGCTGTTCGAGGTGCCGTACGAGCTGCCGTTCATAGCGATCACCGAGCGCGCGTTCGCGCGGCTGCTGGACGAGCGCTACGAGCTGCTGCAGCGGACGATGGTCGGGGACGTGCTCGCGGAGGTCCTCACCGGCCATCTCTATCCGGAGGATCTACAGGCGCGCCTGCGCCCGTTCGGGATCGGCGAGCAGGTGGCGGTGCTCGCGTTCAGGCTGGCGGACGCAAGCGACGGCCGCGGCCGTGGTGGAGGAGGATCGCTCGCGCGCGAGCGCGTGCCCAGCCTGGTGGCGATCCGCGCGGGACTGCTGTGCGCGGTGATCGACCCGGACGGCGCACCGGGTACAGCGCCGCTCGAGCCGGTCGAGCTTGCGCGCAAGATCCGCGCCGAGCTGGCGGGCCGCTTCGGCGATGTGCGCGCGGCGGCCTCGCGCGCGACCGCGACGCACTCGTTGCGGATGGCCTTCCACGAGGCGCGCTGCGCGCTGGAGGCGGTGCGGCTGCGCAACGGCAACGCGCCGGAGGTCGCGTCCTACGCCGATCTCGGCGCCTTCCAGCTGCTGCTATCGCTGCAGGACGACGATGCGCTGAGTTCCTACTGCCGCAGCGTGCTTGATCCGATCGAACGGGGCGAGGGCGAGTACGGCGACGAGCTGGTGCGCTCGCTGGACGTATTCATCGAGCACAACGGGCATTGGGAGAAGGCGGCGAACGCGTTGTTCTGCCACCGGCATACGCTGCGCTACCGGATCCGCCGCATCGAGCAGTTGACTGGACGCGACTTCTCTAACGCGCGCGATCGCATCGAGTTCTGGCTGGCACTGCGAGGAAGGGAGTTGGCGCGATGAAGATCGGAGTTCCGAGCGAGGTCAAGACGGACGAGTACCGCGTGGCGATCACCCCGGCGGGCGTCAGGGAGCTGACGGTGCGCGGCCACGAGGTACTGGTGCAGGCGGGCGCAGGCGAGGGCAGCGCGATGAGCGACGAGCAGTTCAGCGCGCAGGGCGCGCGGATCGTGGCGGACGCCGACGCGGTGTTCTCCCAGGCAGAGCTCGTGCTGAAGGTCAAGGAGCCACAGCCGGAGGAGGTCAGGCGCCTGCGCGAGGGCCAGACACTGTTCACCTATCTGCACCTGGCGGCGGAGCCGGAGCTGGCGCGCGGGCTGATGGCCTCGGGGGCGACGTGCATAGCGTATGAGACGGTCGAGGATGCCGCCGGGCGGCTGCCGCTGCTGGCGCCGATGAGCGAGGTGGCGGGCAAGATCGCCACGCAGGCGGGCGCGTTCATGCTCGAGAAGCCGCTCGGCGGGCGGGGGATCCTGCTCGGCGGCGTGCCGGGCGTGGCGGCGGCGACGGTGCTCGTGATCGGCGGCGGCGTGGTCGGCATGAACGCGGCGTTCATCGCGATCGGCATGCAGGCCGACGTGTTCGTGTTCGACCGCTCGATCGACCGGCTGCGCGAGCTGGAAGTGGCGTTCGCGGGGCGCGCCTCGACGGTGTACTCATCGACGCTGGCGATCGAGGAGATGCTGCCGGCCGCCGACCTGGTGATCGGCGCGGTGCTGGTCCACGGCGGCCGCGCGCCGCACGTGATCAGCCGCGAGCAGCTGCAGCTGATGAAGCGCAACGCGGTGCTCGTGGACGTATCGATCGATCAGGGTGGCTGCTTTGAGACCTCGCGCCCGACGACGCACTCGCACCCGACGTACGAGGTCGACGGGATCACCCACTACTGCGTGACGAACATGCCCGGGGCGGTGCCGATCACCTCGACGTACGCGCTGACGAACGCGACGCTGCCGTACGTGATCGAGCTTGCGGAGCTGGGTGTGAGCGAGGCGCTCGAGCGCAGCGCGGGTCTGCGCAGGGGCCTGAACGTGCGCGGCGGCGAGATCACCCACCCGGCTGTCGCGGAGGCGCTCGGCTCGGCCTCGCGGAGCCGGCATCGCGGCGAAGCGGGTTGCATGGAACACTGGAAGACCGAGACCCCCGACGAGGAGATGGACGATGGCGAGCACGACGGAGACCCTGAGCAACTTCATCGACGGCGAGCGCGTCGCGTCCAGCGGCGAGACCGAAGCGGTGCTCAACCCGGCGACGGGCGAGGAGTTGGCACGGGCGCCGATCTCGAGCGCGGAGGACGTCGACCGCGCGGTGCAGGGCTGCGCGCGCCGCGTTCGAGGGCTGGTCGAACACGACGCCGGCGCAGCGCGCGCAGGCGCTGCTCGCGATCGCGGATCTGATCGAGGAGCACGGCGCGGAGATCGCGCGCCTGGAGGCGCTGAACGCGGGCAAGCCGATCGAAGCGGTCACGAACGACGAGATCCCGGTGATGGCGGACAACCTGCGCTTCTTCGCCGGCGCGGCGCGCTGCCTGGAGGGGCGAGCGGCGGGCGAGTACATGGAGGGCTACACCTCGTTCACGCGTCGCGAAGCCGTCGGCGTGATCGGCCAGGTGACGCCGTGGAACTACCCGCTGATGATGGCGATCTGGAAATTCGGACCGGCGCTGGCGGCGGGCAACACGGTCGTGCTGAAGCCGGCGGAGACGACGCCGATGACGACCGTCGGCTGGCGGAACTTGCCGCGGAGATCCTGCCGAAGGGCGTGCTGAACATCGTCACGGGCCCGGGCCGCCCGACGGGCGAGGCGCTGATCAGCCACCCGGAGGTGGACATGGTGGCGCTGACGGGATCGGTGGAGACGGGCAAGCACTTCGCACGCACGGCGGCGGACACGCTCAAGCGCGTGCACCTGGAGCTCGGCGGCAAGGCGCCGGTGGTCGTGTTCGACGACGTCAGCCTGGAGAGCGCGCTGGAGACGATCGCTGGCACCGGCTACTACAACGCCGGGCAGGACTGCACGGCGGCCACGCGCGTGCTCGCGTCGAGCGACGTGTACGACGACGTCGTCTCCGGGCTGGCCGCGCAGGCGCAGGGTCTGGTGGTCGGCGACACGCTCTCGCCGGAGACGACGCTCGGCCCGGTCAACTCCGCGCGCCAGCGCGAGCGCGTCGAGGGCTTCCTCGCGCGCAGGCCCGACTACGCGGAGATCGTCACCGGCGGCAAGCGCGCCCGACCGGCCGGGCTTCTACGTCGAGCCGACGGTCGTCGGCGGGTCTGAAGCCAGGACGACGAGATGATCCAGCGCGAGATCTTCGGCCCGGTGATCACCGTGCAGCAGTTCGCCGACGAGGAGCAGGCGATCGCGTGGGCGAACGCCACGCGCTACGGCCTGGCCTCGTCGGTGTGGACGCGCGACGTCGGCCGCGCGCTGCGCGTCTCGAAGGCGCTGCGCTTCGGCTGCGTGTGGATCAACGACCACATCCCGCTCGTCTCGGAGATGCCCCACGGCGGCTTCAAGGAGTCGGGCTACGGCAAGGACCTGAGCATCTATGGGGTCGAGGACTACACAGTCGTCAAGCACGTGATGGCGAACATCCAGTAGACCGATGGCGCGGCGCCTGGCGGCGTCCTCGGTCGCTCGCGTGCGTAGCACGCCACGCTCCCTGCGTCCTGGCCAGGCTTGGCCCTCGACCTCCTGGGATTCTGGCTCAGTCCGGCGGGCGGACGCCTCGATCGAGGGTGTCGCTTGCGGACGGCGGTTCGTCGGTCCCGAGGAGTAGCTCGGCGCACTGGGACTCCCAGAGGTCGACGGTGTCGTGAAGCCCGCGCATGTCGGCTTGCTCGATGACCTGGACACCGCTCTCCTGGGCGGTCCCCATCTGCACGCGACCGCCGATGCCCTCCACGCTCGTTTCGATCGTGTCGCGTAGAACCTTCAGCGCCACGATCTTGGCCTGCTCCAGCGTGAGCTCCTCCGGGTCGATATAGCGCATCGTGCCGACGGCGAAGCTCGCGCTGTCGACGCCGAGCTGGACGCCGCTGAAGGCCCAGCTCTCGACCCACTCGGCGGCGCCGCCGCTGAGGACATGGAGGGCGACCGGCTTGCCCTCGTGCCGCGACCACCACGCGATGAGAAACTCGACATGGTCGCTGCGCCCTTCGATACCTGGGTCTCCGCGGACGTCGTCGAGGATCGCGTGCAGGCGGGTCCTGATGTCGAGGCGATCGGTGTTGGGCGTTAGCTCGTGCGCGCGGGCGAGGCGCAGGGCAAAGCTCTGCGCCACGTCCTGCGCGCCCGCCCATGCGAGCAAGAATCCCGGGCGCGGCTCGTAGACCTTCTGGACGGGATGAGCGAGGCGCCGACCCCGTGCGCCGCGCGTCTCGTGACTGTCGGAACCGACGATCACTCCATCGCGACAGCGGAGAGCCGCGATCAGCGTCATCGTGCGGTGGCCGTCTGGAGGCGTGGGCGAGAAGGCATCGAGCGGCGTATCATCGCGGCTCGCGGCGACGTTTTAGTGTTTTGATCCGATCAGGCGGATCGACGAAAGATCGAGTTGACCGCGAACTCGGGATGTTCGGTATAGACGCGTTCGAGCAACTCGTTGAATCTGAGGCTGGAGACCTCTTGCTTGATTCGGAACAGCTCGCGCGCGGCGTCGAGCAGCTTCTCGTCTTCTGCCTGCTTCAGGATCCGCTGGCCTTCGAGGAACGTGACTTTGCTTGGCTTGTACCGTGACCAGCGCTTCCCGTGCACCGGCACGCGGTCGAGCAGCCCATCGTCCACGAGCCGGTCGAGGTCACTGTAGATACCAGTGCTCATGGGCCCATAGTCGTACGGCTTGAACGTGTACTTGGACCTCGCGGGCACCTGCGCGCGCTGAGCGAACAGGAACAGGCCCTTCTGGAAGCGGATCGGATCGAGCCCGTCCGGCGCGCCCTCGTAGGCCGCGTAAAGCAGCAGCCAGTCGCGGCGCTTCACAGCTCGCTCCGCGATCTTGATGCGCATGCGAAAAGCTCGAAATGCGGCCACCTTCGCATCGGCCCAGCTTCTTCTTTGGGTCGGACAGAAACCTCGCATTGTGCGAACAAACGTTCGCACAACGACCGGCGGTTATCGTCGCATCCGGCTGCAAGACGGACGAGTGGCGCGCTCCCCCATGGCCATTCCTCGACGGTATCGCAGTCGCAGCGTGCCGGGGCAGGCAGCTTGCAGGGCGCCCGTCGGAAGCCTGCTACGGTCACCCTACGGGCGGCGAAGTCGTCCGTGAGGTTCTTTGTCTTTGTTGGCGCTGAAGGGCGCGGATGGGGTCAGTCGAATCTCCATCTGCAGCGGCGGCCAGACGGCCGCCAGAAGGAGCACCAACACATGAAGCATGCAACTTTCGCCGACCTCGGCGTGTCCGAGGTCGTTGTCAATGAGCTGGCGCAGCGCGGGATCGAGACGCCGTTCGCCGTTCAGGGGATGGTCATCCCGGACGTGCTCGCCGGCCACGACGTGCTGGCCCAGTCGCCGACCGGGTCGGGCAAGACGCTCGCGTTCGGGGTACCGCTGGTCGAGCTGCTGAGGGATTCCGATGCGCGGCCGTCGGCGCTCGTCCTTGCACCGACACGCGAGCTCGCGATCCAGATCGTCGATGACCTGCGTCCGATCGCCCACGCGCGCGCTCTGTCGATCGCTCCCGTGTACGGCGGCGCGGGGATCGTCAAGCAGGCGCGTCTCGCCGCACGCGCACATATTCTCGTCGCCACTCCCGGTCGCCTGCTCGACCTGATCGAGCGTCGCGACGTGTCGCTCGATCGTGTGCGGATGCTCGTGCTCGACGAGGCCGACAGGATGCTCGACATGGGCTTTCGTCCAGTGGTCGACAGGATCGTGAAGATGACCTCCGGCAAGCGCCAGACGCTGCTGTTCTCGGCGACGCTGGAGGGCGAGGTCGGCCGCATCGCCAAGGCGTACACCTCGAACCCGCGTCGCCACGAGCACGCGCACTCGGCGGAACGCAAGGGAGATGTCGAGCATCGCTTCGTGACGGTCAGCCACGACGGCAAGGTCGCGCGCTTGGTCACCGAGCTGAGCGCGGCTGAGCGCGGCCTGACGCTCGTGTTCGTGCGTACCAAGCGCGGCGCCGACCGGCTCGTCAAGCGGCTCGCGTCGAGCAGCGTGCGCGCGGTGGCGATGCACGGCGACAAGTCCCAGGGCCAGCGCGAGCGGGCCTTGGCGAACTTCGAGGCGGGAGTCGTGGACACGCTGGTGGCCACCGACGTCGCCGCGCGCGGGATCGACGTCACGGGGATAACGCACGTGATCAACTACGACATCCCGGCCACGCGCGAGGACTACGTCCACCGCATCGGGCGCACCGCGCGCGCGGGAGCGAGCGGCGTCGGCGTGACGCTGGTCGCGCACGACCAGGCTCGTGAGCTCGCGGGGATGATCCGTGAGCTGGGCTTGGACCGCGAGCTCGGGCTGGCGGGGATCTCCGCCGGAGACCGTCCCCACGGCGGCGGGCGCGCCTCGAGCTCGACCCGCGGCGCCGCCAAGCGCCCGGTTGGCGCGGCGCGCAACGGCGGCGCGCGCAACGGCGCCAGGCGCGGGCGCGCACCCACCCGCACGCGGTAGGCCGTGCGAGCAGTCATTTCGGCCGGACGGTCAGCTAACGTCGCTCGCATGAAGACGCCTAGTCCGGACAATCCCGAATCCGAGGCAGGGTCAAACGGCGACTCTGCGGAGGCCGGGTCCGAGGCGGATCTGCTCACGCACTACGACATCCTGCGCGTGCGTGCTCCGAATCCGGGACTGCTCACGCTGTCGGGCACGAACACGTGGGTGGTGGGGCGCGGGCCGACATGGATCGTCGACCCCGGCCCGCTGGCGGAGGAGCACCTCACGCGGCTATCCGCGGCGATCGACGCTCGTGGCGGGCTGGGTGGCGTGGCGCTCACACACGACCACCACGACCACACCGAAGGGGTGGGGGCGCTGCTCGAGCGCCACCCGGCGCCAGTTGCTGCTGGCCGCGGCGCGGTCGATGTGCTGCTGGGCGAGAACGTACGCTTCGGCCCGTTCGAGGCGGTCGCCACGCCGGGCCATGCCGCCGACCACTTCGCGCTGGTGGGGGACGGCGCGTGCTTCACCGGCGACGCGGTCCTCGGCGAGGGCAGCGTGTTCATCAGTCCGTACCGCGGCGCGATGGCCGGCTACCTGCTCGCGCTCACGCGTTTGCGCCTGCGTGAAGACTTCAACGTACTATGCCCCGGCCACGGGCCGCCCGTGTGGGACGCTCACACCAAGCTTGAAGAGTACGTCGCCCACCGTATCGACCGCGAAAACGGCCTGATCGTCGCCCTCGGCCAGGGTCGGCGCACGATTCAAGAGCTGTTGGACGCGGTCTGGCCGGAGGTGCCCGAGCCGCTGACCCCGCTCGCCACGGCCACGCTGGCCGCTCACCTGGACAAGCTTGAGGAAGAGCAGATCCTGCCTGACGGTGTCGAGCGCCCGAAGTTCGAGCGGACAGAGTGGTGAGCGCCGCGCCCGACACTTCACTTAGGGGCAAGTCGCCCCGGCCGGCGGCGAACGCGGGCGGCTCGAGCGCGACCCCACTGGACTCTCCGTTTCCGCCGATCGCCGACTACGGCTTCCTGTCGGATTGCCACACCGGTGCGCTCGTGGCCTCCGACGGCTCGATCGAGTGGATGTGTCTTCCCCACTTCGACTCACCGTCGATCTTCGGCGCGATGCTCGACCGCGGCGGCGGCAGCTGGCGTATCGGCCCCTACGGGATCTACGTGCCGGCCGGCCGGCGCTACATCCCGGGCACGAACATCATCGAGACGACATGGATGACGCCGCAGGGCTGGCTGCGGGTGGTTGAGGCGCTGACGATCGGGCCGTGGCACGACAACAAGCACGGATCGAGCCACACGCGCCCGCCGACCGACTACGACGCCGATCACCTGGTGGTGCGGATAGTTGAGTGCATCCAGGGCCAGGTGCAGGTGGAGATCGTGTGCGAGCCGATGCTCGACTACGGCTCCACACCGGCCAGCTGGAGCGTCGTGCAGTCCGGCGAGGAGGGCGTGTGCATGATGGACGCCACCGACGACGTCACCGCGTTCCGGCTGTTCAGCGACATCCGCATGGGCATCGAGGGCAACCGCGCGCACGGCCGCCACACGATGCGCGAAGGCGAGAAGCGCTTCTGCGCGCTGTCCTGGACGGAGGGACGCGCCGGCCCGCACACGGTCGAGCAGGCCGAGGAACACATGCAGCGCACGGCGCACTTCTGGCGCACGTGGCTGGCGGAAGGCACCTACCCGGACCATCCGTGGCGCTTTCACCTGCAGCGCTCGGCGCTGGTGCTGAAGGGCCTGACGTTCATGCCCACCGGCGCGCTTGTGGCCGCGCCGACCACCTCGCTGCCGGAGACGCCACACGGCGAGCGCAACTGGGACTACCGCTACTGCTGGATGCGCGACGCATCGTTCACGCTGTGGGGGCTGCACGCGCTGGGTCTGAACTGGGAGGCGGATGACTTCGTTCAGTACCTCGCTGACATGGAGCGCAACGAGGACGGCTCGCTGCAGATCATGTACGGGATCAAGGGCCAGAAGGACCTCACCGAGTCGACCCTTGATCACCTCAAGGGCTACGAGGGCGCGCGGCCGGTGCGCGTCGGCAACGGCGCCTACAACCAGCGCCAGAACGACGTCTTCGGGGCGGTGCTCGACTCGGTCTACCTGCACTCCAAGAAGCGCGACCACATACCCGAGCGGCTGTGGCCGGTGCTGGCCGACCAGGTGCACTGCGCAGCGGCAGTGTGGAAGGAACCCGACCAGGGGATCTGGGAGGCGCGCGGCGAGCCGCGCCACTACGTCTCCTCCAAGCTGATGTGCTGGGTGGCGATGGACCGTGGCGCACGCCTGGCCGAACGGCGCGGCGAGGCCGAGCACGCCGAACACTGGCAGGCGCTCGCCGATGAGATCAGCGACGACATTCTCGACCGCGGGGTCGACAAGCGCGGCGTCTTTCGCCAGCACTACGACACCGACGCGCTCGACGCCTCCAACCTGCTGGTGCCGCTGGTGCGCTTCCTCGGCCCAGAAGACGAACGCGTGCGCGCAACCGTGATGGCGACCCGCGATGAGCTCACCGAGGGCGGCCTCGTGTTGCGCTACCGGACCGAGGAGACCGACGACGGCCTGCACGGCGAGGAGGGCACGTTCCTGATCTGCTCCTTCTGGCTCGTCTCGGCGCTGTCGGAGATAGGCGAGCACCGCGAAGCCGAGCACCTGTGCGAGCGCCTGCTCTCCTATGCCTCACCGCTGGAGCTCTATGCCGAGGAGCTCGAGGCCTCCTCTGGTCGTCACCTCGGCAACTACCCGCAGGCATTCACGCACCTCGCGCTGATCAACGCGGTCACGCACATCGTTGACGCCCAGCAGCAACGGAGCTGAGGCGAGCGCGCCTGGCGGGGCGAGTCAGTAGCCGGGCTCGCCCGGGAGGACGATGCGCGCGACCTCGCCCTCGAGCAGCACCTTCGGCTGCACAGGCTGCACCTCGCGTCCGCGAGCGTAGGCCATGAGCTCCTCGACGGAGGCGAACTCGCTCAACTGTTCGAGATGCTTGATCGTGGGGAAGACGAGCGCGATCTTGCCATCACGGTAGGCGTCGAGCCCGGCTTGCGGGGTGAACCAGCCGAGGTCGACGCACTCCTCGCCGTCGATTCGCGGCTCCTGGCCGTCGGGCAGCACAGCGAGGAAGAAGTGCGTGTCGAAGCGGATGCGCACCTCCGCAGGGGTGATCCAGCGGGAGAACTTCACGAGCGCGCCCGAATCGTCGAGTGAGATTGCGGCCTCCTCACGAAGCTCCCGGATCGCGGCGACGCGATGCGCCTCGTCGCCGTCGCCCTCATGCGCGTCGACCGCTCCGCCGGGAAACACCCATACGCCGCCCATAAAGCGTGCCTGCGGCGTGCGCCTGACGAGCAGCACCTCGAGTTGCTCGCCGCCGCCGCGCAGCAGGATCACGGTCGCGGCCTGGCGCGGGGGCGTAGGCGGGCCGGGGTTGTACTCCTCGCCCGGGCCGGGGCGCTCGCTCTCCTCCGATGCGCGCATCGGCTGACCCTACCGGCCGCTAATCTTTGGCGCATGAACGACACCACTGCATCGTCCCCCGAAGGGAAGGCCCCGCGCGCATGAGCGCCGCGACGGAGACCCTGCAGCGCTGGATCTGCGAGTCCTGCGGCTACATCTACGACCCCGACGAGGGCGACCCCGACGGGGGTATCCCTGCGGGGACCGCGTTCGAGAACATCCCCGACACGTGGTTCTGCCCGGTGTGCGGCGCGCGTAAGCGCGATTTCACCCTGTATGAGGACTAGGCCGGTCTGACGGACTGGGACCGACTGCTCGCGCTCGACGCTGAGCGCGTGTGGCATCCATATGGCGCGCTGCCGGCGGCGATGGCGCCGCTGCCGGTTGTCGCAGCCGAGGGGGTACGGCTGCGCCTGGCGGACGGCCGCGAGCTGATCGACGGGATGGCGTCGTGGTGGTGCGCGATCCACGGCTACCGCAACGCGGCGCTTGACGCCGCCGTGGAAGAGCAGTTGGGGAAGATGGCGCACGTGATGTTCGGCGGGCTCACGCACGAGCCGGCGGTGCTGCTCGCCGAGCGCCTGACGGAGCTGGCGCCCAAGGGCCTGGAGCGGGTGTTTCTCGCCGACTCGGGCTCGGTGTCTGTCGAGGTCGCGATCAAGATGTGCATCCAGTACCAGCGCGCGCTCGGGCGCGCGGGACGCACGCGGTTGCTGACGGTCAGGGGCGGCTACCACGGCGACACGACCGGCGCGATGGCGGTGTGCGACCCGGTCGGGGGGATGCACAGCCTGTTCACGGGCGTGCTGCCGGAGCACGTGTTCGCGGAGCGTCCGCCGGACGGCTTCGACGCGGGCCTCGACGAGGGCTGGGCAGATCAGGTGCGAGAGCTGGCCGAGCGCTACGCGGACGACCTTGCGGCGGTGATCGTCGAGCCGGTCGTCCAGGGCGCCGGCGGCATGCGCTTTCACTCGCCCGAGTGCGTGTCGTTCATGCGGCGCGTGTGCGACGAGCACGGCCTGCTGCTAGTGCTCGACGAGATCGCGACTGGCTTCGGGCGCACGGGCGCGATGTTCGCGTGCGAGCACGCGGGCGTGACGCCGGATGTGATGTGCGTGGGCAAGGCGCTTACAGGTGGCTATATGTCGCTGGCGGCGACGCTGTGCACACCAGCAGTTGCCGAGGCGGTCTCGAGCGGCGAGGGTGGCGGACTGATGCACGGCCCGACGTTCATGGGCAACCCGCTCGCGTGCGCGGTCGCGCTTGCGTCGCTGCGCCTGCTGGGCGAGGAGGATTGGCAGGGGCGTGTGCGCGCGATCGAGCAGGGACTGCGGGCAGGGCTGGAGCCGGCTCGCGCGCTGCCGGGGGTTGCCGACGTACGCGTGCTCGGCGCGATCGGTGTGGTGCAGCTCGAACACGACGTCAATGTCGCGGCCGTCACAGCCGCGGCCGTCGACCACGGTGTGTGGTTGCGACCGTTCCGCGACCTGATCTACGCGATGCCGCCGTACATCATCGACGAGCCTGATCTAGCGACAGTGACGAACGCGATGGTTGATGCAGCCCGCGCGGCTGTCAGGCGTTGACAGAGAGTGTGACTGGCTCAAGTCGAGTGTCGCCCACTTCTACGACGACGAGCTGCGCTGAGACACTGCTCGTGCCAGATGCCGGTGTTCAGTAACTGGCTGGCGAGAAGGCAGCGGCCAGCGCCGCAAGGGTGCGAACTGCTGCCTACGCAAGCCCGCTCGGGAGAGAGCGCCTCGATGCAACCTCCCATAATCACAGCCCGGTGCTGCCCGCACGAACCCACGCCGTGGCTCCCACATTGGGACTCCGGCGCGTGCACACAGCACCTCGATCGACGGTCCGGGCACCGGCGTGTTCGCCGTATCTTCGAGCGCTGCCCGCAGGAGCACGGTAATCCGGTCCCTGCAGGCGGCGACGCTATTTAGGCCGGCCCCGTCGAAAAAGACCGTTCGCAGCTGTGCCACGTCGGAGGGCAGCCGCTCGCCCTGCTCGGCGATGAGAACCGTGGGCAGCCCTCTGGCGTGGCGAAGGGCCAGCTCGTAGAGGACATTCGGGTTGGCCCCGGTCAAGTCTGCAACGCTCGCTTTAGCCCGCAGAACATGATCGATGACCTGCGCAGTCACGTCCCCGATGCGGGCGATCCGGTCGGCTCGTACAGCACGCATCCCTAGCGCCTCGGCCGCCGGAGCCACGACGCACTCCATGAGGCCGTCCGAGCGCTCGCGCACTGGACTACCCTCCTCACCGATCGGCGCGATGAAGAAGCACTCGCCAGCGAGGCCCACCCGTCGATCGCCATTCATCGAGCACTCACAGCCACCACTGGCCCTTCGCGTCCGGCAGCGCAATCTCCAACGTGGCGCCGCGGCGATCCTCTTTGACGAGCCGGGCACCCGCGCCGGCGATCCGCTCGGAGCTGAGGGCGATGGGCGCGGGAACGGTCTCGACCGACACGTCGCGGCACTGAACGACCATGTGTCCCTTGCGCCCACCCAGCGGACGCAGGGGGATTTTGGACGCCGCCATGCCGTCAAGATCGATGTCCTCTGTTGGCTTGGCCAGGTCCAGCCACGCCATCCTCGCCTGCATCTCGACCGCCTTGACGGAAGCCCCGCGGATCTTGAGCTCGGCTATCGCGAGCACGCAGGCGGCGTGGATTTGCTCGATGCGATCGCGGCGGTCACGATCGAGCCTGACCACGACCGCCTCCCCTATCTCGAAATGCCGGTGCTCGGCGAGGACGTGCAGCAGACCCCTGTCGTCCTCGAGTACGTCAAGCACAGGGATGCCCTCGACTGTGCCTCGGTCGCTGACGATCCCGGGACGCGACGGGCTTAGAATCGAACAGTCAAGCTTGACCTCGCGCCCATGGCTCTCCACCACGCGCGCAAGCGCAGGTCGTAGGGAATCGTCTTGCTCGTCAGCGCTTTCCAGCTGCTCCGCCGGTAGCAGGGAGTGAGCGTGCGACAGTATGCTCATGATCGGCCTCCTAGCTCTGGTTATCTCAGAAGTTCGTGGGGTCGCGGGTGGTCAGTGATCCCTTCCTGGTCTAGGTCGCGTACGTGTTCGCAGGTTTGAAGCAGACCAGCATCTAGCATTCAGGGGCGATCCGCAGTGAAGATTCTGTGATGCGTCGCCAAGCATCGCCCGATCGTAACCCCCGCGGAACCGCAGTCCGTTGGCCCCTCATTCGATCCCGGTGTCCCAGCGGCCTTCGCTGCTGTCCGCGCGCGAGAGTTGGTAGAAGATGAACGCGTGCGCGCCTTCGCGCCTCGCGGTTTCCTCGGCTTCTAGGTCTTCCTGGATCTGATCAGGGTGCGACGCGGGCACGCCGTACTCGGTTACCAGCAAGGGCACGGGCGCAATCTCCTTGACGAGTTCGCCGATATCGTCGTTGAGACTGCCGTAGGGGTGAATGCCAAGCCCGCTGCTGGGGAGCTGGGCTACGTTCGGCAGCCACTCTGAGATGTTCCTGCCTCCCAGTTCGCCCGCGAGGACCTGGGCGCCTGGGTCCGCTGAGCTCACCGCCGCCGAGGAGGCCAGGAACAGGCTGTCGTAGAACGCGATGTGTGCTTCGAGATTGCCACCGGGCGGGATGAAGTCGGCTCCGTCGGGCTCGTTGTCGATCGCAAAGCGCGCCACCTGCCCCGCGTAGCGAGTAGCGATTTCCCGGGCGAAGGAGGCGAACAGCGCAATGTTGAAGTTTCTCGCGCTCAGTTCGTCGTTCGAAAAGCTTTCTTCGTAGAGCGGCGTCGGCATGATCGTCAGCTGGACCGACCAGCAGCGTTCGCGAGCCATCCGGATGGCCTGGTCGTATGGCGCCCAGCCGTACGCCTTGACTTGTCCCCAGATCACGTTCATCCGCAGCAGACGAGCCTGAAACACGCTGGCGGCCAGTTCAAAGCCGCGCGCGGGACTCATCGCCGGCTGCTGGCCGAGAAAGACCGGGTCGTCCTCCACGCCCACTTCGAATTCGGGGGAAGGCTGGCAATCGGGTGGCACGGAAACACCGGTAGATGGGTAGCCGGGCCGTGTGCTGACCGATGCGATGAAGCCGTTGGCAGTGAGCTTTCCTTCCTTGATCAGCTGCTCCAGGCTCGGGACGACCACATCGACGGCCACCAGCCTCCAGGCATGTGCGGGGCTCGCGCCCTGGGGCGTTGCAAAGTTCGCAGACTGTGTGGCCGTCAGTTCGAGCCACTCCGCGGTTCTCTGGTGCGGCGCGAATCTCTGCAGGAGCACCTGTCGGCCTTCAGACGCCCCTTGCGTGACCGAACGCGGCCGCTGCGCCGTGCTCAGTCCCAACGTCCACACCAGCGACCCGGCGATCGCCCTGAGCCTTGTCTTCGGCGCGGAGGCCCGTCCCTCCGTGGCCGCGTGCGCCTGCACATAGGGAGAGGAGCCGGCGTATGCAACGACCGTGACGCTCGCCGGATAGGCCGCCGCTGCGAGCGTGGCGAGGACTCGCCCCGACCACCAGTTCCGCGCCTGCGCCTGCCAGACCTCGATCGCGCCGATACTCCCGTCGCCGCGAACGACCGGCGAGAAGTGCAAGCCGGCGGCGGTGATGCTGCGCACGTGCTCGCCTGACCGACCGCTGTGGGCGACGACGAACGCCAGAAGCAGGCTATGGGGGGCCCTGGTGCGAAGCTGCGGACTTACCAGGGTCGCCGCGCGCGTGCGCGCGCTCACGCTGACGAGGGCATCCACGCCGGGCGGCAGCCGAGCGTTGGCCGCCGACGGGACGGCCGACGTCGCCAGTGCTCCCAAAGCAACGGCGATCGTCGTGAGTCGGAGGGCTCTCACCTGTTCGCGACGTTCGCAGATGCTCTCGCGCAGGTCAAGCGAGAACCATCATGCCGTAACGGGTCCGTGACATAAGCCTAGATATCGGCCGCGTTCCAGCCATCGGCGGCACGACGTCACACCGTTCTCAGCGCGTCGGCCGGCGCCAGCCGCGCAGCCCGGATCGCCGGCAGCAGCCCGGCGACGGCGCCGATCAGCATCGCGGCGGCGAAGCCGCCGGCCCAGGCGGAGGCGGGGATCACGATCGCCCAGCCCTTGGTGGTCGCGTAGACGGCCGTCGCGAGCGCGCCGAGGCCGACACCGACGGCGCCGCCGCCAAGTGCCAGCAGGATCGCCTCGCAGAGGAACTGCGTTCGGATCTGCCCCTTTGTCGCACCGAGCGCTCGGCGCAGGCCGATCTCAGAGCGGCGTTCGAGCACGGAGATGACCATGATGTTCGCGACGCCGACCGCGCCTACGAGCAGCGCGACAGCGCCGAGCCCAAGGAACAGCCCGTTGAGCGCGCTTTTGGCGTCGGCGCGGGCGACGAGCGCCGCGGAGGGCTGGCTGACGTTGACTTCGTCGGGCGCTTCCGGGTTGGCGGTCTGCGCGAGCACCGACTGGACCGCGGCGACCTGTTCGTTTTGGGTGCGCACGTACACGGTGTTGGGGTGCCCGTCGGAGGCTAGGAACTTCTCGGCGGCGGGGAAGCCGACGAGCACGGAGCTTTCGATTTCGGGCGTCAGTTCGGCCGGGCCGAGGATGCCGGCGAGATAGAACCACTGGCTGGCGACCCAAATCCGCTCGCCTGTGTACAGGCGATCGATCCCCAGGCGCTGCGCAGCCGTGTATCCGAGCACGGCGACAGGCTCGGTGGCGGTGGCCGCGTTTAGGTAGCGCCCTTGGATGACATGCACGCCGAGTGCGCTCAGCAGGTCGAGGCTCGCTGCCTGGACGCTCAGCGCGTTCGTGTCGATCGCGGGGACCAGCGGCGTCCGATAGACGTTGGCGGTGATCTTGGCGGTCTCGGCCACGCTCGTGACGGGATCGATGCGCGCGATCATCGCGGGCGCGACGAGCGGCAGCTCGGCGGTCTTGCCGGTGAGGCCCTGGCCGTTTGTGACCGTCAGCAGGTTGGTTCCGAGCCGGTCGATCTGGCTGAGCAGCCCTGCTTGGCTGGAGGAGGAGAGGCCGAGCACGGCGACGATCGCGGCGACGCCGATCGCGATCCCGAGCGCTGAGAGGCCGGCGCGGAGCCGCCGCGTGCGCAGGCCGACGCTAGCGACGCGCGCGAGGTCGGATGTGCGCAGTTTGTGGGGGGTGAGGGCGGCGGCGCTCACGGCTGCTAGCCGGGTCCAGCGTTGACGAGCGCGAACGCCGCCGGCCTGACGTGTTTGACGGCGGCCGTGACGATGTAGCCGCCCTGCTCGTCGTTCGCGGTGAACGCGGGCGCGACGGCTACTCCACAGGCGTCGGTCATGATCGTGACGCTGCGTAGATGCGCTACTCGGGGCCGAGAATCGTTTGATTTCTGCGTGCGGGTTGTGAAGCGTCCGCTGGGCCCGCGCGCGGGGGCCGTGAAGGTAACCGGCGCGCCCTGCACGGGGTTCTTCTCGGCATCGGTCACGGTGACCGCAAGCCGGATCGGGAAACCGGCTCCCACCCGGGTTGACTGGGTGGCGCCGACCCCGGCCGTGATCTTGGCGGGCCTACCTGCGAGGCCAGCAAGGGCGGAGCCGCAGGCGCCCGCGTCGCCCCCTGCCGCGGCGTTCGTCAGCGAGAGCCGCACTGAGCCATACGCCGAGCTAGCGGTGACCGTGTAGCTGCCGGCGGCGTCGGCCAGCAGCGGCGCGCTCGTGAGCACGCCGAGCACGGCGGCGGCGCCGATTGCCACCGCCAGCCCGTCACGAGCCCACCTGGCCCGGCGGCGAAACCACGCGATCCCACTAAACATCAGCAGTTGCCTTGCGGTCGGCGACGATCCGTCCGTCGAGCATCTGCACCTGGCGCGGCAGGCTGGCCGCGAGCTCGCGGTCGTGGGTGATCACGACGATCGTCGCGCCTTGCGCGTTTAGCTCTTCCAGCAGCGCGACGATCGCCGCGCCTGCGGCGCTGTCGAGGTTGCCGGTGGGCTCGTCGGCGAGCACGATCGCCGGGCGCCCGACGAGCGCGCGTGCGATCGCCACGCGCTGACGCTCGCCACCGGAGAGCTTGCTGGGACGGAAACGCACGCGATCGGCAAGCCCCACCCGCGCGAGTGCCTCCGCGGCGCGTTCCTGGCGCTCGCCCGCGTCCGCGCCCGCGTACAGCAGCCCATCGGCGACGTTCTCGAGCGCGGTGGAGTGCTCGGCGAGGAAGAACTGCTGGAAAACGAAGCCGATGCGAGTCGCACGCAACGTCGCGAGCTCGCGGTCCGAGCAAGCGGCGACGTCGAGGCCGGTGATCGACACGGTCCCCGAGCTCGGGCGCTCGAGCGTGCCGATCACGTGCAGCAGCGTCGTCTTGCCCGACCCCGAGGGCCCCACGATCGCCACGAGCTCGCCCTCGTCTACGGCGAAGCTCACGTCTCGCAGCGCGTACACCGGAGGCGCCGCGCCGTAGGTCTTGCTCACGACGCGCAGCTCGAGCACCGGCGGCGCCGCGGTGAGCGCACGACCGAGCGAGACATCTGATCGCGAATCGCTGAGCGCGCTCATGTCGCTGGAACCACCACGCGCTGGCCGGCGACGACCCCCTGGCCATTGACCTGCACGAGACCTTCAGCGTCGTCGAACAGGCCGAGCGTCACCGCCTCCAGGCGGTGCGCGCGGCCTTTGATGACCTCCAGCGCGTAGCCGCCGCCGGCCAGCGCCAGCAGCGCGTCCACCGGCACGACGAGCGCGCTGGGGATGCTGGCCGTGGTGATCGACACGCTCACCGGCGCCTCGTCCAGGTGCCCGCTCGCGCTCGGGTCGCGCAGCGCGACGTCCACTTCGATCGTCGGCCCGCCTTCTTCGCCGTTTTCCGGCGCGCCCCCGCCACCTTCGCCACCTTTCCCAGCGGGCGATTTCGCGACGGTCCCGACCGAGCTGACGACGCCGGGCGTCGTTTCGTTGCTCGGCAGGGTGATCGTGACCGGATCGCCGACCTTGACGCTGGACTGCTCAGAGGCGGCGAGCGCGATCGTGACCTGGGGGCTCGTCGAGGTGATGCTGAGCACCGGTCCGGGTGCAACGCTCGCGCCGACGGTGGGCGTCACGCTCGTCACACGCACCGGCCCCGGCTCGAACACCACCGAGCCCAGCGCCAGCTCGCCGCTCACGCGCGACGAGCTGTACTGCAGCACGACCGGCTGGCCACTGATCTCGAAGAGGGTCTGGCCCCGCGTGATCACCTGGCCGACCGCCGGGAGCGCTGTGAAGGTCGAGGTCTGGCCGTACGCGACGGCCGAGGAGCGGGCCGCGGACAGGGCGGCCTCGGCGCTCGCGATCGTCTTTTCAGCCGAAGCGATCGATGCGCGGTCGCCGTCTAGCTTCATCACATCTGCGCTCGAGCCCTGCGCATCGCCGGCAACGGCCTGCACATCGCCTGCACACAGGCCCGAGCCCCCGTCGCCCAAGGAGGAGCCAGCGGGCGTGGCTTCGCCGCTCGGCGAGGCGCCGGCGGACGCGCTTTCCGCTGCGTTATCACCCGCGCAGTCCACCGCCTCCTTCTCGCGGGCGGCCGTTACCGTCGCCCGGAGTTCCGCGAGCGTCTCGCTGTCGGCCGCCAGCGACGCACGGGCTCTCTGCAGCATCCCCTCGCCGGTGGCGACTGACTGTTCAGCCTGTTGCACAGCGGACGGCGGCGTGCCGGCCGGCACGCGAACGCTCGATGCGCCCGCATAGCCAAGCGTGGCGCTCACCTGCGTCTGTGAGGACAGTGCGCGGCGGGTGATCGTCGCGAGCGCCGTCGGCGCCGCGTTATCGCCGACGCCGCTGGGGGCACGCGAGCCGCCGAAGGGGTCGCTGACGATCACCACGACGACGACCGCGAGCAGCACCAGCGCGATCCACGCGAGCGCGATCCGGTGCGATCCACGCGGGGCCTGTCCGCCTGCTGCGCTCACTAGTGATCGCCGTGCAGGCCGCCGGGAATCAGGGACTGACAGGCTTCCTCGGCCGCGCGGACCTGCGGCGAACGCAGGTTGATGCCGGCGACGTGGGGCAGGTGCACGCCCCCGCCGGAGAACGTCGGGTCCGGGAAGCTCGGGATGCCATGGGAGCGAATGCACGCGGCAGCCTTCAGGTACTGCGACTGTTCCTGGGGGCTGATCTGCGGAGCGTGGCCCGCGGGCCCGCCGCCGGGCATGAGCTTTTCGCACGCCTGCCCCGCCGACTTGAACTTGGGGTTACCCCTGACCACGCCCGCCGGGGCGGTCATCTTGATGCGGACTTCGTCGCCGGATCCGGAGACCTGTGGTTCGGGGAAGTTGGTTATTCCGTGCGCGCGCATGCACGCCGCATACGCCACCGCCTGGCTGCGCGCCTGCGCCACGCCGGAGCCTTCACCAGAGGCCGCTGAGGGCGTGCTCGCGGAGGTGCTCGACGCGGTGCTCGACCCCAGGTGAGCGACGCCCGAGCTCGGCGAGGTGCCGCCACAGCCGGCCACCAGCAACGCGATCGCCGCAAGTGCCGTGGCTGCGATGCCGGCGCGCCCGGCTCGGTGCCATCCGGCCGGCCAGATTGCGGCGTGCGGCGTTGGGTTCGCTCGTATCACCTTCATGTCGTCGTCTCCTCGCGCTGGCTGGATGCTGCGTGCGAGGGTTGTACGAAACGGCCGGTTACACCACGGTGACGGACGCTGTAACCGCGCTGTAACCGGAAATGCGCCACGCTGACTGGTCCATGCGGGTACTGCTGATCGAGGATCACGTCGAGCTGGCTGAGACGGTCGCCACTGGCTTGCGCCGCGAGGGCATGGCCGTGGACGTCGCGTTCGACGGGCACGACGCGCTCGCTCACCTGGCGCTAACCGATTACGACGTGCTCGTGCTCGACCGCGACCTGCCGGGCGTGCACGGCGATCAGATCTGCCGCTCGCTCGCGGCAGAGGGTCACGATGGCCGGATCCTGATGCTCACCGCAGCCGGATCGATCGAAGACAGGGTCGACGGTCTCAGCCTCGGCGCCGACGACTACCTGCCCAAGCCGTTTGCGTTCGCCGAGCTCGTGGCGCGGGTGCGAGCGCTTGGCCGGCGCTCGGGCGCGCCCGTGCCGGCGTCGCTCGTGCACGGCGACCTGCGCGTCGATCCAGCCAATCGTCTCGCTAGCCGTGACGGGCAGCGGCTGGCGCTCAGCCCAAAGGAGTTCGCCGTGCTCGAGTACCTGCTCGGCGCCGAGGGCCGCGTCGTCTCGGCCGAGGAGCTGCTGGCGCGGGTGTGGGACGAGAACGCCGACCCGTTCACCACGACCGTCAAGGTCACGATCAGGCGTCTGCGCGCGAAGCTCGGCGAGCCGCCGCTGATCGAGACCGTGCCCCGCGCCGGCTACCGGATCTGAGTGCGACGATGAGCGCTCCCGAGACGTTGCAGGCGAGCGCCGGCGGTCTGAGATCGCAGCGGCGGCCTCGCGCTTGGCGCCGTCTACACCTGCCCCGTTACACGATCCGCCTGCGTCTCGCGGTGCTCTACGGCAGCGCCTTCCTGATCATGGGAACGCTGCTGCTGGCGCTGATTGTCGTGTCGGTGGGCCGCGCCTCGCGCAGCGCCGTCGTCTCCGCCCAGGGGGCCGTGGCAAAGCTCGTGGAACGGCACAGCGTGCATGGGTTCCCGTCACCGCCGGCGACGCCGCTTGCGCCCGGCGCCACAGGTGCCGCGATCGCACGCGAACGCGCTCAGGCCCATCACCTCGAAGTGGTGGCGCTCAACGTGCACCCCAGCGACCTGCATCTGCTGTTGTTCTGGTCGCTCGTCGCCTTGGCGATCATGGTGGTCGCGTCGATGGCACTCGGATGGTTCCTCGCCGGCCGCGTGCTGCGGCCGCTGCAGGTGATCACCACCGCTGCCCGCGAGCTGTCCGCTTCGACCCTGCATGAGCGCCTCGCGCTCGACGGCCCCAACGACGAGCTGCGCGAGCTCGGCGACACCTTCGACGAGCTGCTCGGCCGCCTGGAGGCCTCGTTTGAGTCTCAGCGCCAGTTTGTCGCCAACGCCTCGCACGAGCTGCGCACGCCGCTGACCCTCGAGCGCGCAATCTTGGAGGTTACACTCGCCGACCCCGCAGCCAGCACCGTCTCACTACGCACGGCGTGTGAGCGCGTGCTCGCGATCGGCGAGCAGCAGGAGCGGATGATCGACGCGCTGCTGACGTTGGCGCGCGGCGAGCGCGGCCTGGAGCGCCGCGAGCCCCTGCTGCTCGACACGCTCACCGGCGAGGTCCTGCGCGAGCGCCGTGAGGAAATCGCACAGCGCGGCCTGCGCCTCGACGCCAAGCTCGAGCACGCTTCGACCACGGGCGACCCGCGCCTGATCGAACGCCTCGTGGCGAACCTCCTGGACAACGCCATTCACCACAACGTGGCCAACGGCTGGGTCGCGGTCACGACCGCAACCCAGGCCGCGGAGGCTGTCCTGACGGTCGCCAACAGCGGTCCGGTGATCGCTGCCGAGGAGGTCGAGCGGCTGCTGGCGCCCTTCAACCGGCTTGGCGCCAATCGTCTCGGACACGGCGACGGTCACGGTCTCGGCCTGTCGATCGTCGCCGCCATCGCGACCGCACATGGGGCGACGCTCAGCGTGCACCCACAGCCCGACGGCGGTCTGCGCGCCGAGGTGCGCTTTGCCGGCTGAGGGTCGAGCGCCCGTGTGCGCTAGGTGCCCGTCCCGCTGAACTGCACCCTCACGTAGCCGCGGTCGTCGTTGCCGTTGAGGACGTAGGTGCCCGACGCCGGACCACGCGCGGTTGGGTGGAAGGTGACGGTGACGGCGGCGAACACGCCGGATTGGATCACGATCCCCTCTGGCAGCGGCACCGCGGCCGTGAACTCTCCGATCGGGGCGATCGCGCGCGTGATCGTCAACGGCACCGTGCCGGCATCGCGAACATAGAACGTGACGCTCTTGGACTGTCCGACGGGGACCGAGCCGACGTCGATCTGTGTGGCGCTGACCGCCAGCCGCGGAGCTCCCTTGATCGCGCTGCCCGTCGCCGGCAGTGCCACCGATCCGTGGTTGGTGGCGATCTGGAAGGTCGAGCGGTAGTCGCCGGCGCGGCTCGGGTCGAACAGCACGGAGACCGTGATCGCCTGGCGCGGAGCCAGCACCGTCCCCACGCGAGGCAGCCCGCTCACGCGGTATGGAGCGCCCGGCAGCCGCAGGCCGGTGAGCGTCTCGGGGCGATCCCATGAGTTGCTGAACGTCAGGCTCTGCGCCTTGCCACCCGCGTCCGTGCGGACCTTGCCGAACGCCAGCGGCTGGGCTGACAGCTCGAGGCCCGGTTTCGTGCCGTAACCGGACAGCGTCACCGTACGTGTTCCTGCGCTCGTACGGATCGCGATCGTGCCGACGACGGGGCCGGCGTGATCGGGCTTGAACGTCACGTGCAGGTGGATCATGCTCCCCGCCGCGATCGCGCTGTCGAGCCGCGGCTGCTGCACGTCGATAACGCCCGAGGTGATTGCGGTTGTACCCGGTGATGGGATCTTCGACGGGCCGGCGGTCTTGAGCTTGGGGTTTACCGGCCGTGCCACAGCCCCGGCTTCAAGCGCTGAGACCTCGCGTTCACCCGACGCGGTCACGGGGCCCGTGAACCTAAGTTCGCGCGTCGCTGCGATCGACAGCGTCCGCGTCTCGCTTGCGCCGACCGGCACCGACCCGAGTTCCACCGGCGCGGCCTGGACGGGGGCGTCGCTGGAGGGCCCGAAGGCGATCAGCTTGCCACCGCGGGTGCCCACATACACGCGGCCCTCATACGCCGTCGGCACCGAGAACTTGTCCGAGGCGCCGAGCTTCGCGTACCACAGCAGCGGCAGGTTGCCGCCTGTGGGCATCGCCGAGTAGGCGCGGAGCTCGCCCTGGCTGCCGGACGAGCCGCCCATGTAAACGACCCACACGACGGCGCTCCCGGCGGTGGTCCCGTTGCTGGTGACCAGCGGGGAGCCCGATGTGTAGCCGAAGGATTCGGAGCTCGTGCCGGCTGCCGCCAGCGCCGGTTCGCCGCTGCCATTCAGTCCGTAGCTCAGTGCCCGCAGGTAACCCCCGCCGGCGCTTTCCAGCACGTAGACCCAGCCTCCCTGCCCTCCGTAGGCGGCCGGATGGCCCCATACGCCGTCGAACGGTCCGAGCGTTTGCAGCACCGCGTCCGATTCTTTTGGGCCCTGGCGGTAGCCGCCCATGTTGTCGGCGTTGATCAGGAAGATGCGCCCGTCCTTGCCGACCTGCACCACGAGATGGGGAATCGCTTTGGTGCCGAAGTATTCCGTGGGCAGTGCGATCGGCCCTCCCGACCCGAGATCCTCGTCGTTCTCATCCAGCGTTGGCGCGTTGCTCGGCGCGAAGAACTGCGTCGGCTTGAGCTGGCCGCTGGGTTCGACGGTGAGTCCGACCACGCTCTCCGAGAGCGTTTCCGGCGGTTTGCCGGACGCGGCGGGCTGCGGCGAAACGCCGTTGCCGGTCGTCAAGATGATCCTGCCGGGAATGTCGGAGACGAGGCCACCGCCGCTTTGCCAGATGCCGGCCTGGGAGTCTTCGCCGGTGCCCACGCCCGCCTCGTCGCTCCACATCGTCGTGATTTCGTGCGTGGCCGTGCTCACGCCGACGACGATGCCGCGATACGGGGTGATGTCGCAGTCCGAGGCGAACGCCATGTAGACGACCCCGTTCAGCAGCAGCAACCCGGGCCTTTGCGCCTCGTAGCTTTCGTTGAACGGCACGCCCGGCGTGTTGCTTGGCGTGCCGGCGATGCTGACCGGGTAGCCCGGCTGCTCTTCGCCGGTTGCGGCCGAGATCGCCTGCAGCTTCCAGTGGGCGCCCGCGAGTCCCCTGCCTTCCTCCAGGCGCGTGGTGATGTACACGATCCCGGTGCTCGTATCGATCACAGGCGTGGACGTGGAGCCGAGGTTCGGCTTCAGGTCCGAGCACCCGATCGTCGCCGCCTTGAACGGCTTACCGAACGAGCGTTCCCAGACGATCTTGCCGCTGCTCGCGTTAATCGCGTACGCGTTCGCCTCCTCGGTGGTGACGATGACATCGCCGCCGTAGACGAGCGGTTGTGCGTAGATCGACCCCTTGAGCTTGGTCGAGAAGAGCTTGCCAAAGCTCGCCGATGCGACCGCCGATGGGCTGAGAGCCGGCTCGTTCGGATCCCAGTTATCGCGAAGGTTGTTGTACGCCGCGGTCGTCACACCCGCCGTTTCGCCCGCCTGCGCCACGATCGAGCCAGCGGCGATCAGGCCAGCCGCGATAACCGCAACGAGCCCCAACAGCGCGATCGCCCTGCGCCTGAACATGCCTCCAGGTCTCCTTTCCCCCGGCGTGCGGCCACCCGCACGACCCGAATCATAGCCTCGGGGTGTGCAACCGTCCCCTCAGCCAGCGCGTAGCGCGGCGAGCAGCCGCGATCCGGCTCTAGCTAGGTCGGCCACGGCAGGGCTCGGGACGCGGCTCAACGTCTGCACCTGAACAGCGCCCAGCCGGCCGATCGTCTCGCGGTTGGAGCGCTCGATCGGCGACGGTTCGGCCGGCCATGGCGTGAGCACGACCGCGCGCACGTCGAGGCCGGCGGCGCGCGCGACCTGCAGCGTGAGCAGCGTGTGGTTGATCGTCCCCAGGCCCGGGCGGGCGGCGACCAGCATCGGCAGGCCCAGCGCGACCGCGAGGTCGCACACCGTGTAGCTCTCCGCCAGCGGCACCAGCAGGCCGCCCACGCCCTCGACGATCAGCGCCTCGTCCGGGTCGCCCGCAGTTGCCGCAGCGAGCAGTTGCGCGGGGTCGATCGGCTCACCCGCCAGCTCCGCCGCCAGATGCGGGGAGACCGCTGGGCCGAAGCGCAGGGGGGACACCTCCTCGGGCGCCATGCCCGCGACCGCCGCCAGCATCTCGTGATCCGCCGGCCATGCGCCGCGCGCCGCGATCTCCTGCTCATCCTCCAGGCCCGTCACCGCCGGCTTGTACGCGCGCACCCTCTCGCCCGCTGTCGCCATCGCCGCTAGCAGCGCCGCGCTCACGACGGTCTTGCCGACGCCGGTATCGGTCGCCGTGACGAACAGCCCACGCATGTCCTGCGCCGGCGTCAGACGCTACGCCGCGCGGACGCTGTCGAGCTCGGCCTCGAAATCGAACGGGGCGCGTGGCTCCGACGGGACGCTCGGCTCAGCGACGTCGAGATCGAACGGTGTGGCAGCCGACTCGCCCGCGTCCACGCGTTCGTGCGCCACCGCACGTAGCTCCACGTACGCCAGCTCGCGCTCGATGCTCGCCGTCTGGCGCTCGGCGAGCGCCGGCGCCAGCGACCCGGGGTCGAGGCCGATCGCGTGGGCGGCGGCGCCGAGCACCCGCGCGGCCTTCTCCAGCTCCGACGCCGTGTGCGAGGCCATCGCCGTCAGGCGCAGGCGCGAGGAGCCCGCCGGCACCGTTGGCGGCCGGATGCCTTGCGCGAACACGCCCCGCTCGAGCGCCTCCTGGCACAGGCGCATCGCCACGTGCTCGTCGCCGACGATCAGCGGCACGATGTGCATGTCCACGTCCGCCACCGGAAAGCCCTCGCCCGCCAGCGCCCGGCGCAGGACGCGCGCATTCGAGCGCAGCCGCTGTACGCGATGCGGGCGCTCGCGCAGGAGCGTCAGCGCTGCCAGCGCCCCCGCAACGGCCGGCGGTGACGGCGCCGTCGAGTAGATCAGCGGGCGCGCCGTGTTGATCAGGTAGCGGATCATCTCCGCGCTAGCGCACACGTACGCCCCGTAGGAGCCGAGCGCCTTGCCCAGCGTTCCCATGACCACGTCGATCCGTCCCTCAAGGCCTGCCTCAGCCACCGCGCCGCGCCCACCCGGGCCGAGGTTGCCTGTCGCGTGCGCCTCGTCGACCAGCACGCGCGCGTCGTGCACATCCGCCAGCTCTGCGATCGCCTCGAGCGGCGCGACGTCGCCGTCCATCGAGAACACCGAGTCCGTCACGATCAGCCTCCGCGCCGTCCCGTCGCGGCGCCCGTGCCGGCGCATGCTCCAGTCGAGGTGCTCCGCGTCGCGGTGCTGGTACACGACCACCTCCGCGCGCGAGAGCCTGCAGCCGTCGACGATCGACGCGTGGTTGAGCTCGTCCGAGAAGACCGTGTCGCCCCGGCCCGCGAGCGCGCCGATTGCGCCGATGTTCGCCAGGTAGCCCGATCCGAACAGCAGGCATGCCTCGCTGCCCTCGAAGTCTGCCAGCCGCTCCTCCAGGCGCCGGTGGATCGTCATCGTCCCCGACACCAGCCGCGAGGCGCCGGCACCGACGCCCCAGCGCATCGCCGCATCCGCCGCCGCCTCGCGCACGCGCGGGTGGTCCGCTAGCCCGAGGTAGTTGTTCGAGCACAGCAGTAGCGCCGGCTTGCCGTCGATCAGCACCGTCGGCCCCTGCGGTCCGCTGACCAGGCGCAGGCGGCGGGAGAGACCGAGCTGCTCCAGCTCCTGCAGGCGCTGTTCGATCTCGCTCATCCCCGTCCCCCCTTTGTGTTTATCAGGCGACCGGCACCCTGTTCGGCGCGCCGTCCGGGCGCGCTGGCACCGCGCGCTTGGCGCGGTAGCGAAGCTGCGTCGATGGGTCCCACAAGCGCACGTCCAGCTCGATCGCGTCCGCCCTCGCACTCGCATCGCGCACCTGCGCGATCACGTCCGGCGTCTCACCCTCGAGCCAGCCCGAGCGGTTGTCCGGGCGCGGGTTGGCGGCGTTGTCCGGCTGGCGCGCGACGTTCAGCCCGAGCTCCTCGAACATCTCCCTGTCGGTCTCTGGCTCGTTGCCCAGCGTCGTCAGGAAGTTGCCCATCATCACGCCGTTGATCCCCGCCTTGACCGCCAGCTGTTGCAGCTCCGCGAGGTTCTCCACGCGCCCGCCGCACAGCCGGAACAGCGCTTCCGGGAGGATCAGCCGGAAGATCGCGATCCACTTGACCGCCTCCCAAGGATCCATGAACTCGCGGTCTCCAAACTTCGTACCCGGGCGCGGGTTGAGCATGTTGATCGGCACGCTCGTCGGGTCGATCGCCGCGAGCTCGAAGGCCATCTCCACGCGCTGCTCGCGGGTCTCGCCGAGGTTCAGGATGCCGCCCACACATGTCTCCAGTCCCGCCTCGCGGACCGCATCGATCGTGCGCAGCCGGCCCTCGTAGCGGACGGTGCTCGTGACCTCGTCGTAGTAGCTGTGCGCCGTCTCGACGTTGTGGTGCACGCGCTGGATGCCCGCCTCGCGCAGCGCCTTCGCGCGCTCCGCCGAGATATGGCCGACCGACGCGCAGCGCTTGAGGTTTGTCTGCTCGGAGACCAGGCGCACGCCCGCCAGGTACTTCTCGAAGTCCCGCTTGGAGAGCCCCTGGCCTTGCGTGACCATGCAGAAGCGGTGCGCGCCCGCCGCCTCCGCCGCGCGTGCGTGCTCGAGGATCTGCTCGGGCTCCATCATCGCGTGCATCGGCGTCTCCGCGTCGGCGAAGCGCGACTGCGCGCAGAAGCCGCAGTCCTCCGCGCAGCCGCCCGACTTGGCGTTCACCAGCGAGCACATGTCCGTCGAGTCCGCAAAACGCTCGACGCGTGCCTGCCATGCACGCTCGATCAACGCTTCGATCTGGGCGTGATCCTCGATCTCGCCGAGCTCGAGAGCCTCCTCGCGTGTGATCAACGGCGCCACGAGGAAACCGTATGGGGTGTGGCGGACGGCTACTCGCCGCGCCAGTTCGGAATGCGCCTTTCCGCGAACGCGCGCATCCCCTCGCGCAGGTCCTGCGAGGCGAACGACGCGCGGCGCAGCTCGATCAGCTCCGCTTCGACGTCCGTCGGCAGCTCGCCCTCGGCCGCCAGCAGCGCCTCGATCACGCGCTTGTTGCCCGTCTGCGCCAGCGGCGCGTTGCCCGCCAGCACGCCCGCCAGATCAAGCGTCATCGCCTCGAGCTCCTCCGCCTCCGCCACACGGTTGACCAGGCCCCACGCGAGCGCCGTCGACGCGTCGATGTAGCGCCCGAGCAGGAACAGCTCGCGCGTGCGCGGCGCGCCGATCGCGTCGATGAAGCGGCGCAGCCCCGTGTGCGAGTACACCAGCCCCAGCTTCGCCGGCGGCATGCCAAGTTTGATCCCTGTCTGCGCCACGCGCAGGTCGCACGCCAGCGCCAGCTCCAGGCCACCGCCGATCGTATGGCCCGGCAGCGCCGCCAGCGTCGGATACGGGAACGCCTCCAGCGCGTCGATCGCCTGCGTGAACGGGTGTGCCACCAGGCGCTCTGCGCGCTCTTCGAACTCGTCGTCCGGGATCTCGCCGATGTCATAGCCCGCCGAGAACATCCCGTGCGCGCCCGTCACGATCACGCAGCGCGCGGGAGCTGAAGACCCACCCGCCTCGGACAGCTCGCTGAGCATCGCGCTGATCGCATCCAGGATCGGGTGATCGAGCGCGTTGCGCTTGGCCGGGTTGGCGATCGTCAGGCGGACGACAGCCGCGGCCGGCTCATCGACGAGCAGCTTGCCGTCGGCGAGCTCGCGTGCGGGAGCGCTCGAGGACATCGGAGCCGACAGGCTAGCTGGTGCTCGCGGGGAGCTTCCTCGCCCGCGCCCGCCGGTTACGGGCGACGCGCGAGCTCGGCGAGGGCGCTACCCCAGCACGACGAGCGTGTCGCCCTCGTTGACTGCTTGGCCCTCTTCGCAGCGGATCTCCGTCACCGTGCCCGCGTCTTCCGCCTCCACGGGCATCTCCATCTTCATCGACTCGAGAATCGCAACCGTGTCGCCCTCTTCGATGCTGTCGCCCACCGCGCACTCGATTTTCCATACCGTGCCCGTGATATGAGCCTCGATCTCAGTCATTTCATCCTCCAGATGCCGGTCGCCACCACTGGACCGGGACAATAGATAGCGCCGCCGACCGATCGCGCGTAACCTTGGCACGCGCGTGATGTACACCGTTCGATGAACGATCTCGCCCCGATGCGCGAGCAGGTCTACACCGACCCGCGGCCGAAGGAGCACTTCGACCGCTTCCACGCGCGTTCACGCTCGCGCGAACCAGATTGGACGTACGAGCTCACGCGCATCCTCACCTCGCTGTACGCGTACACGTTCTTGCGCGCCCGCGCCATCTCCGTCGAGAAGGTCCCCGGCCGCGGCGCCGTAATCCTCGCGCCCAACCATTTCTCGTTTATGGACCATTTCCTCATGGGCTGCTATATCCGCCGCAAGGTGCGCTTTATGGCCAAGTCGCAGCTGTTCAAACGGCCCATGCAGTTCATCTACACACACGGCGGCGTGTTCCCCGTGCGCCGCGGCGTGCGCGACGAGGAGACGTTCATCACCGCCCGCTCGATCCTCGACCGCGGCGCCGCCATCACCATGTACTGCGAGGGCGGCCGCTCGCGCACTGGCAAGGTCTCCGAACAGGCCAAGCGCGGGATCGGGCGCCTCGCGCTTGAGACCGGCGCGCCAGTCGTGCCGATCGCGATCTACGGCTCCTCCCACATCCGCAACTGGAAGCGCCTGCAGTTCCCCAAGGTGACCATCCAGTACGGCGACGCCATCCGCTGGGAGCCGATTGAGGAGTCCACGCGCGAGCAGCAGCAGGCGGTCGCCGACCAGATCCTCGTCGAGATCCGCCGCCTGTACGCCGGTCTTGAAGAACACGGCCGCAAGGGCGTGCTGCGGCGCGTGCGCGAGCAGCGGCGCGCCGAGCGCCACGCTCCCAAGGGCGCCGCTGTCGCCTGATGCAGCCTCGTCTTGACGTCGGCGGCGTGATCCGCCGCGTGTTCGACATCTACGTCGACCAGGCATCCGTGCTGATGCCCGCCGCCGCCGTCGTGTTCGTCTTCACCGGCATCATCTCCGCGTTGCTCGTCGCGACCAGCGCCGGGCTCGCGCTGGTCGCCGTGCTCATCAGCCTCGTCGCCATCACGCTCTTCACCGGCATGGTCGTAGAGCTCGTCGCCGACGTCCAGGACGGACGCCGCGACGCCAGCGCCGGTCAGCTGCTGCAGGCGGTCACGCCCGTGCTCGGCCAGCTGATCCTCGTCGGCATCGTCGCCGGCATCGGGATCGTCGTCGGCTTCATCCTGATCATCGTTCCCGGCCTGATCCTGATCACGATCTGGTCCGTCGCCGCGCCGGTGGTCGTGCTCGAGCGCCCCGGCGTGTTCGCCGCGCTCACGCGCAGTCGCGAGCTCGTGCGCGGCAACGGCTGGCAGGTTTTCGGCGTGATCCTCGTGCTCTACATTCTCGTTGGCGCCGTCAGCATCATCATCGAGGGCATCGCCGACTCCGCTGGCTCCGGCGTCGGCATCGTCGTCAGGGTGATCGTCGGCGTGCTCACCGCACCGCTGTCCGCGCTCGCCGCCTCCGTCCTCTACTTCGAACTGCGCGGCCGCGCCGACGGGAGCGTGCCTTCGGAGGCTGACGCTGGGCATTAGGGTGCTGCGGTGCCCACGTCCAACATCGACGCATCCCAGCTGCTGCGCCCGGGCCTGCTGCAAGGAGCCTCGATCTTGGTTGCAGGCGCCTTCGTGTCGACGGGTGGCGCCGGGTCCTTCGCGTCCGCCGTTCGCGACGCCTGCGCCGCGCTCGGGGGGCGCGTATCGGAGTGCGGGCTCCTCGACGCTGGGTGCGTGACCGTCGAGGAGAGCTCGATCGACGACGCCGCCGATCGAGCGCTTGCCCAGATGGGTGGCCTCGACCTGCTCGTCGTCGACGGTGCGGGGCTGTTCGAAAGTGCCTGCGGCGAGGGCGGAGCCGGCGGCGAGGGGGGTGGCTCCGATGGGGATGCCGGCGCCGATCGTGCTCGCGCGGCGCTCATAGCGTGCCTCGATGCCAGCTGGAACGTGACGCGCGCGGTCGCCAACCGTGCGTTCCTGCCGGAGTCGCGTGGCGGGCGGATCGTCTACCTGGCGCCGCCCGCCGGCGCCGGCGCACACGCCGACGCGGCGCGCGCAGGTCTCGAGAACCTCGCCCGCACGCTCTCGATCGAGTGGGCGCGCCACGCGATCACCACGGTCGTCATTGCCCCGGGGGCGGCGACCGCGACGGGCGAGGTGGCCGCGCTCACCGCCTACCTCGCCTCGCCCGCCGGCGCCTACTTCTCAGGCTGCCAGCTCGATCTGAGGGGTCCGACGGCAGCAGGGAGATAGGGCAGCGGGTGCGGTGTCGCCGCCGTGCGTCAGCCGCTCATCCCCCCGAACAGCCCGCCGGTGACGTGCAGCGTCTGGCCGTGCACGTAGTTGGACCACGGCGAGCAGAGGAAGAACACGCCACCCGCGGCCTCCTCAGGCGTGGCGGGACGGCCGAGCGGGATCAGCATTGAGGCCATCTGTCGCATCTGCTCGGGGATGCCGAGCTGGATCGTCTCGCCGTCCTTCTCCATCGTGTTCTCGTCGACCTTCGCCTGCGTGAGGCGCGTGTCGATGAAGCCGAACGCGACCGCGTTGACGTTGACCTTGAACTGGCCCCACTCCTTGGCGACGGTTTTGGTCAGCCCGACGACGGCGGCCTTGCCGGAGGAATAGTTGGCCTGGCCGGCGTTGCCGAAGGTCCCGGAGGTAGATGAGATGTTGACGATCTTGCGGAACACCTCCTTGCCTTCCTCGCGCTCTTTCTTGGCGGGCTCGCGCAGGTGTGGCGCGGCGGCGCGGATCACGCGGAAGGGGACGACCGTGTGGATGTCGAGCATCGCCTGGAAGTGCTCGTCGGACATCTTGTGGATGGGCGCGTCGAGCGTGTAGCCGGCGTTGTTGACGATGATGTCGATCTTGCCGAACGCGTCGATCGCCGTCTGCACGAGCTGATCGGGCGCCCCCGGCTTGGTCAGGTCGCCGGCGAACACGGCCGTCTCGCCCGCGATCTCCGAGGCCGCCTGCTCGGCGACGTCGCCGTCGAGGTCGTTGATCAGCACCTGCGCGCCCTGCGCGATGAGTAGCTCCGCGGTGGCGCGTCCGATTCCGCGCGCCGAACCCGTGACGATCGCCGACTTGCCGTCGAGTACTCCCATAGCCGTTGCGTCTCCTTGTCGTTGTGAACGGAGCGCAGACTACCGGAGCATGGCCGGCTCAGCCGCGGATGATGACGCCGAAGTCCTGCGTGTAGATCGCGCCCGGCTGGCCGTCGGCGAGCGACGCGGGTGGATGCGGCAAGACGCCGATCCCGGTTTCGCGGTAGCGGCGGTCGAGAATGTTCGCGCGGTGCGGGGGAGAGGCCATCCACGCGGCAACGATCGCGCGTGGCGTCGCCAAGCCGAGCGTTCCCCAAGCGATGTTCTCGCCGACTTCGTAGCCCACGCGCGAGCTGGAGATGTAGCCGACGGCTCGCAGCCGAGCGAGCGGCGTGCCGCCACCGGACCCGCCCGGCCCCACGTGTTCAAAGTAGTTGCCGAAGGCCATGCTCTCGGTGTGCGCCTGCGCCGCGCGTCGCAGCCGCCTGTTCGGCCGCAGCGGGCGCTCTCCGGCGCGGCGCCGTTCGCGGTTGATCAGGCACAGCGTCGCGGCACGGATCAGGCTCGAGTTGGTCCTCGTCGGCCTCAGCCCGGCGTTCTGGCAGGTGCGGCTCGCGTTGGCGCTGTGGCCGTGGCTGGCCCACGCGGGTGTGCTGGCGGCCGCGAATGCGACGGCGCACGCGAAGACGGTGCCGGCAGCTGCTGCGGCAACTGGCGCGTGGAGACGACGAGGGATGGCCACGTCGGACACATCGGACCGTCAGGTCGCGTGCCTGAGCGCTGCAAGAAGGCGTTGGACGGGTGTTCTACTCGCGTGTGGACAGGCCGAGCACGCCGTTGCCAATCCGTCGAGTGCGCGCACGCTGCGATGGCGCACAACTCAGACTGTAGGCATGCGCTTGGATCGTAGTGGGAGACAGGCGCTCAGGGACGAGGTAGCTGCGGGTCGCGAAAAGGCGGTCCTGCCGCACCATTGTGTACGCTCTGCCCCCATCGGGTATTTGCGACCTGTCACCATGGTGCCGCTCCGACGCTCCAGCACACGTGTTCAGTGCGGGTATGAGCGGTGTGGGCATGAGCGTTCAGATGCGACTGTGCCTCAGTTCTTGACGGCAACAGACAGCAACCTCTAGGCTTGACCAGTAGACCATGGACTATCTCCAAGACACAGACACGCACGAGACGACGGACACGGGGCACAACGTCGAGGCCATGCGTAGCCTCATCGAGGACACCGATCTGACGGAAGACGCCCCTCGGGGGGCGCTGAAGACAGAACTGATTGAGCGGGCGGAGCTGTTGGCGGGACGTATGGAGTGGACGCTCGACGAGTTCCTCGAGCACGCCGGCTGCTCCTCTGCGGGGCTGGTGATCGAAGGCAAGCCATCAATCGACTTTCTACTGGCATGCCTCTCGTACCTGATTTGGGTGGACGAGCTGACGGCGGACTTGGATCTGCTCGTGGATCGTCGCATGGCCGTTCGGCTGTCGGCGCGACTCTTTCGCAATGGCGGGCGCGACCTCGATGCGTGCAGGGGCGCCATGGATGTGACGGTGGACGCGTCGGAGTTGTCCGCCGCCGAATATCTGAGCCTTGGAGAAGTGACCAGGGCTTTTCAAGTGGCGATCGCACGCCTCGATACTGCCGAGGGTCGCAGGCTCGCCAGCGCTCTGCTTCAGGATCCTCTCTATCTGTGCTCCCCTCACGTAGTTGACGACCGCATCGAACTGGCGTGGATCGAACCCAAGGTGCTCGGCGAAGAGACCGCCAAAAGGGTACGCACGCACGTGATCGGCTGCTCTGCATGTGCGGCAAGCTACGAGCAGAAGCTTGCTTGAGCGTCGCTGGCGACTGCCGACACGCCAGCCGACGAGAGAAACGTAGGCGTCGCCCTGGGGTATGAGGCCGTGGAGATCAGGAGACCTACTGCTGCTTCACATCCACATAGGCGCCAGTCCGCTCGCCCAGGCGCTGATCCTGCCCATAGGGCAGTTGGCGGGATTCAGGATCTGCCTCGTTGGCAGGCCGGATGGCGATCCCCTGCCGAGGGATAACCAGGGGTATCCGGTCTATCAGCTGAATTGGGAAGGCACGAATCGTCGGGAAGAAGTGCGGCGGGTCGACTGGTACTGCCAGGCGAACTCAGAGGAATGCCTGCCCGCTGACGTCCGGACGGCATTGCGTCGATACGGTGAACCGCTCCTGCTGACGGCGACGCTGCGTGCCGGTATCGAGCAGCGCAGACCGTTGATCGAAGAAATCCTCAAGGTCCGTCCGTTGGGCGCGGAGACGGTGGTCATGCCCTGCGAGAACGACATACCAGGGAGTTGGCAGGCGGTCGACGTGCTTTGTCGCAGCCTCGGAGCGATGTACCTGAGGCCCCTCGTAAACCGCATCGCAGTGCCATACGAGCCCGGCAGGCGCGACAGCATGCCGCGCGGCTCGCGGATCACTCGAACGCACGACTTGGGCGAGTGGCTAGTCAGCCCTCCGTCACGCTCCTCGGAGCTGCTCGGTGCGCTCCTGCGTGCTCCCGAGTTCAACGTGGTTGACGACTTGCCGGCACGCCTGCTGCGCAAGAGGCATATGGTGAACGGAGGTCATCTCGCCGTGGGCATTCGCGGGGTGATGCTGCGCCGGAGGAGTCTGCGCGTCACCGCTGCGCTGCCTGGCTGCGTATACGACGTCTCGCAGTTGCATCGCGTCATGCGCATGGGCTTGGCATTCTCCGGGCAAGAGCCACTGAATAGCCTCGAGTACGGGCTTGAACACGTGTGCGCGTACTGTGAAGTCGACGACAAGGTCGCACGAGTCATGCGCGGACTGAGTCGTGCGGACTTCGGCTCGTTCCTGGAAGGGCCCGTGCTCAGCCGCCTGACTGCACCGGCCGTGATGACGGCTGCTGCCCAGCGCGAGCGCGACCCTGGCCTCACGACAGGCGACTGGCTGGAGCCCTACCGCAAGGTCTTCGATCAGCTCGAGATCGTCCTGGCGGACCTGTCGAGCTTTCCGGATGGGAAGCCGTCCGTGCTTCGCCACGAGTTGCCGTTCTTGGATCCCGAGCGTGACGTCGTTGCGCTGCGGGCGTATGAAGCATGCCTGCGTGGCTGGGAGAGCGCCGACGCGATCACAGATCGTGTGCGTAGCCTGCGTGCGGCCCTGGCGTCTCACTACGTTGCGCTAGGAGCTTTGTCTGAGCTGTGGCGATAGGGCTCGAGTCGATCGTGTGTCTACAGCCCCAGCACGCGCCCGAGGATTTCGCGCATGATCTCGTCGCTGCCGCCGCCAATGGGGCCGAGGCGGGAGTCGCGGGCGGCGCGCTCGATGAAGTACTCGCGCATGTAGCCGGCGCCGCCGTGGATCTGCAGGCAATCGTCCATTAGCTGGAAGCACGCGCGCTGGGTGAGCAGCTTGGCCATGGTGACCTCCTTGAGCGGGTCCTCGCCGGCGACAAAGCGGCGCAGCGCGTCGTATGTGACGCAGCGGCACGTGTACACGGATGTGGCGAGGTCGGCGAGCTTGTGGCGGATCGCCTGGTGCCCGGACAGCGGCCGGCCGAAGGCGCTGCGTTCGCGTGCGAACTCTGCGGTGCGCTCCCACGCGATCGTCATCGCGCCGACGGCGCCTAGCGCCATCGCCAGGCGCTCCCACTGGAAGTTGGCCATGATCAGCTTGAAGCCCTCGTTGAGCTCGCCGAGCAGGTTCTCCTCGGGCACGAACACGTCCTGGAAGCTGATCGTGGCGGTGTCGGACGCATGCCAGCCGAGCTTGTCGAGCTTCGAGGAGACGACGCCGTCGCCGCGATCCACGATCAAGAACGAGATGCCGTGGTGGCCGCCTTCCTTGGTGGTCTTCACGGCGGTGACGATGAAGTGTGCGCGCACGCCGTTGGTGATGTAAGTCTTCTCGCCGTTCAGCACCCAGCCGCCGTCGACGCGTTCGGCGCTGGCCGCGATGGCGGCGACGTCAGAGCCGGCGCCTGGCTCGGTGATGCCGAGCGCGCCGATCTTCTCGCCGCGGATAGCGGGCACGAGGTAGCGCTGCTTCTGCTCCTCCGTCCCGAACTTCCAGATGGGCGGTGTGGCGATGTTGATGTGTGCGCCGAGCCCCGCTGCGGTGCCGCCGGAGCCGATCCGCGCCATCTCCTCGCACAGCACCGCCTCGTGCAGGTAGTCGCCGCCCTGCCCGCCGTACTCGTCGGGGTACTTCAGCCCGAGCAACCCCTGCGCGGCGAGCTTGCCGAATAGCTCGTCGGGGAACCAGCGCTTGTCCTCCCACTGCTGTGCGTGCGGCGCGAGCTCGCGCTCGATGAAGCCGCGGATCGACTGTCGCAGCTGTTCGTGCTCGTCGGAGAAGGGGGGAGTGGATGGCGTCATCGGAATCGAGAAAGGAGGTTGTATGCCCAATTCTGCTTAGTCAGGCTATATTGATTGCGTGCGCAGAACAACATTGGATATCGATGAGGATATGCTCGCGAAAGCCAGGGAGATACTGGGGACGCGTGGCGTGAAGGACACAGTTGACGAGGCGCTGCGCGAGGTTGTCCGCCGTGAGGCGGGCAAGCGGCTGATCGTGTGGCTCAAGGAGAACGAGGATCTGAGCAACCCCGAGATCATGGACCGCGCGTGGCCGCCGCCGCCCATCATCTCGTAGACAACAGCGTCTTGACGCGCACGGCGAAGGCGCCCGTGGCGGCGCGGATCGAGCCGATGATCGTGTCGGGGACGCTGGCGATCTGCTCGATGACGGATATCGAGCTCCTGTTCGGCGCTCGCTCCGGCAAGGAGCACAGGGCTCGGCGAGAGGAGATCGGTCTGCGCTTCGCTCATGTCGCGATTGACCAGTCGGTGATGGATCGTGCCATGGAAGTTCAGGGACTGCTTGCCGATCGCGGACAGCACCGCGGCGCGAACGTCCCGGATCTCGTCGTCGCGGCAGCAGCAGAGCGCGCGGGGCTGACCGTCCTGCACTACGACGCCGACTTCGAGCTGATCGCGACCGTCACCGGGCAGCCAACCGAGTGGGTCGTGCCGCGCGGCTCGGTCGATTGACAGGACCCTGGCGAGGGTGTCGTTCCGGTGGGCGCATGCGCCCACCGGCGAAGCCGCACATGTGCGGCTTCGAGACAGGGCCGCATGCGGCCCTGTCGGCCATGCCGCATGTGGCATGGCCCTCGGGTTCTTGATCGAGCATGCGGCATGCCCCTCCGCTTCTTGATCGAGCATGGGGCGCGAACTTGGTGACTACAGCCCGTACGAGCGGCCGATGACGTCGAGCATGATCTCGTCGGTGCCGGCGCCGATGCGGTTCAGGCGCATGTCGCGCCACACGCGCTCGACGCCGTACTCGCGCATGTAGCCGGCGCCGCCATGGATCTGGATGCATTCGTCGGCGACTTCGCAGGCGATGCGCGCCGCGTGGAGCTTCGCCATCGAGATCTCGCGCACCGGGTACTCGCCGTTGTTGAAGCGCCACGCCGTCACGTACACCATCTGCCGCGCCGACTCGATTTTGGTGGCCATCTCGGCAAACTTGTGGCGGATCACCTGGAACTTGCCGATTTCGCGTCCGAACGCCTTGCGCTCGTGTGCGTACTGGAGCGTGCGTTCGAAGCATTTCTGTGCGCCCGCCACGCAGCCGGCGGCGCCGATTAGGCGCTCGCCCTGGAGCTCCCACATGATGTGGTAGAAGCCCTTGCCCACCTGGCCGAGCACCGCCGACTCCGGCACGCGCACGTCCTGGAAGGCCAGCAGCGCCGTGTCGGACGCGTGCATGCCGAGCTTCTGCAGCTTCTTCTCGCGGATCACGCCCGGGCTGTCCATCGGCACGAGGAACAGCGTGAAGCCGTCGTGGGTGGGTGGGCTCGAATCAAGGTCGGTCTTCGTGACCAGCACGATCACATCCGCGCGGTGGCCGTTGGTGATGTACGTCTTCGAGCCGTTGATCACGTACTCCTCGCCGTCCCTGACCGCGCGCGTCTTGATCCCCGACACGTCCGAGCCGGCGTCCGGCTCGGTGATGCCCAGGCACAGGATCTTCTCGCCCTTGATCGCCGGTTCCGCCCACTCGCGCTTCTGCTCCTCAGTGCCGAACTTCAGGATCGGCGGCATCGCCATGTCCGTTTGCACCGCCACGCCCATCGCCAGCCCACCGGAGTTGCCGTTGCCGATCTCCTCCGCCAGCACCAGCGCGCTGTAGTAGTCGCCGCCCTGCCCTCCGTACTCGACCGGCTTGTCCAGGCCGAGGAAGCCCAGCTCGCCCATGCGCCTGAACACTGAGTCCGGGAACGTCGTCTCCTCCCATTCCTCCGCGTGCGGCGCCAGCTCTTTGATCGCGAAGTTGCGGATCGACTCGCGCAGCTGTTCGTGCTCGTCGGTGAAGATGAAGTGCTTGCGCTGCGTCTTGAAGTCTGGCTTCACGACGCTCTCCCCCTGCGGGGACGATGCGGCGGTGGCGGCCATCAGGGCGATCTCCTTGCTGGGTGTCGTGGCCGGTCGATTCCGATGTGCCGGCGCGGTGGACCCCAGAAGCTAACGCAGCGCGATCAGAAAGTAAACAGTAAGACTGATTACTTTCCGCATGGCGGACGGTGGGCCGCGGTGAATCTTGCCACGCGCGCGCGCCCGCACAGCGTTGCGTGGTGGCTCACGATGGCGCCACCCGGCGGCCCGTAAATGCCGTATGCCAGAATGCGCCGCGATCGGTCAGCGAAGGCGACTGCGAAGGGGTGACGGAGCTTGCAAGACGCGTGGAGGCTGGCTGGATCGAAGGGGCAGGGGGCGGCTGTCCTCGCGTTGATGGCGGCGCTGCTCTGCGCGGCCGTCCCGGCGCGCGCTAGCGCCGCCGCGGCGTTGCCACCCGATCTGGTCGCGCTCGAGCAGCAGATGGCGCAACTGCAGGCCAACTCCGTGCGCTTTTCCTTCCAGGAGGAATTCGGGGTGGTAGGTCTCTCGGGCGAAGGCGCTCCGCTGCTGTTCATCCTCGCCGGCGGGGGTGAAGCCGGCGACTCGCCACCAGAGGGCACCGTTACCGGCGGCTTGTTCGGTCAGCCCGAAGAGAAGACACGAACGATCGGCGAGAGCGTCTACACCTATCGCCGCCAGGCAGGGGAAATCGACGGTCGGCGTCCGTGGGTGCGCAGCCAAAGGCCGGCCAAGGAAGAAGCCGCTCCCGGTGCGGGAACGGGTCTCGATCCCGGCAGCCTGCTGGAAAATGATCACCCCGGGGCGCAGGGCACGTTCAGCAAGCTCATCGCACAGCTCAACGGCGCGATGACGATCGAGGAGTCCGGTCCTGCGACGGTCGACGGTCAGCGCGTCATCGAGTTCGACGCCACGCTCGATCCGGCGCCGTTGCTCGCGCAGTTGAGAGCGGAATCGAAAGAACCGCTGCATCCGTTGAGCTCGCCCTTCGGGACAAACCACGTGGGCGGCTCGAAGACTCCAGCGAAGCCCGCCCCACCGCCGACGCTCGAGCTGGAAGTCTTCATCGCCCCCAGCGGCCTACCCGTGCGCGTGCGGCTCACGCTCGCCGCCGAAGGCGCGACGATCGCCATCCGCGTCGACACGCTCGCGATCAACATCCCCGTGGACGTCGTGCCGCCGCCCATACAGCAGACGATCGACGCAGCGCAGCTCAAACGGATCGAACGACGCCGCGCCGCGCGCGAACTCAAGCTCGCGCTGCGAACCTGCGGTCGCCTGCGCGGCAAGAGCGCGGCCAGCTGCCGCGCGCTCGCCCACATCAGGACTCGCGTCCCCAGCGCCGAAGCCTCGCCGCTGTGATGCTCGGCTGCTCCTGACGCGGAGGCCTCTTGGTGCTATGTCCACAACCCGCATAATGGCACTGCAGAGAGACGGTCGCCAAAGCTGAGCGTCTGCTTGCCGGTGTAGAGCACAACACCCGCCTTGAAGTGGGAGCCGAGCTTGTCGCGCAGATGACGGAGTCCCGCGAAGTCCCCCGATCTTGCGCCGGCGGCTGTCTTGATCTCGACCCCGGCTACCTCGCCGCTGGGCAACTCGAACACGATGTCCACCTCGCGCTGCTGCTTATCACGGTAGTGGAACAGCAAGGGACGGCTCGCTGCCCAGTCGCACTGCCGAGCCAGCTCCATTGCGACGAACGTCTCGAAAACCGAACCCGCCAGATCCGGGTTCCGGACGATTCCTGCTACGTCGACATTGATCAGGTGCGTGAGCAGGCCTGTGTCCGTCATGTAGAGCTTAGGGGTCTTCACCTGGCGTGCGCCCAGGTTGAGGTGCCAGGGCTGCAGGCGCGACACGAGGAAGAGGTCCTCCAGGATGCGGGTCTGCGCTGCGACCGTCTTGTGGTCCACTCCGAGCTCGTTCGCGGCACCGCGCGAGCTTGCGAGGCTGGCCGATCGCGCGGCGATGATCCGTAGGCAGTCGCTCGACATTGTCCGGGTTGCGAACGTTCGCGACGTCCTGCAGGTCACGGCCGAGCATGCTCGATATGTAGCTGCTGAAGAAGCGCGCGCGACCTTGTCTGGTCCGGTGTTGGGCATCTGGAAAGCCGCCCGCGACGATGCGCTCGGCGTACGCGCCACGCCCCACCGGCGCATCGACGACGCGCGGGGTCTCGCCGGCGAGCAGGCGATCGATGAAGCTCTCGCGCCGGCCGATCAGCTCCCCCTGCGAAAACGGCCAGAGGTGGATGTAGTCCACGCGCCCGGGTAGCGCGTCGGCGATGGACGGCAGAGTCAGAAGGTTGGCCGATCCGGCCAACAGGAACTGGCCGCGTTCGTTGTTGGTGTCCAAGCGCTCCTTGATCGCCAACATGAGGTCCGGTGCGCGCTGAACCTCGTCGATCACTGCCGCGCCCGATATACCCACGATGAAGCCAGTGGGGTCGTCCAGAGCCGAGCGCCGGGTGGCCTCGTCGTCAAGGGTCAAATACTGCGCCGGATGCTCGCGCTCAGCGATCGCGCGAGCCAGCGTGCTCTTACCGGCCTGTCGCGCTCCCAGCAGGCACACGGCTCTGGCTTCGCTTAGTGCCTCGATGATCGTGGGGGCGGATATTCCGGTCGACGAAGGGAGCAGGCATTCATCAACCATACGCACCCGGCCTGACAGATGAGGAGTAAGGAGTATGACAAATGGGGAATAAATGCTATGACAGATGGGGAATATAGTCAGCCGCACGGGAGTTCAGCCCTCGCGAGAGGGCAGTGAAGGATCTCCTTCCGCCACCGAAAAGTGAAGAGTAGGACTACGTACTCGGCACCGCCCTCTCCTTGCCGTTAGGATTCGTGCGTGACCGCCGAACCCACCACCGACAAGGTCCTCTACGACGTCGCCGCACCGGGCGTGGCGACGATCACGCTCAACGACCCGGACACGCGCAACGCGCTCTCCCCGGAGCTGCTCGCGGGTCTGATCGAGGCGTTCGAGCGCGCGCGCGATGACGCCGCGGTGCGCTGCGTGGTGCTCGCGTCTTCAAACGAGAAGACGTTCTCTTCGGGTGCCAGCTTGGGCGGCTTCGCGGCGGACGCGTCGCTCGTTGAGAAGCACTTCGGCTCGGAGCGCTTCGTCGGCCTGTTCAAGCTGATCGGCACGCTCGGCAAGCCGACCGTGTGCGCCGCCCGCGGGCACGTGCTCGCGGGCGCGCTCGGGATCGCGCTCGCGTGCGACCTGATCGTCGCCTCCGAGGGTGCGACGTTCGGTACGCCTGAGATCAACGTGGGCACGTTCCCGTTCATGATCATGGCGTTGATCTACCGCAACGTTCCGCGCAAGAAGGCCAACGAGCTGCTGCTGCTGGGCGAGCGCTGGAGCGCTGCCGAGGCGCTGGCGGCGGGCATCGTCAACCGCGTCGTGCCCGACGCGCAGCTACAGGCGACGGTCGCCGAGTGGGCAGGCAAGCTCGCGGGTAAGTCTCCGGTGATCATGCGACTCGGCAAGGAGGCGATGCGCCGCCAGCTGGATATGCCGCTCGACGACGCGCTCGACTACCTACGCGCGCAACTCAGCCTGGCGCTGTCGACCGAGGACATCGTCGAGGGCGTGAGCGCGTTCTTCGAGAAGCGCGAGCCGCAGTGGAAAGGCCGCTGATGAGCCCGCGCAAGGCCGCGACACCTGACGCCGACGCCGCTGCAGCTGTGCCGGAGCCGGCTGCCCCCACGAGCGGCTCCCTGTTGCGTCCGCTCGTCGAGGATCTCGAAGCCCGCCGCGCGCGCATTCGCCTGGGCGGTGGCGAGGAGAAGATCGCTGCGCAGCACGCGCGCGAGAAGCTGACCGCGCGCGAGCGGATCGCGCTGCTGATCGATGACAGCACGTTCGTCGAGCTGGGCATCCACGGCAAACCGCACTTCTCACAGCGCGCGATGGATGGCGTCGACGCGCCGGCGGACGGCGTGATTACCGGCTACGGCAAGGTCGACGGTCGTCTGACGGCCGTGTGCGCGTATGACTTCACGGTGATGGCCGGCTCGATGGGCATGACCGGCGAGCTCAAGGTCACGCGCCTGCGCGAGCTGGCGCTGCGCGAGCGCATCCCGTTCGTGTGGCTGCTGGACTCAGCCGGCGCGCGCGTGCAGGAGGCCGCAGGCGCGATGTTCGCCGGCTCCGGGCACCTGTTCCGCGAGGAGGTCGTGATGAGCGGCGTGATCCCGCAGATCGCCGCGCTGATGGGGCCGTGCGCGGCCGGCACCGCGTACATCCCCGGCCTGGCCGACTTCGTGCCGATGGTCAAGGGCCGCGGCTCGATGGCGCTCGCCGGCCCGCATCTCGTGCGCGCGGCGATCGGCGAGGACGTCACGCAGGAGGAGCTCGGCGGCTCGCGCGTGCACTGCCGCAAGTCGGGAGTTGGCGACATGGAGGTGGCCGACGACGAGCAGTGCATCGAGCGGATCAAGCAGTACCTCTCCTTCATGCCCCAGAACTGCGAAGAGCGCCCGCCCGTGCGGGCTTGCGGGCCTGGATCGGATCCGATTGACAGGCGCGAGGAGGAGCTGCTGGACGTGCTGCCCGAGTCCAACCGCAAGCCGTATGACATGTACGAGGTGATCCGCAGGATCGTCGACGACGGCGAGTACTTCGACATGAAGGGTCAGTGGGCGAAGACAATCATCACGTGCTTCGCGCGCTTCGGCGGTAGGCCCGTGGGAATCGTCGCCAACCAGCCAAAGCAGCTCGGCGGCATCCTCGACAACGACTCCGCCGACAAGGCCGCGCGCTTCGTCAACCTGTGCAACGCGTTCGCAGTTCCGCTCGTGTTCATCCAGGACGTGCCGGGCTTCATGGTCGGCACGAAGGTCGAGGCCGAAGGCATCATCCGCCACGGCGCCAAGATGCTGTACGCGGTCGCCAACGCGACTGTCCCGAAGATCACGGTGATCACACGCAAGGCATACGGAGCCGGCTACTACGTGATGAACGGGCGCGCGTACGAGCCTGACCTGATCGTCGCGTGGCCGAGCGCTGAGATCAGCGTGATGGGCGCCGAGGGCGTCGTCGAGATCGCGTTCCGCAAACAGGTCGACGCCGCCGAGGACCCGGCGGCAAAGAAGGCGGAGCTGATCGAGGGCTTCCGCAAGATCTTCGACGTGTACGTTGCAGCCGGCAACGACGTGATCGACGACGTGATCGACCCACGCGAAACGCGCGAGACGATCTGCCGCGCGCTGGAGATGTCGCAGAACAAGAAGATCGAGCGTCCCTGGAAGCGCCAGGGCGTGGTGCCCGTATGACCGTTTGCGTTGCCTGTATAACGATGGCGATACGTGCTCCGTCGTCATCGACTCTTCTCGTCGACCGTATAACGATGGCGATACATGCTCCGTCGTCATCGACTCTTCTCGTCGACCGTATAACGATGGCTATACGCCACTCGTCGTCGCAAACAAAGGAACACCGATGAGCCTCGACCATCCGGTTGTGATCACGTGCTCGATCTCGGGCGCGATCGCCAACCGCGAGCAATGCCAGGCGATCCCGTATACGCCCGCCGAGTATGCGGCGGAGGCGCGGCGGATCGTCGACGAGGGCGGCGTGATGATCCACATCCACGCGCGCAAACCGGATGGCACGCCGAGCTACGAGATCGAGGACTTCCAGGCGATCACGGACGCGATTCGCGCGGAGGTGGGCGACGCGGTGATCGTGAACTTCTCGACGGGCACGATCGGCGTGGCGGTGGAGAAGCGGATCGAATACCTGCGCGCGGTGCGCCCGGAGGTGGCGGCGCTGAACATGGGCTCGATGAACTACGCGAAGTACTCGAAGTCGAGGAAGCAGTTCGTGTTCAACATGGTGTTCGCGAACCCGTTCGAGGAGATCATCCAGCTGCTGGAGGCGATGAACGAGCTTCACATCAAACCGGAGCACGAGTGCTTCGACATCGGCCACGTCGGCAGCCTGGCGCCGCTGATCGACATGGGCGTGCTGAAGATGCCGCTGCACGTAGACTGCGTGATGGGCGTCGTGGGGGGCATTCCGCCGACGGCGCGCAACCTGGCGGCGATGGTGGAGAACATCCCGGGCGGGCGGGACTCCGATCCCGCGGCGGGCGGCGCGGGTGGGGTCACATCCCACTGGGGCGTGATCGGGATCTCGCGCGACCAGTGGATGCTGGTCGCGGCGGCGCTGACGCTCGGCGGCTCGATCCGCGTGGGGCTGGAGGACAACCTGTACCTGCCAAACGGCGAGATGGCACGCTCGAACGGCGAGCTGATCGCGAAGGCGAGGCAGATGACCGAGGACATCGGTCGTCGCCCGGCGACGGTGCAGGAGGCGCGCGCGATGCTGGCGATCCCGCAGCGTGGCGGGAGCGCGGCGTGAGCCTGCCGCTGCAGGGCATCCGCGTGCTGGACCTCTCGCGCCTGTTGCCAGGCGGCTTCTGCTCGCTGCTACTGGCGGACTTTGGCGCGGATGTGCTGAAGGTGGAGGATACGGGTATGGGCGACTACATCCGCTGGTCGCCTCCCTATTACGAGGGCGCGCACGACAGCGCCAAGTCGGCGCTGTTCCTGTCGCTCAATCGCAACAAGCGCTCGATTCGTCTGGACCTCAAGAGCGATGGTGGGCGCGAGGCACTGTTGGCGCTGGTACGCGACGCGGACGTGGTGCTCGAGTCGTTCCGCCCGGGCGTGCTCGAGCGACTGGGCGTGGGTTATGAGCGCATGCGCGAGCAGAACCCGGGGATCGTGTACTGCGCAATCTCCGGGTACGGCCAGGATGGCCCGAAACGAGATGCGTCGGGGCACGACATGAACTATCTGGGGCTGATCGGCCTGCTCGGTTTGACGGGAGCCCCGCCCTCCCCGCGCGCCGGCGGCGCGGCCGGGGCGGGCGCGGGTCCGATCCAATCGGCGGGCCAGATCGCGGACCTGGGCGGCGGCGCGCTGATGGCGGCGTTCGGGATCCTGGCGGCGCTGCGCGAGCGCGACGGCTCACCGGCTCGGAATGGATCTCCCGCCCACCCCGGCTCGGGCGAGGGGCAGCTGGTGGACGTGTCGATGTCCGACGGCGCGCTGTCGTGGCTGGCGATGGTGGCGGCGGCGTACTTCGCCGACGGCGCGGTTCCGAGGCGGGGCGATCTGCCGCTGGCGGGCGCGCTGATCTGCTATCGCCCATATGAGTGCGCCGACGGCTGGGTGTCGCTGGGGGCGCTCGAGCCGAAGTTCTGGCAGGCGTGGTGCCGGGGCGTCGGGCGCGAGGAGCTCGTCGCGATGCAGTTTGAGCATCCAGGCTCTGACGCACACGCGCAGGTGCAGGAGATCTTCAAGGGCCGCACGCGCGCCGAATGGGAGGCGTTCGCGCGCGAACACGACTGCTGCTTGGAGCCGGTGCTGGAGCTGGACGAGGCGCTGTCCTCGGAGCTCGTGCGCGCGCGAGAGATGGTGGTCGAGCTCGAGCAGCCAGGGGCCGAGCGGCCGGTGCGTCAGCTGGGCGTGCCGATCAAGCTGACGCGCACACCGGGCGAGCACGCGCGCCTGCCGGGGCCGGCGCTGGGAGAGCACACCGAGGAGGTGCTGCTGGCGGCCGGCTACTCGCACGCGCAGGTCGCCGAGTTGCTGGCCTCGGGGGCGGCGGCGGGAGCGGCCGAGATGGGCAACTCCTCCGCATCTACGGTGACGTTCCGAGCGTGAGCAGCCATCCAGAGCTGCTGAAGATGAGCGAGCTGGCGGAGCGCTCGGGGGTGAGCGCGGGCACGATCCGCTACTACCTGCGAGAGGGCATGCTGGGCGGCGGCGAGGGCGTCGTGAGGACGAGCCGCAACATGGCGTATTACCCGCCGGAGTACGTGCAGCGGATCACTTTGATCAAGCGGCTACAGGAGGAGCGCTTCATGCCGCTCCGTGTGATCCGGAGCGCGCTCCAGGAGGATCCCGATCGCGTGCGCGCCCTAATCGAGCTCGAGGATCGCATCCTCGAGCGCGCGGCGATCAGCGTCGATAACGGCAGCCGCGTCTCGCGCAAGCTCATACAGGAGCGCTACGGGGTGCCGCGCAACGTGCTCGAGCGCCTGGCCGATCTCGGCGTGCTGACGCCCAACCAGCGTGGCTACGACCATGACGACGTGAAGATCATCGAGGCGATCGCGAGCTTCCGCGCGGGCGGCTACGACGAGACGCTGGGGTTCACCGTCTACGACACGCTGCGCTATCGCAAGGCGCTCGAGCCACTCGTCGAGCAGGAGGTGCGGGCGCTGCTCGACCGCCTCGCGGGCGAGGTGGATGTCGAGCGGGCGATGCAGATTGTCGCCGCGGGCGCGGAACCGCTGCGCGAGCTGATCGGGGCAATGCACTCAAAGCTGCTGCTCGCGGAGCTGCGCCGCCAGCGTGGGCGCGGCGCCGACTGATCGCGACGCCGCGGGGGAGTTGAGATCCGGCGGTGCCAGCGGGCGTTATGCTCTGAGCTTGTTGACTGACCAGTCAATCTGTTCTGAGGTGAAGCCCATCGGGGAACTGCGGGCGCTGCGTCCGCGGGAGGGAGCGCGCTTTTGAGAGTCGCGGCAGTGCAGCTGAGCTCCAGCGCCGATCTCATCGCCAACATGGCGCACGCGGATCGCCTCACGCGCGCCGCGGCGGCGGCCGGCGCGAGGCTGATCGTGCTGCCAGAGAAGTGGACGGCGATGGGCTCGGATGAGCAACTGCGGGCGGGGGCTGAGACGCTCGACGGCGCGGCCGTCGGCTGGGCGCGCGCGATCGCACGCGAGCTCGGCGTCGATCTCGTTGCGGGCTCGATCCTCGAGCGCGTCCCCGGCCAGGCGAAGCTGGCGAACACCTCGGTGCACGTCAGCCCGAGCGGCGAGGTACTGGCGAGCTACCGCAAGGTGCACATGTTCGACGTCGAAGTCGCAGGCCACGCCTATCGCGAGTCCGAGTTGGAGGAGCCGGGCGATGAGCTCGTCGTCTCGCACACGGCGGACGGCGTCGAGCTGGGGCTGTCGATCTGCTACGACGTGCGCTTCCCGGAGCTGTACCGGATCCTCGCGGTGCGCGGCGCGCGCATCTTCACGTTGCCGGCGGCGTTCACGTTGACGACCACGCGCGATCACTGGGAGGTGCTTGTACGTGCGCGCGCAATCGAGAACCAGGCGTTCGTGATCGCTGCCAACCAGGTCGGCGAGCATCCGGGCGGCCAACAGTCGGGCGGCCGTTCAATGATCGTCGACCCGTGGGGGGTGGTGTTGGCACAGGCGCCTGACAGCGAGGGCTACATCGTCGCCGAGCTCGACCTCGAGCACCAGCTCGAAATCCGCACGCGCCTGCCCTCGCTCGCCAACCGCCGCCCCGAGGCCTACCGCTGGCCGATCAAGGAGACCGTATGAGCACCGGCCGCGCACCGGCGCCGCGCGCGAAGGCGCCGGACAAGCGCCGGCTGATCCTCGACGCGGCCGTGCGCGTGTTTGCTCGCCAGGGCTTTCATGCTTGCCGCGTCTCGGACATCGCCGACGAGGCCGGCGTGGCGTATGGCCTCGTTTACCACTACTTCGCCTCCAAGGACGAGGTGCTCGACACGCTGTTCCTGGAGCGCTGGAACGTGATGCTCGAGCTGATCCGCGAGGTCGACGCGGCATCGTCCCCGGAGGGGGAGGCGATCCCCGTGCGCGACAAGCTGCAGGCGATCGCGTCGTTCATCATCGACAGCTACCAGCACGACCCCGATCTGATGAAGGTGATCATCGTCGAGGTCACGCGCGCGGCGAACTCCTTCGGCAACACCCACATCGCGACGATCCGCGAGGCGTACGACCTGATTGGCGGCATGATCGCCAAGGCGCAGGCGGAGGGGGTGTTCAAGCAGGAGATCGAAGCGCGCTTCGCGGCGATGGCCTTCTACGGCGCGATCGAGCAGCTGCTCACTGGCTGGATATTCGGCTTGCTGCCGCAGGGCGACGATTACTTCGAGCGGGCCAAGTGGCTCGTGGTGGAGACTGTCTGCGGCGGGCTGGAGCAATAGACTGACGCGAGCATGCAGAACGAGATGGTCAAGCGGCTGATGTGGCAAGCCCTGCTGGCGGGCGTGAGCGCGCTGGTGGGGATCCTCGCCAACCGCGCCGCGGCGACCGTCTGGCGGCGGGTGTTCGACGAGGAGCCGCCGGAGTGAGCGCTCAACCACCGGCGGGGGATCGATCGGGGAGCGCTGAGGGCAAGGAGGAGACCCAGAACATCGCGACGGCGATCGCGGAGGTGTCCGAGCGCGCGACGCTGCTGGTCCGCGAGGAGATCGAGCTGGCGAAGGCGGAGATGAGCGAAAAGGCGACCAAGCTCGTCAAGGGCGCCGTCGTCGGGGCCGCCGCGGGCGTGTTCTTCTTCACGGCGCTCGTGTTTGCGCTGGTCGGCTGCGCGTGGCTGCTCTACTACTACCTGCCGATCGGCAACAAATTCACGTACTTCTGGGGCTTCTTCGCGATGTCGGTGATCCTGGTGGTGCTCGGCTTGCTCGCCGGGCTGATCGCCGCGCGGGCGGTCAAAAAAGGCTCGCCGCCGGTGCCCAGCATGGCGATCGAGGAAGCGCGCAAGATCCGCGAGAGCGTCGGTCCTGCTGCGGGTCCCGTTCAGGCCGCCGCGCCGGTCGCGAGCAGCGTCCCGTACCCGGCCGCCGGCGCGGCGAGCGAGAGCTGATGGCCCAGCGCTCGCCAGCTGAGATTCGCAGCTCGATCGAGGCCAACCGCATGGAGCTCGCGGTGTCCGTGCAGAAGCTGCGTGGCGAGGTCTCGCGCCTGACCGACTGGCGCGGCCACGTCGAGCGCCACCGTAGCGAAATCACCGTCGGCGCGGCGGTCGTCGGGCTGATGGTCACAGCGCGCGTGCTGCGGCGTCGCCGCCGCCGCCGCTGATCAGGCCAGCAGCGCGCGGGGGAGCGCGCCGACGCCGATCAGGCCGGGGCCGGTGTAGGTGCCGATGACCGGTCCGACCTCAGAGGTGAACACTGGCTCGGAATCGAAGATCTCGCGGCAGCGGTCGATCAGGCGCTGTGCTTGGTCTGGAGCCTGGATGTGCTGCACGACCCAGCCGTCGGCGCCGCTGTCGTGCAGCTCCTGTGCATAGGCGACCATGCGCTCGAACGCACGCCCGGCGGTTCGCACGCGCTCGACAGGCATGATCTCGTACTCGAGCGAGAGGATCGGCTTGATCTTGAGGGTGCCGCCGAGCCACGCCTGCGCCTTGCCGACGCGCCCGCCTCGTCGGAGGTACTCGAGCGTGTCCAGGCAGAACCAGATTCGCAGCACTTTGCGCGCGTCGCGCACGCGCGCAACGACGCCGTGCAAGTCTGCGCCCGCGCGCGCGGCGGCGCTCGCGGCAAGCAAAAGTAGCCCTGTGCCGCCGCAGGCGGTTTCGCCGTCGATCACGGCGACGCGCTCGCCGAGGCCGCGCTCGGCGAGCAGCTCGTGCGCCTGGCGCGCCGCCTCGCAGGTGCCGGAGATGCCCCCGGCGAGGTGAATCGAGACGACGTCACGGCCGTCGTCGAGCAACGGCTCCCACACGGCGAGGAAGTCGCCGATCGACGGCTGTGAGGTGCTCGGCAGCTCGGGATCGTCGCGCAGCTGCCGGTAGAACGCGTCGAAGCCGTCCATCGCGAGCTCGCGCTCGGGCTCGCCTCGCCAGCCGACGTACAGGCTGACCTGATGGACGCCCAGCTCGTCCGCGAGCGCGCGGGGGAGATAGTTGGTGCTGTCGGTCGCGACCGCTACTGGAGGCATGCGGCGCGGGACGCTACAGCAACGCCTGCGCGAGCTCCCCCGACTCGTACATCTCGATCACGATGTCGCAGCCGCCGATCAGCTCTCCGTCGACGAATAGCTGGGGGATCGTCGGCCAGTCGGAGATCGCCGAGAGCTCCTGGCGGATACGCGGGTCCGGCAGCACGTCGACCGCCGCGAACGGCGCGTCGAGATCCTGCAGGGCGGCGACGGTGCGCGCGGAGAAGCCGCACGCGGGCGCGTCAGGTGTCCCCTTCATGAACAGGATCACCTTGTGCTCTTTGATCGCCTCGGCGATCGCGTCGCGGATCGGGTTGCTCTCCGCGCTCGGTGCTGCAGTTGGGGTGGGCTGGCTGGCGGACATCGGTAGCGGCTCGGACTGGCTGCTGGGCATGGAGTGCTCCTGGCTCTCAGTTGGTCTGGATCTTCAGTGGGGCGGTCGTCTTCAGCGCGAGCGCGTGGATCGCTCCGCCGATCTCCGCCCCGAAGACGGCGTAGACGAGACGATGCTGCTGGATGCGGCTGAGACCGTCGAACGCCGGTGCCGTGACGCTCGCGCGAAAGTGGTCGCCGCCGCCGGTGTAGTCCTCCACGTCGGCGTGCGCCCCCGGAATCGCGGCCTCGATTCGCTGCTTGATGTCCTCGGCGGACGGCATCCGTCTCAAGGGTAGAAGGTCTGCCCGCTACCGTGAGGGCACCCCGCGGCCGGCGCTATACTTTGGAAAGTCTTGCAGCCGTCAACGGGAGCGAAACGATGATTGAGATCACCGACAAGGGCGCCGAGAAGGTGCACGAGTTCCTCGCCTCACAGCAGGCCGACGTGAGCGTTGCCGGGCTGCGTGTGGGCGTGCGTGGCGGCGGCTGCTCGGGCTTCCAGTACCAGCTGGCCTTTGACGAGCAGCGCGACAGCGACGTCGTGTTCGAGAGCCACGGCCTGAAGTTGCTCGTCGACGGCGACAGCCTTCAGTTCGTACGCGGCTCGACGATCGACTACGAGGAGAGCCTGCAGGGCGCGGGCTTCAAGGTCAACAACCCGAACGTCGTGGCCGCCTGCGGCTGCGGCTCCTCGTTCCGCGTCGCCGAGGAGGAGCAGGTCTCCGCCGTCTGAGGCCTGGTAGTGCATCGTCGAGCCGTTCCTGGCGGGTGGATCGCCCGCACCGAGAGCTGATCCCCGGCCGCGGGCGTGATCCCCGGTTGCGGGGCGCATAGGCTGCTGCCATGGCGATGCTGCCGCAAGCGCTCCGCAGCTTGACCCCCACGCGTCTGCGCGACGACGTGCGCCTGCGTGCGTTCGCCGTCGGCTTCGGCCTGATTCCCCCGCGCACGATGCACTCCGCCGCGGACGTCCGCGTGCTGCTGGACGCCGCGCGCGGAGCGCGCAGCGCGGTCGAGATCGGCGTCTACGAGGGCGCGTCCGCGCTCGCGCTCTGCGACACGCTCGCGCCCGGGGCGCAATTGCATCTGATCGACCCCTTCGGCTCGCACTCCGACGCGCTGCCGCGTGGCTGGGGTGCGAGCGAGTGGGCCACGCGGCGCGCACTCGCGCGCGCGTTGCGCCGTCGCGGGCCCGGCGCTCCGAGCGTGCGCTGGCACGTGGCGCTCTCCAGCGACGTCGCCTCTAGCTGGCGCGAGCAGGTCGAGCTGGTGTTCATCGACGGCGATCACTCAGAGGCGGGGTGCGAGCTTGACTGGTCGTGCTGGCACCGATTCGTCGCGCTTGGAGGGCGGGTGGTCTTCCACGACGCCCGTGCCGGCCAGCCGGGCGGGCGCGGCCTGCCCGGGCCGAGCGCGGTCGTCGCCCGCCACTTTCGCGACGCCGTCACGCCCGGCTGGGAGATTCTCACGGAGGCCGATCGCACCGTTGCCGTCCGCCGCGTGTCCTGAAAGCGAACGTCTGCTTTCACGGTCGGATTGGGCGTCCAGCCCAAACTGGTGGGCATCGTCACGCGCTAGGGTTGACGCGAGGACCTGACGTGTGGTACCGTCGCTGCGACATGATGTCAAGCGTCGTAGAGGGTGCGGAGCGCCCAGGTTACCGGCAGGGTTTGAGTCCCCGCACGGGGATTCAAACCGCTGCGGCGGCTCAGCGCAAACGGCGTCGACGCGGTTGTGGCTTGACCCTTGACTCAGGGTTGGTTTTCTGCCAAGGTCGTGTGTACAGCGTCGTCTGCTGAGATTCAGTTGACGACAACTACTGGCTTCAGGGCGCTACTGTCCTGAGGAGGGGAGTCTTGGGGTCGGTCGATTATTCCTAGAGGGAAAAAGGAGCAGTGGACAATGAAACGCATCAGGATTGCGGGGCTGTGCCTTGTCGCCATGTTCGCGATGAGCGCGGTCGCCTCGGCGAGCGCTTCGGCGGAAACGCCCGAATACACGTACAAAACGTGTACCAAGGCGTCGCCCAAGGAATCGGGCAAATACAACAACAAGACCTGCACGATTGAATCCAAAGGCGGCAAAAAAGAAGGCGACTACGAACTTACTGAATGGAACAAGGGTAAGAAAGTCACCTTCACGGGCAAGAACGGCGAAAGCACGCTCGACAGCTACATCCCCGAAAGCGAATCAGAACCGTGGACGGGTGGCGAAGTCGTCGGCAAGATCGTCTGCAAGTCCGGCAAGTCCAAAGGCGAACTCACCGGGCCGAAAACGAGCACGGTGACCGTTGAATTCAAGAGCTGCTCTACCGAAGGCAAAAAGTGTGCGTCCGCCGGCGAGAAAGCCGGCACGATCAAGACCTTCCCGCTGACCAGCACGCTGGTGGCCGGCACGTCGGGTGAATCGCTGAGCCTGGTTGAAGGTACATCGGGGACCTCCGCGGAATTCAACTGCGAAGGTCTTGAAGTCGTGACAACGGGCGACCTAAACGGCGTCAACTCTGGCAACGTGGGAGTTATCGCCAAAGAAGGCAAACAGACGTTCTCGGTCAACGCCAAAGGCGGCCAGGAACCGGTGTTCAACCAGTCACCGCCGTTCGCAGCGTTCCTGCTGAGCAAAATCACACCACCGGGCATCACTCTCCCGTCGGGTGAGAACACCACATCGACTCTCAAGGGCGAAGCCATGGAGATCGCGCCGTAGGGGTCACTCCGCTATTCAGTAACTAGTAGGCGGTAAGAAAAGCAGCAGCATGCAGTGCGTGTGCGGGGTCCTTGGGCCTCGCACACGCACACGCTTACTCTGTGGCGAACGGCGTGGTGAAGCGGCAGGAGGAGGGTGTCCAGACCAACGCTTGCTGGTTGAACTGTCGGAACAGGGTTGATACCATCCCGACAAGAGGGATTGTCACAAGAGGCTTGTCATGGGGAGAGGAACAGAGATGTACGCAAGTAGCGCCAGTGGTGCCTCGGCGGTACATCGGGTTCTGTTGCGCCGCTCGTTCGTGGCGGCCGGTGCCCTACTCGCGGCGCTCCTGATTTACGGCGCTCCCGCCCACGCCTTCAGCCAGCGCGGTCACGTCCCCGTTCCTGCACCTAACGGCTCCTTCGGCGAAGGTGGCAAAGGCGGCCCCGGCGAAGAACCACTATCCAGACCGTCTGCGATTGCGGTCAACGAAGCATCGAGCGGCGAAGGCGCGGGTGACGTCTACGTCCTGGAACGCGCCAACAACCGCGTCGTGCGCTTTGGGCCAGCGCCCGAACGCAAGTTCATCGAAGCTTGGGGCTTCGGGGTTGGCGGTTCGGAAAAATACGAACGCTGCAGCAGCGAATGCCAGACGGGAATCGCTGGCTTCAGCAAAGAAGGGCAGTTCAGCTCTCCACAGGCGATCGCGGTAGACAACGCCAGCGGCTCTCCCTCCCACGGGGATGTCTATGTGGTAGCCAACAGCTCGCGCAAGAAAGGGCTGATCGACAAGTTCAACGCCAAGGGCGAACTGCTCGGCACGCTGAGGGCCGAAGAAGCCGAAGGCGCGATCGACGGCGTTGCCGTCGACGCGAGCGGCACCGTTTGGGTCGATCGCGAAGACGAAGAAGAAGAATTCCTGCTCGAGCGCTACAACGACGCGACGCCCAATAAGGAGCTGGGGGAAGCGTCGGTGCTGGAAGTGCCGGAAGTCCAGAGCGGAGCGCGACCGACGCGTCCCGGGCTCGCGGTAGATGCCGCGGGCGACATCTACATCACCTATGAGCCACACGGCAAGACCGCGGAAGAAACCGAAGAAGAAGAACAGGCGATCGTCGAACGCGAAAAGGAACGCAAGAAAAACGGCGAACCGCCAGCGGACGAAAAGCCGCAGCAACCCTGCCACGCGAACCCCTGTCTCGTCGCCAAGCTCGCGACGTTCCCCGAAGGGGCGGGACTTGAAGCGGAACCGCTGATTGCCGAAGTGGATCTGCAAGACACGAGCGGGGTCGCCGTGGACTCCACCACGGGCGGGCAGGCGAGCGGCGACGTGTACCTCAACAATCTGACGAGCGTCGCCGCGTTCGCGCCTGGCGGCTCACTGATCCAGCGCTTTGGCGAAGCACAGCTGACCAACGATGCCGGCAGCGGCCTCGCCGTCGACGCGAGGACCGGCGAAGTGCTCGTCGGCGACTCTCCCGCGGGCGAAGCGAATGTATCGGGCAAGGTGTACGTCTACGAGCTGGAAGGACCCGGAGCGCCAACGGCCGCGCCTGGAAGCGTCACGGCCTCGGCAGTCTCCGCGCACTCGGCGAAGCTAGGCGCGAAGATCGATCCAAGCGGCCTCGACACCCACTACCGCTTCCGCTACGGGACCGTCAGCTGCGCTGGCAGCCCCTCGCCGTGCACACAAGAAGCGCCTGCCGAAGCGCAAGACATTGGCGCTGGCTATGAAGAAGTGAGGGTCCCGGCCGTGGAACTGACGGGACTCGCTCCCGGTACCACGTACCACTTCCTAGCCGTCGCCACGAATGCGTCGGGCGGCGTCGAAAGCGAAGAACGGACCTTCACGACGCTCGCGGCGAATGCCATCGAAGCGGCGCTGCCCGACGGTCGCACGTGGGAACTCGTCTCGCCGGCTGACAAGCGCGGCGTCGCGATCGAACCGATCGCGCACGAAGGTGGCCTGATCCAGGCCGCGACCGACGGTCGGGGGCTTGCCTACGTCGCGTCCGCGCCGGCCGGCGAAGAAGAACCAGCTGGCAACAGGGCGCCCGAACTGACACAGCTGATCGCCACCCGCACCTCACCCGGCAGTTGGGCCACCCGCGACCTGACGACTTCCAACGAAGCGGCGCGCGGGATCGTCGCCGACGAACGCCGCGAGTATCAATTCTTCTCCGCCGATCTCTCGCTCGGCGCGGTCTTCCCGATCGAATCGCTGCCTGCGTCCGAAACCGAACCGACGGCGGAACCGATCGACGAACACACGATCTACGTGCGCAACACGGCCTGCACGGCGGAGCCATGCTACGCGCCGCTGGCCACGTCCTCGAGCACCGGGCTCGTGTTCTACGGTGCGACCGCGAACCTCCAGCACGCGGCGGTTCTGTCGCCGACGCCGCTCGCCGCCGGAGCCACAGGACAGGGTCTCTACGAGTGGTCCGCAACGGAATCAGCGCCGGGCGAAGGGCACTTCAAGTTGGTCAGCGTTCTGCCCGAAGGCAAGCAGGCGACCGGCAGGGTCGAGCTCGGCACGCTCGGGAAATACGAAGGACCCAGGGACGCCATGTCTGAAGATGGATCGCGCGTGGTGTGGGAGGCGGCGGCGAGCGAACACCTCTACGCGAGCGAACTAAACAAGGAAACGGCGAAGTTTGAAACGACCCAAATCGACACGCCCGTAGCAGGACTCGTGCCCGCGCGCAAACCGCATCCCTTGTTCCAGATCGCGAGCGTCAACGGCTCCAGGGTGTTCTTCACCGATGACCAGCGCTTGACGGCGAACGCGTCACCTGAAGACGAAACCAAGGGCGACCTGTACGTGTACGAACCGGAAAAGCCTGCCGGCAGACGCGTCACCGACCTGACCCCCGACCTCAACAGCGGTGAAAGCGCCGCGGTCCAGGGCGGCGTCATCGGCGCCAGCGAAGACGGGACCTACGTCTACTTCGTCGCCAACGGCGTACTCGCCGCGGGCGCGCAACCGGGCAACTGCGTCTACGAAGGCTCGCGCGCGGCGACCTGCGACCTGTACGTCGTGCACAACGACGGCGAAGCCTGGGAAGCACCGCAGCTGATCGCGCGACTGTCCAACGAAGACGGTCCCGACTGGGGCACCAACGCCAATACCAGAACCGAATATGCCCTGTTCAGGATGACCTCCCGTGTCTCGCCCAATGGTCGCTATCTCGCGTTCATGTCCGATCGTAGGCTCACGGGTTACAACAACACGGATGCGAACAGCGGCGCGCCCGACGAGGAGGTTTTCCTCTATCACGCACCTGAAGATCTCGGCACCGAAGCGGGATCGTTGACATGTGTGTCGTGCAACCCGAGTGGGGCGCAACCGGTGGGGGTTCACGACGTTCAGGAATCCGGCGAAGGTCGGGGACTGCTCGTCGATCGCCCCGAAGTCTGGTCGCCTGACAGCACCGAAAGCTTCGATCACTGGTTGGCCGCGAGCGTCCCGGGCTGGACGCCGCTGAACTCCAACGAAGCCCTCTACCAGTCGCACTATCTGAGCAACGAAGGGCGACTGTTTTTCAACAGCCCCGACGCGCTCGTCAAGCAGGCCAGCAACGGCAAGGAGGACGTCTACGAGTACGAGCCCACTGCCGTCGGCGGGTGCGGATTGTTGCAGGTCAGCAACGCCGAACGCGGCTGCGTCGCGCTGATCTCCTCCGGCAGCTCCCAGCAGGAATCGGCGTTCCTCGACGCGAGTGAAACGGGCAACGACGTGTTCTTCCTCACGAGCGAAAAACTGTCCTCGCAAGACCCCGACAAGGCCTTCGACATCTACGACGCGCGCGTCTGCAGCGGTCCCGGCGCCGAAGAAGCGTGCCCGCCGCCCGCGTCGGCTCCGCCTCTCCCATGCGAATCGGAAGGGGAATGCAAAGGTGGCGGCTCCTCGGTGCCGAGCTACGGCGCGCCCGCCAGCTCGGCGGCCTCCGGCTCGGGTAACCTCGCCGCGAAGAGCGCCGTGGAATCCGAAAAACACGAAGTCAAACCCACGCTCACAAGGAAGCAGCTGCTGGCAAAAGCCCTCAAGGCCTGCAAGAAGGACAAGAAGAAAAGCAAGCGCCTCGCGTGCGAAAGGCAGGCACGCAAGAAATACGGGGCGAGCGTCGCGAAGGCAAAGAAGTCGAGCGCCGAGTACCGGTCCGGCGCCAACGCGTCCACGAGGGGGCGTTAGCAGGCGATGCGCGTGATACGGCATACGTGGATCGGCGTGAGCGGCCTGCTCTGCTCGCTCCTAGCGACCGTGGGCCTGCTCGCGTCCGTGGGCGTTGCCACGGCGCGCGCCGCCGCGCCACGCTGGGACATCGTCACGAGATCTGCCCCCACGAACCTGCCTCCAGGCGGCAAGGGCGAGATCGTCGCGGTGCTCATCAACCTCGGCGACGCTCCGATCGTTGCAACTGAAGGCAACCCCGTGCGGATTAGCGACGCGCTGCCGACCGGGATAACAGCGGCGGGGCCCATGGAAGGGCAAGTGGGACGGGGGGGAGATGACCAGGGCGCGCACGAACTGCCTCTGACGCACTGCGAAATGCTGCCCATGCCGCACTGCGCCTTCGTCGGCACGCTGCCGCCGTTCATTGCGATCGAAGTGCACGTACCGGTCATCGCTAGCTCGGCAGGATCCGCGGAAAACGAAGTCAAAGTCGAAGGGGGTGGCACGCCGCCGAAGGCCGTTCGGCGTCCGATCACCATCAGCCCCGCCACTCCGGGCTTCGGCGTCGAACGCTATGAACTGGTCTCCGAAGAAGAAGATGGCTCACAGGCCGTGCAGGCGGGCGGGCACCCCTTCCAACTGACGACCACGATCGAGCTCAACCAGACCTTTGGCGTAGATCGCTTCTCGGGGTCGAAGAAGGAATATCCCGCTGCGCCGGCGCTGCTGAGGGACCTGAACACGACGCTGCCGCCGGGCCTGGTCGCGGACACGAAGGCGAGCGTGTTCCCGCAGTGTTCGGCTGTGCAGTTCGCGACGCTCCGCGCGGGCAACAGCAACCTCTGTCCGGCAGACTCGGCGGTCGGAGCCGCCGTCGTGACTTTCAAAGAACCGCATTTCTTCAACCAAACCACGGCGACCACACCCGTCTTCAACTTGGTGCCTCAGCCAGGCGAGCCTGCGCGCTTCGGTTTCGTGTTCGAAAAAGTGCCAGTGGTGCTTGACACCTCGCTGCAGACCGGCAAAGGCTACGCCGCCGAAGTCAAGGTTGAGAACAGCTCGCAGGCCGCCGAAGTACTGAGCACCGTCGTAACCGTCTGGGGCGTGCCGGGTGCCGAACAGCACGAAAGTGCGCGGGGATGGGAGTGTCTCGGCAGTGGTTTCTACGTCGAAGGCCTCGAACCGCGTCCGCCTTGTCCCTCGGCGCAGTCGAACCCGCCTCCATATTTGATCATGCCGACAACCACCTGCGGGCAACCGCTCGCGACATCTGTACAGGCCGAGTCCTGGAAGCCGGGAGCGCAACTCGAACCGAAGGAAGGTGGGTTGCCCGCCAGTCACCCAGAGGCGCTGCAAGGCTGCGAACGGCTCCCGTTCGAACCCGCGATCAGGGCGCAGCCCGATCAGCGCGAAGCGAGCAGGCCCAGCGGGCTGAGCGTGGAAGTGAACGTCCCGCAGAACACGACGCTGTCGGCGACCGGGCTCGCCGAGGCCGACGTCAAGAGCACCACCGTGGCGCTTCCCGAAGGGATGGTCGCCAACCCCGGTGCGGCCAACGGCCTGACGGTGTGCTCCGCGGCCGGAGTCGGCTTCGATGGCTCCCTCGAATCCGAACAACTGGGCAACGAAAGCTTCAACGCTGCTGCCGCCGTGTGTCCGCAAGACGCGAAGGTTGGCACCGTCAACATCAAGACGCCGCTGCTAGAAAACGAACTCAAAGGCGCCGTGTACTTTGCCGAACAGGACACTAACCCGTTCGCCTCGCCGCTGGTGCTTTACATGATCGCCGAAGACCCCGTGTCCGGCACGCGCGTCAAGCTCGCCGGCGAAGTGACGCTCAACCCGCGGACGGGCCAGCTCGTGTCGGTCTTCAGGAACACGCCGCCGCTTCCGTTCGAAAGTCTCAAGCTGCACCTGTTCAACGGCGAACGCGCCTCGCAGAGCACCCCGGCGTTCTGTCGCAGCTACGAAACCAAGGCGTCGTTCGCACCCACGACAGGTGAAGCCTCGGTGCAAGGATCGTCGAGCTTCCAGACCACGCCCAACGCCGACGGCCAACCGTGTCCGGCCTCCGGTCCGCTGCCGTTCGCGCCGAGCTTCCAGGCGGGCAGCACGAGCAGCCAGGCGGCCGGCTTCACCCCGTTCACGCTCACAATCGGCGTGCCCGACGGCGATGCGACCCTGAAGACGATCGCCATGCAGCTGCCCCCCGGCCTCGCCGCCGTGCTCGCGTCAGTCGCGCCGTGTGGTGAACCGCAGGCCGCGGAAGGCGCCTGCGGTCCGGAAAGTCTGATCGGGCACTCCACGGCGAGCGCCGGCCTCGGCAGTGATCCCGACACGCTCCCCGGCGAAGTGTTCCTCACGGGTCCCTACGACGGTGCCCCGTTTGGCCTCTCCGCGGTGACGCAGGCAAAGGCAGGACCGTTCGACCTCGGCAAGATCGTCGTGCGCTCCACGATCAGCATCAACCCCGAAACCGCTGCAGCGACGATCGACACCGAAGATGCAAGGTTTTTCCCGTTGCAGGCGACGGAAGGCGAACAAACAAGCTTCCAGGGGCTGCCTCAGTTCGTCAAGGGCACCCCCGCCCAGATCAAACAGCTCAATGTCACTGTCGATCGGCCAGGCTTCGAGTTCAACCCCACGAACTGCAGCCAGATGGCGATCGCCGGGATGCTCACCGGCTACGAAGGCACGAGCGCGGCGGTCTCGACGCCCTTCCAAGCGACCAACTGCGCGGGCCTGCCATTCGCACCCGAGCTCACCGCCTCCGTCGTCGGGCAGGGCAGCAAACAGAACGGCACGACCTTCTCCGTCACCGTCGAATCGCCCGGGCTGGGACAGGCGAACATCCACAAGGTGGACCTGACGATTCCCTCTGTGTTGCCCTCGCGTCTGTCGACCATCCAGAAAGCCTGCGTCGCAGCGGTCTTCGACGCCAACCCCGCGTCCTGCGACGAAGGCTCGGTGATCGGCGAAGGAATCGTGCACACGCCCGTCTTCAAGAACCCCCTGCGGGGCCCCGCGTACCTCGTCTCCCACGGCGCCGAATTCCCGGACGTCGAGTTCGTGCTGCAGGGCGAAGGCGTCAAGGTCGTCCTCGACGGCAAGACCTACATCCACGCCGGCATCACCTACTCGAAATTCGAAAGCGCTCCCGACGCGCCGTTCACGAAGTTCGAAACGATCTTCCCCGCCGGCCCGCACTCGGCGCTCACGCCCAGCGTGTCCGAAAAGGAAGACTTCAACCTTTGTAAACGGAGCATCTCGCTGCCGACCGAAATCACCGGGCAGAACGGTGCGTTCATCAAGCAGACCACGCCCGTCACCGTCACCGGCTGCAAAGGCGTCGCTGGCTTCAAAGTCACAAAGGCCCAACTGCTCGCCAAAGCCCTGAAGGCCTGCAGGAAAGACAAGCAGAAGGGCAAGCGCGTTACGTGCGAAAAGGCCGCCCGCAAAAAGTACGGGAGCACGGCCAAGAAGACCGCCAGGGGCGCGAAGAAGTCCGCCAAGAGGTAGAGATAGCCGCCCGCCCTGTCCCTCCGCGGTTGCACGGGCTCGCAGGCGGCTGCCGGCGCCGCCCCCGCGACGCTAAGCGGGCGCGTTTTGCAGCGAGCGCCACAGATACCGGCACGCGAGCGTGCGCTGCGGGCGCCAGGGCGCGGCGATCCCCTCGATGGTCGGCGCGTCCGGGAGCTCGTCGAGGCCGTACGCGCGTTCGATCGCCCGGCGGATGCCGAGGTCCCCGACCGGCATCACATCGGGGCGCTCGAGCTGGAACATCAGGAACATGTGCGCCGTCCACACGCCAATGCCCTTGACCGCCACCAGCTCCGCGGTCACGTCCTCGTCGCTCAGCTCGTCAAGGCGCTCGAGCTCCAATTCGCCCGAGAGCACGTGCTCGGCCAGCGAGCGCAGGTAGCCGACCTTCGCGCGCGAGAAGCCCGCCGCCGCGCGCAGCTGCTCGGGGTCGTCGTCGAGGATCTCCTGCGGCGTCGGCGCGCGCACGCCAAAGCGCTCCGTCAGGCGCCCGTAGATAGCGCGCGCCGCGAGCACCGATAGCTGCTGGCTGGCGATCGAGCGCACCAGCGCGCCGTAGTGATCGTCATGGTCCGGCCTGCCTTTGCGCGGGTCCCCCAGCGGGCCGACCGCGTCGATCAGCCGCGCGAGTACCGGGTCCGCCGCCCGCAGGAATGCCGTCGCCTTGCGCTGCGCCGCTGGCGTCGCCGGCGTCGCCGTGGCCCTGCGTCTGGCGGCAGGCGTTGCCGCTGTGCGTCTGGCCACCAGCTGTCCGCTCAGCTCGCCGGCAGCGCGGCCTCGAGTGACACCGGCTCGCCGTCGAGCGCGTTCAACGCGCGCTCCAACGACATCGCCAGACACGTGAAGCTCGGCGTGTCGCGGACCGTGAAGCGCGAAGCCTCGGTCGTGCGCAGCCGCTGCACCAGGTCCAGGAACGTGCCCACGTCGTCGGTGTCGAACGCCACCACGAACTCCTGGTCGTCCAGGCCGAACGAGTACGTCGTGTGGTTGTCCACGCCTGGGTATTCGCGGCCTACCTGGATGTGACCCTGCATGATCCGCCAGCGCTCCTCTGCAGGCAGCGCGTACCACTCGCGCGACTTCACAAACGGGTACACGAACACATAGCGGCCACGAAACCCGCGCGCCACCACGCGCTCGTCTTCCGAGTACTCCGAGCTCTTGCGCATCCCCAGGAACGAGTACGGGATTTGCGCCCACTGCATCAGCCCGCTCTGCGCCAGCACCACATGGAACTCGTGGATGCGGTCGAGGTTCTCCGCCTCCGAGATCAGCAGCAGCTCTGCATCTCCGCGCGTTCCCACCAGCGAGAAGCTCTGCAGCAGGTGCCCGTCCGCGAAGTCCTCGCACGCCGCCGCGAACTCGCGCTTGTCCTGCGCGCGACGCTCGCCCTCCAGCCGCCGCCACGCCGGGTCGAGCTTCAGGAACGTGTACTTGACGAAATGGCGCGTGCTCACGCACCGATTATCGCAGCCGCCACGAGTGGGAGCGGACGGCAGTCCAGAGCATGGTTGTGGGTGGGGCGGTGGGGCGGGTGGGCTCTGATCCTCGCCGGCGGCTAGAGTGTGAGGTCGTGCGGATTGCGCTGCTGTCGCCGTACTCGTGGACCTACCCAGGCGGTGTCACCCGCCACATTGAGGCGCTCGCCTCCGAGCTGAGCGCCGCGGGGCACGAAGCACGCATCCTCGCGCCGTTCGACCCCGACGATGCGCTCTCCCGGCGCCTGCATCGCGGTGCGTACCCACAGCCACGCTCCGTCGGCAAGGACTTCGTCTCGCTCGGGCGCACCGTCGGCGTGCCCGCAAACGGCGCCGTCTCGAACATGGCGCTCGCCCCGCAAGCCGTGTTCGCCATGCGCGAGGAGCTGCGCCACGGCCGCTACGACGTGCTGCACATCCACGAGCCCGTCGTGCCGTTCCTCTCCTGGGACGCACTCACCAGCGTCGGCCAGCTGCCGCTCGTCGGGACCTTCCACACCTACTCCGAGAACCTGCTCACCAACGGCCTCGCCGCCGGGCCGCTCGGCGGGCGACGGCGCATGAACCGCCTGCACGCCCGCATCGCCGTCTCCGAGGCCGCCGCCTGGACCGCGCGGCGCTTCTACGGCGGGCGCTATCGCATCATCCCCAACGGCGTCCACCTGCTCGACGGCGCTGCGTCCAGCGACGCGCTCGCTCACCAGCCCACGGGCGAGTCCCGCCACGACGCTGACCCACATAACCAAACCGAGACGCGCGACGGTAGACAGGCACTGCGCATCCTGTTCGTCGGCCAGGCCGTCGAACGCAAGGGCCTGCCCGTGCTGCTGCACGCGTTCGAGGCGCTGCGCGAGGAGATCCCCGCGACGCTCACGCTCGTCGGCGCCAGCCGCCAGGAGGTCGCCCACATGATGCTCGACGACCGCGGCGTGCACGCGCTCGGCAAGGTCTCCGAGGAGCGCAAGCTCGCCGAGCTCGCCCGCGCCGACGTACTCTGCGCGCCCTCGCTGCACGGCGAGAGCTTCGGCATGGTGCTCACCGAGGCGTTCGCCGCCGGCACGCCCGTGCTCGCGTCCGACATCCCCGGCTACCGCGACGTCCTGCGCGACCGCCACGACGGCCTGCTCGTGCCTCCAGGCGACGCGCTCGCGCTCGCCGAGGCGCTGCGCGGGATCGCCCTCGACCCGCGCCTACGCGCACGCATGGCCCTCGCCGCACGCGAGCGCGCTGAGCGTTTCGCCTGGCCACACGTCGCCGCCGAGGTGCTCGACTGCTACGAGCAGGCGCTGCGCGTTGGCTCGCCCACCACCACGCTGGGGCGAGCCGCCGTCCGCCATGGCCTCGCTCCCGCCGACCTGCTGCCGCGTATACCCGCCGAGCGGCTGCCCTCGCTCGTCCCCGCCGGGCCGCCGCTCGTCGGGCGCCCGCGTCGGCTGCGCACGCTGCGCCGCGCTGGCGTGGTCGCGAGCTCGCTCGCCGGCGCCGCGCTTGCCGCGCTCGCGCTGCAGCGCGTCGGCGTCGCCCGCGTCGCCGCCTCGCTGCTCGCATCCAAGCCCGGCCTGATCGCCGCCGGCCTCGCGCTCATGTGCGCCGCCATGTTCGCCCGCGCGCTCTCCTGGCACGCGATCCTCGCCGCCGCGCCAACCTGGCGCCGCGCCAAACGCCGCGACGCCATGCAGGGCACCTTCATCGGCGTGCTCATGTCCGCCACCCAGCCCGCCCGCCTCGGCGAGTCCTCACGTGCGCTGATCGTCGCCCGCCGGCTCGGGCGCGCGCGCGAGACGCTGCCCGTTGTGCTCGGCACCATCGTCTCCCAGACGCTGCTCAACCTGCTCGCGCTCGTCATCCTCGGCGGCGTCACGCTCTCCACCGTCAACCACCTCGACCGGCATGATCGTCCGCTGCTGCTGATCGCGCTCGCCCCGCTGCTCGCGCTGCTAGCGCGCTCGCTTGCGCCGATCCTAGTCGCGCCTCCCGCTCGCTCGCACTCGCGGCGGCTGCATGCGCTGCTTATCGCGCTGCGCCGCACGCTCGTGCGCCTGCGCGACGGCCTGCGTGTCTTCGCCCAGCCGCGCCGCGCCGCCCTTGCCACCGGCGCCCAACTCGGCGCCTGGGCGCTGCAGTGGCTCTCCTGCTGGCTGCTGCTCACCGCGTTTGGGCTCCACCCGCGTGGAGGCGCCGCCGCCGCTGCTGCCGCCGTCCTCTTCGCCGTCAACGTCACCGCCGTCGTGCCCGCCACGCCCGCCAACGTCGGCGTCTTCCAGGCCGCCTGCGTCGCCGTGCTCGCCGGCGCCTACCACGTCTCCACCCCCGACGCCATCGCCTACGGCATCGTCCTGCAGGCCGTCGAGCTCGCCACTGCGCTCGTCATGGGCCTGCCCGCGCTCGTCAACGAGGGCCTCTCCTGGCGCGAGGTGCGCCTGCGCACGATGCACGCCGCGCCCGTCACGCTCGCGCCGCTGCCCGCCGGCAACGTCGGCACTGTCTCGCTTTCGGAGATCGCCTAAGTCGTTGATGGCCGACGCGTGGGTATACATGTTGCGCTGCGCCGACGGCTCGCTGTACACCGGCTGGAGCACCGACGTGCAGCGGCGACTCGCTCGCCACCACGAAGGCAAGGCGAGCCGCTACACCGCCAGCCGCCGGCCTGTCGCGCTTGCGCTCGCGGTGCCCATGGCCGACCGCACCGCCGCCCGGCGCGAGGAGGCGCGGATCAAACAGCTCGATCGCGCCGCCAAGCTCGCGCTGATCGCCGCGTCCTCGCACCCGCCGACCTGAGCCCGAGTGCAGCGTCCGAAGCGGGCGCCGGGTGCCCGACCCGGGTAGCGCACGACAACTGCCGGGACCGCCGCTCGTTTACGGCATGATGAGGGTATGGCCTCTCGACCTCAAGCGCGCAGCGTCAAGATCTCCGCCGACGAGCGGACCGGCTGGTCCTCCGATCGTCCCCGCCGTGACGGCGCCCCGCCGCGACCCGCCGATCTGACCGTCCACTGCCGCGTGCTCGCACCCGCCGATCGACTGCGCTACTCGCCCGGAAGCCTGCTCATCGTCGTCAGCGCATCGCTGGATGAGCGCGACCGCTTCCTCGACAGGTTGATCGAGGACCGCGCCAGCATGCTCTCGCTCGGCAAGGTCCGCGCGCTGCTCGCCGGGCGCGTCGAGGAGGCCGAGCTCGACGCACGCGCACACGAGCTGCTGCGTGCGGCCGTATCCAAGCGCGTAGAGAACAGGGAGACCGTCGTCCTCGGTGCCGACGGCCTTGACGTCGGCGAGCGTGAGCCGTTCGTGCGCATCGCCGCCGCGCTCAAGCGCCCGCGCCACCTGATCCTGCTCGAGACCGCGCGCGAGCAGGTTCGCGAGGAGGACCACGCCGCGCTCAACGAGCTGCGCCGCGCGCTCGACGCCGGCGAGCTTGGCGGCGAGGGCTTCCAGACTGCGCTGCGTCTCGGCGGCGGCACCGCCGGTGAGGTCAAGCGGATTTTGTTCCGCCCGCCGCCCCGCGAAGACTCATAGCTTGCATAGCTTCAGTCGGCCGCCAGGTCGCGCCGGCCGGCTAGTCTCAAGTCATGTTCGAGCGATTCACCGAACGGGCGCGGATGGTGGTCGTGTTCGCGCAGGAGGAGGCGCGGACGCTCAGGCACAACTACATCGGCACCGAGCACATCCTGCTCGGGCTGCTGCGCGAGGAGGAGGGTCTGGCCGCGCGCGTGTTGGAGAGCCTCGGCATCACCGTCGAGCTGGTCCGGGGGCAGGTTGTGCGGATCGTCGGCTCCGGCGAGGAGGTCACCTCCGGGCAGATCCCGTTTACGCCGCGCGCCAAGAAGGTCCTGGAGCTCGCGCTGCGCGAGGCGCTCGTTCTCGGTCACGACTACATCGGCACCGAGCACATCCTGCTGGGGCTCGTGCGTGAGAGCGAGGGCGTCGCCGCGCGCATCCTGCTCGACTTCGACGCCGACGCCGAGAGAGTCCACATAGAGGTCAGGAGCATGGTCTCGGCCGAATCCCGCGGCAGAGCGTCGCCGCTCGTCCAACGCTTGGATCGCAGTTGGCTCGACTTCACTCCAGCCGACGCGTTCGACCTCGTCACGCGGCTCGTCCCGCTATCGAGCAAGATCACCTTTGAGGTGAGACGTCACGGCGGCGAGGAACCGACGTTTCGCGTCTCCTGTCAGCTGGCCGGCAACGACGATGTCCTGCGTGAGCTCGTCGCACTCGAAGCGCACGGCATCCGCGCCGTCCTCGACAGGGATCGCACCGTCAGGCTCGGGCATCGCGACTGGACGCCAGCGCCCGAGGTCGCCGCGCCGGACGTTGCTGATTCGGGCGAGGCCGCGCCGGGCGACGTGTAGCCTAGCCCGCCATCGCGGGCTCGTCCTCGGCTTCCACAGCCCCTTCCGGCGGATCGCCGTCGTCGAGCTCGCCGAACAGTGATGGGTCGCGGTTGGAGCCGCGGATCACGTCGTCGGGGGAGCCATCGGGGAGCAGCCGTCCCTGGCGCGTGCCGAAGTAGATCGCCTGCGGGTGGTGGGCGACGAGCGCGAGCGTCGACTGCTCCGGCTCGGGCGCGTAGCCGTCGGTGATGCTCATCCCGATCTGTTTCAGATCGAGTAGCTTCTCGACCTTCAGGTGCTCTGACTGCTCGGGTACCGCCGGATAGCCCCACGAGTAGCGGCGTCCCTGTGTCAGCGGTATGGCGAGCATGCGCCGGACTTCGTAGTGCAGCCACTCCGCCAGCCCCTCGGCCGTCTGCACGCCGAGACCGTGCACGAAAAGCTGCTCGGCGAACTCGCCTTCGGCCTCGAGCTTCGCCATCAGCTCGGTCACCTCCGAGCCGACCGTCACCGCTTGCACCGCGATCACGTCAAGTTCCACGGGCGGCTTGTCGTCGATGGCAGGGCGGAAGAAGTCGGCCAGGCAGATGCGGTCGCCCTTCGGCTGGCGCGGGCAGACAAAGCGCGTCAGCTCCGTCGTGTGGTCCTCCGGGTCGAGCACGATGATGTCGTTGCCGAGCGAGTAACACGGGAAGAAGCCAAGCAGCGCCCGCGGATGCAGGTACGTTTGCTCGCGCCACATCCGCTCCAGGCGCGGGCGGAAGTCATCGCGCAGCAGCGTCTGCCACGCCTCGCCTTTGACGCCCTTGCCGCCCCAGTGCAGCTTGAACAGCACGTGCGTGTCGAGGTGGCGATAGACCTCGTCGAGGTCCACCGGGATCTCGCGCACGCCCCAGAACGGTGGAGCGGGCACGGGCACGTCCGTGCGGGCAGGAGAGCGCACCGAGTCATCGGCGAGGTTGACCTGCTCGACCGGCTCCTCGCCTTTCTCGCGGAACGCCCTCGCGCCCGCGCGCAGCTTCTCGGCGAGCGCTTCGCTCGCCTCGGCGTCGATTAGCTGGTCCATCACCGCGAGGCCCTCGAACGCGTCCTTGCAGTAGAAGACCCCCGGCTCGTACATCTCCTCGGAGTCTTTGCCGCCCGGGTAAAGCGCGCGGTACCCGAACGCGCGGTTGATCGCCGCGCCGCCGATCAGCACCGGGTAGGAGAGGCCCTTGGCGTGTAGCTCCTGGATGCACGCGGGCATCTGCTTGGACGTCGAGACGAGCAGCGCCGAGAGGCCGATCGCCGTCGCCTCGTGCTCCTGCGCCGCGTCTACGATCGTCTGGATCGGCACCTGCTTGCCGAGGTCCACGACCGTGTAGCCGTTGTTCGTGAGGATCGTGTTGACGAGCGACTTGCCGATGTCGTGCACGTCGCCGAACACTGTCGCCAGCACGACCGTGCCCTTCGTGTAGCCCTCGATCTTGTCCAGGTATTTCTCCAGCTGCGCGACCGCGCGCTTCATCACCTCCGCCGACTGCAGCACGAACGGCAGGATCAGTTCGCCGGCGCCGAACTTGTCGCCCACCTCTTTCATCGCTGGCAGCAGCACTTCGTTGAGCGTCGGCACCGCGCCGATCTTCTCGACGCTCTTGTCGATCCAGTCCTCGACGCCGTCGCGGCGTCTACGCAGGATCTGGAAGTGCAGCGCCTCCTCCGGCTCCATGCCCTCGGTCGGGTCGGTCGCGCCTTGCGCCTCGTCTTCCGGGCCCTTGGACTCGAAGTGCTCGATGAACTTCTCCAGCGCGTCCTCGCGGCGGTTGAACACGAGGTCGTCGGCCAGCTCGCGCTCCTCGTCGGGAATCTCCGAGTAGGGGGTGATGTGGTTGGGGTTGACCATCGCCAGGTCCAGGCCCGCGTCCACACAGTGGTGCAGGAACACCGAGTTGAGCACCGCACGCGCGCCTGGCGAGACGCCGAAGGACACGTTCGAAACCCCCAGCGAGGTCTTCACGTGGGGGATTTGCTCCTTGATCGCTTTGATGCCAGCGATCGTCTCCACCGCCGACGGGCGCCACTCCTCATCGCCGGTCGTCAGCGTGAACGTCAGGCAGTCGAAGATCAACAGCTCCGGGTCAAGGCCGTGCTCAGCGCAGCACAAGTCACGAATGCGCTTGGCGATCTCGACCTTCCTGTCGGCCGTCTTGGCCATCCCGACCTCGTCGATCGTCAGCGCGATCAGCGCGGCGCCGTGGGCGAGCGCGACTGGGACGACGCGGTCGAGCTTCGCGCGGCCGGCCTCGAGGTTGACCGAGTTGACGATCGCGCGGCCGGGGATCTGCTCGAGGGCGCGTTCGATCACCTCCGGCTCGGTCGAGTCGACCTGGATCGGCGCCGGCTGGGTCAGCGAGATCTTCTTGACCACCAGGCGCATCTGCTCGTCCTCGTCCTGGCGCTCGGTCAGCGCCACGCACACGTCGAGCACGTGCGCGCCGCCGGTCACCTGATCCTCGGCGATCTGCACGAGCCCGTCGTAGTCATCCGTGAGCAGCAGCTCCTTGGCCTTGCGCGAGCCCTGCGAGTTCACCCGCTCACCGACCATCGTCGGCGCCGGCTCCTGCGCGAGCGGTGTGGCTGCGATCATCGAGGACAAGTGCGGCGGCCTGGGGGTGGGACGGGCGGCGACCTTGATCCGATCCTCGCCCACGTCGACGCGCTCGACGATCGCGGCGATGTGCGCGGGTGTGGTCCCGCAGCAGCCACCGACGATGCCGACGCCGTAGCGCTCCACGAACTCCTTCAGTGCCTCGGCCAGCGGCTCGGGCTGCTCGGGGAAGATCGTCTCGCCGTCGGGCCCCTGCAGCGGCAGGCCCGCGTTGGGGATGCACGCGACGGGCACCGGGCAGAACTCCCCGAGGAAGCGGATCGCATCGCGCATGTCCTCCGGGCCGGTCGAGCAGTTCAGGCCGATCACGTCGACCCTCAGCGCCTCCAGTGTGGTGAGAACCGCGGAGATGTCGGTGCCGAGCAGCATCTTGCCGCCGTTGGGCAGCAGCGACACCGACGTGTGGATCGGCAGCGTGCGCCCGCTGCTCTTGAACGCCGCGCGTGCGCCGAACACGGCCGCCTTGACCTCGAGGATGTCCTGCGCGGTCTCGATGATCAGCAGAATCCGCGCCGCCGTCGATCAGGCCCTGTGCCTGCTCGGTGAAGACCTCGACCAGCTCGCCGAAGCGGATCTGCCCGAGCGACGGGTCCTCAGACGCCGGCAGGTAGCCGGTCGGGCCGATCGAGCCGGCGACGAAACGGTGCTCGCCCGCCGCCTTGCGTGCGAGTTCGGCGGCCTTCGTGTTGATCTCGACCGTGTAGTCGGCGAGTCCCCACTCGCCCAGCTTGATCCGCGAGCCCTGAAAGGTGTCGGTCTCGACCACTTCGGCGCCGGCCTCGAGCATCGAGGAGTGCACGCCTTCGATCACGTCCGGCCGGTTGAGCACGAGCGCCTCGTGGCACTTCCCCGGCAGGCCGCCGTAGTCCTCGCTCGTCAGCTCGAACTGCTCCAGCGTCGCGCCCATGCCGCCGTCGTAGACGACGACATGGCTGGCGATTGCATCTCGGAAGTCACGCATGACAGTTGAGCCTAACAACGCCACGACGATCAGCTGGGCCGGGCCCGCGATGCACCCACCGGGCAACATCGGCTGCCCGTTTGGGGCGGGCAGCGTGGGCCGCAGGGGGCCGCGCGTACGTCAAGCGTCCAAACGCGTTTGCACGCTCGCCGCGAGTGTGCACACTGCGCCGCGATGACCACCGAGCGGGGCACGCTCGATCGACAAGCGCAGACGACCAAGGGGGAACTTATGACACCGGAGCTCGCACTCGAGGCTCTCGCCGGCGAGGACACAGGGCAGCCCGATCTCGGCACTGAGACGCTCGAGCGAGCCGAACGCAGGAGCGGCGAGCAGGCGGTCGTCGCCGTCGTTGGTCTCGGCTACGTCGGCCTGCCGACAGCGATCGCCCTGCGCTGCGCGGGCACCCGCATCATCGGGATCGACGCCTCTCCCCGCCGCCTGGAGCAGATCCGTGACGGGCGCGCCGAGCTGCTGGGCTCAGAGCAGGAGGCGCTGCGCGGCCACCTCGACGACGATGGCTTCGTCCTGACCGATCGGATCGACGCGCTCCAGGCAGCCGACATGGTCCTAATCTGCGTGCCGACGCCGATCGACGCGCTGCAGCGCCCGGACCCCGAGATCCTGCGACAGGCGTGCGCCGCGGTCGTTCGCCACGCGCGCCCGGGGCAGACGCTTGTGCTCACCTCGACCACATATGTCGGCACCACACGCGAGCTGTTGATCGACCCGCTCGCCGAGCGCGGGCTGCGCGCCGGCGAGGACGTCTACGTGGCGTTTGCGCCCGAGCGGATCGACCCGGGTGTCGCCGAGCACGAGCAACTGCGCACGCCCCGCGTCCTCGGCGCCGTCAGCGAGACCTGCTTCCGGCGTGCGGCGGAGCTCCTGAGCCACACCTGCCAGCGGCTGCACCGCGTCTCCTCCCCCGAGGTCGCCGAGATGGTCAAGCTGCAGGAGAACACCTTCCGCGCGGTCAACATCGCGCTCGCGTTCGAGATGGCCGAAGCCTGTCGCACGCTCGATCTGAACCCGATCGAGGTGACCGACGCGGCCGCCACCAAGCCGTACGGCTACATGGCGCACTATCCCTCCGCGGGCGTCGGCGGGCACTGCATCGGCGTCGACCCGCACTACCTGCTGCGCCCGCTGCGTGATCGCGGTCGGCCCGCGACGATCTCCGAGGAGGCACTGCGCAAGATCGCCGGCCGCCCCCGGCACGTCGTCTGGCGCGCGCACGAGTTGCTCGTCGACTCAGGCGCGCGGCTGGGGGAGGCGCGCGTGCTGATCGTAGGCGCCTCCTACAAGCCAGGCGTGGCCGACAGTCGTGAAGCGCCGGCGGTCGAGATCATCGAGCGGCTGCGCGACGAAGGCGCGCACGTCGATTACCACGACCCGCTCGTGCCCGTGCTGCAGGTGAGCGACACGGCACTGCATAGCGTCGACCCCGACCCGCGACGCGACGCCTCCGGCTTTGGCCCCGAAGACTACGACCTCGCGATCCTCGTCACGATCCACCCCGATCACGACTACGGCTGGCTGGCACGCTGCCCAGCGGTGCTCGACTGCACCTACCGCACGCTCGCGGGCCAGCAGCGCTTCGTGCCCTGAGTAGATGTCTGTGAACCGCGCACTCAAGCTGCTCGCTGGCGTTTACCTCGTCGTGCTGATCGTCGCCGTGATGGCCTACAAGGTGGCGTTCATCGGCCTGATGTTCTCGAATGTGTTCTTCGGCGTCTACAGCGTGTGTGTGGCCAGCTACATCCTCAGCCGCTTCCTGTTCAGCCTTTTCTACCGCTCCAAGCCCGACGCCGGTCTCGAGCCACCGATCGCGATCGTGATGCCCTCCTTCAACGAGCAGGATGCGATCGGCGACTCGCTGCGCTCGCTGCTCGCCCTCGAGTACCCGCCCGAGAAGCTCGAGCTGATCGTCGTCAACGACGGGTCCACCGACGACACGCTCGTCGAGATGCAGCGCGTCGCCGCGCAGTCCGACGGGCGCGTGCGGGTGATCGACTTCCCCGAGAACCGCGGCAAGCGCGCGGCGATGGCCGCCGGCATCCGCGCGAGCGTCGCCGAGGTGATCGTTTTCGTCGACTCCGACTCGGTCGTCGAGCCCGACGCCCTGCGCAAGCTCGTGCAGCCGCTAGCGGACCCGCGCGTGGGCGCAGTGTGCGGGCATGCGAACGTGCTCAACCTCCGCGAGAGCTGGCTCACACGCATGCAGGCAGTGCGCTACTTCGTCGCCTTTCGCGTCGTCAAGGCCGCCGAGTCGGTGTTCAACGCCGTCACCTGCTGCTCGGGCTGCTTTTCCGCCTACCGGCGCGAGGCGATCCTGCCGCGCATGGAGTGGTGGGAGAACCAGCGCTTCCTCGGTGTCGAGTCGACCTTTGGCGACGACCGCTCGCTGACCAACTGCGTGCTGCGCGACTGGCGCATCGTGTACGAGAAGCGCGCCGTCTCGCACACGATCGTACCCGCGAAGTTCCGCGCGTTCGTCACCCAGCAGACGCGCTGGAAGCGCTCCTGGACGCGCGAGTCGCTGCTGGTGGCGCGCTTCATCTGGCGCAAGCATCCCGTCGCCGCGCTGTTCACCTACCTGAGCATCGTCCTGCCGCTGATCGCGCCGGTCGCGGCGATCCACGCGATCGTGTGGGGGCCGCTCGCCCACGGTGGCACGTTGCCGCTCGTGTACCTCGCCGGCATCTACTCGCTGGCGATGGTCTACTCGCTCTACTACGTCCTCTTCCAGGATGAGTACAGCCTCGTGTGGGTCTACGGCGTGCTGTTCGTGTTCTTTTACCTGGGAATCATGCTCTGGCAGACCTACTACGCGATCGCCACCTGTCGCACGGCCGCGTGGGGGACCAGGCCGGCGACGGCCGGAGCGCGATGAGCTCGCTGGAGCGCGTGCTCGCGAAGGCGCTGCTGCCCGCGTCGATCCTGCCGGTGGTCCTGTTCGGCCCGGCGCTGCTGCGTGCGCCGGAGAAGCTCTGGCGCGAGGCGCGAGCCGAGGTGCGGCGCCTGCAAGCGCCACGGCCCGCGTCCCGCGACCAGGAGCGGCGCACACCATGACGGGCGGTCTCGTACAGCGGACTCGCTTCGCGCTGACGCTGGCGCTGCTGGCGCTCTGCGTACTTGCCGCACCCGACGCTCCGGGCGCACCACTGAGGGCTGCTGCGTCCGCTCGGCGGAGCGCTTCGGGCTCGGTGCATGGCGCCGCGGCAGCATGTGTTGGCAGGGTCGCCCACGGTCTGCGCGTGTATCGGCTGCGTGGCACGCATGCGCGGTTGACCTGGGGCGCTCCGCGCGGTTCGGGCGGCGCCGGGATCATTTACCGCGTACTGCGCTCCGGACGCACCGTCGGCCAGACGACGAGCAGCTCGATCGTCCTCAGGATCACGCCCGGGCGCCCGACCACGTACACAGTTCAGACGCGCTACCCCAACCGTCCGGGAGCATGCTCGGCGATGCTGCGCACGACGCTGGTGTTTCGGGCGCCCGGGCGGGTGGCGGGGCTGCGCATCGGTGCCCATTCAGGGAGCGGCGTGACGCTCGACTGGCGCGCCGCGTCACGCGGGGACGCGCCCGTCGCCGGGTACCGCGTCGAGCGTGACGGCGCGGTCGTCGCGCAGACGCGTGGACTGACGTTCGCGTTGCGCCTGAGCCCCGCGCGCTCGCACCGCGTAAGCGTCGCCGCGGTCGACACCCGGGGCAACGTGGGTCCCGCGAGCGCGACGCTGGTGATTGCCGCCCAGCCCCACCTGGCGATCGCCGGCACCGCGCCGATGAGCCAGACGGCCGAACACGCCCCGCCCATCGCTCCCTCGCTGCTCGCGGCCGTCAGCGTCAGCGACACCTCGACGACGCTCTCCTGGAACGAAGGCAGTGTCAACGGCGCGACGCTCGTCGGCTACATGCTCTACAAGGACGGAGAAGCGGTAGGCGTGATCCACGGCCAGATTGCCACGGTCGCGCTCGCGTCAGCGCGCCGCTACACGTTCACGGTGCGAACGCTGGACTCCAATGGAGGTCTGAGCGCGCCCTCGCCAGAACTGACGGTGGTTACTACGCACACGCCGCCGCCGCCGCCAACCGCGGTGCAAGCCAGCCAGGTCACGAGCCAATCGGCGCACCTCAGCTGGACGCCGAGCACCGCCGTGAGCGGCACGATCATCGGCTATCGCGTGTTCCGCAACGAGATCCCCGTTGGCCAGACAACAACGCCGGAAATGACGCTGCAGGACCTCGCACCTTCCAGCGAATATCAGATCACCGTCACCGCCGTGGACTCGCTCGGGGCGATCAGCCAGCCCACCGAACCACTTACGGTGCACACCGCCGAACCGCCCCCTACGCATGGCAACGTGCAGGCTTACCTGCTTGCCTCTGAAGATCAGAGCTTCTTCGACATGGAGGCCCACTACCAGCAGATCGGGGTGGTTTATCCGACCTACTTCGAATGTGGTCCAGGCGGCGAAGTGCAAGGCAGCAACGACGCGCTCGAGACCGACTGGGCGGCGGCTCGCAAGATCGCCGTGATGCCTCGCCTGAACTGCCAGAACGTCACCGACGAGGACCAGATCCTGAATGAACCGCGCGCCAGGGAAGCGATGATCGGCGAGCTCGCCGCGCTGTGCACGAGCGACGGCTACCAGGGGATCCAGATCGACTTCGAGGGCGCCCAGCCGAGCGAGCGAAACCCCTTCACAGAATTCATCACGCTGCTGGCCAAACGGCTCCACGCCCAGGGCGACAAGCTCTCCACGGACGTCACCGCGAAGTACTACAACATCCAAACGGGGCGCGCCGCCATGTACGACGACGCGGCCCTGTCCGGTCCCTCAGACTACGTGTTTGTGCTCGACTGGGGCTTGCATTGGACGACCTCCGCTCCGGGGTCGATCGACGAATACGGGTGGTTCAAGCGCGTCGCCGAATACACGGCCACGATGCCCAACCGCAGCAAGTTCGTGCTCGGCATGCCGCTGTACGGGATCGACTGGGCCAACGGCGGCGGTCCCGGGAATCCCGGCACGCCACTGGAGTACAACCAAATCACGGCGCTAGCGAGCGAGTTCGGGATCACGCCGGAATGGGAAGCGACGGCGCAGAGCCCGCACTTCGCCTACACCGATGGCGAAGGCGTTCACCACGAAGTCTGGTACGTCGACCAGCAGTCGCTCAGCGCGCGCGCAGCGCTCGCGGACTCACTTGGACTGGGCATCGGCCTGTGGCGCCTGGGTAGCGAGGATCAGAGCATCTGGGAACTGCCAGAGCTCGGCGGCGAAGGGTAAGCGTGTCGCTCCTGCACGCGCGCCGCGCTCGTGCGATCGCCGCGTACCTGATCGCGCTGGCGCTCGCCGTCGTTGCGGCTGCCCCCGCGCACGCGGCCCCTGCTCGCGCCAGGCATCGCGTGGCGCTGCAGGCGTTCCTGCTCTCGAGCGCGCCCGACTCGCTGGTGGATCTGAAGGCCCACGCGCACGCGATCCGCGTCCTCTACCCGACGTACTTCAACTGCGAGATCCCTAGCGGACAGATCGCCGGCGCCGACATCCCGACGATCACCGACTACGCACACGCGCACGGGATCACGGTGATGCCGCGCTTCAACTGCCAGGACGGAGCGACCGTGCACCAGATCCTGACCGACCCGCAGACACGCTCAGCGACGCTGGCACGGCTGGGCGCGATCGCGCGGAACGCGCTGTACGGAGGGCTCAATCTCGACCTCGAGAACGACGGCGCCGAAGACCGCGAAGCGCTGAGCACGTTCGTCGCGGCGCTTGCGCGAACGCTGCATGCGCATCGCAAGCGGCTATCGGTCGTCGTCGACGGCGTCATCGGCGAAGGCCCGACGATCGCAACCGGCCTCTACGACTATCGCGCGCTCAGCGCCGCCGCCGACTCGGTGTTCGTGCTCGCCTGGGGCGCGCACTGGGCTGGCTCCGCGCCGGGACCGATCGCGCCGCTCGGCGAAGCCGAAGCGATCGCCCGCTACATCGCCTCGCTGCCGCATGCCTCGCGCTTCGTCCTCGGCGCACCGATGTATGGGCTCGACTGGTCCGAAGGCGCGCTGGCGACTCAGGCGACCGCATATGAGTACTCGGGGATCGCCGCGCTCGCTCGCTCGGTCGGCGCCACGCCGTCGCGCGACAGCGCCTCGCAGGAGATGACCTTCACCTATACAGTCGACGGGGTCACTCATCGGGTGTGGTACCTCGACGCGCACGCGGTTCTCGCCCTGCTGAAGATCGGGCGTGCCCACGGCCTGGCCGTCGGCATCTGGCGCCTCGGCGGCGAGGATCAGAGGCTCTGGTCATCGCCGCTGCTTGCTGGCTGAGCGTCGCGCAAGCGTTGGTCGGTGATCGCCTGGCGGACCCTCGACCGGCCGTCCGTCCCCCTTCGGGCAGGCCCTTGCCCGAAGCGGCCGGCATGCGTGTACGCCCGTCGGGACGAAAGCTTCGATCAAGTGTTGAACATTTCTTGGGAGCGTCTTTCGAGGGTGCAAACTCCCCCGCGAAGGCCAAGCGAGTAGGGGGATAAAACGATGACACCGCAGTTTCTACTTGAGGCACCAGTCACGGATCGGATCGAGGAGACCGCGCACGCCCGCGGCGGTGAGACCCTCTGGGAGAACGTTGCGGGCGGCGCGCGGATCACACGCGAAGCCGGCGGTGCTCAGGCGCTGGTCGCGGTCGTCGGTCTCGACTACGTAGGGCTGCCGAGCGCGATCGCGCTGCGCCGCGCTGGTATGCGGGTCGTGGGCATCGACGGCTCCTCGGCTCGTCTAAGCGAGATCCGCAGCGGGCGTACCGAGCTGCGCGGCGACTACCCCGAGGACCTCAGAGCTTGTCTGCCCGACGAGGACTTCATCCTGAGCGAGAACTACGAGGCCCTCGGTGCGGCAGATGCGGTGCTGATTTGCGTACCTAACTCGGTCGACCGGCACGGGCGCCCGAACACCGAAGCGCTTAGGCGTGCATGCGCGGCGGTCGTGCAGCACGCGCACGTGGGCCAGACGCTCGTGCTCACATCCACCACGTATGTGGGAAGCACGCGCGATCTGCTCGCGGAGCCGCTCGCCGAGCTCGGATTGAGTGTCGGCGAGGACGTGTTCATCGCGTTCTCGCCCGAGCGCGTCGACCCTGGCGTACCCGACTGCGAGCAGCCGGGTACGCGCGTCTCGTCCGAGCAGTCACAGACAACCCGCGTGGTCGGAGCCGTGACAGAGGCGTGCTTTGCCCACGCCGCGGAGTTGCTGCGCCCGATCTCCGAGCGCCTGCACCGTGTCTCCTCGCCGGCGGCCGCCGAGATGGTCAAGCTGTACGAGAGCGGTTTCCGGGCCGTGAACATTGCCTTCGCGTTCGAGATGGCGGACGCCTGCCGGACACAGTCGCTCGATCCGATCGAGATCACGGACGCGGCCGCAACCAAGCCGTACGGCTTCATGGCGCACTACCCGTCGGCGGGAGTCGGCGGGCACAGCGTCGGCGTTGATCCCCACTACATGCTGCACTCGCTGCGTGAGCGCGGCCGCCCGGCGACGCTCACCGAGCAGGCGTTGCGCACAGTTGCCGGTCGGCCGGCGCGCGTGGCCATGCGGGCACACGAGTTGCTGCAGCGATCCGGGCGCCAGATGCGCGACCTACGCGTGATCGTCGTCGGAGCTGCCTACAAGCCCGGCGTCGCCGACTGCGCCAACGCGCCCGCCGTCGAGATCATCTCGCGGCTGCTCGCCGACGGCGCGCACGTGGACTTCCACGACCCGCTCGTGCCCGTGCTACGAGTCGACGGCGAAGAGATCGAAGGGGTCGACCCCGACCCTCGTCGCGACGCCTCCGGCCTTGGCCCCGAAGACTATGAGCTGGCGATCGTCGTCGGCGTCCAACCCGGCTATGACTACGGATGGTTGCGACGCTGCCCGCAGGTGCTCGACTGCACCTACCGCGAGCGGATCGGCCAGCGCCAGTTCCTGGTCTGAGGACGAGAGTGGGTGACTGACGGCCGCGTATGGCCCCCCGGCCGTCAGTCACCCGAGCTACGAACTAATCACTTAATAAAAAGCATCTCCGAGTACTTCGGCAGCGGCCAGAGGTCGTCGGCGACTAGCTTCTCGAGGCGGTCGGCCACATCGCGTACGTCTTCCATCGCTGGGATGACGGTGTCGCGCATGTAGAGCGCCTCTTTCTGGGCGGAGCCCTCGGGGTGGTTTTCGTCGAGGTTCGCGTCCTCGAGCTTGAGCTGTGCGAAGTGCAGCTCTTTGATCAGTGGCTCGAGCTCGCCGACGAGGTCTTCGAGGCCGGTCGGCTGGAGTTCGTTCAGGTAGCGCACCGCCGCCGGCAGCAGCATCGTGCGGCCGATCGAGGCCTCTGTCTCAGCCTCGATGTTGATCGTCATCACGTACTGCTCGGTGAACACCTCGTAGCGCGACTCGAGCTCGCGCTTGGAGAGCACTTTGTACTTCTTGAATGCGGCGACCGTCTGTTTCTCGATCAGCCAGGGCAGCGCGTCGGGCGTCGTGCGTAGGTTCGCGAGACCCCGCTTCTCGGCCTCCTTGTGCCACTCCTCGGAGTAACCGTCGCCGTCGAACACGATCTGCTTGTTGGCGGCCCACACCTCCTTGACCACGCTCGTGACGGCTTTCTCGAGCGTTGCGCCGGAGGCTTTCAGCGCACTCTTGAGCTTGTCCGTGAGCTCGTCGACGGACTCGGCGACGATCGTGTTGAGCACCGTGTTGGGGAATGCCGGCGAGGAGCTCGAGCCGAGGGCGCGGAACTCGAACTTGTTGCCTGTGAACGCGAACGGGCTCGTGCGGTTGCGGTCGCCCCCGTGCAGCGGCAGCGGCGGCAGCACGGGTGTGCCCAGACCGAGGAATGAACCTGGCTTGGAGGGCTGCACCTTGCCGGCCTCGATCGCGCCGAAGACCTTCTCCAGCTCGGCGCCGAGGAAGATCGAGATGATCGCCGGCGGCGCCTCGTTGGCGCCCAGCCGGTGGTCCTGGCCGGCGCTCGCGATCGACGCGCGCAGCAGCGCCTGGTGCTTGTTGACGGCCTGGATGACGGCCGCGCAGAAGAACAGGAACTGCAGGTTCTCCGCAGGCGTGTCGCCCGGGTCGAGCAGATTCAGGCCGGTGTCGGTGCCCATTGACCAGTTGTTGTGCTTGCCCGAACCGTTAACGCCGGCGAACGGCTTCTCGTGCAGCAGGCACACGAGCCCGTAGCGACGCGCGGTGTTCTGCATGATCTGCATCGTGATCATCTGATGGTCGGCGCCGACGTTCGAGTTCTCGAAGATCGGTGCGACCTCGTACTGGTTCGGCGCGACCTCGTTGTGACGGGTCTTGATCGGCACGCCGAGCTTGGCCAGCTCGAGCTCCACCTCGAGCATGTACGCGAGGATGCGCTCGGGGATTGAGCCGAAGTAATGGTCGTCGAGCTCATGTCCCTTGGGGGGCTTGGCGCCGAACAGCGTGCGTCCGGTCGTCAGCAGATCAGGGCGCTCGAAGAAGTACTGCTCGTCGATCAGGAAGTACTCCTGCTCGCAGCCGATCGTCGTGAACACGCGTGCGGCGTCGTCCACGCCTAGCTCCTCGAGCGCGCAGATCGCCACGCCCGAAAGCGCGTCCATCGAGCGCAGCAGCGGGATCTTGTGGTCGAGCGCCTCGCCCGTCCAAGACGTGAACGCGGTCGGGATGCACAGCAGCGCGCCGTTGGGGTTCTCGAGGATGAACGCCGGACTCGTCGGGTCCCACGCGGTGTAGCCGCGTGCCTCGAACGTCGCGCGGATGCCGCCGGTCGGAAACGAGGAGGCGTCGGGCTCGCCCTGGATCAGCTCCTTACCGGAGAACTCCGCGATCGCCGTGCCATCGCCGGCCGGTCCGTAGAAGGAGTCGTGCTTCTCGGCCGTCGATCCCGTCAGCGGCTGAAACCAGTGGGTGTAGTGCGTGGCGCCCTTCTCCAACGCCCATTCCTTCATCGCCTGTGCGACCGCATCTGCGAGCGAGGTGTCCAACGCCTCGCCGCGCGCGAGTGTCCGCTGCAGTGCCTTGTAGACATGCTTTGGCAGGCGCCGGCGCTGGACCGCCGGGGAGAAGACGTTGGCCCCGAAGACCTGGTTATCCGGGACGGTCAGGTCGCTGGAGCCGAGCGCGGCTCCATTGGCGCTCCACTGCGCGGCGGTGACGTTTTGCTGGCGTGTCCTGGGCATGGGTGGGGTCGATTCCTCCTGAAGAAGGGGTGGGGTGCGCCGGCTGCGGCGAGCGCGGGGCCGAACGCAATCGTAATGCCAAGCGCGCCGAAGGGGATCACCGGATGGCGAAATCGGAGGGGGTCTTATTTCGACAGTCGGCCAAACGTGCCGGCGCCGCGCCGTACCCGTTTGTATGAGCTCGTCGGGCCGCGCCTGTCGGCGCGTACCCGACTATCGAGCTCGGCTTCTACGGCGCCGCCGCAGTCACTGGGTACTGCCCAACTTCGACGCGCCCGGTCTTCGGGTTGACGTGCGTGGGCGCGGGGGCCGGTTTGATGTGGACGGCGAACTGCCCCTGCACCGGACCACCTGAGGACAGCTGCGCTTTCGCCTTGCCGGCGAGCCCGGCGGCGACGGTGTAGTGGACCGTGTAGCTGCCGGACTTGACGGGCACGACCCGCCATACGAACGTGCGCGTTGCACCGGGCGCGAGGGCGCCGAGCGCCCAGGTGTTGACGTACGCGGTCTGACCGCCACCGGGCGGGCTCACCTGCTCGCTTTCCACCGGCGGGTAGGCGACCAAGCCGGGCCCTCGTTCGATCACCCACACCGGGCGCTTGTCGGCGGCGAGCTGCGGATAGCTCGAGGTGTAGTCGAACGAGTCGATCGTGACGGCAACGTTCGGCACCGTGCTGTTGCCGCTGTTGTGCACCGGCAGCACGAACTCCGTCTGGCGCGCGATCGCCTGTGCGGTCGGGAATCTGGCGTGGAGGACCTGCATCGCGAACGTGCCCTTTGGTTCGCCGGCATCCTGACCGCTGGCGCCTCCGCATCCGGCGACGAGTAGCGAGCAGCCAGTGACCGCGAGCAAGGGTATTGCCCGCGGCGCCCACCGTCGGACGTAGCGAGCGCGAAGCGGCACCGCACAGAAGCCTTTGCGCCCTCCCCTCACGATCGCGCCACGATACCAGCGGGGCTGGAGGTAGGTGCGTGTCGGCTCATCCTCCGCATGGGGTGGGCGTACGCCAGCGGTAGCGTAGGGGGGGCGCATCGCGTAGAGTTCGCTGGACCACTGAGGGCAACCCGAGGGAGGGGCAGGGAGAAGATGGTTCGCAGCGTCGCCGAGCGGGTGGGTCACCCGGCGAGACACGTGCTCGAGGAATTCGGGGACATGATGATTCTCACCGGGCGCACGATCTGGTCTGCGCTGCGGCCTCCGTATCCCTACGGTGGAGAGCTCGTCTCCCAGTTCCTGTTCACGCTGCGTCTCGTGTGGTTCCCGCTGCTGATCTCCACGGTGGCGATCAACTACGGCGCGCCGGGACTGCAGGCAGCGGATTTCCTGAGGATCTTCGGTGCGCTCGATCGGCTCGGCGGATTCTTCGTCCTCGCGGCGATCCGCGAAATCGGCCCGCTGATCACCTCGATCGTGCTCGCCGGCGTGGCGGGCACCGCGATCACCGCCGATCTGGGGGCGCGCAAGGTTCGCGAGGAGCTCGACGCGCTGCAGGTGCTCGGCGTGGACCCCGTCAAGAACCTCGTCGTGCCGCGCTTCCTGGCGCTGATGGTGGTGACCGGCCTGTTCGACATCTACGCGCTGCTGTTCGGAATCTTCGGTGGCATCCTCGCGTCGATCGCCAACGACCAGCCGCTGGGCCCGTTCTGGGGGACGCTGTTCGCAAACGCGTCGGTCACCGACCTCTGGGGCTCGGTGCTGAAGACGACGGTCTTCGGCGCGATCATCGCGATCGTGTGCTGCTACAAGGGCATGACCGCCTCCGGCGGCGCCGAGGGCGTCGGGCGCGCAGTCAACGAGGCCGTCGTGATCGCGTTCCTGGGCATCGGCGCCTTCAACTACGTCTTCACGCAGACGCTGCTCGCAACCCATCCGCAAATCCTGGTGATCAAGTGAACGAACTGCTCGTGATGCCGCGCGAATGGCTCGCGGCGACCGGTGAGATCGGCCGCTTCACGGGGACCATCGTGCGCGATGTGTGGAGCCTGCGCGTATTTAGGTTCTTCGGCGAGGCACTGCGCCAGTCGGGGATCCTGATCGTCGGCTCGACCGCGGTGATCTGGTCGCTCGTGTTTATCACAGGACTTGGCACGTGTGGGATCGAGGCTGCCTACTTCAACCAGTCCACCGGCACCCCCAACTACGCAGGCGTGTTCGCCGCGTGGTGCAACCTGCGCGAGGCGATCCCGTACGCGTTCGGGTACATGATGGCCGCGAAGGTAGGGACCGGGATCGTGGCGGAGCTCGGCGCGATGCGCATTTCCGAGGAGATCGACGCGCTGGAGGTGATGGGCGTCGACTCGATGGTGTTCCTGTGCGCGACGCGGCTGCTCGCCGCGTGGATCGTGCTGCCGTTCATGTACATCGGCGCGATCGGCGTGGCGTTCTTCGCGTCCTACCTCGGTGTCGTGGACCAGATCGGCTACACCTCCAGCGGCGGCTATCTGCTGATCTTCTGGCAGTTCCAGAATCCAACGGACTTCCTGTATAGCGTGATCAAGGGCATGACGATGGCTACCGCGATCGTGCTCGTGGCCTGTTACTACGGCTACAACGCCAGTGGTGGGCCGGTCGGGGTGGGCAAGGCGACGGCGAAGTCGATGGTGCTCAACCTGATCCTTGTTAACCTGATCGGCATGCTCGGCACCGAGATCTTCTGGGGCACCAATCCACGAGCTCCGATCGGGGGCTGACGATGGCGGCCGAGCAGCCCGGCCGCCGGGCAGGGGACGGCGAGGCGGACGAGTTTCAGTACCACACTGGGACGATTCGCCCCACCGAGGCCCCGGACGCGATCGAGTTCATCGACGTACACAAGTCGTTCGGGCGCAACCACGTCCTGCGCGGGCTGAACATGGGCCTGCCGGAGGGCAAGATCTCGATGATCATCGGCCCTTCCGGCACCGGCAAGTCGGTCTGCATCAAGCACATCGTCGGACTGCTGTACCCGGACGAGGGCGACGTGCTCGTGCACGGGCGCTCGATCCCTAGCCTCCCCGACGCGGAGCTGTTCGAGCTGCGCCGGAAGTTCGGCGTGCTCTTCCAGGACGGCGCCCTGTTCGGCTCGCTGAACCTCTACGACAACGTCGCCTTCCCGCTGCGCCAGCACACCGAGAAGGGCGAGGACGAGATCGCCGAGATTGTCAACCGCCGCATGCGCGAGGTCGGCCTCGGTGGCGAGGGCGCGAAGATGCCCAACGAGCTCTCCGGCGGCATGCGCAAGCGCGCCGGTTTCGCACGCGCGCTCGTGCTCGACCCCGAAATCGTGCTTTTCGACGAGCCGGACTCGGGCCTCGACCCGGTGCGCACGGCGCTGCTCTGCGAGCTGATCAAGGAGGTCCACGCCGAGAACGGCGGCTGCTACGTAGTGATCACGCACGACATCATGAGCGCGCGGCGCGTCGCTGAGCACATCTCGGTCCTGTGGAAGGGGCGGATCGTCGAATCTGGCCCCGCCGAAGAGCTATTCGCGTCCGAAAACCCGTTCGTCCGCCAGTTCCTCTCCGGCGAATCGACGGGCCCACTAGGCATGGAGTAAACCCCTGGGGCCGCGTCGTCGCCGGCCGCTGGCCGCCGGTAGCCTGCAGTTGTGAGCTCTTCACGCGCCCTGTCCGCCCTAGCGGGTGGTGCGGCCCGGCGGCCGCGGCTGGTGCTCGCGATCGCAGTGGTGCTTGGCCTGGGGGCCGCGGGGTTGTCGTTGCGGCTGCGTCCTACGGCTGCGACGAGCACATTCGTCTCGAGCTCGAGTCCCGAGTACCAGGCGACGCAGCGCTTCTATCGCAACTTCGGAGAAGAGCCGATCGCGGTGCTGGTGAAGGGCAACCTGCAGCAGCTGGTGCTGAGCTCGGACATCGAGCGGCTGCTCGGCTTGGAGGGCTGCCTCTCGGGCAACGTGCCCGCGCGCGCTCTCCCCACAGAGGGCGGAGTGAACGGCCCATGCGGGCAGCTGGCGCGCGCCAGGACCGTCAAGGTCGTGTTCGGGCCGGGCACTTTCCTCAGCGAGGCCGCCGAACGGATCAACGAACAGCTCCTCGCCGAGACGCGGGGCGCTGAAGCCCAGGCCAAACAGGCCGAACTCACGATCTACCGCGCCGCGCTCGCGCGTGGACTGCCCGGCTCGCAGGCGCGCACGCTGGGCCACCAAGCACGCAAGCTGACGCTCGCGGAATTCAAGTCGAACGTCGTCACCCAGGCGCTCGAACACGGCCTGACGACTCAGCCGAGCATCGAAAACGCCAATTTCGTCTCGGACGTGGTGTTCGACTCGACCAAGCGCGCCGGCACGCCCAAGTCGCGCTTCGCCTACCTGTTCCCGAGCCCGGACGCGGCGCTCGTGTCCGTGCGGATGAAGGCCGGTCTTTCGGAAGCGGCGAGGGTCAGGACGATCGGTCTGATTCGACAGGCGGTGCGCATGCCGCAGTGGCAGCTCGCGCACGGCGAGACGTATCTCGTCACCGGCGAGCCCGTGATCGTCGCGGATCTGACCAGCTCGATCAGCCACTCAATCGAGCTGCTGCTGATCGCCGTGCTGCTGGTGATGGCGGCGACGCTCGGCCTCGTCTTCTCCGGGCGCCCGCGATTGCTGCCGCTGGCGCTCGCGCTGCTCGCAGCTGCGCTCACGTTCGGCGCCCTGTCGGCGGTAGGTGCGTCGCTGACCGTGGCCTCCGTCGCCGTGCTGCCGGTGCTAGTTGGGCTTGCCGTCGACTACGCGATCCAGTTTCAGGCGCGCGTGGCCGAGCAGGCCGAGCTCGGTACCGCCACGCCGCCCGGTAGTGCGCTCGGCGGTCCGCCTCCAGACGTTCCCGAGGTCGTCCGCCGTGCGGCGGCCGCGGGTGCCCCGACGATCGCGACGGCCGCCGCGGCCAGCGCAGCGGCGATGCTCGTGCTGTTGCTCTCACCCGTGCCAATGGTCCGCGGCTTCGGCGTGCTGCTGGTCGTGGGCGTGGCGATCGCCCTGCTGTGCGCGCTGAGCGCCGGGGCCGCGGCGATCTCGCTGTCCTCGGGCGGCGGTCAGCTCGCTCGCACGGGCGCGCTTGCCGATGGCGCTCTCGCGGCCGCGTGGCGGGGCGCACGCGAGCTCGTCGCGGACAACGTCCTGACGCGCGCGGTCGCGCACGCCGCGCTCGTCGGCTCGATACGCCGCCCCGGGCGCGTTCTGTGTGTGGGGCTGGCGCTGGCGGTGCTTGGCTGGGGTCTTGACACCCAGACCAAGGTGCAGACGGACATCACCAAGCTGGTCCCGCAGAACCTCGGCTCGCTGCAGAACCTCAACACCGTCGAGCGGATCACCGGCGTGGGGGGCGAACTCGATTTGATGGTCGAAGGCAAGGACCTGACCAAGCCGTCGACGATCGAATGGATGATCGGCTACCAGAAGGCCGTGCTCGCGCGCTTCGGCTATAGCGCCGCCAAGGGCTGCAGCAGGGCGCGCCTGTGTCCGGCGTTCTCGCTGCCGGACCTGTTCGGGGAACAGACATCCGGCTCCGTGAGGGCGACCGAGCTCTCGCAGCGCAAGATCAACGGTCTGCTCGGCGTGATCCCGCCGTACTTCTCCCAGGATGTGATCACACCCGACAGGCGCGTCGCGACGCTCGCATTCGGCATCCGCGTGATGGGGCTCGACCAGCAGCAGCAGCTGATCGAACAGATGCGCTCGAGCCTGCATCCCCCGGCCGGTGTACGCGCGAGCCTCGTCGGGCTGCCGGTGCTCGCCGCACAGTCGGGATCGGAGGTCGCCGACCCGTGGCGGCGCCTGGAGACGCTGCTGGTCGGGCTCGCCGCGGTCGCGCTCGTGCTGCTGCTCGCCTTCCGCGGCGACCGCCGTCGCGCGCTCGTGCCGCTCGTGCCGATCGCCCTGGCGAGCGGATGGTCGGCGCTGATCCTGTTCGCCGTCCGGGTACCGCTGAACCCGATGTCGGTCACGCTTGGCGCGCTCGTGATCGCGATCTCGACTGAGTTCAGCGTGCTGCTGTCCGAGCGCCATCGCCAGGAGCGGCTCGCGGGCTACGACACCGTCGAGGCGCTGCGCCGCAGCTACCGCCGTACAGGCGCCGCGGTGGCGGCGTCGGGAGTGACCGCGATCGCAGGCTTCGGCGTGCTGGTGCTGTCGGACATCACGATGCTGCGCGACTTCGGCCTGGTGACCCTGATCGATCTGAGCGTCTCGCTCGTCGGCGTGCTCGTTGCGCTTCCAGCCACGCTCGTGATCGCGGACGCCGCCGCGGCATCCTCCCCGGAGGGAGAAGGCGATGCTCGCAGGCGCCCGGTCGGCGTGCGACGCCGGGCGAGTCAGGCGTGGGTCCGGCCGTGAGCCGGCCACGCTACGCACGCTACGCCGGCGTGCTCGGCGTCGTCCTGTTGGTGGCGATCTTTGTCAACTCGCTGTTCGTGCACCGCACCGACGTGACCGGTATTGCGCCGGGCCAGAGGCTCGCGCCGTTCGCGGTGCCCCTGGCGCTCGGAAGCCTGACCGGCGACGCGGACATCGCCACCCATGCCAACCAGGGCTCCGATGGGCGCGTGCCAGCATGCGCCGAGCGCGGAGCGCAAATCCTCAACGTGTGCCAGCTCTACGAACAGGGCCCGGTCGTGCTCGCGCTGTTCATAGACGCAGGCTCGTGCACGACTGTCCTCGGCGAGATGCAGACGCTCGCAGTGGAGTTCCCCAGTGTGCGCTTCGCGGCGATCGCGATCCGCGGCGAACGCGCCCAGCTGCGCCGGCTGGTGCGCACGCAAGGCCTGACGCTGCCGGTCGGCCTCGACAGCGACGGGGCGGTCGCCGCGCTCTACAAAGTGTTCAGCTGCCCGCAGGTGAACTTCGCCTATCCCGGCGGCGTCGTGCAGAGCAAGGCGCTGCTGGCGAACCCGTCGCTTGCCGACCTGCGGGCGCGGGTGAACGAGCTGGCGGCCGCGTCGCGAGCGCGCGGATGGCGGGAGCCGGCCGCTTGAGCGACCACGCCGACCCCGCCCCGAGCACCCGCGAGTCGATCCCGGGTTGGTGCGCACGCGAGGTCGAAGAGGAGCTGCCAGGGCTGCGTCTGCTCGTCGGTGAGGCGTCGCACACGCGTGTGCAGCCGCTCACGGGAGCCTCGCCGCCGGAGGTACACGGACGTTTGCGCGAACTGTCCAATCGCTTTCGCGGCGCCCGCGCGGTGGGCGTACGCCGGGAGCCCGTCCCGGGCGCATACCGCGTCTTCTACCGCCAGATCGGCCTCGACCCCGATGCCGTGCGCACGCCGATCGAGGCCGCCGTTATGGAGCGGATGCTGCGTGGCGGCTTCCTCACTGCTGGTTTGCTCGACGACGTGCTGACGATCGCCCTGCTCGACACGGGCGTCCCCGTGTGGGCGCTCGACGCGGAGTCGGTCGACGGCCAGCTCGGGATTCGCGCGAGCGACGAGGGCGAGCCGCTGGGCCGCTCCGCGGACGCGCCGCTGCTGCCGGCCGGGCGCCTGGTCGTGGCTGATGAATCCACGGCGCTCGCGATCCTGTTTGGCACGGTGGCGCCCGGGCACGAGCCACATGCCCACACGCTCCGCCTGACGCTGTTCGCCGTCCAGGTCGCAGGGGTGCCGACCCTGTATGCGGAGGAGTCGCTGTGGACGTGCCGTGCTGCGCTGGAGCAATCCTGAGCGCGTCTCCAACCGCCTTACCGCGCGTGCATGCGCTGGTAGACTTGTGCTTTGCCGGCGAGGAGGTGGGTGTGACCTACGGCAAGCAGCAAGTCATCGATCGAGTAGACCGCAATCAGGTGTTGATTGGCGGTCGCGAGCGCACCGGCCGCAAGTCCGCGAGCACCACACGCGAGGTCCAGGTTGACGAGCGCGGCGCCAGAGCTTCTCTGCGGGCGCAGATCGCGCGACTGGAGTCGACGCGCTCGGCGATCGTCGCCGAGCGGTTCCCGTTCATCTCCGCACCTGTCGCGGTCGCCGGCGCCGATGCGGGCGCTCCGACGCTGCTCGATCTCGGTGAGCTGGAGCGCGTGCGCGATCGGCTCGCTGTGAGCGTGCAGGAGCTGCGCGCGAGCGTGGAGGAACGTGTCGAGCGCGAGCGCCGCGCCCGCGAGCAACTGCGTCGCATGGAACTCGATCCGGGCAGCTACAAGTTCGCACGCCTGCCCGTGCGCGATCTCGGGCAGGGCGTATGCGGAGTCTGGGAGGTCCGCCCGCGACTCGGGCTGATCGGCATGCTCGCGGGCTGGTGGCAGCTCAAGCTGTCGTCAGGTTGTCCGTTAGCCAGGGGGTCGCGGTCCACGCGCGACCCCGGTTCACAGAGGTCAGCATCGCGGCCAGCGTGCGGCGCTGACGCTCGGTCATCGACCCGATCGTCTTCTTCTCGGACATCGGGACCTGGGCGAGGAACTTGCGGCAGCGTGTCTGACCCCAGCGGCGCTGGCTCATCAATAGGTCGGCGACGGCCATGCTCTCGGCCTCCCACGGGCATTCGAGGATCACCTCGGCGACGTGGAGCTCGCCGATTGCCACGCGTCGCTTTAGCTCCGCGCGGGCGAGACGAACCTGATTTGCGCGTTCAAGGGCGCGCATGTGCTGTGGACCGGCAGGGGCAACCGTCGCTGTCGCGTTCATTCGGCACTCTCCCGGTTCTCGTCGCGAGCGTTACGCGACGAGAACGTGCTTGCTAGAGGTTTTCAGTTACGCGCCTGTTTGGCCGCACGAGATCCGCCGCGACGCATCGCGGCTGTCCCGCCACCTAGCCCCTCTCCCGACGGCCTTGTGGCGGGGCGAACCCCCAAACGGTCTTGCAGAGCGCACCTGGAAGCTATGCCAGGAGCGGGTCTTCGGTCAACAGCGCGGCGAGCGCTTCGTACGCTAGAAGCGATCTTTTTCGATCGCGCCGCGACTTGTGAAGAAATGGACAAGTCGCTCGCCGTCGCTCGCGAACCGCGCAGGCGCGGGGCGATGGCTCGGGTCAGCCGGCCTGCGGTCCTGGCAGCGGCCCGTGCTCTGACTCGAACTCGCGCTTGACGCGCGCGAACACCTCGAGCGCGCGGTCGAGCGTGGCGACGTCGTGGGTGGCCATCACGCTCGTGCGCAGCAGCGCTCCGCCCGGTGGCACCGCGGGATGCAGTGCACAGTTGGTGAAGACGCCGCCGTCGTAAAGAGCCCGCCACAGCAACGCTGCCTGCCAGTCGTCGCCGACGAGGATCGGGACGATCGGCGTGCCGATCATCAGCGCCGGCGCATCGACGCCGGGACCGCTGCGCACGGGCTCGCCGCTGAGCGTCAGGTAGCCGAGCGCGCGCAAGCCGTCGGCGAGGTAGCGCGCGCGCTCGAGCACCGTCGCTAGCAGCGCCGGTCCCTCATCCGAACGGATAACCCGCAGCGCGGCCAGCGCCGCGCCCAGGGCAGCCGGCACCGCGGACGCGGTGAACAGGAACGGGCGCGAGGAGATACGCAGGTACTCGATCACCTCCGCCGGTCCCGCGACGAAGCCGCCGCATGCGGCCAGCGACTTCGAGAACGTGCCCATGCGCAGATCGACGCGATCCTCCACGCCGAGTAGCTCGCACGCGCCTGCGCCGCGCGCGCCGAGTACGCCGGCGCCGTGCGCCTCGTCGACCATCAGGCGCGCTCCGTAACGCGCGCACAGCTCGGTGATGTCGACCAGCGGCGCGACGTCGCCCTCCATCGAGAAGACCCCATCCACCACGACCAGCACACCGCCGCCGTCCCCCTCCGCGCGCGCGAGTGCCCGCTCGAGCTTGTCAATGCGCCCGTGGCGGAACGGGCGCATCTTCGCCTTGGAGATCAGCGCGCCGTCGAGGATCGACGCGTGGTCGGCGGAGTCGACGATCACCGTGTCGCCGGGGCCGAGCAGCGTACCGAGCGTGCCGACGTTTGCCTGGTGGCCGGTCGTGAACACGATCGCGTCGTCGGTATCCATCCAGTCGGCGAGCTCGCGCTCGAGCTCGAGGTGCAGAGGGGTGGTGCCGTTCAGCAGGCGCGAGCCCGTGAGACCCGTGCCGTAGCGGTGCAGCGCGTCCTCGGCGCCCTTCATCACGCGCTCGTCGGCGGTCAGCCCGAGGTAGTTGTTCGACGCGAGCATGATCCGCGGCGCGCCCTCCATCTCGACGACCGGCATCGCCGGCGACTCGACCGTGCGGAAGTACGGCATCAGATCGGCTTCGCGCGCGGCGCGAAGCAACTCCTCGCGCTCGTGGCCCCGGACCTTTGCGAAGACGTCGATTGAGGTTGGCATATAGGGTTCCGCCGCGATGGCAGTCGAGATAAGGCCCGTGCGCAGCAAGCGCGAGCTCAGCACGTTCATCAAGCTGCCGTGGCGGCTCTATCGTAACGAGCCCAACTGGGTGGCGCCGCTGCTGCTGGATCTGAAGGAACAGCTCGATCAGCGCAAGAACCCGTTCTTCGAGCACGCCGAGGCGCAGTACTTCCTCGCCTGGCGTGACGGCCGCGCAGTCGGGCGCATCAGCGCCCACGTCGATCGTCATCTGCAGGAGTTCCAGGGCAACGACTGGGGCCTGTGGGGCTGGTTCGAGTGCGAGCAGGATCCGGAGGCCGCGCGCGGGCTGCTGGACGCGGCCGAGCAGTGGCTGCGCGCGCACGGCGCCGGGACGATGATCGGCCCGATGAGCTTCACCACCAACGACGAGGCGGGCCTGATGATCGAGGGCTTCGAGCGCCCGCCGTTGATCCTTAACCCCTGGCATCACCGCTACTACCAGTCGCTGCTGGAGGATGACGTGGGTCTGTCGAAGGTGATGGACCTGTACATGTGGAGCCTGAGCGTCACCGGGCGCGACAAAGTCCACCCCGCGATCTGGGAGATGGCCGCGAAGGTTGAGTCCGAGCACGGGATCGTGACGCGCAACTTCCGCAAGAAGGATCTGCAGGCGGAGGTCGGCCGCTTCCTGGAGATTTACAACGCCGCCTGGGAGCGCAACTGGGGCTTCGTGCCGCTGACCGAGCGCGAGGTGCGCCACTACGCCAAGAAGCTGAAGCCGATCCTCGACGAGAACTGGGCGATGGTGGCCGAACGCAAGGACACCGGCGAGGTGGTCGGCGCCGCGTTGACGCTGCCCGACTACAACCAGGTGCTGGCCAAGCTACGCCCGCGTGGCCGGCTGTTGCCACTCGGCTGGCTGACCGCGCTGCGCGAGCGGCGCAAGATCGACGCGGTGTATGTGTTCGCGCTGGGCGTCAAGCCTGCCTATCAGCACACAGGCGTGGCCGCGCGCTTCTATGAGATGCACTTCGACGCCGCCGAGCGCACGCCGCAGAAGGGCGGCGAGATGGGTTGGATCCTGGAGGTCAACAAGCCGATGAACCGGGCGATGGAGGGGATGGGTGGCGAGATCGTGCGCCGCTACCGCGTGTATGAGCGCGCGCTTGGCTAGGAGTATGGGCAGCTCTGCACCAGGGGTCTCGGCAGCCCTGCGCCGGTGCCTAGGGCAGCCCTCTACACTTTCGCGGGTGAGCGAGTCTCCGCAGTCAACCTCGCCGCAGGATGCGCCGGCGGTCACGGGCGACGGTGAGGTGCTCGACGCGCTGCCGGTGCTGGTCGGTCAAGCGCATGCCGTGCCCGTGCAGCCCGCGCCCGATGCTCTGCCCGGCGAGCGGCGCTCTGCCGGCGTGGTTCTCCCTGTGGTGCAGGCCGCGGCCGTCGCTGCCGGCGGGTTCGTCGCCGGTGCCGCGGTCGTCGGCCTCGTGCACCGCCGCCAGCAGCGCTCCTCCACGCTCGCCAAGGGCGCTCGCGCCGGGCGCATCGGCGCGAGGAGCCAATCTCGCTTGGGGAATCGATCGCGCCCGCCGGCGGCCGAGCTGGTGCAGATCGTTGGCAGTCGCTCGCTGCTCGTCGACGTGCATCTGCTGGGTGGCTCTGGCGATCGCTGAGACGCGCTCGCTGGGCCGGCTGGCAGAGCTGCGCGTCGAGGTCACGCCGGCGGGCGTGGCGGGCAGCTTCCTGCTGCCGCGCCGCAGCGGCGGAGACGGGCTGCTGCGCCGCCGTGGCGGCGTGCTCGAGCGACTGCTGCACCACGGGGATCAGCCGGTGGTGGTGCGGGTCGCCCAGCCGGCGCCCGACATGGTCGTGTTCGGCGCGCGCGCGGCGAGCACAGAGGCGGCGGCGCACGGCATCGAGCGGATGCGCTTCGCGTTGGGAGTCGACGAGGACCTGCGCGGGTTCCTGCGCAGGTTCGCCCGCGACCCGCTGATCGGGCGCTCGCTGCGCCGGCGCCCATGGTTGCGAGTCTCGCGCCGGCCGGAGCCGTTCGAGGCGCTCGCGTGGGCGATCTGCGAGCAGCTGATCGAGTACGAGCAGGCGGTCGCGATCCAGCGTCGCATGGTCTGGGCGTTGGGGCGTCGCGGCAGCGACTGGAACGGGGTGGAGGGCCGCCTACGCGACCTACCCGCGGTCGCAGTGTTGGCGGGGATAGCGCCCGCGCTGCTCGAGTCCTTCGATCTTGCCGGCGTCCGCGCGCTCGCGCTCGTGCGCGCCGCGCGCGAGGTCGCACGCGGGCGCATCGACCTGCACAGCAGCGAGCACGAGCGTGCCTGGCGGCGGCTGCGCGCGATCCCGGGCATCGGCGCGTGGACCGTAGAGATGCTCGCGCTCTACGGCCAGGGCCGCCACGATCAGCTGCCCGCCGGTGATCTGACGCTGCTGAAGCTCGTCGGCAGGCTGCTCAGCGGCGGTGACCCGCGCGCCCGCGCCGAGGAACAGCAGGTGCGCGAGTTCTTCGCCCCCTATGGCGAGTGGGCCGGGTTGGCCGCGACGCACATGCTCGCCGGCGCGGCCTGAGAAGCTGTTCCAGGTTCTGAGCTCAGCTGGGTGAGCGCTCGCGCGTGCGGTTGCGCTCGACCAGCAGCGCGAACGTCGGGCAGGCGCGGGCGGCGCGCAGCGCGTGCTCGACCTGCGCGCCGTGCAATGGGCTCCCGTCGATCAGCGGGTAGCCCCACTCGTCCAACGTGATTCGCTCCGGGAGCAACTCGGCGCACATGCCGTGCGCCTCGCAGGCGATCGGGTTGACGCGCACGCGGTGGCTCATACACGGGAGGGGAGGTCGCGGATCGTCGCTTCGCTCAGCGGCCGCTCGGGCAGCGGCAGCTCCGCGGGACGCGAGCAGATTGTGCACGGCCCGTGTCGCGCGTGATCGGCGAACTCGGCCTGGAAGACATCCAGCGCGCTGAGAATCGGGTTGAGCGCTCCGTCGGGGTGACCGCAAGCACCGCGCTGCGCGAGAAGCGAGGCGAGACGGTCGATCCGCTGAACGACGTTGGCCCCGGCGATCCCGCCGGCGAGCTCCTCGAGCGTCGTTGCGAGCGCGTCCAGGCCGTGAACGCACGGGCCGCACTGGCGCGCGCTCTGGCCGGCGAGCCAGCGTGCGACGCGCGCGGTTTCGGCGACCGGGCAGGCGTCCTCGGATAGCAGCAGCACGACACCCGCCCCCAACGACGCGCCGAGCGGAGCGAGGTGTTCGTTGGACAGCGCGACGCCGTCCAGGTGCTGGGCGCCAACCCATGCGCCGGCGTAGCCGCCGAGCAGCGCCCCACGCACGCGCGCGGTCGCCCCACCGCCAGCGCGGATCAGCGAGGACAGCGAGGCGCCGTGCTCGATCTCATACACGCCTGGATGGGCGATCGGGCCGGACAGCGTGACCAGCGCTGAGCCCGGCTGGGTGGGGGTTCCGAGCTCACGGAACCATGCCGCGCCGTAGCGGGCGATCAGCGCGACGTGGGCGAGCGTCTCGACGTTGTTGACGAGCGTCGGGCGCTGCCTGACGCCCTGTTCGAACGGCATTGGCGGCGTGAACGTCGGCTTAGCGGGACCGCCGTTCAGGAAGTTGACCAGCGCCGACTCCTGGCCGGCGACGTAATGGCTCGGCGCCGTCGCCAGGCGCAGTCCCGGCGAGCGCTCGGACCCGGCGCCTGCGCGTTCTTCGATCGCGCAGGCGATGCTCTCGATGCCGACGTCGGCCGACTCGCACGCACAGACGATCACCTCCGCGGCGCCGACCGCTTCGGCTGCGGCGACGGCGCCGTCGAGCACGAGTTGCGGCAGCGACTCCAGCAGCGTGCGGTCCTTGAGGCTTGCGGGCTCGCCCTCGACGGCGTTGACGACGACGATCCCACGTTTGCGGGTGGCGGCGACGGCGCGCATCTTCGCGGCCGTGGGGAACGCTGCGCCACCGTGGCCGAGCAGGCCGGCGCGCTCGATCTCCGCGATCAGCGTCGCCGCGCGCTCGCGTCCGCGCCGGCGCCCGCCGCCGATGCTCGGCAGCGGCCCGTGGACGGCAAGATGCTGCTCGAGCGCGAGCGCGCCATGCGGGCGGATCCCGCTCAGCAGACGGGGTAGGGCCGGTGCGGGCGGCCGAGTGCCGGCGGGGCCCAGCTCGGCGAGCGTCGGCGCCGAGGCGCTCATCGCTTTCCACCGCCCGTGCTCGCCTGTGCGTGGGCGTGCGGCAGCAGCGCCGCGGGCGTGCCCGCACGCCGCGCCCATTCGGAGCCCAGGGGACCGTTTGGCAGCCACAGCACGATGAACAGCCCGAACACTCCCGTGCCAGCGAGCGCTGCGCCGCGCCAGCGGATGTCCGCGGGCCAGCCGACGAGCACGCGCGTGAGCACCGCCGCCAGGACCAACGCGATGCAGGCGATGCTCAGCGCCAGCAACCAACTGCTGTTCGCGTCGCTGCCCGTGCCGAAGCCATGCACCAGCGCGATCGGCCAGCTCGCGTAGGTGAGCCAGTGCACGGCACGCCAGCTCGCGTAGCCCATCCGTGCGCGCAACAGGCTCGTGGCGATCACCGCCACGATCAGGTCAAACGAGACGGCGCCGAGCCCCAGCCAGAAGGGCCGGTAGGAGCCGATGAACGGGATGAATGCATCCGCGATCGGGATCGAGGCGAAGCTGTCGAGCACCGAGGTGAGGATGTGCAGCACGAGGAATACGAGCGCCAGCAGCGAGACGTTGCGGTGCAGCGAGTCGAGCACGAAGCGTGGCCAGCGCGTGGTGCTCCAGCGCTCGACGTCGACTACGCCGAGCGCGATCGAGAGCGTCAGTAGCACTAGCGCCACTGCGCCCGTCGAGCGGGTCAGATACCAGTAGGCGCTCGGCCCGGCGCTGGCCAGTAGCGCGCTCATGCTGCGAACGCCTCCACGGCATCCTGCGCTGGCCAATCGCCGACGGCCGTGACGTTGCCCTTCGTGTCGAGCAGCCGCGCCGGCAGCCCGAGTCCTGCCAGCCAGCCAACGGCGGGCGCTCCCCGCACGAGCGCGGCGATCGCGGCGATGTTGGCGTCGGTGCAGGTGGCGGCGGCGACGCTCACTGTTCGCCACGTCTCCCGCACGGAAGCTCCGGTGCGAGGGTCGATGATGTGGTGCATGGTGTGGCCGTTGTGACTCCAGCGCCGTATCGCCGTGCTGGAGGTCGCGAGACCCCCGGAGCGGATCGAGACCGTCTGGCCGGGCGCCGAGGGGTGGCTACGGTGATCGTCGGTCACCCTGATCTGCCAACCGCCGTCGGGGGCGCTCCCCGAGGTGGCGATGTCGCCGCCGAGGCTGACGAGCACGCCGCAGCCTGCGACGCTCGCGGCCGCAGCGGCAGCGCGGTCGGCGGCCCACGCCTTGGCACTCGCGCCGAGGTCGAGCTTGACGCCCGCGGGCACCGTGACCGAACGGCTGGCTCGGTCGAGGACGATCTCCCTCCAGCCCGCGCACAGCCGCACGGTGATTGCCGGCGGTGCTTCGGGTTGCCCCGTCGCGGGGGTGAGCAGGCTCCAGTCGCGGTCATATCCCGCCAGCTCCAGCGAACGCCCGAGCGTCGGGTCCACATCGCCGTCGCTGCACTCGGCGGCGCGCAAAGCGACTTCTATCGCCTCCATCAACACGGGTCCTGCCTGCGTCGAGCGGCCGGCGTCCGCGTTCAGGCGCGAGAGCTCGGAGTCGCTACGAAAGCGGCTGCAGGCCAGGTCGATCGTGGCGAGCTCGCTTTCGACCGTCGCCCGCGCCCGCGCTAGCGCGTCGGGGTTGTCCACGCGTAGCACGACGCTCGTCCCGAGCGCCTCCCACACGGCCTCGCGTACCGCGGACGCGGGCGGCTCGGATGCGCGCGCGCTTGCACGCATGTCAGGAGCCACCCGAGACCACCGGTTCGGGCGCAGATTCCTGGACGGGCGCAGATTCCTGGGCGGGCGCGGATTCCTGCGCAGGTGCCGATTCCTGGGATGGCGCGGATTCCTGCGCGGGTGCGGGTTCCTGGGCCGGCGCCGATTCCTGCGCGGGTGCGCCAGCTTGCGCCGAGCTTTGGGATTCCGCCCCAGCCCGCGGCGCTTCTGCGGGCGGCTGCAGCGCCTGTGTCGAGGTGGTGGCGCGTGTCGGCGTGTGTTTTGCCGCGTGTTTGCCCCTGTGCGCCGTTGCCGACTTGATGGTTTTCCCGGGGAAGGCGCTCGCGGCCGCCTCGGCGAACAGCCCGGTTAGCGCGACGCTCCCGGCGACGAGCCAGCGGTTGAGCCGGCCCAGCTCTCGCAGCGCCGCGTCACGCGTATGGGTGGTATGGATCGCCACGTTAACGCCAGTGTGTGCGCGGCGACTAAGGAACGGGTAACCGCTCGATGAGAAACCTCATCGGATTGCTCAGGCAGGGCTGATGGCGCCGACGCCGACGCCTATCCTTGGCCGATGGGCATCGCCGCTGAACCGAGCCCTGAGCGCACGGCTAGCCCGCCGGACGGGCAGGGTGGCGATCAGGCGTTGGTCAACCCGGCGCGGGTGTTGCTGGTCGAGGACGAGCCGGGGATCGTGGACTTCGTCCGCCGTGGGCTGGAGGCCGAGGGCTTCGCCGTGGAGGCGGCGCTCGACGGGGTCGAGGGCGAGCGGCTGGCGCTGCACGGCAGCTTCGACGCGGTCGTGCTCGACCTGATGCTGCCGGGCCGAGATGGCCTGGAGGTGCTCGAGGCGGTGCGCCGTGCGATGCCGAGCCTGCCGGTGATCGTGCTGACGGCGCGGGGTGGGATCGAGGATCGCGTCGAGGGCTTGGAAGCTGGTGCCGCGGATTACCTCGTCAAGCCGTTCTCGATGGCCGAGCTGGTCGCTCGCGTGCGCGCGCAACTGCGGGTGATCGCACAGGCATCGGCGCGGCTGCTGTGCGAGGAGGGCATCGAGGTCGACCTGCTGACCCGCAAAGTGCGCCGCGGCGGCCGGCAGGTGGCGCTCTCGAGCACCGAGTTCGAGCTGCTCGTGCATCTGCTGCGCCACCACGGGCGGGTCGTCTCGCGCGAGCAGATCCTCAGCTCGGTGTGGGGCTACGAGCACGATCCGGCAACCAATGTCGTGGATGTGTACATCGGCTACCTGCGGCGCAAGCTCGGCCGTCCGGGCGATCCCGCGCCGATCTTCACGGTGCGCGCCGTGGGCTATCGCCTCGGCAGCGCGACCTGAACGCCCATGCGTTTGGCGATCGGACGTCTGGCGCCAGCCGGCCTGCGCTGGCGCCTGGCAGGCTGGGTCACGCTCGTGACGCTGGCATGCACGGCGGTCGTGTTCGTCGCAGTTTACGGCGGCACCGGCGATCAGCTGCGCCACCAGATCGACAGCGAGATCGCCGGCGATGCGGCCGAGCTCGCCCACAATCTCGGGCTCGCGAAAGCCCACACGCCGAAGCAGCTGGCAAGGGCGGCCAGCCGCTACGTCCACAATCAGCCGTTCGGCGCGAGCTCGACGCTGCTGTTCGCGCTGATTGCCGGGCAGGCACCGAGCACCAACCGGCCGGAGCTGTTCGGCGACCGCGCTCCGGACAACGGGGAGACGCGCGCCGAGCAGGAACAGGAGAACCGGCTGGCCGCGCACCTGCTCGTGGTGGGGGACGGCTACTCGACGCTGTCGCTCCCCGACGTTGGCAACCTGCGGCTGCTCAAGCGCTCGCTGCGCGTGCCCGGGGGGCTGCAGGTGACGATCGGCGTGGGGGAGCCGCTGGCGGCAGTCGCCCGCGCGCAGCGGGGCGTCGCCCGCGCCTTCATCCTCGCCGGGCTGCTGGCGCTCGCGGGCGCGCTGCTGGGTGCATATGTGATCGGCGCCCGCGTGTCGCGCCCGCTGCGCAGCATGGCCGCCGTGGCCGCGCGCGTGGACGCTGGCGATCTGCACCCTCGCATCCACGACGCCGATGGCCGCGCCGAGGAGGTCAAGGTGCTGGCCGACGCGTTCAACCACATGCTCGATCGGCTAACCGACGCGTTCGCGGGCCAGCGTGCGTTCGTCGCCGACGCCTCGCACGAGCTGCGCACGCCGCTGACCGTGATCCGTGGGCAACTGGAGGTGCTCGCCTCTCAGCGCGAGCCCGCTCCCGAGGAGGTGCGCCGCGTGGAGCGTCTCGTGCAGGCGGAGATCGCGCGGGTCAGTCGCCTGGTGGACGACCTGCTGCTGCTCGCGAGGACCGAGCAGAGCGAGTTCCTGCGGGTCGAGTCGATCGACCTGCCCGCCTACGTGCGCGAGCTGTGGGATGGGGTGAGCCTGATCGCGCAGCGTCGCTTCGAGCTCGCCCCGATCCCGCCGGGGACGCTCCGGGCCGATCCGGACCGCCTCGCCCAGGCGTTGCGCAATCTCCTCACCAACGCGATCGACCACACGGCTGCCGAGGATGGGCTGGTGCGAATGCGCGTCGAGGAGTGCCCCGGTGGGCGCGTGCGCTTCTTCATCGAAGACGACGGCCCGGGGATTCCCGCCGAGCAGCGCGAGCGCGTGTTTGACCGCTTCCACCGTACCGACGCGGCGCGCGACCGCGCATCCGGGGGAACGGGGCTGGGACTTGCGATCGTGCGGGCAATCGCCGATGCGCACGGCGGCAGCGTCAGCGCGGGCGAGTCGCCCGAGGGCGGCGCGCGCATCGAGCTCGAGCTGCCCGGGTTCGCGCCGGCGGGCGCTTCCGTGGTCGCCTACGCGGCGACCGGCACGCGGTAACGCCGCGAGCGCGGGTCCTGCTCGAGTAGGCCTACCGCGAGCAGCGTCGTCATGTAGCGGTGGGTCGTGCTGGGGCTGAGGTCAAGCTGCTCAGCGACGTCGGTCACGGTCAGCGCGCCGCCATCGGTGGGGAAGCACGCGAGCACGAGCAGGCCGAGCAGCAGCGATCGCGAGAGTCGCGGGCTGCTCGACAGCGCCGAGAAGTTCGAGGCGAGCTCGCGGTCGGCGAGGCCGTGCAGCAGGCTCGACACGCCGGCTCCATCCGACCTGAGCCGTACCACGTGTTCGACCTGGGCTCGCGTCAGCTCGATGTGGATGCCACTTGTTGTCATCGAGATCCGATCCGATCGGGCAGACACGAGCCGGGCACCGTACGGTGCCCGGCTCGGTCACTGGCGAGACGAAAGCGGGACCTGGACCTGGCGCGCCCTGCTTGGCCTGCGCACGATTCCAGCTTCACGCCCACGGATGATCGCGCCGGCGAGGACCGCGGACAAGGGGAAAGTCCAATACTTGAGTCTCAAGTGCGGAGTCGAACCGCGCGGGAGCCGCCGGCGAGCAGGCGCGCAGTGGCGCGCCGCGCCCGCAGCACCGCCATCGTTGGCGCGGCGAGCGCGCCCATCGTCTCGAGCACGCGCTGCCTGGCCAGCATTGCGCCCGGCGCCGTGGTGGCCGGGGCGGAGAGGTAGAAGCTGGTCATCGCCGCCAGGATCAGTGCGTGGCGTGTGCCGTCTGGCAGCGCCTCCGCGGCGCGTACCGCGCGCGCGGCGATCCAGCCCAGACGCTGTGCCGCTTCCGTGGGCGAGGCGTAGTGGTCGATTAGGTTGTGGTGGCCATGCTCGAGATCCGTAGCGCGGTCGATCAGGCTGTCGAGCAGGACGTGCAACGCGCTGATCCAGGGGAAGTACGCCTCGTGTGTCGCCCTGGTCTCGGCCACGCTCAGCCCCGGCTTGGCGGCGGCTGCGATCAGCGCGAAAACGGTCATCGACGAGGCGCCGCCGGCTGCGGCCTCCCACCAGTGCAGCCCGCTGTCCGCCGGTGCCACCGCGGCACCCCACCGCGCAAGCGCGCGCGACCCGTCCTGAACCAACTCGTGGTTGAGGCTTTGGTAGGCGACGATCGTGCTGGTGGCGTGCAGCGCCGGTGTTAGGACCGCTGGGTAGGAGGGCAGTGCGCCGAGGGCGTCCCGGCACGCCTGCACGAGGCGCCTGATGTAGCCGTTGTCGCTGCTGGCGGCGGCATGCTCGTAGTAGTCCGCGTGTGCGCTGTCGGGGTCGAGTGCGCACAGCAGCGCGCTGTGCAGCCGGTGACCGTTGGCTACCGGGTCGGCGCTCGGCTGCTCGGAGAGCGTGTCGACGTAGTCATAGGCCGTCTGGAACGCGACGACCGCGCGTACGACGCGTGCTCGATACGCGTGCGGGACGAGCGCGGCATATGCGGCCGCACCCTCGTAGTTGCCGCGCTCGTCCCGCTGCGTGAGCAGCGCGAGCCGCCGCAGCACAGGATCGGGTATCCGGCGCGCGTGCTCGTGCCAGTGGCGAAGCTCGCGTCCGACCAGTGGGAAGATTCCGAGCCAGTACCGGGATGCGGTGCCGGCGAACGCGCTGGCCAGCACCCGGTGACTCCTCCGCTGGGAAGCAACCACCAGAACAGTTTCGTTTACCCGAGAGGCGATACATAGTCACTCCTGAAGGCTCGTCCGCGCCGGTGCCCGCGCGGCTGCGAGCCCCGGTATCGAGATCACGGCGAGCGCGATCGCCGCGAGCAGCCCCAGCGTCAGCAGCACTCTCCCCAGCCCGACTGCAAAGGGTGCCGGGAAGCCCGTCTCCAGCCTCAGCCAACGGCTGGCCAGTGCGTGGCCGTAGACGCCGGCGAGCGCGCCGAGCGCGCAACCGATGCCGAGCACGATCGCGCTCTCCAGCAGTAGCGCGCGCCACAGCTGGCCCGTGTCGTACCCCTGGATCTTCAGGGACGCCAGCCGCGGGCGTCGTTGCCAGATGCTCGCGCTGAGTGCTGCGGCTACGGCAAGCGCCGCGGCGATCAGCAGCAGGACGGAGATTTCGCTGAGTGCGCTCAGTCCCTGGCGCGCGTTCGCGTCGTACTGGTGCTCACGTTCGTCCAGCGTCTGCACGCCGAGGCCGGGACGGCCCGCGAGTGCCCGCACGACCGCGCGCCTGCCCGCCGCCTGGTCCACACCCGGCCGCAAATTCACCTCGAGCGCGGAGGGGTCGCTGGTCTGCCAGTAGCGGCTGTAGTCGGCCGTGTTGAGGATCACCGCGCCGGGCGACCAGCCGAGGTTGGTGGTGATCGCTGCGACGTGCAGATGGGCGCTGCCCGCGGGTGTTGGCAGCGTAAAGGCGCTGCCCACGCCGAGGCGATGTTCTTCTGCAAAGTCGCCCGAGACGGTCGCCCACCCACCCTCGCGCAGCAGCCTTGTCGCATGCGTCAAATTGCCCTTCAACAGCTGGCTGGCGGGGATCAGCACGCTGTCGGTGGACGGCCTGGCGATGATCCACAGGCGGCGATCGCCGACGTCGAGATACCCACCCTGGTACTCGCGCACGGATGCGACCGCCGCGGAGCGGGCGACAGCCTGCGCCGCGCCGTCGGCAGCGAACGCGTTGGTCGTCAGGTCGTTACCGCCGGTCGTCACCCACACCTCGGCCGTGCCGAGGTATTCGCCGAAGCTCGCGTCCAGGCCGCGAATCAAGTCGGCGCGCGCGCCACCGATCGCGACGCTACCGTAGACGGCCAGTGCGGCGATCCCAGCGAGCGCGACCGTACGGATCGTGACTGCGCGCAGCTCCGAGACAACGACGATCAGCGAGCTGCTAGCGATGTGTTCGCCGGCCCAACACAGGATGCGCGCGACGCCTGCGAACGCGGTCGGGATCGCGAACAGCGCGGCCAGCGCGAGCGCCATGCCGCCGACGATCGTCGTGCCCGGGGCGAGCGCGGTGACGACGGCGATCGCCGCGAGCAGCACGACGCCCGCGAGCGCCAGCCTCGGCGCCGTCCCACGCGCGAGCGTCTCGCCTCCGCCGGAGCGGTCGCGGAATGCCGCATCGGCCGGCCGCCCAGCGCGCAGGTCGAGCGCGGGCGAGAGCGACGCGAGCATCGTTGCGAGCACGCCACAGCCAACCGCGATCAGGATCGTCCCGATGTGCAGCGTCTCCTGTGTGCCGATCGGGAAGGCCGTCGTCAGGTACGTGGGTATGCGACGTAGGAAAACGTGCGAGAGGACGTCGCCGAGCACGACGCCGACCGCCGAGGCGACGGTGCCGAGAACAGCCGCCTGAAAGGCCAGCAGCACGACGATCTGGTGCCAGTCATACCCCTGCATGCGCAGCTCTGCCACGAAGCGCCGCCGCTCTGGCACCGTCAGCAGCATCGCGTTGAGCGCCAGCAGGAAGCCGACCATCACGCTGATCGCCGCGAACAGCGCGGTCGACTCGTCGTTGGGCTTAACCGCCTCAGCGAGCAGGTTCAGCTCCTCGTCGGCCGCCACCACGTTCAGGCGTCCGGCGGCGAGCGTGCTCAACTCGCCCGCCACTCGGCGATCCGCTCCCGGCTGCGGCTCGATCAGGATCTGCGTGAGGCGATCGCGCAGCCCTGTCAGCCGCTGGGCTTCCGGGAGCAGGCTCACCGCGATCGGGCTGGAGGCGAGCACCCCGAACGGGAAGCTCCGCAGTACGGCGCCGACGACGATCGTGCGTGCCGAGCCGAAGGCGAGGATCGTCACCCGCTGGCCGGGTTCGACGCCGATCGCGCTCGCGACGCTCGCGGGCAGTATCAGCCCGCCGGAGAAGCGGAAGCCGGCCAGCCCGAAGTCCTGCGTGTCGAAGCCGCCCAGGCCTGCCACCGTCGCGGTCACGCCCAGCAACTGCACCGACTGGCGGCCCTGCGGTCCGACGACGGCGACATCCTCGCGCAGTATCGGCGCCGCCACGCTGACCCCCTGCAGGTGGCTGCTTTCACCGAGAAGCTGCTCTTCGAATCCGCTCGAGGAGCGCGCCTCCATCTGCAGTCGCGCCGAGCCGGTCACCAGATGAATCAGCTTGCCCGCCGATCCGGTGAGGCTGGCGTTGGCGACCAGCACGCCCAGGACGAGAGCCACGCCGACCGCGATGCCACTGCCCGCCAACACCTCCTGGACGGCATGGGAGCGCAACCGAACCCGGTACAGGTGCGCAAGCATGCTTAGACGGACCCCCGCCACCGGCGGGTTCAACGGGCTCTTCACGACGAGGTCGCTGCCAGCTCCGGATCGAGGCCATTGGCCATGTGGCCGTCGCGCAGGGTGTGGACGCGATCGGCGAACGGCGCCGCGTCGAGGTCGTGTGTGACGAGCAGCCCGGGGATCCCGCGCTCGTGGCAGACGTCGCGCATTAGGGCGAGGATCTCCCGGCTGCGCTTGGAGTCGAGGTTGCCCGTGGGCTCGTCGGCGAGCAGCAGCCGCGGCTCGTTGGCCAGGGCACGGGCGATCGCGATCCGCTGGCGCTCGCCCATCGACAACTGCTCCGGCGTGAAATCAGCGCGCGCGGCCAGGCCGACGCGCTCCAGCCACGGCAGCGCCCTACGCCGGCCCTCGCGCAACGTGCAACCGTCGCCGGTCAGCTTGATCGTCGCGTTGTCCAGCGCCGAGGTATGCGCCATCAGGTGGAATGACTGGAAGATGAAGCCAACGTCGCGACGGCGATAGAGCGCGCTGTCGCGCTCGGACAGCTCGCTCAGCATCTGTCCGTCGAAGAAGACGCTGCCACTGTCGGGGGAGCTGAGCGCCGCCGCCAGCATCAGCAGGGTCGTCTTGCCCGAGCCGCTCGGCCCGTACAGGGCGACGAGCTCACCAGCCGAGACCGTCAGCGAGACGCCGTCGACGGCCTTCACCGTCTCCACGTCGGTCGAGTAGTGCTTGACGACCTCGCGCAGCTCGAGCGTGCTCACTGCCGGCGCCTGCGTCCCGGCAGCTGCACGACGGTGCCGTGCGGTGACTCGGTCGATAGCAGTTCGCCGTCGCCGATCGACATGATCACCACCACCCCCTGCAGCGCTGACATTTCCTCGGAGGCCATCAGCAGCGTGACGTTGCGCTCGTGCGCCGCCGAGCGCAACAACGTCAAGAAGCCGTCGCGGTCGCCGAGGTTCGGCAGCAGGGTGGGTTCGTCGAGCACCAGCAGGCGCGGCTCGCGGGCGAGCGCCCGCGCGAGCATCACGCGCGCCCGCTCGGTCAGGGACAACGACGCGGTGAGCTCCGCGGCGCCCGCGACGCCGATCTCGACGTGGTCGAGCACAACCATTGCCCGGCGCCGGGCCTCGCGCATCGTCAGCCCTTCGCTGCCTAGCGACGTGGCCACGTGGTCGAGGACGCTCTCGCCTGGCGTCGCGCGCCAGTCCGAGGCTGACATGAACGCGATCTCGCCGCGCAGCAGTCGGCCGCGCTCGCTGGCGTGCATCCGCGTGATGTCGCGGCCTTCGAAGCTGATCGTTCCGGAGTCTGGCAGTGCGATCCCGGCCGCCAGGCGCAGCAGCGTCGACTTGCCCGAGCGCCGCGGCCCGTATACGCCGACGGATGCGCCGGCGTCGACGTCGAGCGAGACGCGGTCGAGCACGAGGGTCTCGCGGCCGCCGTCGGGGTAGCTCTTGCTGACGTTCAGGAAGGAGAGCAGCGGCGTCATCGCGGCGCGGGTCGCTAGTGGCTGCGTTCTAGGAACTCGTTGATTCGCCTGCGGGTGCGCCCTGCCCAGTCGACCTCGATCTGCAGTTGTGCGTAGACAGCGTCGCGCGTGCACTCCATGCACATGGCTGTCCACGAGCGGCCACGACCGTCGGTCGGGCTGACCAGCTGAGCGAGCATCAGGCACTCGCGCTCGTAGGCCTTTAGCGCCTGCAGTAGCCGGTGCGCATCCTGTTCGCGCGCGACCGATAGCTTCGCCTGAAGCCCCAGGCGCACAGGCTCTCTCGGCAGCAGCGTCTCCATCCACAGCGTTAGCGCCTCGGAGGTCTCCTCGGTGGGGTGGTAGACGAGATGCGTGCGGCGGCGGTTGTTGCGCTTTGGCTCGTCCCTGGAGACCGCCAGCCCCGTTTTCTCTAGCTGCTCGAGCAGCCTGTAGACGTCGTTGGTGTCAACTCGCCAAGTCTCGCCGAGCCGCGCGGCGAGGCGGTTGGCTAGATCGCCGCCGTGTCCCGGACGTTCGAGCAGCAGGCCGAGCAGCGCACCCCGAAGCGGCGTCGAGGGCCCCCGCATCCACCTCGTCTTTTCTGGATTCCCCATCGCTCCTCGTACCAGCCAGTTGACCGATTAGACAATACACGACCACGGCGACGGGTGTCGAATCGTTCCGACATCCTGGAGTCTGTTCGCTCAGCCGCTCGCAGGGTCGTTTCAATGGACGTCACGGCACGAGCACGGCCGCCCCGGTGAAGTGCCCGGCACGCAGATCCGCGAGCGCGGCGTTGGCATCCTCAAGCGCATAGGTGCTGACGTGGGTTCTTACAGGGACGCGCGGCGCGAGCGCGAGCAGCTCATCACCGTCGCCGCGGGTGAGGTTCGCGACCGAGCGCACGGAGCGCTCCTCCCAGAGGATGCTGTACGGGAAGGCGGGGACGTCGCTCATGTGGATGCCGCCGCACACGACCGTCCCGCTAGGCGCGAGCGCACGTAGCGCGGCGGGCACGAGCGCGCCGACGGGGGCGAAAATGATCGCGGCTTCCAGCAACCGCGGCGGCGGCTCCTCGGACGACCCCGCCCAAACGGCGCCGAGTTCGCGCGCGAACTCGGCGGCCGCGTCGTCGCTCCTCCGCGTGAACGCGTACACCTCGCGCCCCTGCCAGCGGCAGATCTGCGTGAGGATATGCGCGGCGTCTCCGAAGCCGTAGAAGCCCACGCGGCGCGCGTCGCCGCACATGCGCAGTGCTCGGTAGCCGATCAGCCCGGCGCACAGCAGCGGCGCCGCCTGCTCGTCGGTGTAGCTGTCGGGGATGGGGAAGCAGTAGTGCTCGTCGGCGACCGTGTACTCGGCGTAGCCGCCGTCGATGTCGCGGCCGGTGAACTGCGCGTTCGGGCACAGGTTCTCGCGCCCGCTGGTGCAGTACTCACAGGTGCCGTCGGTCCAGCCGAGCCATGGCACGCCGACGCGCCGGCCGCCCTCGCCGGCGCCTGCGTCCTCGCCGTGGGCGACGACCGTGCCGACGATCTCGATGACCGAGGATGCGCGGTCGGTGGGCGATCTGCACCTCGCCGTCGAGCAGGTGCAGATCGGTGCGGCAAACGGCGCACGCGTGCACCTTGATCAGAAGCTGTCCGGGCCCGGGCTTGGGGATCGGCCGCTCCACCGCCAGCAGCGGTCTACCGACCTCCTCGAAGACCATCGCGCGCATGGTTGCCGCGGCCTCAGCCAAAGAACAGCTCGGCGGTCTCGTACAGCTCCGGGTCGAGCAGCTTCGGCTCGCGCAGCGCGTCCTGCAGCGGCACCTCGACGATCTCGGTGGCGCGCAGCGCGACCATCGTGCCGAAGCGCCCCGTGGCGACGGCCTGCATGGCGGCCACGCCGAAGCGCGTTGCGAGCACGCGGTCGAACGCGACCGGTGTGCCGCCGCGTTGCACGTGGCCGAGGATCGTCACGCGGCTCTCGTAGCCGGTGCGCTGCTCGATCTCGCGCTCGAGCGTCGTGCCGATGCCGCCGAGCCGCGCGTGCCCGAAGGCGTCGGTCGCCGTCCCCGCCTGCGTCTGCAGGGTCCCCTCGCGCGGCGTCGCGCCCTCGGCGACGACCACGATCGAGAAGCTGCGCCCGCGCTCGTGGCGGCTGCGCAGGTGCGCGACGACCTGCTCGATGTCGAATGGTCGCTCAGGGACGAGGATCGCGTCGGCGCCACCGGCGATGCCCGCGTGCGTGGCGATCCAGCCGGCGTGGCGGCCCATGACCTCGACGACCATCACGCGGTTGTGCGACTCTGCTGTCGTATGCAGGCGGTCGATCGCGTCGGTGACGATCTGCACGGCCGTCTGGAAGCCGAACGTCACGTCGGTGCCGCCGAGGTCGTTATCGATCGTCTTGGGTACGCCCACGATCGGCACGCCGTCGCTATGCAGGCGCAGGGCGACGCCGAGCGTGTCCTCGCCGCCGATCGGGATCAGCGCGTCCACGCCGCGGGCCTCTAGCGTGCGCCGGACGAGCGCCGTGCCGTCGGCGCCGTCGGCGTAGGGGTTCGTGCGCGAGGTGCCGATGATCGTGCCGCCGCGCGGGAGGATGCCGGCGGTGCTCTCCAGCGTCAGCTCGATCGCGTCGTCGGCGACCACGCCCGCCCAGCCGTTGCGGAAGCCGACGAAGTCGTGCCCCCCTTCGGCCAGCCCCCGCCGCACGACCGCGCGGATGACCGCGTTCAGACCCGGACAGTCGCCGCCTCCGGTGAGCAGTCCGATCCGTGCCATCGACCGCAGTCTACGTCGGCTCGTGCGGCGTCAGATCCCCTGCCCGGGGAGGAACTCGTTGGTGAAGGGCGGGAGCCCGCCGTTGGGGTTGTGCTGGAGCAGGCTGTGCGAGTACATCCAATTCCCGAACGCCGCCCACGCTGACGGGTCCTGCCAGCCGTACGGGTCGCTCGTGTCGGCAGGCTGAGCCGCCGGCAGCGTCTGGCGGATCGATTCCAGCTGCAGTTTCGCTTCCAGCGACGGGTTTGCCTTCGCGAGCAACGCTGCGGCCGCTGCGGGGTTGGCGCGGACCTCGTGCTCGCCGCGCGTGAGCGCCTGCAGGAACGCGCGCAGGTCTTGGCCATCGGTGTGCGCCTCGTCCTCGCGCACGACCAGCACGAGCTCGTCGTAGCTCGGCACGCCCGCCTGATCGATGGGGATCACGAGCGGATGCTTGTGCATCAGGCGCAACTGGATCGCCTCGTAGTTCCAGTAGCCGCCGAGCGTCGCGGCGACCTTGCCGGAGAGCATCGCCGCGACCAGGTTGAAGCCGACGTTCACTTCTTTGACCTTCGCCGGGCTGACGCCGGCGTGTTCGAGCGCGGCGTGCAGCTCGACCGCCTGATAGGGGATGCCGGCGGTGCCGACAGTCTTGCCGGCGAGGCTCGCGACGCCGCTGACGTGCGCTTCGGGCAGCGCGATGATCGACGTCAGCGGGCGCTGCACGAGCGCGCCGATCGAAACGAGCTTCAGGCCCTGATCGCGCGCGAGCAGGAGCTCAGGCTCATAGGAGATCGCGATGTTCACCTTGCCGGCGGCGAGCAGCTTCAGCGGTTCTGCCGTTTCCGAGGGTACGACCGGTTCGACGTTCAAGCCGACCGCGCGGAAGTCGCCGTGGGCGATCGCCGCGTACAGCGCCGCGTGGTCGGCGTTGGGGAACCAGTCGAGCATCACCTTGAACGGCTTCGTGCTCGCCGCGGAGGTCGTGTCCTGCTTGGCGCCGCACGCCGACAGCGCGATCGCGCAGATCAGGGACGCGACGAGTGCCGAGATGCTCGCGCGGCGTGACTTGTGTTGTCCCGGTCGGCACATGTGCCGACCGGCCCGGCCGCACATGTGCGGCCGGGGACCCTGCCGCATGCGGCAGGGTCTCGTGGACACGTTCCTCAAGTCGTCTCTCCTCGGGGTTGGATCTTCCAGGGAACGAGCTTGCGCTCGGCGAGGCCAAGAGCGTAAAAGCAGGCGATCGCGAACGCGAACAGCACCGCGGTCGCGGCGTACGCGCGCGCGGTCTGAAAGCCGCCGGCGTCGGTCATGATCTCGCGTCCGAGGCCCGAGTAGGCGGCGGTCGTCGGCGTGCTGGTCTCGGCGATGAACGCGCCGATCACGCCCACCGCGAGCGCGATGCGCGCGCCGCTGAGCGCTGCCGGCAGCGCCGCCGGCAGCTCGGCGAAGCGGAACGCCTGCCAGCGCGACGCGTCCAGCGTGCGCAGCAGCTTCGGCTGCTCGGGGTCGACCGCCGCGAGCCCGTCGACGGTTGCGACCACCACCGGGAAGAAGCAGATCAGCGCGATCACCACCAGCTTAGGGAAGATCCCAAAGCCCCACCAGAACACGAGCAGCACGCCGATCACGGGGATCGGCACCGCCTGCGAGCCCACCGCCAGCGGGTACACCGCGCGGCGCAGCAGCGGAAACAGGTGAATCGCGACCGCCAGCGCGAAGCCGCTCGCCAGCGCCAGCATCAGCCCGAGCACAACCTGCTCGGCGGTCACCGCGAAGTTGTGCCACACCAGGCCACCGTTGTTCCACAGCGCCGCCGCCACCGCGTGGGGGGCGGGAAGCAGGTCTTCTTCCACGCCCGAGACGTCCGCATACAGCTCCCACGCGCCGAGCAGCGCCGCGCTCAGCAGCAGCGGCGCCCAGCCGCGGCGCACGCGCGCGGTGCGAGCGCTCATCCGCGCGCGCCCATTGCCAGCGCGCTCAGCGCCTGCTCGCGCAGGGCAATCACCCGCGGGTCGGTGCGCTGGCGCGGGCCGTCGCCTGCCTGCCTGCGCCCGTCAGGGTGTCCTCCGAGGAGGGTCTCCGGACGGGGGAGCTCGACCTCGAACTGCGCGACCACACGTCCGGGCCGCGGCGAGAGCACGACGACGCGATCGGCGAGCAGCACGGCCTCCTCGACGTCGTGGGTCACCAGCACGACCGTGCGCGGCTCGCGCGCCAGCGTGCGCGCCAGCCACTCCTGCATCTCACCGCGCGTGATCGCGTCGAGCGCGCCGAATGGCTCGTCCAGGCACAGCAGCGGCTTGCCCGACAGCAGCGTGCGCACGAACGCTACGCGCTGGCGCATGCCGCCGGACAGCTCGTGCGGGCGCGCATGCTGGAAGCCGTCCAGCCCCAGCTCCACGAACAGCGCGTCCGCCCGCGCACGGGCCTCGGCGCGGGAAACGTGCGCGATGCGCAGCGCCAGCGCCGCGTTGTCGACCGCGCTCAGCCACGGCAGTAGCAGGTCGCGCTGGGGCATCAGCACCGCCGGCGCGCACGCAATCGAGCCGGCGTCCGGAACCTGCAGCCCGCAGATCAGCTCCAGCAGCGTCGTCTTGCCACAGCCGCTCGGGCCGACCACCGCGAGCAGCTCGCCCGGGGCGGCGCGCAGCGAGACCTCCGCGAGCGCGTGCACGGCGCCGCGGCGTCCCCCTGGGTAGGCGAAGCTCACCGCGTCCAGCAAAACCGCGTCGGTGCCCGCCGATCGCCGGATGACGGGCCGTGCGCGGGACTGCAGTTCGGTCGGCACTTCGCTCCCTTCGCGGGCATTACCCCACAGGTTCTAAGGGTCGACGCCGGTGGAATCGCTTCCCGTGCGTCATCTCAGCCGGCCTGCCGCCAGCCCCCCTGGTGTCTGCTGTGATCGTGCGCGAATGCTACCGCGCCGAACACCGGCCGGCGGCGCAAGACGGCCTGCTAAAACGCGGATGATGCGCCAGGGCCCACTCGCCGGTCGGTATCCCGCGGTCGCTGCGATGGTGATGTTCGCGCTGATTCCCTACCTGGCGCTGTCCGCTGCGCTCGAGCCGCTGACGCCGATCATCGCCAAGCAGCTGCACACGAGCCTACAGACGATGAGCCTCAGCTCCGGCCTTGCCAACGCCGCATACGCGGCAGGCACGGTGTTGGCGGTCCAGCTCGCCCAGCACCTGCCGCAGCGGCGCATGCTGATCGTCTACGCGACGCTGCTCGTGATCGGCTCGGTGCTGGCGGCGACCGCGCAGGACCCAGGGATGTACATCGCGGGCCACGTGCTGCAGGGCGCCTGCACGAGCCTGCTGCTGATCTCCGCCGTGCCGCCGCTGGCGATCGGCTATCCGGCAAGCAAGCTGCGCACGACGGCGATGATCATGAACCTGTGCATCTTCGGGGCGGTCGCGCTCGGCCCAGCGATCGGCGGGCTGCAGGCGCAGTCTGACGCCTGGCGGCCGCTGTTCTGGGTGATCGCCACGATCGCGGGCTGCGCGCTGCTCCTGGCGGTGTTGACGTTCGACGATGCGCCCCCCGCCGACCCCGAGTCGCCGATCGATCCGCTGGCGATCGCGCTGGCGGTCGTCGGCTGCGCGGCAGCGTTCTTCGGCGCCTCGGAGCTGCTGACACACCGTTTTCTCGACGTCGAGACGATCGTGCCACTGCTCGCCGGTCTGGCGACGATCGTCGTCCTGATCGTCTACCAGTTCCGTGCCAAGCGGCCGCTGTTGACGATTCGCTTGATGCTGACGAGCACGATGCCGGTCGCGGGCATCGTCGTGGCGCTGTTTGCGGCCGCGGCCTCCGTCTCGGCGACCGCGCTGAGCGTGGGCGTGCTCGTCGGACGCTACCGGCCGCTGCATCTGGGCCTGCTGTATCTGCCGGAGGTCGCCGGCGCGATCATCACCGCGATCCTGCTCGGCGTCGTCATCACCAGGCGCGCGATCCACTATCTGCCGTTGGTCGGCATGGTCTTCCTCGCGGCTGGGATCGCGGTCTTCCGCATCGACGTGCCGTCGAGCGAAGCCGCCACGCTCCTCGGCTCGGGGCTGACCGGCATCGGGCTCGGCGCGACCGTCGCGCCCGCGCTGTTCGTCGCGGGCTTCTCGCTGCCCTCCGCCAGCCTCCAGCGCGTGTTCGCGATCGTCGAGCTGATGCGCGCGGTGGCGGCGTTCATGATCGCGCCGATCTTCGCGCACTTCGCCGCGACCGTCGGCGGCGGCCTCGACGCCGGCACTGGGATCGCGCTATGGATCGGCCTCGGGCTTGCTATCGGTGGCGCCCTGATCGGTGTCGCGATCTACGCGCTCGGAGGCGCGCGCCCGCAGACGCCCGACATCGAGGGCTTCGTGGCGGGCGAGGCCCCCGCGTGGTACTCGCCGCCGCTGCTGGCGAGAGTCCGTCCGGGCTTGGCCACCGCACAGCCCGCGACCGAGAGCGCCAACTGACATGGCGTCGAGCGACACACACGCCGCGGCGCCCGCTCCGCTCACCGGCCCGGTGCTGTTCGCCTACGACGGCTCCGAGCTCGCGAAGCTCGCGATCGACGAGGCCGGCCGCCAGCTCGCGCCCGGACGCGACGCGTTGGTCGTCTGCGTGTGGCAGACGGGTGACGTCGGATTCCTGCCCACCGTCGAGCAGCGCCTCAACGCCGCCGAGGCCACCGAGGTGCGGAAAGCCGCCGAGGAGGTCGCCGCGCACGGAGCGTCGCTGGCAGAGAAGGCGGGGTTCCGATCGCAGAGCATCGCGATCACGGCAGCGCCGACCTGGAAGGGAATCGTCGACGTCGCCAACGAGCGCAATGCCAGCCTCATCGTGCTCGGCTCCCACCGCCGCCGCGGGCTCCAGAGGCATCTGCTCGGGAGTGTTGCCGCCGCTGTGGTGGCGCACTCGGGGGCGTCTGTGCTGGTTGCGCACGGCGTAGAGTAGAGGATTGCTCCCACCCGTTGGAAGGTGGACGGCCTAGAACCAGCTGCGCTGCCGGCGGCGTCCGTGGCTGACATGACGGAGCTATGGCGCCCTAATGGGCCGGGGGTCCGCAGCCGCGCGTACCATCTGTGCATGCTGACCGTAGCTGAGGCCGCCGACCGTGTCGGCAAGAACCCGGAGACGATCCGTCGCTGGATCCGCTCGGGGCGCCTGCCTGCGCGCCGTGTCGGGCACCCGTCACGCGATCGAGGATCAGGATCTGCGCTCGATTGAGGATGAGCTGTTCCCGATGGCCGAGCTGCCCGATGATTGGCAGGTTGGCGATGACGGAAAACCAGCGCCCAACTGGGTTGCTGCGTTGCATCGGTCGCGTAGCGGCCACTGACGGCCATGCTCGTCGTCGATGCGTCCGTGGCAGTCGCTGCGTGCCATACGCCGATGGGCTTCGCGAACCTACGAGTACGTCGCTCTGGCAAGGATGCTCGACTGTCGGCTTGTGAGCGTCTATGAGCGCCTACTCCGTGGAGTTGCACGGCTCGGCGTTGCCGTGCGACCTCGCGAACTCTGACCGGCGGTCCGCTCCTGCTCGCAAAGTCATTCAGGCGTGCGCGAGCGGCTGGATTTGGTCGAGGGTCGGGCCGAGTCTGTCTCGTTCGACTTCGATGTCGTAGCGGTCCTGGAGGTTTAGCCAGAAGCGCTCGCTGGTCCTGAAGTAGCGCGCGAGCCTCAGAGCCGTGTCGGTAGTGATGCGCCGCTTGCCGTGGACGATCTCGTTGATTCGGCGCGGGGGAACGCCGATGGCCACCGCTAGGCGGTGCTGGGTGACCTCAAGCGGCTGTAGGTACTCGAGCATCAGCACCTCGCCGGGGTGAATGGGGGGCATGATCGGGTCGGTGCTCATGATGGGTTCCTTGCCTGCGTTTCAGTGGTAGTCGACAATCTCGACGTCCTCGGGTCCGGCGGCCGTCCACCTGAAGCAGATGCGCCATTGCTGGTTGATGCGGACGCTGTAGGAGCCAGCTCGGTTGCCCTTGAGCTTCTCGAGCCTGTTGCCCGGTGGCACCCGCAGATCATCGAGTGTCTCGGCGGCATCCAGGATGAGCAGCTTTCGCAACGCCGCGCGCTGGGTGCCCTGGTCGAGTGCGCGCACGCGCTGTCGTCGCCAGACCCGCTCGGTCTCCTTATCCGCGAACGACCGCAACACACGCCGCGATGATAACGCAAGGCGTTATGAACGGCAAGCGTTATACGAGCGGTGTCTGGATGTCGCTTTAACGTGCGGCGGCGATAACCGGCCGCGTCAACGCCCGCACGAAATCCTCCAGCTGCGCCGTAGTCCAGCACTCGAACGCGGTGCAGAACTCCTCGTAGGCGGCGATCACCGAGTCGCCGTAGTTCCAGTAAAGGCGCGGCTCTGGATTGAGCCAGAACGTGCGCCCGGCTCGCGCGGCGATCTGGGCGAAGATGTCCGCGCGCGGGTCGCGTCCGTTGGTGCGCGCGTCGCCGAGCACGATCACGGTCGCGCGCGGGTGCAGGTCGTCCTCGACCTGCGCGAGGAACTCCGACCACACGCGCCCGTAGTCGGTGTAGCCGGAGATGTCGGCGACGCCCGCGTCGCTGGAGATCTGTTCGCTGACCTTCTTGAAGTTGCGCTCGTGTTCGAAGATGTCGGTGACCTCGGAGATGCGCTCGATGAACACGTACGAGCGCATCTTGCGGAACGTGTCGTGCAGTGCGTGCAGCACCGACAGGAAGAACACGGACGCGGAGGTGACGCTCGTGGAGACGTCGCACAGCACGTAGATCTCCGGGCGTTTGGGGCGCCGCGGCCGGTACTTGAGCACGACGGGCACACCGCCCGTCTGCAGCGACGCGCGCATCGTACGCCGCACGTCCACGTGCGCGTGATGGCGGTGGCCGCGGTTCTGCATGCCCTGCGTGGCCAGGCGCCGGCGCAGCTGCGCGACGACGCGGTGCACCGCCGCCAGATCCGCGAGTGGGCCCGACGGCAGCGCGCGGTCGAGCTCGCCCAGTGGCCGTGAGGGCGGCAGGTTACCGGTGCGCTCGATCTGTGCGCGCTCGAGCTCGCGGCGCAGCAGCGCCTCGAAGCGGCGCAGCGCGTCCCTTGGCAGGCCCTCGCGCCGCGGGTCCCCCGGCGGCAGCTCCGGCTGGGGCTCGGCGCGCAGGCCGAGCGCGCGGCGGATGCGCTGCACGTCCACGCCGATCACCCCCGAGCCCTCCTGGCGGTGCGCGAACGCCGCGATCGCCATCCGCGCGAGGTCACGCATCGCGCCCTCCGAGCCGTCGCGCAGCGCCGCCGCGATCTGTGCGCGCAAGTCCTCCAGCTGCTCATCCGAGAGCTCTTCCAGGCTCGCGCGGTCCTCCTCGCGTACGCCCTCGCGCGCGGCGGCGATCTCGACGGCGCGGAAGAAGAAGCGGTCGAACACCAGCTCGAACACGCGCCTGTCCTCCTGGCTCTTGGCGAGCGTTGCCGCCAGCGCCTCGCGGAAGTCCTCCTGCGAGGTCCAGCTGATCTCGCCCAGCACCTCGAACGCGTCGAGCATCTCCGACGTGCCCACCTTGACGCCTTCGCGGCGCAGCTCCTCGCCCAGCTCGAGGATCCGCGCGGGCAGGCCCCCCAGGTCAGGGCCGGCTATTTGCTCCAGGCGCGTCGGGCGGGACGTCGGCGCGCGGTCGTCAGGCGACATCGGCGGGCGCGGAGAGCTTCAGCCCGACGCGGTCGGCGACCACGTCCATGTCGGTGCGGTGCTTGACGATCACCGACATCGTCTCCATGAACGTGTCCGAATCGATCTCCTTGACCCCCAGCAGCAGCAGCGCGCGCGCCCAGTCGATCGACTCGGCGATCGACGGCGGCTTCTTGAGGTCGAGCGCGCGCACCATGCCAATCACCTCCACGAGCCGGCGGGCGATGGTCTCCGAGAGCTCGGGCGTGTGCAGGCGCACGATTTCGAGCTCGTGCTCGAGCGCGGGGTAGTCGAGCCACAGGTACAGGCAGCGGCGCTTGAGCGCCTCGGTCAGCTCGCGTGAGTTGTTCGACGTCAGTAGCACGATTGGGTGTGTGCGCGACTCGACCCGGCCCAGCTCGGGGATCGAGATCTGGAAGTCGGACAGGACCTCCAGCAGCATCGCCTCGAACTCCTGGTCGGTCTTGTCGATCTCGTCGATCAGCAGCACCACCGGCCGCTCGGAGGCGATCGCCGTCATCAATGGCCGCGCCAGCAGGAACTCCTCGCCGAAGATATCCTCCTGAACGGCCTCCCAGCCGGTGTCTGACGCCTCCGCCTGGATCCGCAGCAGCTGCTTGCGGTAGTTCCACTCATACAGCGCCTTCGCCTCGTCCAGCCCCTCGTAGCACTGCAGGCGCACCAGCTCCCGCCCCAGGTATGAGGCGAGCGCCTTCGCGAGCTCCGTCTTGCCCACGCCCGCCGGCCCCTCCACGAGCACCGGCTTGCCCAGCCTCGTCGCCAGGAACGACACGAGCGCCGTCGACTCGCCCGGCAGGTAGCCCACCTTGCGCAGGCCCGCCGCCACATCTGCGACAGACGCGGGCGCGTCTGCGACCGGTGCGGGCGCCGAGGACGGAGGGACGGACATCGTCCGGGCAATGATAGGTGGCGGCTACTCCGAGACGGCGGGAGGGTCCTCGAACGACAGCTGCTCCGGCGGGGCGGGCGGGTAGCGCGTCCGCGCGCCACGGTCCCCAGCCGCGCCAGGCTCGCGCGCGGCCACTGGCGTCGAGCGTGGCCGGCGAGCGCGTCCGGCTACCACGACGGTTGCGTCTGCGTCTACCGATGGGCGCGGGCTAGCGCGGCGTGACCGCCGCAGCGGTGGCCCTGGCCGTTCGAGTCCGCGCATGCGCGCGCCGGCATAGGCGACGGCGAGCGCGAGCAGCAGAGCGATGAAGATGCCCCACTCGACGCCGACGGTCGCAGTCACGCGATCGGTCCCCTGCAGTCCCGGCTTATCGAGCAGGCGGTAGAACACGAGCAGCGCGGTCCAGCCACCCGCGATCAGCACGATCAGGCCGTCGCCGCCAGGCAGCTGGAAGTCGCGCCCCTCGGCGCGCGCAAACAGCATCGCGAGTACGCCGGCACTGACGAGCAGCACGGCGGCCTCCACGAACGAGAATGCCTGGAATGCGCTGAGGCTGGTCTGCGTGGCCTTGGCGGCGCTGTGCACGACGAGCGTGTCGGTCTTGTCGTACCAGGGCAGGAACATCGACGCGAACAGCCCTAGCGACGCCAGCGCGGCGAGCTGCTGATCGGGCGCCAGCACGCGCCACGCGTTGGTGAGCCGTGTCATCTGTGCCCGTAGCTTCGCCGGATCGTGTCTGTGGGGGTCACGTGCACCTAGTCTAGGCGCGGCGCCCGAGGCTAATGACGGCTGCGGCGGCTGACCACGACAGTGCCGTTTGCCGTCGCGACGTTGCCTGCAAGGTCGGTCGCGATGAGCTCGACGGAGAAGCTGCCACCGTTGCTCGGGGTGAGCCACAGCAGCCGCGGCTTGCCGCGTTCGACCGTCGCGCTGTTCGTCCACACGACCTTCGCGCCCTGGCGCACGGTCAGCGAGACGGTCGCGATCTTCGACAGCGACAGCTGCACGCCCGCGCGTGCCCCACCGGGCAGCGTCTTCGACAGCAGCGAGATCGCCGGCGGGGTGTGCAGGTCGGCGGTGAAGCGCTGCGCGGTCGTGCAGTAGACCTGATCGCCCGGGATCTGAACGGCCGTCGCGGCGGTGGGCGCCAGCGGCGGCCCCTTGCTCGTGCGTTCGCACAGGTGCTGCAGGAATTCGGTAAGCAGTTCGTGATAGTTGAGATCGGATTCCCCGAACTGGTCGTACAGCGACCACGCGCCTGTGTCGTAGCGCGGCACGATCGCGCGCGCCTCGGCGTCGCCGGCTTCGAACAGTGCCAGCCCGAGCGGGTCCTTGGTGATGGACGTGTAGTCGTAGAGCCCAACGAGCGACTGGATGAAGCCGTTGAGGATCTTGTCGCTGGGCGCGTAGGTGTACTCCGCGTACATGGCGCCCGCTGGCGTGTCCACACGCACGCCCTGTGGCGGCGGCGCCTTGAAGATGCCGAGCGCCTGCTGCGCGGCGGTCAGGTCGGCGGGTTCCTTGAAGCGCGACCAGGCACGCGCGAGCACCTGCAGCGCGGTGCCCTGCGACAGCCCGCTGGTCCACGGCGGCGTGCCGCCGTCGAAGCGGAACATGTACTCCCACGCGATCCCGCCAGCGCGCTGCGTCGCGAGCGGGATGACTTCGGCAAGCAGCTGGCGCAGGTTGGCGTTTTCGTGGCCCGACAGGTAGTAACCGTTGGCCTCGCCGAACGTCGCCAGCCACTGGATCTCGATGCCTTGCCCGGGGTAGTGCTCCCAGACCATACGGCTCCCAGGGAAGCTCACGCGCGCGTCGCTGCTGAGCAGCGGTTCGGTCGTCCACCACTGTCGATTGCGTTCGAGCGTCAGGAACAGCGCCGGCATGCGCGACGGGATCAGCTCGCCCGCCTTGGCGATCGCCTGGACGTTCGCCAGCACGGCGCCCAGTTCTTCCCTGCGCGTGCCGCTGAGCTTGCCGAGCGAGCTTTTCGCCGCCAGATATGCAGAGTAGTCCTGGTGGTAGGTCGCTTCGCTGATCGCGGCGGTGCGCAGCAGGCTCTGCATCGCCGCGGTCACGCTCGGCCCGCGCGCGGTGGCGGCATGCGCGCGCGTACGCACGTGCACCGGGGCGAGGGCGCTCGCTGCCGAGCCCCCGCCGGTTCCGGCCGCTCCTGCGGCGAGGGCGCACGGGGCGCTGGCGCCGCCCACAGCGAGCGTGCCGAGGGCCAGCGCCGCTAGACGGGTAGCGCGCACCGCGTCGATGCTACGCGCGCGCGTCCTCGCTGGTCGCAGTTGGCGTTGCAGCTCGCGGCTGGCTCACTCCGGTTCCAGCTCGAGCTCTTCGACCCCGTCGAGCTCGTCTTCTTCCTCGTCCTCGTCGTCCTCGTCGTCGAGGTCGTCCTCGGGTGGCAGCTCGCCGCCCGCGCCGTGGGAGAGCTGGAAGCGCTCGACCAGCTCGTCGCGCTTGGGCTCGTCGAGCGGGGCGTCCTCGGAGATCAGCACCCACTCCTCGCCGTCGAAATCGCCGGTCTCGAAGATCTCGTGGTCGACCTCCGGAGAGTCATCGACGACGATCATGATCTCCGTCTGGGGGTTGAAGTAGGTGCCGGGCCGGAGCGTGATCTCGTCGAGCTGGAAGCGGCGTGCGTTCTTCATGGCGCGTTTATACCCGACGACACGACGGATGTGGGTTGGCCTGGGTCACGGTTCGAGCTCATCGAGCGTGCGCGCCACCTCGCCGTCCACGTCAAGTGGCTCCATCCCCTGTCGAACACGCCGTTCGTTACGTGCAAGCACCAGCTGGCGCACCTCGGCGACGAGCTCGGCATCGCGGGGGTTGGAACCACGCTCGCCGGCGAGCAGGCGCGCCATCTCTGCATCGACGTCGAGCGGCGGCTGCCCGTTGCGCACGAGCCGTTCGCTGCGCGCGCTGAGCATCTGGCGGATCTCCCGCTCGCGCTCGGCCTGCGCGGCCTGCGCGTCCGCCGGCGGCGGCGCACCGCCGCCGTAGTCGCCTTCGCGGGAGATGCCGCCCGCGCCGATGCGGTCATACGCGCTTTCGCTCCCGCGCGTGGTCAAGAACAGGAGCGACATCACGACCGAGAACGCGACCGCCCCGAACACCGCAAACGCGAGTCCGTTTTCGATGAGGGCGAAGGCGACGGTCGGCAGGACGCTGTACACAGACCCCGATTGTTGCCGATCGGCCAGTACTTCGCTACCCTAAAAAGCCTGGGTTGACTGACCAGTCAATCTACTTCACGTGGCAGCCCGTTAGGAGATCCAAGAATGGTCGATTTCACGCTCACCGATGAGCAGAAGAACCTGCGCGAGATGGCGCACGACTTCGCCGCCAAGGAGATACGCCCAGTCGCCTGGGAGTACGACAAGGACGGCACGTGGCCCGCGGACATCATCAAGAAGGCGTGGGATGTGGGTCTGATGAACTCGCACATCCCCGAGGAGTACGGCGGGGCGGGGGCGAGCTACCTGGACGGCTGCCTGATCGAGGAGGAGCTCTCGTGGGGCTGCTCCGGAATCCAGACCTCGCTCGGCTGCAACGGCCTGGCGACCGCGCCGATCGCCCTGGGCGGCTCGGAGGAGATCAAGAAGAAGTACCTGGGCATGCTCACCGAGGAGCCGAAGCTCGCGTCCTTCTGCCTGACCGAGCCCGATGCTGGCTCGGATGTCTCCGGCATGCGCACCACGGCAGTGCGCAAGGGCGACAAGTACGTGATTAACGGCTCCAAGTGCTTCATCACCAACGGCGGCTACGCCGACTACTACACCGTCTATGCAAAGACCGACAAGGACGCCGGACACCGCGGTATCTCGGCGTTCGTCGTCGAGCGTGACTGGGGCGTGGTCGTCGACAAGAAGGAGGACAAGCTCGGTCAGCGCGCCTCCAACACCGCGACGATCTCCTTCAACGATGTCGAGGTGCCCGCCGAGAACCTCCTCGGCGAGGAGAACGGTGGCTTCAAGCTCGCGATGATGACGCTCGACCGCACCCGTCCGGGCGTGGCCGCGATGGCCACGGGTATCGCCCGCGCGGCGTTTGAGTTTGCGACCGACTACTCCAAGGAACGCGTCCAGTTCGGCGTGCCGATCGCGATGCATCAGGCGATCCAGTTCATCATCGCTGACATGGCCACCGAGATCGAAGCCGCGCGCCTGCTGACGTGGAAGTCGGCGTTCATGCTCGACAACGGTGAACGCAACACGCTTGTCTCCTCGCACGCCAAGCGCTTCGCCGCCGACACCGCGATGAAGACCGCGACAGAAGCCGTGCAGGTCTACGGCGGCTATGGCTTCATCAAGGACTACCCCGTCGAGAAGCTGTTCCGCGACGCGAAGATCATGCAGCTGTACGAGGGCACCTCGCAGATCCAGCGCCTTGTGATCGCACGCGAGACGCTGCTGCCGCGGCGCATCGAGGAGCCGACGGCGGTCCCCGCTTAGAGTCGGGCCCCGAGCTGGGGCGAAGCCCGAGCTGACGCTCGAACCCTCGGCGCATGCGCCGAGGGAGGGGCGCCGCATGCGGCGCCCCTTGGGGAGCGCACATGTGCGCTCCCCCGGTCGGCGCATGCGCCGACCGCACAGCACCAATCCGCTGGGTGTCAGCCGATCAGCAGCGGCTGCCCGTAGGCGGATACCTGCGCGCCTTCTACCTGCACGAGCACCCTGTAGATGCCTCTGTGGACGCGCACTACCCGGCTGAACCTGGAGGTGGTCGCGTTCAGGGGCTCGAGGATCGTGCCGCCGGCCAGCACGCCGTGGCTGCCCGCCACGCGCAGCATGCCGACCTTGGCGCCGGTCTCGGCCGGGGTGACCGTGCCGTAGATACGGGCCCAGCCCCTGCGCCGCGTCCTTCTGACGTGGCTTGTGACCCTGACCGCCACCTCCTCGGTCGTTACCGGGCTGATGACTGGGGTTTTGGTCGTCGTCACAACACGGTACTGGGTCGTGATCTCAGCGTTCAGCAGGGTGAAGGAGAAGCCGCCCAGGGCGTTGGTCAGCTCCGCGTTGCCGACGTTCTGAAAGCCCGCCGTGAAGGGGAACGGGTTGCCCTGCAGGACCACCTGCCGGTTGGCGTTTTCGGTGCCCGACAGGGTGCCCTGGATCGTCACCGCCGCGCCGAACGGGGCGGGGTTGGGCGCCGTCAGGATCGCCAGCGACAGGGGCACCTTGGTCGTCTGCAGGGTGCGGTCCCTGCCGAAGCTGGTGCCCGCCGAGCTGACCGCGACGAGCCTGTAGTGGTAGACGGTCAGCGGCTGCAGGCCGGTGAGCGCGGCCGCAACGGGCACATTGCCCGTACCGGCGCCGGCGCCGGCGATCGGCGTCTGGCCACCGTAGGCGTGGGTTGGGCCGTACTGGAAGTAGTAGGACGTGCCGCTGCCCCGCGGGTCGATCGCACCGTGCAAAGTCGCCGAGCTGTAGCTGACCGCGGTGGCCGAGCCGGTCGAGACGGATGGTGGCGATGGGGCCGCCTGGGCGCTCGCCGCCAGCACGAGGGCCAGCAGGGCCGGGATCGTCAGGGCCAGCGCGGCGGTCTTGACTATGGGGGATCGCTTCTTGTTCATGGGTCCTCGCTCTCTGTCGTGTCCGTCTCCTTACCCAGTCCGAAGCTGTCGGGTAACCATCCCTTTCAACCCGCGCGCGCCTTGGGAGGTGCGCAGCGCGGTCGAGTCATCTAGTCTCCCCGGCCATGTTCGTGTTCAAGGCCGCCGTCGTCGGCGCAGGCACCATGGGCGGGCAGATCGCCCAAACGATCGCCGCCGCAGGCATCCCGGTGGTGCTGAAGGACATCGACGACGCGCTCGTGCAGGCCGGCCTGGATGAGGCCCGCAACGTTACCCAGGGCCAGGTCGGCAAGCTCGCGGAGAAGGGCAAGATCACCGCCGAGCAGGCAGACGCGCAGATCGAGGAGATCCTCGGGCGCATTCACGGCACGACCTCCTATGAGGGCTTCGGCGACATCGACATCGTGATCGAGGCTGTGCCCGAGCGCATGGAGATCAAGCAGAGCGTGTTCGCCGAGCTCGACGCCGCCACGCCCGGCCACGCGATCCTCGCGTCGAACACGTCCTCGCTGTCGATCACCGAGATCGGCGAAGCGACGCTGCGCCCGGAGCAGGTGATCGGCTTCCACTACTTCTACCCCGCGTCGATCATGCCGCTGATCGAGATCGTCGAGGGCGAGGAGACCTCCGCGGAGACCGTTGCCGCCGCGATTACCTTCGCGCAGGCGATCCGCAAGCAGCCGATCACATGCGTCGAGGTGCCCGGCTTCGTCGTCAACCGGATCCTCAACTCCGGCATCTCCGAGGTATGGCGCGCGCAGGAGGAGCAGGGTTTGTCGATCAAGGCGATCGATGAGGGCGTCGGCGCCGCCGGTGTCGTGCCCGTCGGCCCGTACTACCTCGTCAACCTGCTCGGCCTGGACACCGTCCTGCACGTCGCCGAGCACCTCGTCGAGTCCTACGGCGAGGAACGCTTCTACGTCCCCAAGGGCATGCAGAAGCTCGTCGCCAACGGTAAGCTCGGCGCGAAGACCGGCGGCGATGGCTTCTATGACCCGCAGGGCCAGCCCAATATCGAGGGCGAGAACGAGCCCGACATCGCCGAGCTGGTCGAGCTACTGTCGCTGAAGACGTTCCTGGAGGCGTGCCTCGTGCTCGAGGAGGGCGTCGCCACCCACCGCGACATCGACTTCGGGATGATGGCCGGCGCCGGCCTGGACCCACGACGCGGCCTGTTGCCACCGTTTATGAAGGCCGACAGCGAGGGACTCGACACGATCCTCGAGCGCATGGAGAGCGCCCAGGAGCGCCACGGCGAGCGCTTCACACCGCCCACGATCCTGCGCCGCCTCGTCGCGCAGGGCCGGCTCGGGCAGAAGACCGGCCAGGGCTTCTACGCCTACCCGCAGCCCGACGCTGAGCAGCCCGCCGCATCATCCGCGGAGGGAGAGGTCATCAAGCTCGAGACGCGCGCCGACGGCGTCGCGATTGCATGGCTGGCCAACGGGCAGATGAACTCGATCTCGCCGCAGGTCGTCGAGGATCTACGGAAGGTTTGGGACAAGGCCAAGGTCTCTGGCGTGCGCGCGCTCGTGATCGCCTCCTCCAACCCGTTCCTGTACTCCGCCGGCGCCGACGTCAAGGCGTTCACGACGATGGACGAGTCCTCCGGCGCGGCATTTGTCAACGGCACGCACGCGCTCTTCAAAGAGCTCAGCGCGGAGGGCATCGTCACGATCGCCGCCGTCAACGGCCTCGCTTTCGGTGGTGGCTGCGAGCTCGCGATGGCCTGCGACGTGCGCATCGCCGCGCGCTCAGCGATTTTCGGCCAACCCGAGATCAAGCTCGGGATCATCCCCGGCTTCGGCGGCACCCAGCGCCTGCCGCGGCTCGTCGGCGAAAACAAGGCGCTGGAGATGAACCTCATCGGCGATCCGATCCTCGCCGACGAAGCCTTCGAGCTCGGTCTCGCCAACCGCCTGGTCGAGGATCACGAACTGCTCGACACCGCCCTGCAGTGGGCGCGCAAGCTCGCCGGTCAGGCGCCGCTCGCCGTCGCTCAGATCAAGCGCGTGTCCGCCGCCGGCGACCTCGACGAGGGCATCGAGGCCGAGAAGCGCGCCTTCGCCGAGGTCTTCACCAGCGCCGACGCCAAAGAGGGCATCACCGCCTTCCTCGGCAAACGCGCGCCGCGCTTCACGGGAAGCTGAGGGGCGCAGAGAGCTCGCGTTTGAGCAGGTCACGCTCGGGGTCCACGCCCCAGCGACCTGCGGTCGCGGCGAGCTCATCGTCCAGCCCCCATCGATCCGCGCGCGGGGGACCATCATGTTCGAGGCTCGCGCCCTTCAGCGTCATACAGCCTGTGTTCTCGCCGATTGCTCTGATCGCGTCGATTTCCTCACTGCTCAGCAGCTCGCCCGCGGCGTCTGGGAGCGCGGCTAGCTCCGCGCGCTTGTCCTCGACCGGGCGGGCGTCCGCGCCGCTCTCCTGGATCAGCGTCGGCACGACGCAGCGCACGGCACTCTGCGCGAGGTTCCACGCGCACGCCAGCTGCAGCATGCTCAGCTGGTGGCGCGCGGCGAACGGGCGCATCCGCTCGAGCTTGTCGCGTCCCGTCGCCACCCAGCCATCGGGGCGGAACTTGCGGTGGTCGTACTCGGCGAACGCGTGGCCGGGCAGGACATCGTCGTGGAACAGGCCGCCGTAGTCGACCACGCGCGTGATCACGCTCACGTCGTGAGCGGCGGCGGCGTCGAGCACCAGCTCGCCGGGCCACGGCTCGAGCGGGCCGAGGATGATCATCGCCCAGTCGATCTGTGCGCTGAAGCGCTCCAGGCAGGCGATCAGGTCGAGCGTGAAGCCGTTTGCGGGACCGGGCGCCACGCCGAGCATGCGCGTAAGGCCGGCCTCGCGTACCGCCTGCATGCCTTCCCACACGGCGGGGCTCGAGTAGCCGACGCGATCGGGGTTGTGCAGCAGCAGCAGGTCGAAGCGCTTGACGCCGCAGCGCTCGAGGCTGCGCTCTGTCGCCATGCGGATGTAATCGGCGTACGCGTCCGGCTCCCGTAGTCGTGGGTCGGTGAAGCGCGGGAAGCCCTTTGCTCCGTCGCGCTCGCCCGTATAGAAGTCATGCCCGATCGCGCCGATTAGGCAGTAGCTGTCGCGCTCGACGCCGAGGAGCGCGCGCCCGAGCGCGCTGTCGGCCTCTCCCGCGCCGTACACATCGGCGGTGATCACCGTGTCGATGCCGCCGCCCGGGCGCAGCAGCGTCGTCAGGCGCTCGTCCGCCAGCGGCTCGCCGAAGTGCATGAAGCGCCCGCCGCTCCACGTGCCGATGGCCGTCCTCGTCGGGTCCATGGACAGCAAGCCTAGAGGCCGGCCGCGGTGCGGGCGCGCAGCGCCGCTTCCAGGCGCTCGAGCGCGTGCGTGAGCACCTCCTCGTCGAACGCGTCGCCGTTCTGCGCGAGCGTCAGGAGCGCCTGATCCTGCACGCCGGGGCGCAGTTGCTCGAGCTCGGCTATGCGAATCGCTAGATCCTGCCGTCCCTCGGCCTGCAGCTCGGGCACGGCGAGCGTGTACGCGCGGTCCAGCTCCAGGGCGGCGTGCGCCAAACGCCCGTGATCGAGATCCTGACGCGCGCGCAACGCGAGCTCCTCACACAGCAGCGGCGTGCCGCGGGCGCCCAGCAGCGCCGCGAGGCGCTCCTGCGGGCGCAGCGCCCACGAGCGATCGCGGCCGGGACCGCGCCGCGAACCCACGGATCTCACTCCCGACCCGTGCCCGCCGGGCGAGGGCAGCGCGCGGGCATGCAGCCAACGCCCGTCGGCGACCTGCTCGCCCTCGCCCCAGCCGGCCCTGATCACCAGTGCCTGCGCGGCGGAGACCTCGTGGATGTACGGGTCGGCCGCGGCGATACGGTGCGAGTGAATAACACGGTTGACCATCGCGACCGCCGCGCCGATCTCGCGCTCACGGTCGAGCTCGGCGAGCCACGCACGCGCCTGGTTGTCGGCCGCCAGCGAGAGGGGGTCGATCACGGTGACCCGCGTCGTGGCGATGAGGGCGGGCTCGGGCCCGGTTGGCATGCTCCTTGCTCGGCGCACGCCTCGCAGCATCGAGGCGCCGCTCCAGCGCGGTGCGGTGGGTGTGCTCAGCGACTGACGTCCTGCTTCGAGCATGCCGAGCACCACGACGCGCTCGGGCTCGCCATCGGCGCTGTCGCGGATCAGATAGCGCCCGTCCGCGGGACCGAGCGCCCACGGGAACTCGAGCTGGATGAACACGAACAGCTGTTGCGGCATTCCTGCACCGTATCCTTGCAATCTGCTCGACAGCGCACCACAATCCGAAACCCGCCTCCGCGGGCCATCCGAGCCGACCACCGGGAGTACCAAAAGCATGTCCGACGCGAACCACCTCGCCAAGAGCCTGCGCGAGCGTCTGGGTGGCAACACCGAGGAGCGCCTCGGCAAGGCGCTCTCCGACCTATTGGAAAACCCGCTGCTCACCGGGGCGATCGGGCGGGCGTTCGACGCGCGTGAGAAGGCCGTCCAGGCGCAGGAGCTCGCGATGGGCGCGCTGAACCTGCCGTCCGCCGCCGACATCGAAAGGCTGACAAGGCGCCTGCGCTCGGTCTCCCTGCGCTTGGAGGGCATCGAGGAGGGCGTCGATCGACTGGACCGCACGTTGTCTCCCACCGGCGTCGAGCAGGCGGACATCGCCGGGCGTCTGTCGGCGATCGAAGACCAGCTGACGGGGCTGAGCGACAGGCTCGATCAGGCGGCCAAGCCGCGCGCGCGTGCGACGCCAGACGCGAGGCTCGCCGCGAAGCCGAAGCCCGGCGCTGCGAAGCCGAAGCCCGGCGTAGCGAAGCCCAAGCGCGGCTGAGCTCAGCCGGCGAGGGCGGCGATCGCTGCCCGTCCCATCTCTTCGGCCGCGCCCAGCAGCGCTGTGTCATCGATCCGCTCGCGCGCCCCGTGCGTGTCGAACGTGTCTGAGACGGCAAGTACGCACGCGACCGGCACCTGCGCGGCCGCTCCTGCGGCAAACAGCGCTGCGGCCTCCATCTCGACCGCGATTGCGCCGGGATGCAGCCTGCGCTCGCCGGTCTCGTAAAACAGATCCACGCTGACGATCGTGCCGAGCCGTGCCGAAGGGGCATGGCTGGCGAGCGCCTGTGTCAGTGCCGGGTCGGCTGCTGCGCGCTCACCCGCGCCGAGCGCCCGGGAGGTGCCGTCGGCGCAGATTGAGTCATGGGCGATTACCAGGTCCCCGAGCGCGAGCCCCTCCGCCAGCGCGCCGCAGGTGCCGACGCGGATCGCGCGCCGAGCGCCGAGCGCGATCAGCTCGGCGAGCACGATCGCTGCCGATGGGCCGCCCATCCCTGTGGCCTGGATCGTGAGCGGCGCTCCGTCGGGCGCCGCGCCCGTGTATCCCCAGAGCCCGCGGTGGTGGTTGAACATCCGAGGCTCCTCGAGCAGCGCCTGGGCAAGCGCGAGCGCGCGGCCGGGGTCGCCCGGCAGCAGCACCCGCTCGGCGAGCGGTGCGGTGGGGTGCAGGTGGATGGGGACGCTGTGCGACAACGGCGGCGACTTTAGACTTTGGACGGGATGCCCGCCCAACCCCCGCCCGTCGTGTTGCGCAGCTGAGTGGCCGAGCCCGCGGATGAGCCCGCCAGGGAGACGGGCGAGCTGACGCTCGCGCAGGTCGCCGCGCGCGCGGGGGTCTCGCCGGCGACGGTCAGGCGCTGGGTGGATGGGGGATTGATCCCTGGCTACGACGGGAGCTGGACCCCCGCGACGGCCGCGTACGCGCGCGTGATCGCGAGGCTGCGCGCCCGCGGGCATGCGCTCGCGCAGATCAAGCGCGCCGGTGAGAACGGTCAGCTCGCGGTCGGTCCGCTTGAGAACCTGCTGAGCAGCCCGGGGCCCCGCCACTCGCTGCGCGAGGCCGTGCGCATCAGCGGGCTGGACGCCAAGCTGATCGAGCGGCTGGCCGCGACCATGGGTCTCGGCTCGCTGCCCGTAGATGGGTTCTCCGACGAAGACGTACAGATCCTCAAATATGGCGCGGATGTGATCGACGCGGGCCTGCCGCTGCCGGCGCTGTTGCAGCTGATGCGCGTGTACGGGCAGGCGGTTGCGCAGATCGCCGACGCCGAGGTGCGCCTGATCCACCTGTACGTGCACGAGCCGCTGATGCGCGCGGGCGTGGCCAGCGTGGAGATCGCCGAGGAGATGGAGGGGCTGACGCGCGAGATCCTGCCGTTCGCGACGCCGTTCATGAACTACCTCCACGGCCGTCTGCTCGCGCAGTTCGTCGAGCAGGACATGATCGGCCACATGGAGGCCGACCTCGGCGAGGACGCGCTGGAGGAGGGGCGCCTGCGTGTGGCGATCGCGTTCGCCGATCTCGCGGGCTATGCGCGCCTGACGATCGAGCGTGGCGACGAGGTCGCGCTCGACACGGTCGCGCGCTTCGTGCAGGCGGTCGAGCAGACGCTGCCGGTCGACGCGCGGGTGGTCAAGATGCTGGGAGACGAGGTGATGGTCGTTGGCTCCGACGCGGCGGCGCTGACCGGCTGGGCCGTCGAGCTGCGCTCGGGGATCGACGTGGGGGATCCCCTGCCGCGGATCGGCATCCACTACGGCGAGGCGCTGTATCGCGACGGCGACTATTACGGAAGCGCCGTCAACCAGGCGGCGCGCGTCGTCGCGCGTGCGGGTGGCGGCGAGGTGCTGGTCACGCGCCCTGTCGTCGAGCTGGCGGTGGGCATCGACGGCCTCGAGTTCGAGCGCATCGGCGAGGTCAGGCTTAAGGGCTTCTCCGAGCCAACGGAGCTGTTCACCGCCTCCGCACGGAAGGACTAGGGGCCGATGATCTGCGAGCAGCTGCGCGAGACGGTGCGCGCCGGCGGCCTGTTCGCGCGAGACCGGCCGGTCCTCGCAATGCTCTCCGGCGGGCGCGACTCGACGTGCCTGCTCGACGTCGCCGTCGCGCTGCTCGGCCTGGCGGCGGTGAGCGCACTGCACGTCAACTACGGCCTGCGCGAGCAGTCCGGCGCGGACGAGGAGCACTGTGCGCAGCTGTGCCAGCAGTTGGGGGTTGAGCTTGAGATCGTGCGCATCGAGCGCGACTCGACGCGGCGGCCCCTAATCGCTCCCGCGGCAGCTGCTTGCGCGGCGGACGTGCCAGCGGCGGACGTTCAGGCGCGAGCGTCCGGCAACCTGCAGGCATGGGCGCGCGACGTGCGCTACGCCGAGGCGGCTCGCAGCGCGCGTGAGCGCGATGCGCTGATCGCGACGGGGCACACCGCCAGCGACCAGGTCGAGACGATCCTCTACCGGCTGGCTGCCTCGCCCGGGCGCCGCGCACTGCTGGGGATGGTGGAGAGCGAAGGCCGCCTGATCCGCCCGTTGCTCGGCGTCGGCCGCGAGCAGACGGCCGCCTACTGCGAAGCCCGCGGCCTGCGGTGGCGCGATGACGAGAGCAACGAGGACGAGCGGTACGCGCGCGCGCGGGTGCGCCATGGCCTCGTGCCGGCGCTGCGCGCCGTGCACCCAGCGGCGGAGGCGAACGTGCTGAGGACTGCGTCGCTGTTGCGCGAGGAGACCGAGCTGCTCGACGGTCTCGTCGACGCAGAGCTCGCCGGGCGGACGAGCATCGCGCTCGCGCGCCTGCAGGAGCTACCAGCTGCGCTCGCGCGGCTGGTAGTGGTGCGTCTCGCGGAGGACGCCACTGGGACATACGTCCCGCAGGCGGGCGACCGTGTCGAGGAGCTGCTCGCGCTAGGCCGGCGTGGCGGCAGGGCGGAACTGCACCTGGGCGGCCACGCGGGCGCGGTGATCCGCGACGGCGCGCTTGAGATGGTCAAGCTCGAGCCGCGGGATAAGGATCCCGCGCCCGCGCCCGTCCCACCGGCGGCCCGCGGCGGTCAGCCGCCGGACGAGGACTAGACTCCCTGGCGTGGTCAGCACCGCGCGCGTCTCGAGCGAGCCCGGCCTCGGCGAGGTGCTCGTGACCGCCGAGGATCTGCAACGACGGGTGATCGAGCTTGGCGAGGAGATCTCGCGCGACTACGCCGGCCGCTCGCTGCTGCTGATCGGGGTGCTGAAGGGTGCTGTGTTCTTCCTGAGCGACCTGATGCGCTACATCGACATCCCGGTCGAGGTCGACTTCATGGCGGTTGCCTCCTACGGCTCGGCGACCGACTCCTCCGGGGTCGTGCGGATCCTCAAGGACCTGGACGCGGCGATCGAAGATCGCGACGTGCTGATCGTCGAGGACATCGTCGACTCCGGTCTGACCCTCCAGTACCTGCTGCGCAATCTCGGCTCGCGCAACCCGCGCACGCTCGAGGTGTGCGCGCTGCTGACCAAGCCCGAGCGCCGCAAGGTGGACCTACCCACCCGTTATGTCGGCTTCGAGATACCCGATCGGTTCGTCGTTGGTTATGGGCTCGACTACGCCGAGCGCCACCGCAACCTGCCATACGTGGCCGCGCTCGAGCGTTAGATCACGGCGTCGCGCCACCGCTGTTGCTGCGCGGGACGTGCGTGGCTGGGGGGCTGGTGGGGGATCGGCGGGGCTCTCTATCACCCGGAAAGACCGACCCTGCATGGTACGCTAGGGCACTGGTGGCCACGACTTCAGACGGTGCCCGGACCCTCAGGAACCAGCCATGAGCCGTTTCTTCAAGAGCGCCGCATTCCCGATCCTCATCGTCGTGGTGCTGGCGTTCCTCGCGGTCAAACTCGTCAACCCGAGCAGCAGCAACAAGCGTTCGCACAGCTACCAGACGCTGGTCAGCAAGGAGCTCCCTAGCGGCGAAGTTGAATCCGTCGTTCTCAAGAACAAGGGCAAAGCGCTCGAAGTCAAGCTCAAAGACAAAGAAAAATATGAAACGGGCTACTCGGAACAGGCTGCGCCGCAGCTGATCGCCCAACTCGAAAAGACGCCCGGCCTCAAATTCGACATCGAATCGGAAAAGAGCAGCGCGTTGCTCGGCCTGCTGACGTACATCCTCCCGTTCGCGCTGTTCCTCGGGTTCTGGATCTTCCTCATGAACCAGGTTCAGGGCGGAGGCTCGAAAGTGATGTCGTTCGGCAAGTCGCGCGCCAAGCGCATGTCAGCCGACTCGCCCAAGATCACCTTCCGCGACGTCGCCGGGGTCGACGAGGCTGTCGAGGAGCTCCACGAGATCAAGGAATTCCTCGAGAATCCCAAGAAGTTCCAGGCGCTCGGTGCGAGGATCCCCACCGGGGTGCTGCTGTACGGGCCGCCGGGCACGGGCAAGACGCTGCTCGCACGCGCGGTCGCCGGCGAGGCAGGCGTGCCGTTCTTCTCGATCTCCGGCTCCGACTTCGTCGAGATGTTCGTCGGCGTCGGCGCTTCGCGCGTGCGCGACCTGTTCGAGCAAGCCAAGCAGAACAGCCCGTGCATCATCTTCATGGACGAGATCGACGCCGTCGGGCGCCATCGCGGCGCCGGTCTGGGTGGCGGTCACGACGAGCGCGAGCAGACGCTCAACCAACTGCTCGTCGAGATGGACGGCTTCGAGGCAAAGGACAACATCATCATGATCGCGGCCACCAACCGGCCCGACATCCTCGACCCTGCACTGCTGCGGCCCGGGCGCTTCGATCGCCAGATCGCCGTCGATCGCCCCGACCGCAAGGGGCGGGCAAAGATCCTCGAGGTGCATACGCGCGGCAAGCCGCTCGCCAAGATCATCGACATCGATGCGCTCGCCGGCCAGACCCCCGGCTTCACGGGTGCGGATCTGTCCAATCTCATCAACGAGGCGGCCCTCCTGTCCGCTCGCACCGGCAAGCGCGAGATCGGCCAGGAAGAGCTCGAGGAGGGGATCATGCGCGTGATCGCCGGCCCCGAGAAGAAGACGCGTGTGATGAGCGAGAAAGAGCGGCTGATCACTGCCTACCACGAGATGGGCCACGCGCTCGTCGGCCACTTCCTCGAGCACTCCGACCCCGTGCACAAGATCTCGGTCATCTCCCGCGGCCAGGCGCTCGGCTACACGATCTCGATGCCGCAGGAGGATCGCTTTCTGACCACGCGCGCCGAGCTCGAGGACACGATGGCGATGACGCTCGGCGGGCGTGCGGCCGAGGAGCTCGTGTTCGGCGAGATCACCACCGGCGCCTCCAACGACATCGAGAAGGTGACCGCCACCGCGAAGCAGATGGTGATGCGCTTCGGCATGAGCGAAAAGCTCGGGCCGCGCGTGTTCGGGCACGACCACGGCCAGCCGTTCCTCGGTCGCGAGTTCTCCACCGAGCCGGACTATTCCGACGAGATCGCTCGCGAGATCGACGACGAGGTCCGCCGCATTATTGAGGCGGCTCACACCCGCGCCCGGGAAATCCTCACTGAGCACCAGCACGATCTCAGCAACATCTCCGAGATCCTCGTCAAGCGCGAGACGATCGAGAAGGAGGAGTTCCTGGCGCTGCTCGCCGGCAAGAGCGACGAGGAAGTGTTCGGCATCGAAGAGGAGACCAAGCCGCAGTTGCCCGCGCCGCCCGCCCCGGTCGACCGCACCGAACGCGAAACGCCTCGCGCAATCCCCCGTCCGGGGCTCGCCGGCGGCACGGCCGATATTCGCGCTACCGACAAAGAGCACCCCGAGCCGGTTTGAGGGGCACGAGCGCGGATCGCCGCCGCCGCTGCTGCTGCCGTTGGCTCGCCGCTGGTGTGTCTCGCTCCTCGAAGCCCGTATAACAATAGTTATACGGGCACTGCTTGAAGGATGACGGTGACCGGCGCGCGCTCCTATCGTCTGATGGGGGTCCTCAACGTAACCCCCGACTCGTTCTCGGACGGAGGAGCGTTCCTGGATGCGAGCGCGGCGATCGCGCATGCGCGTGAGCTGGTCGCGCAGGGGGCGGAGATCCTCGACATCGGCGGCGAGTCGACGCGGCCTGGCGCTGAGCCGGTATCCGCCGAGGACGAGCTGCGCCGCGTGCTGCCGGTGCTCGAGGGAGTCGCCGCGGCGAGCGACTGGTCCACGACCGTGCAGATCTCGATCGACACTTCCAAGGCGGCGGTCGCGCGCGCGGCGATCGCGGCGGGGGCGAGCATCGTCAACGACGTGACCGCGCTGCGCGGCGACCCCGCGATGGTCGAGGTGCTCGCCGACAGCGGCGCTGACTGCTGCCTGATGCACATGCTCGGCGAGCCGCGCACCATGCAGGAGAGTCCGCGCTATGTGGACGTCGTCGACGAGGTCAAGGCGTTTCTCGAACAGCGGCTCGACTTCGCCGTGCGGGCCGGCGTGCGCGAGGAGCGGGTGATGCTCGACCCGGGCATCGGCTTTGGCAAGACGATCGCGCACAACCTCGAGCTGCTCGACCGCCTGGACGAGCTGGTAGCGCTCGGACGGCCTGTCGTCGTGGGCACCTCGCGCAAGGGCTTCATCGGGCGCATCGTCGCCGACGTCGCCGGCGAGAACGAGCCCGTGGCGGTGGCGCGGCGGCTGCCGGGAACGATCGCCACGAACGTGCTCGCGCTCGAGCGCGGCGCAAGCGTGTTTCGCGTGCACGACGTCGCGGCGGTTCGTGGCGCGCTGGCGGTGACGGCTGCTACGTTGGGCAGGCGATGGACGGTGAGGGGGATGACGCAGACGAGCTAGACGACGACGGCGACCTCGATGACGAGCGCGACCAGAATGCGGAGTCGGTCACGATCGAGATCACCGGCCTGTCGCTGTACACCCATCACGGCGTGAGCGACGCCGAGCGCGAGGTCGGCCAGCGGCTCGTCCTCGACCTGCGGCTGGACATCGGCGAGACCGACGCGACGGTCACGGACTCGATCGAGGACACCGTCGACTACGCCGAGGTCTGCCAGCTCGTAGCGCTGATCGCCCAGCAGCGCTCGCACAGGACGCTCGAGCGCCTGTGCAGCACGATCGCCGACCGGCTGCTCGCCGACTACGAGCTCGAGGGCGTGTGGGTGAAGGCCGCCAAGCCCGAGCCACCGATTGCGCTGAGCGTCGACGAGGTCTCGGTGGAGGTATGGCGGGAAGCCGAGGGATGAGCACCGCCGCTGCCTTTCGCTCCGCGGTCGAGCGCCTCGACGTCGAGGCCGTGCGCGGGCTACTCGCTCCCAAGATCGTCTTCCACAGCCCTGTGACCTTTCATCCGTTCGTGGGTCGCGACACGGTGATGGTGCTGCTGTCGCTAGTTGCGCAGACGTTTGAGGACTTTCGCTACACCGACGAGCTCGCCATCGACGGCGCCCACGCGCTGATCTTCCGCGCCAGCGTCGCGGGCAAGGAGCTCGAGGGCATCGACCTGCTGCGCTTCGACGAGCAGGGCCTGATCGACGACTTCACGGTGATGGTGCGCCCGCTCTCTGGGCTGATCCCGTTCGCGCAGGCGATGGGTGAGAAGGCCGCGGCGGCCGGCCTGGAGACGACGCGCTCCTGACACGGGTGGGGCTGCTCGGGCTGGGCTCCAACGTCGGCGATCGCCGCGCGCAGCTGCAGGCGGCCGTCGACGCCCTGCCGGACACGGGCGTGACGGTGCGCGCCTGCTCATCGACATACGACACCGATCCGGTCGGCGAGGTGACAGACCAGCCGACCTTCCTGAACGCGTGCGTGCGGATACAGACGGCGCTCGAGCCGCTGGCGCTACTTGACGCGGTCAAGCAGCTGGAGCGCCAGCTCGGGCGCGGCGGGGATGGCGTTCGCCACGGTCCGCGCGCGATCGACATCGACATCCTGTTGCTAGGCGAGTTGGAGCTCCGCCACGAGCGCATGGTCCTGCCCCACGAGCAACTGCTCGCCCGTCGCTTCGTGCTGATCCCGGCGCTCGAGCTGGACTTCGAGCTGCGTGCTCCAGACGGCAGGCGCCTGGCAGACGCGCTCGCGGCGCTCGCGCTCGAGGAGGGCGTGCGCTGGGCTGGAGTGCCGCTGCAGGTGCCAGCCGCCTGAGCGCTCGCCCGGCACCCGAGCTCGCGTTCAGGCGTTGAGCGTCCCACGCTCGCGCCAGCTGGCCAGCGACATCAGCTGGGCATCGCTCATTCCATGACCAGCCATCACGCACAGATGCCCGTCGCGCAGCCACGTGACGACGCTCGCGTTATCGACGCTCAGGAAGCGGTAGGGCGTGCCTTCGCGCTCCCTGACGATGCCCCCGCTGACGTGCGGCGCGCTCGCGCCGGCGACGATCGCATATCCCAGCCACTGGTCGTGGCCGCGGGCATAGAAGACGGTCGTGACCGTGCGCCCGCCGAGATGGTCGACACGTGCGCCCGTCGAGCGCCAGCCGAAGCGGTCTTCCCAGTAGGGGAACGCGACGCCTTCGACGTCCGCCGCGAGCTCGGTCGCGTTGTGGGGATTCTGCGCTGGAGCCGCCATCGTCGGGGAGCGCAGCGTCAGTGCCACCGCGGAGTGAAGCGTCAGCGTCGGGCTGCCGCTGCCGGACAGGCTCACGACCAGCACAGCCGCGACCGCGGCGAGAGCCAGCGCGCCGGCGAGCCCCCAGCGGATCGCAGCGGGCGGGCGCCTGTGAGCCGATTCCCGCCCGTGGCGAGCGCCGCGCTCACCGACGAGCGCGTCGATGCGCCGGTGCAGCTCCGGCGACGCCTGCACGTCGATCGAGCGCACCAGCTCGACGATCTCGGCTTCCGTGTGTGGGGGTCGCTCGCTCATGGTGCTCCTTCAGTGAAGAGGACTCCGCTGGCGTCCTTGTCTTCCCGTCGAATCTCCGCGATTCTCGGTCGTTGGGGGAGCGGCGCGTGCTCGATCTCGCCCGTACTGGAGGGGGCTGGCGAGCGCTCGGCGGCGCCGGGCGTATCGTTGCGCGCTTGCGGCTCGTACGCGAGCCGCTCGGTGACCTGCTTGCGAGCGCGAAACAGCCGTGTCGTGAGCGTCGCCTCGCGCACGTGTAGCGCGCGTGCGGCTTCCTTGTAGGACAGGCCCAGCACGTCAACCGCCACGAGTGCCAGGCGGAAGCTGTCGGGCAGCTGGGCGATCGTTGCATAGATTTCCTGCACCTCGTATGCCTGCTCCGGACGGTTCGTGGGCCTGGGGTCGGCCGCCACCACATCCTCGATCGCAGCCGCCGTCACCGGGCGCCGCGACGATGTGCGCAGGCTGGTCAGGAACGTGTTGCGTAGCACGCGCATCAGGTAGTACAACTCGTCGTCACCGCGCAGCACGCGGGGCCGCGATAGCACCCGTGCGAATGTCTCCTGCACGAGATCCTCTGCGTCCTCGCGCGAGCCGCACAGCGCCCATGCGGCGCGATACAGGCGGTCCACGTGCTTGGTCAGGGTTTGCGGATCGAGTGTGCGCATGGGATCGGCGGAGCGTCTGCCAGCGGGTTGCGCTGCCCGCATCCGCCACCGCGACTGTAGCGCCGCGGCTATGGAACCTAAGCGATCACGCACTCGCGGTGGATGGCAACCACTGCGCCGGCAGCACGCCGCTCGGCACTTCCCCGACCATCGGCGGGAAGTAGCGAGCGAGCTGCGCGGCGGGGCGCTCGGCGATCAGCGGGCGGGCGTCGCCGATGCTCATCAGGATGCGGATCGTACTACCGATCTGCAGGTCCGCTGCGTTGGGCTGCTCGCCGCCGAGCAGGCCCTCGGCGATCCAGCCGTCGATCCGCTCAAGCTGATTGGGTAGCGCGGCCAGGTCGGCGCGCGCGGCCTCCTCGCGCGCCTTGTTCTTCAGCGCCATCAGCCTCGCGCTCAGCGGCATCACCGGGCGTAGCAGCGCCATCGGCAGCGGCAGCTTCGCGCTCGCCGCGTAGCTCTCCATCGCTGACGGGCGGCGCAGGAAGCAAACGTCGATCAGGCGGCGGGGCACGCTCTGAAAGACCTCGTCCCCCCAACGCTCAGCCTCGAGCACACGGGCGTACATGGGGTCGCCGGGCGCCGGCAGCAGCGGTGGCTGCGGGGCGAGTGCGTCGAGTGCTCGCATGATCGTGCGTGAGCCGACGAGGCGCTCGCCGTCGATGCGCATGCCCGGCACGGTTTTGCCGCCCCACAGCAGCGGCCCGATCAGAACCTCGCCCGACGGCAGCAGGTCCACGCGCTTGTACGCGATCGACTTCAGCCTCAGCGCCGCCTCGACCGCCGCGCAAGGGTGCGATCCGGGTAGCGCATACAGCCTGGGCTCTTTCGCTGCCATTGCACAGCCGAGCATAATGGTCGCCGATGCTGCTAGCCGTCGACGTCGGAAATACGCAGACTCACTTCGGGACCTTCCAGGGCGAGCAGCTGCTCGAGCACTGGCGCTTTGCCACCGTGCGCAAATCCACCGCCGACGAGCTCGGCGCGGCGCTGCGCAACCTGCTGGAGCTGCGTGGCTACGGCTTCGACGACCTGGACGCGTCGATCGTGTCTTCCACCGTGCCTCAGCTCGAGCCGGAGTGGACGGCGATGGCCAGCCGCTATCTCTCGCACGAGATGCACGCCGTCGGGCCGGGGACCAAGACGGGGATGGCGATCCGCTACGACAACCCCCGCGAGATTGGCGCCGACCGGCTCGTCAACGCCGTCGCGATTCGCGAGCGCTTCGGTGGGCTGGCGGTATGCGTCGACTTCGGCACGGCGACAACGTTCGACGTCGTCTCGCGCGAGGGCGACTACGTCGGCGGCGCGCTGATGACCGGGATTGAGATATCGCTGGAAGCACTATCCGAGCGGGGTGCGCGACTGCCGAAGGTCGACCTCGCGCCGCCGCGCAGCGTGATCGGCAAGAACACCATCGACGCGATCCGATCAGGCGTGGTGTTCGGCTACGCCGGCGCGATCGACGCGATCTTGCGGCGCCTGTACGACGAGCTCGGCGAGCGCACCGACGTGATCGCCACCGGCGGCCTGGCTCGGCTGGTGGTGCCGTTCACCGAGGAGATCGAGGAGGTCGACGACCTGCTTACGCTCACCGGCCTGCGCCTGCTGCACGAGCGCAACAGCTGAGCGCCCGGCGCCCGAGGCGCCGCTATTTACACCCCATAATGCGCTCATGTCGGCAACCCGCACCCGCCTTGACGAAAGCTGGTCCCTCGGCACGCTGCGAGTGCCCAACCGCGTGCTGCTCGCGCCGCTGGCTGGCATCGGCAACTGGTTCGTGCGCCTGCAGGCCAAGCGCCACGGCGCCGGCATGGCGGTCTCGGAGATGGTCTCCTCGCACGCGATCCACCACGGCAACGAGAAGACGTGCAAGGAGATGTTGCGGATCGATCCGCGCGAGCGGGAGGGAGGGCCGGTGTCGATCCAACTGTTCGGCGAAGACCCAGTCGTGATGCGCGAGGCCGCCGCCGTCGTGGTGGCGCGCGGTGCCGATGTGATCGACATCAATATGGGCTGCCCAGTGCCAAAGGTGCGCAAGACCGGCGCTGGCGCCGCCCTGCTCGACGACCCTGACCTGGCCGTGGCGGTTGCGCGTGCGTGCGTCGAAGGCGCCCGTGAGGCCGCGGGCCGCGGGGAAGGGCTTAGGGCGCAAGGGATTGGGGCGAGCGGCACGGAGGGGATTGGGGCGGCTCGGATCCCGGTAACAGTCAAGCTACGCTCCGGCGTGCGACCGGGCGAGGAGAGCGGCTTCGAGCTTGCCCACCGCCTCGTCGCTGAGGCGGGGGTTGCGGCGATCGGCTTTCACCCACGTTCGGCTGCCGTGCACCACAAGGGCGTGCCCGACTACGCGCTTGCTGCGCGCCTTGTGCAGTCGCTGCCGGCGCCGGTGATCCTCACCGGCGGCATGGACGACGCATGCGGGATACGGGAGGCGTTTGCAAGCACCGGCGCCGCCGCGGTGATGCTGGCCCGCGGCGCGCTCGGCAACCCATGGTTGTTCGCCGAGCTGCTGCACGACCCCGGCGATCCGGACGAGCACCGGCCCACCCGCGAGCAGGTTGTGGCCGAGCTCGACTGGACGATCGAACGCGCCGTCGAGCATCTCGGCGAGCAGCGCGCGACGCGCTACCTACGCAAGTTCTACCCGTGGTACGTGCCCCGCCTGCGGCTCGAGCCGCCGCTCGCCCGGAGCCTGCAGGAATCGCTGCAGACGACCGACACGCTCGCTCGCGCGCGGGAGCTGCTGGACGTCGCCTCCCGCGCCTCGGCGGCGCTCGTGTGAGCTCTGACCGAGGGTTCGCGGCCCCGCTATACTGCTGCGCTCGCTGAAGCCACCGGCCGGCGACGTCCCCGCTTGTAGCGGGGTTTTGTGTGTTGCAGACCGGACCATCAACCCGTGGAATCGAGTCCCGCCCGCCCACATGCCGAAGGACGTAATCCTCACCCCAGAAGGCCTGCAGAAGCTCAAGGACGAGCTGGAGCTGCTGTCCACCGAGAAGCGCCGCGAGGTCGCCGAACGGATCAAGGAGGCGCGCGAATTCGGAGACATCTCCGAGAACTCCGAGTACGACGACGCCAAGAACGAGCAGGCGATGGTCGAGAGCCGCATTGCGCAGCTTCAGGAGAAGCTGCGCATGGCGACCGTCATCCAGGCCAAGGACCTCTCCACCGACGTCGTGCAGGTCGGCTCGGTGGTGCACGTCAAGGACGAAAAGACCGGCAAATCAGTCAAGTACACGATCGTCGGCTCGGCCGAGGCCAAGCCCAACGAGCACAAGCTCTCCAACGAGTCGCCCGTCGGTCGCGCCCTGATTGGCCACAAGCGCAACGACACGGTCGCCGTCAAGGTCCCGCGCGGTCCCGCGCGCAAGCTCAAGATCACCAAGATCGACGTCGGCCTCGAGTAGTCTCGCCGCGATGAGCGGAAGCGAGAAGCGCCCAGCACCGGATGAGTCGGGCGAGTCGAGCAGGCATGGTCTCAACGAGCTGATCGCCGAGCGGCGCGCGAAGCGCGAACGCCTGCGGACCGAGGATCGAGAGGCGTTCCCGCACTCGTTCGCCGGCGGCGAGCCGATCGCGGAGGTCGTTCTCAGCTACGAGCACCTTCAGCCCGGTGAGGAAACAGACGAGCGTCATCGTGTCGCCGGTCGCATTGCGGCGCGCCGCGGCGCCGGCAAGGCGGCCTTCCTGGACCTGGTCGACCGCACCGGCAAGATCCAGCTGCACGCGCGCGTGGACGTGCTCGGCCGCGAGCGCTTCGACTTGCTGACGACGCTCGACCTGGGCGACCTGATCGGCGTTGACGGGAGCGCCATCCGCAGCCGCCACGGCGAGGTGTCGCTGCGCGTCGAAAGCTTCCAGATCCTCGCAAAGGCGCTGCGCCCGCCGCCCGACAAGCACCACGGTCTCTCAGACGTGGAGACGCGCTACCGCCACCGAGAGCTCGACCTGATTGCAAGCGAGGACAGCCGCAAACTGTTCATCGACCGCGCGCGCATCGTCTCGGCGGTGCGTGCCTACCTCGACGGCGCTGGGTTCATCGAGGTTGAGACGCCGGTGCTGCAGCCGCTGTATGGGGGGGCGATGGCGCGCCCGTTCACCACCCACCACAACGCCCTCGACCGCGACCTGTATCTGCGGATCGCCACTGAGCTCTATCTCAAGCGCCTGATCGTCGGCGGCCTCGAGCGCGTGTACGAGCTCGGCAAGGACTTCCGCAACGAGGGCATCTCGCACAAGCACAACCCCGAGTTCACGATGGTCGAGTGGTACGAGGCATACGCCGACTACACTGGCGCCGAGGAGCGCACCGAAGCGATCGTGCGCGCGGCCGCCGAGGCGGTGGCGTACGCGGGCGAGCTCGACTTCTCGGCGCCGTGGCCGCGCGTTGGGTTCGTCGATGCGATCGAGCAGGTCACTGGCATCAACGTGATGGCACACCCGACCGCCGAGGAGCTGGCGGCCGCAATCCGCGCGCATGGTCTCGACGTCAAGACCGGCGGGCTGTGGTTCGAGATGGCCGACGACCTGCTCTCAAAGTACGTCGAGCCCAGCCTGATCAGGCCGTCGTTCGTGATCGACTACCCGACGGAGATCTCGCCGCTCGCCCGCGAGCACCAGTCCGATGCCAAGCAGGGGCTCGTGGAGCGGTTCGAGGCCTTCGCCGGCGGGATCGAGATCGCCAACGGCTTCAGCGAGCTGATTGACCCCGACGTGCAACGTGCGCGCTTCGCCGCGCAGGAGCGGGTGCAGCTGCTCGATGGGAGGCGCCGAGACGATGCCATACGACGAGGAGTACGTACAGGCGCTCGAGCAGGGCATGCCGCCGACCGCGGGCGTCGGCCTGGGCATCGACCGTCTGGTGATGCTGCTCACTGGGCGCGAGTCGATCCGCGAGGTCGTGCTGTTTCCCGCGATGCGTGACTAAGGCGTTCGGGCGGCGCATGCGCCGCCCGCGGATCAAGCCGCGCGCCGGCAGTGCCGATGACCCAGATAGGGCAGGGTGGCCGGTTGGTAGACTGCTCCGCAAGGCGTCATTGGGGCCCCGAAGCGCTTGAGGCACCATCCCAGCAGGAAGGAATCACACCATGTTCGAGCGATTTACAGAACGGGCCCGGCAGGTGGTCGTTCTCGCGCAGGAGGAGGCGCGGACGCTCAAGCACAACTACATTGGCACCGAGCACATCCTCCTGGGGCTGCTGCGCGAGGAGGAGGGTCTGGCGGCGCGTGTGCTGGAGAGCCTGGACATCACCGTCGAGCGCGTGCGCGCGCAGGTCGTGCGGATCGTCGGCTCCGGCGAGGAGGTCACCTCCGGGCAGATCCCGTTCACGCCGCGCGCCAAGAAGGTGCTCGAGCTCGCCCTGCGCGAGGCGTTGAGCCTCGGCCACAACTACATCGGCACCGAGCACATCCTGTTGGGTCTCGTGCGCGAGAACGAGGGCGTCGCGGCGCGCATTCTGCTCGACTTCGACGCCGACTCCGAGAAGATCCGCAACGAGGTCATCCGCATGCTCTCAGGGCCCGGCGGTCGCCGCCAGAGCCAGTCCGGTGGCGGTGCGGGCGCCGGGGCGGGAGCGGGCGCGGGCGAGGGCAAGAAGTCCTCGAAGCTGCTCGACCAGTTCGGCCGTAACCTCACCAAGCTCGCCGCCGAGGGCAAGCTCGACCCGTGCGTCGGGCGCGAGACCGAGATCGAGCGGATCATGCAGATCCTCTCGCGGCGCACCAAGAACAACCCCGTGCTCGTGGGCGAGCCCGGCGTCGGCAAGACCGCCGTCGTCGAGGGTCTCGCGCAGCGCATCACCAGCTCCGAGGTGCCAGAGCTGCTCAAGAACAAGCAGATCTACACGCTCGACCTGGCGGCGCTCGTCGCCGGCTCGAAGTACCGCGGCGAGTTCGAGGAGCGGCTGAAGAAGGTGATGAAGGAGATCACCCAGCGCGGCGACATCATCCTGTTCATCGATGAGCTCCACAACCTCGTCGGCGCGGGCGCCGCCGAGGGTGCGATCGACGCCGCCTCGATCCTCAAGCCGGCGCTCGCCAGAGGCGAGCTGCAGACGATCGGCGCGACCACGCTCGACGAGTACCGCAAGTACCTCGAGCGCGACTCCGCGCTGGAGCGGCGCTTCCAGAAGATCACCGTGGACGAGCCGACGATCGACCAGACCGTCGAAATCCTCACCGGCCTACGCGACCGCTACGAGCAGCACCACAAGGTGCAGATCACCGACGAGGCGCTGCGCGCCGCCGGCGAACTCGCCTCCCGCTACATCTCCGACCGCTTCCTGCCCGACAAGGCGATCGACCTGATCGACGAGGCCGCCTCGCGGATGCGCATCAAGTCGATGACCTCGCCGCCCGCCAACCGCGAGCTCGAGGGTGAAGTCGAGTCCACGCGCCGCGAGAAGGAGGCCGCGATCGAGGCCCAGGAGTTCGAGAAGGCGGCCGCGCTGCGCGACAAGGAGCGCAAGCTGACGAACAAGAAACGCGAGCTCGAGCAGGCATGGGAATCGGGCGAGTCCGGCGAGCGCCCGTCGATCGGCGAAGAGGAGATCGCCGACATTGTCTCGATGTGGACCGGTATCCCCGTGTTCAAGCTGACCGAGGCCGAGACGCAGAAGCTGATGCGCATGGAGGACGAACTGCACAAGCGGGTGATCGGACAGCACCCCGCGATCGAGGTCATCTCCAAGGCGATCAGGCGCTCGCGCGCGGGCCTCAAGGACCCCAAGCGCCCGACCGGCTCGTTCATCTTCCTCGGCCCCTCCGGCGTCGGCAAGACCGAGCTCGCGCGCACGCTCGCCGAGTTCCTGTTCGGCGACGATGACGCGCTGATCCGCATCGACATGTCGGAGTACATGGAGAAGCACGCCGTCTCCAGGCTCGTCGGCTCGCCCCCCGGCTACATTGGCTACGACGAGGGCGGCCAGCTGACCGAGGCGGTGCGGCGCAAGCCCTACAGCGTGCTGTTGCTCGACGAGATCGAGAAGGCGCACCCGGACGTTTTCAACATCCTGCTGCAGATCCTTGAGGACGGCCGCCTGACCGACGCGCAGGGGCGCACCGTCGACTTCCGCCACGCGATCGTGATCATGACCTCGAACATCGGTGCCGCCGAGATCGCGCGCAACACGCCGCTCGGCTTCGCCGTCTCCGACGACGAGACGGGCATCACCTACGAGGACATGAAGAATCGCATCATGGGTGAGCTCAAGAAGGTGTTCCGCCCCGAGTTCCTCAACCGCATCGACGACGTGATCGTCTTCCACAAGCTGCAGAAGGAGGAGATCAAGCAGATCGTCGAGCTGCTGCTGCTGCGCATCCGCGAGTCGATGGCCGAACGCGAGCTGCAGCTGGAGCTGACCGAGCCCGCCAAGGACCTGCTCGTTGACAAGGGCTGGGACCCGGCGATGGGCGCGCGCCCGCTGCGCAGGGCGATCCAGCGCTACATCGAGGACCCGCTCGCGGACTTCGTGCTGCGCGAGCAGCTCACGCCCGGCGCGACCGTCGTGGTCGACCCTGCGGAAGGCGACCAGGAGGGCGAGGTACGCCTGACGGTTGTCGCTCCCAAGAAGCAAAAGACGCCCGTCGGCGTGGGCGCCGAAGGCGCCGGCGCCGAGGAGATCGCTGAGGGCGAGAGCCACCCCGAGGGCGACGGGCCGGAGATCGGCGAGCCGGACGAGCAGTAGATGGTCGATTCGACGGACTAGGCGCGGGCAGCTGAGCGCCACTCGCGATCGGATCCTGCTGGCCCCGTTGAGCGCCGAGCACTGGCCGGCTGCCGCGCGCGTCTACGAGGAAGGCATCGCCGGCGGCAACGCTACCTTCGAGTCCGCCGCGCCCACGTGGGGTGAGTGGTCGGCCAAGCGCGCGGGCTGCCCCGCGATCGTCGCTCGCGACAGCGAGCACGGCGAGCTGCTCGGCTGGGCTGCGCTCGGAGCGGTCTCCTCGCGCTGTGTCTATCGCGGCGTCGGCGAGGTGAGCATCTACGTCGCGCCCGCGCACATGCGCCGCGGCGTCGGGCGTGCGCTGCTGCAGGCGCTGATCGACGCCTCCGAGCGCGCCGGCTTCTGGACGCTCAGGGCCGGCATCTTCCCCGAGAACGCCGCCTCGATCGCGCTGCACCAGGCGTGCGGCTTCACGCTCGTCGGCGTCAGCGAGCGCATCGGCCAGATGCCCGACGGGCGCTGGCGCGACGTCGTGTTGTTTGAGCGCCGCAGCGCCACCGTCGGCGCCGACTGAGCGCTGCCGCGATCTCGCGCCGCCTCGTGGCGGCTGAGCGCCGCGTAGGTCATTGTCCTTTTGCGCGTGGTGTATAGCGATGGTATTGCGCGTAGGTACCATCGCTATACGCTCGGCGGCATCGGAATGTCCCCACCGACCCGTACGCTGAGGAGCGAAGATGGCGCGCTCGACGATCCACACCTGCTCACAATGCGGCTGCCAGTCCGCGCAGTGGCACGGCCAATGCCCCGAGTGCGGCGAGTGGAACACGCTCGTCGAGGAACGTATGCCGGTCACGCGGGGGCAGGCTCGGGGCGGCGGCAAGCGACGCGCGGGCGCCGACGCGACCGATTCCGCACGCGCCGGCGGGGTCGTCATCCCGCTGCCCCTCGGCGAGATCGGAGCGGCGCCGGTCGAGCGCATGTCGACGGGCATCGGCGAGCTCGATCGCGTCCTCGGCGGCGGGCTCGTGCCCGGCTCGCTGGTGCTGCTTGGCGGCTCGCCGGGGATCGGCAAGTCGACGCTCACGAATATGGTGCTCGGGCACCTGCAGCAGGCCGGGCACAGGACGCTGTACGTCAGCGGCGAGGAGTCGGCGGAGCAGGTGCGGCTGCGGGCGGAGCGGCTCGCCGGCGCGGCACTGCAGGTGCCGGTCCTCGCGGAGACCGACCTGGACGCGGTGCTCGACACGCTCGCGGCGCACGCGCCGCGAGCGTGCGTGATCGACTCGGTGCAGACGCTACGCGCAGCGGACCTATCTGGCGCCCCCGGCTCGGTGGGGCAGGTGCGCGAGGTCGCGGCGCGGATCATGGAGCTGGCGAAGGCGCGCGGGATCGCGGTGATCCTCGTCGGGCACGTCACCAAGGAGGGGGCGCTGGCGGGCCCGCGCGTGCTCGAGCACCTGGTCGACTGCGTGCTGCAGTTCGAGGGCGAGCGCGAGCGGCCCTACCGCGAGCTGCGGGCGCTAAAGAACCGCTTCGGATCGACCAACGAGGCGGGGCTGTTCGAGATGCGCCACGGCGGCCTCGTCGAGGTGCTCGACGCGTCGGCGAGATTCGTCGCGGAGGCCACGCGTGCCCCCGGGAGCGTCGTGCTGGCGGCGATGGAGGGGTCGCGCCCGCTGCTCGTGGAGGTGCAGGCGCTGGTGGCGCCCTCGGAGCTCGAGCAGCCGCGCCGCGTGGTCTCGGGGCTTGACCGCAACCGGCTGGCGTTGGTGCTCGCGATCCTCGGCCGCCACGGCCACGTGCGCACGGGCGGCGCGGACGTGTTCGTGAACGTGGTCGGTGGCGTGCGCGTCGACGAGCCCGGCTGCGACCTGGCGGTCGCGCTTGCGGTGGCGAGCGCCAGTCGCGGCGTGCCCATTAACGGCGCGCCGCGAGCGTGCTTCGGCGAGCTCGGGCTGACGGGCGAGCTGCGCTGGGTCGGGCACCCGGAGCGTCGCCTGGAGGAGGCCGCCAAGCACGGCCTACAGGACGTGATCGCGCCCGCGGACAGCGGCAGCTCGGCGTGTGAGGTGCCGACCCTGCGCGCGGCGCTCGCGGCGGCACTGCCGGCGGGCCCGCGGGGTGGTCGGCCGCGGACCGTCCCCGAACCGACCGGTCCCGCGCTCACGCGCGTCGAGGATCGCAGACCGCCGGTCGGGGAGCGTGCGCTACGCCCCGCTCCCGACACAGCCGCGCGCTCGAGCTGAGCGCTCGCGCGCGCCCGTGGCGCGGCTGGCACAGGCGCCACGGCGGTCTGCGCGCAGTATGCGAGCTGCTAACGGATTGCTAATTGCCCTAGAATTGGGGACCGTGGCTCCACGATCCGGCGAAGACCTAGACAACGAGGTACGACCGGATCCGGGCCTGATGAGAGCTCTGGAGATGATCGCGCCCGGAACGGCGCTGCGAGAGGGCATCGAGAGCATCCTGCATGCGCGCACGGGTGGTCTAATCGTGATCGGCGAGCCCGAAGACCTCAGCTTCCTCAATTCCGGCGGTATCAAGCTCGAGATCGACTACACGCCGGCGTTCCTCTACCAGATCGCAAAGATGGACGGCGCGATCATCCTCAACGCGAACGCCACGAAGATCACGATGGCGAACGTCCAGCTGATGCCAGATCCGACGATCCTCTCGCACGAGACGGGCACCAGGCACCGCACGGCAGAGCGCGTGTCCAAGCAGACCGACGCGCTGGTGATCGCTATCTCCCAGCGCCGCGAGGTCGTCTCGGTGTACGTGGATGGCGTCAAGTACATCCTCGAGGACATCCCGGTGGTGCTCGCCAAGGCCAATCAGGCGCTGGCGACGCTCGACAAGTTCCGCACCCGCTTGGACCAGGTCTCCACGCGCCTGACGGCGCTCGAGTTCGAGGGCGGGACAACGCTCCACGACGTGCTCACCGTACTGCAACGCTCCGAGCTAGTGACGCGCATGGCGGTCGAGATCGAGCGCTACATCGTCGAGCTGGGCAGCGAGGGGCGGCTGATCGAGATGCAGCTCGAGGAGACGATGGTCGGCGCCGCCGCCGAGAAGGCGGCGCTGGTCCGGGACTACCTGTCGAGCTACTCCGACGAGGCGTTCGCGGCGGCACTCGAGGAGGTCGGACGGCTCGTGCACCAGGATCTGCTCGACTTCGGACGGCTGGCCGAGCTGCTCGGCTACGACCGCAAGCTGAACACCCTCGACTACCCCGTCGCGCCGCGCGGCTACCGCGTCCTCGGGCGCATTCCCAGGCTGCCGAAGCTGGTCGTCGCGCAGATCGTCGCCGAGTTCGGGGGGCTGGATGAGCTGCTGGCTGCCGGCGACGCGGAGCTCGAGGCGGTTGAGGGTGTGGGGGAGATCCGGGCGAAGGACATTCGCGAGGGCCTGCGCCGGCTGCAGGAGCTCAACCTCGTGGACCGCTACCTACAGACTTGAGTCAACGGCCGCCCGTCGGTCGGCCGCAACGAAGGAGGACATCATTCCCGCACAAGTAAGTGAAGAAGCCACGCTCACGGAAGAGCTCGAGGTCACCCGCGAAGTCGAGTACATCGAGTTCGAGCTCGGAGACCACGTCGTCTATCCCCACCATGGAGCGGGGAAGGTGCTCAAGAAGGAGGAGATGGAGATCCTCGGAGAACGGCGCGAGTACCTCACGATCAAGATCCTGCACAACGACATGACCGTGCGCGTTCCCACCGAGAACGCCGCCCTCGCCGGGCTACGCAGGGTGATCGACGAAGAAACCGTCAAGAAGGTACTAGACGTCCTGCGCGACGAAGTCTCGGAGATGCCGAAGAACTGGAACCGCCGCTTCAAGCACAACCGCGACAAGATCAAGACGGGCGACATCTACGAGCTCGCCGAGGTGGTCCGCAACCTGTCGCTGCGCGAGAGCGAGAAGGGTTTGTCGACGGGCGAGAAGCAGATGTTCACGCGCACCAAGAAGATCCTCGCCTCCGAGTTGATGTACGCGCTCGACAAGGATGAGGAGGAGGCCGAGAGCTACCTCGACGAGCTGCTCGAAGACTCGGCCAACCACCAGATGGCGGCCGCCGGAGTCAAGTAGCGAGGCTTTCGCGCACGCGGCAGCACATCGTTTGCCGCGTGCGCGAGCGCCCCAGGCGATGACCGTCGCGTTGATCGTGGCCGCAGGCAGCGGCGAGCGCCTCGGCGCCGGCCGGCCAAAGGCGCTCGTCGAGCTCGCCGGGCGCCCGTTGGTGCAGTGGAGCATCGACGCGCTGCTGGAAGTGGCCGATGTCGAGCGGGTTGTCGTCGCCCTTCCCGCGGGCGCTGAGCTGTCGCCGGGCATCGCGGTCGCGGTCGCGGCCGGCGGCGGCGGGGTGAAGGGCGGCGTCACGACCGTAGAGGGAGGAGTCTCGCGGTCAGACTCGGTGCGCCGGGCGCTCGCCGCGGCGGGAGCGGCGACCGAGGGGGGAGAAGAGATGGAACTCGTGCTCGTGCACGACGCCGCCCGCCCATTGCTGACGGCCACGCTGGCCGAGTCGGTGATCGCCGCACTGGCGGCCGACCCGCGGGCCGACGCGGCAATTGCGGCGATGCCGGTCACGGATACGGTCAAGCGCGTGGATCGCCACCACGCCGTGCGCGAGACGCTCGACCGCAGCGAGCTGTGGGCGGTGCAGACCCCGCAGGTGTTCCGCCGCGGCGCGCTCGAACGGGCGCTCGAAGTCTCCGCCGAGGAGCTCGACAGTGCGACTGACGACGCATTGCTGATCGAGCGCGGCGGCGGCAGAGTGATCGTCGTGCGGGGAAGCGATGAGAACCTCAAGGTGACCACGCCGATGGACCTGCGTGTAGCCGAGCTGCTACTCGGCGGGCGCTTCGCGGTGGGCGACGAGTAGGGCCGCCGGGCTGAATCCTGCTTGAATCGCAGCCGTCCCAGTGCTCACCGACTACCATCTTCATCTGCGGCCGGACGGCCACGACGCGAGTGTCGCCGAGTTCCACACGCGGGCGAACGTCGAGCGCTATCGCGCCGCCGCGACCGAGCGGGGGATCGCCGAGCTTGGGGTATCTGAACACGTCTACCGCTTCGCCCAAGCGCTCGAGGTCTGGCGACACCCCTTCTGGGAGTCCTACGCGCACGACGACCTCGACGAGTACTGCGCGTTCGTGCGCGAGCACACCGATCTGCGGTTGGGGATCGAGGCGGACTTCGTGCCTGGCGCCGAGGATCGCACTGCCAGCCTGCTGGACGCGCGCGACTTCGACTACGTCGTCGGCTCCGTGCACTTCATGCGCGATGGCGCGGTCGACATGGACGACTACAGCGTGTGGGACTCGAGCCGCGCCGGCAGCGCCGAGGAGGTTTGGATGCGCTACTTCCAGACGATCGGCGAGGCCGCGCGCAGCGGGTTGTTCGACATCGCCGCGCACCCCGATCTCGTGAAGTATTGGGGCGACGGCGAGCGCACCCCAGCAGGCGATCTGCGTCGCTACTACGAGCCCGCCGTCGAAGGCCTCGCCGAAGCCGGCATCGCCGTGGAGGTGTCCACCGCGGGGCTGAGAAAGCCCGCCGGCGAGATCTACCCGGCGCGCGCGTTCCTGGAGATGTGCGTCGACGCTGGCGTGCCCGTGGCGCTCTCCAGCGACGCCCACCGCCCCGAGGACGTGGGCGCCGACTACGACCAGGCGCTCGAGCTGCTCGGGAGCGTGGGTGTGAGCGAGCTATGCGTGTTCGCGGGACGCGAGCGGCGCCTGGAGCCGATCGGCGACGCCAGCGCGCATGACGGCGCGGTGGCCGGTAGCGGCGCTGGCGGGCCGGGCGAGGCCGAGCCTCGATGAGCCTGGTCGGCATCGGCTTTGACTCCCACCGCCTGGCTGCCGGGCGCAGGCTTGTGATCGGCGGCGTGCACGTGCCATACGAGCGCGGTCTCGACGGCCATTCCGACGCCGACGTGCTCGCGCACGCGGTGATCGACGCGCTGCTCGGAGCCGCCGGCCTGGGCGATATCGGCGAGCACTACCCCGACACCGACGAGCGCTGGCGGGACGCCGACTCGATGCAGCTGCTCGCCGACGTCGTGCAGCGTGTTCAGGCCGAGGGTCTGGAGATCGAGAACTTGGATTGCACCGTCGTGATGGAGACACCGAAGCTCGCGCCGCACCGGCAGGCGATTCGCTCCCGGCTTTCGGAGGTGCTAGGCCTGGAGCTCGCACGCGTGAACGTCAAGGCGAGCACCGGCGAGGGCATGGGTTTCGTCGGCCGCGGCGAGGGCGTCGTCGCGCTTGTGGTGGCGTCGTTGCGCTAGCGTGGGCGCGTGATTCTGTACACGTGTGACGCGGGTAAGTCGGCCGCTGCAGTGCACCCATGCGGTAAGGCCGCGAAGGCATTGGACGAGGCAGGCCATGCCTACGAGTGGCGGCAGGTAAGGGGTGGCTCGCTGAAGCCGTGGACGTGGCCGGCGCGGGCACGCGACCGCGCCGAGATAGAGCAGCTGAGCGGACAGCGATCGGTACCGATCCTGATCCTCGACGGAGGCGAGGTCGTCACTGGATCGGGCAGCATCGTGCGCTGGGCGCGCGAGCATCAGCTGGCTCGATCCGGGTGAGCTCGGACGCACTGCTGCCGAGTCGAGCCGGTCCAGTGCCGGATCGGCTCACGATCTGGCCGGTCGACGATGGCAGGTATGGTCTCGATGCCACCTTCCACGGAGCCTCCGGCTATCAGCGTGCGCGTCAGCACCAGACGGAGCTGGAGCGTGATGGAGTGCCGCACACGTTCCGCCAGGAGCACGACGGGTCATGGACGCTACGGTTTGGTCCCCTGCCGGCGGCCGACATCGCCCAGGCGCTGTCGGCGTTCGTGTATTGAGATGGACACGCTGCGACTGATCACGATCCCGATCAGCCACTACTGCGAGAAGGCGCGGTGGGCACTCGAGCGGGTCGGGATGCCCTATCGCGAGGAGCGCCATGTCCAGGGCATCCATCGGTTCGCCGCGAGGCGCGCGGGCGGCGGGATCACGGTCCCGGTGCTGGTGACACCCGGCGGTGCGATCGGCGAGTCGCAGGAGATCCTCCAGTGGGTCGACGCGCGCACGCCCGCGGAGCAGCGGCTGTTCCCGGAGGATCCACAGGCACGACGCGAGGTCGACCGCCTGTGCAGGCGCTTCGACGACGAGCTCGGGCCGAAGGGGCGGCGGTTGATGTACGTGCACATGCTCGCGCAGCGCAAGCTCGCCCTTAGCTTCAACAACGAGGGCGTGCCGGCATGGGAGGACCGCGCGATCCGCTACGGCTGGCCGCTGATCGTGCGTGTCATCCAGCGTGTGCTCGATATCCGTCCGGGGATCGAGATCGCAGACGAGGCGGCGGTCTGGGGCGAGCTCGACTATGCGGCCGAGCTCCTTGCAGACGGGCGTCCGTATCTGTGTGGCGAGCGCTTTGGTGCCGCCGACCTGACGTTCGCGGCGATGTGCGCTTCGGTGCTCGCGCCCCCCGTGTATGGGGTGCCGCTGCCGCAACCCGACGTCCTGGCACCGAGCACGGCCACGCTCATCCAGCGCGTGCGCGAGCACCCCGCGGGGCGCTATGCGCTTGGCCTTTTCACGGAGCACCGGCGTGAGCGAGTCCCAGCTGCAGCTGGTGATGATCGCTAGGGTGCGCGGCGATGCGCGAGATCGTTCTGCACGACACGCTTACCGGGGAGCTCCTGCCGTTGCGCCCGCGCGACCCCGGGCGGGTGGGGATATACGCGTGTGGGCCGACCGTGTACAGCCGCATCCACATCGGCAACGCGCGCCCGTTCGTCGTCTTCAGCCTGCTTAAGCGCTTCCTCGAGCACGAGGGATACGACGTCAACCTGGTGATCAACGTCACCGACGTCAACGACAAGATCTACGACGCCGCGCGTCAATCGAACCCCACCCGCCCGCGGCCGAGCGCCGCGCTGGCGGCCGAGATGACCGACTACTATCGTGCGGACACCGACGCGCTGGGATTGGGCCGCCCCGACCACGAGCCGCTGGCCTCGGCGACGATCGCGCCGATCGTCGACTACATCCAGGCGCTGATCGTCGGCGAGCACGCGTATGCGGTGGACGGAGACGTTTACTTCCGCGTGCGCTCTGATCCCGGCTACGGCACGCTTTCCCATCGCCAGCTGGAGAACATGGACCAGGGCGAAGACGCCGCATCCGATCCGCTTAGCGCTCGCAAGGAGGACCCGCTCGACTTCGCGCTGTGGAAGGCGCACAAGCCGGGCGAGGACACCTGCTGGAAGGCGCCCTGGGGCGAGGGTCGGCCCGGCTGGCACATCGAGTGCTCGGCGATGGCCGAGCAGTTTCTCGGCGTCGGCTTTGACATCCACGGCGGCGGCTCAGACCTGGTCTTTCCCCACCACGAGAACGAGGCCGCGCAGACGCGAGCGGCTCGCGGTGAGCCGCTCGCGAAACTGTGGATGCACAACGGCATGATCCAGTTCACCGGCGAGAAGATGGCCAAGTCAGTCGGAAACATCGCGCTGCTGCACGAGGTGCTCGACCAATACGGACGTGAGGCCGTCGTCATGTACCTAGTCTCTGGCCACTACCGCCAGCCGCTGGCGTTCTCCGAAGCGGCGCTCGAACAGGCGCAGGCCAACGTCAAGCGCATCCGCGAGGCCGGCAGGCGACTGGCACGGGGCGATTCCCCGGCGGCTCTGGAGTTGCTGCGCGCTCGCTTCTTTGACGCGCTCGCGCGCGACTTCAATACGGCCGAGGCCGTCGCCGTGCTCAACGAGTGGATCGGCGAGGCGACCCGCCCGAACCGGGACTCCGCAGGCGATGCCCACCTGCGCGAGATGCTCGGTGTCCTTGGGCTCGAGTCGCTACTGGCGCCGGTCGAGCAGGCGCCCGACGCGGTCCGTGAGCTGGCCGAGCAACGCGAGCGCGCCCGTGCCGAGCGCGACTTCGCGGCGAGCGATCATCTACGCGAGGAGATCGCGGCGCTTGGCTGGGAGGTCCGCGATGGACCTGGCGGCTTTGAGCTGATCCCGCTGTGATTCTCTACGGCCGCAACCCCATCAGAGAGGCGCTGCGCGGGCGCCGAGCGAACAGAGTGGGGGAGGTGTGGGCGACGCCTGGCGCCGCGCGTGAGCCGTGGCTGGTGGGGGTGCCGGTCCGCACGGTCACCGCCGAGGAGATCGAGCGACGCTGCGGCTCTGACGCGCACCAGGGCATGTGCGCGGACGCGGGGCCCTACCACTACGCGAGCGCCGAGGAGCTGGTGGCGGGCGAGCAGCCACTGCTGGTGGTGCTCGACCAGATCCAGGACCCCCAAAACCTCGGTTCGATCTGCCGCACCGCCGAGTGCGCAGGTGCTGCGGGCGTGGTCATACCCGAGCGCCGCGCCGCCGAGGTCACGGCAGCTGTGTGCAAGGCGTCGGCCGGCGCCGTCGAGCATCTGTCCGTGGCGCGCGTGCGCAACCTCGCCGACTTCCTCGCCGACGCGCGCAAGGCCGGCTGCTGGTGCTATGGCGCAAGCGCCGAGGGCCCCCCGCCGAGCGCCGATGTCCACGGCGGGCAGGCACCTGTCCCTTACGACACCCCCGACTACGGCGGCTCGGGCATCGCCCTTGTGCTGGGCAGCGAGGGCGCTGGCCTGCGCCCGCGGGTGGCGAAGGCGTGCGATCAACTGATCGCGCTGCCGCTGCTTGGGAGGATCGAGTCGCTGGGCGTCAGCGCGGCCGCGGCGGCGCTTTTGTACGAGATCTTGCAGCGCCGCGGCTCGCGGTCTTGACAAGGTTCCATAACTGTGTAAGGCTGCGCCGACATAACGCTGAACCTAAGGTTGAGAAAAGCCTAGGCAAAGCGCAATTTCATAGCTTTGGCGCCAGGGGAGGAGTGCGCCACTGAGCACGTTGGCGGCCGCCAGGGAGGTGGTCACCGAGAAAGGATCTGCTCGTGGCAAGAATCTCGCACAACCCTAACTCTGAACCTAAGGTCGAGGATGTGTTCCTAATCGCCCTTGCGAAGCAGGGCGATCGCAACGCCTACGACCGTCTTGTCAGGCGCTACCACGGATTTGTACGCCTGAAGGCATCCTCGTACTTCCTCGCGGGCGGTGACTCCGAAGACCTCATCCAGGAGGGGCTCGTGGGCCTGTACAAGGCCATCCGCGACTTCGAACCGACCGCGAGTCGAGCTTCCGCAACTTCGCCGAGCTGTGCATCACGCGGCAGATCATCACCGCCGTCAAGACCGCCACGCGCAACAAGCACACGCCGCTGAACCAGTACGTGTCGTTCTCCTCGACGCCAGCCGGCACGGGCGACGACGTGCCGACGCTCGACCAGATGCTGCCCGGCCCGAGCGTCCAGGACCCGGTCAACCAGGTGATCTCCTCTGAGGAGTTGCGCTCGCTCGTTGGCTGCCTGTCGACCGCGCTCTCCGAGCTTGAGAGTCGCGTGCTGTCGCTCTACCTCGACGGCTACTCCTATGAGCAAGTCGGCAGCCGGCTGTCGTGCGACACGAAGACCGTCGACAACGCGCTGCAGCGTGTCAAGCGCAAGGTGGGCGCACACCTGCAGTCACGCGCTGTGGCCGCCTGAGCCGGCGAGCAGGCGAGGCTGGCACCGGCGGCGGCCTGGCGCCGCTGTGGCCGCCCGTCGGAAGGGGCGGCCACAGGGCACCGAGGTGCGTCCCAGGGCTTAGATCTGGCCTTCAGGAGGCTGCGAGGAGTTGCCCGGCGCCTCGGGTGTGAGCGTTTCGGGCGGTGCCGGGGTGACCTGGATGCTGAACGTCTGGCTGTCGGTCGACCCGTTCAGCGGACCACCGGGGATCTTGATCCGCACCACGCTCGTGCCCACCGCGAAGAACGTGTGCACGATCGAATACGTCGAGGCGGCTGTGACGGTCCCCACAGCGATCACATGGAATCCCAGCCCTCCCGCGTTTTCGTGCTCGAGGTAAACCACGTGGCCCGCCTCGCCGGGGGTGACCGTGCCCGAGAACGTCAGCGACTGTCCGGACTGGACCGTCGTCGCAGAGACCCCTGCGGTGAGCACGAATTTGACACCCTCATACAGCACAGCCGAGTGTTTGCCTGCGCCCTTCACCTCGTAGTAGGTGCTGGCGAGCGGTGTCTGAGCCGGGAACGTGTAGTCGCCGGACGCGTTCGTCGTGACTTCGCCCAGCTGCGTGAAGCCGGGCTGCGCAGCCGTATGCGCCATCAGCTGGACCGCCGTGTTCGGGGCCCCAGCGACAGCGCCGCTGAGCGTCACCGACTGTCCGTAGGAGATCGGGTTGGCCGAGCTTTCGATCGTCAACTGCGGGTTCTGCGCCTGGACAACCTCGTACGTGAGGATGTTCGATGAGCTTGGCGCGTTGCGCCCGCCGCTGCGCACGACTACGCGGATGTTCGCGTCGCCAGCCACCACGAAGGTGTGGGTGATCGAGAAGCTGCCTTGGCTGTTGACGATGCCTTCTTTGCCGACCACGCCATAGTCGATGCGGTGCCATTCGTTGCCCCTGATGGCGTTCTGGCGCTGCAGGATCACCCGCGCACCTGCGTCAGCAGGGCTGACCGTGCCGGTGAACGTGACCCGGTTGTGGCGGCCCGTTCGCAGGTTGGTCGGCACGACGCCTTCAGGCGGCCCTGCCAGGGTTACCTGGGCGGCCACCCTCACGGCCTGCGGTGCGCTCTGCGCGCTGCCGGCGGTCACGTAGAAGCTGCTGTTCGTCGTCAGGTCGCTGGCGCTGATCTGGTAGAAGCCGTGCGCGTCCGTGGTGGTCGTGCCGGCGACGCTGTAGCCGGGCGAGCTCACGGAGCTCTCGTAGAGCGTCACCGTCTGGTTGGCTTCTTCGTTGGCGCCGGTGCATGACATACGCCCGAAGGCGAGCACCGATTCGCCGGCGGTGATCAGGCGCGGGGCCACGTTGAGCCTGACGCGGCAGCCGCCCGCGTGCCTGGCGTGTACGCCTGGGTGCCTAGGCGCCGCCGACGCTGCGGCGCCGGACAGCGCGAGTGTGCCCACCGCGGTAGCGACCGCGGCGGTCAGCTTGATTGAACGCATAATTTGCCTTCTCCTTGTCGTGCGGATCGCCGTGTACGGCGCTTGCAGTCAGTCCTCTAACCCCGTGCGGCGGGATTCGATGCGGTTGCTGGACGCTGCTCGCTCGCGCTAAGAAACCTGTGCAGTCGCTCGTTGTAGAGCGCGCCGACGCCTGGGATCGTGTGCCCGCGCCCGCGGATGACAACCCGCTGCGCCCCGATGCGCTCAGCGACGGCGTCGCACACGGCCTCGAACACAGCGGAGTGCCCGCCGGAGATGACGAGCTTGGGAAAGCCAGTTGCGCGGAGGGCCCCGAGTGGTGGGTCGGCCTCCCATGGCGGACGCTCGCGCATCAGCAGGCGGGCGCCGTGCAGCAGCTCGCCGTCGAGCGCGGTGGGTGTGTCGTGGGTCGAGCCGACGCCGCCGCGAAAGGCGCGCAGAAACTCCAGTGGCTCCATCGTGGACGCGAGCTCGTACAGGCGCTCGCCCCCGGCGATCTGTGCGTCGACCAACTCATTGCCGGCCGCCGCGCGCAGGCAACCCGGCTCGGAGATCGCCAGGGAGCGCACCGCATGCGGTCGCAGCGCGGCCGCGTACAGCGCGACGACGGCTCCGTAGGAGTGCCCGACGAGGTGCGCGCCGTCTCCCAGCAGCTCGGCGATCAGCGGCGCCTCGACCTCGAAGTCGCCGCGCTCGAGCGGCGGGCTGTCGCCGAAGCCGGGACGGTTGGGCATGCGGAGGCTCCAGTGCTCGGCCAGCTCGAGCTGATGGCGCCACGTGCGCGCGGCGCCGACGACGCTGCCGTGCGCCAGCACGACCGGCGGCCCGGCGCCGACGCTGCTGACGTCGAGGTCCGCCGCCGTCAGCGATCCCACGCGAACGCGCCGCCTACCGACGCGTGGCGCCGAGCGAGAGCTGGTTGAGCGAGGCGCCGCCGTCGATCGCGATCGCCTGGCCGCTGATCTGCGCGGCCTCCTCGCTCGCCAGAAACGCGATCGCGGCGGCGATCTCAGCCGGCTCGACGGCCCGCCCGCTCGGCAGCGCGGCGAACGCGCGCTCGCGCACCTCCTCGGGCATCGCGAGCACCTGCTCGGTGGCAACGAGACCGGGAAGCACCGCGTTGACGGTGATCCCGCGCGATGCGTTCTCGCTGGCGAGCGTGCGCACCATCCCCAGCTGTCCGGCCTTCGACGCGGCATACGCGACCTGCCCGGGCAGCCCGCCGAGCGCGGCGACGCTCGAGACGACCACGATCCGGCCGTAGCCGCGCTCGCGCATCGGACCGAGACACGCCTGCACGGTGCGAAACGCGCCGGTCAGGTTGACGTCGATGTCGCGCTGCCACTGCTCGGCGGTCATCCGGTGGCCGGGTGCGATCGTGGTTGTGACACCGGCGTTGGCGACGCACACGTCGACGTCGAGCGGCGGGAACTCATCGCGCGCGACGTCGAGCGCGATGTCGCAGCCCTCGCGCAGATCGAGCGTCAGCACCTTGAAGCCATCGGCTGCGAGGCGCGCGGCGGTGGCGGCGCCGATCCCGCGCGCCGCGCCCGTCACCAGCGCCCGGCGCCCCTCGGTCACAATTGGCCCCCGACGATCATCGAAGGAGGGAACGATGACAGACCGCTGGTTCTCACAGGAGGAGCTCGCGCAGCTCTCGCGGCCGACGATGGACCGCGCGATCGAGGCGCTCGACGCCGGCGATCTGCAGCAGGCCAGACGCCTATGCACCGAGATGAAGCACGAGTGGCAGATGCTGCACGACCTGATGGCGGGCGGCGTGCTGGACTTGGTGTCGTTTATCCAGCAGCGCCTCGGCGACGACGGCGTGGCGGAGGCGTGGACCGAGAGCATGGGTCGCGGCTGGCGCAAGCACCACGACGCGATCGTGGCGCTCGACCGGCGCGAGCTGGTCGGCCTGCTGGCGGCCACCTGGCGCGCCCACTCGTGCTCGGGCGTCGGTCCCAACGCCGGCAGCTTCACGATCATCGAGGACGAGGAGAAGGTGACGTTCACGATGAACCCGTGCGGCTCGGGCCAGCGTCTCGTGCGCAACGGTGCCTACGAGGGCCTACCGGACGGCGGCGGCACGCGCGAGGCGCATGACTGGTCGTTCGGGCGCAAGGGCTTCCCGCTGTACTGCACGCACTGCAGCTTCATGAACGAGTCGATGCCGATCCAGTGGTCGGGCTACCCGCTGTATCCGTCGGACCCGCCCGACGACTACGCCAAAGACCCGTGCACGTGGTACTGGTACAAGGACCCCGACGCGATCCCCGAGCGCCACTACAGCCGCTACGGCGCCGTCAAACCGTAAATAAAAACAGTCGTAGACCGCTACGGAACGATCACGTTCTCGGGGTTCGGCTTGCCCTCGGCGGGCGCCTGGCTGTAGTCGCCGAAGCCGCCGTCGCGCTCGGCGACCGCCGCGCCGACGCCCTCGCGCTCGGCGAGCTCGATGAAGCGATGGGCGTCGGGCGTGTTGCGCATCAGCCCGTCGAGCACGGGGCCGAGCAGCTGCGTGGAAGCAAGCCCCATGTTCTCGTATGCCTGGTTGACGACCAGCTTCATCGCCGACAGCTGCGAGGCGGGGATCGTGGCGAGCTGAGCGGCGCGCTCGCGCACCTCTCGCTCCAAGCGCGAGAATGGCACGGCCGCGTTGATCAAACCCGCGTCGACCGCCTCGAGACCGGACAGCGGTTTGCCCGTGAGCGCGTATTCCTTTGCCCTGGTCAGCCCGAGCCGGTAGAGCCACATCCCCGTCAGGTAGCAGCCCCACATGCGCGAGTAGGAGGTGCCGATGCGCGCGTCCTCGCTGGCGATCACGAGGTCGGCGCACAGCGCCATGTCGCTGCCGCCTCCGACGCACCAGCCGTGGACCTGGGCGATCACCGGCTTCGGCGAGCGCCACAGGCTCATGAACTTCGGCACCGCGCCGAGGCTCTGCGCGGTCGCCATGGTGAAGTCCTTGCCCGGGTCCCACGCCCCGTTGGTCGTGAGCGCGTCGTCCCACTGGTGAAAGCCGTCGCCGAAGTCAAAGCCCGCACAGAACGAGCGCCCGGCGCCGCGCAGCACGATCGCCTTGACCGCCGGATCGGCGACGGCCTCGTGCACGGCTGCCTCGAGCTCGTCGGGCATCGGCGGCACGATCGTGTTCAGCCGCTCGGGCCGGTTGAGCGTGATCGTCGCGATTGCCTCGTGGGTTTCATACAGCAGCGTCTGGAACGGCATCACGGCCTCCTCGGGTTTACGGGTGGACGGCGTGCGCGCGCCTGACGCGCCAGATGTGCTCCATTGGCCAGCGCCGCGCCCACGCCAGATCGGGCTCGTCGCGGTAGCTACTCGTCGCGTCAGCCGGCGGGCGCAGCTCCAGCTGAGCCGCGTGTTTGGACTGGTATTCGCTCGACTGCGCGTCCCACGTCTGCCTGTTGCGGGCGGCGTACGAGGAGAGCTCGGGCTGATCGCTCATGCGTGAGAGTCTCCCAGAGCCGTCGCTCAAGCCCGCGCCGAGCTCAGTCATCGGAGAGGTATGATCGACATGGATCCACGGGTCCGAAGAGTCAGACCCCATGGGGATGGGGCGAACGGCGACAGGAGGGAGGGTGCTATGGATGCCGAGCTCACTGAGTCGAGGACGCATGAGCGGGCAGCCCTTGGCGCAGCGACGATCGCGGAGGCATTTCGCATCACCGCCGCCGAGCGCGCGGACGAGGTAGCGATCCGCACCAAGCAGGACGCGTTCACGATCACATGGGGTGAGCTGCGCGAGCGCGTCGACGCGCTCGCGGGAGGACTGGCAAAGCTTGGCGTCAAGCGGGGCGACACCGTTGCACTGATGCTGTCCAATCGCCCCGAGTTTCACCTGTGCGACCTGGCGGCGATGATGCTCGGCGCGGCGCCTTTCTCGATCTATAACACCTACACGCCCGAGCAGATCCAGTATCTGATGATCGATGCGGACGCGAAGGTGCTGATCTGTGAGCAGCAGTTTCTGCAGCAGGTGCGCGACGCACGCAAGTCGCTGCCTAGCCTGGAGTACGTGATCGTCGTCGACGGCGAGGCTCCGCTGGGGACGCTGGCGCTGTCGAAGGTAGAGGGCTCGAACCCGGGCTTCGATGTGGACGCGGCGGTGGCGCAGATCCAGCCGACGGACGTGCTGACGCTGATCTACACCTCGGGGACGACGGGGCCGCCGAAGGGCGTGCAGCTGATTCACCGCAACCTGTTTGCGACGGTCGAGGGCATCGAGGACCTGATCAAGTTCCCGCGCGATGGGCGCGTGGTCTCGTGGCTACCGGCCGCGCATGTCGCCGAGCGCAACGCCCACCACTATCTGCCGATCGTTTTCGGCCTACAGATCACGTGCTGCGATGACCCGCGCGAAGTGCTCTCCTACTTGCCGGAAGTCCGTCCGAGCTGGTTCTTCGCGGTGCCACGCATCTGGGAGAAGCTGAAGGCGGGCCTGGAGACGATGGTCGCGGGTCAGCCGCAGGAGCGCCGCGAGGAGCTGCAGGCGGCGCTTGACGCGGGCGTGCGCAAGGTACGCCTGGAGCAGGCCGGCGAACCTGTGCCGGCGGAGCTCGCCGAGCAGGTGGCCAAGGCCGACGCGGAGATCTTCGCGGGACTGCGCACAATGCTCGGGCTCGATCAGGTCGAGGCAATCAACGTCGGCGCTGCGCCCACGCCGATCGAGGTACTGGAGTTCTTCCACGCGATCGGCCTGCCGCTGGCGGAGCTGTGGGGCATGAGCGAGACGTGCGGGGCGGGCAGCGTGAACCCGCCCGCGAAGATCAAGCTCGGGACGGTCGGCCCGGCGGCGCCGGGGATCGAGCTGAAGCTCGACGAGGACGGCGAGGTGCTGATCAAGTCAGAAGTTGTGATGCAGGGCTACCGCAATCTGCCGGACAAGACGGCCGAGGTGTTCACCGCTGACGGCTGGCTGCGGACGGGCGACATCGGCGTGTTCGACGAGGACGGCTACCTGACGATCGTGGATCGTAAGAAGGAGCTGATCATCAGCGCGGCCGGCAAGAACATGTCGCCGGCGAACATCGAGGCGGCGCTTAAGAGCTCCTCGCCGCTGATCGCGCAGGCGTGTTGCATCGGCGACCGACGTCCATACAACACCGCGCTGATTGTCCTCGACGCCGACTTCGCGCCACCGTGGGCTGCCAAACAGGGCATCGAGGACACGACGCTCGAATCGCTCGCGGACGATGAGCGCGTGCGTGCGGTGGTCCAGGAGGGAGTGGACGCAGCGAACGAGAAACTGGCGCGCGTGGAACAGATCAAGAAGTTCGAGATCGTCCGCGGCGACTGGCTTGCGGGCGGCGACGAGCTGACGCCGACGATGAAGCTCAAGCGCAAGCCGATCGCGGAGAAGTACGAGGACGCGATCGAGGCGCTGTACGCGGGGTAGCGGGAGGCCGCGACGCCGCTGAGGCCTCACTGCTCGCAGATAGGCGGCGCGCTCCCCCATGACGGCTCGCGCGGATGCAGACGCAGCAGCACCCGCCAGGTGCCGGGGCCAAGGACGCCGCTCGGCGCCAGGCGATGACGGCTCTGAAAAGAGGCGACGGCGCGCGCGGTCTCGGTGCCGAAGTAGCCGCCAACGGGCAGGTGCGCGCCAGCTGCGTTGAGCAGCTCCTGGGCCTGCACGATCTCATCGCCGCAGGCGCCGGCACGCAGCGTGGGCGCGGGGGTCGCTTTACGCGCGAGCCGCGGGAGTGGCGCGCTGAGCGCGGCGAGCGCCAGCGGCTGTGCGTTGTCGAGGTCGAAGAAGCTCAGCCCCGGCGAGCCGTAGGCGCGAGCGAGCGCACGGAAACGTGTCACTTCCGCTGGGGTGGGTGCACCGAAGATCTGTCCCACCGGCAGGATCGGGCGACCGTACAGGGAGTCGCCGCCGATCGTGGCGGCGTAAGCGGCGTCGACACTGGTGCCGAGTTCAAGCCAGTAGATCTCGGGGAGGAAGACGTTGAAGGCGCCCGGTCCGAGGAACACCGAGTACGGGAACGTGGGATGGCTGAGGATCTCAGCTTCACCGGCGAGCCCGATGGGGAAGCCGGCGCCGAGCTGGGAGCGCAGCGTGCGTACGAACCGCTGCGCGGCGCCGTACAGCTTGTCGTACTGGCCCTCGGCGTCGACGACGAGGCACTGCGCTCCGTCGTGCACCGCGGCGACCGCGACGGCCGCCTCTGCTGACGGGTTCTGGCCGTACGCGAACGTCCATGCGCAGACGGTCGCGCCGGCGGCGCGCATTTCGCTCACGAGCGCAGCTGAGAACTGCGCTTCGGGGCTGGACCCTTCCGCTGCCTTGACGTACAGCGTCCGCACGCCCGCGCCGGCGGCCTCAGCGACGAGCCCTCGGCCGGTCTGCGACGGGACGATCTGGGTAACCCACAGCGCGGTGCCGGCGAATTGGCTGGGGAACGAGGAGCCCGCGGCGAGCCCGCTGCCGGGGATGAGGGCACCCAGCGCGAGCGTGAGTGCGAGTGTGGTCGCGAGTGCGACGCGTCTCATGGCGCGGAGATGCATGCGCTCACGTGTCGCGCGGCTCGCGCAGCACGGGGCTCCAGCGCTCGGGGTCTTTGAGCGCCTGCTCGCGCGCCCAGCGAAAGTGGTGGCGCGCGGAGCGGCGCAGTGGCTCGCCGAGCAGCACGCCGACGAGCGCCCACCGCCGCGCGTGCCTTGGCGTCTCGGTGAGAACGGCGAGCAGGCCGGAGGCGAACCAGAAGTGCAGGATCGTGTTGTAGGCGGGAAGCTGCTCGTCGGTCAAGCCCTCCGCTTGGGTCAGATAGGGGATGCCGGCGCGCCGCTCCGACGGCCACTCGACGAAGTGCACGACCGCGCCCGACAACCCCATGCCGTTGCTGAGCGCGAGCAGCTTCTCGACGCGCTCATCATCGCTGCGGAGCGCGGCAAGCAGCCACCCGGGGAGTTGCACGGTCCACAGCGCGACGGCGCCGCGGCGGCTTAGAAACGGCTCGAATACAAGACCGACGCCCGAGCGCAGCTCGAACCCGTGGTGGGCGATTGTCCCGAGCGCGGTGAGGGCGGTGAATGGTCGACGAAGGCGATGCCTGCGGGAACTGTGTGTGCGCTGGAGCATCCCGCCTCGCTTGCGTCAATCCAAGGGGGAGGGCCAACTGGCGTCTGACAACACTGGCGCTTGCGAGCCGTCGTCGGCCGCGAGCAGCGCATCTGCGGCCTCGTCCATGCGCATCAGCTTCGCGCGGCCGCTTGCGACCTGTTGGCTGAGAAGGCTCAGCACGTCGCTCATCGTAGCCCAGCCCTCCTCGCCAGTGAACGCGAGCGAGAAGGGGTGAAACAGCAGCGCCACGTGTCCTGCCTGCAGCGCTCGCGTGCGGATGGCCTGCGTCATCACCTCGCCCATGCGCACCACCGGCAGCGGCTGCTCGGCGAAGCCTTCGTGCTGGCGCAGGCCGGAGAAGTGCGGCAGGTAGTAGAACGCGTCGACGAGCGACCAGCGGAACGGCAGCACGGCCACGCCGTCGCTGACGCCCTCCTGCTGCCCGGCCGGGGAGACGTAGTGGAACCCACGCGAGCGCAGCAGCGCGAGCGTCAGCGGTGTCATCAGCCCGCCGGGTGGGCGGAAGCCGACGGGGGAAAGGCCGATGTCTGCCATCGCGCTCTGTGCACGGTCCAGCAGCGACGTCTCGCGCTCGGCGTCGAGTCCGGCCCAGTCCTCGTGGCGCCACGCGTGTAGCGCCAGCTCGTGGCCGTGCGCGGCGATCGAGCGCAACGCGTCGGGGTAGGTGACGGCGTTGAGGCCCTCGACAAAGAACGTCGCGCGCAGCCCCAGCGACGACAGCAACTCCAGCAGTCGCGGTAGGACTTCGGTGACGGTGAAGTGCTTGCCCTGGGCGACGTCATCGGGCCACATCCTGAGCTCGAGCTGCGCCGCCTCACCGAGGTTGTCGAACGTGACCGAGATGGCGCCCAGCGGCCCGTGCTCGCTATGTATGTCGCTTGCGCCGTCCACGAGGCTGCCAATACTCCCACGCTCGCGCGGCGTGGCGGGCGGTCAAACGCGGGGACGCACGCCGAGTTCGGACAGGCGGGCCTCGAGCGCGAGGATGCGCTGCGTGTCCTCGTAGAAGTCTTCTTGGCAGACGATGCGCCCCCAACGCGTGCGCGCGAGCAGGATCGTGCGATTGCGGTAGATCTCCTCGCCGGTGGGGTCGCGAGCGTGGTCGTCGAAGCGCGCAAGGAGCGTCATCCGCCACGGCGGCCCTGCGGTGAACATCTCTCTGATCTCGCCCTGCAGGCCGGCGGCGGCGAAGTCGCGCAGGAACAGCGCGATGGCGGCCTTGCCACGATGCTCTCCAGACCACCTGTGCGCGCCGTCGTGGAAGTGCAGGACCGCGTCGGGCGCGAAGTTCGCCAACACCGGCTCGATGTTGCCGGCGTTCAGCGCGCGCATGTCGTGTCGCAGCTTGAGCAGCAACACGCGCGAGACAAGCATGCGCGCGGCCAGCGTTCCGGCGGCGCCGGCACCTGCAGTGACGAGCTTCGTTGTGGTCTTCATCGCGAGAGCAGCTCGCGCATGCTGGCGGCGAGCGCCTCGGGCTGGTCCTCGGGGATGAGCGTGTAGGAGTCGGGTATCTCGACGAGCTGGCCCTGCGGCAACAGCTCGGCAAGGCGGCGGCCGTGCTCGCGCGGCATCAGACGGTCCTCGCTGGCCCAGGCGACGAGCGCGGGACGGTCGAAGGAGCGCAGCGCGTCTGCGGCGGTGAGCAGGTCGCGGCGGCCCTGCGCGGCGCTCAGCACGTACTTGCGCAGGTCGCGGCGGATGTCGCGCTGCTCGATCGCTGGCGCGAACCAGCGGTCCATCACCTCGCGCGGCACGGGCCGCTTGCTCATCGAGCCGAACGTCAGCGGCAGCCTGCGTAGGGGGTGGAAGCGGAACGGCAGCATCGCGGCCGCAATCCCGCCCGGCACCCGCGCGATGTAGGGCAGCAGGCGCGCGGACCCTTTGGGGGGCACGTTGTCGAAGGCCTCGCACGAGCACAGCGCCAGCCGCGCGATGCGGGCGTCGTGGGCGCCGCCGACCAGCAGCTGCGCGCCGCCCCAGTCGTTCATCGTGAGCGTGATCTCGTGCAGATCTAGGCGCTCGAGGAGCTCGCCGAGGATCTCGGCGACGCCCCGCATCGACAAATCAGCGTCGGCGTGCATCGGGTGACGATGGCCGCCGAATGGCAGGGTCGGCGCGATGCAGCGGAAGTCCGTGCGCAACTGCGCGATCACGTGGCGCCACAGCGAGCTGTCCATGATCAGTCCGTGCACGAGGACCACGACTGGCCCGCTGCCGCCGCTGTCCTCGTAGTCGATCGTGCCGCTCGACAGCTCTACCTCGGGCATCGCGCACCTCCCGGTCGCCACCACGGATTAGATAGATCGCTCTAGTAGATTGGAGCGTATCATTCAGGCCGAAGGCGCGAGCGGGGGGGTCGAGGTGGCGGGCACGAAGGAGCGGATCATGGACTGCAGCGCGGAGCTGTTCCGCCGCCAGGGATACGCGGGCACCGGCATCAAGCAGATCCTCGCCGCCGCAAACGCGCCGTTCGGGTCGCTGTACCACTTCTTTCCTGGCGGCAAGGAGCAACTCGGCGCGGAGACGCTGCGCTCGTCGGGCGCGCTGTACATGCAGCTGTTCGCGACGATCGCCGCGCAGGCGCCTGACGTGACGACGGCGGTGAGCGACTTCTTCAGCGGCGCGGCGGAGACGCTCGTTGAAACCGACTATGCCGACGCATGCCCGATCGCGACGGTGGCGCTGGAGGTCGCGAGCACGAACGAGCAGCTGCGCGAGGCGAGCGCGGAGGTGTTCGAGAGCTGGATCACGGGCGCGACGGAGTACTTCGCGGCTGCAGGCATCGAGCGCCAAACGGCGCGCGAGCTAGCGCTGTCAATGCTGTGCCTTTTGGAGGGCGCGTTTATATTCTGCCGCGCGATGCGCAGCACCGAGCCGCTGCACGTCGCCGGAGCGAGCGCCGTGGCGGCGGTGCAGGGCGCCCTGGCGGGATAGGACGAGCGCCGCTGCACGCCGGCCGACGGTTCGCGGGTATCGTCTCGCAGATGCCGGCGGACGCGACGCTGTACGTCATCGGGACGCCGATCGGCAACCTCGAAGACATCAGCTACCGCGCGGTGCGGATGCTCGGCGAGCTGTCCGCGCTCGCGTGCGAGGACACGCGTCGCACCCGCCAGCTCCTGGATCGATATGAGATCCCCAGGCCGCCGACGTTGTTCTCGCTGCACGAGCACAACGAGGACCGCGCTGCGCGCAGAGTGCTTGAGCTGCTCGATGGCGGCACGAGCGTCGGCGTGTGCTCCGACGCGGGAATGCCGCTGGTGAGCGACCCTGGCTTCACGACCGTGCGGATGGCCGCCGAGGCGGGCCACCGCATCGAGGCGCTCCCGGGTCCGACGGCCGTCACGTCGGCCCTGGCGGTGTCGGGCCTGCCGGTGGCGAGCTTTACGTTCAAGGGCTTTCCCCCGCGCAAGCCCGGTCCCCGTCGTCGCTTCCTGGAGGCCGACGCGGCCGCGGCCCACACGCTTGTGATCTTTGAGTCGCCCCACAGGCTTGCGGCGCTTCTGCAGGACGCACTTGACGTGCTCGGCGATCGCAGGGCGTGCGTGTGCCTGGAGCTGACAAAGCTCTATGAGAAGGTGGAGCGAGGATTCCTATCCGACCTGTGCGCCGTCTACCGAGACGCTGCGCCCAAGGGCGAGGTCACGGTCGTGATCGCTGGCGTCCATCCGAAGTTCCAACGAGCGCGAACGTCGTGCGAGGACACCATCGGAGGGCCGGCTCGTTAGGCGGCAAGCCGCCGCTCGACGTCCATTCACCTATGGGTCGTAGCGTGCCTGCTCCTCCGCGGTCCGCTCGGCCCACGGGATCGCCTCGAGGCGTGCATCTGGGATCGGCTCGCCGCTCTCGATCGAGACGCCATACGTGCCGTCGGCGAGTCGCTGCTCGGCCCGTTCGATCGCTTCGAGCTCGTCGCGCAGCTGCTCGGCCTGACCGGTTGCGAGCTCCTCGTCGAACAGATCGCCGCCGACGTCGGCTGCCTCGTAGGGGTCGGTGACGGCTTCGCTGTCGTGGGGGGTCAGCTGGCCGAGCGCGTGCTCGATGCGTGCGCGCTCCCGGGCGAGCAGCTCACGGGCGTGTTGGGTGTCCATGGCGGGAAGTATGGCCGGTCACGCGGCTAGCTGCCCGAAGCCCCAGGCCTCCCCTCCCGGCGCGCTGCCGGCTCACCGTCTGGCGGCACGCCGCGGCGGCGGGATCAGTTCGGGCGCTTCGAAGAGCAGCCACTGGCCGCCCACATAGCGAGCCCGTTCCGGCTCGGCGCCGTCGTAGACGAGCGCTTCATCTCCCGCGAGGACGATGCGAGTTCGCGCGCTGACCTTCGCGAGCCGTATCTTTTCGGCCCAGCGTTCGAGCACAGACGTCGAGCTGGCGGTCGAGCAGTTGTGGTTGGAGCGCTTGACGTGGGCGCGCAGCGGTTCGTCGAGCAGCGAGCGGCAGACATCGATGAAGTCACCTGCGCCAGCGTCGAGACCGATCGAGCGGTACATCGCCCGCACCCCGGCGACGTCCTCGGGGGCATTCGCGCCACCGCAGCCGGCGAGGAGTGCGATCGCGGCGCACAGGAGCGCTGTGCCGAGCCGTGACATGCGCCAGAGCTTCGCAGACGGCTACTCGCTGGGAGCTCGACGGGCGGGGTCTCACGGCAAAGCCGACGGCCGGGATCGAACCGGCGACATCCGCTTTACAAGAGCGGTGCTCTACCAGCTGAGCTACGTCGGCGTGCGGTCGCATCGTACCGACGCGACGCATACAGTTTGGCCACGCTCATCGTGGTCACAAATCGGGCGCTTAGCCCGTTATTGATTACGTGGCCAGGCCCGTGGATGCGATCAGCGACGGAGAGCTGCTCGAGCGCACGCGGGCGGGCGACCGCGAGGCGTTCGGGGTGCTGTACGAGCGCCGTCACGAGCTCGTGCTCGCGTTCCTGCTCAAGCGCACCCGCAATCCGGAGGTGGCGATGGACCTGATGGCCGAGACGTTCGCCGCGGCGCTGGTCGCGCTCGCAGACAGGCCGCCCTCGATCGACGGTTCGGCCGCCCCCTGGCTGCTGACGATCGCTCGCAACGCGATGTTTGACAGCTTCCGGCGCGGCAGGGTCGAGAGCGCGGCCCGTCAGCGCCTCGCCCTCGAGCCCGTCCAGATCAGCGACAGCGACATCGAGCGGGTCTTGCAGATCGCCGCCGAGACCGACCTGCTGATCCGGCTGGCCGGCGAGCTCCCGGTCGAGCAGTTCGACGCACTCCGCGCGCGTGTGCTCGACGAGCGCGGCTACGAGGAGATCGCACACCAACTGCACTGCTCGACGGCGGTCGTGCGCAAGCGGGTCAGCCGCGCGATCGCGGCCCTTCGACACGCAAGCGAGGCACGCACATGAGCGACTTTCACGCTGACTACAAGCAGCAGCTCGTCACTGCCGCAGAGGCGCTGTTTGCCGCGCCCGCCGCGCGGCCCAAGCGCGGGACCCGCCGTCCGCGCCGCCTCCCGCTGGTGGCCGCGATTGCGCTCGGGGTGCTGCTGCTCGCCACCGCCGCGCTGGCCGCCAGCCAGATCATCGGCTTCGGCTCCCCTGTGACGGCCACCCACGTCCCCGGCCGGGAACGCCCGTCGGCGTCGAGCGGCGTCGGGGTCCCGGTGGCGGGCGCCAACGGCAGCCCCGCCTCGGTGCAGCCGCTTGCGATCTCCATCGCCGACCCCGGCGGCGGTCTGCCCTGGGGAATGCGGGTTGTGCGCACCACGCGCGGGTTGCTGTGCCTGCAGATCGGACGGTTGCTCGACGGGCGCCTGGGGGTCCTCGGCCAGGACGGTGAGTTCCACGACGACGGGCTCTTCCACGAACTGCCGGCGACGGTCCTCGGACCAAGCACGTGCATCTCCCCGAGCGTCTGGACCATCTTGAGCGACGCCGGCTTGCCGGCCGCCGGCGCGCTCCAGAGCCCGACGACGTCATGTGTGGCGCCGTGGCTGCGTACCTGGACTTCCGGCCCCAAGCCCTGCCCCGCGCGCGATGAGCGCCTGATCGGGTTTGGCCTGCTCGGTCCCGACGCCGTCAGCGTCTCCTACGTGGCTGACGGCCAGCTGCACAGCGTCGCCACCGCCAGCAACCTCGGCGCGTACCTGATCGTCCTACGCGTACCACCCGATTTGGAGCAAAACATCCCTGCGCTCGGGGGTAAAAGGGGACTGCTCGGCGGCTTCCCGATCGGAGCGGGGCGGGGGGAAGTCGTCTCACGGCTCCTGTTCCGCTTCGGTGGCCACCTGTGTCAGACGGGGTTCGATCGCCGGCCCGGCGGACCGCCACAGTGCAAGAGCTCCGTCGCCTTCAAGCGGATGCGCGTCCCTGAGATTCCGCGCGGGCTGCACACGCCGGTCGCGCTGAAGGCGCGCAGCGTGTCTGGAGGCTACGACCTGCAGATCACGTTCGCCGCGCCCGCTGCCGTGACCAACGCAAGCACCGCATACGGCATTGAAGTCATCAGGCCGAGCTCATCGGTGTGCGGTCGCGGCGGGATCTGGGGGCAGTCGATCGAACGTGACGTCGCTCGCGGCCAGGTTCTCCACGTCAGCGAATTCGTCCCTCAGGCGCCCGGCTGCCATGGGGTCGTACAGGGCCGGGTCATCCTCGGTAGTCAACGGTACGGCGGTTTCTTCGACTCCAAAGGCCTCGGCACCATCGGGCGCTTCTCCTTCGCGCTGCCGTAGCGCTAGACGCCAGAGCGTTGCTCAGGGTCGGTGGCCAAACGCCTAGGGCTTGGCGCGGGCTGAAAGGCGGAGGGGTAGACAAGCAACGACATAGAAGCTAATATGATTAGCATCATGATTGAGGTCAAGCTCGATCGCGGCGACCAGACGGCTTTGCACGATCAGGTCGCAGCCCAGCTTCGCCGCGCGATCGCCGATGGCGAGGCGCGGCCGGGGGAGAGGCTCCCGCCCGCCAAAGACCTGGCCGCCGTGATGGGCGTGAATACGAATACCGTCCTGCGAGCGCTGCGCTCGCTGCGCGACGAAGGTCTGCTCGAGTTCCGTCGTGGCCTCGGCATCCGCGTCAGCGGCTCGCCCGAGCGCGGCGCGGTGGCGGCCCGCGCTCGAGACCTCGTCGCGTTCGCGCGCGAACAGGGCTACCAGCCCGAGGAGCTCGTGACGATCATCCAGGGGCTGCGCTGAAGATGCCTGCGCTGCTGACCGGTAAGGAGGGGCAGGACGCTGCCTGCTCGTCTCCTCACCGAGCACAACGCGGAGTCGCACCGCAACAGGGAGTCATCGAAGAGGCGAGGCGTCATCAGCGTGCGCGCCGGGCCCGCCTCAGCGTGGCCAGCCTGACGACGCTAGCTGGCATTGGCGCGCTCGCATGGGCGCTCTCCGGAGGAGGAGCCCCGGCCGATCCTGGCCGCGTCGAGCGCGCGAATGCCACAGCGGCCGCGAAACGGGATGCCGCTGCCGGCGGATTCGGCATTCGCCTGTCCCCGGCTCTCGACGGTGGACAGTACGGGTGGTGCGTCGGCGTCCACGAACCTGGCTTCAACGGGATCGCCGGCGGCGGCTGCGCCACCGCACCCACCGCGTCTGTGCCGCTCTCGATGATCCTCACCAGCGATGATGCCAGGACGCGCAAAGAGGCGATCGTCGTGCTCACCACGCCCGAGGTCGCCGCGGTGCTAGTCGGTGCTCATCGCCGGGTGGCCACCGCCGAGCTCCCCGGGCTACCTTACGGGCTGCGCGCCGCGCGGATAGTCATTCCTTTCATCGGCAGGCGTTCTGCTGGAGGGAGGGTCCTCTTTCGGGCCCCAGCCGAACCGTCGCTCACGCCGCTCGACAGTGCCGGTAGGCCGATTGCCAGCGCATCGGTGCGACCGCAAGGCCAGCAGCCGCCGCTCGCCGCTCACGGACCGTGCGCGCTGACAGCCGGCGGGGTGCCCGGACTCGTGGCCAAGTGGAGCCACATCGCTAGTGAGATCGCGCCTTACCCCGGCGTCATCGTGGGCCGCGCGTTCTTCTCGTGCATCGACACCGAGTACCACCTGCACGAGTCGTCGCTCGATGTGGCCATCCTGCTCGACGCACAACGGCCAGGCAGCTCGCCGGCCGCGATCCCGGGCCTGTCGCCGGTGCCGGGTAAGCCCGGATATATCAACGGACCGGGCGACTTCAAAGGCGCGCTCACCGCCACCCGGCGCGGCAATGCGTGGCTCGTCGTCGCCGGCGGCAGCGGGCTCCCTCAGCGCCTCCAGGTCCTGTCGCACCTGAAGACGACCGTCAAGCTCTGAGCGTCACAAGCGTCCGCGAGCGGGCCGGGCGTAAGCGGGGCCGTATGGTTGCGCGGTGACGAGCGATCGTTTGAGCGTGGTGCTGAGGGCGATGGCTGATGCTGCTCCCGACGGGTCCGCCTCGATGGTTGACCGGGTGTGCACAGCGGCCGTCGAGCTGCTGTCGCTGAGCGGGGCGGGACTGTCGTTGATGGTGGACGGCGAGCTGCGTGGCACCGCTGGCGTTTCCGAGCCCGGGATCGCGGCCGTGCAGGAGCTCCAGCTCACACTGGGCGAGGGTCCGTGTGTTGACGCTTGGGGGAGCATGGAGCCCGTGTTGGAGGCAGATCTCGCCGATCCGGCACATGCGCGTTGGCCGGCGTTCGCCCACGCCGGTGTGCAGGCCGGCGTGCGGGCGGTGTTCGCCTTTCCGCTGCGGCTGGGAGCCGTCGGGCTCGGCGTGCTCGTGCTCTACCGCGATCGCCCGGCGCCCCTCGGCGACGAGGAGCTGGCGCTTGGGCTGGTCCTCGCCGAGGTCGCGACCCACACGATTCTCGGCCTGCAGGCCGGGGCTCCCGCCGAGCAGCTGCACGTGCTGCTGGCCGACGAGCCGGCGCACTGGGCTGAGATCCACCAGGCGACGGGCATGATCTCCGCCCAGCTCGGGGTGTCGCTGGACGAGGCGTTCGTGCGCCTGCGCTCGCACGCGTTTGCCAACGATCGCGCGCTGCGCGAGGTGGCTGGGGACGTCGTTGACCGTCGCCTGCGCCTTGCTGGCGCGGGGTGATGTGTGCATGGGTCCGGGCGCGCGCGATAGTGTGCACAAGTTGGAACAGGGCGGAGGATCGGGACAGGGGCATCTCAGGCCATGACGCGAGAAGAACGAATTGTGGCGACCTTCGTGGAGCTGGCGGACACGATGGTCGAGCCCTTCGATGTGATCGAGTTCCTGCACCGCTTGGTGGAGCGCAGCATGGAGCTGATGGACTGCGCCGAGGTGGGACTGCTGCTCGCGAATGCCGCCGGCAGCCTGCAGGTCATGGCGTCCTCGAGCGAGCGCTCGGAGGCGCTCGAGCTGCTGCAATCCCGCAACGAGGAGGGCCCGTGCTTCGAGTGCTACCGCGGCTCGAGGCCGGTGTTCAGCGAGGACCTCGCAGCGGACGCCGATCGCTGGCCGACGTTCGCGCTCGCCGCGGTGCAGAACGGGATCAACTCGGTGCACGCGATTCCAATGCGCGTCCACAGCCGCACGATCGGTGCGCTCAATCTCTTTCGCGCCGAGCCTGGCCGGCTCGCCGCGCGCGACGTGCCGCTCGGGCAGGGGATGGCTGACATCGCGGCCGTGGCCCTCATCCAGGAGCGCGCGATGCGCGAGACGCGCGGCGTCGTGCAGCAGCTGCAGGGCGCCCTCAACAGCCGGGTCCTGATCGAGCAGGCAAAGGGCGTTCTCTCTGAGCGCGGCCGTGTCAGCGTGGACGCGGCATTCGTCAGCATGCGCGGCTACGCGCGCGCCCATAACATCCGACTGAGCGACGTCGCACACGAAGTGATCGACGGCCGTCTGGGCACGGCTGCGCTTGCGGAGCTGTCGCCCGGCGCCGCTTCGCAGCGACGACCCTGACGGGCTGTCCCCCTGCAGACGTTGTGTCAGCGGACGGGTCTCTCCCCGCAGGGACAAGTTCCAACTATCGACTTGTAGCAGACCGCACACGGTGCTACGCTGACGACGCGTCGCTCCAGACCCTGGTGGCGTTCTCATGGGAGAGACACACGTCTGGAGGCACCATGCCACGTAAGCAGGCTTCTGCCGTTCCGGTCTACAGAGGGCGATCATGATGCCCGACGAGGAAGACCGGGATCTCGCCGGCCTGGAACAGACCCTGTCCGACGCCGAGCAGAACAGCGCCGACGTCGATCAGATCCTGTCCGACTCCGATCAGGCCGGCTCAGAACACGACCAGATCTCATCCGACCGCGACCAGGTGGCGGCAGACATCGACCAGGCGGCAAGCGACGGAGAGCGTGCCCAGCGCGACGACGAGGTTGCGTATGAGCGGACCCGCCGGATGCGCGCGGACAGCACGCTCGAACGCCATACGGCCAGTCAGGCGCGCGGCACCAGCTCGGTTGCGCGCGACCGGGTCGCCGAGCAACGCGACCGGCTCGCGGCCGCGCGTGATCTGACGAGCGCTGCGCGCGACGAGCTCGCGGCCGCCATCGACGCCGAGACAGAGCGCCTCGAGCGCGCGCATCGCGCGCAGGAGGGACGGGTGAACGGTCGCGGGGTCGAGCTCCAGGCGGCCCGCGAGCGACGGCGGGCCGCGCAGTCGCGGGCACGCGCCGCGCTCCAGCGCCAAGCAGCCGCGGAGGATCGCGAGCACGCTTCACGCGATCGGCAGTTCGCGGCGCTCGACCGAGCGGCCTACGCGCAAGAACTTGCGAGCGCCGCGACGGATGAGGTGACGGGCGCGCTACGACGCGGAGTGGGCCTGGCTGCCCTTCAGCGGGAGTTGGACCGCACGAAGCGCACCTGTGAGGAGCTGATCGTCGCGTTCGTCGATGTCGATGGCCTTAAGGCGGTCAACGACGATCAAGGCCATGCGGCGGGCGACGAGCTGCTGCGGAGCGTCGTTCGGCTAATCAGCGATGAGTTTCGCTCCTACGATCTGATACTCCGCTTTGGCGGCGACGAGTTCGTGTGCTCGTTCGCGGGCGATGGCCTGCAGGAGATCGGCAAGCGCTTTGACCGCGTGGGTGCGCATCTCAACCAGGCGATCCCCGGAGCCAGCATCAGCATCGGTGTGAGCGAACGGCGATCCGAGGACACGATCGAGACGCTGCTCGACCGGGCTGACACCACGATGATCGCCACGCGCCGTGAGTGCAGCAGACGCGTGGTCGAGATGGGTCTGGCGAGGAAGTCGTCTGCGGCCAAGCGGCTACACCGCGTCAGCGAATGACGGAAGGCGTGCTTCGACGAGCCCCTATCGCGCCAGGCTCGGTGTCTGCACGAGCCCTCGTCTGAGGAACTCGCTCGTGTCGGCGGCCTCGAGCGGCTTGGCGAGTAGGAACCCCTGCCCGCTGTCGCAGCTCTGGTCTTGCAACGCGGCGAGCTCGTCGTTTTGCTCGATTCCCTCCGCGAGTGTCTCGATGCAGAGCGCGCGCCCGAGCGCGACGAGGCTGTGCAGGATGGTCTCGCTCTCGCGGCAGCTTGTCATCTTGGCCACGAACGAGCGGTCGATCTTCAGCGCGTCGACGGGGAAGTTCTGCAGATGCGCCATCGAGGAATATCCGGTTCCGAAATCGTCGATCGCAATCTTGACACCGAGCTCCTTGACCGCGGATAGCCGCGCCGCCGTCGCCTCGACGTTTTTCATTAGCGCGGTCTCTGTGATCTCCAGCGTGAGCATCGACGGCTCGAAGTCGGCCCGTGCGAGCGCGTGCTTGACGTGTGCGACGAACGCGTCGCTATCGAGCTGCCGCGCGGAGACGTTCACGGCAACCGGGGCCGGATGTCCCTCTTCGCGCCAGCGCGCCGCTTCGCGGCAGGCAGCTTCGAGCACCCACCGACCGACGTCGATGATCATCCCGGTTTCTTCGAGCAGCCCGATGAACTCTTCTGGCTGCAGCACCTCGCCGCTCGCGCGTTTCCAGCGGATCAAGGCCTCCATACCGGTCGGGGCCATGCTCTGAAGGCTGAATGTGGGCTGGTAGACGAGGAACATCTGCTCGCCCGCGAGCGCGCCGCGCAGATCAATCTCCAGCTCCGTCCGGGACTGTATGACCGTGTGCATACCCGACTGGAAGATGGCGTAGTTGCTTGGGCCGATCGCCTTCGCGTGATACATGGCGATGTCGGCGTCTCGCATGAGCTCGCCGGCGCTCTCGCGTTCGCCACAAGCTATCCCGATGCTGGCGGTTACCGTGAACGGCGTCTCGTCCTCGCCCAGGCGGATCGGTCGTTTCAAGGATGCCAGCAGACGTTCTGCGATTGCCTCCGGGCCATGCTGCAGGGCCTGATCTCCGGCGATCACCACGAACTCGTCGCCGCCGAGCCTGCCAACGGCATCGCTTCCTCTCAACGTCGCGCTGAGCCTGGCAGCCACGCCGCGCAAGAGCTCATCGCCCATCTCGTGGCCGAACGCATCGTTGACGCTCTTGAAGTTGTCGAGGTCGATGAACAGTGTGGCGATCGCCGTCTTGTCGCGCTGCGCGCGTCGCAGCATCTGTTCTACGCGGTCGAGGATCAGCGCGCGGTTGGGTAGCCCCGTCAGCGTGTCGTGTGTAGCGAGGAACGCGAGCTCCTGCTGGCGGTTCTCGAGCTCGCTCTCGGCGTGTTTGCGCTCCAGCTCGAATGACTCGCACATGCGTACCAGCGTGACGTTCAGACTGCGCCTCAGCATCCCATATGCCTGCTCGAGCGTCGCCGGCGAGAGCTGCAGCTGCTGGGCGCACTCGGCGGCCACCTCACTGGCCGCGTCGCACCAGCGTAGACATCGCTTGGTCACCTCGTTCAGCGGCGCCGCTCGCTGTGCTGCCAGCTGCGCAAAGATCCGCCAGGACTCCTGTCCCACCTCGCGTGCGACCTCGGGACCCTCGCCGGACATCCACCTCGCGACGGCGGTGGTGGACAGCGCCCCGACACGCGCAAAGCGCGCTTCGACCGCGTCCTCAAGCAGCCCACCCGATTCCTCGGTGCGGCGCATCATCGCGGTCACGACATCGGCCGTGCGCTCGTTCAAGGCAAGGCCGAGTTGGCTCAGCTCCCCCACAGGCTCCGTGCTGGATTGACTCCCCCGCATCCCAGCCCTATCGACAGCGGGCCCGACTCCCTTTATCCAGTTAGCAACTGCACACAGATGCGTCTGCAGTTGCCATCAGGCGCGACCCGCACCCGGCGGCGCTTGCTGCGACAGTGCTGCCATGGACGATCTCGGTGTGCCGGAGCGCATCGCGGTAGCGCTGATCCGCGCGGTGCGTTGGCTCGGGCGCCTGCTCCAGGGGCAGGTCGTCGAGCTCGTCGGAGGGCCCGCGCGGGCGCGCGTGATCACGCTGTTCGCGTCCGTGCTCGCACTCTCAAGCGCGCAGATCGCCACGGTCGGAGCGGTCGCGCCGCAGCTGGAGCGCTCGCTGCACATCGGCAACACGAAGATCGGGCTGCTCAACTCGGTGGCCCTGCTCGTCGGAGCCGTGGCGGTGATCCCGGTGGGGCTGCTCGTCGACCGCGCGCGGCGGATCCCGCTACTCGCCGCGAGCATCCTCCTATGGAGCATTGCGACGCTGCTCGCTGCCATCGCCCACTCGTATTCGAGCCTGCTGTTGACCCGTGTCGGGCTCGGCGCTGTGGCCGCCACGGCCGGCCCGGCGATTGCCTCGCTCACCGGCGACTACTTCCCCTCGCGCGAGCGCGGGCGCATCTACGGCTACGTCCTCAGCGGTGAGATCGCCGGCACCGCGGCCGGTTTCATCGTCAGTGGCACCGTCGCCAGCGTCTTCTCCTGGCGCCTTGCGTTCGGGCTGCTCGCGCTCCCTGGCTTCTTCCTCGCCCGCGCGCTGTGGCGCACCGTGCCCGAGCCGCGACGCGGCGGGCAGAGCCGCCTGCAGCCAGGTACAAAGGACCTCGCGGGCGCGCTCGCCGACGCCGATAGCGTCGAGGCGGGCAATGGGGGCTGGGCGCGCGCTCAGGGGGCGGGCGATCACGGGGCGGGCGATCGCGATCTCGCGCACGATGTCGCCAGCGCGCGCGGCTTTGAACCCGACCCGGCGCTCGTGCTCGACACCGATCCCAACGCGTTGTCGCTGGCCGCCGCCGTCCGCTACATCCTGCGCATCCCCACCAACGTCATGCTGATCGTCGGCTCCTCGCTCGGCTACTTCTTCTTCGCGGGCCTGCAGACGTTCGCCGTCGTGTTCGTGCGCGGCCACTATCACGCCGGTCAGGCGACCGCCACGCTCGTCCTTGGCCTGCTCGTCCTCGGCGCGCTCGTCGGCACGCTCGTCAGCGGTCACATCACCGACGCGCTCGTGCGCAGCGGTCGGCTCGAAGCACGCGTGTGGGTTCCCGCGCTCTGCTATCTCGGCGCCGCCCTGCTGCTGATCCCCGGCCTGCTCAGCAGCCACCTCGGCACCGCCGTCTGGTTCGACGTCGGCGGCGCTGCGCTGATCTCGGCGGCCAACCCGCCGCTCGACGCCGCGCGCTTGGACATCATGCCTTCAGGCCTGTGGGGGCGTGCCGAGAGCACTCGCACGTTCCTGCGCTCGGTCGCGCAGGCGCTCGCGCCGCTGATCTTCGGCGCCGTCGCCGACCTCGTCACCGGCATCCTCCCCGCGCAGGCGCCGATCGGCACGCACACGCACGGGATCGTCTCCTCCGCCACCGGGACCGGCCTGCAGGTCAGCTTCCTGATCATGCTCGCTACGCTCGCCGCCGCCGGGGTGTTCCTGCTGCGCGCGCGCACGACCTATCCCACCGATGTCGCCACCGCTGGCGCGGCCTGGACACCGGCCTCGCCCGCAGCTCCGCTGGCGAGCGAGGAGTCACGGGCGTCCTAACCGGCTGGATCACCCCGCCCACGGGCTGTAACGGCGCGGTCGCGCGCGGTGTATCTAGAGCATGGGCCAGATGCTCAACCAGCAGGATCTCGCCGAGCCCGAGCGGCCAGCTGGCGGCACGCACGCTGACCTCGCCGGCTTCCGTGAGCGCTCGCTTCAGCGGGGCGTCAACCCGTTTGTCTACTGGACGCTGCGCGCGATCCTGGTGCCGTTCTTCCTCGTCTACTTCCGCCTGCAGCGCGTCGGGCGCGAGCATCTGCCGCGCAGCGGTCCGCTGCTGCTCGCGTCCAACCACCGCAGCTTCCTTGACCCGTTCGTGATCGGCACGCTCGTGCGTCGTCCCGTCTACTACATGGCCAAGCGTGAGCTGTTTGAAAAGCGCTGGCAGGCATGGGTGCTCAACGCGCTCGGTGCCTTCCCCGTTGATCGCGGCGCGGGCGACCGTGACGCGATGGAGACGGCGCGTGCGATCCTCGCGCGCGGGGACTGCGTGGTGGTCTTCCCCGAGGGCACACGCGTGCGCTCCGGGTCACTCGGGGATCCGCGGCGCGGCATCGGGCGCCTCGCGCTGGAGACCGGCGCGCCGGTGGCGCCCGTGGCGGTCATCGGCAGCGACGCCGTGCGCAGGGGCTGGCGCATTCGTCCGCGCAAGGTCAGGCTGCGTGTCGGTGCGCCGCTGCGTTTTCCCACCGTCGAGCGCTGCTCGCCGGCGCTCGCCGCTGGCGTGACCGAGCGCATCTGGGCGTGCGTGAGCCTGCAGTGGCGGTGGCTGGGCGGCGCTAAGGCAGCGAGTCCGGCGCCCCCCGAGGCGACCGACGGACACGAGATGTCGCGTGCCGCCTGAGCGGTGCGGGTGGGCTGCGGCGCGGCGCGGGGGTAGGGTGCAATGAGTGACAGAGCAAGCCAGCCAGAAGCCCAAGGCGCAGCTCGACGCGGAGTTCTCCGAGCTCTACCGGGCGCACCTGCGCGACGTCTACAGCTATGCGTACTACCGGGTCGGCGATCATCACGACGCCGAGGATCTGACCGAGCAGACATTTCTGCAGGCATACCGCCACTTCGAGCGCGCGCAGCGCGAATCCGACGGACGGCCGCTGCGACCGTGGCTGATCCGCATCGCGCACAACCTTGCCGCCAACCTCTACCGCGACCGCTCGCGCAAGCCCGTCTCACCGATCGACGACACGACCACGCTGACCGCCGTGCACACGACCGAGCAGCTCGTCGAGGGGCGCGACGAGCTCAGCCGCGTGCTCGCCGGGGTGCAACTGCTGCCCGACGACCGGCGCGAGGCGCTGATCATGCGCTTCGCGCTCGGCATGGACAACCGCGAGATCGCGCGCGCGCTCGGGCGCTCCGACGGCGCCACCAAGGTGCTGATCCATCGCGCGATCAAGCAGCTGGAGGAGATCGTCCATGACTGAGGCCGCGCACAGCTTCGAGGGTTTGCTGCGCGAAGCGCTCGCGCCCGTCGAGCCGCCCGCGGACCTCGTTGAGCGCCTCGAGAGCACGCTCACCAGCATCACCGAGATGGCTGCCGACGAGCTCGAGGCGTGGGAGCTCTCCGCGATGCGCGACCCGCGCAACTGGGTGCGCCCGGCCGCGGCGCTCGTCGTCGGTACCAGCGCTGGCGCCGTACTCGTGCTGCTGCGCGCGCGCCGGCGCGCGCACGGCTCCTCCGGCGGGCTCGACGGCGTACGGGACGTCGCCGAGCGCACGATCAATGACCTCGGGCGCGAGGCGCGCAAGCTACTCGGCGATCGCTGAGCGAGCCAGGATCGCCGAGCGGGCCGGGTTTCGCTAGCTCGCGCTGAGGCGTCCTGAGGATCACGCCAGCCGTCGAGCTACTCTCTGATTCCCGCACATGGCCACCTGCTACCGCCACCCCTCGCGCGAGACCGGGGTCTCCTGTGCCAACTGCGGGCGTCCGATCTGCCCCGACTGCATGACCACCACGCCGGTCGGGATGCGCTGCCCGGAGTGCGCCAGCCAGCGCACGAAGGTCGTGCGCATGCGCGACATGGCAAAGATCCCGCAGGTCACCTACGCGCTGATCGTCATCAACGTCGCCGCCTTCCTGGCCGAGGGCAACCTCTCCTTCAGCGGTGGGCCCACGAGCAAGGTCTACGAAGAAGGCGCCCTGTTTGGCAGCATCCCCGGGTTTCCGCACCTGGGCGTAGCACACGGGCAGTGGTGGCGAATCGTGACCAGCGGCTTCTTGCACGAGAACCTGCTGCACATCGGCTTCAACATGTACGTCCTCTACATCCTCGGGCTGCAGCTGGAGCCGGTGCTCGGGCGCGTCAAGTTCGGCGCGATCTACGCCGTCGCGCTGCTAACCGGCTCACTCGGCGCACTGCTCGTCACGCCACATTCCCCCACTGTCGGCGCTTCCGGCGCCGTCTTCGGAATCATGGGCGCGTTCGCCGTCGAGCTGCGTGCCCGTCAGCTCCCGTTGATGGGTGGCAGGATGGGCGGCGTCGGCGGCCTGATCCTGATCAACCTGGTCATCAGCTTCACGATCCCCGGCATCTCCTGGGGCGGACACGTTGGCGGCCTCATCGGCGGTGCGCTCGCCGCGCTGTTGATCCGGCTCGGCGATCGCATGCGTGCGCCCGCGCTGGCCCTCGCCGGCTGTGGCGCGATCGCCATCGCTGCCGTCGCTGGCTCGATCGCGACCGCCAAGTCAAGCGAATCCGAAGCGCTCGCCGTGCCGATCACGCAGGAAGGCCCCTGAGCACCCGCAGCTCAGTTGCCCGTATGGGGCGAGCTCTAGGGCTAGCGCCTCTGCGGGCGGCGCAGGCGCGACCGCCGGGTGCAGCACGCACGCGAGCAGCTCCAGGCCGTCGATCAGCCGCGGGCCCGGCCGTGAGAAGTACGCGGAGGCGTTGACCGCGACGATCAACCGCGCGCCCACGCCGGCGAGCTCGCGCGCATAGATCGCGGCCTCGGTCTGCGCGCGGCGCTCGTCGTAGCCGCACGGCATCGCCACCACCACCTCCGGCCGCGCCGCAGCGACCTGCTCCCATGAGACCGTCCGCGATGGCTCGCCCGCGACGCCCAGCACGTCCTCGCCGCCCGCCAGCTCGATCAGCTCTGGCGTCCAGTGACCGGCCGCGTACACCGGGTCGAGCCACTCCAGCGCCGCCACGCGCAGGCGCGGCTGTCCTCGCACGGCGAGCTCGATGCGCTCGACGCGCGCGGCAACGTCGGCGACGAGCGCCTCGCCCCGCTCGCGCCGGTCGGTGGCCTCGGCCAGCGTGCGCACGTCGCCGAGCGTCTCGTCGAGCGTCTTCGGGTCAAGCGCGATCACGCGCGGGCAAGACGGCAGCGTCTTCGCGACCTTCGCCACCTCCTCGTAGGAGACCGCGCACACCGGGCACAGCGCCTGCGTGACGATCAGTTGCGGCTCTAGCGCCGCGAGCGCGTCCCGGTCGAGCTCGTAGATCGCCTCGCCTGCCAGCGTACGCTCGCGCACCGCCGCGTCGATCTCCGCCGCGCTCAGGCCGCCCGCCAGCACGTCGCGCGTCACCCGTGCCAGCTCGCGTGCGGCCGGCGGGAAGTCGCACTCGTGCGTCACCCCCACCACTTCGGGGCCGAGCCCGAGCGCGAACAGCAGCTCGGTCGCGTGGGGGACGAGGCTGACGATCCGCATGCAGTGACTGTACGCGCCGCAAGCTGCCGTGACTGTACGGGCCGCGAGCGCCGAGACGGTGCGTCGCGAGGATCCGTGTCGGCGTCTATGCTCGCAACCGATGAGCCTGCTCAGCGACGTCGACGTCGAGCACCGCCTGCGCGGCGTCCCCCTCTGGCAGGTGGGAGAGGAGCGCACGATCGTGCGCGAGCTCTCGTTTGCCAACTTCGCCGACGCGATCGCGTTCGTCAACCGCGTCGCCGAGGCCGCCGAGCTCGCTAACCACCACCCCGACATCCTTCTGCACGGCTGGAACAAGGTCCGCTTGACGCTCTCCACGCACTCGCTCGGCGGCCTCACCGACGCCGACTTCCAGCTCGCCGGGCAGATCGATCGCCTTGCGTAGGCGCCCGCTGGTGTCCGACCAGCGCGCTTGCTACCTTTGAGCCGTCGACCAGCGCGATGAACGACGACGAAGAACTTCCCCGAAGTAGCATCGCCCCGACCGGCCACTCGTGCCGTGGTCGCATCGGTCGGGGCCGCGTGAGACCGCGCGAGCGCGTGTCGGGGACCGCCGGTCGCGCGTGAACGGCCTGAAGCTGATCCTGACGGCGCTCCTGATCGCCGTCAACGCGTTCTTCGTGATCGCTGAGTACGCGCTCGTACGCTCCCGCCGCGCGCGGCTGGAAGTCATGCGCGAAGAGGGCGCCAAGGGTGCGGCGCTCGCGCTCAAGCAACTCGCGAACGTCAACGAGTACATCTCCGCAGTACAGATCGGCGTGACGATGACTTCGATCGGCGTCGGAGCGCTCGGCGAGCCCGCGCTTGCATCGATCCTCAAAGGCTGGCTTGGAAACACATTGAGTCATGGCGCCGCCGTCGCGATCGCCGTGATCGTCGCCTTCGCGATCATCGCCTCCGCGCAGTTGATCGCCGGCGAGATGGTGCCGAAGTTCTATGCAATCGATCGCGCCGAGGCGGTCGCGCGGCGGGTCGCCAGGCCGCTGCGGATGTTCAGCGTTGCGTTCCGCCCGTTCATCCTCGCGCTGACCGCCGTCGCCGATCGCATCCTGCGGCTGCTCGGCGTCGACATGAGCGTCGAGCGCCGCGGCGGGTCCTCGGATGAGCTCAAGCTCCTGATCGCGGAGTCCCAGGAGGGCGGTCAGATCGACCAGGGCGAGGCGGGGATGCTCACCGGCGTCTTTCACCTGCACGAGCAGGAGGCGCGCCAGGTGATGACGCCGGCGCCCGCGGTCGTCACGGTCGACGTCTCCCAGGATGTCGAGACGGCGCTCGCGCTGTGTGTCTCCAGCGGCCACTCGCGCCTGCTCGTCACCGAAGAGGAAGACCGCGACCGCGTGCGCGGGCTTGTGCACGTTTCAGAGCTCGTCGGCCTGCTGATGGCGCAGGGGCCGCACACGCCGCTCGAGCCCGTCGTCCACGACGCGCTGATCGTGCCCGAGACCAAGCCGCTGGACGACCTGCTCGCCGACCTGCAGCGCCAGCGCACGTCGATGGCGGTCGTCGTCGACGAGTACGGGCGCGTCGTCGGCGTCGTCACCGTCGAGGACATCATCGAGGAGGTCGTCGGCGAGATCGTCGACGAGACCGACCCCGCGGCCGGGGAGGTTCGCCGTCTCGCCGACGGCGACTGGTTCGTGCGCGGGCACGTCGCCGTCACCGACCTCGCCGATTACGGCCTGCACCTGCCCGCCGACAGCGACGCTTACAACTCTATCGGCGGGCTCGTGTTCGCCGAGCTCGGGCGCCTGCCCAAGCGCGGGGACACCGTCGCCGCCAACGGCTATTCGATCCGCGTGGAGTCCGTGCGCGACAACCGCATCGAGGCCGTGCGCATCCGCGAGCGCCGGCGCGTGCCACCGCGCGAGGGCGGCGGGCGCGAGTCAGACGACTAGGCTGCGCGATCCGCCGCCCGAGAGGACCGCCAGCAAGCGATCCGGTCCTTAAACACGTCCGGCCCGCGGGGGGAGCGGACCGGATCGTGCGCACTGGGAGGAGGCGGGTGTGCGATGCGACTTTGACAGTCGCATGAACAAGTATCGCGATCTTGATGAACCGCAGCTAAAACTTCAGTACGCGTGGATCCCGCGCCCGCTCTTGCGTCCAAGCGCGCCTTCGGCGATCAGCTCCTCCATGCGCGCTGGCACCGGATCGCCGATCGTCTCGGCGATCGCCTTGGACACATCTAGCCCAACCAGGTCCAGCAGCGCGAGCGGACCGATCGGGTGCCCCGCGCCCAGGCGCATGCACTCATCGACGTCCGCCGGGTCCATGCCCGTCTCTTCGACCAGGCGCATCGCGCTGAACAGATACGGAAACAAAAGCCGGTTAACCACGAAGCCCGGCACGTCCGGGACCTCGACGGGCGTCTTCTCGAAGTCCTCGCACAGTGCGAGCGCCCGCGCGCGCGTGTCCGCGCTTGCCGCCGACGGGAAGATCAGCTCGACCAGCTTCATCTTCGTCACCGGGTTGAACACGTGCAGGCCGACGAAGCGCTCCGGACGCCCGCTCTCCTGTGCCAGGCGCTCGATCGACAGCGACGACGTCGTGCTCGCCAGGATCGCCTCCGGGCCGAGGATCGCGTCCAGTTCGCTCAGCAGCCCCGCCTTCACGTCGTGGTCCTCGACCACCGCCTCCACCACGAACGTCGCCTCCGCTAGCTCCCGCGGGTCGGTCACCACCTGCACGTGCTCCGGGTCGACTTCCGCCGCCAGGCGCGCCAGCGTGATGTCCACGCTCGTGCGCGCGCGGTCGGCCGACGTCTCCGAGCGCGCCAGCAGCAGCACCGGCCCGTGGTGGGCCGCCGTCGCCGCCAGGCCACACGCGATCGCGCCGCTGCCGACTATGCCAAGACGTTTGGTCAAGGTGCTCCTTCGGGGTTTCTTCGGGGACCCACCCACCTGTCTGGCTGACTGACCAGTCAATCGGTAGACGCGGTAAAATGGGGATGCAGGGTCCGGCATCTTATTCAGCCGCATAGGAGGACTGCAGACATGAGGCAACCAGAGGGCCGCGAAGTCGTGATCGTCGAGGCCGTTCGCACGCCGATCGGCCGCGGGCACCGCGAGAAGGGCTACTACAAGGACACGCACCCGAACGAGCTGCTCGGGACTTGCTACAGCGAGGTAATCAAGCGCGCCGGCATCGACGCCGCGCAGGTCGAAGACGTGATCGCCGGCTGCGTCTCCCAGTTCGGCGAGCAGGGCCTCAACGTCGCGCGCAACGCGTGGCTGCAGGAGGGCCTGCCGATCGAGACGCCCGGCACCACCGTCGACCGCCAGTGCGGCTCCGCCCAGCAGGCCGTCAACTTCGCCGCCGGCCTGATCGCCGCCGGCGTGCACGACGCCATGATCGGCTCCGGCGTCGAGCACATGGGCCATCTGCCGTTCGCCGCCGTCGCCCAAACCCAGCAGGAGTTCGGCCTCGCCTTCCCGCCCGAGCTGCTCGCCAAGCACAACATCGTCGGCCAGGGCCTCGGTGCCGAGATGATCGCCGACCAGTGGGAGATATCCCGCTCCGAGCTCGACGAGCTCGCCGTGCGCTCGCACCGCCTCGCCCACCAGGCCACCGAGGAGGGCCGCTTCGAGCGCGAGATCGTGCCCATGACCGTCAATGGCGACACCTACGTCATCGACCAGGGCATCCGCCCCGACACCAACATCGAGGCGCTCTCGCAGCTGAAGCCCGCGTTCAAGCCCGACGGCAAGATCACCGCCGGCAACGCCTCGCAGATCTCAGACGGCGCCGCCGCCGTGCTGCTCATGGCCGCCGACAAGGCCAGGGAGCTTGGGCTCACGCCGCGGGCGCGGATCGTCGACCAGACGACCGTCGGCTGCGACCCCGTCAAAATGCTCGAGGGCCCGATCCCCGCCACGCGCAAGATCCTCGCGCGCAACGGCATGGGCATCGACGACATCGACCTGATCGAGATCAACGAGGCGTTCGCCCCCGTCGTCGCCGCCTGGCGTCGTGAGCTCTCACCCGACATGGACCGCGTCAACGTCAACGGCGGCGCCATGGCGCTCGGGCACCCGCTCGGCTCCACCGGCGCGCGGCTCATCACCACGCTGCTACACGAGCTCGAGCGCTCCGACAAGGAGATCGGGTTCGTGACCATGTGCTGCGGGGGCGGGCTCGGCACGGGGACGCTGATTCAGCGGGTCTGATCAGCTCTGCTCTGCTCTGATCTCATCTGATCTGAGCTGAGCTGAATCGAAGGCCAGTCTCGCCACGCAGTAATACTCGCGCGACGAGTCCTGTATAGCGATCGTTATACAGGACTCGTCGTCATTTATACGGGACTTGCCGTCGTTGTCGCGCCGGTTAGTCGCTCGGCGCCGCCCCCGTCCAGTCAACCGCGACGGGGGGCAGGGCCAACAGCGCCGCCCACGTGGCCGCTTCGACGACGCCGCTCGCGGCGATCGCATGCGCCGCCTGGAACGCCTCGACGTTGGCGAGCGTCTCCGAGCCAAACACGCCGGTGGTTTCCTGTGTGGGGATCGCGGTGGCGAGGTGCTCCTGCATCCACAGCACCTCATCGCCCCTGCTGCCGCTCTTCAGTTCCGGGTATTCGGTATTCGGCGTGACGCTCGTCAGCGGCGCCAGCGGCGCCGTAAGGGCACCCCAGTCGACCGCGCCACTTTCCTGCCAGTCCCAGAACGACACGCCCGTCGAGCCGTAGCCGACGGCCTCCTCGCGGAAGCGCAGCAGTTCTGCCGCGGAGACGCCGCCGTATGTCTGCCCGAGCGGGAAGATCGGGCGGCCGTAGATGCGGTTGGCGATGTACGTGTTCGCGTAGACGGTGTCGACCGACTGGCCGATGTCCTTCCAGTACATCTGCGGCGCGTTGTACTGCGCGCCGCCCGGGCCGAGGAACACCGAGTAGGGGAACGAAGGGTGGTCGAAGACGTACGGGAACGAAGCCAGCCCGAGGGGATATTCCGGACCGATCTTTGCGCGCAGATCGTCGATGTAGGTCTGTGCGGCGGCGTAGTGGCCTTCGTATTCGCCCTCCGCGTCGATCACCAGGCAGTCGGCGCCGTCGGCGACCGCCTCGGCACCGAGCGCCGCCTCGCCGACGGGTTCACTGCCGTACACGTACTGCCATGCGCACACCTTCAGCCCGTTTGCGTGCAGTTCGGCGACCAGCTGCGGGGAGAACTGGCTCCAGTAGTTGGTGGAGCCGTCTGAGCTCTTTACGAACAGCGTGCTCACGCCGGCCGCGTGTGCCTGGGCGGCGATCGTGGCGATGTTGCCCTTGTCGGACTTGCTTAGGTACCAGATCCACATGCCCTGACCTTCAAACGCGGTGCCGCTGACCGCGCTCGTGCTCACCGGGGGTGGGTCTGTAGGCGGCGGCGCGGGTGGGTGCAGGGCATGGTTGTAGACGTAGATCGGCCCGTAGGAGCTTGTGTAGCGCCCGCCGCCGAGCAGGATCATGATGTGCCCCGAATGCGCGTTCTTGGGGACCGTCACGATCAGGCCGTCGCTCGGCTTGCTGGCTACGGCGTAGCGCAGGTGTGCCGCCGGCTGTGCGGCCGAGGAGACGCGGCTGATGCGCGCCCCTGGGAATTTGGGGAACGCGACGGTCATCCCCGGCGTCAGGCCCGCACCCTCCAGCAGCAGCGTGCCGCGCGCGGAGACCTGGTGAGCGTTGCCGCTGCAGTGGGCCGCTGGCACGCAGCTGACGCGCTCGATGCGCACGCTCGTCACGTGTGCTGACGGAGCCTTGGTCTTGACAGGGGAGGAGCTGCCGCTCTTGGCTGGCGGGGAGCCTCCGCTCTTGGCTGGGGAGTTGCCGCCGGCCGCCTGCGTACCGCCTGGGTCTGCGGCGCTCGCCCGGAGCGGGCGTGCGCCGAGTAGGCAAAGCAGCAGCGCAATGGCTGCGGCGGCAACGAACCTCACACCGTACGGGGCACTTCGCGATCGCTTGTGGGCGCCTGTGCTCGCCAAGACTGGAACAACTCCTTCGAGCGGAATCACCCTCCGGCCGGTAGGGCGTAAATCGAAGCGCGGCCGGCGGGCCCCGACGTTATCGGTTATGGGGTCGCAAACCGCACACTGGCACGGAAGTTGCGCCCGTGCGGGCGCTCGCCAGGTTTCTCATCCCCAGCGAAAGCCAGCGGCGCTGGGTGCGGGAGCGAGCGGGCTCGGCGGCAGATCCGCGGGTGGATCGGGCAGGTTAAAGCCAGTCGGTGCCACGTCGTTGGGGGCGTCGGGGTGAAACAGCGAGGCGAGGTACTGGTTCTGGCCGCGCCCGACGCCCAGCTCGAACTGGCCGCCGCCGTAGTTGCCGATGCCGCGCTGCGCGCAGTAGTCGTAGGTGTCCAGCAGGCTGCGCAGGCCGCCCAGGCGCGAGGGCTTGATGTTGACCATCAGCGGCGGATACGGCAGCGCTTCGATGTCCGCGATCGAGTGGATCGGCGCATCCCAGGAGAAGCGCTCGCGATATGGCGCGAGCACCGCGTCGGTCTCCGGGGTGAGCGCCGGGTCCTCGATCCACGCCTCTGCGAACGCCTCGACCACGCGTCGGTACAGGACGGGGTCCGCCGGCTGGTCGACGATCGAGCCGTGGTAAAGGCCCTTGAAGTCCACCGAGTCAACCGCGCCCGTCGCCACCAGCCCGGCGATCAGCTGCTCGTCCCACGAGCTGGTGGGGTCGAGCTTAAAGCGCAGCCCCGGGTAGCGCTCCAGGCGTCGGCGGATCGGCTCGAGCGTCGGCGGCTCGCCGAGGCGCAGGGAGACGACGAAGCGCACCGGCCGTGGCTCGCGTGCCAACGCCGCGTGCAGCGTCGTGCCCGCCTGGCGCAGCGCTAGGTCCAGCGCCGCCGACTCGTACGCCCACGTGCGGTACAGGCTCGAGACCTCGCGCTGCGGCGGCTCTGGGAACAGCTGCAGCTCGCCCAGGCGCGTGGCGAAGGAGGCGAGCGTGGAACGTCCGGCGAGCGGCAGTGTCGGACCGGTCGCCTGCAGGATCTCATGGTCAACAGCGTCATAGGTGACGTCCTCGCCAAGCCCTTCCTCGCCGCCTCCACGCAGCCGGATGACCGTGCTCTTGCGCTCGAACGCGCTCGACACCGTCGCCTGCAGCGGCTCGAGCGCGTAGTCCTCGATCTCCAGCTCCAGGCCCGCGAGCGTCTCCCAGGTGCTCATACGGGCGCCTCCCAGGCTCGCTCGATCGGCCCCTGCCGGGTCACGCCCCCGCCTCTCGTTCCAGGCGGCCGACGAGCTCGTCCAGGTGCAGCTCCTCCAGCGCGTTGCCGACTGCCGCCAGCTGGCTCGCGCACAACTCGATCAGCGTCTTGCCCTCGCTGACGAGCGCGAGCGTCTCGTCGAGGCTCGCCTCGCCCGAATCCAGCCGGCGGATGATCTCCTCGACGCGCGCGGCCGCCGCCTCGTAGGTCTGCGGCTGGGCGGCTGGTCCGGTCCCGTCGGCGAGCGTGGCGGGGTGGGTAGGCGCGGCCGGGTCGGTGGGCGTGGCCTCGCGGGGCGGCTCGCTCATCGCTCGAGGATCCTCGCTGGCAGCGAGCCGTCGGCGAAGCGCAGCCGCAGCTCACCGACGGCGCGCGCGTCCGCGGCGCTGAGGATCGGATCGCCGTCTGTGGACTGCGCAAGCAGATAGCCGCGCTCGAGCGTGCGCTGCGGGTCATGGCCGGCGAGCACGAGCGCCAGCTGCGCGAGCTCGCGCGGACGGCGCTCGCGGCAGTCCAGCTGGAACGACGCGGCCTTGCGCTCGAGCACGACTGCGCGTCGCTCCGTCAGGCGCCGCTCGGACTCGATGCGCCGGCGTGAGCCCGCGCGGATCTCGCGCAGCTGCTGGTGCAGGCGTGCGCGCTGGCGGTCCAGGTGCGCGGCGGGAGCGCGCGAGAGCGTCGCCAGCAGTCGTGCGCGCGTGAGCACCGCGCGCCGGCCGTGGTCGCGCAGGCGCGCGGCGGCGGCCGCCTGTTCAGCGCGTGCGCTCGTGCAGTCCACCCCGACCGCCGCCTCCGCCGCGTGCGTCGGGGTCGAGCAGCTGATTGCGGCGACGTCGTCGAGCAGCGTGCGGTCGGTGTGATGGCCGACGGAGGCGATCACCGGAACGCCGAGCAGGGCAACCGTGCGGCAGAGGGTCTCATCGCAGAAGCACAGCAGGTCCGCCAGCGAGCCGCCGCCGCGCGCGACGATCGCCACCTCGACGCCGCCCACCGCCACGAGCTCACCCAGCGCGCGCACGATCGCGGGCGCCGCGTGGCGGTCCTGCACCGGCGCGAAGCCCCACACCAGGCGCCCCGCCCAGCCGCGGCGCGCGAGCGCCGCGAGCACGTCGTCGCGTGCCTTGCCGCCCTCGCCGGTGATCACGCCGATCGTGCGCGGCAGCACGGGCCGGGGAAGGCGCTTCTGGGTGTCGAGCAGGCCCTCTGCATCCAGCTGCTTGCGCAGCCGCTCGATCCGTGCGAGCAGGTCGCCGTCGCCCGCCAGGCGCAGATCGAGCACCGCGAACGAGAAGCCAGGGGACGAGGTGGCGCTCCCTGGGTAATAGTCACAACCACCCGCCACGACCACCTGCATCCCCTCCTCGGGTGTGCCCGCGCGGGCGACCATCGCGTCCCAGTCTCCGCGCCACGCCGCGCACGCAATCGCGCCCCCGCCGTCGCGCAGCTCGAAGTACACCCGCGCGCGTGACGGGCGCAGGTTGACGAGCTCTCCCATCAGCTGCACGCGCGCGAACGAGCGCAGCTTCGAGCGCAGCGCCGCGGCGTACTCGCCGACCGGATACGGGCCGGGTAGTGCGCTCTCCGGGATGCCCGCCGCCGGTGGCGGGGCGGGGGAGGCAGACGTGGACACGCAACGCAGGATAGGCGCTAGCATCGACGGCGATGCACCGCGGCGAACTCCGGCCTGGCTTCTAGTCGACCCCGTGGCCAAGCGCAACACCGGGCGGCGCGGACGCCCGCGCAAGCGTCGGCCAAGTTCGCAGGGCGCTAGGCAGGCCCCGCCGCGCGCCGAGCCAGCCGCGCGCCCATCCGTCCGCGCCGCGCGCGCCCTCGGCGACCTGAAGGCCACTGGTGAGCGCCCACAGGCTCCTTGGCATCCGCTGCCGTTGTCGGAGCTGTTGATCCTGATCGGCGCGATCGGTGCAATGGTTGCCTTCCTCAGGGGCATCGAAAAGAATGGGGCGTTGGTCGGCGCCTCAATTGGCGCGGTCGCGATCGGCACGATCGAGGTGACGCTGCGCGAGCACCTAAGCGGGTTCCGCTCGCACACGCTGATGCTGTCGGCGATCCCCGCGATTGTGTTTCACACGGTGGTCGTGCTTGTGGTGCTCGTGGTGGCCAGCCAGGCGCCGGCCTGGCTGAGCATCGCGCTGCTGCCGATCGACGTGGCGCTCGTCCTCGTCTGCTTTAAACTGCTGCGCGCCCGCTATGCCGATGCGCGCCGCGAGCGAACGTTCGCCGGCCTGCGCTAAAGAGCGTCGCCGGGCCGGTCAGGCCTCGCCGCTCGAAGCATCGGCGAGGTTCAGCGAGGGCAGCGGGCGCTCGCCCTCGGCGGCGCCCTCGCCACGGGTCTCGCCGTCGTAGCCCAGCCGCTGCAGGCGCGCGATCTCGCGCTCGCCTTCCGCGCGCGCCGGGTGATCGGCGGGCAGGTCCGCGATCAGCTTGGCGATGCGGTTGCGCAACTGCAGCGCGAAGTGCGGCGTGGAGGCGCCCATCAGCTGGCGCACGTCCTCGACGCTCACCTCGTGTGCGCTCGCCTTGCGGCTCAAGCGGGGGTCCTCGGCTTGACTCAAGTTGCGCCTCCTATTCGACCTGCGAAACCGACGATTCTTCGGATGTGTGCGCCTGCGGGCGGATCTCGAGCATGGAGTCGATTTCGGCCTGGGTGACCGCCGAGATCGCCGCTTCGCCGCCGATCAGCCAGCCGTGATTGTAGGCGCCGCGCACGGGTGGGAACTGCGGCGTGCTGTACGCGGGATCGATGTCCGACAGGTAGCCGGCAAGCGCGGGTGCCACCTGCGACGCGCTCGCGAGCAGCAGCAGCGGCCCGTAGTCGCCGGTCGCCGACAGTAGCGCCGACGCGGGTGCGTCGAGCGGCCGCGCGGCGTTCGCGAACACGAGGCCGTGGCCGGGTTCTTTGACCCCAAAGCCGAACGTGCCGTCGGTGAAGCGCGCGACTTCGATCGCGTTGCTCACCGCTTCTTCGCCTGACGCCGTAGTACCTGATGGCGCAACACCGCCGACGGTGATGGTCTTGACCGTGCCGAAGTGGCGCAGCTCGTCCAGTGCGTGGTGGCCGATCGCGGCGGCGTCGATCACGTAGATCGAAGGCTGGTGCAGGCCCAGGAGCACGGTCGCCGTCGGCGCCGGCACGCGCGCGGGCGTTACCAAGAGGATCGGCGCGCCGCTCTCGGCGGCCAGACCCGCCGCCGGCATCGCCAGCGCGGGGGCGGCGGCTGCGGGGAGCACGATCACCTGGCGCGGGGCGCTAGTTCCGTCGAGCGTGAGCGCAAGTTGCTCGACGCCTGCGGCGGTGACCGTCGGCACGCCCACGCGCACGGTGCGCGCCAGGTACCCAGCGGGCACGGGCGCGGTGCTGCCAATCCGGATCACCTGTGCGCCGCCGATGCTCGGCGCTCCCAGTGGGTGCATCGCTTCGAGCGTTTCGCGGCTGACCGCCGGCAGCGTGTCGCCTTCGCTGAACAGGATCGGCGCACTCGTCGGCGCGCCAGCCAGGACGGAGGCCATTAGCGCGGGCAGCCAGTCGTGCTCGTCGACGAGCACCACCGCCAGCGGTCGCGTCGCCGCCGTCAGGCCCGGGTACACCGCGCGTGCGACCGCCGCTGCGTCGGCCGCGGCGTCGCTGCCTCCCAGGCGCGTTGTGTTGCGCGTCGCCACGCTCACCGCCCCCTGGGCCGCCACCGGTCCCAGCTTGCGCGCGGGGCCGCCACCGAGCTGTTCGGATCCGCCCTTGCCGCAGCCGGCCAGACCCGCGGCGGCGAGCACCAGCACAGCCAAAAGCGGTCCTCGCGCGGGGCGCATGGCCGGCACACTAGCGATCCGGCAAAAAGCGCGGCATTTGCGGGAAGAACGTGCCAAAACGTATGCAACCTCTGCAAGCGTCCTTGCACTCTGCTAGCGTGCCCGCCCGAATGCCGAGTCCTTGATCAGAAGTCAAGGAACGGGGGACCCAAGTTGTTGGGGCGAATCCCACGGTAACCGTGAGAAGCGCAGGCTCTTTCAGCGCTAGCCCGTCAGCTAACCCCGCAGGCCGACGAAAGAGGTTGTTGCCCCGTGTGGATGCGTACCTGTAGCGCGGTTATCTGCAGTCTGGCGATCACAGCAGCCGGTGCCTCCGAGGCCCTGGCCAATGGACCGGGCGGCGCCGTCGCCGTCACGCCCTCGACGAGCACGACCGGCGGTACGACGAAATCCGCCCCCGTGCCCCACGCGCCGATCACCGCGAAGACCTCCAACGTGACCTACAAGGGCCCCGTCTACGAGAAGACCGCAACCGGCGAAGTCGTCAGCTACCAACCCCCCGCCAAGACCTCCACGGTTGGCACCGCCGCGACCAGCACCGGCGGCGCCGTGGCGGCGAGCGAACCAGCCACGAGCACCCTTGCGACGAGCATTCCCAGCGAACTAACGATCGGCGACGGCATGACCACCGCGACCGGCCCGACGCTGCGGCCGGAGCTGCTGGTCCCCGGCACGACTGCGCGCTTCGTCGACGGCCTTGCCGCCGCCCCGATGGGCGTCCCGGCAGCCATCCAGGAGATCATCTGGGCAGGGAACGAGGTGATCGGACTGCCGTATATCTACGGAGGCGGTCACGCATCGTTCATCTCGCCCGGCTACGACTGCTCTGGCACGGTGTCCTTCGCACTGCATGGCGCCGCCCTCTTGACCGCGCCTGAGGACTCCGGCGAATTCGAGGCCTGGGGCTCGCGCGGGGTCGGACGTTGGGTGACGATCTTCGCCAACGGCGGCCACGCCTACATGACCGTTGCCGGGCTACGTCTGGACACGAGCCCCGCGGAAGACCCCGCCAACCTGGAGGGGCCGCGCTGGCGCCCGCTGCGCCAGACCAACGCGGGATTCGTGGTTCGCCACCCTGTCGGGCTCTGAGCGCGCTTCAGTCGGCTACGCTGGAGGTGTTGGCCGAGCTCAGGTCGGTCGTCCCGTGGAACAGCAATAGGAGGATCAGATGGCCGGGTTGACCGGGCGCATGTCTACCGTTGTGAAGGCGAAGGTCTCCAAGCTGCTGGATCGCGCGGAAGACCCGGCCGAGACTCTCGACTACAGCTACCAGAAGCAGGTCGAACAGCTGCAGAACGTCAAGAAGGGCATCGCCGACGTGGTCACGGCCAAGAAGCGCCTGCAGATGCAGGAGAGCACGCTCCAGCAGAGTGTCGTCAAGCTCGACACGCAGGCCCGCCAGGCGCTCGCAGCCGGCAACGAGGACCTGGCCCGCACGGCGCTCGAACGCAAGAACGTCGCCCAGACGGAGCTCCAGGGGCTCGACACCCAGGTCGCCGAACTGGAAGACCAGCAGCAGAAGCTGACCGACTCTGAGCAGAAACTGCGCGCCAAGATCGAATCGTTCCGCACCAAGAAGGAGGTCATCAAGGCGCAGTACTCGGCCGCCGAGGCTCAGGTGCGAATCTCTGAGGCGGCCACCGGCGTTGGTGAGCAGATGGCCGACGTGGGGCTCGCGATGCAGCGCGCGGTCGACAAGACCGAAAACATGAAAGCGCGCGCCGACGCGGTCTCCGAGCTGGAAGCCGCCGGCACCTTCGATGACATCACCCAGCTGGGGGGTGGCGAAGACGACATCGACCGCCAGCTCAAGCAGCTCTCCAGCCAGCCGGCAGTCGATGACGAGCTGGCGAAGATGAAGGGCGAACTCGGCCAAGGCGCTCCCGCGCCGCAGCTCGCCGCGAGCGCTGCGGACACCGGCGAGGCGCCGGCGCCAGACGGCGGTGCGGGTCCCGCCCAGCAGCCGAGCGAGAGCGGTGGCCAAGGATGATCGTCCGCATCTCCGGTGAGGGTCAGTATCGGCTCCCTGAAAGCGATGCTGAGCGCCTGGAGGAGCTCCGCGGCCAGGCGTTGTCGATCGTCGATAGTGGCGAGGAAAGCGGCTTCGCCGACGCGTTCGCGGCGCTGCTCGACTACGTGCGCACGCAGGGCACGCTGCTCGGCGACGACGAGCTCGAGGGCTCGGACGTGATCCTCCCGCCCGCCGACTTCAGCTTCGACGAGGCTGGCCGCGAGTTCACCGGCGAGGGTCTGATCCCCGACTGAATGACTGAGCGCTGACACTGAGCGCTGACGGTCGTGGACCAAGCAGTCCAAGGACGCAGGCCGCGTGGCGTGCTACGCACGCGAGCGGCCGAGGACGCAGGAATGCGCAGCGTCCACGGCCGTCAGATCGGGATCCCCCACAGCGGGAACCATCGCTCCAGTTCCGGCTCGATCGGAAGTTCGGAAGCCATCTGTGCCTTGATCTGCAGCTCGCGCTCGGTCTGGCGCTGCTGCTGTTGACCGGGATCGGGCACGAAGGGATACCAGTAGCCGCGCTTGTAGTTGTAGATGAAGTAGATCCGCCGTTTCTGCGCGTCGACGAACGCGAACACGGCACATAGCAGGCGCTCGCCGTAGCCGGCGGTCTCGATTGAGCTTGAGACGGCGTTGATGCCGACCGCGAGGTCTTCCACGCTCGGTGCGCCGTCGGGGTTGTGTAGCACCATCCAGCGGTAGCCGAAGCTGTCGTCCTGGCTGGAGACCTTCGTGGCGCTCTCCCCACCGGTTGCGGTAACGACTTCTTCCATTTCGCGCAGCGTCGTTTCGAACTCGCTCGTCGCGAGCGCCTGGAAGACGATCGCGGCCGTGCCGCGCGGCTCGATCTGGTGCTCCGCCTGGAGCGTGACGTAGGCGGTGGAGATCGCGAACAGCCGGTCGGGCGCGGGGCCCTGGACCGAGTGGCGGCCGGTGAGGATGTCGCGCAGACCCATCAGATGGTCGAATCAACCATCGAGGTCAGGCGGCGCTCTGGAGCTGGGACTCCAGTCGTTCGAGCGCCGCGAGGCGCTGCTCCAGCGGCGGGTGGTCGGAGAAGATGTTCATCAGCGAGCGCTTCGTGCGGGCGGGGATGATGAAGAACGCGCTCATCCCTTCGGCCTTGCGCAGGTCCTGGGTGGGGACGCGCTCGATCGTGCCGCTGATCTTCAGCAGGGCTGAGGCGAGCGCGCTGGGGCGTCCGGTGAGTACGGCCGAGCCGCGGTCGGCGGCGAACTCGCGGTAGCGAGAAAGCGCGCGCAGCAGCAGGAAGGAGACGGCGTAGACAAGCACCGAGACGAGCAGGACGACCATGATCTCCTCCTCCTCGTTCTGGTTACGCCCGTAGCCGCCGCCGAAGCCGCCCCCGAAGAACAGCGTGAACTGCGCGATCAGCGACGCGAGCGTCGCGAAGAAGCTCGCGAGCGTCATCACCATCACGTCGCGGTTGATCACGTGAGTGAGCTCATGTGCCATCACGCCTTCGAGCTCCGCCGGGGAGAGCAACTCGAGGATGCCGCGGGTGGCGCAGACGGTGGTCGACTTCTTCGATTTGCCCATCGCGCACGCGTTCGGCATTGACGTCTCGATCACGCCCACTTTCGGCTTGGGTAGGTTGGCCTGAACGCACAGCCGTTCGACGATCCCATGCAGCTCCGGCTCCTGCGCGGGGGTGACCTCTTTGACCCCGAGCGTCGCCAACGCGATCTTGTCGGAGCCGAAGAACTGCACGAGCAGCAGCCCCAGGGCGACGATCACGATCAGCCCGGCGGCCGCTCCCGCCGCGAACAGCACGCCGACGAACACGACGTACACCAGTCCCAGCAGGAACAGCGTGATCAGCATGCGGGCCTGCAGACCCGTGTCCTTGCCGAAGCTGGATCGCCTCGTAGCCATGCGGCTGATTGTCGCAGAAGGACCTACGCTTGCCCTAAAGTTCGGCCGCGAACGATGCCCCGCGTGCGCACGCCATGAAGCCTGAAATCGAAATCGTGGGCATCTCGATCAAGACGTTCGGGGTGATGTTCGCGCTGGGCTTCCTCGCGTGCGGAGCCGTCGTCGCACGGCGACTGCGCGAGATGGACAAGCCCGTCGACTGGGCGTATGAGATCACGTTCGCGGCGCTGCTCGGCGGCGTGATCGGCGCGCGCGGCTACTACGTGATCCAGAACTACAGCCAGGTCAAGCACGACCTGCTCGGGAGCATCTTCTCTGGCTCGGGTCTCGTCTGGTACGGCGGTGCGATCGGTGGTGCGATCGGCGTGCTGCTGTGGATGCGTTGGCGCGACGCCATGGAACTGCGGATCTTCGACATGTGCGCCACCGCGCTCACGCTCGGCTACGCGATCGGGCGCATCGGCTGCCAGGTCTCTGGCGACGGCGACTACGGGATCCGCTCGAGCCTGCCGTGGGCGATGGGCTATCCGCACGGGACCGTCCCTACGCCGCCGGGCGTGCGCGTGCAGCCGACGCCGATCTACGAGACGGTCACGATGTGCCTGCTCGCCTACGCGCTCTGGCAGCTGCGCGATCGCGTGCGGCCGGGCGTCGTGTTCGCGCTGTACCTCGTCGGCAGCGGACTCGAGCGCTTCCTCGTGGAGTTCATCCGCCGCAACAAGGAGGTGCTCGTGGGGCTGACCGCGCCGCAGGTCGAGAGCCTCGCGCTGCTGGCGATCGGGTTGGTTTGGCTGGGGATGATGCTGCGGCGGGGCGGGGTCGCTGGGTTGCGGGTGGCGGTGGCGTGACTCGGAGCCATCGACGAGCGCCGCGAGAGGCTGACAGCCTCGCGTGCCCGCCGGTGACACGGGCTTCCCTGCGCGGCAAGCAATAATCAGCGGCGATGGCCACCGAAACCAGCCTCTCACCCGTCTTTCCCATGGGCAGCCGCCTCAACGAGCGCGGCCGCCTGGAGGTTGGCGGTTGCGACACGATCGAGCTGGCGCGCGAGTTCGGCACGCCCGTGTACGTGGTCGCCGAGGACGATCTGCGCACACGTGCCCAGGCGTTCGTGCAGGCCGGTCGCGACGCCGGCCATGAGGATCTCCACGTGGTGTTCGCCTCCAAGGCGTTCCCGTGCACGGCGGTGCTGGCGCTGTTCGCGAGCGAAGGGTTGTGGTGCGATGTGGCCTCCGGGGGCGAGCTGCACGTGGCGCTGGCGGCGGGCTTTGCTCCCGAGCGCATCGTGGTCCACGGCAACGCCAAGTCCGAGGCCGAGCTGCGCATGGCGCTGCGCCACCGCGTGGGCTTGATCGTGGTCGACAACTTCGACGAGATCGACCGCCTCGCTACGCTCGTGGCGGAGGGCGCGCTCGCCGATCGCAGCGCCGGTCAGTCGGTGCTCGTGCGGGTCACGCCGGACGTCAAGGGCGATACCCACGAGAAGATCTCAACCGGTCAGGCCGACTCCAAGTTTGGCTTCGCGATGGCGCAAGCGGGCGAGGCGATCGCACGGCTGCAGGCGGTCAACGGGCTAACGCTTGAGGGGCTGCACGCGCACGTCGGCTCGCAGCTGCTGGGCCTCGAGCCCTTCCGTCGGGAGGCGGCCGAGCTCGCGAAGCTGGGCGAGGCGGTGGGCGGGTTTTCCACCTATGACCTCGGCGGCGGGCTGGGCGTGCGCTACACCGAGGAGCAGCCCTCGCCGCCGTCGATCGAGGCGTACGTCGGCGCGCTCGTCGAGGCGGCACACGCCCACGGCATGGGACCCGACACGCGCCTGCTGATCGAGCCCGGCCGGGCGCTGTGCGCGAACGCGTGCGTGACGCTGTACACGGTCGAGAGCGTCAAGCAGAACGTCTCGCGCTGGGTCGCTGTCGACGGCGGCATGTCCGACAACCTGCGCCCGATGCTCTACGGCGCAGTCTATGAAGCGCAGGTGGCCGACCGCTTCGGCGGCTCGACCGAGTGCGTGCTCGCGGGCAAGCACTGCGAGTCCGGCGACGTGCTCCTGCGCGAGGCATCGCTGCAAGACCCGCGGCCGGGCGACGTGGTGGTGACGCCCGCCACGGGCGCGTATGGCTTTGCGATGGCGAACAACTACAACGGCGTGCCACGAGCGCCGGTGGTCTTCTGCCGCGACAGTGACGCACGCGCGGTGGTCAGGCGGGAGAGCTTCGAGGACTTGACGGCGCGCGATGTCCGCTAGCGAGGCGGAGGCACCCGGCGCGAGCGCGGTGCCGTTCAAGGTCGGCCTGCTCGGCCACGGTACCGTCGGCGCGGCGTTTGCCGTGCTGCTCGAGGAACGGGCTGGCGAGATCGAGCGCTTCAACGGCCGGCGCCCGGTAGTCAGCGGCGTGCTGACACGCACGCGCGGCGACTTCGGTGAGATCCTCGCCGACGCCGACCTGCTCGTCGAGGTGATGGGCGGGATCGAACCGGCGCGCGAGTACCTACTCACGGCGATGCGTGCCGGCAAGGATGTGGTCAGCGCCAACAAGCAGTTGCTCTCGCAATACGGCGAGGAGCTGTTCGAGACGGCTCGCGAACAGGGCGTGCGGCTGCGCTTCGAGGCGGCGGTCGCGGGGGTGGTTCCGGTCGTGCGCGTGCTCGAGGAGTCGCTGTCGGCAACGCCGATCGAGCGTATCCACGGGATCGTCAACGGCACGACCAACTTCATCCTCACCGAGATGACCGCCGGCTCGACGTACGCCGAGGCGCTCGCCGAGGCCCAGCGCGTGGGCTACGCCGAGGCTGACCCGAGCGACGACGTCTCAGGCCGGGATGCGGCCGCGAAGATGGCGATCCTCGCGCGGCTGGCTTTCGGCACGCCGGTGCACCTCAACGACGTGCGCTACGAAGGCATTGAGCACCTGCACAGCGACGACCTCGAGTACGCCCGCGAGCTCGGCCTCGGCCTGAAGCTGATCGGCACCGCCGAGCGTCGCGATGGCGGCCTGTCGGTGCGGGTGCATCCCGCGTTCCTGTATGCCGGGCACCCACTCTCATCGGTTTCCGGGCCGTTCAACGCGGTGACCGTCGAATCCGAGCCGATCACCGAGATTACGATGTCCGGCCCTGGCGCCGGCGGACGGCAGACCGCCAGCGCGGTGCTGGGCGACGTCGTCAGCGTGATGACCGGTGGTGCGCGCCCGCCCGCTCCGCCGCTGGCGCTGCGTCTCGTCGAGGACGTTGAGAACGCCTTCTACCTGCACCTGGACGTGGAAGACCGCCCTGGGGTGCTGGCGTCAGTGACGCAGGCGCTGGGCGAGCACGACGTGTCGATCAAATCGGTGGTGCAGCGCGGCCTCGGCGAGAATGCCCGTCTGGTGATGGTCACCCACCCGGTACTCGAGTCGAGTATGCGCGCGGCGATCGACCGGGTCGAAGGCTTCGACTTCGTACGCTCCACCCCCAGGACAATCCGTGTGATCGAAGAGGAGTTCGTATGAGCGAGGTGCGCATAGACATCCCCAAGGTCAAGCTTCCGCGGGTTGAAGGCACGCCGCAGACGCCCGCCCACGTGCCGCTGATCGAACGCTACCTCGAGCGTCTTCCGTTCGAGGCAGGGGATGCGCTGGTCAGCCTGCAGGAGGGCTCGACGCCGCTGCTGCGCGCGCCGGTGCTGTCGGAGATGGTCGGGGCAACCGTGCGCCTGAAGCTCGAGGGCGCCAATCCGACGGGCTCGTTCAAGGACCGCGGGATGACGTGTGCGGTGTCGGCGGCCGTGCGCGATGGCGCCAAGGCCGTGATCTGCGCGTCGACGGGCAACACCGCGGCGAGCGCCGCCGCCTACGCGGCGCGCGCGGGCATCACCTGTGCGGTGATCGTGCCGGAGGGCAAGATCGCCCAGGGCAAGATGGCCCAGACGCTCGTCCACGGCGCGCGCGTGATCTCGCTGAAAGGCAACTTCGACCAGGCGCTGACGCTCGTGCGCGAGCTCACCGACTCGCACCCGATCGTGCTCGTCAACTCGGTCAACGAATTCCGCATCGAAGGCCAGAAGACCGCCGCGTTCGAGATCCACGAGGGCCTGGAAGGCGGGCTGGAAGCGCTGTGCATCCCGGTGGGCAACGCCGGCAACATCACCTCCTACTGGCGTGGCTTTCGCGAGATGGGCGCGGCGCCGAAACTGTTCGGCTTCCAGGCGGAGGGCGCGGCGCCGCTGGTGCTCGGCCACCCGGTCGAGCACCCGGAAACAGTGGCGAGCGCCATCCGGATCGGCAATCCCGTTCGCTGGGAGGACGCGATGGCGGCGGCGACCGACTCGCGCGGCTCGATTCGCGTCGTCAGCGACGCGGAGATCCTGCACGCCTACCAGCTGCTCGCCTCCAGGGAAGGGATGTTCTGCGAGCCGGCCTCCGCGGCGTCGGTCGCCGGCCTGCTCAAGTACGGCGCCGACGGCGCCGAGCAGATCGCGTGCGTGCTCACCGGCCGCGGCCTGAAGGACCCCGAGACGGCGATCGCGAACAACGATGGCAGAGTGATCACCTGCGCGGCGGAGACGGCCGCGATCGAGGAAGCGGTGTTGGGTGATCCGTAGGCGCGTGGTGCGTGTGCCGGCCTCCTCGGCCAACCTCGGCCCTGGCTTCGACTGCATGGCTGCGGCGCTGGCGCTGACGCTAGAGGTCGAGGTGGAGGAGACGGGCGAGTTCGCTGTCGAGACGGATCTGCCGGTTGCGAGAGGCCGCGAGAACCTGTGCGTGCGGGCCTTCGAGCGGCTGCACCCCGCCGACGGCTTCACGTTCCGGATCAGCTCGCATATACCGCTGTCGGGCGGGCTGGGCTCGAGTGCGGCGGCGATCGTCGCCGGGCTGATGGCAGCCGACCACCTGTTCGAGCTGGACGCAGATATGCTGGCGTTGGCGAGCGAGATCGAGGGTCACCCCGACAACGTCGCGGCGGCGCTATACGGCGGCTTCGTCGTTTGCACCGATGGCGCCGTCGCGAGGTTCGACCCGCCGACGGGCCTGGAGGCGCTGGCGGTGATACCGGAGCAGGCGGTGCGCACGCGCGCCGCGCGCGAGGCGCTGCCCGCGACCGTGCCGATGGCTGACGCGGTCTTCAACGTCGCACACGCGGCCCTGTTGACGCTCGGCCTCGCCCGCGGCGACTGGGACCTGCTCGCACGCGGCCTGCACGACCGGCTGCACCAGAGCCAACGCGCGAGCCTGTTCCCGCGCTCCTACGATTTGGCCTGCCGCGCACGCGAGCTGGGTGCGCTGGGGGCGACGATCTCAGGCGCGGGCCCGACGGTGCTGGTGTGGTGCTTCTATGAGCAGACCGGCGCCGTCGCGGAGGCGCTCGCCGGGGAGATCGACGGCTGGGCGAGGCTGCTGCGCTTGTCCTTTGAGCTGCAGGGTGCCTACGTGGACGCGCTCTGAGAGCCCGCGGCGAGTTGCGCAAGCCGCTCGCTGGCGCCATCGAGATCGTGCAGGCGGTCGAGCACCTCGGCGGCGAGCGCCAGGTAGTCGGCGCCGAGGTCGGGACGATGGTCGAGGATCGAGCGCGCCCGCTCGGCCGACTCGGCGTAGGCGATCGACGTGCGGATCACGGAGTCGAACACCTCCGCGCCGAAACGCTCCTTCAGCGAGACGAGCGCCTCGCGCGAGTGCACGGTGCGCATGTCGGCGAGATTGAGCAACACGCCAAGCAGTGCCAGCCGCGGGTTGAGGCTCTCGCGCGCGAGCTCCACGACCTCCATCGCCTGCTCTACCCCCTGCAGCGCGAAGTACTGCGCCTCGGCGGTGATCAGCGCGCGATCTGCGGCCACCAGCGCGTTGACCGTGAGTAGTCCCAGCGACGGCGGGCAGTCGATCAGGATCACTTCGTAGTCCTTGACCGTGTCGGCCAGCGCACGTCTGAGCGTCAGCTCGCGACCCATCTTGCCGCCAAGCATCAGCTCCGCCTCGGCGAGGCTCAGGTTGGCCGGGATGATGTCCTCGTGGATCGCCTCGGTCGCCGATGAGCGTCCGGCGAGCACATCGGCGATCGTCGGGGCGACGTCGGTGGGCAGGTCGAAGTAGTCCGAAAGATTGCCCTGGGGGTCCAGAATCGATCGCCAGCGTCCGTACGCCGCTGCGCCGCAGGACGTCGGTCAGGGTGCGGACGGTGGTCGTCTTGCCGGTACCTCCCTTTTGCGAGAGCACGGCGATCGTGTGCGCCATAGTCGCAGCGATACTACGCGCCGACGAACACTCGCGCGCGGCGGGCGCCGTGGCCGCTGGGCGGGCTCCGCGGCGGCTCAGTGGACGCTGTGCAGCGCACTCTCCTCGGCGCGCAGATCAGGCGCGTCGAGGTCTGCGGGCACGCTCACGAACGCGAGGCGATAACGCCCAACGATGATCTCGTCGCCGTCCTGCAGCGCCTTGCCGTCGACACGCGCGCCGTTGACGAACACGCCATTGAGGCTGCGGTCGTCGAGTAGGCGCACGCCGTCGGGGTGACGCACGATCAGCGCGTGCCGGCGCGAGACGGTCGGATCGTCGAAGCGCAGGTCCGCCGCCAGGCTGCGCCCGATGCGCGTCCACTCGCGCGTCAGCGCCACCGTCCGCTGTTCGCCGTTCTCCTCGTAGCAGAGGTACTCGCCGGGACGCTCGATCAGCTCCCTAGTCCTAGCTAGCCGTAGATCACGACCTGGCGCTGGCGGCTGCACGAGCGCCGCCTCGTCGCTCTCTGCGTGACCGGCGCCAGCGCGCGCGGGGATGCGCTCGGTGCTGAACAGCGAGGCGCGTCGGAACTCCCGGCCACCGCAGCCGGGGCAGCTGGGGAGCATGTCTGAACCGGTGAGCGTCAGCGTGTAGTCGCAGCGGGCGCAACGAAACGAACCGGCTCCCACGAAGGTCCCCGAAGTAAGTGAATCCATGCTGTGCTCCTCCCTCTGAGTTGCTGCCGGGTTTCGCTCCCGGGCAGGCGATCGTGCTGGTCGGGGGAAACTTGTGGCGATCATAACAAGGCTGTCAAGCGCGACCAAAGTTCTGAATAATCGTATCGCGGCCTACGTCCGGCCGCACTTGCGGCACCGAGCCCGGTGTGCGCGCACGCGCTTGAGCTACCCGCACAGGGGCCGGCGCAAACGGTCTCTGGACCGATAGCTGAGTGCGTGCAGACCTCCGGTCTGGGACGCGCGGACCAGCGGCAGGAGCCGGGCACGCGACGGCGAAAACCGACGATCATGGCCTCGCCGTCAACCCATGTAGAGCAACTGGAGCGCGTATTGCTGCGCCGTGGCCTGGGCGCGCTGGAGGCCAACCGCGATTGCTGCGCGGACTGCGGGCGCACGCCGTTGACCGGCGAGCAGGTCCATGTGTTCGCCGGGCGTGAGCAACGCATCGTTTGCGAGCTGTGCCGTCCGCGCCGCCGCGATGCGCCGGTTGCGAGCGAGATCGTCAGGCACTGCGAGCACGGCCACGCCGTGCGTCTGATGGCGCGCGCGGCATAGCTCGGCTGTAGCGCGCGGCTCGCCGGCGCTCGTACTGGCGCCCGTAATGGCCCGTAATGTATCCGCGGCGGAGACCGGCGTATAGCGATGGTTATACGGGGTTTGCGAGGAGACACAGACGCCGCGTGGCGAGGTCTGTCAATAGACTTCCGGCTCGCAATGGACCCGGTGACAGTCTCGATCGTCGTATCCGCTCCGCGCGAGCAGGTGTTCGACTACCTGCAGGACATCGCCAACCACCCAGAGTTCACCGACCACTACCTGGTCGACTGGCATCTGACGAGGATCGACTCCGTCGGCGCGGGCGCGGGCGCGCGCTTTCGCGTGAAGGCACCCGGCAATCGCTTCAGCTGGGGAGACGTCACGTTCGCCGAGGTTGAGCGCCCGCACCGGATCGTCGAGATCGGCCGCACGGGCAAGAACAACCGCATCCGCACGCTCGGCGTCTATGACCTCGCGCCGGCCGCCGCGGGCGCAACGCGCGTGCAGTTCACGCTGGAGACCGTGCCGTCGACGCTGTCCGATCGGCTACTGGAGGGGCTTGGCGCGCGCACGTGGCTGAGGCGCAAGAACCAGCGCGCGATGCACCGACTGCGCGAGATCCTCGAGCGCGGGGAGGGCCGCGGTCATCGCGTCACGGTCGCCGGTGGATAGACTGCCGCGTCGCATGTCCAGCCGTCTGCGTAAGCTCCCGCTCGCCCTGCCCGTGCTGCTCGCAGCGCTCGTGCTGAGCGCGTGCGGCGACTCCCATACGCGGGTCACGACCGGCACCTACGCTGGCGAGTCCGGCGCGAACGCGCCGTACCTGAACGTCGGGCCGCTGATCTACGAGGTTCAGCTCTCGCGCGAGCTGAACCCCGCCAACAGCGAAGACGCCACCTACCTGCAGGGCCTGACGCCGGCGCAGCGCAAGCTCGAACCCGGCCAGGAGTGGTTTGCGGTGTTTATGCAGGTCTACAACAACACCAACCAGGCGCACCCGGCTTCCACGAGCCTGACGATCAGCGACACCCAGGAAAACCGCTACACGCCGATCGAACCCAATGAAACTAACCAGTTTGTCTACCGCGCCGGCATGGTTGCCCCCAAAAACCAGATCCCGGCGCCCGGCACGCTCGCCGACGACGATCCCGCGGAGGGACTGGTGCTGCTGTACAAGATCCAGGTCGTCTCGCTCGACAACCGGCCGCTGGAGCTGAAGATCCTCGACCCGGAAAACCCCGCGGAATCGGCCTCAGCCGAGCTCGACGTATAACGCTCGAAGTCAGTGTTCGGCGAGCGCCGCTTCTAGCACTTCGCGGGCGACGGGCGCGGCGGTGGTGCCACCGGCGCCGTCTTTGACGAGCATCACGCAGACGACGATCCGCGGGTGTAGCGCGGGGGCGAAGGCTGCGAACCAGGCGTCTGTGTTGGCGACTTCGCTTTCTGTGCTCTGACAGCCTTCCTTGTCCGCTTCGCGGGCTTCGGTCGAGCCGGCTTCCGAGCTCGCTTCGGTGCTGGAGGTGGGCGTGGTGCAGGTGGTCTTCAGTTCGGCGGTGCCGGTCTTGCCGGCGACGGTCACCCCGGGGATCGCGGCGGCCGTCCCGGTGCCCTCGCGCACGACGCCGATCATCAGCCGCCGCATCGTGTGCGCGACCGACTCGCTGATGACCGACACGCTCGCGGCCGTCGATCCACCCGGGAGGAAGGTCGGGCTCGGTCGTCGTCCCTCGTCGGCGACGGTGGCGGCGACGTCTGCCATCTGCAGCGGCGTGGCGAGAACCTGGCCCTGGCCGATCGCGGTCGAGCCGACGTCGAGTTCTCCCTGGATCGCGGTCGCAGGCGGCAGCGTGCTCTCGGACGCGCCAACGATCCCGGGTTCGTGGTTGAAGCCGAAGCGTTCGGCCATCGCCACGAGCCGTGCGGCTCCCAGCTTGACTCCGAGCGGTGAGAACACGGAGTTACAGGAGACGGCAAAGGCCAGTTCCAGCGTGCCGCCGCATTCCTCGCCGTTAGCGTTGTTCAGCTTGACCCCGTCTAGCGTTGCGAACGTGGCGTACGGGAAGACGCTGTGCGGGCTCGCGATCTTGGCCGCGAGCACGCCGCTGGTCGTGACCATCTTGAACGTCGAGCCGGGCGGCTGCAGCCCGTCGAGGCCGATGCCGGCTACGGCGAGGATCTGCCCGCTCGACGGCTGCATCGCGATGACCCCGCCGTAATGGCTGCCAAGCGCGCTCACCGCCGCCTGCTGCAGCTTGGGGGAGACGGTCGTGCGAAGCGGCGGCGCCGGATGGGGCGTCGCGTATGCGAGCAGGCGCGCGCCGGCGAGCAGCTCGCCGCCGGGAGTGCCGCGCAGACGATCGTCGAGCGCGAGCTCGAGGCCGCTGAGCCCGACCGTCGCTTCGGGTGGGACGCCCTGTGCTTCTAGCTGCTGGCGGCGTGAGGCCGGCACGGGTCCGACCGTGCCGATGACAGCGTTCGCGACGTCCCCGAGCGGGGAGTCGCGAATGACTTCCGTGGAGGGCACGGGAGCGGGACCAGGTGGGCTTTCGGCCAGCACGCTGCCGTCGCGGGCCAGCAGCGTCGCCCGTCGCGGCAGACTGGTGCGGCGGCTGAGTCGCTCGCCGGGACGCAGACCGGGGAACGCGAGCGAGCGCGACCAGACGATGCGTGTGCCGGCGGTGGCTTCTTCGACGGTCCTGATTGTGAAGTCGAGCGAGAGCACGCCGAACAGGCGCGTGTCGACGCCCACGGGCACCGTCACCACTCCGCCGGGACCGCCGCGCGCGGCGCCGCTGACGCGCTCGTGTGCCGCGGTCGCCGTCGTCAGCGCTTCCCGGTAGGCGGCGGCGAACTCACTCACAGAGGTACCGCGCCGCGAGCGCCCGGCGATGTCCGAGTACATGCTCGCGTAGTTACCCTTGGTCCACGCCGTGACGAACTGGTCCGCTAGTGCGTAGCCCGCAGGCGTGGTGTGACGCGCACCGAGGAGCGCGCCCGTCGCAAAGGCCGCTGCGGCCAGCACGAAGACAGGGCGCGCGCGTCGCAGGCGCTGGTTGCGGCTTTCGGTCACGGAGCTTGTAGAACATGACAGGTGACTCAGCTGGATTGGCTCATAGTCGCGTTTGCGTCGATCCTCGCCATCTTCGGGTTCAGGCAGGGCTTCATCGTGGGGGTGCTGTCGTTCGGCGGGTTCGCGTTGGGCGCGTTCCTCGGCACTCGCCTAGCTCCGCTGGTGCTGCCGCAGGGCTCGTCCTCGCCGTACGCGCCGGCATTTGGCTTGCTCGGCGCGCTGTTCGGCGGGGCGATCCTCGCGAGCGGGCTGGAGGGCCTCGGCTTCAGGCTGCGCCGCACGCTGATTATCCCTGGTATGGGCCTGCTCGATGGGGTGCTGGGTGCTGTTTTCGGCACGGCGCTGGCGCTGGGGATCGTGTGGATCGCCGCGGCCGTCGCGGGCCAGACGCCCGGGCAGGGCCAGTTGCAGGCGGACATCCAGCAATCGGCGATCCTGCGCAAGCTCAACCAGGTGCTGCCCCCGTCGGGGCCGATCCTGAACGCGCTCGCACGGCTGGATCCGATTCCCTCGATCAGCGGCCCCTCGCCGGACGTCGCGGCGCCGGAGCCGGCGATCGCCCACGCTGCGGGCGTGCAGCGCGCTGCACGCAGCGTCGTCCGGGTGGACGGCACCGCCTGCGGGCTGGCGATCGAGGGCTCGGGCTGGGTAGCGCAAGCAGATGTGGTGGTGACGAACGCGCACGTGGTCGCAGGGGAGACGGACACGAGCGTGGAGATCGGAGGGGACTCGCCGAGCCTGCCCGCAGAAGCGATTGCGTTCGAACCGCAGCACGACCTCGCGGTGCTGCGCGTGCCGGAACTCAACCTGCCCTCGCTGGGCTTCGCGCCGAGTACCCCGTCGGGCACGCCGGGGGCGATCCTCGGCTATCCGGAGAACGGCCCGTTCGATGTGCAGCCGGGGAGGATCGGGGTCACGCAGACGGTGATCACCCAGAACGCGTATGGCGAAGGGCCGGTCTCGCGGCTGCTGACGCCGTTGCGCGGGCTCGTGCGCCCGGGCAACTCCGGCGGTCCCCTGGTCGACGTTGACGGGCGCGTCTTGACGACCGTGTTCGCGGCGACCGTCGATAGCCGTGTTCGCGGCGGCTATGGAGTGGCCAACGAAACGGTGGCGGCCGTACTGCGCGAAGCCGACCAGCATGCGCGCGACGGTGTCCAGGTGAGCACCGGGCCGTGCACGAGCGGCTGACGCCGCGAGGCGTCGGCGCCCCGGCAGAACGTCCAAGCGCCGGGCGACCGCTACGCTGACCGCCATGTCCAAGACGCTGCTTGTCGCCGAGAAGCCCTCCGTCGGGCAGGACCTCGCGCGCGTGCTGCCGGGTCCGTTCAAGAAGCAGGAGGGATTTCTCGAGGGCCCCGACCATGTGATCACGTGGGCGGTCGGGCATCTGGTGCAGCTCGCCGAACCGGAAGCGTACGACGCCAAATACAAGAGCTGGCGCATGGCCGACCTGCCGATCGTGCCGGAGCGCTTCAAACTTGAGGTGCGCGACGAGCGCTCGCGCAAGCAGATGTCGGTCGTCACCAAACAGCTCGGCCGCGAGGACGTGGGGGAGGTGGTCAACGCGTGCGACGCCGGGCGCGAGGGCGAGCTGATCTTCGCGTACCTGTTTGAGAAGGCGAAAGGCAAGAAGCCGGTGAAACGGCTGTGGCTGAACTCGATGACGACCGCTGCGATGAAGAGCGCGCTTGCGGCGCTGCGCCCGGCGCAGGAGTTCGAGCGCCTTGAGGAAGCGGCGCGCTCGCGCTCTGAGGCGGACTGGATCGTCGGTATGAACGCAACGCGCGCGGCGACGATCAGGCTGCGCAGCTCCTTCGACGGGGCGGTGTCGCTGGGGCGGGTGCAGACGCCGACGCTGGCGATCGTGGCGCGCCGCGAGGAGGAGATCAAGGCGTTCAAGCCCGAGCCGTACTGGCTGGTGGACGCAACGTTCGCGGCTACAGGTGCCGTGCCGGGCGAGGGGTCGGCCGACGGCGAGCGCGTGTACGAGGGCCACTTCCAGGCGCCGGCGGGCAGTCCGGGCGCGACGAAGGGGCCGCGGATCGGCACCAAGGAGGAGGCGCTGGCGATCGTGGCGGCGTGCGAGGGCCGGCCGGGGACGATCACGAAGCTGGAGAAGAAAGAGCAGCGCGAGAAAGCGCCGATGCTGTATGACCTGACGACGCTGCAGCGCGAGGCGAACAACCGCTATGGCTTCTCGGCCAAGCGCACGCTGGCGGCCGCCCAGCGTCTGTACGAGGAGCACAAGGCGCTCACGTACCCGCGTACGAACTCGCGCTACCTACCGAGTGACATGGTCGAGGAGATCAAGCCGATCGCGGAGCTGGTGGGCCACCACAGCGAGTACCGCAAAGGCGCCGAGTACGTGACGGGCCTGGATGTGCTGCCGCTCGGACGCGTGGTCAACGACGAGAAGGTCACAGACCACCACGCGATCATCCCCACGCGCTCGGAGCACAACCTCGAGAAAATGGGCTCGGACGACAGGCGCATCTACGACATGGCGGTGCGTCGCTTCCTGGCGGTGTTCCACCCGGAGGCGGTGTTCGAGAACACGCGCGTGGAGACGACGGTCGCGGTTGCCGCATCGTCCCCGGAGGGGGACGGCGGCGAGGCCGCCAAGGGCCACGTGTTCCGCACGCGCGGCAAGCTGCTGATCGTGCCGGGCTGGCGCGGCGTCTACGACGAGGTCTCCGCGGACGCGAAAGCGGCGGAAGCGCAGGAGCGTGGGGAGGAGGACGAGGAGACGGAGCAGCAGCTGCCGCGCCTGCTCGCCGACGAGCAGGTGCAGACGCGCAAGATCGAGAGCTTGCGCAAGGAAACGAAACCGCCGCGGCGCTACAGCGATGCGTCGCTGCTGGGGGCGATGGAGACGGCGGGCAAGCTCGTCGACGACGACGAGCTGCGCGAGGCGATGAAGGACTCGGGGATCGGCACGCCGGCGACGCGCGCGGCGATTATCGAGCGGCTGATCACGGTTGGCTACGTCGAGCGCGACGGGCGTGCGCTGGTGGCGACGGAGAAGGGCCTGAACGTGATCCGACTGCTCAACGAGCACGCCCTCACCTCCCCGGGCCTGACGGGCAGCTGGGAGCAGCGGTTGGGGAAGATCGAGCGCGGCGAGGATTCGCGCAAGCAGTTCATGGGCGACATTGCCGGCTTCGCGCAGGAGACCGTGAAAGAGCTCGACGAGACGCTCAAAGACGTGCGCATCCCGCGCGCCAAGCTCGGCCCATGCCCGGTGTGCGGGCATGAGATCGTCGAGAACCGCAAGGGCTACTCGTGCTGGGCGCGCGACGATCCGGGGTGCGGGTTTGTCATCTGGAAGGCGAAAGCGGGCAAGACGCTGCCGCTGGCGATCGCGCGCGAACTGATCAGGCAGGGCTTCACCGAGCAGGCGGTGACAGGTTTCCGTGGCCGCAGCGGACGCAGCTTCCGCGCGCACCTCGCGCTCAGCCAGACCGAGGAGGGCAAATGGCGGGTCGAGTTCGACGAGCTGTGGGCCAAGGAGGGCGCCAAACCGCCCGAGGCCGAGGCGGGGGCCGAGGCTGAGACGACGGCCGCGACCGTCGAGGCCCGCAGCGCCGCGTAAGACCGCTTTTGGGAGACGCGTTCGCGCGCTTGCCGCCCCGGCCGTAGTGGCGCCGGTCACGACAGCTGCTGGCGTCGCGGAGGCCAACGACCGCGTCGGGCGGGTGCGCCAGGATGGGCTGAGATGCCGATCGCGCTGATCACAGGGCCCGCAAACGCGGGGAAGGCGCAGGCAGTCCTCGACGCCGTGCGCCGGCACGTGGCCCACGGTGCGGAGCCGCTGCTGGTTGTGCCCACGCGTGCGGACGCGGAGCTGTACCTGCGCGAGCTGGCGGGCGAGAACGCGGCGATGGGCGTGCGGGTGGAGCGCTTCGCGGGCTTGATCGGCGAGGCGGTGCGTCGTGCGGGGTTGCCCCAGGCGGTGCTCGGCGGCGTGGCGCGCGAGCGCGTACTCGAGGCGACCGCGGCGCGCCTCGGAGCGCCGTCGACGCCCGGCTTCGTGCATGCGTTGGGCGAGCTGTTCGCCGAGCTGCAGGTGCGGCGGGTGACGCCGGCGCGTCTGAGCCAGGCGCTGTCGAGTTGGCGCGCGGCGGACGGCGCTGTGGCGGGTACCACGGCGGACGGCGCTGGCGCTCAGCCGGCGCATCTGGAGCGGCTGTTCGGCGACTATCACGCGACGCTCGAGCGGCTCGGGCGGATGGACGCGGAGCAGCGTGCGGTACGCGCGTTGGATGCGCTGCGCGAACGGCCCGCGCTGTGGGGCCGCACGCCTGTGCTGCTGTACGGGTTCGACGACCTGACGCGACTGCAGTTGGACGCGATCGAGACGCTCGGCAGGATCGTCGACGCGGATGTGACGGTGTCGCTGGCATACGAGCCGGGGCGCACGGCGTTCGCCGGGACGCGCGGCGAGCTTCCACGCGCTCGCTCCGCTCGCGGGCGAGCATCGCGAGCTTCCGGCTCGCGCCGACTACTACGCGCCGCACGCGCGCCCGGCGCTGAGCCACCTCGAGCGCTCGCTGTTCGAGCCGGGCGCTGCGCGGCTCGATCCTGGCTCGACAGTGCGGTTGCTGGAGGGCGGGGGCGAGCGCGCTGAGCTCGAGCTGGTGGCCACGGAGATCGGCTCGCTACTTGGCGCGGGGATGGCGCCGGAGGAGGTCGCGGTGCTCGTACGCCCGGGCGGGACCGACCTGGATCTGCTCGAAGAGGTGTTCTCGGCGTCGGCGATCCCGTTCACGTTGCGGCGCGCGAGGCCGTTTGGCGATACGGCGATCGGTAGGGCGCTGATCGGCCTGCTGCGCTGTGTGCCAGCACGGGGCGGATCGCACTCCGATGCGAGCACGCAGGCAGGCGAGCTCGGGGATCTGCTGGCATGGCTGCGCGCACCAGGCCTGCTCGCTACGCCCTCTGCACGCGGCGCTGGGCCCTCGCTCGCCGACCGGCTTGAGATCTCGGCACGGCGCACGGGCGCGGCGAGCGCGGAGCGCGGGCGGGCGCTGTGGGAGCAGCGCAACTGGCGCCTGGAGACGATCGACCGGCTCGCCGAGGCACAGGAACGCGGCGCGGCGGCGCTGTGTGAGCGCGCGGCGCGCGAGCTGTACTGGCTGTTCTGTGCCCCCAGGCGGAGCGCGGCAAGCGTGATCGAGCCAGACGAGCTCGACGAGGCGGGCGCGCTCGCGGCTGGCAGACGGGCGCTCGGCGAGCTGCGCGAACTGGCACGGAGCGCATCCGAGCTCGCTCCGGCCACGGCGCTCGAGCTCGCGCGATCGCTGGAGCGGGTGGAGATCGTCGCCGGTGCCAACGACACGGGCTCCGTGGCCGGCACGTGCGACACGGGCGACACGGGCGGCGGTGGCGGCTCGGCTGGCGGGGATTCCTCGCCTGGTGCGGTGGCGGTGCTCGACCCGCTGGCGCTGCGCGCGCGCAGGGTGCGGGTACTGTTCGCGTGCGGCCTGCAGGAGGGCGTGTTCCCGGCGCGCGCTCGTCCGCAGCCGTTCCTCGCAGAGGAGGAGCGGCGACGGCTGGCGGAGGTCTCGGGGCTGATGCTGGGCGAGCAGGAAGACGTGCTCGCGGCCGAGCGATATCTGCTGTACGCGGCGGTGTCGCGCCCGCAGGAGCGGCTGTTCCTGTGCTGGCACGTGGCGGACGACGAAGGCGAGACGATGTCGCGGTCGCTGTTCGTGGACGACGTGTGCGACCTGTTCGCGGAGAGCCTTTCCCTGCAACGCGCCCGCAGGCCCCTGGGCGCAGTCGATGGGCTGCCTGCGCAGGTCTCGTCGCAGGACTCTGTAACTGCGAGTCGAACCCTGCGCGAGGAGCGGCTACTGGCGCAACTGCGCACGCACGTGTGGTCGCCGTCGTCGCTCGAGCGATGGATCGCGTGCCCGATGAGCTGGTTCGTCGAGCGGATGCTGCGCCCGGACGCCTTCGATCCCAACCCCGAGCCACTCGCTCGCGGTGCGCTGGCGCATGCGGTGCTGAGGGACACGCTCGAGGGGCTCCGCGGCGAGACGGGAAGCGCCCGGCTGACGCCCGCCAACCTCCCGCGCGCGCGGGAGCTGCTGGGGAGGGCGCTGGCGGAGAACGCGGCTGAGCATCCGCTGTCGACCACGCCGGAGCGGGGGGCGGCGGTGCGCCGGCGCCTGCAGGCGGACCTGGAGCGATATCTCGAACACGCAGCCGCGGCCGAGAGCCCGCTGGAGCCGCTCGCGTTCGAGCTCGGCTTCGGCTTCTCCGAGGGCGATGAGCGCGGCGAGGCGAGCGATCTGCCCGCGCTCGACCTCGGCGCCGGCGTGCGGCTGCGGGGGCGGATCGACCGCGTCGACGGGAGCGCCAGCGGCGAGGCGGTCGTATACGACTACAAGGGCGGGCGCGCACCGGCGGGCGCACGGTGGAGCAGGGATGGCAGCGTGCAGGTGGCGCTGTACATGCGCGCCGTCGAAAGCCTCCTGCAGCTGTCGGTGGTCGGCGGCTTCTACCAGCCGCTCACCGGCGAGGACCTGCGCGCTCGCGGTGTGCTCGATGGTGACGCGGGGATCGAGATCGAGGGCGTGCGCTCGGACGTGCTCGAGCACGACGAGGCCCGCGATCTGGTCGCGCAGGCGGTCGCGCTGGCGCTCGACGCGGCCGCCGAGGCGGGCCGTGGCGAGCTGCAGGCGCGACCACAGACGTGCGCGTTTCGTGGCGGCTGCATGTATCCATCGATCTGCCGCAGCGAGTGGTGATGGCCGACCGCGCTGACGGAGTCGCGTTGACCGCCGAGCAGGCGCACGCGGTTGCGCGCAGAGCTGAGCCGCTGCTGCTGTCGGCGGCTGCGGGCAGCGGCAAGACGTCGGTGCTCGTGGAGCGCTTCGTCGCGGCGGTGCGCGAGGACGGGATCGCGCCCGCGCGGATCCTTGCGATCACGTTCACCGAGCGCGCCGCGGGCGAGCTGCGCGCGCGCGTGCGTGCGCGCCTACTAGAGCTCGGCGATCGCGAGGCCGCGCGCGACACGGAGGCGGCGTTCGTGGGCACCTTCCACGGTTTCTGCGCGCGGCTGCTGCGCAGCCATGCGCTGGCGGCAGGGCTCGATCCAGGGTTTGCGATCCTCGACGAAGGCCTCGCGGGGCGCCTGCGTGAGCTGGCGTTCGCGGCCGCTCTGCGCGACTTCTTCGCCGACGAGCGCGGCGAGGCGGTCGACCTTCTCGCCGCCTACGGCGTCGACCGCGTGCGCGGCATGCTCCAGCAGATACACAGCGAGCTGCGCAGTCGCGGCCAGCGCGGGCCGCGACTGCCGCCGGCGCGGGCCCGAGAGCTGCGCGACGTGGATCGCTCGGACGCCGAGGTCGAGACCCGTGTAGACGCCGAGGCGGAGGCCCGTGCAGATGCCGAGGCGGAGGCCCGTGTAGACCCGGACGCCGCACGGACGTGCGCGCTGCTGGACGAGCTGCTGCAGCGCTTCGGTGACGCCTACGAACAGCTCAAGCGCGCGCGGGGGGCGGTCGACTTCGACGATCTGGAGCTGCTCGCGGGCGAGTTGCTCGCCGAGCGCGAGAGCGTGCGCGCGGCGTGGTCGGAGCGTTTCGAGCTGTTGATGGTCGATGAGTTCCAGGACACCAACCACCGCCAGCTGGGCATCCTGGCAGCGCTGGACCGCAGCAACCTGTTCACCGTCGGCGACGAGCTGCAGTCGATCTACGGGTTCAGGCACGCTGACGTGAGCCTGTTTCGGGCACGCCGGGGAGAGCTCGAGGAGCTGGGCGGGAGCCTGCGTCTGACGCAGAACTTCCGCAGTCGCAAGGCACTGCTGGATGTCGTCAACGCGGTGTTCGCCGAGCGCTTCGCCGGCTACGCGCCGCTGGTGGCTGGGCGGGGCGAGCATCGGCCCGCCGCGGGCGCGCCTCATCCAGAGCCGGGTTCGCTGGACGCGCGAGGGCTGCTGGCGGCGGCCGAACCGGACGTAGAGCTGCTGCTGACGGACGTCCGCGGCTGGGAGGAGCAAGAGGACCTGGCCGAGCCGATCGCGGCGGGATTGCCCCACGCACAGCTGTGGCGGCAGGCGGAGGCGCGGATGCTCGCGCAGCGCGTCGCCGAGCTCGTGCGCGGGGGACGTGCACGAGCCGGGGACGTGGTGGTGCTGCTGCGCGCGGCCGGAGATCTCGAGGTGTACGAGCGTGCGCTCCAGCTGTGCGGCCTGCGCACGCTGGCGGCCGTCGGTGCCTTCTGGGGACACCAGCAGATCGGGGACCTGATCGCTTACCTGCGCGCGCTGGCGAATCCGCTGGACGAGCGCGCGCTGTACTCAGTGCTGGCATCGCCGCTTGCGGGTTGCTCGCGCGACTGCCTGGCCCTGCTCGCGGATGCCGCCCGGGTCGATCGACGCGGGGTGTGGGAGACGGCGCTCGGCGCTGTCGGCGCTGTCGGCGCTGTCGGCGACGGCGCGAACGGCGAGGTCTCGGACGTGCCTGTCGGCGAGGGTGCGCAGGTCCTTTCGTCCGACCTCGCGTCGGCCGAGGGCGCGCCTGTCGGTGACGGCGCCCAAGTCCTCGCATCCCTCCTCGAGCCTGCTGACCGCGCCGCGTTGGCATCGTTCTGCGCGTATCTGCAGCGCGAGCGCGCAGCGGCCTCGCGGCGAACGCTCTCGCAGCTGATCGAGCGGGCGATCGATGCGAGCGGCTACCGCGAGCACGTGCTCGGGCTCGACTGGGCCGAGCGGCGACTCGCGAACGTTCACAAGCTGCTGCGTCTCGCACGGCGCTTCGAAGCGAGCGAGGGACGCGACCTTCGGGCGTTCCTCGACCACATCGAGTACCTCGAGCATGCGGTCAAAGTCGAGCCCGACGCGCCGGTCGAAGGGGTGGAGCCGGATGCCGTGAGGCTGATGACGATCCACGCCGCCAAGGGCCTGGAGTTCCCGGTCGTGTGCCTGGCCGACCTCGGACGCCAGCCCAACACGCAGACGCCCGATCTGCTGGTGGACGGCGAGCGCGTCGGCCTGCGCCTCGTACGCCTCGACGGCGCTGGGTCGAGCCCGGCGCTCGACTACGAGCAGCTCTGTGTAGAGCGTCGCGCGCGGGAAGCTGAGGAGGAGGACAGGATCTTGTATGTCGCCATGACCCGCGCGCGCGAGCGCCTGTTGCTCAGTGGCGCGGTCGACTTCGAGCGCTGGCCTGCGTCACGCCTCGCTCCGACCCCGATCTCCTGGCTCGGGCCGGCGCTCTCGACCGACCTCCCGGCGCTGGTCGCGGGTCTTCCAGCGGGGGCCCAAACGGGTGTCGCGCCCGTGTTCGACCTCCCGGTCGGCGACGGCTCGGCGAGCGTGCGCTGTCGGCTGAACGCCGCGGCCACGGTCGGCAGCGTGCTGCGCCTCGGAGGACCCGGGCAGGCGGAAGGTGATGCGCCCGTGGGAGATGGGCCGACGGTCAGCGATGCGCCCGTTCGTGATGGGCTGACGGTCAGCGATGCGCCTGTGGTGGGGGAGCAACTGTCCTTTTACGCGGAGCGTGCGCCATCGTCTATACCCGACGCCACACGTGTAGATACGATGGCTACCGGCCGGCCGGACGGGACACAGCGAGCGCGGACACAGCGAGCGCGGACGCCGGCGCGCCAAGCGCCAGCGACGGCGGCGCTGACGAACTTGAGCTACACATCCCTGAGCGAGCTGGAGCGTTGCGGCTACCGCTTCTATCTCGAACGCGTCCTGCGGCTGCCCGAGGACCGTCAGGCGCCGCAGAACGCCAACCGGCATGGGGGCCTCGAGGCACGAGCGCGGGGGACGCTGATCCACCGGCTGATGGAGACGCACGACTTCACGCGGCCGCGTTCGATCTCGCCGCAGGACGTGGCCCTCTGTGCGCGCGAGCTGGGGATGCGGGTAGGGGAGGACGAGCGCGCCGAGATCGCGCGGATGATCGGGTCTGCCGGTAGCGCGCAGCTGGCTGCTCGCGTGGCGGTGGCGAAAGCTGTACGCCGCGAGCACCCGTTCGCGTTCTCGCTGGCACCGCGGTCGCCGCTGATAAGCGGGGTCATCGATCTGCTCGCAAGCGAGACCGACGGCGGGCAGCTCGTCCTGGACTACAAGAGCGATCGGGTGGACGCGGGCATCGATCTGGAGGTGCTGGTGGAGCGCGATTACGACGTCCAGCGCCTGCTGTACGCGCTGGCGGTCTTGCGCGTCGGAGCGGCGGATGTCGAGATCGTCCACTGGTTCCTGGAGCGTCCCGAGGAGCCGGTGAGCGCTCGCTACACCGCGCCCGAGCGCGGTGAGCTCGAACGGCATCTCGCGGCGCGCGTTGCTGGCGCGCACGCGCGTGGATTTCGCGTCAGTCCACGACCCCATCGCGGCCTGTGCGCCACCTGCCCGGGTAGAACGGGCCTGTGCTCGTGGGGCGAGAGCGAGACGCTGCGCGAGCAGGAGGAGCCCTGACGCGACTCGCAGGCCAGCCCGTCACGGGCCCGCGAGCCCGGCGCTTTGGCTCGTGGCGCAGACCATTGAACTCGTGTACGCAACCTGGTTTACAACGCCTTTCCACTGCTACGCTTTCGGCTCCGCCTCAGGTGCCCACCTGCCTGCGCGACGGTGGGTATGTCCCGCACAGTGGACCGCCGCCTCTCCGCCGGGATGCACCGCCCCTAGGGAGCACTTTCATGAACTCGCACATCAAGCAGCCGCCAAAGGCCGTCGGACTCTACGACCCTCGCTTCGAGCACGATGCGTGCGGCGTGGGCATGGTCGCGCGACTGGACAATGTGCCCACCCACGAGGTGGTCGTGCGGGCGATCACGGCGCTGGAGAACCTCGAGCACCGCGGCGCCTCGGGGGCCGACCCATGCACCGGAGACGGCGCCGGGATCCTCATGCAGATGCCCGACGAGCTGCTGCGCGCCGTTGTCGACTTCGAGCTGCCCGCAGCCGGCGAGTACGGCGTGCTGATGTGCTTCCTGCCCACCGATCCTGCGGCGCGGGCGCGGCTGGAAGGGCTGCTCGAGGGGATTGTGCGCGCCGAGGGCCAGCGGCTGCTCGGTTGGCGCGACGTGCCGATCGAGGAGCAGCACACTGGGGAGGTCGCGGCGGCGTGCCGCCCGGCGATCCGCCAGCTGTTCGTCGGCGCCGCGGGGGATCTCCAGAACGACCGCGATGCATTCGAGCGCAAGCTGTACGTGATCCGCCGTATCAGCGATCTGACCGCCCAGGAGCCCGGCCTGTACGTCGTGTCGAGCTCGTCACGGACGATCAACTACAAGGGCATGCTGATCAGCTATCAGCTAGCGCAGTTCTACACGGACCTGCGCGACGAGCGCGCCAAGACCGCGCTCGCGCTCGTGCACTCGCGCTTCTCGACGAACACGTTCCCGAGCTGGGAGCTCGCGCACCCCTACCGGGTGATCTGCCACAACGGCGAGATCAACACGGTGATGGGCAACGTCAACTGGATGCGCGCGCGCGAGAGCGAGCTGCGCAGCGAGCTGTTCGGCGAGGACCTGCAGAAGATCCTGCCGGTCGTCACGCCCGGCAACTCCGACTCGGCGACCTTCGACAACGTGCTCGAGCTGCTGATGCTCGCCGGCCGCTCGCTGCCGCACGCGGCGATGATGATGATCCCCGAGGCATACCGCGACCGCGACGACCTGCCCGACTACCTGAAGGGCTTCTACGCTTTCCACTCGTGCCTGATGGAGCCGTGGGACGGGCCGGCGTCGGTGGCGTTTACCGACGGCCGCGTGGTCGGCGCGACGCTCGACCGCAACGGGTTGCGCCCGGGACGCTGGGTCGAGACGACCGACGGGTACGTGGTGCTCGGCTCGGAGTCCGGGCTGCTCGACATCCCGCCCGAGCAGATCCGGCGATTGGGCCGGCTGCAGCCGGGCAAGCTGTTCCTGGTAGACCTCGAGCGCGGGCGCATCGTCGAGGACGAGGAGGTCAAGCGCGAGGTCTCCACCGCCCATCCATATGGCGAGTGGTTCGCGCGCAACGCGGTCCCGTTCGCCGAGCTACCGCCGTCCGAACAGGTGACGCTCTCTGACCAGCCGCTGCACCTGCGCCAGCGGGCGTTCGGCTACTCCCAGGAGGATCTGCGGGTGCTGCTCGCGCCGATGGCGATCGACGGCGCCGAGCCGGTCGGCTCGATGGGCAACGACGTCTCGCTGGCGGTGCTCTCCGACCAAGCGCCGCCGCTGTTCTCCTACTTCAAGCAGCTGTTCGCCCAGGTCACCAACCCGCCGATCGACCCGATCCGCGAGGAAATCGTGATGAGCCTGGCGACGAGCCTCGGCAACGAGCGCAACCTGTTCGACGAGACGCCCGAGCACGCGCACAAGCTGCTGCTGGATCAGCCGATCCTGCTCAACCGCGAGCTTGAGACACTGCGCAACGTCGAGCACGACGTCTATAAGGCGCGCACCATAGACATCACCTGGCCCGTCGCCGACGGGCCGGGGGGGATGACCGAGGCGATCGAGCGCATCTGCCGCCAGGCGCGCGAGGCGATCGCCGAACACGTCAACATCATCATCCTCAACGACCGTCGAATCGGGCCCAAGCGGGTCGCGATCCCGTCGCTGCTGGCCGTTGCGGCCGTCCACCACCACCTCGTGCTCGAGGGCACGCGCCTGCGCGCGGGGATCATCGTCGAGTCGGGCGAGCCGCGCGAGGTGCACCACTTCGCGACGCTGATCGGCTACGGCGCGAGTGCGATCAACCCATACCTGATGCTCGAGACGCTCGACGAGATGGTCGCCGAGGGACGCATCGCGCGTGCCGGTCAGAATGGAGACCAACCCACCCAGCCGGTGGCGCTCAGCGCGGAGCAGGCGGCCCAGAACGTGGTCAAAGCGATCGACAAAGGGCTGCTGAAGACGATCTCCAAGATGGGCATTTCGACGATCCAGTCCTACCGCGGCGCGCAGATCTTTGAGGCCGTGGGCCTGGACAGGGACCTGATCGACAAGCACTTCACCTACACGGCCTCGCGTATCGGCGGCGTCGGCATCGACGTGCTCGCGACCGAGGCGCTCGAGCGCCACGCCCGCGCATATCCAGCGGCGCCGGACCGGCTGCTGCCCGTCGGCGGCGTCTACGCGTGGCGGCGCGACGGCGAGCACCACATGTGGAACCCCGAGACGATCGCGCTCGTCCAGCACGCGGTACGCGCGGCGAACGGCGATGTCGGCGCGGCCCTGAAGGGCGACCACGCCGCGCATGAGGCGGTCCGCGAGAGCCCGGCGTTCGGGAAGTATCGCGAGTACGCACGCATGGTCAACGAGGACGCAGCGCGGCAGGCGACGCTACGCGGCCTGCTGCAGATTGGCGATGCGGGCATCGAGCCGATCCCGCTGGAGGAGGTCGAGCCGGCTAGCGAGATCGTCAAGCGCTTCTGCACGGGCGCGATGAGCCTGGGGTCGATCTCGCGTGAGGCGCACGAGACGCTCGCGATCGCGATGAACCGCCTCGGCGGTCGCTCGAACACGGGCGAGGGCGGGGAGGACCCCTCGCGCTTCACGCCTGACAGCAACGGCGACAGGCGTCGCTCGGCGATCAAGCAGGTTGCCTCCGGGCGCTTCGGCGTGACGATCCACTACCTGGTCAACGCCGACGAGTTGCAGATCAAGATGGCTCAGGGCGCCAAGCCCGGCGAGGGCGGCCAGCTGCCCGGCCACAAGGTCGACGCCTACATCGGCTCGATCCGCCACACGACGCCCGGCGTCGGCCTGATCTCGCCGCCTCCGCACCACGACATCTACTCGATCGAGGACCTTAAGCAGCTGATCTACGACCTGCGCTGCTCCAACCCGGCGGCGCAGGTGTCGGTCAAGCTCGTCTCCGAGGTGGGCGTGGGCACAGTCGCGGCGGGGGTGTCCAAGGCGAACGCTGACCGCGTGTTGATCGCCGGCCACGACGGCGGCACGGGCGCCTCGCCGCTGTCCTCGATCCAGGCCGCGGGCATTCCGTGGGAGATCGGCCTGGCGGAGACCCAGCAGACGCTGCTGCTCAACGACCTGCGCTCGCGCATCGTCGTGCAGACCGACGGGCAGCTGAAGACCGGCCGCGACGTGATCATCGCCGCGATGCTCGGCGCGGATGAGATGGGCTTCTCGACAGCGCCGTTGATCGCCACCGGCTGCATCATGATGCGCGCGTGCCACCTGAACACGTGTCCGGTCGGGATCGCCACGCAGGACCCGGAGCTGCGCAAGCGCTTCAAGGGCACGCCCGAGCATGTCGTCAACTTCTTCTTCTTCGTCGCCGAGGAGGTCCGCGAGATCCTCGCGTCGGTGGGCCTGCGCTCATTGAATGAGGCGACCGGAAGGGTCGATCTGCTGGGCGCTAGCGCGGCGATCGATCACTGGAAGGCGCGCGGCGTTGACCTCACGCACATTCTCACGCACATCGAGGATGACGATCCCGCCCACCCCGCGCCGCGTCGTCGCGTGGAAGCGCCCCCGGAGGTGCTGAAGGACGCGCTCGACTGGGAGCTCGTCGAGCGCTCGCAGCCGGCGCTCAGGGAGCGCACGGGGCCGTCGGTCACCGGCGGTCGCGTAAAGCTCGAACTGCCGATTCGCAACCGCAATCGCTGCGTGGGCGGCATCCTCTCCAGCCACATCGCCCAGCGCCACGGCGCCGAGGGCCTGCCGGAGGATTCGATCGTCGTCGACTTCGAGGGATCAGCGGGACAGAGCTTCGCCGGCTGGCTCGCGCCGGGGGTCACGTTCACGCTGCACGGCGACGCGCAGGACTACGCCGGCAAGGGGCTCTCCGGCGGCGTCTTCGCGATCCGCCCGCGCGCCGGCATGGGCGAGCATTTCAAGGCCGAGGAGAACGTGGTGGTCGGCAACACCGTGCTCTACGGCGCGACCGCCGGCAGGGCGTTCTTCCGCGGCCTCGCAGGCGAGCGCTTCGCGGTGCGCAACTCGGGCGCGTGGACGGTCGTGGAGGGCATCGGCGATCACGGCTGCGAGTACATGACTGGCGGACGCGTGGTCGTGCTGGGCCCGACGGGACGCAACTTCGCGGCCGGCATGAGCGGTGGCGTGGCATACGTGCTGGACGAGGACGGTGCGTTCGGGGAGCGCTGCAACATGGGCATGGTCGGCTTCGAAGCGCTGTCGGAGAGCGATGCGATCGAGCTGCGCGCGATGGTCGAAGAGCACCTGCGTCGGACGGACTCGCCGGTGGCGGCGCGCGTGCTAAAGCAATGGAGCGGACTGCTCGAGCGGGGCGCGTTCGTGAAGGTGATGCCACACGACTATAAGCGCGTGTTGCGCGAGCTGGCCGCATCGTCCTCGGAGGGGGAGGAAGGGGCGCTCGCATCGAGCGCCTCAAGGAACGGAGCCTCACCCGCCGCGGCGGACGCGCTGCGCCCGCTGGACGCTGTGGGCGAGACGGGCGCCTGATGGGCAAGCTGGGGGGCTTCCTGCAGATCGAGCGGCACGGCATCCCCCAGCGGGACCCGGTGCAGCGCACGCACGACTTCCGCGAGTTCCTGGTGCAGCGCCCCGTCGCGGAGCTGCGCGAACAGGGCGCCCGCTGCATGGACTGCGGCGTGCCGTTCTGCCACAACGGCTGTCCGCTAGGCAACCTGATCCCCGACTGGAATGATCTCGTCTACCGCGATCGCTTCGCTGATGGGATCGCGCAGCTGCACGCCACCAACAACTTCCCGGAGTTCACCGGGCGCCTGTGCCCGGCGCCGTGCGAGGCGGCGTGCGTGCTGGAGATCCGCGAGGGCGACGCGGTCACGATCAAACAGATCGAGAACGCGATCATCAACCGCGCTTGGGAGGAGGGCTGGGTCACCGCGCAGCCTCCGCGGGCCGATCGCGAAACCGGCCATGCGGTGGCGGTCGTGGGCTCCGGACCGGCGGGCATGGCCGCGGCGCAGCAGCTACGGCGCGCCGGCCATCGCGTGACGCTGTTCGAGCGCGACGAGGCGATCGGTGGGCTTGTGCGCTTCGGCGTGCCCGACTTCAAGATCGAGAAGACCGTCGTGCAGCGGCGTGTCGAGCAGCTGCTCGCCGAGGGCGTGGAGATCCGCTGTGGCGTGGAGGTCGGCAGCGATGTGAGCGTGGATGAGCTGCGTGGCGGCTTTGACGCGGTCGTGCTGGCGACTGGCTCGCGCGTGCCGCGCGACCTGCCTGTGCCCGGCCGCGAGCTTGAGGGTGTGCACTTCGCGATGGACTACCTCTACCAGCGAAACCGCTGGGTGGCGCGCGAGCTCGGTCCCGAGCCGACGGTCGCACAGCCCCCGGTGGGGCATGAGATCACGGCCGCGGGCAAGGACGTGGTGGTGATCGGCGGTGGCGACACAGGCGCGGACTGCGTGGGCAACTCGCTGCGCGAGGGCGCCCGCTCGGTGGTCCAGCTCGAGCTGCTCTCAGAGCCCCCGGCGCACCGGCCCGACGAGCGTACGCCATGGCCGCAATGGCCGCAGAAGTACCGGCTCAGCTACGCGATGGAGGAGGCGAGGAAGCTCGGTGTGGGCGAGCAGGACTATTCAGTCGCGACGGTCGCGTTCGTCGACGACGGCCGTGGCGCGCTCGCCGGCCTGCGCATCGCGCAGGCCGCGCCGGAGCCGCCGTTCGCCCCGCTGCCTGGCACCGAACGTGAGCTGCCGGCGCAGCTGGTGCTGCTGGCGATGGGCTTTCTGCACCCCGAACAGGAGCTGCTCGACCAGCTCGGCGTCGAGAAGGACCCCCGCGGCAACGTCGCCTCGATCAAGCCGTACACGACCTCCGTGGACGGCGTCTTCGCTGCCGGCGACGCCCGCCGCGGCCAGTCGCTGATCGTGTGGGCGATCAACGAGGGGCGCCAGTGCGCGCGCATGGTCGACCGCTACCTTGCGACGCAGCGCCGGGGCGCCGACGGCCAGCAGGGATTCGCCCCTGAAGACGGCGGGCTGGCGGGACACGCGGACGCAGATGGCGGGCCCGAGGGGCCGCCCAATCACGTTGGACCGGGAGTTCAAGCAGGGTAATGAGCGATTTTCAAGGCGCGTGTGACGCATCTGAGCAACCCGCTGGGGGAGTGGTCGGACGCGTCTGCCTGATCGGCGCCGGCTCTTCAGGTATCGCTGCTGCCAAGGCACTGCACGAGCGCGGCATCCCCTTCGACTGCTTCGAGAAGTCCGACCGTGTGGGCGGCAACTGGGTGTTCGAAAACAAGAACGGGATGTCGGCCGCGTACCGCGACCTGTTCATCAACACCTCGCGCCCGCGCATGGAGTACTCGGACTTCCCGATGCCGGAGTCCTACCCGGACTTTCCGCACCACACACAGATCGCGGCGTACTTCGACGCGTACGTCGACCACTTCGGGCTGCGTGAGCGGATCACCTTCGAGACTGGCGTCGAGCACGCGTCCAGGGACGCGGCGGGCGTGTGGACGGTCGAGCTCGACACGGGAGAGACGCGCACATACGACGCGCTGATCGTCGCCAATGGGCATCACTGGAACCCACGCTGGCCCGAACCTGAGTTTGAAGGCGCGGACGCGTTCCCCGGCCAGCAACTGCACGCCCACTCCTACGTGGACAACTCGATCTTCGCGGGCAGGCGGGTGGTCGTCCTCGGCATGGGAAACTCGGCGATGGACATTGCTGTGGAGTCGTCGTATGTCGCCGCAAGCACCTACCTGGCGGCGCGTCAGGGCGTGTGGATCGTCCCCAAGTACGTGTTCGGCAAACCGGTCGACCAGATGCGCAACGACCCGCGCATCCCCTTCAAGATCCGCCAGCGGCTGATCCAGCAGGTGATCCGCAGCTACACCGGGCCGCCGGAGCGCTACGGCTTGCCGAAGCCAAACCACCGCTTCGGCGAGGCACATCCGACGGTATCCGGACGCATCCTCGATCGCATCCAGCACGGCACGATCGTGCCTAAGCCGAACATCGACTGCTTCGATGGCGCGAGCGTGCGCTTCGTCGATGGCAGCACGGTCGAGGCGGACGTGGTCGTCTACTGCACGGGCTACAAGATCACCTTCCCGTTCTTCGAGGAGGACTTCATCTCCGCCCCGGACAACCACATCGAGCTGTTCCGGCGGGTCTTCGATCCGGAGACCCCGAACGTCTTCTTCATCGGCCTGCTGCAGCCACTTGGCGCGATCATGCCGCTGGCAGAGGCACAGGGGGCCTGGGTGGGCGACTACTTGCTCGGCGACTACCAGCTCCCCGAGCACGCGCAGATGCGCGCCGACATCTCAGCCGACCAGGCGGCGATGCGGGCTCGCTACGTGGCCTCCAAGCGCCACACGATCCAGGTCGATTACGACGACTATCTGCACGCCCTGGCTGGCGAGCGACGTGCGGGCGGTGCACGCGCGCGCGCAAACGGGTATATCCCACCGGCATCATGCCGACCTTCTGCCGCCACAATCGCTTCATAGAGCGCTGCCCGATCTGCAGCAAGACGCTGCCCGACCGCTCGCCCAGCACGGCATCCTCACCGCGCGCCAGACCCTCTACCCGCTCCCGCTCGGGTAGCGAGGGCGCCCAGCGCCGCGGCACGCGCGGCGAGGGCGTACGTATCCAGCGCGAGGTGCGCGCCGCAGACGACGGCTACCGCTCGGAGTTGGTGCCGGGCCTGCGGGCCTCCGCCGATGCGCTACGGCTGGTGGAGGAGATCGCGTTCTCCAGCGGGCGACTGCTCGCGCTGGCCACCGAGCCGCCGGGTCTGTATCGCGAGGCTCGCGCGCTGGCAGGCGAGGACCTCGAGCGAGCGACGTGGACGTGCTTCCTGACCGTCTACATGTGCCCGCTCGAGGGCGAGGATCCGTTCGCCGGCATCCGCATCGCGCTTGCGGCCACGCCGGGGACACTGCCCGATCTTGACGGTATCCCGGTCGGCCCACGCACCTCCCACGATCCACAGCGCGGCGCGGGCACGCTGATCGCCTACCGCGAGTGGGTTGCGCGCGGTGGGCGCGCAAGCGTCGCATCACAGCCGGGGGCGGAGACCCAGGGATCGCAGGCGATCGCGTTCACCGGCGACCCCGCGTGGAGCGCGCAGCGGCGCTTTGAGCGCGTGTTTGAGCGCCTGGCGCTCCCGGGATTCGCCCGCAGCGGACGCTACGAGCTGCTTGTGGTGCTCGGACGTCTCGGCCTGTACGAGCTGCAGCCCGACTCGCTGCAGCTGGCCGGCGCCCGCGGTCTCTCCGCGGAGGATCTCACCACGCTAGGCGCCAAGCGCGTGTTCGGCATCGGCGATCCGCTGCTCCTCGAGCGCCGCGCGGCGGCGCTCGCGCAGGCCGTCGAGGTGCCCGTCGAGACGCTCGATCTCGCGCTCGCCAACTGGATCTCCCCGCAACAGGCCACCCTTGGCTTCCCGCGCGAGACGCACGACGACGGCGCATTCGAGCGCGCCGGCGACGCGCTCGCGCTCTGACCGGGCCGTACTGAGAAATTGCCGTCCACACGGCCGCCTACAGTGCGTGGGCACAGTCGTTCCGAACCCCCGGGAGTCGCCGATGCCACTCTGCTTTATCGAGCCTCAGGATGCGATTCGCGTCATCGCCGAGTCAGTCGGGCGCGAGGCACGCCGCCAGTTGGTAGGAGAGGTCGTGCGTGCGTGGGTCGACGACATCCCGGACCAGGAGCTCTCGGTCCACTACGCCAAGGCGATCGCCGACCTCGACGAGGACGACCTGCATCTCTTGGCTGCGTGGCACGCCTCGTTGGAGGTCGGCCAACCGATCCCCAACACGGACTTCCTCGTCGGCGTGTTCCCAAGCCTCGGCGAGAACCGGCGCGAGGCACTGAAGATCGCGGCCGGCTTTCGCGGCGAGGAGGCGTTCCAGGCGGGCGTCGCCGAGGACCAGGCACTCGACACGGTGCTGCCGCGCCTGTCGAGCGAGCGCGCGATCGAGCTGGCTAACGAGTGCATCCAACTGTACATGTGGGACCGCCTCGGCTGCGATAACTAGGACGGCCGCCAGCGGTTGCGGGGCTGGCCCTCGATAGAATTCGATTGGCTGAGATAGATCTGGCTTGCGGGCGAGTGCATCTATTTGCGCAAAGGCCCAAAAACCTCTACAGTCCCGAAAATCGCGATCAGCCGATTTATATCGATCGACTGATTTATTGATTTAGGAGACTGCAATGGGGGGCTGAAAGTGGCGAGGATCGCAGACGAGGTGCGGCCAATGGACAGGCGGCAAGCCCCCGGTTTCGCAACGTCATCGTGGCGCGTCGCGACCTACACGACCGCAGCGGGCGGTCGGCCGCAAAGCCGGCCTCCGGGCCTTGACTCGCTCCTTGCTCGCCCCTGCGGCGAGGTGACGCTCACGCTGATCGGGGGGCAGCGTCTGCTGCGGGAGGCCACCGCAAGCCTCTTGTCACGCGAAGATGGCCTGCGCGCGCTCACCACCTTCGAGTCTGTCGCCGACTACCAGGCGGCCTACATGGAGAGCCCGCCGAGGGTGCTCCTGCTCGACTGTGAGGAGAACGATTCAGCTAGATGGCAAGGGGCCATCGGCGAACTGAGCTCGCCGTCGTCGGAGAGCAGCGTCGCTCTGCTCTGTTCGGAGATTCGCGAGGACCTGATTCGCTGTGCGATCGAGCACGGCGTAGGCGGGGTGATCCTCAAGAGCTACACCACCAAGGAGACACGTGACGCTATTGCCTACATCGCGACAGGGCGGACGGTCATGCCCGCTGGCTGGCAGCGGGTGCTTGCCGGTGCCTCGGACAGATCCCGGGGTCTGAGTCCGCGCCAGCGCGAGATTCTCGCGCTGGTTGCGCAAGGCCACGGAAACGAAGAGATCGCCGGTGAGCTCGAGTTGAGCCCCAATACTGTCAAGTTCCACATTCGCGCGGTCTACTCTCGGCTCGGCGTGCGCAATCGAGTCGAGGCTGCCAACCAGTATGCGCAGATGACCCGTGGCGGCGGTTGAGGGCGGCATCGCGATCGTCGGCGGGGCTGGGGCGTTCGTCACCGACGCTCTCGCGTGGATGCTCACGGAGAGCGGAAGCCGTGTACTCGGCTTCTATCGGGACTTCAGTACCCTTGAGGCAGCGTTGCGCGGCGGCGCTCCGGCGCCGGATGTGGCTGTCGTCGACGCTGAGGATCCGGCGGCGGGTCCGCCCGCAGTGGCGGCGCTCAGACAGGCCTACCCAGGGCTGAAGATCTTGCTGCTTTGCGAGGCCGTGTCGCCGATGTCGATCGGCTGTGCGATCGAGGAGCACGTGGATGGTGTCGTGTTGAAGTCTGACGCCCCCGCCGAGATGCTCCTGGCGCTGCGTCATGTGACCGAGGGGCGCGCCGTGATGCCATGCGGGTGGCATAAGGCTTCACTTGAGCGTGAGGCTCTCGTGCGTGTGCTGAGCGTGCGGGAGCGCCAGGTTCTCGACCTTGCCGTCTCGGGGCTCAGCAACAAGGAGATTGCCGAACGCCTCGTGATCTCCGTCAACACCGTCAAGTTTCATCTGCGGGGGATCTACCTCAGCCTGGGAGTGCACAGCCGGTTGCAGGCTAGCCTCGCCATGAGCCGTGGTCCTTCAGGGTAGGTATCGACCTACCCGTTTGCCCGAGTCGAAGACTACCCCACATGATTATTGCCGACGGACGACATCGGCCGTAAGTTCCAGACTTACGATTTGCCCGCGATGGGCCGATCGTAAACGTCTGTCGTGTCTTGACGGCACGTAAGTCCACTCTAATTCAAGGAGGAGGCCGCATCAGAATGCGACCAACACTAATAAAACGGAAATTGATCGCGGGATTCGCTTCCGCGACAGGAGCGGCGGTGCTGGCCCTGGGCTTGCTCACGGTAGGCGCTTCCGCCGCCCCCAACGCGGGTCCGCCGCAGACCACCAATCCTGACGGGCCCCAGACCGCCAACGTCCCCTATGTCGCGTGGGTCGGGGAGCACGTGCGCCTCGTGGCGTGCGACCCGGCGATCACGGCGGATGACTTGGAGAACATCCAGACCTCGAACTTTGCTGTTGAGGACTGGTCTGGGTATCAGTTCCAGGTCCCAACGCCGGATGGCGAAGCAGGCAACAGCCTCGGCCAGATCTTCGATCCTGGGCCGTCGGCGTTCTTCGCGTCCTCCGAGCCGGCCCATGAGGGCGACGGCTGTGTCGCGACCGACTACAAGTCGCTGAACCCCGGACTCTCCCGGATCAGGGTCGTCGTCAAGGAGGAGGGCAGCGGGACGATCGTGTTCTCGCAGCAGTTCCTCGTGATCTGGCTGACGGTCAACAAGCCGGTGCTGCACGAGGCAGGAACGAGCGCGTCGGGGACCGAAGTGTTCCAGAACCAACTGTACGGCTCCGGCCCGGGCAACCTGTCTCATTTCCTGGGAGATCCGGAAGGCAACGGCAAGTTCATCCCCTCGCCTTTCTCGGGAGAAGAAACAGACAAAGGCCTGGTGCAGATCAGGGTGACGGGCAGCTTCCCGGTCATCGAAGCAGCTCCTTTGCACAACATCCTCACGGCCCCGAGCTACACCCTGCCGGAAGCCTGGCCAACGCTCGCTAAAACGCTGTCGAGCAGCACGGAAGAAACAGAAGAACCGGGGACCAACCCGGGGCTATGGGACATTCACGGCACGCCGAGCACTGGGGATGGGTACAACGCCAGCTCGCCGTCCGCGCTGTTCGATCCGTTCTATCGTGACGCGTTGAGCAGCTACACCTCGGGCGCAACCGCGACCGTCGGGCCGTATGACCCGCAGGCCGCCAACGAGACGTTGCTCAGCGATGGCACACTCAGCGCTGACGACGCCCCTATGCCCGCGATGCGGATCGACGTATCGATCAAGGGGAATGAATCGGGCGGTCTCGGTGGCGTGGGGCAGATCTCGGGCGCAAGCAAGGCCCTGATCTACAGCCACAACTTCAACGGTAACTCCGAAGAAGCAGGCAACCTTTACAACCCGTACTACGGCGCGTACATCCCGGCCACTGATCGCCCCGGCGTCAATGAGGTCTCGGGCATCGACGGACCGAGCCCCGGAGGCGACTTCCCCGGGTTCCTGAACAAGCATCCGGAACCGTACACGTTCTGGACTTCGGTCAAGAGCGCCAACGATCGCAGCTCGGGATCGACAGGATGCCTGCGGCGAGAAGGCGCAGACCCGAGCAACTACGAAACTCCGAGTGGTCCGTTGACTGAAACGTTCTACACGGACGAGCGTGGCGAGGCGTATGTCACGTACACGCCGGGCGATGGGTTCTACCTCGAAAACCTGCCCGAGCTGAAAGAAGGCGAAGAAGAAAAAGCGGGCGAGATCATCAAGAACGGTGATGGCGGCTGCGATCTGAAGCTCCTGAAGGGTCAGGAAATCGGCAACTCGGTGATCTCGGCAAAGGCCTTGTATCCGTACGAGCCCGTTGATTACCCGGCCCAGGCTTCAGAAACGCTGACCAAGACGGTCACGTCCGAATGGGAAAAGGAATGGTTCCAGTTCTCGAAGGGCCCGGGCAGCAATGAAAACACAGTCAAGATCATCGTCGCCAAGGCTCAGGACATCGACGGTAAGCCGTTCGTGGGCGAGGCAGTGTGCTTCGTCACTCCGAATGGTGGAACCGTGTCTCAATTCCCTGGCAAATCGGTCTACGACGAAAACGGCCTGCTCGGTTTCGGTAAGGGCGTCACCGTGGAAGTGGGACCGTCGACGATCGTGCACCCCGCCGGCAAGGAAGGCAAGCTGTGCGAGACGACAAACTCGAACGGCTTGGTCGCCATTGAGGTGACGAACAGCACGCTCAAGCACGTCGACCTGAACGTCGAATATGTCGAAGAGAACATCCTCCGCGACCACGAAGTGAACTTCGTGACGCCGGCGGAAGAAAAAGCGGAAAAAGAAGCAGCAGAAAAAGCAGCCAAAGAAAAGAAGGAAGCGGCAGAAAAAGCAGCAGCCGAAAAGGCGGCCGCTGAAAAAGCCGCGAACGAAGCAGCAGAAAAGAAGGCTGAAGAACAGCGTACGAAAGAAGTGGCGGAAAAAAAGATCACAGAAAAAGAAGCCGCCGAAAAAGCAGCCGCTGAAAAAGCCGCGAACGAAGCAGCAGAAAAAGCGGCTAATGAACAGCGCGCAAAAGAAGTAGAAGCAGCCAAGAAGGCATCTGCCACCCCGGCCGCGGTCACAGCGACCACGACCACAACGAGCGGCGCCACGCCGCTGTACACGCCGATAGCAGGTGTCTTGGGCGTGAGCAGCAGCGTCAAGCCGCCTACGGCAGCACAGAAGCTCGCGAAAGCGCTGAAGGCATGCAAGAAGCTGCCTAAGAGCAAGCGCGCCGCGTGCGAAGCAAAAGCAAAGCGCGCGTATTCAGCGAAGAAGAAGAAGAAGTAGGACAGAGAGCACGGCAATGAGACCGAGGGCCCGCCTGGTGCGGGCCCTCGGTCCTTCTGCACTGGAATGCCATGGACCGATCACTCAGCAATTTTGCGATGGATCGCACGTTGATTGATCGAAGCGCGCCGTCTGCTGGGGCCGTAGTTCCTTGGCGGCCGGTCTTGGCGGCTGCGCTGCTGACGGTGCTGTGCGGGCTGGCGCTCGCTGGCAACGCGCACGCGGCGCTGGCACCGGAGGGGCTCCTCGGCGGTGAACACGGCGAAGGCCACTTCGGTCAGAGCGTCGCGCTCTCGGCCGGCGGCAATATCGCGCTGGTCGGTGCTCCCAGCGCCGATGACGAAGCCGGCGCGGTAATGGTGTTTACGCGGACGGGCTCGACGTGGACCCAGCAGGCCGAGCTCACGCCAACCAGCGGCGAAGAGATCGGCGACGGCGGATTCGGCTCCAGCATCGCCCTATCCGCTGAAGGCGACACCGCAGTCGTCGGCGACCCCGGTGACAATGGAGGCGTCGGTGCGGCGTGGGTGTTCACGCGCTCGGAAGCCGGTGCGTGGACGCAGCAGGGCGGAAAGCTCACGGGCAGCGGAGAGGAAGGCGAAGGCCAATTCGGCCGCAGCGTGGCGCTGAGCGCGAAAGGCGACACCGCGCTGTTCGGCGGCCCTGGCGACGCTGGCAGCGTGGGGGCAGCGTGGGTGTTTACGCGCTCAGGCGAAACCTGGTCGACGCAGGGAGCAAAGCTCACTGGCGCCGCCGAGAGCGGCAGCGGCGAATTCGGCCGGAGCGTCGCGCTGTCGAAAGATGCCGGCACCGCGCTGATTGGTGCTCCCGGCGACAGCGACAAAGCTGGCGGGGCGTGGGTGTTCACGCCCTCCTCGGAAGGCGCCTGGAGCCAGCAGGGCGAAAAGCTCACAGGCGGTGGGGAGAGCGGCGCAGGCGAACTCGGCCGAAGCGTAGGGTTGTCCACGGACGGCAACACCGCGCTGGTAGGCGGCCCCGCAGACAATGCCAACACGGGGGCCGCGTGGGTGTTCACCCGCTCGCAAGCAGCAGCCTGGGCCCAGTACGGCGAAAAGCTCACGGGCAGCGGCGAGACCGGCGAAGGCTCGTTTGGCTCAAGCGTGGCGCTGTCCTCTGACGGCACCATCGCGCTGGTCGGTGGCCCCGCCGACAACACCAGCGCCGGGGCGGCATGGCTATTCATGCGCTCGGAAGCGGGTCCTTGGGCTCTGCAGGGCGAAAAGCTCACCGGCGGCGCAGAGGAAGGCGAAGGCCAGTTCGGGGAAAGCGTGGCGCTATCCTCCGACGGCAACTCAGCGCTCGTCGGTGGCCCCGCGGACAACGCCAACATTGGGGCGGCGTGGGCGTTTGTGAATCCCCCAACCGTCAGCGACGTGACGCCCAACCAGGGTCCGCAAACCGGTGGGACCCCGGTGACGATCACCGGAACTAACTTCAACGAAGCCGCGGTGGTCGAGTTCGGCTCGAGCGACGCGACGAGCTTCGAAGTGATCTCGGCGACCTCGATCATGGCCGTCGCCCCCGCGGGGGCAGGCACCGCCGATGTGAGCGTGACCACTTCCGGGGGCACCAGCGCACCCAGCGCGGCCGACAAGTTCAGCTACGTGCCGGCGCCGACGGTCCTGACCACGGCGGCGTCGTCGATCACGCAGGGCACGGCGACGCTGAACGCCACGGTCAACCCCAACGGCGGCGAGGTGAGCAGTTGCACCTTTGAATACGGGACCACCGCGCTCTACGAATTCAGCACGCCGTGCTCTTCGCTGCCGGGGGCCGGCACCGAACCGGTGGCAGTGTCGGCGGCTCTGGAAGACCTGAGCGCGAACACGACCTACCAGTTCCGAATCGTCGCGACCAACCTCGGTGGCACGAGCATCGACATCCTCGACGCCCGGACATTCAAAACGCTACCCGACGCCCCGACGCTCATGACTAAAGAAGCTTCATTGGTTGCCCAGACGACGGCGACGCTAAATGCGACCGTGAATCCAAATGGGGGCGAAGTCACGAGCTGTGAATTTGACTATGGGACCTCGGAAGCCTATGGAAGAAGTGTTCCGTGCTCGTCGCTGCCGGGGTCCGGGAGTAGCCCGGTGGCGGTGTCGGCGCCGTCAGTGGGTCTGAGCGCTGACACCACCTACCATTTTCGGATCGTCGCGACCAACTCTGGCGGGACCAGCAGAGGTGCCGATCAGACATTCGCGACGTTGCCGGACGCTCCGACGGTCGTGACGAAAGTGGCGTCGTCGGTCAGCCAGACCTCGGCGACGCTGAGCGCGACGGTGAATCCCAACGGCGGTACGGTGACCAGCTGCCACTTCGACTATGGCACCACGATCGGCTATGGGCACGAAGTGCCCTGCTCCGCGCTGCCTGGGTCCGGCGCCAGCCCGGTGGGCGTGTCTGCGTCGGTGACAGGTCTGAGTGCGAACACGACGTATCACTTCCGGATCGTTGCCGAAAACGCGGGTGGCTCGAGCTTCGGCGCCGACCAGACGTTCCCGACGCTACCCGACGCCCCGACGCTCATGACCAAAGAAGCTTCATTGGTTGCCCAGACGACGGCGACGCTGAACGCGACCGTGAATCCAAATGGGGGCGAAGTCACGAGCTGTGAATTTGACTATGGGACCTCGGAAGCCTATGGAAGAAGTGTTCCGTGCTCGTCGCTGCCGGGGTCCGGGAGTAGCCCGGTGGCGGTATCGGCGCCGTCAGTGGGTCTGAGCGCTGACGTCACCTACCATTTTCGGATCGTCGCGACCAACTCTGGCGGGACCAGCAGAGGTGCCGATCAGACATTCGCGACGTTGCCGGACGCTCCGACGGTCGTGACGAAAGTGGCGTCGTCGGTCAGCCAGACCTCGGCGACGCTGAGCGCGACGGTGAATCCCAACGGCGGTACGGTGACCAGCTGCCACTTCGACTATGGCACCACGATCGGCTATGGGCACGAAGTGCCCTGCTCCGCGCTGCCTGGGTCCGGCGCCAGCCCGGTGGGCGTGTCTGCGTCGGTGACAGGTCTGAGTGCGAACACGACGTATCACTTCCGGATCGTTGCCGAAAACGCGGGTGGCTCGAGCTTCGGCGCCGACCAGACGTTCCCGACGCTACCCGACGCCCCGACGCTCATGACCAAAGAAGCTTCATTGGTTGCCCAGACGACGGCGACGCTGAACGCGACCGTGAATCCAAATGGGGGCGAAGTCACGAGCTGTGAATTTGACTATGGGACCTCGGAAACGTATGGAAGAAGTGTTCCGTGCTCGTCGCTGCCGGGGTCCGGGAGTAGCCCGGTGGCGGTGTCGGCGCCGTCAGTGGGTCTGAGCGCTGACGTCACATACCATTTTCGGATCGTCGCGATCAACTCGGGTGGCATCAGCAGAGGTGCCGATCAGACATTCGCGACGTTGCCGGACGCTCCGACGGTCGTGACGAAAGTGGCGTCGTCGGTCAGCCAGACCTCGGCGACGCTGAGCGCGACGGTGAATCCCAACGGCGGTACGGTGACCAGCTGCCACTTCGACTATGGCACCACGATCGGCTATGGGCACGAAGTGCCCTGCTCCGCGCTGCCTGGGTCCGGCGCCAGCCCGGTGGGCGTGTCTGCGTCGGTGACAGGTCTGAGTGCGAACACGACGTATCACTTCCGGATCGTTGCCGAAAACGCGGGTGGCTCGAGCTTCGGCGCCGACCAGACGTTCCCGACGCTACCCGACGCCCCGACGCTCATGACCAAAGAAGCTTCATTGGTTGCCCAGACGACGGCGACGCTGAACGCGACCGTGAATCCAAATGGGGGCGAAGTCACGAGCTGTGAATTTGACTATGGGACCTCGGAAACGTATGGAAGAAGTGTTCCGTGCTCGTCGCTGCCGGGGTCCGGGAGTAGCCCGGTGGCGGTGTCGGCGCCGTCAGTGGGTCTGAGCGCTGACACCACCTACCATTTCCGGATCGTCGCGACCAACTCTGGCGGGACCAGCGCGGGCAGCGACCACACCTTCCAAACGCTGCCGAACCCGCCGACGGTCGTGACGGAAAAAGCGTCGTCGATTGCGCAGACGATGGCGTCGCTAAACGCGACCGTGAATCCCAACGGTGGGTCGGTAAGCGACTGCAAGCTTGAATACGGCACCTCGCCGTCCTATGGGTCCAGCGTCACGTGCACGCCGTCACCGGGGTCTGGCGGCAGTGCCGTGGCGGTGTCCGCGGCGGTGACGGGGCTGAGCGCGAACACGACCTACCACTTCCGGGTCGTCGCGACGAATGCCGGCGGCACCGGCACGGGCGTCGATGAGACATTCAAGACTCTGCCCAATCCGCCGACGGTCGTGACCGGGTCGGGCACGGCGGTGGCGCAGACGGCGGCGACGTTGAATGCGACCGTGAACCCCAATAACGGCGAAGTTGGCGCTTGCTACTTCGAATATGGAGCAACGGTCGGCTATGGACATAGCGCCTCCTGTATCGCACCGCCAGGAGCGGGTGCAGGCCCCGTGGCGGTGTCCGCGTCGGTGACGGGGCTGCTCAAGGACACGACTTATCATTTCCGGATCGTGGCCACCAATGCGGGCGGCACGAGTCCGGGTACCGACCAGACATTCGAAACGGCTCCGGGTCCACCGACGGTGATCGTCGCGGAACCGTCCGCTATCGGGCAGGTATCGGCGGTCTTGAACGCGGAAATCAATCCCAACGGCGGAGTCATAGCGCAGTGCTACTTCCACTATGAAAGTCTGACGGCGAAGCCGCAAGTGACGATTACGCCATGTGTAGGGTTGCCGCTGTCTGGCAAGAGCCCGGTGAAAGTCTCGGCGCTGGCTGAAGGGCTAAGCGCAAGCACACGCTACAGCGTTTCGCTCGAAGTGATCAACTCCTTTGGCGAAGACGCTTTCGGCGAAGGGCGCATGCCGTTTGAAACGCTACCGGGTCCGGAAGTCGTGACAGGGGCGGCTTCGTCGGTGACGCAGACCTCGGCAACGCTCAACGCGCTGGTGAATCCAAACGGTGGGGAAGTAAGCAGCTGCGAGTTCGAATACGGCACGTCGGAAGCGTACGGGTCCAAGCCAATTCCGTGCGAATCGCAACCGGGAGCCGGCAGCGAACAGGTGCCAGTATCCGCCAAGCTGCAGGGGCTGAGTGCGAATACGAAGTATTTCTTCCGAATCGTCGCGACCAATCCGGGCGGTACGAGCAAGGACACGCTGGGCCAGACGTTTACGACGCTCCCCAACGCACCCGCGGTGGTGACCGGCGAAGCATCGTCGGTCACGCAGACCTCAGTGAGCGTGGACGCAACTGTGAACGAGAACGGCGGTCGTGGGAGTGACTGCCAGTTTGAGTACGGCCCGACGACATCTTACGGGAGCATTGTGCCCTGCACACCCTCACCCGAAGTGGGCACCGAACCGATGGCGGTGAGCGCGGTGCTAGCGGGACTTGCCCCGAACACCACCTACCACGTTCGGATCGTCGCGACCAACCCCGGTGGCACGAGCACCGGTGAGGACCAGACGTTCACGACGCTGCCGGACAACCCGACTGTGCTGAGCGCCGCCGCGTCGTCGCTGACGCAGACCGCTGCGACACTACGTGCGAGCGTGAACCCCAACGGTGGGCGGGTGAGCGCGTGTCAGTTCGACTATGGCGCCTCGGTGTCGTACGGATCGAGTGTGCCGTGCGCGGCGCTGCCGGGGGCCGGCACCAGTCCGGTGACGGTGTCCGCAACGCTGGGCGGCCTCAGCGCGAACACCACCTATCACTTTCGGATCGTCGCGACCAACACGGGCGGGACCAGCCCGGGCCTCGACCAGGCATTTACGACGGAAGCCTTCGCAATGAGGACGGCAACGGCGACGACAACGACGACAGCGACGAACGGGACGCTCTCGGCGACGTTCGCTGTTCCGGCAGCGAACTGTAGGACGTCGCTCGCGAGCGCGACGGTAGCCGTACAAAACGATGGGATGGCGGCCGTCAAGCTCAGTTGGACGGGGACGGGCACCAACATGTGCAGTGGCAAGCTGATGCTGAGGGCCAGGGTCAAGACCAGGAGCGGGCAGCCCAAGACAGCGCTCATCGGTAGCGGCGGCTTCTCGCTCCCAGCAGGCAGGATCAGCAGCGTAACGCTCAAGATCGACGGTGTCGGGCGCGGGCTCTTCAGCGCGGCTCATGGACGGCTGAGCGCCAGTCTGGCGATGCTCAAGCTGTCCCCCGGACCGACTGAAACGCAGACGAAAGCCGTCCTGCTCGCCCGACTGGCGCATTCCTCCATCAAGCATGGATGACACCACGCGGCAGGCGTCGGCCGAGCAGCCAGCCAAGCCCCGGACTCCGACGACACCGGCAACGCTACTAGACTGGCATTCGATGTCCGAGACCGCAGCGATTCCCCCGATGCCTACCGAGGACGAAGTGATGGAGGCGCTGTCGAACGTGATCGACCCGGAGCTTGGGTTGGACTTCGTCGAGCTGGGGCTGATCTACGGCGTGGAGGTAGCGGAGGGCAACGTACGTGTGACGTTCACGCTGACTACGCCTGGGTGTCCGATCGGCCCGCAGGTCAACGAACAGATCGAAGAGTTCGTAGGCGAAGTCGACGGCGTCAAGACGGTGGAGTCGGAGATGGTCTTCACGCCGCCGTGGTCGCCGGAGATGATGAGCGAAGACGCGAAGTTCGCGCTCGGCTACTGAGCGACGCTCGAGTGGCTCGCGGCAGACTCGCGTGCGAGCGCTACGAGCGTGGCAAGTTCGGCGGCGATGTCCTCACCAATCGACTCGATGTCTGGGAGCGCGTCGAAGTCGCCGAGTAGGCCGAAGTTCATCTGGCCGTTGTAGGACATGATCGCGATCGCCAGCGCGTGGTTTTCGGGCAGGAACGCGACGGGAATCGCATGCAGCATCTCGCGCCCGAGGACGTACAGCGGGAACTGCGGTCCTGGTACGTTCGTCACGATTAGGTTGAACAGGCGCGTTGAAAAGTTCAATCTGGAGGCCTGTGCGAGGATCGTGGGCGGGGCGAAGTTCTGGGCGCCCGCGATCACCTCCGCGCCGAGTGCTTGCTTTGACTCCTTCAGGCCGTCCATCGCGCTCGAGACGAAGCGCAGCCGGTTGAGCGGGTCGCTGATGTAGATCGGCAGTGGGCCACGCATGACGACGATTCGGTTGCCGCCCTCGTGGTGCTCGCCCTCGGTGCGCACGGACACGGGCACGAGCGCGCGCATCTCGACGCCCGCGGTGTGCCTACCGCGGGCGATCAGGAAGGACCGCAACGCGCCTGCGACGACGGCGAGAATCACGTCGTTGACGGTGCCGCCGAAGGCGTTCTTGACGGTCTTGAAATCGTCGAGCTGGCTGGTGACCCCGACGAAGCGCCGGTGCGGCCCGATCGGCACGTTCAGCGGAGTCTCAGGAGCGGGGTTCAGGCCCGCCCACACGATCTCGCCGACGCCCTCGGCCGCCTCACGAGCGCGCGAGAGCGCACGCTCGGGGTGGGCGATCGCGTCGATCGCGCCCTCCGCCAGTGTGACTGCTGCGCGTGCTGCGCCCATCAGGCCGGCGGCCAGCAGCTGCGCGGTGCCCGGTTCGGGATGGGGCTGCCACGGGCGCCCCGAATAGGGGATCTGCGGCGGATCGGGGGAGAGGTCGAACAGCACCGTGGCCAGATCGACGCCGGCGATGCCGTCGATCAGCGAGTGGTGGGTCTTCGTGATCAGCGCAAAGCGATCGTCTTCCAATCCCTCGATCAACCACATCTCCCACAGCGGCTTGGAGCGGTCGAGCTGCTGGGAGAAGATCCGCGCGGTCAGATCCTGCAGTTGCTCCCACTGCCCGGGGGCGGGCAGGGCGGTGTGGCGGACGTGATAATCGAGATTGAAGCTCGGGTCGTCGATCCACACCGGGCGTCCGCTGTCGATCGCGGTGTGCGCGAGCTTGTGGCGATAGCGGGGGACCAGGTGCAGGCGGCGCCGGATCTGTTCGAGGAACTCCTCCATCTCCGGCGGCGGACCCTCGATGATCGTGAGCCCGCCGATGTGCATGTGCGAGACGGAGCTCTCCTGGTGCAGAAACGAGGCGTCTACCGGAGTCAGCCGGTCGAGGTGGCGTTGGCTCATCAGGCTTAGCGTACCGAGCTGACCCCTACAATGGCACCCAATGTCAAACAGCGTCGAAAAGCTGCTGCTGGCGGCCCCGCGCGGCTACTGCGCAGGCGTCGACCGGGCCGTGCAGACAGTTGAACACGCGCTTGCGATCCACGGCGCGCCCGTGTACGTGCGCAAGGAGATTGTGCACAACAAGCACGTCGTCGCCAAGCTGCGCGAGCGTGGCGCGATCTTCGTCGACGAGCAGACCGAGGTGCCGCATGGTGCGGTGTGCGTGTTCTCCGCGCACGGCATCGCCCCCAGCGTGCGCGCGGGCGCGGCCGAGCGAGGCCTGCGCACGATCGACGCCACCTGTCCGCTCGTGACGAAGGTCCATCGCGAGGCCGCTCGCTTTGCCCAGGAGGGCTACACGATCGTGCTCGTCGGACACGACGGGCACGAGGAGGTCGAAGGGACGATGGGCGAGGCGCCGGAGCAGATCGTGCTCGTCGAGAACGAGCACGATGTCGATGAGCTGAAGATCGAGGACCCCGAGCGCGTCGCCTACATCACCCAGACGACGCTCGCCGTCGATGAAACGAGCGCGATCCTGCAGCGGCTGCGCGAGCGCTTTCCGAGCATCGTCGGACCCCGCACCGACGACATCTGCTACGCGACCACCAACCGCCAAGCGGCGGTCAAGCAGATGGCGGACAGCTGCGATCTGATGCTCGTGATCGGCTCGCGAAACTCCTCCAACTCGGTGCGCCTGGTGGAGGTCGCCCGCGACTGCGGCACGGACGCGCACCTGATTGACTCCGCGGACGAGGTCGAGGAGGAGTGGCTAACAGGCCGGCGCGTGGTCGGTATCTCCTCAGGCGCAAGTGCGCCGGAGGAGCTCGTGATCGAGCTGGTCGAGCTCTTCCGCGCGCGAGGCGTGCGCGACATATCGGAGTTCGACGTGATCCGCGAGGACGTCCGCTTCATGCTCCCCAAGCAGATACGCGAAGCCTGCGCACTCTAGTCATCTCCGATCTGCACCTGGGCAGCGTCTCGGGATCCGATCTGTTGCGCCGCTCCGAGCTGCGCGCGCCGCTGCTCGAGGCGATCGCCGAGGTCGAGCGCGTGGTGCTGCTCGGCGATGTGATCGAGCTGCGACATGGGCCGCCGCGGGAAGCGCTGGCCGCGGCGCGGCCGTTCTTCGAGGACCTCGGACGCACGCTGGCGGGCAGAGAGTTGGTGATCGTCGCCGGCAACCACGACCACCAACTCGTCGAACCGTGGCTTGCGCGCCGCGGCGAGGACGAGCCGCCGCCGCCGCTCGGCGTCGAGCAGCTCCTCGACCCCGTTGAGGTCTCACCCACGCTCGCGCGGATCGCAGGCTGGGTCTCACCCGCCACCGTGCGCGTGGCCTACCCCGGCCTGTGGCTGCGCCCGGACGTCTACGCCACGCATGGTCACTACTTGGACTGCCATCTGACGGTGCCGACGCTCGAGCGCCTCGCCGCCGGCGCGATGAGCCGCCTGCTCGCTCGGCCCGCCAGCGCGTTTCATTGCGTCGATGACTACGAGGCCGTCGGCGCGCCGATGTTCGCCTGGCGGGACGCGGTAGCCCGTGACGCCCCCACGGGCGCAGCGCTCAACGGGGCCGCCACCGCCAGCGCGTGGGACGCGCTCAGGGGTGGTGGCGCACGTTCCGTGCGCCCGCGCCGCGCGCCCGCACGGTGGCTGCGTCGCCGCGCGATCGTCGCCGGCTTCCCGCTTGCGGTGGCGGCGCTCAACCGCGCTGGCCTCGGGCCGTTGCGCGCGGACGTGTCGATGAGCGCGCTGCGCCGCGCCGGGCTGACGGCGATGGGCGAGGTGGCGGCGCGGCTGGACCTCGGCGAGGCGTACGTCGTGTTCGGCCACACCCACCGTGCCGGGCCGCTTCCCGGCGACGAGCGGCGAGAGTGGCGGGGGTGCGGAGGCGCGCGCCTAGTGAACGCCGGGAGTTGGACCTACGCGCGCGTTTTCCTCGGAGGCCAAGCCAGCGACAGCCCCTACTGGCCGGGGACGTGCGTGCTCGTCGCAGATGACGGTCCGCCGACCGTCATGCGCCTGCTCCAGGACCGTACGCACGCGCAGATCAGCTCCAGTCCGGTCCGCGTCGCGCGCTGAGCCGCGCTGGTCGAGGGATCAGGCGAAGCCAGGCGTGAAGCACGTCGCCAGGCAGTTGACGCCAGCGCCGATCTCCAGCTTCAGCACGCCCGCGGTATGGCGCTCGTGCTCGATCAGGGAGTACGCGCCGGGATGGGAGACCTCCAGCTCTAGACCACCGGCTGCAGGGCCGCCGTTGACTCGCACCGTGCCGCTGCCGGCGAGCACCGCCCACACGCCGCCCGCCTCATACAGGCCGCAGTATGCGCCCTGCTGGTCCTGCGTCTGTGGCGCGAGCAGCGCGTCGGGAGCATCCTCCGGGCGCATCGGCGCGAGCGGCTCGCGCTCGACGCCGAGCAGCTCCTGGATCGCCAGCTCCGTCTCCGCGTAGGCGCCCTCGCCGAAGTGGTAATGGCACAGCCGCGCGCGGCCGTCAAACAGGTAGCGCGCGGGCCAGCCGACGTTCTCGTACTCGTGCCACAGCTCGAGCTCGCTGTCGATCAGCACCGGGTAGTCGATGTCCAGCCGCGCGACCGCGTCCCTCACAGCCTGCTCGTCGTGTGAGGCTGCGAAGCCGGGGCAGTGCACTCCGATCACACGTAGGCCCGCCGCGGCGTAGCGCTCTTGCCACGCCATCACATACGGCAGCGTGCGCAGCGAGCTCGGCCGGCAGAAGTCCCAGAACTCCACCAGCATCGGCTTGCCCTGCTGGATGATCGACTGCGGCCCGCTTGCGTTCACCCACGGCAGCCGCGTCGGGAACAGCGGCGCAACGATGGTATCTACAGGTGGGCGCAAGGCTGGTCAGCGCGGCCCCTGAGAGGTGGGAGTCGCAAGCGTGCCAGGACGCAGTGAGCGAAGTGTGCTCGGCACACGAGTGATCGCATCGTCCCCGGAGGGGGAGGACGCCGGCAGGCGCAGCAAATCGCGTCTCTCAGCCGATGGAGCCGACCATCTCCAGCTGTATGAGCCTGTTGAGCTCGACCGCGTACTCCATCGGCAGCTCCTTCGTGACCGGCTCGATGAAGCCGTTGACGATCATCGCCGCCGCCTCGTCCTCGGTGAAGCCGCGCGAGCCCATATAGAAGAGCTGGTCGTCGGATATGCGCCCGACCGTCGCCTCGTGGGCGACCGTCACGTGCGGGTTCTGGATCTGGATGTCGGGCCAGGTGTCGGATTTCGATTCGCCGTCCATCATCAGCCCGTCGCACTGCACGCGCGCCTTCGAGCCCGCGGAGTTGTGGCCCATCTTGACCAGGCCGCGGTAGCCCATGATCCCGCCGTCCTTGGAGATCGACTTGGCGAGGATGTTCGACGTCGTGTTCGGCGCCAGGTGCACGACCTTCGCGCCAGTGTCCTTGTGCACGCCTTTGCCTGCCACGCCAACGTTCAGGTGGTCGGCGCGTGCACCCTCGCCCATCAGGAACGAGCCCGGGTAGAGCATCACGTACTTGGCGCCCATCGAGCCGCCGACCCACTCGACCGTGCCCTCGGCCTCTACGACCGCGCGCTTGGTGTTGAGGTTGTAGACGTCCTTCGACCAGTTCTGGACGGTCGTGTAGCGCGCCTTGGCGCCCTCGTGCACGAAGATCTCGACGACCGCAGAGTGCATCGAGTTGACGCTGTAGGTCTGCGCCGTGCAGCCCTCGATGTAGTTCACCTCAGCGCCCTCGTCGGCGATGATCAGCGTGTGCTCGAAGGTGCCCTCGCCGGCCCCCTCCATACGGAAGTAGGACTGCAGCGGCAGGTCGCACTTGACGCCCTTGGGGATGTAGCAGAAGGCTCCGCCCGACCACACCGCGCCGTGCAGTGCCGAGAACTTGTTGTCCTGCGCGGGCACGCACTTGGTCATGAAGTATTTCTGCACGAGCTCCGGATATTCGGTGATCGCGGTGTCCATCGAGCAGAACAGGATCCCCTGCTTGGCGTACTCCTCCTTGAGGCCCTCGTACACGGGCTCTTGGCGCCACACCCCGACCACGCCTGCAAGGTGCTCGCGCTCGGCCTGGGGGATGCCAAGGTCCTCGTAGGTCTGCTTCATGTCCTCCGGAACGTCGTCCCAGCTGTTGAAGCGCCCCGCCGTCGGCGGTGAGTACAGAACCAGATCATCGAGGTTCAGGCCGCCCAGGTCTGGCCCCCACGTCGGGATCGGCTTACGTTCGAAGATCTCAAGCGACTTCAGCCTTTTCCCCGCCATCCAATCCGGCTCGCCCTTGATCTTCGAGAGCTCCGTCACGACCTCGCGCGAGATGCCCTGACGGGCGCGCAGCTGGCCCTGCTCGTCCTCGACTATCGGGCTGGGCTTATCGATCTTCGTGCGGTCAATCGTGGCCATTGGGCTCCTCGCGGCGGTTCGCTTGGCAATCCTGTGCTCTGGAGTAGGAATTGTACCGAGCCCGACGGTCCTCGCCGCGAGTGCCGCGCAGGTCGGCGCCCCGTTTACGCTCCCTCGCCCAGCAACTCGTCCAGTGTGCGGCCGCTGAGCACCGAGGCTGGCTGCTCGGCGACGACGTCCGAGCCGGGGCGCGCGTCCTCGTCGCGGCGCTTGAGCAGCAGCCACTGGGACTTCGGACCGGTCCACGCTCCCGTGCGCTGCAGCGCAAAGCCACCGCGGAGCTTCTCGCCGTGCAGCACGAACACCGCGTGCCCGCGCTCGAGCGCCTCCGGCCACGCGACCCTCCCGCCCTGCTCGTAGCGGCCGCGGTCCCACACGATCACGCCGCCGCGCTCGATCGCGCCCTCGAAGGGGTTGTGCTCGATGTCGTGATCCTCAACCTGGACCGCCAGGCGCTTGACCGACGGGTCGAGCGACGGGCCCTTCGGCACCGCCCACGAGCGCATCACACCGGCGACCTCGAGGCGCAGATCGAAGTGGCGCGCCGTAGCCGCGTGCTGCTGCACGACGAACACGCCCGCGCTCACACCGCGGATCGCGAACTGCTCGTGACCCTCTACACGGACGTCCTCCACGCTCACGTCTGCCACCGCGGCGCCCGGTGGGCCTTTGCGCAGAAACGAGACGAGCCCCTCGATCGCGGCCGGCGGACCCTCCGCATGGACAAATACCTTCCCGTCTTCCGCGTTGCGCACCCATCCCTTGACGCCCAGCTTGGCCGCTCTACGCCGGGTCGCCTCACGGAAGCCGACGCCCTGGACGTTGCCGGTGAGGACCGCTCGGATCGCGCCGGACGGAGGCTGGTCGGCCTTCACCAGAGCTCCCGTGCGGCCGTCACAACAGGATGCAGGAGCAGCTCGGCAGCCGTCATCTCGACCCGGTAGGTTATGTCCTACGCATGATCATCTCGACGATGAACGATCTACCTGGCTATGAGATCGAGGAGGTCTTCGGCGAGGTGTTCGGGCTGACGGTCCGTTCGCGTAACCTCGGCTCTCAGATCGGCGCGAGCCTCAAGTCGCTGGTGGGCGGCGAGCTGAAGGGGATGACGAAGATGCTCGCGGCCGGCCGCCAGGATGCCACCGAAAGACTGACCGAAGAGGCCGAGGCGAGGGGCGCAAACGCGATCGTCGCGTTTCGCTTCGATACCTCCGAGCTCGGCTCGGTTTGGACGGAGATCTGCGCATACGGGACGGCGGTCAGAGCGCGTAAGACCTGAGCGCTTCGCGGGACGCTTCGTCATCGTCGACCCGCTGTTCGAGCGCTGGCTGCAACGCACCCAACACTGAAGCCGTCGTGTTGTGGTGCCGAGTGGGCTCAAGGAGCGGGCTTGGTTGGCCGATTAACGCGGGACAGTGAGGCGTTCGTCGCTACCCGCATGCTCAATGACGGCGACTTCGGCTGGCTCGCCGGCGCGAGCCAGCGCCGCATCGCTGGCAGGCGCGCTCGCGCTGTTTGCCTCGCTCGTGTTCACCGCCACTGCTTGGGGTACGCCAACGGGCACGATCACGGAGTTCCCGATCGCGAGCGCCGAAAGCGGCGCGTCGGGCATCGCGCCGGGGCCCGACGGAAATGTGTGGTTCACGGAGTTTGAAGCCGACAAGATAGCCCGCATCTCGCCGGCCGGTGTCGTCACCGAATTCCCGCTTCCCATCGCCGAAGGCGGTCCGACCGACATCGTCATGGGCCCCGACGGCAACATGTGGTTCACCGAGTACGGCAGTGGAAAAAGGGAACGAAAGGGCGAAACCATCGGACGGATCACGCCGAGCGGCGCGATCACCGAATTCCCGACCCGCGAAAAGGAAACCGGCCCCGAAAGCATCACGCTCGGGCCCGACGGCAACCTGTGGTTCACCGAGAGCCAGCGCAACCGCATCGGGCGGATCACGCCCAGCGGCGAAGTAGCCGAATTCCCCACCAAACATTCGCCCAGTGGAATCACGGTGGGCCCCGACGGCAACGTGTGGTTCACCGAGCCGTACGGCAACAAGATCGGGGTGATCACGCCAACCGGCACACTCAACGAATTCGAAGTCCCTCAGGTGGGCGAACCGCTCGAAAACAGCGAACCCGAAGACATCACGACCGGCCCCGACGGAAACCTGTGGTTCACCGACCGTAGTCGCAGCCAGATTGGCCGGATCACGCCGAGCGGCACGATCACCCAGTTCCCGATTCCTACCCAAAACAGCGATCCCGTGGGCATTGCCGCCGGTCCTGACGGCAACGTCTGGTTCACCGAGTTCGGCGGCGGCGGCGGACGCACGATCGGGCGCATCACGCCCGCCGGCGCGATCAGCGAGTTCCTCACCCCCACCGCAGGGAGCGGGCCGCTCGAGATCGCACCCGGCGCAAACGGCCAGCTGTGGTTTACCGAGCAAGGCAAGAACCAGATCGGGCAGATCAGCGTGGGCGCCCCGGAACCGGCCGTCGTACCGGGATCGATCATCGGCGGCGGGCTCGTCGGCACACCCCAGACCTGCAACCTCACGTGGAACTCGTGGGGCTCGCTGCAGCCGTCGCCGAGCCTCTTCGGCTTCGACGGCTACCAGTGGCTGCTCAATGGCTCCGCGATCGCGACCGGCCCGTCCTACACCCCGACCATTACTCAGGTCAGCGACTCGCTCGTATGCACCGAGACCGCCACCTACCCCAACCCGTTCCTCGTCACCGCCAGCGCAGCCAGCCCACCTGTCACCGTCGTCGCGCCGCCGCCCACCATCACCGCGGCGCACGAGTCGGCGTCCACCTGGCGCGTGGGGCACAAGCTCGCGCAGATCAGCAGGCGCAGGAAAGCAAAGGCTCCGCCCGTCGGCACGACGTTCTCGTTCGTGCTCAACGAGCCCGCCACCGTGACCTTCAGCTTTACCCAGCTGCTCGCCGGCAGCAGCGTCCACCACAAGTGCGTGGCGCGGACGCGCAAGAACGCCAAGCACAGAGGCTGTCGCAGAACCGTGACGGTCGGCCGACTCTCGTTTACAGGTCAGATCGGCACCAACCAGGTCGTCTTCCAAGGGCGCGTCTCATCCAGGACCAAGCTCGCGCCCGGTCGCTACGCGGTCGTGATCCTCGCCACTAACAGCATCGGCCTCGCCTCGACGCCCGTGACGCTCGGCTTCACCGTCGCAAAGGGCTGACTCAGGACGGCCAGTCGCGGTCACCCGTGACCGCGCCGCGCACGACCTTCAGGTTCAGCAGCGCGCACTTGCGCCGCGTCGCCGACACCGGGATGCCGAGCAGCTCGATCATCCAGTCCGCGCCCAGCTCACCCACCTCCTTCAGCGTCATCCCCTTTAGCTCCTCCGAGGCGATCGACGCCGACGCCTGCGAGATCGCGCAGCCGTGGCCCTGGAAGCGCAGGTCCTCGATGCGATCGTCCTTGACGCGGATCTGTACGCCCAACTCGTCGCCGCATAGCGGGTTGTGCTCGAGGGCCTGCAGGTCGTGCGGCTCGAGCTCGCCGAAGTTGTGCGGATGCTTGTAGTGGTCGAGGATGTAGTCGCGGTACAGGTCGTCCATGGCGTTACGGTTCGGGGTGGGAAAGGCCGTTGCCCGCCCACGGTAGTAGGTCGGCCCGAATCAGCCGGCCGCCGCGCGGCGGGTGATGCGCGTGAGCTCCCGCACGAGTACGTCGATCGAGCGCTCGAGCTGCTTGATGCTGGCCGCATCCACACGCCCGACGCCCACCGCGCGGTTCAGCCACGCGTTGATCTCGCGGTGGCTGCGGCCGTCGCGCCGGTGCAGTTCCGCCACCAGCCGGCTGCGCTCCTGGCGCAACTGCTCGCGGTGCTCGAACGCCGCCGCCGCTGGCCGCTCGGGCGCTGACGGCAGCTGTGCGACGGGGGCGGGGGAGGGCGCCGGCTGAGGCGGGCCGAACAGGGTCATCTGCGCCGCGAACTCCGCGTTCAGCGGCACGAACTCTGCGCTCGGCGAGGGCTCGCTCGTGCGCCGCTCGCGCAGCTCCTCAAGGCCCTCGCTGGGCTCCTCACGGCGCAGCGCCTGGTGCAGCTCGCTTTCGATCTCCGACGCGTGCACGCGCAGCGTCCGCTCGGCCGGCAGGTACAGCCAGCTCGGCTCCGGCGGGCGGCCGGGGATCGTGCGCACGAAGCGCCCGACGATCTGGCGGAAGATCAGCGGCGTCTTCGCCGCCGTCGCGTACACGCCTACACGCAGCCTCGGGATGTCAACGCCCTCAGACACCATGTTCACCGCCACGATCCACGGCTCGCGCGAGTCGCGGAAGGACTGCAGCTTACGCGCCGCGTTCGCCTCCGTGTGCAGCACCACCAACGGCGGGTGGCCGCTGGCCTCCGTCACCAGCTTCGCGATCCGGCGCGCGTGCTCGGCGTCCGCCGCCACCGCCAGCGCGCCCGCGTCGCGGTGACCCTCCGCGCGCAGCGCGCGCAGCTTCGCGTCCGCCTCTCCCACGATCCGTGGCAGGCCGTCCGGCAGCTCCGTCGAGATCGCCGTGCGGTAGCGGCGGCTGGCCTCGCGCGCGCCCAGCACTGTCTCAAACGACGATTCGATCACGTCATCGCCGCTGAGCCACGACAGCGTCCCGTCGAACGTCACGAACGCCACCGGCCGGCAGATACCATCGGCGACCGCCTGCGCGTACGTGTACGACACGTCCGGCACCGCCAGGCCCTCCTCGTCGTAGTGCACGCCCGGGATCGGCGTCGCGTCCGAGCGAAACGGCGTCCCCGACAGCAGCAGCCAGCGCGGCGCCGCCGCGAACGCGCGCCGAAAGCTCGCGCCCCACGTCAGATCCTCGCCCAGGTGATGCGCCTCGTCCACCACCACCAGCGTCTCCGGCGAGACCTGCGCGGCCCACGCGCCCGGGTCGCTCGCCACGCGCGCGTACGTCACCGCCACGCCGTCGAAGTCCCGCGGCGGCCTCGGCCCTGGAGCGTCCGGCTGCAGCTGCACGCCCAGCGCCGCCGCCGCGGCCGCCCACTGGCGCGTCAGCGGCGTCGTCGGGCACAGCACCGCCACCCGCGCGATGATCCGCCTCGACAGCAGCTCCCGGGCCAGCTCCAGCGCCGGGCGCGTCTTGCCCGCCCCCGGCGCCGCCGAGATCAGGAACGGCCCCTCCTGCCAGCCGGCCAGACGGTCAAGCGCGTGGCGTTGCCACGAGCGGAGCGGTGTCGTCGATGTGCGCGTCAAAACGGGTCCGGCATCGTGTGCCACCGCGCGGACGGATCGCCGTGCGCCGCACGGTTGAGCCGATCCGCTCTGGCGTCGCGCGCCCCGCGCTCTGGCTCCTCACCGGGCGCTCCCGACGGGGGGCGCCGCAGGCCTACAGCCCGAAGACCTCGCGACCGGCCAGCAGCGCCTGCACCAGCGCGTCGATGTCCGACGCGTCGTTGTACACGCCCACGCTCGCCCGCGCCGTCGCGCTCACGCCCAGGCAGCGCATCAATGGCTGCGCGCAGTGGTGGCCCGCGCGGATGCACACGCCCGCGCGGTCTGCGAGCTCCGCGACGTCGTGCGGGTGCATGCCCTCGATCGTGAACGACGCGAGGCCGCCGCGGCGCTCCGCCGTCTGTGGGCCGACCACGCGCAGCCCCGGGACCTCCGCCAGGCGCGCCAGCATGTATTCCGTCAGCGAGCGCTCGTGCGCGCGCACACCCTCCATGCCCAGTCCTTGCAGGTAGTCCACCGCCGCGCCCAGGCCCACCGCCTCCGCGATCGGCGGCGTGCCCGCCTCGAACTTGTACGGCAGCTCGTTCCACGTCGCCGACTGGAAGTCCACCGACGCGATCATGTCCCCACCCGTCAGGAACGGTGGCATCCGCTCCAGCAGCTCGCGGTCGCCGTGCAGCACGCCGATGCCCGTCGGCCCCAGCGCCTTGTGGCCCGTCCACGCGTAGAAGTCAGCGCCCAGCGCGCCCACGTCCACCGGCATGTGCGGCGTCGCCTGCGCGCCGTCCACCAGCGTCACCGCGCCCGCCGCCCGCGCCCGCGCAGTCATCTCCGCCACCGGGTTCAGCGTGCCTAGCACGTTCGATACGTGCGCGAACGCCAGCAGCCGCACGTCGCCGCGCGCCAGCTCCTCGTCCAGCTGCGCGAGCGACAGCTCGCCATGCTCGTCCACCTCCAGGTAGCGCAGCTGCGCGCCGCGCTCGTGGCACAGCACCTGCCACGGCACCAGGTTCGCGTGATGCTCCATCTGCGTCACCAGCACCGCGTCGCCCGCGTCCACGTTTGCGCGGCCCCACGCGTACGCCACCAGGTTGATCGCCTCCGTCGCGTTCTTTGTGAAGATCGTCGTCTCAGGCTCGCCGCCCACGAACGCCGCCACGCGCCTGCGCGCGCCGTCGTATGCCGCGTCCGCCTCCTGCGCCAGCGCGTACACGCCGCGGTGCACGTTTGCGTTGTGGCTGCGCAGGTGCTCCGCCTGCGCCTCGATCACCACCTCCGGCTTCTGCGAGCTCGCCGCCGAGTCCAGATAGATCAGAGGACGCCCGCCGAGCTCCCGGGACAGGATCGGGAAGTCACTGCGAACGCCCGCCAGAGCCCCGGAGGGGCTCCCCTTAAAAACGTCGTTCTCAGCGACTGGTGGCATACGCCTCGATGTCCTCGCGCGCCGCCGCCAGTTTCTCCGCGACCCTGCCGCGCACGAGCTCTTCCAGCGCCTCGTCCTGCAGCTCCGCCACCAGCGGCTCGAAGAAGCCCTCCACGATCACCCGCACCGCTGATGCGCGATCCAGGCCGCGCGACTGCATGTAGAAGATCGCCGTCTCGTCCAGCTCGCCGACCGTGCCGCCGTGCGACGCCGACACGTCGTCCGCCGACACCAGCACCGACGGGATCGCGTCGAGGCGCGCCTTCGGTGAGAGCATCATCGTGTGGATCTGCAGGTACGTGTGCGTCTGCTGCGCGCCCGGATCGATCTGGATCAGGCCCTCGAAGCTCGCGCGGCTCTCACCCGTCGCCGTGCCGCGCCAGTGCACGTCACCGCCCGACGGCCCCGTCTCGTGCAGGTCCACCGCGAACACGTCCAGGTGCTCGTGCTCCTCCGCGAAGAACAGCCCGCGGAAGGCCATGTCGCCGCCCTTCTCGCTCACCGCCAGCTCCAGGTGCTGGCGCACCAAATGGCCGCCCAGCAGCGCCGGCAGCCAGTGACAGTACGCGTCGCGGCCCACACCCACGAAGCGCGTCGAGACGTCGTACACCTCGCCCGAGCCCCAATCCTGGAACTGCGCCACGCGGCAGCGCGCGCCGTCCTGCAGGTAGCACTCGAACGCACCCGCGTGCAGAGCCTGGCCCTCGAAGTCCTCCGCCAGGTCGTACTCGTGCACGCGGAACTCGCTCGTCGGACCGCCCAGCACCAGCGTGCGCCCGTACTGCGCCACGCCCGCGCGGTCGATCGCGTACACGATCTCAAACGGCTCCTCCACGACCACGCCGTGCGGCACGTGCAGGAACGCGCCGCCCGTCCACAGCGCCGCGTTCGCCGCCTCCAGCTTGTGGCGGTCGATCGGCAGGCGCTTGGAGTACCACTCGCGCACCAGCTCGGTGTGCTGCTCGAACGCCTGCTCCAGCGAGCACAGGATCACGCCGCGCTGCGCCAACTTCTCGTCCAGGTCCACCTGCACGACCGCACCCGCGCTCTGCACAATCCGCCCCGCGCGCGGCCCGTTCGGCAGCGTGCGCGTAACGACATCCGGCACGCCCTGCTCCTGCACGCTCGTCTCCAGCGCGTCCAGGTCCAGGCTCTGCAGGCTCGTCGACCAGAAGCCCGAGCGCCGCCACACCGGCAGCTCCACGCTCTCGTACGCTCTCAGCGCCGCCTCGCGCAACTGGCCCAGTGTGCGTCCGTCGCCCGCTCCCGCACCGTGCAGCGCGTGGTAAAGCGACGCCTCGCGGTGGCGACCCGCCTTCATCTGCACCGGCTTGGCGCCGTTGCTGGACACGCTCGCGCCGCCGTTGCCAGTTGCTCCGTCGTTCGTCACGCCGCTGGGCTCAGACACCGCTGTCACCGGCCGCTACAGCGCCGGCCGAGCCCGCGCCAACCTCCTGGCGGATCTGATCGTAGCCCTCGCGCTCCAGGCGTTCGACCAGCTCCACGCCGCCCTCCAGCACGATCTTGCCGTCCATCAGGATGTGCACGAACTCGGGCTTCACGTAGTGCAGGATGCGCTGGTAATGGGTGATGATCAGCGCGCCCAGGCCCTGCTCGTCGTGCAGGCGCTGCACGCCCTCCGCGACCGTGCGCAGCGCGTCGATGTCAAGGCCAGAGTCGGTCTCGTCGAGGATCGCGATATCCGGGGCGAGCATCGCCATCTGCAGGATCTCCGCGCGCTTCTTCTCGCCGCCCGAGAAGCCGTCGTTGAGGTGGCGCGAGGTGAACGCTTTGTCCACGTCCAGCAACTCGATCGCGTGCTGCAACTGCGTGCGGAACTCCTTCACCTGGATCGGCTCGTCGCGCTTGGCGTTGATCGCCATGCGCAGGAAGTTCGCCACCGACACGCCCGGGATCGACACCGGGTACTGGAATGCCAGGAACAGGCCAGCCTTCGCGCGCTCGTGCGGCTCTGACTCCGTGATGTCCTCGCCCTTGAACGTGATCGAGCCCTCCGTGATCTCGTATGAGGGGTGGCCCAGCAACGTGTTCGCCAGCGTCGACTTGCCCGAGCCGTTCGGGCCCATCAGTGCGTGGATCTCGCCGCGGTTGATCTCCAGGTCGACGCCGCGCAGGATCTCGCGCTCGTCGGTGCGTACATGCAGGTCTTTGATCTCTAGGTCGGCCATGTTCTGTGGTCAGGCTCCGGTCGTCAGGGTTGATGGTTGGGCAGCGTCCGTCAGCGCTTGCATGCCAAGCGTCGGCAGCGTCGGGCCGGCGGGACCGGACTGGTCCCGCGGTAGCGTCGGGCTCGTGAGCAGATCCGCGAGCGTCGTCTCGCGCAGCGTGTTCACGATCGAGAAGCGCACCCGCGTCCACAGTAGCTTCGTCGGGCACACATGGTCCAGACTGGACTCGCGCGAGCACACGATCGAGCCGTCCGGCGCCTGCGAGATGCACTCGATCGGCGCGATCGAGCCCTCAAGCGCCTCCACGACCTCCGCCATCGTGATCTCGTTCGCCGGGCGCGCCAGCATGTAGCCGCCGCGCGAGCCCCGCCGCGAGTCGACCAGCCCCGCCTTGCGCAGGCGCGCCACCAGGTGCTCGAGATACGCCAGCGGCAGACCGTCGTGCGCGGCGATCTCCGCCAGGGGAACGGGACACCCATCCTCCCCGCCCGCACGCCTGGCGAGCTCGACCATCACGCGTACGCCGTACTCGGCCTTGGTTGAGAACATCATCGCAACATTTCCTACCTCGCAGCTAGGGTATCAGCCCGTTTGTAGATCGCCAGAGGGGTGGCAGTGGCGTCACCCGCCGCGCTGCAGCTTTCGGGTGTCGTGGCTGAGACCTTCCGGCGTCAGCTCTTCGGACTCGAACAGCACCCGCTTGCGCCCGGTCGGGTCGAGCAGCAGCACCGGCGCGTATTCGTCGAACTTGCGCGCGCCCACGCTCGCCGGCTTGACCCCATATGCGCGCCAGATCGAGCGCAGCCGCGCCAGCGTGCCGGTCAGGTACTGGACGCGCCCGGTCAGCGACACCTGCGTCAGGAAGCGCCGCACGTTCGCGGGCGAGTCAGCCGCCGGGTCGGCGCTGACGATCAAGACGGCTGGCGGCGGGGCGTGTTCCTCTTCCAGTTCGTTCAGCGCGCCGCGGATCTGCTCCGCGATCACGATGCACGTGTCCCCGCACGTCGAGTACAGGAACGTCAGCATCACGACCCGGCCGCGGTACTCGCCCACCGACACCAGGGCGCCGTACTGGTTGCGCAGCGTGAAGCCCGGGACGGCGATGCCGCGCCCGGGAAACGGCGCGCCCTCGAAGGCCGGTTCTGGGCCGGCGGAGGACGTGGGGGATGGCGAGGAGGCTCCGTCAGCAGGGCGCTGCCCGCCGCAGCCCGACAGGGCGCTCACGATCGCCAATACGAGCGCCAGGATCGCGACGGTGGGCGTCGGTCTGAGGGGACCGTCCGAGCGCGCGGTAGATCCGACTGCCACGCTGCGTAAGCTACCGACGATGCTCCAGCGCAGACGCTCTGCGGCGGCGATCGCTCGAAAGCTCGCGGGTGCGCTTGCGCTCGCTCTAACCGCGGCGATGCTCTTGACCGCCGGTGCATTCGGCGAAGGCACCACCACCTCGCCGACTGGACCACCGCCACCGCCGGCGCCGGCCAACGACACGCTTGCCGCCGCGCAGGCGATCCACACCCTGCCCGCGTCGATTAACGGCACGACCGTCGGTGCGACCACCGAAGCCGGCGAACGCGAATCCGCCTGCGACGTGCCGACGGCCAGCTCCGTCTGGTACAGCGTGCGGCTGCCCGCCAAGCACCGGGTCGCCCTCGACCTGGCCGCCTCCGGCGCGCTCGATGCGACGATCGACGTCTACCACGCCGTGCGCTCGCAGCTGATCTCCGTCGGCTGCCAGCAGACCGAATCCCAGGGCAAGGCGTCGGTCTCGTTCGCCGCCGCCAAGAACGGCCTGTACGACATCCGCGTGGCGGCGTTGCAGGACTCCCGGCTCGCCCCGTTCACGCTCGAAGTGTTCCTGCCGACACCCGCGGTTCAGCCGCCGGGCCCGCCGCTTCCCGCCGGGGGCGTCAGCGGCCAGGTCGATCGGATTCAGGACGTCAACGCCGCCTACTCCGTGACGCTGCACGCGGGGGTCAGCTATATGATCAGCCTCGCAAACGAGACGCGCAATGGCGCCTGCGTGAGCGGCGCTCTGTTCGCTCCTGGCACCAGCTCGTTCGGCGGCGAAGAAGAAGAATTCGGCGGTGGCTCCGCGCTAGTGAGCATCCACTGCGGCGGCTTTCGCCTGTTCACGCCGGGGGCCGGCCAGGGCGGGCGCTACAGCTTCGAGATCACCCCCCGCTTCTCGCACAGGGGCGTCCAGCGCTTCCACCTGCAGATCGCGCCCGTCGGCGCCGACGAGACCGCACCCGGGCAGGCACTCGGAAACTACGCCCACGCGCACGGCTACCTCGATGGCCGCAGCGTGCAGGTGCTGCGCCTCTATCGCATGGAAGTCACAAGCCACTCCAACCTCACGCTCAAGCTCAGCGCTCCCGGGTCGGCTGAATTCAAGCTCCAGTTGCGCAACCAGAACGGCAACGTCATCGAATGTGACTGCGAAGGCAGCGGCTCGCAGACGCTGACCCACCAGCTGCTCCCCGGCACCTACTACGCGGTCGTGTCCGTGCGAAACGGCAGCTCCGGCAGCTTCACGCTGGTACGCGAGTCGCGCACGATTACCGCCACCAGCATCTCCTTCTCGAGCTCCAAAGCCGCGCCCGGCCAGGGGCTCGGCATCGAAGTCAAGGTCGCGCCCGCCGAGTCCGGGCCGGTCAGCGTCGACATCGAACGCTTCGATCCCGTCTTCGGCTGGCAGTTCTACCGCGAAGCGCACGCGTTCGCTAGCGGCGGCCTCGCCACCGTTCCCTTCGCGCCGCCAGCCGTCGGGCAGTGGCGCGCGAAGGCCACCTACGAAGGCTCCAGCACCGCCAGTCCCAGCGCCGTCGGCTTCACGTACCTGCTCGTCTCCTGAGCCGGCTGTGCCGGGGCCGCCGGGCGACGCGGGGGAGGTCCGGGGGTTTGTGTGTTCGATTGGAACCGCTGTATAGCTATGGCTATACGGAGAGTTGCGGCGAACATGCGCGCGGCAGCTGGCTTAAGGCTACGCTCGGCAAGCCCGCCAACTGTCGCTACACTTTATGAAGTCCCTGAATCCCGACCCTGGTTTAGGAGTTTTCAAGATGAGCGTCTCCGGTGCGGAGCTTCTCCGCCGAATCAAGAGCCAGATAGAAGAGGTTGACCCGTCCGAGGTCAACGAGCTGATCGGCGAGGGCGTGACGATCGTGGACGTGCGCGGCAGCGAAGAGTTCGCCACGGGGCATCTACCCGGCGCCAAGAGCATCCCACGGGGACATCTGGAGGCACGCATCGAGAGCGCCGCGCCTGACCGCTCCGCCGAGCTGATCCTGTATTGCCAGTCGGGTAACCGCTCGGCCTACGCTGCCCGCACACTGCAGGACGACCTCGGCTATGAGCACGTGCGCTCGATGACCGGCGGCATCACGCTGTGGAAGGACCGCGGCTATGAGGTCGAGATCCCCCGCGCGCTCAGCGCCGAACAGCGCGAGCGCTACTCGCGCCACCTGCTGATCCCCGAGATCGGCGTGGAGGGCCAGCAGCGGCTGCTCGACGCCAAGGTGCTGCTACTCGGCGCCGGTGGGCTCGGCTCGCCGACGGCCCTGTACCTCGCGGCAGCAGGCGTCGGCACGCTCGGGATTGTCGACGACGACGAGGTAGATCTCTCCAACCTGCAGCGCCAGGTGATCCACTCCACGCAGCGGATCGGCATCCCCAAGGTCGACTCCGCGGAGGAGTCGATCCACGCGCTCAACCCGGATGTCAACGTTGTCAAGTACCAGACGCGGATCGACGCTTCCAACATCATGGAGATCATCGACGGCTACGACGTGATCGTCGACGGCGTCGATAACTTCCCCACGCGCTACCTGCTCAACGACGCCAGCGTGCGCCTACGGATTCCGGTCGTGTCCGCCTCGATCCTCGGCTTCGACGGGCAGCTGTCGGTGTTCAAGCCGTACGACGGACCGTGCTACCGCTGCCTGTTCCGCGAGCCGCCGCCGGCCGAGCTCGCGCCTTCGTGCGGCGCCAACGGCGTGCTCGGCGTGCTCCCCGGCACGATGGGCCTGCTGCAGGCGACCGAGGTCGTCAAGCTGATCCTCGACATCGGCGACCCCGCCATCGGGCGCCTGCTGCTGTACGACGCGCTCGGCGCGACGCTCACGGAGGTCAAGGTCCACCGCGACCCCGAGTGCCCGATCTGCTCGCGCGCGCCCGACGAGATCGCCGACGAGGAGATGGGCGTGTTCCCCGATTACGAGGCATTCTGCGCCGCTGCGGGGTAGGCTCCCGCATCAACATGGCCACGATCAAGATACCCCCGGTCCTCCGTGCGTCCGTCGGCGGCGAGAAGGAGGTCGGCGCCTCCGGCGAGAACGTAGGTGATGTGTTGCGCGACCTCGCCGCCAGCCATCCGGCCACTCAGGACCAGCTGTTCTCAGCGGACGGGGCGCTTAACCGCTACGTCAACGTCTACCTCAACGATGAGGACGTGCGCGTGCTCGACGGGCTGGACACCGCCGTCGGCGAGGCGGACACGCTTGTGATCCTGCCGGCGATGGCCGGCGGGCGCAGCTAGCAGCCGCCGGCGGGCTCCATACGCAGTCCAAGTATCCAGCGCTCGATATACTTATATATATCGACACTCCTGGAACACTGATCTGTCGGCATCGCGAGCAGCTTGGCCTTAGCCAACGTGCGCTTGCGCTCCGTGCGGGCACGACGCAAGCGGCGGTGAGTCGCATCGAGCGCGGCCTGACCGCCCCGAATTGGGATACCGTGCGGGCGCTGATGCTGGCGATGGGTCTCGAGCCAGACCTGCAGGTGCGGCGGCTGAGCGGGCGATGGGACCCGGTTCATCTAGCCGCGTCCGGCCGACGCACTCCCTCCGAGCGGCTTGAGCTTGCCATCTCAGCGAATCTCCTGGCAGGACGTTTGCGGCAGGCTGGAGCGCAGGCACGCCGTGGATCGTGAGACACCGCTCGACGCCGAGGGCATCCTCGACGCGCTCAGCCGGCACGCCGTCGCCTACGTGATCGTCGGTGGACTGGCTGTCCAGACCCATGGGCACGTACGGACGACCGTCGACATCGATGTCTACCCGAGCCCCGATCCTGTCAACCTGGCCCGATTGGCCGATGCCCTCAACGAGCTCGACGCTCGGATTCTCAACCCCGCCAGCGAGCACCTGAAGATTGACGCGACGACGCTGCCGCGCGCGGCACTCTGGCAGCTCGCGACCCGCCATGGGGCAATCGATGTTCTGTTCGAGGCGCCGGGTGCGCCTCCCTACGACGAGCTCCGTGCCCGCGCTTTGGAGATCAAACTTGGCGAGCTCGAGCTGGCCGTCGTCGGTCGCGACGATCTGATCAACATGAAGCGCGCGAGCGCCCGTCCGGTCGATCTCGAAGACGTGGCGGCACTGACCCAGCTCGAGGCCGGGGAATCGCGTGGGGGATGAGCTAGTGACCCGCTACGCGGCCACGTCGCCCGCAACCGGGGCCTGCACCGCGCTGCCGTTTGCGCTGACGGCGTCGGGGCTCTGCGCCTGCTGGGCCGCTGGACCGCCCCCCGCCACCGGCACATAACTCATCGCGTGCTCTGCCAGTGCGGTGATCGTCAGCGAGGGGTTCACGCCCACATTGGCTGGCACCGCGGAGCCGTCACAGACAAGCAGGTTCTCGTAGCCGAACACGCGCTGCTGGGCGTCGACGACCCCCCGCTCGGGGTCGGGTGCGATCACGGCGCCGCCGAGGATGTGCGCGGTGGTTGGGATGTTGAACAGCGCCTCGGTGAGCGAGCTTTGGGCGATGCCGCCAGTGCGCTTGGCGAACCACTCGGCGGCCTTGTTGGCGATCGGGATGAACGTCGGCATCGGGCGCTCGGGGTCCTGTTCGGTCCTTAGCCAGAACGTGCCGAACGGTCCTTTGCGCGGGCGCAGCGCGATCGCGTTGTCGAGCGTTTGCATTACCAACAGGATGATCGTGCGCCGTGACCAGTGCTTGGGGAACAGCACCTGCGCCACGCGCTTGGGGTGGAGCAGGCTCTGCCCGATCAACTTCAGCGGGCGCGTCACGCGCGTGCCGTCGCCGACGAGCAGCGTGTTCAGGCGGTGCATCGAGTCGCCGTCGTCGCCGTAGGTGACGGTCTCGATGTGCGTGTGCGGGTCGGGGTAGATCGAGGAGGTGATCGCGACGCGTTTGATCAGGTCGTCGGGGTAGTCCTCAGGCACGGTCACCGCGAGGATCGACTCCGAGTTCGTGCGCACGAGCTCGCCCAGACGCGCGGAGATGCGCGGCAGCGAGCCTTTCAGGCGGCACAGCTGCAGCAGCCTGTTGGTTCCCAACGGCCCCGCTGACACCACCACGCCACGTGCTCGCTGGACGCGGCGTTCCTTGCGAAGCCACGCGCCCGAGCGGACACTTTCGACCTCATAGCCGTCGCTGCCGTCGGAGGCGCCCAGCGGGCGGATGTCGATGACGGTGCGTTCGGGCGTTACCCGGGCGCCGAGCTTCTCGGCGAAGTACAGGTAGTTCTTCACGAGCGTGTTCTTCGCGCCGTGGGGACAGCCGACCATGCAGCGCCCGCACAGCTTGCAGCCGGTCCGATCCGGTCCCTCGCCGTCGAAGAACGGGTCAGGCACGGTCTTGCCCGGCTCGCCGAAGAAGATGCCGACGGGCGTGCGTTTGTAGGTGTCGCCCACGCCGAGCTCCTCGCCGAGCTCGCGCAGCAATTGGTCGGCTGGGTCCTCGTGCGGGTTTTCGACCACGCCGAGCATCCGCTGCGCTTCGGCGTAGTGGGGCGAGAGCGCGCTCTCCCAGTCGGTCATGCCAGCCCACTGGCGGTCTTCAAAGAACGCTTTCGGCGGCACGTACAGTGTGTTCGCATAGCCGAGGCTGCCGCCGCCGACGCCGCAGCCGGAGACAACCGACACGTCCTTGAACGTTGTCAGCCGGAAGATCCCCTTCATGCCCAGCCGCGGGTTCCAGAAGTAGCGCTTGAGATCCGCCGTCGCACGTGGGAACTCGTGGTCTGCGAAGCGCCGGCCGCACTCCAGCACGCCGACCGAATAGCCCTTCTCGGAGAGGCGCAGCGCCGAGACGCTGCCGCCGAAGCCGGAGCCGACGACCAGCCAGTCGAAGTCGAAGCTGTCGTGCGCGGCGGCCATCGCTTCGGGATCTTAGTGGTCGGCTGGCCGTACAGCCAATCCGGTGCGCGACACCGCTCAAGCGCCCCGCTATATTCCGTGAAGTAATGGCGGCGGAGAGGCTCAGGAACAGGCCCTGCGGGGGCCGGTATACGGACATCGTGCAGTCGATCGGGAACACGCCGCTGGTCGAGCTGCCGCGTCTCTCGCCCAAGCCCGGCGTGCACATCTGGGCCAAGCTCGAGTCGCGCAACCCGACCGGCTCGGTCAAGGATCGGGTCGCGCGCGCGCTGATCGAGGACGCCGAGGAGAAGGGCGCGATCGCGCCTGGCCAGACGATCCTCGAACCGACCTCCGGCAACACCGGGCATCTCGCTCGCGATGATCTGCTCGCGCAAGGGCTACCGGCTGAAGGTCGTGATGCCCGAGAACGTGACCCCCGAGCGCACGCAGCTGCTGCGCATGTACGGCGCGGAGATCGTCTACTCGCCGGGCGACCAGGGCTCCAACGGCGCCGTCGCGATGGCGCTGGAGCTGGCCGCCGCAGACCCCTCCTGCTACATGCCCTACCAGTACGGCAACCAGGCCAACCCGAACGCCCACTACAACGGCACGGCGCTGGAGATCCTCGAAGAGCTCGACGAGGTCACCGCGTTCGTCGCCGGGCTCGGCACCGGCGGCACGCTGATGGGCAACGGCCGGCGCCTGAAGGAGACGTTCGGCGACGCCGTCAAGATCGTCGCCGCCGAGCCGATGCAGGGCGAGCCCGTGCAGGGCCTGCGCTCGCTCGACGACGGCTTCATCCCGCCGATCATCGACATCTCGCTGCTCGACCGCAAGATCTTCGTGACCAACCGCGACGCGATCTCTGGACGCGCAAGCTGCTCGACGAGGAGGGCGTGTTCGCGGGCGTCTCCAGCGGCGCGATCGCGAGCATCGCGGTGCGCATCGCCGGCGAGCTGGACGAGGGCAACGTCGTGTTCGTCGTCGCCGACGACGGCTGGAAGTACCTCTCGAGCGGCATCTACACGCTGCCGGTCGACGAGATCGAGAACCTCGACTCGACCGTCTGGTGGTAGGCGCCTACGCGATCCCGCGCGAGCGAGGGCGGACGGGCATGAAGATCTCCGGCGAGCTGCTCGACGAGCTGGTCGCGCACGCGCTCGAGGACCCCGGCAACGAGGTCTGCGGCGTCGTCGCCGTCGACGCCTGAGAGCCGCCGCGCGCAGGCCGTGCGCGTGCTGCGTGCAGCGACGAACATCCACGCCAGCCCGCTGAAGTTCGAGATCGACCCGAAGGAGCTGCTGGCGCTGTACCTGCGATCGAAGCCGAAGGGCAACGAGCTCGGCGCGATCTACCACTCGCACGTGCGCAGCCCGCCCTATCCGTCGCAGACCGACATCAACTTCGCCGCCAACTGGCCGGGCGTCGAGTGGATCATCGTCGGGCTCGCCGCGGCGCAGAGCCCGAGGTGCGCTCCTACCTGATCGAGGACGGCGAGGTCCGGGAGGTCCCGCTCGAGGTGCGCTGATGGACGCCGGGGAGCCGATCGTCTGCCCGACCTGCGCGCGCGCCTACGCGCCGAGCGAGCGCTTCTGCGAGGCCTGCGGGATGCCGCTCGTGCATCCGACGCGGCGCCGAGCACGCGGCCAGCGAGCGCCAGCGACGGCGCGCAAGATCAAGCCCCAGTACGCCGAGGGCGCGCTCGTGAAGGTCGCCCGCGCGAAGAACCAGCCCGAGGCCGAGTTCATCGCGGGGCTGCTGCTCGAGGAGGGGATCCCGTGCCTGCTGCGCAACTCGATCGGCGGCTACTCGCCGATGATCGGCCCGCGCGAGATCCTGGTCCCCGAGTCCGGCGCGCGAGGCCGCGCGCGAAGCGCTCGCGTTCGAGCGGCCCAGTCGGGCGAGCCGGACGCGTCGCTGCTAGACGAGGACGGGCTGGCCGGCGCTTCGCTGGTGATCGCGCGGATCTCCTCGGAGGCGCGCTCGAACTCGGCGTCGGAGAGCACGGGCGTGCCCTCGAACGGCAGTTCGCGCTGGAGCTCGACCCAGGCGTTGGGGCCGGTGTACTCGTCCTTGACCTTGACGGTCACCGGCCGCGGGATGCGGTAGGTGCGCAGCAGCAGCACGTGCAGCGGCTGGCGGCCGCGCCAGCCGAGGCGCTTTTCGGCGTAGTCGGGCGTCCACACGTAGAACGGCGAGAGCGCGTCGACGCAGCGCGGGTCGACGATCGTGAAGTGGTCGGTCACTTCCGCCCACGCGCGGATGCGCACGCGGTCGGGCTGCTGCAGCGGGCGCGCCCGAGACGAACGTGTGCAGCGGCGGCTCGCCGTCGCTCCAGACGCCCTCCTCGAGCGCGCGGCGCAGCTCGGGCTGGTGGGACTCGCGCACGAGGTCGCCGGGCTGGTGGTCGAAGGTGGGGTACAGGAAGAAGCGCTCGTGGGCGAGCTTGAACGGCTTGTCCGCGCTGCGGCAGGACGCCCTTGCGGAGGGTTATGAGCTGCTCGCCTTCCGCCAGAGCGCGGACGGTGACAGCCCATTCTTTGAAAGCAATTGGCATGGAAGAAGGGACGAACGAGATGAGAGGGAACGGCAGGACTTGACACTCGCGCGCGTCGCCCTCGAGGGCGCCGCACGGTCCATTAAAGATACGAAACCTGAGCGAAAATCCCAAATCCCCTGCAAATCGAGCCGGTTTTTCTGGCGCAGACTGTCGGATCGGGCTGGCTCGGCTAGTCGGCGCAGCGCATGGAGCGTCTACAGGCGGCGGCCGGCGAGCCCCTCGGCGGCCTCGATCATCGACGGCGTAGTCCTGCTCGGCGTGGCCGCGGCCCATCGTCGCCGTCAGCAGGTCGCGCGCGTGCGCGGCGGCGGGGAAGGGCACGCCGGCCGCCTGGGCCTCCTCGCAGGCACAGGCGCACGTCCTTGAGCATGTGCGCGGTCTTGAACAGGGTCGTGTAGTCGTGCTCGCGCATCGGCGCCGGACTTCAGCGTCAGCTGCGCCGAGGCGCCGGAGCCGGCGGAGACGACCTCGACGAGCGCGTCGAGGTCGATCCCCGGTGGCTCGGCGAGCAGCAGCGCCTCGGCGACCGCCGCGGCGTTGGCGGCGCCGAGGGCGTTGTTGATCAGCTTGAGCATCTGGCCCTGGCCGAGCTCGCCGACGTGCACGATCAGGCTGCCCATCGCCTCGAGCAGCGGCCGCGCGCGCTCGAAGTCCTCGCGCTCGCCGCCGGCCATGATCGTCAGCGAGCCGTCCTCGGCGCGCGGGCGAGGAGCCGGTGACGGGCGCGTCGAGCATGCGCCACGCCGCGCTCGGCCAGGCGCGGCGCCGATGCGCCGCGTGTCGGCGGGGCCGATCGTGGACATGTCGACGCACAGCAGCCCCGGCGCGCGCGGCCTCGAGCACCCCGTCGCTCGCCGAGCAGCACCGAGGCGACCTGCTCGCCGTCGACGACCATGCTGACGACGATGTCGCTGCTGCGCGGCGACCTCGGCGGGGGTCGCGAAGGCGCGCGCGCCGTGCTCGGCGGCCCAGCGCTCGGCCTTGCCGGGCGTGTGCGTCCAGACGGTCAGCGGCGAAGCCCGCGCGCGCGAGGTTGGCGGCCATGCGCGAGCCCATGATCCCCAGGCCGAGGAAGCCGATGCGATCCCGCGTCCGCTCAGTGCTCTCGTGCTCAGGCATCCCCGAATCCTCCTCCACCGGGCGTTTCGATGCGCAGCCGCTGGCCCGGGTGCAGCGTGCCGGTGATCTTGCCCGGCAGCGGCCGGCCGTCGAGCAGGTCGCGCCCGCGCGCGCCCGGCTGCCCGCCGTCGGCGCCGCGCGGGCGGTGGCGGCGGCGCTCGGCGATCAGCGAGAAGCTCATCTCGGCGAGCGCTTGCAGCTCGCGCACGACGCCGTCGCCGCCGCGGTGGGCGCCCGCGCCGCCCGAGCCGCGGCGCAGCGCGTACTCGACACGCGCAGCGGGAATTCCCGCTCGAGCGCCTCGATCGGCGTGTTCAGCGTGTTGCTCATCGCCACGTGCACGCCGCTCGGGCCGTCGGCGTCGGCGCACGCGCCCTGGCCGCCGCCGAGCGTCTCGTAGTAGGAGAAGCTCGCGTCGCCGAGCGTCAGGTTGTTCATCGTGCCCTGGCCCTGAGCGCGCGCCGAAGGCGCCGAGCACGAGGTCGGCGACGCGCGAGGAGGTCTCGACGTTGCCCGCCGCGACCGCCGCGCCGGGCCGGGCGTTGAGCAGCGTGCCCTCCGGGGCGCGCACCTCGATCGGGCGGTAGGCGCCCGCGGTGGGCGGGATGTCGGGGTCGGTGAGCACGCGCACGGCGAACAGGCAGGCCGAGCGCGTGACCGCGAGCGGGCAGTTGAGGTTGCCCTCGTGCTGCGGCGCGCTGCCGGCGAAGTCGAGCAGCAGCCGCTCGCCGTCGAGCGACCGCGCGCAGGCGCAGCAGCGAGGTCGCCCTCGCGGCGCCTCGAGCACGTCCTCGGCGTCGCAGCTCGCCGTCGGGCAGCGCGGCCAGGCAGGCGCGCGTGCGCCGCTCGGAGTAGTCGAGCACGGCGTCGGTCGCCTCGCGCAGGCGCTCGGCGCCGAGGCGCGCGGCGAGCTCGCGCGAGGCGCCGCGCGCCGATGCGGTTGGCGGCCAGCTGCGCGCGCAGGTCGGCGCGGCGCTCGGCCGGCTGGCGCATCCGCGCGACGAGCTCCTCGATCGCGCGCTCGTCGAGCGGCCGCGGCGAGATCACGACGCCCTCCTCCTCGCAGCGGCGGCTGTCGGCGGGCATCGAGCCGGGCACGCGCGCCGCCGACGTCGGCGTGGTGGGCGCGGCTGGCGGCGAAGCCGATCAGCGCGCCGGCGGGCGAACACCGGCGTGATCACGGTGATGTCGGGCAGGTGCGTGCCGCCGGCGAACGGGTCGTTGAGGATCCACGAGACGCCCGGCGCGATGGTGCTCGCCGAGCACCGCCGCCACGGCCGCGGGCATCGCGCCGAGGTGCACCGGGATGTGCTCGGCCTGCATCACCATCTCGCCCGTCGGCGTCGAACAGCGCGGTCGAGGCGTCGCGGCGCTCCTTGATGTTCGACGAGTGCGCCGAGCGGATCAGCACGGCGCCCATCTCCTCGCAGGCCGCGCGCAGCGCGCCGGTGAGCGACCTGCAGCTCGATCGGGTCGAGCGTCGCGCTCACCGCTGTCAGCGTCCTCCGCTGGCGCTGCTCAGGTGCATCGTGCCGTGGCTGCGTCGACCTCGCCCGACCAGCCGGGCGGGACAGCAGGGTCGACTCCGGCAGCGCGCACAGGCATGGCCCCGACAGCGCGCTGCCGGGCGCGAGCTCGCCGCGCAGCACGCGCGCGTCGGCAGGCTCGCGCCGTCGAAGCAGGACCGCGCGCTGGCTCGCGCGGCGCGCGCGGCCGGCCCGGCGCCCGGCCGCCGGCGCGCAGCGGCGGCGAGCTGCGCCCCACACCGACACGCGCATCGTTGACGAGCTCGACCTCGGCGTCCTCGTCGCGATAGCCGTAGCGCTGCTCGTGGGCGCGCGCGAAGGCCGCCCGCAGGCCCTCGCGATCGAGGCCCGGCGCGCGCAGCCGCGCGCGCCGGGCTCGACTGCTCCTCGTCCACGGGCAGCTCGAAGGACTGCCCGCGGTAGCGCAGCTCGTAGCGCACGCGCACGCGCGCTGGGCGTCTGGCCGAGCGCGCCGCCGGCCTGCGGCGAGGAGCGCGGCGCGCTCGTGCGGCGAGGCGCTCGGCGCGAGAGCGCGCGGTCGCCGAGCTGCCGAGCATGACCGTGCGCGCGGCGTCGCGGCGCGGCGCGGCGGCGGCGAGGCCGAGCGCGCAGAGCACGCCGGAGGCGCGCGGGCAGAGCACGCGCGCGATGCCGAGCTCGGCGCGCGAGCGCGGCGGCGTGCAGCGGCCCGGCGCCGCCGAAGGGCATCAGCGCGAAGCCGCGCGGGTCGATGCCGCGCTCGACGGTCATCACGCGCAGCGCGCCGAGCATCTCGGCCTCGGCGACGCGCACGATCCCCTCGGCGCAGGCGAGCGGCTCGAGGCCAAGCTCAGCGGCGAGGCGCGCGACCGCGCGCTCGGCGGCGCCGCGGTCGAGCGCGAGGCCGCCCGCGAGCGGCGAGTCCTCGAGCAGGCGGCCGAGCAGCAGGTTGGCGTCGGTGACGGTGGGCTGCGCGCCCGCCGCGCCCGTAGCAGGCGGGCCCGGGGTCGGCGCCCGCGGAGGCTGGGCCGACGCGCAGCGCGCCGCCGGGGTCGCGCCAGGCGATCGAGCCGCCGCCCGCGCCGACGGTGTGGATGTCGAGCGCGGGCAGCGACAGCGGCCGCCCGGCGATGGTGCGCTCGGCGGTCTCGGGGACCTGTCCGTCGTCGATCAGGCAGACGTCGCAGGAGGTGCCGCCCATGTCGAAGCAGAGCACGTCGCGCTCGCCGGCGAGCTCGCGCGAGCAGCAGCGCGCCGCCGACGCCGCCGGCGGGGCCCGGAGAGCACGGTGAGCGCGGCGTGGGCGCCGGCGCGCGCGGCGGTCGGTGAGCCCGCCGGAGGACTGCATGATCTGCGGGCTCGGGCAGCGCCGAGCGCGCGGGCGTCGCGCGCGAGGCGCGCCAGGTAGGCGCGACAGCAGCGGGGAGAGGGCGGCGTCGAGCACGGTGGTGGCGGTGCGCTCGTACTCGCGGAAGGTGCCGACGAGCTCGCTGGAGAGCGAGACGTGCGTCGCCGGGCAGCAGCTCGGCGAGCAGCGCGCCGAGCAGCCGCTCGTGCGCGGGGTCGGCGTAGGAGTGCAGCAGCGACACGGCGACGGCCTCGGGCGCGGCGCGCGCGAGCTGCTCGACGAGCGCGCGCGCGCGGCATCGGGCTCGAGCGCGCGCAGCGGGCCGTCGGGCGCCCATGCGCTCGGGCGCGGCGAAGCGCAGCTCGCGCGGCACGAGCGGCGCGGGCGCGGCGTCGCACAGCCGGTAGAGGTGCGGCCGGTCCTGGCGGCCGAGCTCGATCACGTCGGTGAAGCCCGCGGTGGCGATCAGCGCGGTGCGCGCGGTGCGGCCCTCGAGCAGCGCGTTGGTGGCGACGGTCATGCCGTGCGCGAAGCGCTCGACGTCGTGTGCGTGGCGCGCCGGCGCGGGCGAGCACCAGCGCGCACGGCCTCGAGCACGGCCGACGGACTGCTCGGCGGGCGTCGAGGGGACCTTGGCGGTGTGGACGCCCGCCGCTCGGCCGACGCAGGACCGCGTCGGTGAAGGTGCCGCCGACATCGACTCCCAGGAGCATCCTGGGAGCCTACGCGAGGCTTACGCTGCGGCCAGCTCGCGGTCCTCGGTGTCGGCGAGGTGCTGGTGGGAGGGGCAGTAGCCGTTGTGCGGCAGCGGCGTGCGCTGGCAAGGCGAGCCCTTGCGGGTCGTGGCGCGGCACTGCGGCGGCGCGCCGCTGACCGCGGTGTAGCCCTCGTGCGGGTGTTCGGCGAGGAACTGCTGGGCGAAGCCGATGTAGCGGGTGACCACCTGGTGGACGTGGCTCTGGGCGGACATCGGGAAGTAGTTGCGGATGTCGCAGAACAGCGTGCGCGCGGGGCGCGCGAAGTAGTGGCGGTCGGTCGCCAGGCGGGTGATCACCTGCCTCGCATGCGCGCAGCACGGCGGTGTGGTTGCTGGCCGCGCGGCGCGCCGGGCGGCGGAGCCTGGATCTGGGGCGCGAGCTCCCGGTAGATGGCTCTACTGAACTGGTACATGGTGACTGCTCCTCGCCCTCTTTCGCTCGATCTCGTCGTCGGAGAGCACACCCGCCTATCCTCAGAGACTCCGTTCGCCTCCAAGAACTTCCCCAGCAACGAACACGGTTGCAAACAGAAAGGATCCGACATAAAGATCGCGGCCGAAATTCTTATTTATGAAGAGCCGCGCGAGCGCCTCACGGCGCGTAGCTCCTCTGCCAGGCGACGCGGGTCATCGCCGCGCGACGACAGCGTGGCGGTGATCGAGCGCGGGGTCGCGCTCGGGGTGGTCGGCGCGCAGGTGCGCGCCGCGGCTCTCGGTGCGCGCGAGCGCGCAGCGGGCGATCATGCGGGCGAGCGGGTGCGGGTCCTCGAGCAGGCTGCGCAGGCCCTCGGGCGTGCGCACGATGCCGGCGTCGCGCCACAGCGCGGCGCGCGTGTCGGGCGTCGGCGACGGCGGGCGCGGGCAGCGCGCGCAGGCGCTGCAACTCGTGCTCGCTCGCCGCGGCGCAAACCTGCGTCGGCGTGGCGAGAGCGCGTCGAGCGACGGCGCGGCGGGCGAACACGAAGCACTCGCTGAGCGAGTTGGAGGCGAGGCGGTTGGCGCCGTGCAGGCCCGTGCATGAGGACTCGCCGACGGCGTACAGGCCGGGGAGCGTGGAGCGCGCGTGCAGGTCGGCGACGATGCCGCCCATCATGTAGTGGGCGGCGGGCGCGACGGGGATCAGCTCGCGCGTTGGGTCGAGGCCGGCGTCGCGCAGCGCGGCGACGACGTTGGGGAAGTGCGCGGGGTCGATCGCGCGCATGTCGAGGCCGACGGAGCGCTCCCCGGAGCGCTCGAGCAGGGCCTGGATCGCGCGCGAGACCTCGTCGCGGGGGGCGAGCTCGTCGACGAAGCGCTCGCCGGAGGCGTCGTGCAGCGTGGCGCCCTCGCCGCGGATCGCCTCGGTCACGAGGAAGCCCTCGCGCCCGGGCACGCCGATGACGGCGGTGGGGTGGAACTGCAGCAGCTCGAGGTCGGCGAGCGCGGCACCGGCGGCGTGGGCGAGCAGCAGGCCGACGCCCTGCGAGCCGGGCGGGTTGGTGGTGCGCGCCCACAGCGCCGCGGCGCCGCCGGTGGCGATGACGACCGCGCGCGCGGCGATCACGCGACCGTCGTCGCAGACCAGGCCGCGGCAGCGGTCGTCTGAGCGCCACAGCGCCTGCGCGCGGGCGCCCTCGAGCACGGTGATCCGTGGCTCTTCGGCGGCGAGCGCGGAGAGCTGGCGCACGACCCGCCGGCCGGTGGCGCTGCCGCCGGCGTGCACGACGCGTCTGACCGAGTGCCCGCCCTCGAGGCCGAGCGCGAGCTGCCCGAAGCGGTCGGCGTCGAAGCGCACGCCGAGCGCCTGCAGGTCGCGCACGCGCTCGGGCGCCTCGTGCACGAGGATCTCAGCGGCGGAGCGCCGCACGAGCGCGCGCCCGGCGAGCTCGGTGTCGCGCAGGTGCAGCTCGAAGCTGTCGTTGGCGGCGAGCGCTGCGGCGAGACCGCCCTGCGCCCAGTAGCTGGCCGTCTGCGCGAGCGGCGTGGCCGAGACGAGCACGACGCTGGCGCGCTCGCGCGCGGCGCACAGCGCGGCGTACAGACCGGCCGCGCCCGCGCCCACCACTGCGACATCGGCCTCGTGGGTCCCTGTCGAGGGAAGGACGGGCATCGCGGGAACCGTATATGGCCGCGACCGGTGGCCCCGGCTCGACGCCGCGGGTGATCCCTTGACGGAGCGCCTACCCGCTTTTCGCACCGGGGAGCAGTTTGCCCCGGTTTCGAAGTTCTTCGAGCTCTTTGCTGAGGCCGATGGATTTCGCTTCGCGTTTGGCTTTCGCGCTTGACGTACTCGTCGTCCCCGGAGAGGTCAGGCCGGTGGTGCCTGTCGCGGTGGTCCCCGTGGACGTGGTCGCCGGCGACGTCGGTGTCGTGGCCGTGCCAGCCGTACTCGCGCCCGACGTGCTTGTGCCGGACGTGCTTGCACCCGCCGTACTCGCTCCCGAGGCGCCGGTGGCTGGGACGCTGGTGGCAGGTGCGGTGGTGCTCGTCGTGGGTGCGGTCACCGCGGCGGCGGTGACCGTCCTTGTCGTCGCGGGCGCGGTCGAGTCGCCGGCGGCGAGCTTGACAAGCGCGGCGGCGAGCACCCCGAGCGAAAGCGCGACGAGCACCGCGAGCGTGGTGGTCAGGCCCTTCCAGTTGGGGGAAGCGGCGAGACGCGTACGAGCGGCGGCGCCGCAGTGCAAGCACCACTCCTGCTCGGGGTGAAGCGGCGCGCCGCACAGCGGGCACGCTTCGCCGGGCGGAGTTGGCGGTGGCGGGCCGGGGGGTGTCTTGTTGCCCGTGGGCGGCGCGGCGACGCTCACGACGCCGATGCTGGAGGACGCAGGATCTCGGTCGGCCCGTCCTCGTCAGGAGTAGCGGGGGCTGGCGATGGCGGCGGCGAGGGCGACCCCGATGGCGCTGACGGAGCGCGGAATTGGGAGGTGGCCGGCGGCGTCGGAGCGCGCCCCGTGGGAGACGCGGGCACAGGCTGCGTGGCGCTGGACGGGGCCGATGCTACGGCCGGGGCGGGCGTCGGCGCGATGACCGGTGCTGGTGCCGGCGCGGCCCCGGCGGGCATGGATGACGGCGGCGCCGGTGGCGCGGCGGCGGCGCCTGCGATCGGCAGATCGACGTGGCGGCCCATCGACAGCCCGCAGTTGGGGCAGAAGCTGTCATCGCTGCCGTGGATCGCGGCGCAGCGGGGGCATGCGGTAATGCCGGCCTCGCGCAGCACGGTGATCGGGCGGCGTTCGCCGAGCACGCCTTCGATCGCGCGTAGCTCGCCGTCGATCTGCGTCAGCGTCGTCAGCTTGGCGAGCACGAGCGCGTCGTTGCGCGCGCCGAACCTGTGCAGGTTGAAGACCAGGCCGCCCAGGTCACGGTATGCGAGCTCGCGCGCCTTGCGCAGGAAGCGTGCGCGACGGCGCGCGCGGCCGCGGGACTGGAAGCCGTCAGAAGGGGCACGGGCGGGCTCGGGCGCCGGCGCTGCGTCAGGCGCGGGCGGGGCGCTGGCAGGCTGATCTGGCGGGCTCGCATCCTGCGCCGGCGTGGCCCCGGCAGGTCGGGCGGGCGGGCTCGTGTCCTGTGCCTGCGTCGGTACGTCGGTGGGAGCGGTGCCTGTTATGTGGTTCACGCCCGATTCATGCTACTCAGACCGTTGCCCGGATCGCGCCAGCGCCTGCCGCCATGCGGCGGCGACGCGGGCGGCCATCTCTGTCGCGGAGAAGCGGCTGGCGCTGGTGCGCCCGGCTACGCGCGGGTCGGGCTCGTGCAGGTGCGGTTCCAGCGCCGTCTTCCAGCGCGCGAGATCGAACGGCGCGCAGAGCGTCCCGGGCACGTCCGCGAGTGCATCAGGGTGGATACCGACGGGGGTGGCGAGCACGGGCACGTCGCAGGCGAGCGCCTCGATCACAGCCAGCCCGAAGCCCTCGCGCTCGGACGGCACGAGCACGGCGCTGGCCGCGTTGACCCACAGCGGCACGCGCTCGGGCTCAACGTGGCCGAGTGTCAACAGCTGCACGCCGGCGGCCTGTGCGAGCGCGAGCGCGTGGTCGTGGCGCTTCTCCGTGCGGGCGGGGTCGGCGGGGAACAGCAGGTATGGCTGCTCGGTGTCCAACCCCAGCTCAGCGCGTGCGTGCGTGCGTGTGATCGGATGGAAGCGCTCGAGGTCGGCGCCGCACGGCAGCACCTGCGCGCGCCGGCGCGCGCAGCGCCCCGGCAGTTCCTGCATGAGCGGCGCGGAGACTGCAGCGAGCAGGTCGATCAGCGGCAGCACCGCGGCGGTCGCGATGCGCGTGCGAGGGTGGCTGACGTCGGTGCCGTGAACGGTGAGCGCGCGTACCCGGGCACGGACGGCGAGCGCGGGCCAGGCGCTGAGGCCGAAGTGCGCGTGCACCACGTCGAAGCGCTCGTTGAAGTGCCGGCGTAGTTCGAACGGGGCGCTCGCGAGCGCCTGCGCGCCCGGCGGGAACTGGTACAGCTCCACGTCGATCTCGTCGAGCTTGCGCAGCGCGGCGACCTGGTCGCGGACGAAGCGCCCGCGCTCGGGATGGGCGGCGTCGGGGAGCATGTTGGAGACCACCAGCGCGCGCAAGACCCCCCGACCGTAGCGCTCTGGAATGATGGCGCGCATGCAAGGCGGAGCAACTGAGCGCAGCTACGGTCGCGGGGCGGACGGGTTGCGCCCGATCACGATCGAGCCTGGGTTTATGCGCACGGCCACCGGCTCGGCGCTGATTTCCGTCGGCGAGACGCGGGTGATCTGCACGGCCTCCGCGCAGGAGAGCGTGCCGCGCTGGATGGCCGGACGCGGTAAGGGCTGGGTGACGGCGGAGTACGGGATGCTGCCGGCGTCGACCGGCGAGCGCAAGCAGCGCGACGCCACGCGCGGGCGCCAGGACGGGCGCACGATCGAGATCCAGCGCCTGATCGGGCGCTGCCTGCGCGTGGTCGTTGACTTCCAGGCGCTCGGCGAAAGGACGATCTATCTCGACTGCGACGTCCTGCAGGCTGACGGCGGCACGCGCTGTGCATCGATCACGGGTGCGTTTGTGGCGCTGTCGCTCGCGTGCGCCCGGCTGCAGGCCGGCGGTCGGCTCGAGCGCACGCCCCTGACCGGGTCGGTCGCGGCGGTCTCGTGCGGGATCATCGACGGCGCGGCGCTGCTCGACCTCGACTACTCCGAGGACTCGACGGCGGAGGTCGACGCGAACGTCGTGATGACCGACGGCGGCGGCCTCGTGGAGGTGCAGGCGACGGCCGAGCGCACGCCGCTGTCGCGGGCGCATTTGGACGAGCTGCTGGTGCTTGCGGCGGCGGGTATCGAGCGCCTGCGCGGTGCCCAGGAGCAGGCGATCGCCGCAGGGCCTTGACGCCGCTGCGTGGTCCTGCGGATGGTCTGGAGGCCGGCGTGCCGTGAAGCTGCTGCTGGCCACGCACAACGGGCACAAGCGGCGCGAGTGCGAGCGTCTGTTCGAGCTCGCCGCACCTGACAGCGTCGAGCTCGACGTGCTGCCAGATACCGTGACGATGCCGCCGGAGGACGGCGAGACGTTTGCCGAGAACGCGCTCGGCAAGGCCCGCGCGGCGGCAGCCGCCACCAGCCGCGTGAGCATCGCCGATGACTCGGGCATCGCCGCGGCGGCGCTCGGCGGCGCGCCGGGCGTGCGCTCGGCACGGTATGCGGGGGAGCATGCGACGGACGCAGAGAACCTCGAGAAGCTGCTGCGCGAGGTACCCGCGGGGAGTGCGCTGGAGTACGTGTGCGCGATCGCCTACGTGGATCCAGGCACGGGCGTCGAGCGCGTGTTCGAGGGTCGCTGCAGCGGGCGATTGGCGGCCGGGCCTCGGGGCGAGCGCGGGTTCGGCTACGACCCGGCGTTCCTACCCGATGAGACTCCGCCCGCGGATGCGGGGGAGCCTTCGCTTGCGGATGACGGCCTGTCGGCGGACATGCGCACGCCCGGCGATCAGAGCTTGGCGAAGCCGACGATGGCCGAGCTCTCGGACGAGCAGAAGGACGCGATCAGCCACCGCGGCCGGGCTGCGAGGGCACTGCTCGATTGGCTGCAAAGCCGCGCCGTATAGCGATGGTTATACGGACGGCGCGAGGCGAGTCATACGGCGAGCGGCGACGGCCATCTGATTACCGCCACGCGAGTTTCGCCCCCGCCCCCGGGCATCCGTCTAAAAAAGGTTGATCGCCGCCGACGCGGCGACCGCCACGCCGAGTCCCGCATAGCCGTCGTATCCCGACAGTGCGAGCAACAGCGCGGTGATCAGTGCCACGAGCACCGTCACGAGCCATGCGATGCGCGTGAACGCCATCGGCGTATTCTTGCGGATACGAGCGGATGTGCGCCCGTCCGCACGCGCTGTTAGCTTCGTTACAACGGTTACAACAGTTTCACGAACGAGGAGGGCGAAGTGACAAAGTCCGAGCTGGTCGACCAGGTGGCGGATCGCGCCGATCTGACCAAGCAGGATGCCTCGCGGGCGGTGGACGCGGTGCTAGCGACCGTAGAGGACGCGCTGCGTCGCGGCAGCGAGGTGTCGGTGTCTGGGTTCGGCAAGTTCCACGTGAGCGAGCGCGGCGCGCGCGTGGGCGTCAACCCGCGCACGGGCGAGCGCATCCAGATAGCCGCCTCGCGGGTGCCTCGCTTCACCGCGGGCAGCGGTTTGAAGAGCGCGGTGAAGGGTCGCTGAGCCCAGCGCGTTCCTTCGGCGACATCCTCGTCGCTCGGGTCGCCGAGCGCGAGTCGCAGTTGGTGCTCGGTCTCGACCCCGATCCCGGCGCATTGTGGCCTGGCAGTGATACGCAGGCGTCGGAGGGTCTGACGCCGGCACAGGCAGCAGCTGCCGCGGTGCTCGCCCACTGCAAGGCGTTGATCGATGCGACGGCGCAGGCGTGCGTCGCGGTCAAGCCGCAGCTAGCGCGCTTCGAGGTCCTCGGCGCCGCCGGCTGGGCGGCACTGGAAGCGGTGGTCGCGCACGCGCGGACGCTGGGGCTGCTGGTGATCGCCGACGGCAAGCGCGGCGATATCGACGTGACGGCGAGTGCCTACGCGAGCGCCCTGATCGAGGGCATCGACACCCCGTTCGGGCGGATCGAGGGCATCGGCGCCGACCTCGTGACCGTCAACCCGCTGATGGGCACGGACGCGGTCGAGCCGTTCGTGAGCGCCGCCCGCCGGGTCGGCACGGGTGTGCTGGTGCTCGTGCGCACGTCCAATCCCGGCGCCGCCGACATCGAGGACCTGAGGCTTGCCGATTCGGGCAGCGTGTGGGAGCGGATCGCGGCGCTCGTAGACGAGCTCGGTGCCCCTGGAGTGGGCGATGCGGGAGTCAGCGATGTGGGCGCCGTCGTCGGCGCGACCGAGCCTGGTCATCTGCAGCGGGCGCGCGAGCTGATGCCAAACGCCACCTTCCTGCTACCTGGGGTGGGGGCGCAGGGCGGTCGCGTGGAGGAGCTGGCGGCGGCATTCTCGCCCGGCCGGGCCGGGGGGCTGGTGTCGGCCTCGCGCAGCATCGCCGGCGCGCATCTGGCGCGGGGCGGAGAGGCCGCGGCGCAGGCGCGCGCCGAGGCCGAGCGCCTGCGCGAGGCGGCATGGAGGCTTTCCGATCTCCGCTAGCCTTTGTCTCGTGCACGCCAGGGCATCTTCTGCCGTTCACGCGCGCCGGAAGGCGGGTAGGGGGACAGGATGATCATCACGGTCACGCTCAACGCGGCGATCGACAAGTCGCTCGCGGTGCCGAACTTCAGGCTCGGGCGACGCCACCGCACCGTGGATCAGCGCACGATGGCGGGCGGCAAGGGCGTGAACATCGCGCGCACGCTCAAGGCTCTGGGCCAGCCGGTGATCGCGACGGGGTTCGCCGGCGGTGCGACTGGCACGCACATCGTCGAGCAGCTAACCGAGGAGTCGATCCTCAACGACTTCGTGCGCATCCGCGAGGAGTCGCGCACCAACACCTCCGTGCTCGACCCGACGACCGGCGAACAGACGGAGATCAACGAACGCGGCCCGGCGGTGTCCAAGCGCGAGGTCGAGCTGTTCCGCGACAAGCTGCTGTACCTCTCACGTGGAGCGGCGATCGTCGTGTTTGCGGGCTCGCTGCCGCGCGGGGTCGAGCCGGACATGTACGCGTCGCTGATTAGGGACCTAGAGCGCCTCGACGTGATCACGGTCGTTGACACCGACGGCGAGCCGTTGCGCCAGGCGGTGCGCGCCGAGCCGGACGTGGTCTCACCGAACGTGCTCGAGGCGGAGGAGCTCGTCGGGCACGAGTTTGCGGGCGAGGAGGAGCGCTCGTTGGCGGTCGCCGAGATCGCCGCCCTCGGACCGCGCGAAGCAATCATGACGCTCCCCGACGGCTGCTTCGCGCAGGTGCTCGTTGAGGGGCAGAAGTTGCTCAAGCGCGCCCGCATCGAGCCGCGCGAGCCCGTCGCCAGAAGTGGCTCCGGCGACGCCTTCCTCGCCGGCTTCCTCGCGGCGCGCTACGAAGGCCGCGCGCCCGACCAGTGCCTGCGCTTCGGCGTCGCCTGCGGCGCGGAGTCGACCGGGCGCCTGGGGGCGGGTCTGATCGACGCGCGCGAGGCGCGGCGGTTGATGGGCGGGGTGGAGCTGACGGTGGTGGACCTGCCGGCTGAGGTGGCCTGAGTCAGGCGACGTCCGGGCCGACAAGGGAAGGTGGGCATGTGACTGAACCATGCGATCTGGTATTCGAGGGCGGCGGGGTCAAGGGCATCGGCTTGGCAGGGGCGTTCCTGGAGCTCTACGAACATGGGTATCGCCCGGAATGCGTCGCCGGGACCTCGGCGGGGGCGATCACCGCAGCGCTGGTAGCGGCCGGATACACCGGACAGGAACTCAGGGACCTGGTGCTGAAAGACATGCACTTCCCGCTGTTCGCCGACCGCCCGCGCCTGCACCTGCTCGGCCCGGCCGGCGAGGTGGCGGAAGTCCTCAAGCACGAGGGGCTGCACAGCGGTGACTACTTCCTCAACTGGATGCACGAACGGCTGGAGGCGAAGGGCAAGACCACGTTCGGCAAGTTCCGCGACGCGGCCGCGGCGGGGACGCCGCGCGAGTATCGCCTGCAGGTGATCACCTCCGATCTCACCGACCACAGCATGCTCGTGTTGCCGCGGGACGCGGGCAAGCTGGGGATTGAGCCCAATGACCTGTCAGTGGCCGAGGCCGTGCGCATGAGCATGTCGATCCCCGTGTTCTTCGACCCGGTGATCCAGACCAACCCGCACGACGGGCGCAAGCACATGCTCGTCGACGGCGGGATGCTGTCCAACTACCCGATCTGGCTGTTCGACGCCGAAGCGGGAGAGGTGCCGCGGTTCCCGACGTTCGGGATGCTGTTGGTGGCGCCCAACCAGGAAGACCCGCTCGTCGGCGCACCCGCCGCCGGCGCCCAACCAGCAGGACGGCATGCCCTCGCCGATCGGCTATGTCAAAGCGCTCGCCGACACGATGATGCAGGCCCACGATCGCTTCTACGTCGAACAGGAGAACTACGTGCGCACGATCCCGATCCCCACGTGCGGTGTGAGCACCACCGATTTCGGGATCACCGAAGCGAAGACGCTGGAACTGCTGGACTCGGGCCAGAAAGCCGCGCAGGCGTTTCTCCAGACATGGAACTTCGACGCGTACGTGAAGAAGTACCGCCAGGGACCGTCGCCCGGACGGCGGGCGGGGATCCTGGACTAAGCTCGCCCGGGGTCGGGCTGTATTTGGTTCGCAAAGAAAGCCACAGAGACGACGCTCCTGCCGCTACTCGTCCTCGAAGCGGCCGACGCTCGCAGTATGAGCTCGACGGCGGGTGGCTCGTACTCGACGTCGAGCTGTGCGGCGGGGGCGAGGAGCGCCAGACGAGCCTCCGCGTCGGAGAGGCGGTCGAGCTCCTGGTAGGAGAACATGCGCTCGGCATACGGCTTGGCCGCCCGGGAGATGACGCGGGAGCGGCGGCAGTCCCGCGACGACGAGCGCGATCGGCACGGAGCGTTGGCCGACGCGGTGCATGGCCATGCAGACGGCCGCCAGCGCCGCTGCGTCGAGGCTCGGTATCTCGTCGAGGAAGAAGACCGCGCCGGTGTCTCCGCTCTGCGCCACGTTGCCCACCTCCATCTAAGTAGCTGGTGTGGTCGAGCTCTTTTGTGGGGCTGGGGTCATGTGGCGGGCATCCGAGAGCACGTGACAGGCGGTCAGGCGCGGTCGTCTGGCGGTGGGCTGGTGACGATGAGCGTCAGGTGAGCCCGAGCGCTTTCTCGGCGCATGATCTCGTGGACGTAGAGTCGTGCCTCGACGAGCTCGCGCTCGGCGGCTTCGAGGCGCGCAAAAGCGTCCAGTTCGGCTTGTGTTGCTTCCCGTGCCATGCGGTCAATAGTTCGGAACGCGAAAGCGTACTATGCCACACAACTGTATGCTGAAGCGTAGGACGCTCAAGCACCGTAGACCAGGGCGGGATCGTCTGGCAGGCTCGCGGCCTGGATGTCCGGCAACTACGATCGTGTGCTCGGCGAGGCCGTCCGCAACCTGCGCACCGCTCGGGGACTCACGCAGGAACGCCTGGCCGGTAAGGCCGAGGTGACGCTCGGCACCGTTGCTCGGTTGGAGCTGGCGCAGGGTGATCCAAACTGGCCGACGGTACGCGCCCTGATAAAGGCGCTCGGCGCAAGCTGGACGGAGTTCGGCCAGGCACTCGACGCGGCCGAGAAGCACGGCTAAGCCTCAGACGGCGATCAGCGACAGTTGCTCAAGGCGCTGGAGCCACGGACTCGCGTACACCGTCTTGCCGGGGCGCGCACGAGGCCAAGGCGCTCCAAGGAACCGATGGCAGCCCCTCGATCGCCTCCCGGTTGATGTCAGGGCATTCGCCGCAGATGGCCTGCCGCGTTCGGCCACTGGGGTACGCGAGCACCACCTCAAGCACTACCCTCTCAGGATCGTACACTGTTGTCATCCCTTTCCCGATGAATCCAGGGCGTCTCGCTTTCCAGACAGCGGAACAGCGTATTGCGCTCTAGCACCCTATGGCAAGACATGGGATGCTAGAACGCATAGACCCGTGGCGTAGTACGTGGAAGCCTTGGCGGCGATGGCCAGCGACCATGACCGCGCCCTGGGTGCTGCGATCCGTGAGCTACGCCAGCACGCCGGTCTGACCCAGGAAGGCTTGGCGCACGCGGCCGGGCTGACGTTCGGCACCATCGCCCGCACTGAGCTGGCACAGGCCACGCCCCGTTGGGCGAGCATTCGCGCCATTGTCGAGGCGCTTGGCGTGAGCTGGCGCGAACTGGGCGACGCCATCGATGCTCACGAGGCGCAGCCCTACAGCCACTAGCGCCTGACGATCTGGGACACCCGCTGGTGGCTCAGGCTCATGATCTGAGCAATAGCCGCCATCGGTAGGCCGCTGTCGTAGGCCGCCCTAGTGGCTTCGTCGCGCTCAATCCGGAGCTGATCGCCGGCTCTCTCCAGCGCTGCCTCATGCCTGGCGTAGCTCTTGGCGAAGGCCGACAGCGGCGTCTGGCCTCCGGGGCTTGGCGTTCAGTACGGGCGATCTACCTACCGCGTAGCGTATTTCTGCTAGTCGGTTAGCAGGAATAGCCCCGATACTCAGGAGGAAGCTACCCCTATGCCCGGTCCGTCTGTGTCCACGCACCCGCCACGCCGATCTGCCGCGAGGCGCTCTGCCCCGATCGTGGCTCGACAACACGCACGGGTTCGGCCTGGGCGGCAATGATGAATAGCCCGATGAAGACCACGATCGCCGGCATAGCCTTCGACTACCACGACTACGACGAGCGCGGCGACGTCCTCTTTCTGCACGTGGGACCGCCGAATGGGCCGCCTGCCAAGGCGCTCGAGACGCCGGAGGGGCACACGGTCGAATACGACGAGCGCGGGGCGATCGTCGGACTCGAGCTGATGGGCGTGCGCGGCGCGTTGGAGCGCGACGGAGAGCTGATGCTCACCTGGCCGCCGGCCCACGTGGAGGCGAGCGCGCTTCGTCGAGCGTTGGCGGCATAGCTCGCCGCCCGGCGCGGTGCTTTTGCCCTACCCCCCCGCCACATCCCGCCGCAGAAACACCAGATACCCCGCGAACAGCGCCGGCACCCCATACAGCGCACAAACCCACGCCGAGTGCCCGATCGGCGCCCAGTCGGTGGGTGTGCGCAATAGCCCCTGCCACGCCTGGAACTGTTCGGTGAGGAGATAAGGCTGGATGCCTTCTAGCCCGGGGATCTGGGAGACGATGAACAGCAGGATGACGAGGCCGATCGTGCCGACGACGGCGGCGGCGCTGTTGCGGGTGGCGGCGGACAGCAGCACGCCGATGGCGGCGACGGCGAACAGGGGGATCAGGTAGACGGCGTTTGCGGCGACCACGAGCAGCAGCGCTTCGCCCGCGGAGACGACGGTATCGGAGAGCGTCCTGACGGAGTGAAAGCCCCATGAGATGAGGCCGGCGACGGTCGCGATCGCCGCCGAGAGGAACACCGCGGTCGCGGCGTACGTCATCGCGGCGAGCGCCTTGGCGGCAAACACCTGGCCGCGGTCGACCGAGCGCGTGAGGATCGTCTTGAGCGTGCCGTTGCCGTCCTCGTTGGCGAAGATGTCGCCGGAGACGAGCGACGCGGCAAGCGGCAGGAAGAAGCCGGACATGAACAGCAGCATCAGCACGGGCGTCGCGAGCCCGGACTGCGTGATCTCCGCGGCGAAGATGCTGTCGCCGTGGTTGTGCCCGTGGTGCAGGCCCTCGAACACGACGAAGATCAGCGGCAGGACGATCACCAGTGCGAGCCCCAGGTACGTGCGCTTCTGCGAGAGCAGCTTGCGCAGCTCCCAGCGGTAGATGCTCAGCACGGACGGTCGCCGCGAACGCGCGAGCGCGGGCGTCGCGGCTGACGGCGCGGCGGCTGGCGATGCGGCGGCGGCGCTGCTCATCCGATCCCCACTGGCTGAGGCTTGGCGCCGTTGCCGCCCTCGTGAGCGCCATCACTGCCGCCCTCGGTTAGCCTGAAGAACAGGTCCTCGAGCGTGGCGAGCTCGGGGGTGAGCGCGAGGATCGCCACCCCCGCGTGTCCCAGCGCCAGCGACAGCTCGCCGACGTGCTGCTCGTCGGCTTGGAACTCGAGGCCGTGCTCGTCGGCCGTGGCGTGCTCGATCCCCGCCTGGCCGAGCGCCACCTCCAGCGCGCGCGTGTCATCGCTGGTGCGCAGCCGGTAGCCGGCGCCGCCCTGGCGGCGCAGATCGGCGAGTGCGCCCTCGTATACGACGCGCCCTGTGTCGACGATCGCGACGCGGTCGCACAGTTCCTGCACCTCGGGCAGCTGGTGGCTGGAGAGCAGCACGGTGATGCCTTCGCCGGCCAGGCGGCGGATCAGCGCGCGCATGTCGCGCATTCCCGCGGGGTCAAGGCCGGTGGCCGGCTCGTCGAGGATCAACAGGCGCGGCCTGCGCAGCAGCGCCGCGGCGATACCCAGGCGCTGGCGCATCCCGTGCGAGTAGCCGCCCACCTTGTGCCCGGCGCGCGGCGAGAGCTCGACGACCGCCAGCACCTCGTCGATGCGCGTGGCGGCGCCGTCGCCGTCGAGCGCGGCCAGCAACTGCAGGTTCTTGCGCGCGGTCAGGTACGGATAGAAGCGCGGCGCCTCCACGAAGCCAGCGACGCCCTCCAGCGCGCGGGCGCCGTGGCGCAGCGGATCGCGCCCGAACAGCTCAACCGTGCCCTCGGTGGGCGTGATCAGGCCGAGCGCTATGCGCAGCGTGGTCGTCTTGCCGGCGCCGTTGGGGCCGAGGAAGCCGTACACGTCGCCGGCGCGGACGTTCAGGTCGATGTGATCGACCGCCAGCACGTCCTTGTAGCGCTTCACAAGCCCGCGCGCCTTGACCGGCGGGGCCTCGTCGCCCGGGGGCGACGGCGCGTCGCTCACCGCTACAGGCCCCGCGCGACTTCTTCGACGGCTGCGGGGCTGACGGAGCCGGCGAGCAGGTAGCGAACGCCGCCACGCTCGAAGCTGAGCAGCGTGCCGAGCTCGGTGCGCAGCTCGCTGGCGCTGACCCCGTTGATCGTCACCTTGGGGAGGCCTTCCCCGTACCGGGACGATGCAAGCGGTTCCTTACCACCGCCTCGGGCATCCTGCTTGATCTTGGCTTCCCCGTCCCGGGACGATGCTACGACGGCGATCGCCGACGGGCCGTGCCCGTGGGTGGTGACGGTTGGCTTTTCGCCTGCGCCGGCGGACTTGCCTGCCGCGTCCGTGCCGCTCGAGGATGGCGTGGTCACTTCCTCGACCTTGGCGTCGGCGGGCGGGTTGATGTCGAAGATGGAGCTGGCGACGGGTCCGTAGGAGATTTCGCTGGCGGCGAGTTCGATCACCGGCGAGGCGCTGGTGGAGGAGTAGATGGCGGCGCGCAGCGGCACGCCGTGGACGGCGTCGAAGGACAGCTCGACGCCGCCGAACAGGCTGCCGGCTTCGTTGGGGGAGACGCGCACTGTGTACGCCGCCTGGCCGGCGACGTCGGTGGGCGTCGCGCCGGAGACGTCGGCGTGCTTGCTCAGGTGGGCGATCGCTTCTTCGATCTTGGCGACGCTCGGGACTTCGTGCTGGCTGCTGTCCGGCGCGCTCGAGCTCGCCCCGCCTTCGCCGGGGGGCGGCGTGTAGCGGTAGACGGTGTTCGTCGCGGCGTCGTACAGCGTCAGCGTGTGGCCGTCGTAGACGACCTCGGTGTCGCCCTGCTGTGACTGCAACTCCAGGCGCACGTCGCCGCCCTTGGCGATCCATAGCCGGCCGGAGCCGCCGGTGACGAGCGGGCTGGAGGTCAGTTCCCCCGACGGGGACGATCCGCCGCTGTGACCGTCACCGGTCGCGAGGCTGGCGCCTTCGAGCAGATGGTCGGTCAGCGTGATGTTGGCGCTGACGCCTGCCACCGCTTGTGCGCCGAGCGCGTCGTGGATCGCCTGCGCGAGCGGCTTCGGCGGCGGCGTCGGCCCGGCGTCGAGCGCTGAGGCGAGCGCGGTCGCGGAGACGCCGATCGCGACCACGAGCCCGCACAGCAACAGCAGACGCGAGAGGGGGAGACGTCGGAGGATGTTCATCGCTGTGCGTCCACGTCCTTGGATTGTCCGAGCACCTCCAGGTTAGCGCGGCGCCTTCGGCGCGCCTAAAGGTGGGAGGGCTCTCATCGAGCCGTCCGGCGGCGCCACCCGATATCTTCTCGCCCTCAATGCTCTACATCGTCCTTGCGGTCTTCCTCCTGCTTGGCCTGGGCACGTTCTTCGTGGCGATCCGCGGCGGGCCGCGCGGCGCGCGGCAGGCGCTGCACACGGAGTCGACGATCGGCCAGCGCCTGGTGACGCTGGGGATCGTCGTCGTGTTTGCGTTCGGCCTAGTCGTGCCGGCGCTCGTGCTCGCGTTCAACGGCGAGCACAAGGCAAGCGTCGCGATCGGCGGCGTGCACCTGAACGGCGAAGAGCAGAAAGGCCGCGAACTGTTCGCGCACGCATGCACCGTCTGCCACACGCTGGCCGCGGTCAAGTCCGTCGGGCGCATCGGCCCCAACCTGGACATCCGCGTCGGCGCTGACATCTCGACCCCCGCCGGGCGCATCGCGCTCGTCGAGAACGCGATCATGGAAGGCCGCGCGCGCGGCCTCGGACAGATGCCGGCGCTGCTGTACGAGGGCAAGGAAGCGGAAGACGTCGCCAAGTTTGTAGCCGCAGTCGCAGGTCATTGACCTGAGCCGGCCGATGGCACTTCGCGGGGCGGCGTCCTCGGTCGCTCGCGTGCACAGCACGCCACGCTCCCTGCGTCCTTGCCCCACTCGACCCTCGACCGGCTCAGGCGCGCTTCGCCCGACGCGCTATTTAGCCATTAGTCGATAGCGCTCGACAGCGGGCATCGGTTAAGGTCCGCGGGATGCCGGATCAGCCGCAGACCCCGGAGGACGTGAAGGCGTATGTCGGAGAACACGACATCCGCTTCATCCGCTTCTGGTTCACGGACATCCTCGGGCAGCTGAAGTCGTTCTCGATCAACGCGGCTGAGCTTGACGACGCGTTCGAGGCGGGGATGGGCTTCGACGGCTCGTCGATCACGGGCTTCAACGCGATCGAGGAGTCGGACATGATCGCGATGCCCGACGCGAGCACGTTCAGGGTGCTGCCGTGGCGCCCGGAGGAGCAGGGCGTGGGGCGCATGTTCTGCGACGTGATCACGCCGGAGAAAACACCTTACGAGGGCGACCCGCGCCATGTTCTGCGGCGGGCGCTGGAGCGCGCGGCGGAAATGGGCTTCGACACGTTCAACGTCGGCCCGGAGCTCGAGTACTTCCTGTTCAAAGACTCGCGTTCGACGGAGGTGCTCGACGAAGGCGGCTACTTCGACCTGACGACGCTCGACGCGGGCTCGGACGTGCGCCGCGAGACTGTGTTGGCGCTGGAGCAGCTGGGGATCCACGTCGAGTACACCCACCACGAGGTGGGCCCGTCCCAGCACGAGATCGACATGCGCTACGCCGACGCGCTGAAGATGGCTGATGACTGCATGACGTACCGCATCACGGTCAAGGAGTACGCGATGAAGTACGGCTGGCACGCGACGTTCATGCCCAAGCCGCTGTTCGGCGAGAACGGCTCGGGCATGCACACGCACCAGTCGCTGTTCTCGAACGGCAAGAACGCGTTCTACGATCCCGACGACCAGTACTTCCTCTCCGACGTCGGCAAGGCGTTCATCGCCGGCCAGCTCAAGCACGCGCGCGAGATCTGCTCGATCTTCGCGCAGTGGGTCAACTCATACAAGCGCCTCGTGCCTGGCTTCGAGGCGCCGGTATACGTGGCGTGGTCGCGGCGCAACCGCTCGGCGCTCGTGCGCGTGCCGCTATATCACCCGGGCACCGAGAAGGCGACGCGCATGGAGCTGCGCTGCCCCGACCCCGCGTGCAACCCGTACCTGACGTTCGCCGTGCTGCTGCAGGCGGGCCTCGAGGGCATCGAGAAGGGCTACGAGCTACCCGAGCCGATGGAGAAGAACCTCTACCACCTGCCCGGCGAGGAGCGCAAGCGCCTCGGCGTCGAGCAGCTGCCGGAGAGCCTCGGCGAGGCGATCGAGCTGACCGCCGAGTCAGAGCTCGTGCTGCGCACGCTCGGCGAGCACATGTTCAACCGCTACGTCGAGATCAAGCGCCAGGAGTGGGACGACTATCGCGTCACGGTCACGCAGTGGGAGCTCGACCGGTATCTGTCGATTTTGTAGGCGGCACCGCGCAGGCGATCGAACGCGCGGGCGCGAGCTGCCAGTGCATCGCCTGCAGCATGTGCCCAAAGGCAGTGGGATGCCGCGGTGCGATCTCGGCGACTAGCGCGATCGTGTCGAGGGCGTGGCGCTCGTACTCTTCGTTGCCGGTGAGCTGAGAGAGGCGCAGCAGGCCGACGGCGGCGCTGGAGGAGCCGGAGGGGATGGGTGAGTCCTCGAGGTCCTTGCGCCTGACGATCAGCGCTTCGCCGTCGGACGCGGTCGAGAAGAAGCCGCCCTGCTCGGTGTCGGCGAAGCGCGCGATCGTCTCGTCGGCGAGCGCGATCGCCTGGTGGAACCAGCGCTCCTCGCACGTGGCTTCGAACAGCGCGATCAGCGCCTCGAGCAGGAAGGCGTGGTCCTCGAGGTAGGCGTCGATCTTGGCGTGCCCGTCGTTGTAGGTGCGCAGCAGGCGGCCGCGGTCGTCGCGCAGCTCGCGCTGCAGGAACCCGGCGCACGCGACCGCGGTGTCCAGATAGCGACTCCCATCCGCGCCGTCGAGTGCCGCGCCGGCGTCCGCGAGCGCGCTGATCATCAGCGCGTTCCAGCTGGTCAGGCGCTTGTCGTCGAGCGCGGGGCGCTGGCGCCGTTCGCGCGCCGAGAGCAGGCGCTCGCGGATGCGCTCGCGTACGGCTGGCTCAGGCTCGGGCCCCCGGCCTTGCAGGACGTTCAGCCCCGGCTCGGGATGGTGTGGGTCCTCGAAGTTGCCCTGCTCGGTGACTCCCAACCACGTGATCGCCGCGTCGGCGTCTTCGCCGAGTATGTCGCGAAGCTCGGCCACGCTCCACACGTAGAAGCGCCCCTCGACGCCCTCGGAGTCGGCGTCCAGCGCGCTGTAGAAGCCGCCCTCGGGCCCGCGCATCTCGCGCAGTACCCACTCGAGCGTGTCGATGCACACCTCGCGCAGTTGCGACTCGCCCGAGGCCTGCCAGCCGTGCAGGTACGCGCGCGCGAGCAAGGCGTTGTCGTAGAGCATCTTCTCGAAGTGGGGCACTGTCCAGGTGGCGTCGACGCTGTAGCGTGCGAAGCCGCCGCCAACCTGGTCGTGGATGCCGCCGCTGGCCATCGCGTGCAGGGTGCTGAGTGCCATCGTGCGCCCGGTGTCTCGCAGCATCAGGAACTCGAGCACCGGCGCCTGCGGGAACTTTGGCGCGTGGGTGGGCGGGGAACTAAATCCCCCATTGCGGGCGTCGAAGCTCTCCGCGAGCGTCGCCACCGCCTGCTCGAGCGTGCGCTCGTCGTGTGGTTCGCTCGCGGGCGTCAGCCGAGCACCTCCGGCCAGGCGCTCGCGCAGGCGCTCGCCGCCGGCGCGGATCTCCTCGCGGTTGGCCTCCCAGGACTCGGCAATCGCGTGCAGTATCTGCGTCCACGCGGGCATCCCGTGGCGCGCGTCGGGCGGGAAGTACGTGCCGCCGTAAAACGGCAGCTGCTCCGGCGTGAGGAACACGTTCAGCGGCCAGCCGCCATGGCCGGTCATCCCTTGCACAGCCTCCATGTAGATCGCATCGATGTCCGGGCGCTCCTCGCGATCGACCTTGACGCACACGAAGCTCTCGTTCATCACTGCCGCGGTTCGCGGGTCCTCGAAAGACTCGCGCTCCATCACGTGGCACCAGTGGCAGGCGGAATAGCCGATCGACACGAGCAGTGGCTTGTCCTCCGCGCGCGCTCGCGCGAGCGCGGCAGCGCCCCACGGCAGCCAGTCGACTGGGTTCTCGGCGTGCTGGCGCAGGTACGGCGAGCTCTCCTGCGCTAGTGCGTTGGGCACCGGCTCAGGGTAGCCATGACGGGGGCAGCCAGCCGGCGCGTCGTTCGATGCCATCGGGCGCGGGCCGGCGGTCTCCGAGCAGCCTGCCGAGCGCGGCGAGCGAGGGCCATTCGCGGTCACCGGCGTTGGTGCCGGCGCGCGACAGCGTGACCTTGGCGAGGCTGACGTTGAAGCCCCTCCCTGCGAGCGTGCCAGTGACCCGCACAGAACTAGCGCCGACGCGCACGATCCCCGGCGAGGCTTCCTTGCCCGACACGCGGATGTTCGTCGTCTGCAGCTCGCCGTGGCGCACGGGGAACGTCGCGGTCAGCTGCACCCCGGGCACGAACGAGAAGTCGTGCAGGATCGCCTTGGAGGCGGTGAGCTTGGCGTAGCCGCCGCGCAGGCCGCCGAAGCTCGAGCCACTCGGGAGTTCGGCGTCGGCCTGCAGCGTCGCGCCGATGACCTGGCGGTTGAGGTCGACGAGCGCGTCGAGCACCGACACGAGCGTCCGTCCGGGCCTGCCGCCGAACCCGGCGGGCGCGTGTACGTCGGCGAGCCTGGTGGGCGTAATCGGAGTAGGAGCGAACGGGTCGGTCGCGGTCGTGCATGGTTGGATTTGACCCCCACCCACCGCGCCCGCGAAGAACGCCTTGACGGCCAGCGCGGAGCAGTCGCTGAGGTCGCTGCCGAGCACGGAGTGCCCGGTGAACGGGACGAGCAGCAGCTGCGCGTCGGGGATCAGGGCGGCCACCGCTCGCGCGTCGGCCGTCGGCGTGCGGATGTCCTGCTCGCCGGAGAGGATCAGGGTGGGCACGTTCGGCAGCGCCTGTATGGCGGCAGGCGCGGGGGAGGCGTTGGGCCAGCCAGCGCACTCGGGGACGAGGCTGTTGGCATAAGCGGTGACCGCGTCGAACGGGTAGAAGGCGCTGGGCGGCTGCGCGCGCAGGTAGTCGAGCGCTTCGGCAAGGCGCGTGGCCTGCGCCGCGCCGCGCTGCCACGGGAACGGGTTCTCTTCGCAGCTCGTCGTCGCGAACAGCGCTTCGTCGAGCTCCTGCGAGGGTTCGCCGGTGTTGCTTTCGATCGGCACGTTAGGGATCAGCCCCTCGGAGAGCAGGTGCAGGCGCAGCAGCGGGTCGGGGTCGTGGTCGAGCGCCGAGCGCACTGCCGCCGGCAGCAGCGCGCGCAGCGCCGGGTTCAGGTCGCCCGCCTCGAGGATGCCGAGCAGACCCTGCTCGTCGAGCGAGCTCGCGTGGCGCTTGCCCGAGCCGTCGTACACCGACCCGCTCAGATCGCGCTTGCGCAGCTGTGCGGCGAGGCGGGCGATGTCCGCGACCGGGTTGGATGTGATCCCGGCGCAGGCGTCGCCCGCGCAGAGCTCATCCAGCACGCCCGCGATCGCCTTGAACGTTGGTATCGCATACGGTTCCTGCCCTTCCGGCGGCACAACCGAGTCGAGCACCAGGGCTTCAACGTCTTGCGGGTAGCGCTCGGCGTACAGCTCGGCGACCTTGGTGCCGAACGAGGTGCCGTACAGGACGAGCTTTTCGTAGCCGCCCGCCTGGCGCAGCGCCTCGATATCCGCGACGGATTCCTGCGTCGTGAAGGCTCCGCGAGCGGGCCCAATCTCAGACGCGCACTCTTCGAACAGCTGGCCTGCTGGCTGCGTGCTGAACACTTCGAACACGGGGCAGCTCAGCGGCGCGGAGGTGCCGGTGCCGCGCTGGTCGAACACGAGTAGGTCGCGCGCGCCGAGCGCGGGTGCGATCGCCTGGGCGATGAATTCGCCTAGCGGCAGCGCCGCCTGGCCGGGTCCGCCCGCCAGCGCCACGACGGCGTCGCGGCTGGGCGCCGCGCCGGCACGCCTGCGCTCGACGCTCAGCGAGATCGTGCCAGCCACCAACCCAGCGCGATCGAGCGGCACCGGCAACGATGCACATTCGAAGTTGGTCGCGTTCGCGCAGGCTGTAAAGCTAAGAGTCGAGGCGGCTGAGGAGCTCGGCCAGGCGACGAGCAGCGCTGCGGGCACCAGCGCCGCCAGCGCCACGGTGTGAGCTCGCCTGCGCATCGTCGCCGACAATAGCCGCAGTCGCGACGGCGCTCGCCGGCAGGACCACGTGGCGACCCCCGAGCGCCCCGACCAGCGACTTGCGCGGCGCGCCGCGCAGCGTGCCGTGCGCGGCGGTTGATCCGCCGACCTGAAGATCCTCGGATTCGACCTTGATCGAGCCGGAGATCGTCACGCCCGGGACGTAGGAGTAGTCGTGCAGCTCGAAGCCTCCGCTCGAGAGTTCCGCCCAGCCGGCGCGCAGGCCGCCGATGCGCAGCGTTCCGAGGCCGCCGGTGCTTTCCAGCGCGCCGCTGAGCGTCAACTGGAGCACGAGCTGGCGGAACAGGTCCTGGAGGCTCAGCGCGACCGCGTGCAGCGTGCGTCCGGGACCGCCGCTGTAGCCGCTCGCGGGCGCGACGAGCGCGAGCCGCGCGGGCGCGAGCGGCGGCGGTCGCAAGCTTGCTGGGATGGGTGCGGGCTGGCATGGCTTGATCTCGGTGCCGGCGAACAGTGCCTGCAGTGCGTCGCTCGCGCATGGTGTCTGATCGGCGCCGAGCACCGAGTGGCCGGTGTAGGGCACGACAAGTACGTGCGCGTCGGGAATCTGCGCCGCCACTTCGCGGGCGTTCGCGGTCGGGGTGCGCAGGTCGTCGGCGCCCGAGAGGATCAGCGTTGGCACGTCTGGGAGCGGCGCGCCGTCGACGGGCGGGGTGGGCGTCGTGAACGGCCAGTGCGCGCATGCTTCGATGTCGCTGTCCTGTAGCGCGTTGGTCGCGGTGAAGGGTGCGAACGCGCTTGCCGGCAGCGCTTGCGCGGCGGCGGCTGCTTCGGCGATGCGAGCCTTGGGGTCGGCCGCGCGGCTCCACGGGAAGTCCTGCTCTTCGCAGGTGGTCGCGTAGTACAGCGGCGTGTCGAAGTCTTCGCCTTCCCCTTCGCCGTTGTCGAGTGCCTGGATCAGGCGCGCGAGCGGCGCGGTATCCCCGCGCGCGCCCGCCGCGATCGCGGTCAGGAATTCGGCCCGTAGGAGCGGGGAGAAGTCCCCCGCGAGCAGCATGCTGTACAGCTCGTTGGCGAACAGCGGAAGTTGATGCGCCTTGCCGTAGCCGTCGACCGCCCGTCCGTACAGCGGCCCGCGTTCCATCCGCCTGAGCACGCGCGCGAGGTCGGCGACGGGGTTGGCGGTGATCTGCGTGCAGGCGTGCTCGGCGCACAGCTGACGCAGGATGCGGGGCACAGCGGCGAACGTCGAGCGGTTGAGCGGATCTGGTCCGTTGGGCGGCACGACCGAGTCGAGCACCAGCGCTTCGACGTGGCTGGGGTAGTCCTGCGCGTACTGCTCGGCCACCTTCGTGCCGTAGCTCGTGCCGTACAGGACGAGCTTTTCATAGCCGCCGGCCTCGCGGATCGCCTCGATGTCGGCGACGGTGTCGGCGGTCGTGTAGAGGGTGCGCGTCGGCCCCAGCTGGGCGCCGCACGCTGCGATCAGCGCCCCGAACGAGCGGTACACGCTGGGGCGTTCGAAGGCGTGGCAGGACAGCGGCGCGGACAGGCCGATGCCGCGCTGGTCGAAGACGATCAGGTCGCGCGTGGCGGCGATCGGGCCGAGCGTTTCGGCGAAGTCTTCTGCAAACGGCAGCGCCGGCTGTCCCGGCCCGCCGGCGAGCGCGATGATCGCGCTATGCGCTTCGCCGACCGCCGCGCGATGGCGGCGCATGGCGAGTGTGATCATGCCGGGCGTCGCCCCCGTGGGGTCCAGCGCCACGGTCAGGTGGCCGCAGGCGAAGTTGTTGCTGTCCCCGCACGGCGCGAACTCGATCTGCGCGTGCGCGGATGCGACGGGCGCGCAGATACACGCGCACGCCGTCAACAGCACCGCAGCGAGCTTGCGCGCCGAAGGTTGCACTGATCGGAATCTAATGGTTCGGACGGCGTACTGCCTCGATTGCATGCGTTGCACCCGTGCTGCGCTTGAACCGCGCGGGTCCCATCGCTCGCGCACGCCGATCTCCGATCGCTCGCTGTAGGGTCTCGTTGATGGCCACCGATCGCGAGACCGTCAAAGCCGAAAGCGCGCCGTCGGCCGTCGGCCCGTACAGCCACGCGGTGCGCTTCGGGGAGCTGCTGTTCTGCTCGGGGCAGATGCCGCTGCACCCCCAGACCGGCGAGATCGTCGGCGACAGCCCGGCCGAGCAGGCCCAGCGCTGCCTAGAGAACCTGGCGTGCGTGTGCGAGGCGGCCGGCACGAAGCTCGCTCGCTCGCTGCGCATGACCGTGTACATGACCGACCTGGCGGCATTCGCCGACGTCAACGAGGTCTACGGGTCGTTCTTTGGTGAGGACCCTCCAGCGCGGGTCGCGATCGGAGTGGCGGCGCTGCCCCGCGGCGCGCAGGTCGAGATCGACGCGATCGTCGCGGTCTGAGGCTCGGCGGGCGGCTAGGCGGAGATCGACGCCGGCACCGCGCTGTGGGCGTCCGCGTCGGTCGGCTCGACGCTGCGCAGGGCGCGGTTGAGCAGCTCGCGCAGGGTCCTGCGCTCGTCCGCGTCGAGTGCGGCGAGCACGTCATCCTCGATCGCCAGCTGGGCGCGTTCGGCGAGGCTGAGGGCCTTGAGGCCGGAGGGCGTGATCTGAACCACATGGCGCCGCCGGTCGTTGGGATCGCGCAGGCGCGTGCTGTAGCCGAGCTGCTCGAGCTCGTTGAGCAGCAGGACGACGTTGTTGGCGTCCATGCAGAAGGCGTCAGCGAGATCCTGCTGAGGGCATCCGTCGTGGTCTGAGACGTAGCTGAGCGCGACCAGGTGGCGCAGGTGCATGCCCAGCTGCTGCTCGTTGGAGCGCCGGTAAACCTGCTTGGCCAGACGGCTCAGCAGCACCGCCGAGCCGGGGGCACAGTCACGCCGATCAGCCATGTCTCGAAGTCTATACATCATCAAAGCACCAATCATCACAATAGCAGCGATCGTTAATTTTTCGTAGATCATCCTTGTTATATGGATGATAGTTGCTATGGTGTGCTCTCCGCTACTTCGGAAGGAACCCCATGACCGCTCTTCTCAGCAAATCAAAGCCCCACGAGCAGACCGTCGCTTCGGAGCGCAGGCGCTGGATCGCGCTCGGGGTGTTGTGCCTCGGGCAGCTGATGATGGTGCTCGACGCGACGATCGTGAACGTCGCGCTGCCGTCGATCCAGCGCGACCTGCACTTCACGCAGGCGAACCTCACGTGGGTGATCGACGGCTATCTGATCACGTTCGGCGGCTTCCTGCTGCTCGCCGGCAGGTTCGGCGACCTGGTGGGTCGCAAGAAGGTGTTTCTCAGCGGGCTAGTCCTGTTCGTGGCGGCGTCGATTCTGTGCGGCGTGGCTGACAGCCAGGCGATGCTGATCGGCGCCCGCCTGATCCAGGGCGTCGGCGGCGCGATCGCCTCGAGCGTGATCCTCGCGATCATCGTGACGGAGTTCCCCGAGCGCGTCGAGCAGGTCAAGGCGATGGGCATGTATGCGTTCGTGTCCGCCGGCGGCGGCTCGATCGGCCTGCTCGCCGGAGGGGCGTTGACGCAGTCGTTGAGCTGGCACTGGATCTTCTTCGTCAACGTGCCGATCGGCGCCGTCGCCCTGATCTTCGGTTGGATGCTGATCGAGGAGAACGCGGGCATCGGCCTCGCCGGCGGCGTGGACGTGCTCGGCTCGATCCTGATCACGCTGGCGACGATGTTCGGCGCGTTCGCGATCGTCAAGTCAAGTGATTACGGCCTGCTGTCGGCGCGCACGCTGGGCGCGGGTGGCACCTCGCTGGTGCTGCTGGGCGCCTTCTTTGCGCTGGAGGCGCGCGTCGCCAACCCGATCATGCCGCTGCGGATCCTGCGGTTGCGCACGCTGATGGGCTCGAGCCTCGTCCGCGGGCTGCTGATCACGGGCATGTTCTCGGCTTTCTTCCTCGGTGCGCTGTACCTCGAGCGCGTGCTCGGCTATGACGCGATCGACACCGGCCTCGCGTTCATGCCGCTGACGATCGCGATCGCGGCGATGTCGATGGGCATCGCGGCCAGGGCGGTGGAACGCTTCGGGTCGGTGGCCACGCTGGCGGCCGGGCTCGTGGGGATCATCGTCGGGCTGCTGCTGCTGGCAGAGCAAGGCGTCCACGCGAGCTACTTCCCTGGCCTGTTCTTCGCGTTCCTGGCGCTCGGGCTTGGCGCGGGTTCCTCGTTCCTGCCGTTGCTGACGATCGGCATGGCCGATGCGCCCAAGCGCGACGCGGGTCTCGCGTCGGGGATCATCAACGTCTCCGTGCAGCTGTTCGGCGCGATCGGCCTCGCGACGCTGGGGACCATCGCGACCGACCACACCAAAGCGCTGAGCGCCACCGGGCACCCGCTCGTCAGCGCGCTGACCGGTGGGTACCACCTCGCCTACGTCGTCGCCGCGGCGTGCGTTGGCATCGGCATCCTCGCGGCGTTCCTGGTGCTGCGCCCGCCGGCGACGATGGAGCAGGTGGTCGAGGACGTGGAGCACATGAGCTCCGAGCTGGCCGAGCCGATCGCGCAGGCAGCATGAGCCCCGGGGCAGACAGCGCACGTGGGCGGGCGGAGGTGCGCATGCGTCGCCTCGACGCGGGCGTGGTCGCGCAGATGGCGCGCTCGCTGCACCGCGAGGCCCGCCGCGAGCGCGCGGGTGCGTGGGACGCGGGCGCGTGGGAGAGCGGCGGGCGCGCGCGGGACGTCGCGTGTGCGATCGAAGCGGGGCGGGTGCGCCGCGCGCCCGTCACCCGTCCGCGCCCGGGGGCGGCGCTCGCCTCACCGGCTGCGGGCGCTCGTCCACGAGCGAGCAGGAGATCGAAGGGCTGGCCGAGCAGCGCGGCGAGCTGGAGCTGATCGCGGCTTAGTGCAGGGTTGGAGCCGTCGGGTACTCCGTCGCGATTGACGGTGGCTTCGGCTCTATCTGTGCTGGGAGTTGACGCGAGGGCGGGCCGTCGTGCGTCCTGCGCGGCCCTTGCGGGCGTCTGGGGCGACTCGGTCTTCGGGTTCGCGAGTCGCGGGTACGTCTGTGTTTTCTACTGCCAGCAAGCAGAACGATTTCGGCTAGGGGGCGGCGTTGGTATCGTTGCGGCGTTGGCTCTCGGCTGAGACGAGGAGTGATGCGCAGCGCGGCGGAAGAGATGAAGTGGATGCGGGGTCCTTCGGCACCGTTGCGGGGGGTGCTTCTTGGGTTGGTGCTTGAGCGTTCGGGTCATAGCTACGAGCTGGCGAATCGCCTCGTGGCGCGTCTGGGCGAGACGTGGCGGATCAACGCGAATGACGTGTATCGGCTTCTGAAACAGCTTGAGGATGCTGCCCTGGTGTCTTCGAGTGAGGAGCCGCGGCGGGGCGCTCGGCGGGGTACGCATGCGGTGTATTTCGCGACTGAGTCAACCGAGAGGGCGCTTGCTTTGTGGATGGAGACGCTCGTGCCGATGGCTCCGGTGCGTGTGGGGCTGCAGGCGAAGCTGGCGGTCGCCCGGGAGCAGGACGCCCCACGGTTGCTGGTGGCGTTGAGGCAGTATGAGCGTGAATGCCTCGATCTGTTGCAGTTGACTCCGGCTGCGTCGGGGGCTATGCCGTCTTGGAAGGCGTTGTTTATGGATTGCACGCGGGAAGCCGTCGATGGTCAGCTTCGGCAGGAGGTCGCTTGGGCGCAGCATACGCGCAGGCGGATCAGAGAATACGCGGCGGTGGAGTAGCTGTGGGTGGGTTGACGGCGTTGCTGTCGTTTGAGGGTGTGAGCAAGCGGTATCCGGACGGTGGCCGGGAGATCGTCGTGCTGGATCGTGCGTCGTTCGAGATTCATGCCGGCGTGTTCGTGGGGATCTTTGGTACGCGTCGCTCTGGCAAGTCGACGTTGCTGCGGTTGGCCGCCGGGATCGAGGCGCCGAGTTCGGGCACCGTGCGCTTTGACGGGCGCGACTTGGCGGCGATGTCGGCTGTCGAGCGCGAACGGCTGTTGCGGCGTGGCGTGGCGTTGATGTCGGCGCAAGACTGGTCGCCGACTCCAACCGAGCGGGTCATCGACCATGTGGCGCTGTCACTTGGAAGCGATGGTCCTGCATTGCGTGAGGCGAGACGCCGTGCAAGGCGTGTGCTTGCGCGGGTGGGCATGACGAGCTGCGCTGATGAGTTCGCGCGGTCGCTGTCGCTGGTCGATCGGTCCAGGGTGGTACTTGCGCGGACGCTGATCCGCGAGCCGTCGGTGCTGCTGGTCGATGAGCCGGCGGTGATCCCGAGCCTGAGCGAGCGAGATCAGTTCTGCGCGCTGCTGCGGTCGCTCGCAGAGGAGCAGAATATGACGCTGGTGGTCGCCTCTGAAGAGATGGCGCCGTTGCGTGGTGCGCGGGTGTTGCTGTCGATTGGTGACGGCGAGCTGTGCTCGACCGAGGAGCGAGCGACGGTCGTGCCGCTTCCCACGCGGCATGTAGCTGGGTCTGGGCGGTGAGCACGCTAGAGCTGCGCAAGGTAGTCAAGCATTACTCAAGCGACAGGGAGACGGTGTGCGCCGTTGATGGGGTGTCGCTGACGGTCACTAGCGGGGAGTTTGTGGCACTTTACGGGCCGAGCGGCGCCGGGAAGACAACGCTTTTGTTGCTCGCGGCGGCCCTGATGACCCCGGATCGTGGGACTGTTTTGTTCGATGATGTGGATGTTGGCGGTCTCTCTGAGCGCGATGGTGCGCGCTATCGACGCGAAGACGTCGGGTTCGTCTTTCAGTCGTTTCATCTGATGGCCAGTATGTCGGCGCTTGATAACTCGACGATCAAGTTGGCGGGGGGCGGGGCTACCGTGCGTGAGGCGCGGGTCAAGGCGCGGGGCTGGCTTGAGCGTGTTGGTCTCGGTGAGCGAGCCGAGCATAAGCCGGCTGAGCTCTCGATGGGCGAGCGCCAGCGGGTCGCGATTGCCCGCGCGCTTATTAACGAGCCGCAGCTGTTGCTCGCTGACGAGCCTACGGGCAACCTTGACTCCGAGCGCACGCGAGAGATCCTTGCGCTGTTGCGTGATATCTGTCATGAGCGCAACATTCCCGGGCTGCTCGTCACGCACGACCCGGACGCCATGGCATTTGTCGATCGTGCCTGCACGCTCCGTGACGGCCGCCTGTATGACCAGTTGCGCCCGGGGTCAGCAGCGGCGTCGTGAAGCGGGTGTTGAACCCCAGGATCCTGGGGTTGCGGTTGACGATGTTGTTGCATATCTGCGGTCGGCGGTTGCGGCTTCACACCGGCCAGGAGCTGCTCGCCGGGAGTGGCATTGCGGTGGGTGTGGCCCTCGTCTTCGGCGTTCTGTTCGCGAACACGAGCCTTACTGGCTCGGCTGGTGAACTCATCCATCAGGTCGTCGGCTCTGCGCGGCTAGAGCTAGCGGCGCGCTCCCCTGCGGGATTCGATGAACGGTTGGCCGTCGAAGCCGGGAGGCTGCCGGGTGTGCGGGCATCGGTTGGTGCGCTGCGGGAGAACGTCGTTGTTGTAGGCGCACATGGCAGCAGATCGGTACAGCTCTTGGGCGTGAACGCTGGTGTTGTGGCGTTGGGCAGCCTCGGTACTCGAGACTTCGGGCAATTTGGCTTTCACGCGGCCACCGGGCTGATACTGCCGGCGAGTGTCGCGGACGCGACGGGTGCACAACCAGGCGACACGGTCACGCTACTTGCCTTTGGGGTCGCGCACACGGCAAGGGTCGGCGCGGTACTTGGTGGCTCTCAGTTCGGCGCGCTCGCGTCGAGCTCGGTCGCGATCGCGCTGCTACCCGTCGCCCAAAGACTCACCGGGCTACCACGCCGCGTGACGCTCGTCCTCGTTGAGCCTCGCAACGGCGGGGGCAAGCTCGTGGCGGGCGAGCTTGGGACACTGGCGGGTGGGCGCCTTGATGTCGTCCCGGCTGACAACGAGCTTCGACTGCTCGAAGAAGCCGTGAAGCCGAATGACCAGGCCACGACGCTGTTCGCCGCGCTCAGTGTGATGGTGGGCTTCTTGCTCGCGCTCTGCGCGATGCTGCTCACTGTTCCTGAGCGGCGGCGGTTCATAGCCGACCTACGGATGCAGGGGTATGACTGGCGCCAGGCGCTGCTGATCATGGGGTCCGAGGCGGTGGCGCTCGGGATCATGGCGTCGCTGGCCGGCGTCGTCTTCGGGTATGGGCTTTCCCGGCTGATCTTTCACCGTGTACCGGCGTATCTGGCGTCTGTGTTCCCCATCGGCAACCAGCAGAGCGTCCCGGCATCGATTGTGCTGCTCGCTATCGGCTGTGGAATGCTCGCGACGCTGCTCGCGTCGCTGCCACTGGCGTTCGACCTGAACCCGAGGCGCGTCCGCGACGCTATCTACCGTGCGAGCGGAACCGGCAGCGAGAGTGCCAGCACCACGACGACGGTTGTAGTCGGGGCTGCCGGCGTCGGTTTGATCGTTCTCACGACTGTGCTGGTGCTGATCCTGCATACTCTCGCGCTTGCGGGTGGAGTCGCGCTTGCAGTGGCGACGCTCTGCGTGATACCGGCCGTGTTCGCCGGGGCGGCTCGCAGTCTTGCTCGAGGAAGCGAGCAGATGCGGGGCAGTGCGCTGATCCTTGCGTCACGTGAGCTCAGCGCGGTCTCGACGCGCTCGATGGCGCTCGCCGGGATCGCGGCCCTCGCGGTCTATGGCAGCGTCGCAGTCGGTGGCGCACAACGCGACGTGCTTCGCGGCCTGGACCAAGCCATCGTCCAAGAGTGGGGCGCAGCACAGGTATGGGTCACGCCAGACGCGAACATCTTCGATGCCGACAGCTTCCGTGTTAGCGGCGCAACGCTCACCGCGCTAGCGCGAGCATCGGGCGTCACATCAGTGCTTGCCCACCAGGGCGGCTTTCTCGATGTCGGCCGCCATCGTCTATGGATTCGCGCCACCCCTGCCGATGGCGCCGCGATGATCCTCTCGAGCCAGCTGCTACGAGGCAATCTCTCGCGCGCGACGAAGCTGATGCGTGAAAGCGGCTGGGCGACGGTCTCAAGCGGGTTTGCGAGCGAACACGACCTCCGCGTCGGTAGCTCGTTCATGTTGCCTACGCCATCGGGATCCGCGCGACTGGGTGTCGCGGCGATCACGACGAATATGGGATGGCCGTCAGGGACGATCACGATCAATACCAGCGACTACAGCCGGCTGTGGCAAACAGCGAGCCCCACGACACTCGCGATCAGCCTCAAACCCGGTGTCAGATCCTCTGCTGCGAAGCGAACCGTAGAGCAGGCTCTCGGCTACAACCAGGCGCTGCGCGTGCAGAGCTCGCAAGAACGCATAGCGGAGGTCGAGAGTACCGTGAGTCAAGGACTGAGGAGTCTCGGCGAGATAGCCACGCTGCTCGTGATCGCGGCCGCTCTCGCTGTCGCGGCAGCGCTTAGCGCCGTCATCTGGCAGCGGCGACCACGGCTAGCCTCCTTGAAGATCCAGGGCTACGATCGCCGGCAGCTATGGCGAGGACTGCTATTGGAGTGCGCGATCGTGCTCGGCATAGGCTGCGCTGTCGGAGCCATCCTCGGCGTGTATGGGCATGCGCTGGCCTCGCGCGCGCTCATCCGGATCACTGGCTTCCCGGCGCCATTCTCGATCGACATCACGCAGCTAGCCATCACGCTCGCACTCGTGGCGAGTATCGCGATGACAGTCATCGCGCTACCCGGACTGCTCGCGGCGCGCGTTCCCGCGCGGGCAAGCCTTCACGAATGAAGTCCATGAGCAGCCCACACAGCTCGCGCTGGCCGCGAAGCTATCTATATGGCTGCACGAACAGGCAGAATCGTCTCGGCAGGAGCGTTTGCGCGTGCCGCACAGCGCTACTGGCTCAGCGTCTTCCCGAGATTCCGTTCCGAGATGCGGGGCTGGCAGGCGCACGCCCGCGCGATCGTCGACCCAGTCCTCCGCGACCTCGCGCTGGAGGCCCAGCGCGCCAAGCGACGAAGCCTCGAGGGCGCCGTCGCGTTCGCCGCGTTCGTCCCGCGCTCTGCCCAACGCCCGACCATCACCGCGCTCGCCGCCTACCAAGTCATCTTCGATTACCTCGATACGCTAGCTGAGCAACCCAACCCGGACCCGATCAGCAACGGCCGCCAGCTCAACCAGGCGCTCCTCTCGGCACTGGAGCCGCGAAGAACGCACTGCGACTACTACGCCCATCACCAACAGCACGACGACAGCGGCTATCTACATGCGCTCGTCGAAACGTGCCGCGCCGCGCTCGCCGAGCTCCCGTCCTACCCCTCCATCATCGTGCCCGTGCGTCGAGCCGCCGAGCGGATCGTCGTCTACCAAAGCCTCAATCACGGCGATGCCAACCGCTCACACCACGCGTTCGCGAGATGGGCGCGCGAGGAAACCCAGCCAAAGTTCGGGCTCCACTGGTGGGAGACCGCAGCCGCCGCAGGCTCTTCCCTCGGCGTGCTCGCCCTCATTAGCGCCACGGCCGACCCCTGGCTCACGCGGCAGGATGCCGAAGCCCTCGACGGCGCCTACTACCCGTGGATAGATGCGCTCCACACCCTGCTCGACAGCTTGATCGACCGGGACGAGGACACCGCTGCGGTGGGCCAGCGCAGCCTCCTCGACTACTACAGATCGCCGACGGAGACAGCAGCCCGCCTGCAGATGATCGCGACCCAGGCCGTCCGCTACACCACGCTGCTGCCACGCCACGGCAACCACGCAATGATCCTCGCCGCGATGGCCAGCTTCTACCTCTCAGACCCGCAAGCCGCAACCCCCGACGCCCGCCCCGCCAAGAAGCAGGTCCTAGCGACAATGGGCGAGCTCGCCGCCCCCACCATGCTCGTCATGCGCGCCCGACGCGCAGCGAACCTGCTCTCGGTCGAACGGACCACACGCAAGGAGCCGCACTCCAACGAGCGCCAGCGGGACGAGAAGCTCGTCACAAGCCCTGATCAGGATGCCCAAGGCGCGAGCCCGGAACGTACTGCAATTTAGAATATTCAACTTTGGACTTGCCTCACTCGGAAGCGTCGCGGCATCATCTAGAGGCGTGGCTATGGATCGAAGCGTGAGCCTGGAAAACCATTCCCCGAGAAGGAGATGCGCCAGACAGATGGCGCATGGGAACGCCGGACAGGCTGGCACATCAGCTCCAGAATCTCGCTTTCGTTGCCAGTGACGGCGGGAGGGCGACGTCTGCAGTCGTCGTCCCGCCGTACACGCATGCTCAGGAGCCAGACACGCAGATGAAACGCTGGAAAAAGACAAGGCAGAGGCCCACTACCAGCAGCAAACGGCCCGCCACCGCCGCGGACTGGGCGTGATAATGGTCCACGATGAGATGAGCCAATCCGGCGAGCAGCAACGCAAGAAAGTGACGATCGAGCTTTCCCCGGCACAGGTGAATCAGATAGTGCGCGCCGCGTCCGGCGCCGGCAGCATGTCGGTCCTGCTCTCGGGGCTTAATGGCGCGCGAGAGGCGCTCTACGCAGCTCCCACGCAGTTGGACGACCGTCGGCTATCCCGATCACTCCTAGCCGGCCTCTTGATGCTTGCCTGCTTTCCATCGGACGGAAGCTACCTCGGCAATGCGCAGATCGCACGGACTGTGCAGATTCACCCGAGTACCGTCCATCGCTACATCTCAACATTCCTGGCCGTCGGGTTGCTGGAACAGGACCCCCGCACACGACTGTACAGGCTCGCCAAATGAGCCAAGGCAAACGCTCAACACAGGCGCCGCCCGGGCCCACTGAAAGCCCAACCAAATGTATGCGCAACGCTCGGGTTGTGAGGATCGACTTGAGCCACGCGCAGGTTGCGCAAGTCGTGCGCAGCACTTCGACGGGCTCGGGTCTCGAGGCATCGCTAGCCCGTCTGGCGGACCTGCCAACGCTCCGCGACTCGCTAGCCCCGCTCCTCGACGATCCGCAATATTCCCGCTCGTTCCTCCGGGGATTGCTCGTGCTCGGGGCGTTCCGTCCAGACGGCAGCGAGCGTGAGGTAACCAGTGTCGCAGCCGAACTCGAGGTCCCGACAGGCACAACACACCGCTACATCGGCACCTGGCTCGCCGTCGGACTACTCGACCAAGACCCCACGTCACGCAGATACAAGCGAGCACAACTGCGTCCTGATGCGTCGTGATCGCAGCTTACACGGGAGCCGGCGAGACGAGGGCGAGGATGCACGCGATGACCCCGGGGGGTGGCGCGCGATGACCCCAGGCGGTGGTAAGCAGACACGGTATACGGCGTTTGGCCCGGATGTCCGGGGGTGGGCCTCACGCGGGAAGACTTGGCGGGCTCGCTGTTTTATGCGCCGCGCGCAGATCTCGAAGACTGAGAGCGCGGGGATAGAGCCCCCGGCGTATCCGATCTACTCGTGATCCGCGACCCGGCGCACCCTCGGTTTCACACGAACGCACGCAACACGGCGTCCCTCATGCTCGTCGCGCTTGGGTACCTCGAGCAGGGCATCGCGTCCCGGTGAGAATGAGTCATATGTCCACTAGCGGCCACCCAGGGAGTGCCGCGAACGCGAGCGGAACGAACCACCAGGTTTGCTCGTGATCGCGAAGAGCTCCCGAAACGCTAATAATGGTCCAAGTGGCGTCAGGGCGGTTCGGGCAGCCCGCAAGAACCTCACTGATGGCGCATGACCGGGACCCGGCGAAGAACCCAGACCGGAGAGGTCGAGCCGAGCTGGTCCGCGACAGTCGTAAGGGCGCGGCAGATACGGCATACGCTCGCAAATAATGTCCGTCGCGAGCGCGAGCGCGCGGGGCTCTCACAGGAGGCCCTCGCGGATGCCTGCGAGCTTCGCCGTGGCGCAATCGCTAGGATCGAGAAAGCGGAACGTGAGCCGCGCGTCTCCACCTTGATAGCGTGCTCGATGGCTCTCGATGTGCCTTTGTGTGCCCTTCTCCAAGATCTTCCCGACGGGACGGATAGGCCCACGAAGTAGTGGACGGTCCTTGCTACCAGTTTAGGTGGCGTGCCCGCTCCTGTCGTGGGCGGTGAGGCCGACATTGCAAAACACTGACTAGTCAAGTTGTCCGTATCCAATTGGATACTTGACGCTTCCGTGATCACCTCGGTAAGGTGCCTTATTCCTGAGAGGTCCAGCACACCGAACTATTCGCGTGACAGGAGTAGCATATGAGCGCCTTGCAGTCCGATTCACTACAGCAAGATGGTCGCCATGAGACGGTCTGCGGACGGTCGGTGGGCCGCTTGGCCTCTCTGGTGATCCTTCCGCTCGCGGTTGTGCTCCTGGTGGCGCTGCGCGGTGCCGCCCCCGCCCTGGCCACATGGCCCGCGCTAACCGAATCTATAAGTCAGCCGCTCGCCTCTCCATCGTCGGCCTCGCACCAGGGGCTGGGGTCGAACGTCACTGTGCCCGCGTGGGCTTCAGGCAAGTCCATTCACTTCTTTGCGAGCCCAGGCGCAGGGGTTAGCTTCGAAGGCCTAACCGAACCCGGCTTCAAAGGTGCGGCTGAAGTCAATCCCGATCTGGGTCGTCGCTGCGAAGAAGGATACTGTCCCGAACCACCGGTGCTCTATCATGAAGGAAAAGGCGTCCAGCACAGCCCATCGGTGCACGTGATCTTCTGGGGGAAAAATTGGGAAAAAGCTCCTGGCTCCGAACTCAGGACACAGCTGCTCAAACTTTATGAAGGTGTCTCTGGATCAGCCTGGCAGGGAATCCTCACCCAGTACTTCGACACGACCGGCCGCGTCTCGTCGGCAATCACTGTCTCCTCTTACATAGACACGAGCGTCGCGGCGCCGTCGTCTGTAAATGATCACGCGCTCCGGGAAGAGGTTGCTAGTGCGGTAAGAGCAAACGGCTGGTCGCGGGAATTCAGCTCGCAGTTCGTCGTCATCCCCGCTCCGGGAACCACGTACACCGCCTACGGCACGTTCACCGCGAACACGACGAAAGGTTCCCCAACGCTTACATCCGTGTCGAGTTTCGCGAATGTCGCCCCCGGCGAACTTATCGCAGGCCCCGGAATTCCGGACATCGCCGAAGTAACTGCCATCAACACGGCCGAAAAAACAGCGACTATCAACGAGGATGCGACGACGACGGCCACCGGTGTGACGCTCGAAACCGAAGGCTTTGCTCATGGCTTTTGCGGCTATCATGGGGTCGACGGCTCGGGATCGAGCTACACATTCGTCGCCTACCCCGGTGAAGAACCATTCAAAAAAGGGTGCATCGGCTTCGATCCAAAAGAAAACGCTGATCACGTCACGACGATGATCGCGTCCCACGAGTATGCCGAGAGCGCGACCGACCCTCAGGTGGAACCGTTCGCCAACGCCGAGTGGTACACAAGCAACGACTATGAGCTGGCCGACATTTGCGCCTCCGGCGATGACGAAATAACGAGCGGCTCCCTCAAAGGCTCTTTTGTCCAGGGCCTGTGGGATGACCACCAGCGTGAATGCTCGCTCTCGGACGTAGAACCACCTCAGGTCTACGCCGTCACCGAACCGGCGACGAGCCTAAAACCGCACGAAGCTACCTTGCACGGCATCATCAACCCAGAGAACACCGAAACCAAATACTACTTCGAATACGGACCCACAACTTCGTACGGCACGAAAACAGCAGAAGTAAGTGCCGGCTCGGGCATGAGTAACAAAGAAGCAAAACAAACCATCACCGGCCTCACACTTGAAGGGACTTATCATTACCGGGTAGTCGCGACTAACAGCACCGGTACCACGGATGGCGAAGATCACACCTTCACACTGTCACGCTGGACGATCCAGACGACTCCCCACCCCTCCGAATCGGAAGCAAGCGAACTGAGCAGTGTATCATGCACGTCGTCCGCGTCGTGCACCGCTGTTGGGCAAAGCGTTAAAACGGAATCTAGCTATAACTCGCTCGCGGAGCACTGGAATGGGACAGAATGGGCGATCCAGACCACCCCGCAGCCGGAAAGCGCCAGTAGCAAACTACAGGGCGTGTCATGCGCCTCGTCAACCGCCTGCACCGCAGTAGGTTGGTACAATCGAACCGGCCCGAACAATCCGTTCGCGGAGAATTGGAATGGAACGACCTGGACGATCCAAACTCCTCCCGCTCCAAAAGCAGAATTCAGCGAACTAACGTCCGTCTCGTGCACGTCGTCCGCCGCCTGCACGGCGGTCGGTATATACGGGTATCCGGAGACGATGTTCGCGGAGCACTGGAACGGCAGCGAATGGACCCTCGAATCGGTGCCGGCTCCGTCCGGAGCGAAACAAAGCCGGCTGTACTCGGTATCGTGCGTGTCGGCGGAAGCGTGCACGGGTGTCGGCGCGTACGAAAACAGTAAAGGTGTCTACGGCGTGTTGGCAGAGCACTGGAACGGCAAAGAATGGTCCCAGCAGGAAATGCCGAACCCTACCGGCACCACGCTGAGCTATCTCCGCGGGCTTTCCTGCACGTCTGGCTCTGCCTGCACGGCTGTCGGAGCGTACGAAAGCAGCTCCGTAGCAGAAAGCCCGCTGGCCGAGCGCTGGAACGGCACGGCATGGACTGCTCAAACTCCGCCAACCCCAGCCGGAACACTCGGGCCGAGCTACATGCTCGCTGTCTCCTGCTATTCGGCGACTCTCTGTGTCGCGGGCGGCTCCGACTACGTCACGCCTCCTGGCATGCACCAGAAATCGGTGGCCCTGGCCGAGTACTGGAACGGTGCCGAATGGCTGGTGCAAGCGCCCCTAAACCCGGGGATCGGCGGTCTCAACACGGTGGCGGGCGTCGCCTGCGAGGCCGCGACGCCGGAAACCTGCATTGGCGTTGGCAACTACTACGAAGAACGTCCGTTCAGCCCGCCGACGATGTTCGCGGAGAGCCGCATCGCCATCGAGCCGACAGTGGAAGCTAAGGCGGCCACGAGCGTGGGTGAAACAGAAGCGACACTGAACAGCGCCGTAAACCCGGAGGGCTACGAAGCTAAGTACTACTTCGAATACGGCAGCAAAAAATATGAATTCACAACCGCCGAAGCGAGCGCGGGCTCAGGCACAAGCGAGCTGGAAGAGAGCAAAGCCGTCAGCGGGCTGGTCCCGAGCGAAACATATAAAGTCCGCATAGTGGCGCGGAACGGCGGCGGGGAAGCGAAGGCCGAAACCACTTTTTCCACGACGGGCAAGCCCACCGTGGAAACCAACGCAGCGACGAGCATCACCGAAACTGGGGCTACCCTGTACGGAACCGTGAACCCACGAGGCATTGCAACGAAATACTTCTTCGAATACGGGACTACGGAATCGTATGGGTCGAAGACCGCTGAAGCGAGCGCGGGCTCTGGCACGGTCGGTGTAGAAGAGAGCAAAGCGATCAAAGGTCTCACGCCGGGCGTGACGTATCACTTCCGGATTGTCGCGACCAACAGCAAGGGGACCGCCGATGGCTCCGATCAGACGCTCTATACCGCGACTAAGCCGACCGTGGAAACCAAGTCGGCGACGAGCATAGGTGAAGCCGGGGCCACGTTGAACGGCAGCGTTGATCCAAGAGGAGCCGAAACGAAATACTATTTCGAATACGGGACCACCGAATCGTATGGGACAAAGACCGCTGAAGTGAACGCCGGTTCCGGCACAACCAACCTGGAAGAGAATAAAACGGTCACCGGCCTGCTGTCGGGCACGACGTACCACTTCCGGCTCGTTGCGAAAAACAGTCACGGCACTGCTGACGGCGGCGACCAGGTGTTTTCGACTTTGAGCAAGCCGGCAGTGGAAACCAAGGCAGCAACGAGTGTGAGGGCGACGGGCGCCACGCTGAACGGCACCGTGAACCCGGAGAAATTCGAAACGACCTATCACTTCGAATACGGACCGACGACGTCCTATGGGACGAGCGTGCCGGTGCCCAGCGCGAACGTGGGCTCGGGCACGAGCACCTTGGAACAGCGAGAGACCGTTGCTGGTCTCGAAGTGAACACCACGTATCACTACCGTATCGTCGCGACGAACAGCGCCGGGACCGCGGACGGGCTGGACAAGACGTTTACGACGCTGACCGTGCCTTCGTGGCGGATCACGTCGACCCCGAACCCGACCGGCGAGAAGAAAAGCCAGCTGAAAAAGATCTCCTGTGCATCCCCAGGCACCTGCACCGGTGTAGGCGACTACACCAACAGCGCGGGCACGCTCGTGACCCTGGCTGAGGCCTGGAATGGAGAAGAATGGAAAGAACAGGCCACGCCCAACCCGACAGGAGCCAAAGAAAGCGAACTCGACGCGGTCTCGTGCACCGCCGCGAATACCTGTACGGCCGTCGGCAGCTTCCTCAACAGCTCCGGTGTGTTTGTGCCGCTCGCCGAGCGGTGGAACGGCGAAGCATGGTCGATCCAGGAACCGCCCAGCCCGACGGGAGCCAAAGGAAGCGGCCTAAATGGTGCCTCGTGCACGTCTTCCAGCACATGCACCGCCGTAGGAGCCTACGAAAACAGCGAAGGCGTCTACACGATGTTCGCCGAGGCATGGAACGGGACTTCATGGTCGATCAAGGAAACGCCTAGTCCCACCGGCTCGAAAGAGAGCCAACTGCTGGACGTCTCATGCCCGTCCTCGAGCGCCTGCGTCGCCACCGGAGAGTTCATGAACAGCGCCGGGAAATGGCGCCCGCTTGCCGAGAGCTGGAACGGGACGGCATGGTCCGCCCAGGAACCCCCGATCCCGACGGGAGCGACGCTGCCCTGGCCGGAAGGAGTGTCCTGCACATCATCCAGCTCCTGCGAGATCGTCGGCAGCTATGACAGCAGCAAAGAAGGATTGCTCGCACTGGCCGAGGGTTGGAACGGCACAACCTGGTCGGTGCAGGCGACTCCCAAACCGACCGGGTCTGGCCTCAGCAAGCTGAGCGGCGGAGTGTCCTGTACGTCCTCGACGTCGTGTACTGCCGTGGGTCATTACACGCAGATCGAACCAACTGAGGAAGGACTGACCTTGGCTGAGCATTGGAACGGAACTGCATGGTCAATCCAGTCAACACTCAACCCAACTGGAGGATCAGAAAACACGCTGCTTGGAGTGTCGTGCACGTCGGCTACAGAGTGTGCAACCGTCGGCTACTACGACACCGGCAAAACTGAAGAAAGTCGTGTGACGCTGGCCGAGATCTACGGCTGAGCGCCCTACGATCATGGGCCTCCGACCGCCGTAGTCAGAGCGCAACGCGAGCGGTAAGATATCGGGATGCGTGGCCGGCTGATCGGACTGTTCGTCTCCGTGGCGCTTGCGGGTGGCCTGTCAGCGGGTGCCGGGGCGGCGCTGGCAGCCTCGGCGAACAAGGGCTTGGCGGCGGGCGTCGCGGTTCCCTCGTGGGCTGCGCACAGGCCGGTTCATTTCCTCCCCGGCCCGCCACGAGCGGGTGTCGCGCAGCTGCGGAGCGCCCTGTCGCAGCAGAGTGTCCCGGCTGTAGAAGAAGAGACGGGGCAGGTCGCGAACACCGATCCGCCGGCGCTCTACCACGAACGGGGGTATGGCGTGCAGCACAGCCCGCACGTGTACGTCATCTTTTGGGGCAGCGCCTGGAACGAAGCGACGGGCTCAGCGCTGCGCGCGCAGCTCTTGAAGATGTACAGGGATCTCACGGGCTCCTCCTTTCAGGGCATCCTTACGCAGTACTTCGACTCGACCGGCCGCGTGTCCTCGACGGTGAGCGTCGCGTCCTACACCGACGAAGGCGTGGCCGCGCCCACTTCCGTAAACGACGAGAAGATCCGCGAAGAGGCCGCCAAGGCGATCGCGACGAACGGTTGGCCACGCGAACTCGACTCCCAGTTCGTCGTGCTTCCCGCACCGGGGGCGACCTACGAAGCGGGCTTCGACACGGGCTTCTGCGGTTATCACGGGTTCGTTGAAGAACGCGAATTCGACCGTGACTACTCCTACACGTTCATCCCCTACGTTGGCGACGAACCGTTCCACGCGGGCTGTATCGCATATGACGAAGGCGAAAACCCCGATCACGTGACCTCGATGGCCGCCTCCCACGAGTACGCGGAGAGCGCGACCGACCCCGGCACCGACACGTGGTTCACCGAAGAAGGCTATGAGATCGCGGACATCTGCGCGACGCGTGACACCGAAGTGCAGGAAGGACCCTTGCGAGGCGCTTGGGTACAGGGGCTGTGGGACGACGACCAGAGCGAATGCCTGCTCTCCGACCCCGAACCACCTCACGTCTACGCCGTCACCGAAGAAGGCACGGACCTCCAGCCGCACGAAATCGAGCTGTCCGGGGTAATCGACCCCGAGGGCCTGGAAACCCGCTACCACTTCGAATACGGCCCCACCACGTCCTACGGGACGGACATTCCCACACCTGACGCGAGCGCCGGCTCGACCGTCTCCAACGTCAATGTGACCGAGACCGTCAAAGACCTCCCGGAAGGCATCTACCACTACCGCCTGGTGGCGACCAACAGCTCGGGCACCACCGACGGCAAAGACCGACTTGCCATCGCCCCCGGCTTCTCGACGCAGACACTCCCACAACCACCGGGCTCCAGCGAACAGCACGAAGCCGAAGGCGTGTCGTGCGTCTCACCGCAAACATGCATCGCGGTCGGCACCTACTGGAACATGGAAGCCCAGGCGAAGGTCACGCTGGCCGAGGCCTTTGACGACGGCACATGGTCCGTGCAGCCCACGCCCACCCCCGCCGGCGCGACCAGAAGCATCCTGCGCGGCGTCTCGTGCATGTCGGCGAGCGAATGCACCGCCGTCGGCTACTACAAGAACAGCTCAGGAACAGATCTGACGCTAGCCGAGCGCTGGAACGGCGGCGAATGGACGATCCAGCCGACGCCGAACCAGCCAGGGACGAGCGAAAGCGAACTGCTCGGCGTCTCCTGCCCATCCGCCAGCGAATGCACCACTGTCGGCTACTACAAGAACGGCTCAGGAACAGAGCTGACGCTAGCCGAGCGCTGGAACGGCACGGAATGGTCGATCGAGTCGACGCCGAATTCGGGCGGAGCCAGCGGCAGCCGACTGATGAGCGTGTCCTGCCCGACGCGGAACGCATGCGTCGCAGGCGGGTTCAGTAGTGGCGCGTATACCGGGGGAAGCCGTTCGCTGATCGAGCGCTGGAACGGCAGCGAATGGGCGACTCAGACCGTCGACGAAAGCGAAGGTAGCGCTTTCTTCGGTGTCTCGTGCACGTCGCCGGGCGCATGTACGGCGGTCGGAGCGCAGACGCGGGCGGGTACAGCACAGACGTTGGCCGAGCGCTGGAACGGCAGCGAATGGTCTGTCCAGCCGACATATAGCAGCCTGGAATTGAGCGGCCTGAACGCGGTGTCTTGCATCTCCTCGACCGAATGCGTCGCGGTCGGCAGCTACTGGGACATGGTGTCAACAAGCCCTGCCTCGGAAGTTCTCGCCGAGCGCTGGAACGGAAGCGAATGGACGCAGGCCGCGATGCTGGGCCTGCCGAGGTCGCCTGGGATGTGGCGCGACAGCATATTGAACGCGGTGTCGTGCACGGAATCTGCGGCGTGCCTCGCCGTGGGCGAAACCATCGCAGCACCCTTCGGAAACCTTGGCTACGCGGTCGGCTTCGCCGAGCGCGAGTTCGCCGCGCCGACAACCGCGACGGAAACGGCTTCCGGGGAAACCTACGATGAAGCGACGCTGTCCGGTACGGTGAACCCGCAGGCGCTCGAAACGAGCTATCGCTTCGAATACGGCCCCACGACATCGTACGGGGCGACTGCGCCCGTACCGGAAGCGAGCGCCGGCTCGGCCGTCGGCCGCGTAGGGGTGAGCGAGACCATCGAAGGGTTGCAGCCGCAGGCGACATATCACTACCGCCTGGTAGCGAGCAACGCAGCGGGAACCACCCACGGCGAAGACGAGACGTTCACGACAGCCGCTCCTCCTCCCCCCGGCGAGCACCTCGTCTCCGACCATCTCCGGAAGCGCGTTGCAGGATCAAACGCTCACCGAGGTGCACGGCGGCTGGACGAACGCTCCGACGGGCTACGCCTATCAGTGGCAGGACTGCGACGGCTCGGGTGCGAACTGCTCGGCGATCGCGGGCGCGACCGGCCAGACCTACACGCTCACCGCGGGGGACGTGGGTCACACGATCCGCGTGCAGGAAACCGCAAGCAACGCCGGCGGTATCGGTAGCGCGGCGAGCTCGGCCACAACCCCGCTCGTGCAGGCTGCCAGTTCAGGCGGTGGCTCGGGGGGCGGTTCCGGCTTGGGCGGCTCTGGGTCGGGCGGTTCTGGGAGCGGCTCAGGCGGGAAGACTGGTGATGGCGGGACGGCGTCGCTTGCAAGCGTGTCCACTGCGAGCCTGCGCGGCGATCTCGCTCTCATCCCGCTCAGTTGCCGTGGCAGCACTGACTCATGCACAGTGGCGCTCACACTCACGATCATTGAGAAGCTCAGGGAAGGGACGCCGGCAGCAGGGAGCGGTGCCGGAAGGCGCCATCGGGCGAGCAAGGTCAAGTTCATGCTGCGCACGGTGATCGTGGGCCGCAGGACGGTTACGCTGAGAGACGGTGAGAGCGAGGTGGTGCGCGTAGCGCTGAACGCGACCGGCAGGCGGCTGCTGGGTGTCTGGCGTGTGCTCGCAGTCAAGCTGACGGTCAGCGAGAACGGTGCCCGGCCCTCAAGTCAGATCGTCAGGTTCAAGGCACCCGCAGGGAGAGTGCGCGCGTCGCGTGTGACCAGCGCTTCGGGTACCTCGGCCGAGCGGCTGCTCACCGAGCATTCCGGCCTGACCGACTCCGGATAGCCAGCCCGCGACCCCTTCAGCGAGGTGAGAAGAATCGGAGCAGGAAACGCGGCACACCGCTCGGCATATAAAGGGTTAGCGCCATTCCGGGAGGGCAAGAGCGTGAAGGCGCTGGTGTTCGAGCACGACACGAAACTGGGTGAGCCGATCTTAGGCGTGAGCCTCTATCGGCGCTTCTTGAGCGCCGCGAAGCGAGCCGGCCTGCCGCAGTTCACGTTGCACGAGCTCCGTCAAACGTTCGGCGCCCAGTCGACCCGCTCGTTCAAGATCCACGAGGTGCAACGGACGATGGCCCACATCACCACGACCGAACGCTACCGATCATTTCGCCCGAAGCTCCGCCCGCTTGACCTTGCCGCTAGCCGTCTTCGGCAGCTCCTCCGCGAAGTCCACGATCCGCGGGTACTTATAAGGCGCGGTCTCCCGCTTGACATGCTCTTGCAGCTCGCGCGCGAGCTCAGGCGAGGGAACGTAATCGCCGTCACGCAGGACGACGACTGCGCGCACAACCGCGCCGCGCTCATCGTCTGGCGCGGCGACGGCGGCGGCCTCGGCGACGGCGGGGTGGGAGACGAGCGCTGACTCCACCTCGAATGGCCCGATGCGGTATCCCGCGGAGACGATCACGTCGTCGGCGCGCCCCTCGAAGTACAGCCAGCCGTCCTCGTCTTGCGTGACCCTGTCGCCGGTGTGCCACGGTCCGTGCTTGGCCCGGTCGTCGATCTCCCATGCGCCGTCCTCACGATGATGGACGTGCTCGCCGAGGTAGCCGAGGAAGAAGGTTGGCACGCTCGACGGGTCGACCGTCAGCTCGCCGTCCACGATTTTGAGCCCCATCCCCGGGAGCGCCCTGCCCATGGATCCGGGTCGCGCGGCGGTGTCGAGCGGCGTGCCGGTCGTTTGGCCGGTCTCGGTCTGGCCGTAGCCATCGCGGATCTCGAGGCCGGTCGCCTCGTGCCACGCGCGCAGCACCTCTGGATTGAGCGCCTCGCCGGCGGCGACCATCCCGCGCAGCTGCGCCAGCGGGCGCAGCGTCGTGCGCTTGGCGATCACACGGTACTCGGTCGGCGCCATGCAAAGCACGTTCACGCGCTCGCGCTCCAGCAGCGCGACGCGCTCCTCGGGGTCGAAGCGCGCGTCGTGCAGCAGCGCCGCCGCCTCCGATAGCCACGGCGCGATGAACACGTTGCGCGCCGACTTCGACCATCCGCTCGCGGCCGTGCACCAGACGAGCTCGCCCGCGCGCGCATCCAGCCAATGCTCCGCCTGGACGCGCTGCCCGGCGAGGTAGCGCTGCGCGTGCACAACCGCCTTAGGCTCGCCGGCGGTGCCGCTCGTGAACGTGATCAGGCACGGGTCATCGCGCTCGAGCTCGACTGTCGCCGCCGGCTCGGCCTCGAATAGGCGCTCGTCGGGCACGTACACGATTTGGGGCCTCATCGCGGCGCCGAGCACTGCCGCCTCCAGCTCCGCGCGGTTGCGCTCGTCGGCGACGATCACGCTGGGCGCGACAACGTCGATGCGCATGCGCAGGTCCTTCGCGCGCAGCTGCTCGGTGCACGGTAGTACGACCGCGCCGATTCGCATGCACGCGACCATCGTCAGCACCCACTCGTGACGGTTGCCGATCAGCGTCATCACCACGTCGCCACGGCCGACGCCCAGCTCCAGCAGCGAGCCCGCCAGGCGCGCCGAGCGTTCGGCCGCCTCGCCGAAGCTCCACTCGCGCCGGGTGCCGTCGCGCGCGAGCTCGACCAGCGCGAGCTCTTGGGGGCCGCGCCTGTCGAGCACGTCGCGAGCGAAGTTCACGGACGGCATTCTTCCCGATGGTCCCGGTGGCATGCCCAACGACCGCGGGCCCTCGTCTGCTCTCCGCATCGGTGCGTATGGTGGTCGCGATGGAGAGCCACGAGCAGAGCGTCAACGATCCGGATGGCCGGCGGGTTGTGTTCGACGCTGGCTCGCACCTGCACCTGGCCCAAGGAGGGCGCTCTTGGTTGCTCGATCACGTCGAGACGATTCTCACGGCGGTCGCACGCCCCGACTATCGCGAGGACGATCCTCGTCCGGGTCGCGAGCGCTTCTACCGGCAGAACGCGCTTGCACCGGGACGGTGGATGCGGGTTATCGTAGACTGGAATGCCGTCCCAGGCTGGGTGGTCACGGTCCTGGTTCAGGACGACGACCCTCGACCACAGCGAGTTCCATGAGCATCACGATCGCCGGCACTACGTTCGAGACTCATCATTACGACCAGCGCGGAGATGTGCTGTATCTCAGCGTGGCGCACTACGAGGGCCCGCCTGCCAAGGCGATGTCAACTCCCGAGGGCCACGGCATCGAGTACGACGAGACGGGCCGTGTCGTCGGCATGACCCTCACGAACGTGTCCTGGCTGCTCGACCGCGATGGAGAGATCACCGTCACGCTGCCAGCCTGCCACGTAAGTCCTGATGATCTCGCGCAAGCGCTGCGGCCCGCCGCGTAGGCGACCCGCGGCTGGCCGGCTCGAATACATTGCTGGCGAAGTTCACGACGGTATCCTCTTTCTATGAGGAGTGCGCGGTCGGCTGGGGCCGACAAGCCGACCCCTCTTCAATCGATTGAGGGTGGTGCTGTCGGCCGGCAGGCCGACACCCGGGCCCCTCGTCAGTCAATCACCGCCAAACCGACCCTGGAGCCTTGATCAGATGGCCGTAGCCGCCTCGCAGCACACCGAGATGACCGACGAGCAGAGGGCGATCACCGAGATGGTCCACCAGTTCGCCGACGAGCAGATCCTGCCCAACGCCGAGCACTACGACCACGAGGACCTGTTCCCAGAGCCGATCGTCGAGCAGATGAAGGAGCTGGGCCTGTTCGGGGTGACGATCCCCGAAGAGTACGGCGGCATGGGCCTGGACCTGACGACCTACGCGATGATCGTCGAGGAGCTCTCGCGTGGCTGGATCTCGATCTCGGGCGTCATCAACACGCACTTCATCGGCTCCTACCTGCTGATGAAGTTCGGCAGCGAGGAGCAGAAGCAGAAGTACCTGCCGCGGATGGCCACCGGCGAGATCCGCGCGGCGTTCTCGCTGTCGGAGCCGGAGCTCGGCTCCGACGTGCAGGCGATCAAAACCTCCGCCAAGAAGGTCGAGGACGGAAGCTATGAGATCAACGGCCAGAAGATGTGGGTGACCAACGGCCTGCGCTCCGACCTCGTGTTCGTGCTCGTCAAGACCGACCCGAACGCCGAGAAGCCCTACCTGGGCATGACCTGCTTCATCGCCGAGAAGGAGGGTGGTGTGCAGGAGAACACCGGCCCGTACGCCGGCCTGAAAGTCCCGGATCAGCTACGCAAGATGGGCTACAAGGGCGTCGAGTCGACCGAGCTGGTATTCGACGGCTACCGCTGTCCCGCCGAGAACATCCTCGGCGGCGAGGACGCGGGCCTGAACAAGGGCTTCACGCAGATGATGGACGCGCTTGAGGTCGGTCGCGTGAACGTCGCCGCCCGCGGCGTTGGCATCGCCCAGCGAGCGCTCGAGCTGGCGCTGCGCTACTCGCAGGAGCGCAAGACGTTCGGCAAGCCGATCGCCGAGCACCAGGCGATCCAGTTCAAGCTCGCGGACATGGCCACGCAGGTCGAGGCCGCGCGGCTGCTGACGCTGCGCGCCGCGCGGCTGAAGGACGCCGGCGAGCGCTCGGACCTGGAGGCCGGCATGGCGAAGCTGTTCGCCTCCGAGGCGGGGCGCTTCTGCGTCGAGGAGTCGTTCCGCATCCACGGCGGCTACGGGTACTCAAAGGAGTACGAGATCGAGCGCCTGTACCGGGACGCGCCGCTGCTGCTGATCGGGGAGGGCACGTCCGAGATCCAGCGCATGGTGATCGGGCGCAAGCTCTTGCAGCGCCATAAGATCTAATACGATGCCACGGGCCGCGACCGGTCCTGGAGGGAGAGGTACACCGTATGGCCGATGATGCCAAGGCCTTGATCGAGGTTGCGACGCGCAGGTTCGTCGGCGAAGTGCCGGCGCTCGAGCCGATCAAGCTGGTGGTCGGCGTCGAGCTGCGCGGCAGGGGAGACGTGCAGCACTTTCGCCTGGAGATGCCCGGCGTGAAGGTGACCAAGGGCCCCGCGGCGGACGCCCGCGTGCGCGTGGACATGCGCCGCGAGTTCTTTAACGTGATGGCCCGCGAAGCGAAGATCGCGGACTGGGTCGAGGCGTTCACATATGGGCAGGCGAAGGCCTCAGGTCCCGAGCAGTTCATACGCCTGATCGTCAACGTGGTCGAGCGCCAGCAGGAGCGCGAACGCACTCCGAAGGCGCGCAAGCACGCGTAGCTGCCTCGTGCGCGCCGCCGCCAGCCGTCGCGGGCTCCGAGCGAGCGGTGCGGCGGGCGTGCGCCGCGGCAGCCGTTTCTTGCTGGCGCTGGCCGCACTCGCCGTGATGTCGCACTCCCACCTCGCCGCCGCAGCCGCCCTGGGCTGGACACGTGCCCGCGCGGTCGACGGCGCGCCTGCGGGTGCGCCCGCGCCCGCGAGCTTCGAGCTCGATTCCGTCGCCTGCGCCGCGCCCGTCTCGTGTGTGGCTGTCGGCAGCTATATCGCCACGGTGCCGTCCCACGAACAGGCCGGCGCGAGCGGATCGACGCTGCCGGTGATCGTCGCCGAGTCGCACCAGAAGTGGCTCGGCCCGCGCGGCGTCGCACTCCCAGCAAACGCGCTCAGGGGTAAGGGGCAGACGGCCGCGCTGGAAGCGGTGGCGTGTCCGGCCGCTGGCGCGTGTGTGGCGATCGGCTCATACGTGGATGCGTCGGGAGCGCCGCGCGAGATGGTCCTCAGCCAGAGCCGCGGCGCGTGGACGGCCGCGCGCGAGCTCGTGCTCTCCCCGACGAGCGCCGGCGTGGAGCTGTCCGCGCTCGCCTGCCGCACGGTGAGCGCGTGCGTGGCGGTCGGGTCCTCGCGGGAAGCGGCGGGCTCCTCCGCCTCCCATCCGGTGGTGGTAAGCGACACCGGCGGCAACTGGGGTGCGCCCGTCCAGGTTGCACTGCCCGCCGGCGTGAGCGGAGCTCAGAACGCGACGTTCAGCTCGGTCGCCTGCCCCGCCTCTGGGTCGTGCACAGCGGCGGGCTACTACCAGCTCGAAGCGGCCGACTTCAACCCGCCAACCGACAGGGCGATCGTCGCGGGCGAGTCAGCGGGGGTGTGGGGCGCCGCCGGCGCGATCGCGCTCGCGCCGGCGCTAGGTCGCGCCGGCGGCGAGCAGCTCAAATCGGTCGCGTGCCCGGAGCTGGGCACGTGCGTGGCGGTCGGCTCCTACGAGGACAAACGCGGCGACGAGCATCCGCTCGCGCTGGGCGAGAGCCACGGCGCGTGGGGCGCGGCAAGCCCGATCGTTGCGCCCGCGAACGCCGGCGGCGGCGCGAGCACCTCGCTTGAAGCGGTCGCCTGTCCGAGCCGCGGCGAGTGCGACGCCGTCGGGCAATACAACGTCCGTGGTGGGGCCGTCGCGCCGATGGCCGTCAGCGGGTCCGCGTTGGGCTGGGGCCACGCCGTCGAGATCGCATCGCCACGCGGCGCCGGCTCCGGGCCGGGGCTGCTCGAGGCGCTGCTCTCGGTGGCCTGCGCCGGAGCGCGATTCTGCCTCGCGGTCGGCGGGGAAATCGCCGCGAGCACGCTCCCCGCCGGCTGACGAGCGTGGGATTTCGCCGCACCTCGCCGGCCAGCCTGCCGTCAGTGGTAGGAGGTGAGCTGCTCGGCCAGGAACGCCAGCGAGGCGAGCAGGAAGATGCACATGACGACGAGGGAGAAGTTTTCGTTCATGGGCTGTACATCACGATAGTGGACGGACCGGCCTGCGGTCCAGTCCCGGCGCCCTACAGCGCGGCGCCGTCCTCGTAGAGCTTGAGCACGCGGACCGGGTGGGTGGGGTCCGAAGCAACCGCGTCCAGGCACAGCCGGCAGAGCACGCACTCGTCGAGGTTCTTCTCGACGATCTCCACGCCGCCGTCGTCGGCGGCGGCGAAGATGTCGACCGGACAGACCTCGGCGAGCTTCGCCGCGATCGCAGGGTCGGAGGCGACGCTGTCGTCAACCTCGACGGCGATGAAGATCCCGTCCTTTCTCATGTCATGCCCTCCGGGTACGCCCCGCTCCTCTCCGCGATCTTCTCCCGGATCATCCCCGGGATGTCCTCGATCCGCTCGGCCACCGTTATGCCGGCCTGCGCGAGGCGTGCGATCTTCTCCGAGGCGGTGTCCTCCTTGCCTTCGACGATCGTGCCCGCGTGGCCGAAGCTCATGCCGGGCATCTCATCCATGAAGCGACCGGCCATGAACGCGACGATCGGAAGCCGCGAGTTGTTGTCTGTGACCCAGCGCGCGAGCTCGGCCTCCATGCGCCCGCCGGGCTCGGTGTAGATGACGATGCCCTGCGTCTGCTCGTCGGCCTCGAACAGCGGCATCAGCTCGGCGTATGAGGAGCCGATGATCGCGTCGCCGCCGATCGACACCGCGGTGGACTGGCCGAGACCGGCCGCGCTGAGCGTGGAGGACATCTCCGTCGTCATCCCGCCCGAGCGCGAGATCACGCCGATCGGGCCCGGCTTGTAGGCCTGCGCGGCGTTTTTCGCCGGGCCGCCGATGCCGCCCATCTTGACCACGTCGGGGACAATGATCCCGAGGCAGTTGGGGCCGATGATGCGCGCGCCGCGCAGCGCAGCCAGCTCGACCATCTGGGCGACGTCGCGGCGGGGGATGCGCTCGGTGACGATCACGATTAGCTTGACGCCGTTCTCGACGGCCTCGAACACGGCGTCCTTGGTGAAGGCGGGGGGGACGGTTACGACCGAGCCGTAGATCGGCGCGTCGTGGTGCTCCACCGCCTGGGCGACCGTGTCGAACACGGGCACGCCGTGGACCTCGCGCCCGAGGCGCCCGGGGGTGACGCCGCCGACGACCTTCGCGCCTGCGCCGTAGTCCAGGCACTCGCGCGTCAGGTTGACTGCCTCGCGCCCGGTGATGCCCTGGACGATGAACGTCGTGTCCGCGTCGATCAGGATGCTCACGTTGCGGCCCCTTGGATCTTCTCGACCGCGCGGCGGGCAGCCTCGTTGAGTGACACGCTGCGGTCGGCGTAGTCGACGCCGTACTTCTCGAGGATCTTGAAGCCCTCCTCCTCCCATGCGCCGGGGATGCGGAAGATCGCGATCTTCTCGGCGGGGTCGTGGCCAAGCTCGAGGCACGCTTTGATGACGCCGCGTGCGACGATGTCGACGCGCGTGTTGGAGACGATCGACATCATCACGGCGATCTTGTCCACGCCAGGCTTGCTCAGCACGAGCTTGGCCAGCCCGCAGGCCTTCGCGACCGACGGGTTGCCGCCGATCTCGCAGTAGTTGGCTGGTTTGCCGCCGTGCGCCCGTACGGCGTCAAACAGCGTCAGCGAGCCGCCGCCGGCGCCGATCACGAGGCCGAGGTTGCCGTCGAACTCGGTCACGTTGCCAGCGACGCCGCGGTGGTCGGTGGCGTCTACTTCCTCGCCGGCGAGCTCAAACGGCGTCGCCTCGCGCGCCTGGCGTGTCTCCTCCTCGCCGACGCCGAGGTCGGCGAGCAGCCGCTTGTGGCGTCCGCGGGCCTCATTCTCGATGTCCATGTGCGCGTCGAGCGCGACGAACGAGCCGTCCGCGAGCCGGCCCAGCGGGTTGATCTCGGCGAGCACCATGTCGTTCTCGACGAACAGCTTCGCCAGGCGCGTGACGATCGGGACGAGCTTGTTCAGCGCCGAGCCGGTGATGCCGGTGGCGGCGATCACCTCCTTGGCCATGAAGTCGCTGAAGGGGAGGATGTTGGAGAAATGCCGGCGCCCGACCTTGTCGGGCTGCTCCTCGGCGACCTGCTCGATGTCGATGCCGCCGACGGGCGAGAAGATCATCACCGGCTGCTTTCTGATTCCGTCCCAGACGACGCCCGCGTAGTACTCCTGCTCGACCTCCGCCTTGGGGTCGACGAGCACGCCGCGCGGCATGTGGCCGTTGATCTCTAGCGCGAGGATCGCGCGCGCGTGGCTCTCGGCCTCCTCGGGCGTGTCCGCGAACTTCACGCCGCCGGCCTTCATACGCCCGCCGGTCAGCACCTGCGACTTGATCACCGTGGGTCCGCCGATTCGCTCGGCGATCGTCCGCGCCTCGGCGGCGTCGGTGGTGAAGCCGTAGTCGGTGACTGGGATGCCGGCGCGCTTGACGACCTCACGCGCCTCGTACTCGAAGAATCTCATGGTTGGGTGTCCAGTTGGGGCACGGGCGTCGGAACCCTATATGGACGCGTGTCGCCGGTGACGTGTGGGTCGCCGACGCAGGCCCCGAACGATGCAACCGACGCACTCATCTGGAGCGATATGGTTATATGGGTGAAGACGACCATAGATATTGCCAGCGGACTGCTGACGGAAGCGAAGGAGCGGGCGCGCCGCGAGGGGACGACGCTTCGCGCGCTTGTCGAACGTGGGCTGAGCACGGTGCTGGGCGAACCGATGGCATCCGATCGGCCGCCCTTCGTGGCCGTCACCGGCCGGCTCGAGCCGCTTTCCGGCGTCGATCCCAACGACTGGGAGGCGATCCGCGCGTCCATCTACGACGCCGCAGGCAGAGATTGATCGCCGTCGATACGAACATCCTCGTCTACGCCTACAACAAAGCCTCGCCTGTGCACGAGCGGGCACTCGCGGCGATGGATCGACTGGTGAGCGAACCCTCGTGGGGGTTGCCGTGGATCGTGGCGGGCGAGTTCTACGCGGTGCTGACAGACGCTCGCCTCTGGCGGGAGCCGCAGGTAGACGCGGCGCTTGCGGCGCTCGACGCGTGGATCGCAACGCCTGGGGCGCGCCTGCTCGCGGAGCCTCCAGGCCATTGGTCGGAGTTGCGCCCGCTGCTCGCGGACGCTCGTCCGCTCGGGCACAAGGTCCGCGACGCGCGAATCGCGGCCGTGTGTCTGTCGGCGGGCGTGACCGAGCTGTGGAGCAGCGACCACGACTTCAGCCGGTATCCGCAGCTGCGTGTGCGCAACCCGCTCGTCGGCTGATCGGCCTCAGCAGTCGGCGAGCGCGCGCAGTGTTTCGCAGATCTCGTGGCCTCGGGGTCCGAGCGTGCCTGTCTTGTCGGTCAACGCGGAGCGCAAGATCGTATGGAGATTGTCGAACGAGGCGGCGCAATCGCCTGCAAGGCCCTCGCTCGGTCCGAGTGCTATCTCGGTTGGGATACCACGTACCGTCCGGCTCACCGGTGCCACAACTACGCGCCTCAGCGCCTGTATCGCTTGCGACCGTGTGATCACCAGCACCGGTCGGCGCTTGTCTTCAGTCTCGGCCCACCAGATCTCCCCCTGCTGGGGGACTGTCACCAGGGTTCCTCTTCGATCAGCGCGCGGGTCGCTTGCTCCGCTTGTGCGAGCTCCTCGTCGGTCTCCGGATGACGCGCATATCCGGCGACGATCTCGTTGCCTATCCGGAGCCTTCGTTGCTCCTCCACAAGCCTCTCGAGCCCGATGCGCACGGCCTCCGAGCGACTGGCCACGACGCCGTCTGCGACCAGGCCGTCCAGCGCGGCGGCGAGGTTGTCGTCCAGCCGTGTAACCACTTGTGCCATGCACAAAGCATAGCGTTCTGCAATGCGTTAGGTATGCGCTTGATTCGTCAGACCCTCGTCGCCGCCGGCTCGAACCCGTAGGCCTCCGCCAGCTCGGGATCCTTCTTGGCGAGCATTTCGGCGAGGCTGACCATCACCTTGCACTGCTTCCACGTGGCGTCGTCCTGCATCTTGCCGTCGATCATGTGCACGCCGCGCCCGTCGGGGATCGCCGCGATCACCTTTTTCGCGAACGCGACCTCCTCGGGGTCGGGCGAGTAGACCTTCTTGGCGATCGCAATCTGGACGGGATGCAGCGACCAGGCGCCGACGCAGCCGAGCAGGAACGAGGCGCGGAACTGGGTCTCACAGCCCTCGACGTCCTTGATGTCGCCATACGGGCCATAGAACGGCAGCGCGCCCACGGCCGTGCACGCGTCGACCATGCGCGCGATCGAGTAGTGCCACGGATCCTGCTGGTAGCTCGCGCGCGGCGCGTCCGGATTGTCGGGGTCGGGGTCGGCGATCGTCCGGTAGCCGGGGTGCCCGCCGCCGACGCGCGTGGTCTTCATCCGCCGCGAGGCCGCCAGGTCGGCAGGGCCGAAGCTCATGCCCTGGATGCGCGGCGAGGCGCTGGCGATCTCCTCGAGGTTGGCCACACCCTGTGCGGTCTCGAGGATCGCATGGATCAGCAGCGGTCGCTCAAGCCCGGCCTTGGCCTCCAGCTGGGCGAGTAGCCGGTCGACGTAGTGGATGTCCCACGGTCCCTCGACCTTCGGGATCATGATTACCTCTAGCTTGTCGCCGATCTCGGTGACCAGTTCGGTCAGGTCATCGAGCACCCACGGTGAGGCGAGCTCGTTGACGCGCGTCCAAAGTGCCGTGTCGCCGAGGTCGATTTCGCGGCCCACCTTGATCAGCCCGGCGCGCGCGGCCAGCTTGCGGTCGACCGGCACGGCGTCCTCGAGGTTGCCGAGCAGGATGTCGACCGTGGGTGCGATGTCGGGCACCTTGGCGACCATCTTCTCGTTGGAGAAGTCGAGGAAGTGGATCATCCGCGAGGGCTTGAAGGGGATCTTCTCGCGCCGGCTCGGGCGCATCGATGGCCAGAGGCTTGAAGAAGTCGCGGGGGTTGCGCAAGGGCTCTCCTGGGTCGGTTCGGGGGACGGCGCTACGATCGCTGCAGGGAAAGTATCGATGATGCGCCGTCCTTTGACCAAGCCGATGCTGGTCGCCGTGTGTGGGTCGCTCGTGTTCCTCGCCGGTTGCGCGGCGGGTGCCGGGGGCGCAAAGAGTGCCTCCCTGGGAGCGCGCCACGACCCGCCGCGCGCGGCCACACGGACGTGGACGATCACGCTCTCCCCGGCGCCAGATGACCTCGCGCTCGCGCAGATCGCCTTCCGAGGAGCCGCGCCCACGGCGCGCGTCACCGGCGCGTCGCTGCAGGTCGCGGTCAGCGGGCCCTTCGGCGACGACTACTTGGCCAGCTCTGCGGTTCGCCTGCCGGGAGGCCCGCGTGCGCTCGTGCTGCTCGTGAATCGGCCCTCGCCGCTGGAGGAGCCGGTGGACGTCCGGATGCGCGTGACCGCGCTGCGCAAGCTCGGGACGCCCGTCGTCTCGCGGCTCGCCGACCCGTTTGTGCGCTCGGCCAGCGCACCCAGGCCAGGCCTCTGCGACCTGCCGCTGCACGGTGTCGCCCTCAGCCCATCACAGTTGAGCCCGCTGCGCTCACGCGGAGCGCCGCTCGCCGGCTTCGCCGGGACGAACGCGGTCGCGCAGGCCTACGACGTCGTGTGCTCGCTGCCGTTTGCGGGCTCGTTCGAGCAGGCCGTCACGCACTCCGGCGCCGGCTCCACCTCGCCCGTGCCGTCCCCGCAGCCGCCGCCCGCGCCGCCGGTGGGCAAACTCCCCGGCGAAGGCTGCGTGCCCGCGCCCGGCTACGCCTGTCCGGGCGCCGTCGAGCGCCGCTCCCAGCGATAGCCGCCTGGGGCGGACCGCGAGCGGCCGCTGGCGCCCACTAGAGTTGAGGGCTGCGGCTTGATCCGATCCCCCGCCACAGGAGACCCACGACCTACATGAGCGATACGCAGACCGTCGAGATGAGCGAGACCCCCACCGTCGAGACCGAGCAGGCCGCGCGCGAGGCGAGCGGCTCGCATCCCTACGGCCGCTACCTCGAGGAGTTCGAGGTCGGCGCCGTCTACAAGCACTGGCCGGCCAAGACGGTGACAGAGTCCGACGACCACCTCTTCTGTCTGATCACGATGAACCATCACCCGCTGCACATCAACGACGTGTACGCCGCCAAATCCCAGCAGGGTCGCAACGTCGTCGTGGGCCCGCTCGTGTACTCGCTCGCGCTCGGCATGTCCGTCAGCGACGTCAGCGGCAAGGCGATCGCCAACCTGGCGACCGAAGAGCTCAAGCACCCCGCGCCGGTGTTCCACGGCGACACGCTGTACTGCGAGTCCGAGGTGCTCGAAAAGAAAGAGTCGCAGTCCAAGTCCGACCGCGGGACGGTGCGGGTGCACACGCGCGTGCTCAACCAGGACGGCGTGCTCGTCGCGGAGTTCAAGCGTCTCGTGCTCGTCCCCCGCAAGAACGCGGGCGGCGCCTCCGACGAGGCGGAGAACGACGTCGACTGAGCGCCGGCGGGCGTCTCGCGTGCGCCCCGCGGTCGTGATCGGGCCGCCTGGTCAGGCGTGCGATACCCTTTCCTTCTCGCCCGCGGAGGGCGTTTTTCTGTTCCCCGGCGCCGGTCCTGGCCCGGGGTCGCAGCGCCGTCGATCGTAGATCGCCCAGCGCGCCGATCATCCCCGTCAACCGAGGAGCCGCTTGGACCCCATGAACACCACCGTTCCCGCCCCCACCAAGAACGAGCGCCTGCTGGCCTGGGTAGAGGAGGTCGCGACGCTGACCGAACCGGAGCAGATCTACTGGTGCGACGGGTCGGCGGAGGAGTACGACCGTCTCTGCCAGGACCTGGTCGACGCGGGAACTTTCGAGCGGCTCTCAGATGCCAAGCGGCCGAGCTCCTACCTGGCGCTGTCTGATCCTGGCGACGTCGCGCGCGTCGAGGATCGCACGTTCATCTGCTCGACGACGGAGGCGGAAGCCGGCCCAACGAACAACTGGCGCGACCCGGGCGAGATGCGCGAAGCCCTGACCGATTTGTTCGCCGGCTCGATGCGCGGACGCACGATGTACGTGGTGCCGTTCTCGATGGGGCCGCTGGGCTCGGACAAGAGCCACGTCGGCGTGCAGCTCACCGACTCGACGTACGTCGCGGTGAACATGCGGATCATGACCCGTATGGGCCAGGGCGCGCTCGACGCGCTCGGCGGCGGGGAGTTCGTCCCCTGCCTGCACTCGGTCGGCATGCCGCTGGCCGACGGCGTCGAGGATGTGTCGTGGCCGTGCAACGCGGAGAACAAGTACATCGTGCACTTCCCCGAGACGCGCGAAATCTGGTCCTACGGCTCCGGCTACGGCGGCAACGCGCTGCTCGGCAAGAAGTGCTTTGCGCTGCGGATCGCCTCGGTGATGGCGCGCGACGAGGGCTGGATGGCCGAGCACATGCTGATCCTCAAGCTGACCTCCCCGGAGGGCGAGGTCAAGTACATCACCGGCGCCTTCCCGAGCGCGTGCGGCAAGACCAACCTCGCAATGCTGATCCCGACGCTCGAGGGCTGGACGGTCGAGACGATCGGCGATGACATTGCGTGGATGAAGTTCGGCGATGACGGCCGGCTGTATGCGATCAACCCCGAGGCCGGCTTCTTCGGCGTCGCGCCGGGGACGGGGGAGAATACGAACCCGAACGCGATCCACACGATCGAGCGCAACTCGATCTTCACGAACTGCGCCAAAACCGATGACGGGGACATCTGGTGGGAGGGCCTCACCAAGGAGCCGCCCGCGCACCTGATCGACTGGCACGGCAACGACTGGACGCCAGACTCCGACACCCCGTCGGCGCACCCGAACGCGCGCTTTACAACACCGGCCGCCCAGGATCCGGCGATTGCGCCCGAGTGGGAGGACCCGGAGGGTGTGCCGATTGACGCGATGTTGTTCGGCGGACGGCGCTCGACGGTTGTGCCGCTGGTGACCGAGGCGCTCGACTGGGAGCACGGCGTGTTTCTCGGCTCGGTGATGAGCTCTGAGAAGACGGCCGCGGCCGCCGGCACGGTGGGCGAGCTGCGCTTCGACCCGTTCGCGATGCTGCCGTTCTGCGGCTACAACATGGCTGACTACTTCGCCCACTGGCTGAAGATCGGGCGCACTCCTGGGGCGCAGCTGCCGAAGATCTTCTATGTCAACTGGTTTCGCAAGGACCCCGAAGGGCGCTTCCTGTGGCCCGGCTACGGCGAGAACTCGCGCGTGCTCTCGTGGGTGTTCGCGCGCTGCGCCGGACACGGCGCCGCCGAGCAGACGCCGATCGGGTTCATTCCCCCTGTTGGTCCCGAGGGCATCGACACCCGCGGCGTCGACGTGTCCGAAGAGGCGATGGCCGAGCTGCTGCGCGTGGACGTCGAGGAATGGAAGGCCCAGCTCCCTCAGTTTCATGAGCACTTCGCCGAGTTCGACAACCTGCCGGACGCGCTGTACGCGCAGCTGAAGGCGCTCGAGCAGCGGCTCGGCTGAGCGGCGCGCCGTTCAGCGCGGCGTCCTAGTCGTGGCCGTGGTTCTCGCCGCCGGCAGCCGGCGGGCGTGACTCCTCGGCAAGCGAGGTGATCGTCAGCGCGCCGCGCGCTGAGGACTCGAGCACGTCGGTGGCCTCTTCGAGTGAGCGCGCGTACAGCTCGACCAGCAGGTGCACGATGATGCGCGCGTCGTCTTCGTGCTTGTGGAAGCGCACGTGCGTGAAGAACTCGCGTACACCGTGCTCGCCGAACGCGGCGTAGGAGAGTGCGTCCCCGGCCTCGGGCCCGGAGCAGCTCTCGACGTCTTCGGAGTCGACTGTCACGGTGCACGAGGCGACCCACGGCGTGCCCGCGATCATCCGTTCCCAGCGGTCCTCGATCGGCTCGACGCGGCCGTTGTTGAAGCCAAGGTGCGGTTGGTCGTGCATGCAGTCCAAGCACTGCACGACAGCCTCCTGGAGCTCGTCGACGACTTCCGCTCGCTCGCCCGTGTCCGGGTCGATCTTGTGGATCCCCTCGTAGTGAACCTGGACCTCCAGATCCTGAGACCAGCAGCGATAGCAACGCAGCCAGCTACGTGCGCTTGTCTCTGCCATCGAGCCCTCCATGGCTCCATTGTAGGCGTGCGGCCCCGCGACCCCTGTCTGCGCGGCGCCGTCGCGCCTCAGGTCACTCCTTGCGTTTGTGCTTGGCGGGGGTTATGTCGACCGTACGCGTCGTCAGGAATGTCGCGCCGTTGGTCTTGTCGGAGACGAGCAGCTTGGCGTTCCCGCGCCCGTGATGGGTGGAAAGGTAGCGCTTACCCGCCTTCGTGAGGTGGACGGTCAGCTTATGCGCGCCCTTGCTCTTGATCGTGAACTTCCCGGTTGCAAGCGTGATCGTCTTCGCGTGCCGCTTCTTGCGCGCGGCGCTAGCCGAGGCCGGTGGGTCGATCGTGATCGTGACCGTGACGACGCACGGGACGACCTCGCAGGTGATGGTGATCGTGATAGTTGTGCCCGTGCTCGAGGCACTGCCGCCGATCGTCGCGGCGGGGGTGACGGTCAGCACCTCGGAGCCGCAGGCGCTCTCGCTCGCGACGTTGTGCGCGTCACCGCTGTAGGCCGCCTGCCAGTAGTAGGTGCCCGGAGCGAGCGCTGTGGAGACCGCGCTCGACGGGGCTGCGACGCCGCTCGTTACCGTGGTCGCGCCGCCGCTGAATACCTCGCTGGCGGCGATACAGGACGATTTCGAGAAGAGGGCGTATGTGACGGTGCCCGTCGCGATGCTGGCGTTAGTTCCGGCGAGCGTCGCGCGGTCGGTCTCGCCGACAGTGCCGCCGGGGATTGTGATCGACGTACCGGTCGTGGTGCCGGAGGTCTGGGTTGTCGTGAGCGTGTCGGCAGCCGGTACCGGCGTCGCGAGTTCCTGGTAGTTGACGGGCTGCAGGAACACCTGTGTTCCCGTGCCGGGGTTGTAGTCGTAGGCGATCTCGGCGTTGCCACCGCCGACGCCGGCGATCACGCCGTTGGCGGTGTACGGGACGGGGGAGGCAACGGGGCCGCCCCAATTGGCACCACCGTTGCTACTGAAATCGATCACCGTCTTGCCGTCTTCCCAGAGGGCGTACACGCCGGTGCCCGAGTCCTCGGATAGGTCGAGCGCATCGACGCCATCGAGAACTTCGTGGGTCACATCGGCGAGCTCAACGGGGGCGCCAAACGAGCCTCCGGTGGCAGTCGCGATGAACGGGTGGTAGTCGAGCTGGTAGTCAGAGCCGGCTCCAGAAATGGCAGAGCCCTCCTCCTCGACCAGGCCGATCCCATCTTGGCCACCGCTGGCCAGTACCGGCGCCAGCGCGGAGCAAGCAAGCACTCCATATTCGGGCAGATCCTCGCTGTTGAGCGTGCCGGGTGCCTTGGAGGTTCCGTCGACCTTGCCGGCGGAGACACCGAAGCCGGTGCCTTCCTTGTTGAGGCATCCAGGCAGCGCTTCGGGCGGACCGCCGAAGTTGTCCCCGACGCCGACCACGATGTCGGTGCCGGCAGCCGCGGGCGCCGGCGCCGGCTCGGCGCCGATCTCCGGCCCGTCGGTGTCGAGGGCCTTCCGCGGAAAGCGCCCGCCCGGGTTACTGTTGGGTTCGGAGGTCGCGGGAGACTCGGTAGTGAGGGTGGAGTCGCTGAAAATGTCTGTGTACAGGCTCCCCAGGAGCCCGACATCGGTTCCGCTGAGCGCGACGGCGTTGCCGGTCGGGTAGTAAAGCGAGACGGGACTGATCGGCTCGCCAGCGTTCTCCAGGCCGTTGTTGCCCGACAGGAAGGCCGCGCCGCCGGGCGGCGATGCCCACGCGAGACTGCCCACGCCCCCCTGCGCTGTGGCGCCGATCACCACCGCCTCGCCGCCCGGAAGGACGACGAGCCCGCCGATAACGGGGGTCGCGGCGCCCGTGAAGTCCGCGTCGGTGAGCAGCACCGGCCCACCACCCTCGCAGCCGGTGGCGCCCGCCGGCAGGACGCACAAGTCGATGCCCGTGCTTGTGGGATTCGACCAGGCTACGTATGTCGTCTGCGTTGACGGGTCGTACGCGATTTGCGGTGGGTTTCCGTTGTCTGCAGCGTCAAGGGCGATCGGTGCGGCGACGGCCAGTGCCGACGCGGGAAGCGTCGCGGTCCCGACCAGGGCGCTGATGGTGAGCGCGAGCGCCAAGCTGAGCGCGAGGCGTCCGCCTCCGCGCACGCTTTGCGACTTCGCGGACAAGCTCGGCGTGTCGGTTCTCGCGGCAGCCATCTGGCCCCCTTGTGTTTCGCCGGGCACCGGCGAGAGCCGTGAGCGCGACTGGTGCAGGATCGAGGCTGGACAGTACCGAATCGAGTGAGGTCTGCCGCCGGTCCAGTCCGAGCGCGGGCACGACGTTCGCCGCCGACCCGCGGTGTAGGCTGAGGCACCGGAGCGGCATGGGCCGATTCCCATCCGAAAACGAGACCCCAGGGGGGACGATGAGGTACATCCGACAGCTTGGCATTGTCGTCATGGTGCTTTGCGGAGCATGCATCTGGGCGGGTCCGGCCGAGGCCGCTTATGGCAGCGCACAGTCGCCCGCCCTGCCCACCACGCCGCCGTTCGCGCAATGTCCCGCCGTCTATGAGGATGCGAGCTGCACCGACCTCATCGTGATCACGAACTCGGCCCCTCAGGGAGTAATCCTGCGTGACCCCGAAGTTGGCTTCTATGAGGGAGACGACGACGTGCTCGTCGGCGTTCAGAACGAATCCAGCGCCCCGGTGAGCTCGCTAAAACTCGGCGTCCCCGGCTCGGGCGACGACACCTTCGGCTTCGACGGCGATGGGCTGTGCATCCCCGGCGGCCCGCCCGTGCCGACCGAATGCCCCTTTGCTCCTTCGACCACCGAAGAACTCCTCGGAAGCGGTCTCTCCAACGGCTGGGGCTACTGGGGTCCCGACGCACAGCTCACCCCCGAAAGCTCAGACGCGGGCACCGTGACCTTTCCCGAACCGCTGCAGCCGGGACAGTACACGTACTTCTCGCTGGAGTCCCAGCCCGGTAACGCGACGATCAACGCCGGCACCGACCTGATCGAAACCTCGCTCTCCGACGGTGGCTCGGAGACTGGACAGCACATCACTGACCCGAACCCCGTGGACGTGACTGATACCGCCATCTTGGTGGGCGAACACAAAGCGGAAGTGCCAGTCGGCAAGAAGGTGATCTATCGCCTCTACTCCGACCCGTCCTGCGCCAAGGAAATCACAGCAGGGGGGAAAGCGGCCGGCGGCGAAGTGAAAGTCGAAACCGAAGGCGTGCTGCCAGCGTCCACGCCCTTCGGCTCGACACTGGCCACCAACGCCGTCTACTACTGGCGCGCGGAATATGAAGGTGACAACAAGGGGAACAGCCCAGTGGTCGAGCCCTGCGGTGACGAGACGATGACGTTCGGCACCCCTCCAGCACGCTCGACCGCGACCGTGACGACCACCCTCAAAGCTGGCGCGGAAAGCGGCACCACCCTCACGGTTGCGCCGGGCACCGCCGTGACCGACACGGCGTCGGCGACGCTTGGCGGAGCGCTGCAGGGCGGCCGCGTGACCTACTACGTCTACCAGGATGCCGGGTGCACACAGCAGGTCGCGGGCGCCAGGCTGGGAAGCGCGGCGTCCACGAGCGGCGCCTACGGGCCGTCCTCCCCGGTGACGCTCCCCCTCGGCACCTATTACTTCCAGGCGATCTACTCCGGCAGTGGCTCGGTCGCGCCGGCGCGCAGCGTCTGCGGCTCCGAGGTGCTCAATGTCGAGCCGCCGTGCGCGTGCGCGTCGGTGAAGACCTACCTGAATAAATTCTCGGTATTCGGCAAGGACAGCACGCGACTGGGGATGCGTTTGAACATCGCTCTGACCTGCACGGGCGGTCCCGGCAAAGGATGCGCGAGCGAAGTCGTCATCCACGCTCCGGCCGGGGCGAAGTTCATCGACACTGCCAAAGGCGCGAAACCGACGGAAGTGGTCACGATCCATTGCGGGGGCCCCTGCTCGAAAACGACGATCCAGCGAGTCTCGCTGACCTGGCTCGCGTTGAAGACCACGAAGAAGAAAAAGGGCAAAAAGACGATCACCACGACCAGGCCGATCAAGTCGTTCCTGCCGCAAGGGCGGGCGAAGAAGTCGAAGGTGATCACGATCGAAATGCTCTGCGACACGAGCGGTGGCGTTGTCAAGACGGTCGCGAAAATGACCGTCCACTTCGACAAGCACGGTCAAGTCGACTACAAGCTGTCTGACCTCAACGGCGACGGCAAACCCGACCGCAAGCAGCTAAACGAATTCTGAGGCTCGCGAGCCGGATGGCGCCGACCGGCCGTGGGTTGGCTGGCGTCATCCTCTCGGCTCGCGCGAGGTCGGAGGAGTTGACGCCTACCCGAAGGTGAAGTCGTACGCGACGACGCCGTCGGCGAAGCGCAACTCCAGTTCGTGGCTCTGGTCGCCCGGGAGCGCGACGAGCCAGTACAGCCGCTGGCGACGGACGGTTACGATGCCGTCGTGCACGTCCGCGCCGGAGTCCTGCGTGGAGATCGTATGTCCGTCGAGCATCACGTGCACCTGCATCGGGCGTTCGTTTTGAGAGCTCAGCACCAGATACACGTTCTTGGCCTCGAAGTGCAGGTCCAGCCCCGCGCCCGAGATGGCTTCCGCCGGCTGCGTGCCGATGTCCCACGTGCCGCTGTAAGCGCCATCGTTGAGCGCCAGCGTGCTTGTTGGCGGCGGGCCGTAGTCGTGCGTGCCGGTCTTCGGGCCGTTGATCCAGCCCTGCGCGCGTGCGGTGCCCGTATATGTCTCAGGCGTCGCCACTTCGGAGGGGACGACGACGTCGGTCGGGCGGCTCTTGCCGCCGACCTGGTGGCCGGCTTCGGCGAGCAGTGCCCTGATCGCCGTTTCGGTCTTTTCGTAGTCGCCCTCGCCGAACGCCGCATAGCGCACCTGGCCCTTGGCGTCGATCAGGTAGTCGGCGGGCCAGTACTCGTTGCCGTACGCGTTCCACGTGCCCATGTTGTTGTCCTGGACGACCGGGTAGCGCAGACCGAACTGCCCGATCGCGTCGGAGACATTGCTCGCGTCCTTCTCGAACGCGAACTCCGGCGCCTCCACGCCAACGATCGTCAGGCCGTCCTTGCGGTAGGCGGCGTCCCACGCCTTCAGGTATGGCAGCGTGCGGATGCAGTTGATGCACGTGTACGTCCAGAAGTCGACCAGCACCACACGGCCGCGCAGCGACGCCAGCGTCAGCGGCCGGTCGCCAGGCGTGTTGAACCAGTCCTCGGTTTCCGTGAATTCCGGCGCCGTGCCGAGGTCGGGCAGGGCCTTGGCGGCGGCCAGCAGCGTCGCCTGGCTGGCATCGCGCGGGGCGGCGCGCACGGTGCTCGTGCCCGAGCCTTCGCAGTCCGAGCCGCCGTTAGCGGCCACGAACTTGGCTTTGCGGCCCGTGATTTCGTGCAGCCGGCCGGTCACCGTCTTGGAGCACTCGAGCGATGCGGTGAGGTTGACGTTGGGGATCTTTTCGGCGACGAACTGGTCGAAGTTGACATCTAGGTTGGTCGCGATCGCGACCGCCGTGAGGATCATGATCGCGCCGAGCGCGCGCTGCAGCGCCGGCCCACGACCGGCCTTGCGGATGCGCTCGAACACGCGCCTGCCGCCCAGTGCCAGCGCGAGCAGCACGATCGCCGAGCCGGCCGCGTAGGCGAGGGCGATCGCGATCGTTTTGCCCGAAGCAGCGCTGACCGAGATGACGGCCGCGAGGATCGGGCTCGCGCATGGGGTGTAGACGAAGCCGAGCGCGCCGCCGACGAGCAGCCCCGAGAGGAACCCATCTCCGGTGCTGCGCGGTCCGAAGCGCGCCAGCCGCGACAGCGGCGCCTCCAGACGCGCGGCCACGTCCGGCATCAGCAGCGCCAGGCCGAACAGCAGCAGCACCGCAATCGCGACGTCGCGCAGCGGATCGTCGCCGAGGCCGACGCCGTCGACCACGTTTGCCAGCCCAACGATCGTCACCGTGAACGTGATCGACAGCCCCAGCACGATGCCTAGCGGCCGGCGCCTGCCGCCGACCCCGCCCGCGGAGAGCAGCGCTGGCAGCACCGGCAGCGCGCACGGCGAAAGTGCCGTGCCCGCTCCAGCGAGGACTGCGAAGGTCAAGAGAACCAGCATCTGCCTGTCCTACAGTCTCGCGCGAGCCGCTCGCGTTACACGCCGATCCTCGCGCGCAGCGTCGCCTCGAAGTCTGTGCCCGGGATTGGCCCGATGCACGGCGAACCCGCGCCCGCGTCGCGATAGCGCTCGATGCCGCCCGTGAGCTCCGCCTCATCGCCGACCGCGGTCAGCTCGTCGAGGAAGCCCTCGGAAATGGCACCTTGCATCGCCTCGAAGTCGCCCGCGCCGGCAGCGCGGTCATACGCCTCGATGTCTGCGCCGAAGCCCGTGCGCTCGATCATCGCGCGGTAGAACGGCAGCCCGAAATAAGGGATCAGGTCTTTGCGCATCGCCTTGTATGCACCGTCGCGATCGCTCGTCAGCGCCGCGGGCACCGCTGCCACGACGTCGAAGCCGTCGAGCGTCAACCCTGCGCGTTCGCGGCCGGCGCTGACCTCCGCCATCACCACCTCGCGGATGTAGCGCGGATTGCATAGCCAGAGGATCACGCCGTCGGCGATCTCGCCGGCCAGGCGCAGCATCGCGGGGGAGAGGGCCGCCGCGTAGATCGGCAGTGCCGGGCGTGGGTCCAGGCCGAGGAGGTGAAACCCGGTCTGCCACTTCTCTCCGCGCGGAGGGTCCTCGCCGCGCAGGATCGCCCGCACGATCGACGCGTATTCGCGCATCTCGGCGACCGGGCGGTCGATCGTCTGCCCGTGCCAGCCCTCGACCACCGGCCGGTGCGAGACGCCGAGCCCGAGCGTGAAGCGTCCGCCTGATAGCTCGTCGATCGTCGCGGCCGTCTGCGCCATCGTCGCCGGCGTGCGCGTGTAGATCGGCACGACGCCGCTGCCGACGCGGATGCGGCTGGTCGCGAGTGCATAAGCCGTAAGCACCGTCAGCGACTCACGTCCGGCGACGTGGGTCGTGTACACCGACTCATAGCCAAGCGACTCCGCGAGCTTCACCCGCTCGATCGCCTGCTCGAGCGAGCGCCCCGTCGATATGAAGCATCCCGTTCCCACCAGCCTGAGCATATGAGACTCGGTGCCTGAGGATCACGTGCACGGTCCTTGCAGCGAACGCAATCGGCCCGCACGCGAGCGGGAATCAACAAATCGCGTACCTTGCGGTGTTACTATGCGATACAGATGGCCGCCGTACCGATCAGCATCCGCTTGCCAGAACAGACCGTCGGTCGACTCTCCGACCGCGCCGATCGCTCGAACATGCCCTCGCGCACGCTCGCGCAGCGCTATGTCGAGGAGGGTCTGCGCATGGACGAGTACCCGTTGATTCGCTTCGCGGATGGCCCCTCGGGTCGCCGTGCGCGGCTCATCGGCGGTCCGGACGTGTGGGAGGTGATCGCCGTCGCGCGTGACAACGACGGCGACCTCGCCGAGACGGCGGCGTATCTGGAGCTTTCGCTGGGTCTGGTGCAGGCTGCCGCCTCCTATTATGCGGCCTACCCGCAGGAAGTTGACGAGCGTATCGAGCGTAATCGTCGCGAGGCTCGCGATGCCCACGGCGCTTTCCTCGCGGCCCGCGACGCTCTCGGCGGTTGAGGCTGCTGCTCGACGAGATGTTGTCCCCTGCGATTGCGCGGGAGCTGCGCACACGCGGTCACGATGTCCAAATCCAAGAGCACCCTGAGTGGTGCTCCTTTGATGACCGTCGTGTCGTTGACCTCGCACGCGATGAGCATCGAGTGATCGTCACCGACAACCTCGTTGACATGCGACCCCTGCACTACGAGGCGATCATGCCAGGCGGCCCGGGCGATCACGGCATGATCTTCATTCCTGGTGGTCGGTCTCGCACCCGTGCCGATACGGGGATGATCGTCGCCGCCCTGGAGCAGAAGCTCGCCGCGCGTCCTGGAGATGACGACTTGGCAAACGGCGAGGACTGGCTATAGGCCTCGAGAACAGCGTCGGCGAACGAGGTCGGAGGCTTAGCGCCGCAGCATCACGTACACGGTGCTCGCGGCGAACGCCATCTGCCCGAACGCGAGCGCCGTGCCGAGGTTGACCGCGCCCAGTGCCCCCGCGAGCGCGCTTGCGAGCACGAACGCGCCGAACATCAACAGCAGGTTGTGTGTCATCGGATGTGCTCCGCCAGCTCGGTCTCCAGCGCCGCCACGAGCGCAGGCACGTCCACGCCCGGGTCCTGCTCGCCCAGCAGCGCCTGGACCGCGCCGCGACCACCGAGCTTTCTCACGCCGCGTTCGCCGTGCTCGACGACGAACTCCGTCAGGGCAGCGGCGCGGCGTGCAGCCAAACGACGCTCACCGAGATCCAGCTCTACGCGATGCTGCTCGAGCGCCGCCGCGAGCTCCTCGACGCCGCTTGCTGGCGGCAGCGCGGAGACGGCGAGCACGCGCGCGCGAGTGGCATCGGCCCCGGAGGGGGAGCCGAGCGAACGCAGCGCCGCGCTCAGGTCGCGCCGGGCGCGTAGCGCGATCTGGCCCAGGTCGGCCTTCGTGACGACCAGCACGTCGGGGATCTCCATAATCCCCGACTTCAGAAACTGCAGCACGTCGCCGCTGCCCGGCTGCACGACGACGAGCACCGTGTCGGCCACGTCGGCGACGTCGGTCTCGGCCTGCCCGACGCCAACCGTCTCGATCACGACCACGTCGAACGCGGCCGCCAGCGCGCCGGCGGCGCTGCGGGTCGCCCACGCGAGCCCACCCAGACGCTCGCCAGCGGCGGTCGAGCGGATCAGCAAGCCGTGGTCGGCCGGGTCGAAGTCGATGCGCGCGCGATCGCCCAGCAGCGACCCGCCCGAACGGCGCGAGCTCGGGTCGACCGCGAGGATCGCCACGCTGCGCTCCTGCGCCCGCCACACGTGCGCGAGCGCCGAGAGCAGCGTGGACTTGCCAGCGCCCGGCGGCCCCGTCACGCCGATCACGTGCCCCGGAGCCTCGCCGCCGAGGGCCGCGGGGGAGACCTCGCGCAGCAGCTCGGCCGCCTGCTCGCGATCCGCCGTGGCAGTGCTCTCGAGCAGGTTGAGCGCCGCCGGGGCAGCGCTCAGGTCGCGTTCGCGCAGACGTGCGCCGAGCCCGGCTCCGTCGGCGCTCACGCCGAGCCGTTAGCGGAGCCGGCGCCCGCGGCGATCGTCGGCCGCTCGGCGCGCTCTCCCACGATCGCCACGATGTCGCGCATGATGCGCGTGATGTCGAAGTCCTTGGGCGTGTAGACGGCGGCGACCCCCGCGTCGCGCAGCGCCGCCACGTCCTGCTCGGGAATGATCCCGCCGACGACTACCGGGGCGCTCACGCCGGCTTCGTGCAGCGCGTCGATCACGGCGGGGATCAGCTCGCGGTGCGAGCCCGACAGGATCGACAGGCCGATCACGTGCACGCCCTCCTGCAGCGCCGACGCGGCGATCTGCGCGGGGGTCAGGCGGATGCCCTCGTAGACGACGTCCATGCCCGCATCACGCGCGCGCACCGCGATCTGCTCGGCGCCGTTGGAGTGCCCGTCCAGGCCCGGCTTGCCGACGAGGATCTTGGGCCTGCGCCCGAGCCGCTCCTGCAGGCGCGCGACCTCGCCGCGCAGCTCGCTCAAGTCACCGTTCGCCGACACCGCGGCGGCCTCGCCGACGCCCGTGGGTGCGCGGTAGCTGCCGAAGACCTCGCGCAGGGTGCCCGCCCACTCGCCGGTCGTTGCCCCCGCGCGTGCCGCGGCGATCGTCGGGCCCATCAGGTTCTCGCCGACGCTCTCGTCGCGGGCGACCGCGGCGAGCGTCGCGAGCGCCTCATCGACGGCCGCCTGATCGCGCTCAGAGCGCCAGCGGCGCAGCGCCTCGATCTGCTCTGCTTCCAGGGCCGGGTCGACGACCAGGATGCCGCCCTCGGCGTCGGCGGTCAGCGGCGAGTCCTCAGTCTCGGCAAAGCGGTTCTGGCCGACGACCACCTGCTCGCCCGCCTCGATCCGGCGCAGTCGCTCGCGGTGGCTGTCGACGAGCGCCGCCTTCATGTACGGCACCGCCTCGACCGCGCCGCCGAGCTCGGACACGACGGCCATCTCCGCGCGCGCCCCCTCCAGCAGCTCGGCGACCAGCGCCTCCATCACCTTCGAGCCCTCGAAGATGTCGGGGTACTCGAGGATGTCGGTCTCATAGGCGAGCACCTGCTGGATGCGCAGCGACCACTGCTGGTCCCACGGACGGGGCAGGCCGAGCGCCTCGTTCCACGCAGGCAGCTGGATCGCGCGGGCGCGCGCGTCGCGTCCGAGCGTCACCGCGAGCGCCTCGAGCACGATGCGCTGCACGTTGTTCTCCGGCTGGGCCTCGGTCAGGCCGAGCGAGTTGACCTGCACGCCGTAGCGGAAGCGCAGGTGGCGCGGATCGCGCACGCCGTAGCGCTCGCGCCCGAGCTCCTCCCACAGGATCGACATCGCGCGCAGCTTCGCGTGCTCCTCGACGAAGCGCACGCCCGCGTTGACGAAGAACGAGATGCGCCCGAAGACCTGTTCCAGCAGCTCATCGCCGTGTCCGCCGGGCGCTCTGCCGATGCGCTCGCGCGCGGCGTCGAGCACGGCGATTGCGTTGCTCATCGCGTAGGCGATCTCCTGTACCGGCGTCGCGCCAGCCTCCTGTAGGTGGTAAGAGCAGATGTTGATGGGGTTCCACTTGGGCACGTGCTCGACCGTGTAGGCGATCATGTCCGCGATCAGGCGCATCGAAGGCGCCGGCGGGAACGCGTAGGTGCCGCGCGCGAGGAACTCCTTGATGATGTCGTTCTGCGTCGTGCCCTGGAGCTGCTCCTGGCGGGCGGGTGGGTTCTGATTTTCGGCCGCGACGATGTACAGCGCCAGCAGCCACGCGGCCGTCGCGTTGATCGTCATCGAGGTGTTCATCTCCCCGAGCGGGATGCCGTCCATCAGCGCCGCCATGTCGCCGCGATGGGAGATCGGTACGCCGACCTTGCCGACCTCGCCGCGGGCGAGCTCGTCGTCGGGGTCATAGCCCGTCTGCGTGGGCAGGTCGAAGGCGATCGACAGGCCCGTCTGGCCCTTCTGCAGGTTGCGCCTGTAGAGCTCGTTGGAGGCCTTCGCCGTGGAGTGCCCGGCGTAGGTCCGCATCATCCAGGGCCGGTCGCGCTCGGGCAGCCGTGCAGAATGCTTGCCGCTCATGCAGCAATTGTACGGCCGCGCCGCGGGCTTTATCCTGGCGGCCATGGATCAAACGCTTGAGAAGCCACGTATCGGAGGACCTGGAGGCGGCCTGGGGGGCGATTGGCGGGTGATCGTCCGCAACGACGACCACAACACCTTCGACCATGTCGCGCGCACGCTCGCGCGCTTCATCCCCGGGATCACCATCAAGCGCGGCATGGAGATCGCCAACGTGATCCACGCCTCCGGTCGCGCCGTTGTCTACAGCGGCCAGCAGGAGCCGGCAGAGCACTACTGGGAGCAGCTGAAGGGCGCGGGGCTGACGATGGCGCCCCTCGAGCAGGGCTGACGCTCGTTATCCGGCTGCGAACGCGGTATATCTATGGTTATACGGCGTTTGCGATCAGAGTTATAGGGAGCGCGCGCTGCGATGCGACGGGAATCCAGTTGCGCCCGAGGCCGGCGCCACCCGCAGCGCCGCCGCCGTGCCGCTTCAGCTGAAGTCGCCGACGGCGGCGCCGTTGCCGTGGCCGTTGCCGCCGGCGAGCACGTCGTCGCTGACCGCGCCGTGCGCGGTGCGGTCCCACCAGCCGTAGAGCACTGGCACCTGGTACCAGCTCGAGTGGGTCGTACGGAAGTAGGTCATCTCGGGACTCTCCCAGTAGCGTTCCCACTGTAGGTACTCCTCGAAGGCGGCCAGCTGCTGGAAGCGGTAGCGGTCGTCACGCTGGCGGTAGACTGCGTAAGAGGTTGCCCCGTAGCGCAGCGCGGTGGCGGCGACCTCGTTCAGGTCACGCTCGAAGTCGTCGCCGCGGAAGCCCGTGGCGTACCACGGGACGATCACCGTGCCGGCCATCAGGCGCCCACCTCTGCGTGGATCGCGCCGGGTCCGTCGGCGGTCTTTCCTTGACCCTCCGCGTCAGCGCCGACGAGGATCGAGATCTTGCCGAGATGCTTGTTTTCGAGCATCAGCTGGTGCGCTTCGGCGACGCCGTCGAAGCCGAGCGTGCGCCACAGCACGGGGCGGATCTGGCCCGACTCGATCAGCTCGTTGGCCTTCGTGCACTCATACGCGTTGGCGAAGTGCGAGCCGAGGATCTCCTTTTGGCGCATCCACAGGTAAGCGACGTTGAAGTCGAGGTCGATCCCCGTGGTGCCGGCGCAGATGACGATTTTGCCGAACGTCTTGGCCGTGAATACAGAGGTCGGGAAGGTCGCTTTGCCGACGTGCTCGAAGACGATGTCCGGCGCGTCGCCGAGCAGCTCTTTGACCCGCTTGGCAAAGTCGCGGGAGACCTTGAAGCGGGCCGCCTCTTCGGCCTCGTCCTCGCCCCCTTTGCGCATCATCCCGGCGAATTCGTTGCGGTCGATGTAGTCGACCGCCCCGAGGCGCTTGACCAGCTCGCCCTTCTCCGCCGAGGAGACGACGCCCACGCAGTGGGCGCCGGCGGCGGCGCAGAGCTGCGTGGCGAACACACCGAGGCCGCCGGCAGCACCCCAGATCAGCACGTTGGCGCCGGCCTGGAGTTTGCAACGCGTGATCAGCATGCGATAGGCGGTGAAGTAGACGAGGCCATAGGAGGCGGCCTCCTCCCAGGTCAGCGCCTGGGGCTTGGGCAGGAGCTGCTGGGCCTGCACCTTGGTGAACTGGGCGAAGGAGCCCCATGTGGTCTCATAGCCCCAGATCTTCTGCGAGGGCGCGGCCATCGGGTCCAGGCCATGCACCTCGGGATCCTCGTAGGAGGCCTGGTTGCAGTGCACGACGACCTCGTCGCCGGGCTTCCAGCGGGTGACGCCGGCGCCGACCTTCCAGACGACCCCCGACGCGTCGGAGCCGCCGATGTGATGGCCGAACTCGGGGTGATCGCCGTAGCGCATGACCGACACCGGCTTGCCGAGCGCGGCCCAGACGTTGTTGTAGTTGACGCCCGCCGCCATCACCCGCACGATCACCTCGAACGCGCCCGGCTCGGGCACCTCGATCTCCTCGATCTGGAAGGCGTCCTTCGGTTCGCCGAAGCGCTCCTCGCGGATGACCCAAGCGGCCATCGTCTTGGGCAGCTCGCCGGGCTCGGCGTCTACGGCGGAGACTTGTTGGAGATCGATCGCCACGTGCTCTGGAACCTCGTCTTTCGGGAACGGGAAGTAGAGGCCAATCCTACCCGGATGCTCTGCTGTGGCCCCTCCAGGCCGAGCGCAGCACCCGCAGCGCGTTGGCGCTTGAGATCTGCTCCGCCGCCTTGGCTCCGTAGCGAGCGCGCAGCGACTCCTGCAGCGAGCGCATGTGTCCCATGTGCTCCAGCCCGGGGAGGGCTGGCTTGATGTAGCCGTCGAGGTCGGAGCCGATCGCGACGAACTCGAACGAGCCGGTCACGTCGCGGATGCGGTCGATGTGCGCGCACAGCGCGTCGAGCGAGTCCTCGTAGGAGCGCACCCGCTTGCGCACGCCGTTGCTGATGTAGTGCTCGCAGAGGATGCAGCCGAGCACGCCGCCGCGCTGGGCGACCTTCGCGATCGTCTCATCGTTGAAGCAGTAGCCGAGGTTGCCGAAGCGGCAGGCCATGTGCGTCGCGATCACCGGCGTGTGCTCGCCGCGAGCGTCCAGCAGCGCGAACGTGTCGTCGATCGAGCGCTGGCTCATGTGCGTGATGTCGATCAGGATGCCCTCCGCGGCCATCGCCTCGACGGCCGCGCGGCCGAGCCTGGTGAGGCCCTGCTGCGGCTGGGGGAAGACGAGGTTGTAGAGCTTGTCGGGCAGGAACGGCAGCGCTGGGGCGTTGGTGGCGACCTCGCGCCAGAACAGATGGGCGATCGTGACGTAGGCGACGCCCCGCTGCGCGAGCGTTCGCACGTGCTCGCGTACCGCCTGCTCGGTGTCTCCGAGATGGAAGCCACCCTCGACGCAGTGCACCAGCGCTAGGCGTCCCTGGTCGATCAGCGCGTCGAGCTCGGCCGGCGAGTGGGCGACCGCGACCTCCTCGCCGCGGCTCGCCACGTGGTCCTCCACCACCTGCAACTGCGCGAGGACGTCGGGAAAGTAGCCGCTTCTTGGTGGTGCGCCGTAGGGCTGCCCGAGGTCCATCTCGTCGAGTGGCGCGTACAGCACCGACAGGGCGACGCCGACATCCCCTTCGCGCATCCGCTCGACCGTGACCGATGGCGTGTCGCCGGGGCCCTGGTAGTTGGCGATCAGCGAAATCAGGCTCACCAGCCGCGCCTGCCAGCGCCGGCGTACCCAGGTGAGCAGCTTCTCGTGCGTGCGCTGCTCGGCGTCCGGCTGCAGGTGCATCGGGTAGTGGGCGTGCAGGTCGACGAGCACGGGCGGACGTTCGGCTAGAGCCTGGGCAGGGCTTCGGGCGGGATCGTCTCGCCGTTCTCGGCGGCTCGCGGCTGTCCGAGCTCGGTGTAGTACTGGATCGTGGCCGCGTCCCCGTGAATGTCGATGACCGCGAAGCCGCCGTAGCTCCACGTGTCTTCGGCGACCGTGTAGGTGTCGGTGTTCTGCCACAGCACGCTCTCGGCGCCGACGGCATCCAGTGGGTGGACGTCCGGACCCGAGACGAGGTTGGGCACGCCGCCGTGGCCGACGATCGCCGTGTATGCGGCGTGATCGTGGAACGCGCCGTAGTCGATGCCGGGCTTGTACACCGCGCAGCGGTGCTCGTGACCCCAGAACCAGGCCTCGACGCGTCGCTGGCCGATCGCGCCGCAGACGGTGCCCGCAAGCGGCGTGTGGATGGCTTCCCAGGCGCTGAACGGCTGATGGTGGGTGAGCAGGATCGTCGCCGGGCGATTGCCCGCGGCCAACAGTTGCTCGAGCCACGGCACCTGGGGCGCTTCCAGGTCCGGGCGATCCGGTTCTTTGTATGCGCTGTCGAGTCCGATCAGCTGCCAGTGCTCGTTACCCAGGCAAAAGTAACTGGATCCTCCCTGTGCGTTGAATCGGCGCTCGCCCAACAGCGTCTCGAAGTAGCCGCGCCCGCCCGCGTACATGTCGTGGTTGCCGTTCAGCGACCATGAGATCGCGCGCCCGCCCTCGGCTACCGGCCAGAGCGGCAGGAAGCGGTGCTTGTACTCGTCCTCCAGCCCCGAGTAGTAGGTGTCGCCGAGATGGATCACGTGACATTCGAGCTCGGCCGGGGTTTCGGCGAGCTGGCGAGCGATCGCGCTCGCCACGTTCTTTGCCTGCGGCAGGCCAGTTGCCCAGTCGCCGACGAGGAACACCCGCGCGTTCTCCGCCAGCGTGACGCGCTGCGGCGGACGCTCGGGGAATGGGTGCTTGTCGCGCGTGAGATCGACCATCATCTTCAGCAGCGCTGGCTCGATCCAGCGGATGTCGCACGGCCCGAAGCGGCGCAGCCGATCCTCGAGCTCCTCGATCAGTCGAAAGACGCCGTGCTCGGTGGGCTGCAGGCGCCCGGCCGACACGAGCTGTGCCTCAAAGCAGGCCGTGATCACGCTCTGGAACTGGCTCAGCGCCGCGTCGGAGTGCAGGTAGATCGTGGCGGGCGGACGGTCGTCCTGGCCCGGCGTACGCACGCTGCTCGCCGACGGCGACTCGCGTCGCAGCTGCGTATCGGTGAGCGCGCTTTTGATCGCTGCGTAGTGCTCGGCTGCCACGCTGACCCGCTCCGGGTGCTCTGACCGAGCCTGTTCGAGCTCGGTCAGCTTGCCAAGTAGAGCATCGGGATCGAGCACCTCATCGAGCAGTTGCGCGTGCACGGGCAATTCACTCCGGTCGTGGTTCGCGGATCACACGGAACTATCCCATCTGACGAGACTTTTCGCAGTCCTCGTCATCGCGCCGAAGCGCGCATGGGCATCAACCACCTGCGATAGTGCTCGGCATGTCGACGGGCGAGGGCGCGCAGACAGTTGACCGTGAGGCAGCGTCCGTGCCACCGATCGAGCGGGGGCTGCGCCGCGCGAGCGCCGAGGACATCCAGGGCTTGAAGACGATGCTCGCCGAGGCCTTCTTCGAGGATCCAGTCCTCAGCTGGCTGATGCCGAACGACGCTACGCGACACGCCCGCCTGCGTCGCTACTTTGGGATCGAGCTGCGCTATTACACGCTGCCGCGAGGCCGCGTGTGGACGACGGACGATCTCGCCGGCGCGGCGCTCAGCCTGCCGCCCAAAGCCTGGCGCGCGCCGACGCGAGTGACGCTGTTGGAGGGCAGCGCCTTCATCACCCACCTGCCGCGGGCGGCGAGGTTGGGGTCCGCAATGGAGTGGCGCCACCTGCGCGGGCCGCACTACTACGTTCGCGACGTCGGCGTCTTGCCGGCCATGCAAGGTCAGGGTCTCGGCAGCGCGCTGTTGGGCCCGACGCTCGACCGCTGCGACCGGGAGGGGCTGCCGGCTTATCTCGAGGCGTCCAGTGAGCGTAGCGCCGCGCTCTACGAACGCCTTGGCTTCCGAGTCACGCGCGAGCTGCGCATCGGCGGCGGCCCACCGCTGCGACTGATGCTGCGCTCTCCAGAGCGCGCCGGCCGCCGCGACGTAGTACGCCCAGCGGTCATCTAGCCGCGCGAGAAGCGGCCCGCGGCGATCGCCGCGGCGATGAGCATCACGACCCCGTACACCCCGGGCATGACGCCCGCGGCCGTCCCGAATGCCTGGGTTGCGAGCGCCGCCGCGACCGCGAAGTCGCGCATCGCGATCGCGAACGCGCCTGGAATCGCGCTCGCTCGGTGCGCGTCGAGGCGGCGCCACAGCTCCGCCAGGCAGGCGCACACGATCAGAAACGCGACGCTTGCGAGCAGCGCGGCGCCGAGGTGGTGGGCGCCGTGCGTGCCGCTGAGCGCCGCGTAGACGAGCACCGCGACGGTCAGCGCCGCGACGCCCTCGCGCACGGCCTCGGCGGCGGCGAGCCGCGAAGCGAGCGCGGGCCGGCTGCGCAGGGTCACGCCGAGCAGGAGCGGCACGATCACGACCAGCGCGAAGCGTCCGAGCAGGCCGGCCGAGTCGACGTGGACGACGGCGCCCGACAGCGGCCCGATCGCGAGCGGCCCGACGAGCGCGGCGAGGACCAGCGAGCCGGTCACCGCGCCGAGCGCGATCGTCGCGTCGGCGCCGGCAAGCGCAACGAGGCCGACGGCGGCGACCTCCGAGGAGGACAGGCCGACGGCGAGCAGCCCGTCTTGGATGACCGGCGCGAACGGGCGCCCCAGCAGCCAAGCGGCGCAGACGAGCACCGGCAATGGCAGCAGCGAGAGGACTGCGACCTCACGCGCGTGCGCGCGCAGGCGCGCGAGGTCCGAGAACGAGATCCCGAGCGCGGTCGCGAGCACGAGCAGCGCGAGCAGCAGGTCGGAGTGGGCGGCGAGCGCGGGGGAGGGAAGCGCGAGGCCGAGCGCCGCGGCGAGCAGCGCCAGCGGCGCCAGCACGCGGTCGGCGTATTTCACGCACCTATGATGCCGTCGATGTCGTTCGTGCTCACGCGCCCGCATTGATGGCACGCCTTGGCGCGCACACCGGGCCCGGCGCCGACCACACCGCGCGGCTGCTGATCGCCTGCCCCGACGGCCCCGGGATCGTGGCGGCGGTCTCGCGCTTCCTGTTCGAGCAGGGCGCCAACATCGTCAGCTCCGACCAGCACTCGACCGACCCGCAGCACGGGAGCTTCTTCATGCGCTCGACCTTCTACCTGCCCGCGATCGAGGAGGATCGCGGCGCGTTCGAGGCGGCCTTCGCCGCGATCGCCGAGCGCTTTCAGATGCACTGGCGGATCTCCTACGCCCGTGATCGGCGCAGGGTCGCGCTGATGGCCTCGCGTGCCGATCACTGCCTGCTCGACCTGCTCTGGCGCAACAGCCGCGGCGAGCTGGACATGGACGTCCTCTGCGTGATCTCAAACCATGAGGTGCTCCGCCGCGACGTCGAGGCGCTCGGCGTGCGCTTCCTGCACATCCCCGTCAAGAGAGAGACAAAGCCGCAGGCCGAGCAGCAGGCGCTCGACGAGCTGGCCGGCAGTGCCGAACTGCTCGTGCTCGCGCGTTACATGCAGATCCTCTCCGGCGATTTCCTCGCGCGGGTCGGCTGCCCGGTGATCAACATCCACCACTCGTTCCTGCCGGCGTTCGCTGGCGCCGAGCCCTACCGGCACGCCTACGAGCGCGGTGTCAAGCTGATCGGCGCCACCGCCCACTACGCCACCGAGGACCTCGACGAGGGCCCGATCATCGAGCAGGACGTGATGCGCGTCGGGCACGGCTACACGATCCAGGACCTCGAGCGGGTGGGACGCGACCTCGAGCGCATGGTGCTCGCGCGTGCGGTTCGCAGCGAGTTGGACGACCGCGTGCTCGTGCACGAGGGGCGCACGATCGTCTTCTGAGGGCTGGCGGCGCGGCGAGCGCGTCAGGCGCCGCCGGGAGGGAGTATCCGTGCGAGTAGCCCCGGCACGTCTTTGATCGAGTCGACGATCGCGGTGGGGGTGACGCGTGCTTTCAGCGCGTCCTGGCGGTACTTGCCGGTGCGCACGAGCACGCCGGGCAGTCCCGCGGCCATCGCCCCGCCGACGTCAGCCTCGAGGTCGTCGCCGACCATGATCCCGCGCTCGAGGCCCATGTCCGCCATAGCAGCCAGAAAGAACGCCTGCGCGGGCTTGCCCACGGTCACCGCCTCGTGTCCGCTGGCGTACTCCAGGGCGGCGGCGTACGCGCCGACGTCGAGCGCCAGGCCGTCGGCTCGGCGCCAGTAGCGGTTGTGCTGCAGCGCCACGAGCTCGGCCCCGTCCATCATCGCGCGAAAGACGTCGTTGAGGACCTCGGGCGTGAACCCGTCGCCGAGATCACCCAGGATCACCGCGTCAGTGCGCTCCCCGGGAGTGGCGCTTTCCAGCGCCGCCAGATCCTCGCGCAGCCCCTCGCTGACGAGTACGGTCACCGCCTCATATCCCCGCTCGTGGCAGTGGCGCTCTGCCATCGCCGCCGGCGTGAGTACCTCCTCGAGCGCGACGTCGAACCCCATCTGCAGCAGGTGCTCGCGCACCGCGCGGCGCGAGCGCGACGTCGTGTTCGTCATCAGCCGCACACCTGCGCTCAGCTCGCGCAGCTCCGAGAATGCCTCGTGCGCGCCAGCGATCGGCTCATCGCCGACGTACAGGACCCCGTCGACGTCGAGCAGCACACCGATGGGGCCGTCCTTCGCCGGGGTCATCGCCGAACCTTAGACGGACGGGCCGCCACGGGAGGGACACAGCGAGGGTTTGGCTGAAGCCCGCGCGGGGCTGTGTGCTGCAGATGGCTCGCCGGCGCGCACGCATCGCGCTAGGCTCGGTTACAAGTGCCTGACGCAGACCCACCCGAGGACCCCGAGAGCCCCGCAGAGCAGGGTCCGAACATCATGATCCCGCCGGAGGAGTTCGCCGGCAAGTGGGCGAACGCGGCGGCGATCGCGCGCACGCCGCACGAGTTCACGCTCGACTTCATGCGCATCGGCCCGCAGGGCCAGCAGGGGATGGTCGTCTCGCGCGTGTCGTTCTCACCGCTGCTCGCAAGCCAGCTCCTGGACCTACTCGGGGAACAGTGGCAGGCGTACACTGAGGAGTCGGGCATTCCGCCTGAAGATGAGCGCGACGACTGAAGGACGATGACCGAAGAGGAACCACGCAAGGGCGGCGAGGAGCTGGAGCCGACGCGGGTTCCGCTGAAGGGCCCCAACGTGATCAGCACGCTCGACACGCCGCCGCATCCGGACGCTGTCAAGGCACAGGACGCGTCAATCCGCAAGCACCTGCAGGATCGCAGATCCCGCGAGGACCCGCCGGAGCAGTAATAGAGCGCAATAGCCAAGGTCCGACGGCGGCTACGCGACCGACTCATCACGTGATCTTCATTGAAGCCACCGCGCCTCGATCAGCTCAGCTCGCGGTGAACGGCAGCGCCAGCACCTCGGCGCTCGCGCCGCGCTCGCCGACGTCGACGACGCCGCCCGGCTCCACCTCGCGGCGCACGAGCGCAAGCGCGATCGGGCCGAGCCTAGGGGAGATGGCGGTGCTGCCGAGGCGGCCCATCGGGCGCTCGCCGACCAGTAGCGGCGCGCCGGTCGCGGCTGGCTCGGACAGGCGCAGCCCGCGCAGGTGGCGGTTGGGCTTGCCCTTGTAGTACAGGCGCGCGACCGTCTCCTGGCCCACGTAGCAGCCCTTGGTGAAGCTGACCGCGCGCTCGTTCAGGCCTGCCTCCTGGGGGATGACGGTGTCGTCGAGGTCGATCCCGTAGCGGGGGCGCCCGCGCTCGATGCGCACGCACTCGGCCGCCTGCTCTGAGACCGGCGTAGCGCCGCGGGCGCGCAGCGCGGCGCGCAGCGCGTCGGTGTCCGCGGACGCGCAGATCAGGTCGACGCCGACGTCCGTGTGCACGGCTAGGATCTCGATGTCGTCGATCGCGATCGCCGCGTGCGCGTGCTCCAGGCCGGCGAGGCGTCCGTCGGGCTTCTCGACGCCCGCGAGTGCGGCTGCGTGTGGGCCGATCAGCGACAGCAGTCCGCACTCGAGCGTGCGTTTGTGCAGCTCCACCCGGTAGCCGACCTTGAAGCGGCGGATCATGTCGAACAGTGCCTGCAGCGCCACGCGCTCGGTGTCGAGCAGCAGCTCCGACACGGCCGCGACCGGGGCCTCGTCGCCGGCCGCGTTCCCGCCGTCTGGCGCATCCTCCGAGCCCACCGCCAGGATGCGCAGGTCGCCGAGCATCTTGCCCTTGTGCGTGAGGAAAGCCGCGTAGCACCCTGTGCCCGGGACAAACGTCGTCAGCTCGTTGGTCACCTGGCCGTTCAGGAACTCGACGGCGTCGGGCCCGGTCAGGGCGAGCTTGCCGCGCTCGGAGCGGTCGAGCACGCCGCAGCCCTCCATGAGCGCTGCGTACTCGCGCGCGAGTGTCTCGGCGTCGGCTTTGCCTGGCGCGCCGGTGCGCGCCCCCGCGACGGTGCCGGTTGGCGTGCCTGCGATCGTGCCCGTGTGTGCGTTTGCCATTGATTCGAGAATAGCCGCGCTAGGCTTCCCGCCAATGGCCTTCGCCGGGGACTTCCAGGAGATCGTCGATTCGCTGCCCGAGGACTGGACCGATCTCGAGCTCGATCTGCGGCTGGCCGACGAGTCGCGCTACGTCGAGGCGGCGCTGTACCTGGCGACGTGCAACGGCCGTCCGTACTCCCACCACGACTGGCACTGGCGGCTACTAATCGCCCACCGCTTCGGGCACGCCGCCGCCGCGCCGACCGTTCACGGCGCGCTCGCGCTGCTCGACGAAGCCGGCATCGAGGGCGAGCTGGCAGTGCGCGAGGTACGCAGCGGACGCGTGGAGATCATGCAGGGTTGGGGGCGTCCGGAGTCCGCGCGCGAGGAGTTCCGCCGCCTGCGGGCGCAGTAGCGATGGCGCGCGTGCTGGTGCTCACGCGCGACCTGCTGTTCGGCTCACGGGTGCAGGGTGCGCTGGCGCTAGCCGGCCACGACGTCGAGCTGGTCGCTGAGGAGCCGCGCCTGCGCCAGCTGCTGGCGGACGCCGGCGATCCGACCCACTCGGCAGTAGACGTGGTCGTCGTGGACCTGACCGACGAGGCGCTCGACGGCGCGGCGACGGTCCAGGCGCTCGCGGATTCCGGGGCGCTGGGGGCGGCGCGCACGCTGGGCTTCTACTCGCACGTGGACACTGCCGCGCGTGAACACGCGGTGCGTGCGGGCATCCATCTAATAGTTGCTCGTTCGCGCATGGCCCGCGAAGGCCCGCAGCTGGTGGCGGGACTGCTCGCGGCTGCTGGGTCTGCGGGCGAGTGAGCCGCTGAGCTGCGCGGCCTGCCGCGGCTACGCGGCCTGCGAGCCCGCGGCACGGCGCAGCAGCGGATGGTTGGGGGGTGCGCCGGGTCCCGGGATCGCGCGCGCGTCGCGCACCGATAGCTTCGCGCCGCACGCCTCGCACACGCGGTGCTCGTCGATAGCGCCGCCGCAACCGCGGTGTTCGAGCAGCACGACCGGTCCAGCGGGCAGCTCCGCGTAGCGGTCGCCCCACTGCATCAGCGCGACAATCGTCGGCCACAGGTCGAGGCCCTTGTCGGTGAGGCGGTATTCGTAGCGCGGCGGGCGCTCCTGATAGAGGCGCTTCTCGAGCACGCCGTGCTCCTGCAGCCGCGTCAGGCGCGTCTGCAGCACGTTGCGCGCGATGCCGAGGTTTTCCTGGATCTCGTCGAAGCGGCGCAGGCCGAGGAAGACGTCGCGCACGATCAACAGCGACCAGCGCTCGCCCACGACCTCCAGCGCGCCGGCAATGCTGCATACCTGGCTGTCGTAGTCGTTCCCCAGCATCCCCCAGCACTCTAGACCATCGAGTTGCATCATGCAACCCATCTGCTATGGTCGGTTTCATCATGCAACGGAAATGGCGCGTGTCGCTGATTGTGGGTGCGGGGGTGTTCATGTCGAGCCTCGACCTGTTCATCGTCAACATCGCCTTCCCGTCGATCAGCAGGCACTTCGGGGGCGCATCGCTGGGGTCGCTGTCGTGGATCCTGAGCGGCTACGCGATCGTGTTCGCCGCGCTGCTCGTCCCCGCGGGACGCTGGGCGGATGCGTTCGGGCGCAAGCGCGCGTTCCTGCTCGGGCTGGGGATCTTCGTGGCGGCGAGCACCGCGTGCGCGCTCGCGCCGTCGGTCGGATTCCTGATCGCCGCGCGCGTCGTGCAGGCAGCGGGCGGCGCGCTGATGTTGCCGACTTCGCTCGGGCTGATGCTGCCGGAGTTCGCCCCGCACGAGCGCCACGTCGCGATCGGCGTGTGGGCCGCCACCGGAGGCGTCGCCGCCGCGGCCGGCCCGCCGCTGGGCGGACTGCTCGTGCAGGCCGACTGGCGCCTGGTGTTCCTGGTCAACGTGCCCGTCGGGCTCGCCGGCCTCGGCTTCGGCCTGCGCACGCTGCGCGAGCGGCGCGAGGTCGGCACCGGGCGCCCGGACCTGCTCGGCGCGGGCGCGCTGATCGTCGCGATCGGCTCGCTCGTGGTGGCAATCGTCAAGGGCCAAGAATGGGGCTGGGGCTCGCCGACGATCGTCGCTTTGCTCGCCGTCACGGCGATTGGGCTGCCGGCGATTTGGTGGCGCTCCGAACGCCACGACTCCCCGATCTTCGAGCCGGCGATGCTGCGCGTGCGCAGCTTCGGCCTGGCGGTGGGCGCGTCGGTGCTGTTCTTCGCGGGCTTCGGCGCGATGCTGCTCGCTGGCGTGCTGTTCCTGATGGGCGTTTGGCACGAGCACGTGCTCACCGCCGGTCTGATGCTGTTCCCCGGCCCGGCGATGGCGACCGCCTTCAGCGTCCCCTCCGCGCGTCTCGGCGCGCGCTTCGGCTACCGCATCCCCGGCGTGGCCGGCGCGCTGCTGTTCGTCGCCGGCCAGGTTTGGTACATCACGCAGACGGGCAACACGCCGGCGTACCTGTCGGAGTACCTGCCGGGGATCGCGATCAGCGGCGCGGGCGTCGGCCTGGTGATCCCGACGCTGACGGGCGCAGGCGCGTCCTCGCTCGCGCCCGAGCGCTTCGCCACTGGCGTGGCGGTGCTGGCGATGGGCCGCCAGATCGGCGCGGCGCTCGGCGTCGCGCTGCTGGTGGCGGTGCTGGGAACGGCGAGCGGCACGGCGGCGGACTTCCACTCGGCGTGGCTGATCAGCGTCATCGGTGGGCTCGCGACCGGCCTGGCGCTGGCGGCGATCGGGCGGCCGGCGCATGTGTACATTCGAGCGCTTGCGCACGCGTAGCTTCAGCTGGGAGGACCCCGCCCCGACAGCTGCCGCCACGATGGAGCTGCCGGGCCTGCAGTGCATGCAGGCGATCGTCGACGGCACGCTGCCGCCACCGCCGATCGCGCGGCTGCTCGACTTCGAGCTCGTCGAGGTGCAGGACGGCCGCGCGTTGTTCGCGATGGCACCGGCGGAGTGGATGTACAACCCGATTGGCTCCGTGCACGGCGGCATCGCGGCGACGATCCTCGACTCGTGCATGGGCTGCGCGGTACACACGACGCTCGAGGCGGGCGTCGCGTACACGACCGCCGACCTGCAGGTTCGCTACCTACGCGCGATGAGCGACACAACCGGCCGCGTGCTCGCGGAGGGGCGCGTGATCCACCGCGGCAAGCGCACCGCGACAGCCGAGGGCCGGCTGTTCGTCGAGTCCGACGAGCGGCTGTTCGCGCACGGCACGACCGGCTGCGTGATCCTGCGCTGAGCGGCGTCCGTGTGGCGACTCACGGGGGAGTGGGCGGTGTTACTGCGCCTGCGGCGAGTCCCGTATAGCCATTGCTATACCGGCTTCGCCAGGACTCACAACGCCGGCGCTGGCGCTCGCGAAGACCGCGTCGGCGAACGGGATCAACCGCTCGGCGAACCCCTGCGGGTCGGTCGTGTGCGGGACGTGGCCGCTGTCGAACACGACCAGCTCGGCGCCGGGGATGGTGGCGGCGATGCGCCTGCCGACCTTCAGCGTGATGACCGGATCGTGCCGGCCCCAGACGACGAGCGTGGGCGCTGCGATCGAGGGGGCCTGACTGCGCAGGTCGTGCTCCGGCGAGGCGAAGCTGCGCCACAGCTCGCTGACGGCGCGCAGGCCGGGGTCCTGCCTGGTGGTGCGCACGCCGGTGTCGCGCGCGCGGCGGTCGGCGTCGGTGCTCGCGCGCATGTAGCGGCTGGAGAAGGCGGGGTAGATCGCGCGCAGGAACCCGGGTTTGGCCATCAGCGCGCAGAACGCGCGCACGTGCGGCGGGCGCCCGGCGAAGCCGCCACCATCGACGATCACGAGACCCTTGACCAACTCGGGCCGGCGGATCGCCAGGCGCGCGGCGGAGAAGCCGCCGACGGAGTTGCCGAGCACGATCGCGCCATCTGGCGCGAGCCGCTCGACGACTTGTTCGGCGACATCGGCGAGGTGTATCGCGCTCGCCGGCTCGGCGCCAGGCGGGGACTCACCGTGACCGGGCCAGTCGATCGCGACCGTGCGCATCCGCTGCGGGATCAGCGCGCGCAGCTCGTCGAAGTCGTGGCGGTCGTGCGCGCCGCTTGAGAGCAGCACGAGCGTGTCGCCACTGCCCTGCTCGTCGTAGGCGATTTGGCCGGCGGGTGTGTCGAACAGCGGCATCGGCGCGCAGCCTACCATATGACTGACCGGTCGGTCATAGAGAATGACCAGTCGGTCAGGTAACCTCTTTAGAAGGATGCCCGTGCAAACCGTCACCGCGCCGGGCGCAGCGTCAAGAGGTACGCACCGGACGTACGATCTGCTGCTGGACGCGGGCGTGGCGGTGGCCGAGCGCGAGGGGCTGGCGGGCCTGAGCGTCAACCGCGTGGTCGCCGAGGCGGGTGTCGCGAAGGGCACCTTCTACGTGCATTTCGCCGACAGGGAGGCGTTCGTGGACGCGCTGCACGCGCGCTTTCACGAGCGCGTGGCGCAGGCGGTGGCGGCGGCGAGCGAGGACACCGCCCCCGGTGCCGCGCGCATCGTGCGGGGTGTGGAGGCGTACCTGGACGTGTGCCTGGCCGACCGCGCGGTAAAGGCGCTGGCGCTCGAGGCGCGCACGGACGCGGCGCTGACGGCTTCGATGTCCGCGCGCCACGAGCGCGCCGCGGCGGCGGCGATCCCCAGCTTCAGGGCGATGGGCTGGCCGGACGCAGGCGCTGCGGCGCAACTGCTCGCGGCGATGACCTCGGAGCTGGCGATCCGCGAGCTCGACGCCGGCCGGCGACTGCCGGGCGCGCGACGCGCGTTGCGGCGGTTCGTCGGTGTGCAGGAGCCGTGATGCCTGGCCGCCGGCCCGGCTGGAGCTCGACGATGACCACACGAGCACAGGAGGCACGATGAAGTTCTACGCGATTGCCGAGATGGACGTGACGGACCCGAGCTGGGTCGCGGACTATGTCGCTAGCGTCACCGGCATGGTCGAGCGCCGTGGCGGTCGCTACCTGTCGCGCTCGGTGGCGATCGAGAAGATCGAGGGCGAGCGCGCGGCGCCGCAGGCGATCGTGCTGATCGAGTGGCCCTCGAAAGCGGTGGCGGAGGAGTTCTACGCCAGCGAGGAGTACAGGCCCTACCGCGAGGCGCGCGGGCGGGGCGCGCGCAACGAGTTCCTGCTCGTCTCGGGCGAGGACGTCAACGGGCTGGCGCGGATAGGGGAGTAGGCCGGTCGCTCAGCTGGCGAGCGTCGCCTCGCCGCCGCCGAGCTCGGCATCAGCGGCGGCGATCGGGCCCAGCGGCACTAGCGCGGCGTTAGGGACGCGCTGGAAGGGGATCGAGCCATCGTGCGAGCGACTGGCGAACGCGGCACGGATGACCATCCCGTGACAGACGACCAGCGCGGGCAGCGCCCCACGTTCGACGTCCGCGAGCGCCGCGGCGACGCGCACCTCCTGTTCGGCGAACGACTCGCCGCCGGGGAACGCGAAGCCGGGATCGGCGCCGGCAAACGCGTCAAACAGCTCCGGCGTCTGCGAGCGCACCTCGGCGAACGTCAGGTCGGTCCAGTCGCCGGCGTCGGTCTCCATCAACCGCGCGTCCTCTTTCGGCTGCAGGCCGATTCGCGCGGCGACGATGTCGGCGGTTTCGCGGGCACGCAGCAGCGGGCTGCACCAGAGCGCGCTGAAGTCGTAACCGGCGGCGCGCTCGGCCAGTTCCGCCGCCTGGGCGCGGCCGGTGTCGTTCAGCGGCACCGCCTGCTGGCCCTGGAAGCGGCCCTCGTGGTTGTAGGCGGTCTCGCCGTGGCGGGCGAGGTAGACGCCATGCCCCATGGCAGGGCGCTCGGTGGCGGAGCGCTCGGTCAGGGTCGGTCGAACCGGTCGAGGTTCATGACCTTGTCCCAGGCGGCGACGAAATCGCCCACGAACTTCGCGTCGGCGTCGTCGCAGGCGTGAACCTCCGCGAGCGCCCGCAGCTCGGAGTTCGAGCCGAAGACGAGGTCGACCGAGGTGGCACTCCATCTGGCCTCGCCGCTCGCGCGATCCAGCCCCTCGTAGATGTTCTCCTCCAAGCCCGACGGCTGCCACTCGGTGCCCATGTCGAGCAGGTTCACGAAGAAGTCGTTGCTCAGCGTCCCCGGCCGCTCGGTGAGGACGCCGTGCCGGGACTGCCCGTGGTTCGCGTTCAACGCGCGCAGGCCGCCGATCAGCACCGTCATCTCCGGCGCCGTCAGCCGCAGCATGTAGGCCCGCTCCAGCAGCCCATGCTCGAGCGGCAGGGGCTCTCCGGGGCGGAAGTAGTTGCGGAAGCCGTCGACGGTGGGCTCGAGCACGGCGAAGGACTCGACGTCGGTCTGCTCCTGGGAGGCGTCGGTGCGCCCCGGGCTGAACGGGACCGAGACGTCGTGACCGGCGTTCCCGGCGGCCTGCTCGACGGCCGCGCACCCGCCGAGGACGATCAGATCGGCCAGCGAGATCCGCTTGCCACCGGACTGCGACTCGTTGAAGTCCTGCTGGATCTGCTCGAGCGTCTGCAGCGCGCCCGCGAGCTCAGCCGGCTCGCCCCAGTCCCAGTCCCTTTGGGGCGCCAGGCGGACCCGCGCTCCGTTGGCGCCGCCACGCTTGTCGGTGCCGCGGAACGAGGCGGCCGACGTCCATGCGGTGGCGACGAGTCGCCCGATCGACAGGCCCGAGGCGAGGATCCTCTCCTTCAGCACGGCGATCTCGCCAGCGCCGACGAGCTCGTGATCGACGGCGGGGACGGGGTCCTGCCACAGCTGCTCCGCCGCAACCCACGGGCCGAGGTAGCGCGCGATCGGACCCATGTCGCGGTGCAGGAGCTTGTACCAGGCCCTGGCGAAGGCGTCGGCGAGCTGGTCGGGGTTCTCGTAGAAGCGCTTGGAGATCGGCCCGTAGATCGGGTCGACCTTCAGCGCCAGGTCCGTCGTGAGCATCATCGGCGCGTGGCGCTTAGAGGGATCGTGAGCGTCCGGGACGGTGCCTTTGGCCTGCGGATCCTTGGGGGTCCACTGCTTCGCGCCGGCGGGGCTCTCGGTGAGCTCCCAGTCGTACTCGAAGAGGTTCTCGAGGAAGCCGTTGTCCCACTTCGTCGGCTCGGTCGTCCACGCGCCCTCCAAGCCGCTGGTGATGGTGTCGGCGCCGTTTCCGCTGCCGGCGCTGTTCTTCCAGCCGAGGCCCTGCTCCTCCAGGGGAGCTGCCTCGGGCTCGGGGCCGATGTTGCCGGGGTCGACGGCGCCGTGGGTCTTGCCGAACGTGTGGCCGCCGACGATCAGCGCGACAGTCTCCTCGTCGTTCATGGCCATGCGGCTGAAGGTCTCGCGGATGTCCGTGGCTGCCGCCAGCGGGTCCGGGTTGCCGCCCGGGCCCTCGGGGTTCACGTAGATGAGGCCCATCTGCACGGCGCCGAGGGGCTTTGCGAGCTCCCGCTCCCCGCTGTAGCGCTCGTCTCCCAGCCACGTGTCCTCGCTGCCCCAGTAGATCTGCTCGGCCTCCCAGATGTCCTCTCGGCCGAAGGCGAAGCCGAAGGTCTGAAAGCCCATCGATTCCATCGCCACGTTGCCGGTGTAGACGAGCAGGTCGGCCCAGGAGATCTTGCGGCCATACTTGCGCTTGACCGGCCAGAGCAGCCGCCGCGCCTTGTCGAGGCTGGCGTTGTCGGGCCAGCTGTTGAGCGGGGCGAAGCGCTGAGCCCCCTGCCCGCCGCCACCGCGGCCGTCGGCGGTGCGGTAGGTACCGGCGGCGTGCCAGCTCATGCGGATGAACAGCGGTCCGTAGTGGCCGTAGTCGGAGGGCCACCAGTCCTGCGAGGTGCTCATCAGCTCGATCAGGTCGGCCTTCAGTGCGTCGAGGTCGAGGGTCTGGAGCTCCTTGGCGTAGTCGAAGCCCCCGCCCATCGGGTCAGACAGGGAGGAGTGCCGGTGCAGCACGCTGAGGTCGAGCTGGTTGGGCCACCAGTCGTGGTTCGTCCTCGGACTGGGCACCGAGGGAGTCGGGCTCGGGATCGCCGGGTTCTCGCTCTCGCTGGTGCCCTCAGTCATCGTGTTGCTCCTGTCCCTTTCTGGTTGACGGATGCTCGTCGTCGAGGGACCGGCGCCCTCGGCGAGCACGAGGGTACCGATGCAAGCAGGCCGGAGGCGTAAAGCCCGCGCGGGAGGATCGTGCCCGCGCGTGTCGAAATTCCAACAGCCGCGACTTGTGTCTGATTCGCGGCGGACCCGAGCCGACAGGGGACATCGTGGTGGACGAACGACGCTTCAACGCATATCTCGCCGAGCTGGTGGGAACGTTCCTGCTGGTCCTGTTCATCGCGTTGATCGTCAGCGTGTACGCGCGTCACGGCATCGTCTCGCCGGACTTCGCTGTGATTGGGCTACTGCACGCGTTCGTCCTGATGATGCTGATCCAGACGCTCGGGGCGGTATCGGGCGCTCACTTCAACCCGGCGGTGACGCTGGCGCTGCTCAGCGTCAGGAAGATCAAGGCCAACCACGCCGCTGCCTACATGGCGATGCAGGTGATCGGTGCGATCGCGGGCGCCGCCCTGTGCAGGCTGATCCTCAGCGAGCTCGGGCAGACCCCGAGCCTCGGCAACGTGGCGGTGAGCCCGCTGCTCGGCGGGAAGACGCTGCTTGGACTGCTGTGTGAGCTGACCGGCACGTTCGCGCTCGTGTGGGCGATCATGGGGGTGGCGGTGAACCCGCACGGCGTCGCCCACTGGGCCGGATTCGTGATCGGTGCGACCCTCGGCTTCGCGGTGATGGTCTTCGGGCCGCTCACGGGAGCCGGGCTGAATCCCGCCCGCTCGCTCGGACCGGCGATCATCGCCGGGGAATTCACCGGCGGGTTCGGCAAGTTCGTGCTCGTGTACGTCGTCGGACCGGCAGTCGGCGGGCTGCTCGCCGCAAGCGGCTACAAGCTGCTCGTGCTCGACCCGGCGGGCAGGGTCGGCGAGCGGCCGATCGACGATCTCCCGTAGTCCGGTCGCGTGCGGCGGCACGGGGTGCGTGGCTCCGAGCGTCATAGACTCATGCCCATGCGCCGCAGGGTGACCTTTTCGCGCAACCTGACGCTCTCGTTGTCCAGGACCTGCCGCTGCTACTGCAAGTACTGCGCGTTCGCCACCCACCAGGCGCATCTGTACGCGCCGGAGGAGGTGCTGGAGATCATCGACGGGGCGGCGCGCAGGCAGGTCAAGGAGCTGCTGGTGCTTACGGGCGAGCGGCCCGAGGTCAACCCCAAGGTGGCGGCGCGGTTGCGCGAGCACGGCCACGAGGACTTCACGGCGTATGTCGTTTGGACGTGCGAACGCGCGCTCGAGCGCGGCCTGTTGCCGCACACGAACCTCGGTGTGCTCTCGCGGAAGGACCTCGCGCGGCTGCGCGAGGTGACCGCGTCGCAGGGGCTGATGCTCGAGTCGATCTCCGAGCGGCTGATGGACACCGTGCACGCCGGCTCGCCGACGAAGCACCCGGCGCGGCGCCTGGAGACGATCCGCGCGGCGGGCGAGCTGCGAATCCCGTTCACGAGCGGCATCCTCGTGGGGATCGGGGAGACGGAGGTGGAGCGCGTGCAGTCGCTGGAAGCGCTCGCGGCTGTGCACGCCGAGCACGGGCACATCCAGGAGGTAATCCTGCAGAACTTCGTCCCGCACCAGCGCTACTACGGGGAAGAGCCGGCGCAGATCGCCGACGCGGCCGCGCGCGAATACTGGCGCACGGGCGTCGCTGACTCGCGCCCGGAGCTGCCTTTGCCGAAGTGGGCGTGTCCGGTGAACATCGAGGACATGAAGCGGCTGATCGCCGAGACGCGGCGGCTGATGCCCGACGTGGGCATCCAGATCCCGCCGAACCTGGCGGACTGGTGGGGCGAGCTGGTGGCGGCGGGCGCGACCGACCTCGGGGGCTTGAGCGCAAACGGCGATCACATCTCGCCCGAGCACCCGTTCCCCTCGCCGCACCAGGTGCGCAAGGAGCTGCAAAAGGACGGTGTGGCGCTGACCGAGCGGCTGTGCGTCTATCCGCGGTACATCGACCGGGAGTGGGTGGCGCAAGGCGTGATGGACACGATCAAGGTCAAGTACTGGAGCTTCATCCCGCGCCGCGGCTCCGGCCGTACTGAGCCGCCGGCACCGATCCGCTCGGACCTGGTAGCGGGTGCGATCGAGCGCGCGCGCGACGGGCTGGCGCTGAGCCCCGAGGAGCTGACGGCGATGTTCGCGGAGACGCGGCCGGAGGCGATTGAGGACATGCGCGCGGCGGCGGATGAGCTGCGCGCGGAGCTGGCGGGCGAGCTGGTGACGTTCGTGGTCAACCGCAACATCAACATCTCGAACGTTTGCACGGTCGGCTGCGCGTTCTGCGGCTTCGGCCAGGGCAAGCGCTCGCCGGACGCCTACGAACACGACGAGCAGGAGTTCGTGGCGCGCATCCACGACGCGCTGGCGTTCGGCGCGACCGAGCTGTGCATCCAGTCGGGCATCCACCCGGACTGGGCGCTGGAGGACTACCTCGGCTGGCTGCGCCTGGCGAAGTCGACGGCGGCGGACGCGGGGGCGGAGCTGCACCTGCACGCGTACAGCCCAATGGAGATCGCGCATATGTGTGACATCTCGGCGCTGCCTGCATCGGAGGTGTTCGCGCGGCTGCGCGACGCGGGCCTCGGCTCGACGCCGGGCACGGCCGCGGAGGTGCTGCACGACGGCGTGCGCGAACGCATCTCGCCAAACAAGCTGCCGGTGGCGCGCTGGGTGCAGATCATCGAGGCCTCGCACGCGGCGGGGCTGCGCTCGACGGCGACGGTCATGTTCGGCCACATAGAGGAGCCGTGGGAGCTCGCCGAGCACATGCGCGTAATCCGCGAGCTGCAGGAACGCACCGGTGGGATCACCGAGTTCGTGCCGCTGTCGTTCATCCCGTTCCAGACGCTGCTCGGGCGCACACACGGGGTGGAGGAGATCTCGCGCGCGGAGAACCTCAAGCACACCGCCGTCTTCCGCCTCGCGCTCGGTCGCACCGTTGCGAGCCTGCAGGCGAGCTGGGTGAAGATGGGCCTGGACGCGGCAACGGAGTCGCTGCGCTGGGGCGTCAACGACCTCGGTGGCACGCTGATGGAGGAGTCGATCAGCCGCCTCGCTGGCAGCTACCACGGCACGCGCCTGGAGACCGAGCAGCTCGTGGCCGCAGCGCACGAGGCCGGCCGCCCCGCGGCGGAGCGCACGACGCTGTATGGGATCAGGCGCGAGTTCCCGCTCGGCGCGGGCGAGCTGCCGGTCGCGGTGTAGCGGCTACAGCGGCGGGACCTGGTTGTTGACCTGGGTTCCGTGGTAGCGGTGATCCTGGTCCTTGCAGGCAGCCGGGAAGAAGAACTGAACGCTGTCGCTGCGCACGCCGTTGTAGCTCGCGAACAGGGTCGCGTGCCCGACGGTTCCGACTTCGCATCGCGGGTCGTCGCTTGTGCTCACGCGCACGACGATCTTGATGATGTTCCCGGGGTAGCCCCACATCGTCGCGTAATGCGAGTGGTACACGAGATGGTGCTCCACCGACATGACGATCACGCCGGCCCGATCCTGCTGGCAGATGACTCCTGAGACCGTGTTGGCTTCGAGGTTGATGTTTCCGTGGCCCTTGGCGAAGCTGCTTTCCCCCGTGTATGAGCCCGTGTGAAAGCCCCATGGAGGGATCCCGTAGACGGTCGGTATCTGCGAGCACGACGTGGCTGCACTGGCCGCGCCGGCCATGCCGCTGAGTGCCAGCAGCGCCGTCACCACCAGGACTGCGGGTGCGAGGCGCCGCGTGATGTGGTCCAATCGCATCCGCGGCCCGACTATAGACCGTCACCGCAACGCAACTGCCTAAACGGCCACCGCGTGGCTCAGCTGTCCTAGCTGCGCGCGAACTGCCCGTGAAAGCCGAACGGGATGTGGTGTGGCGTCTCGGCGCGCGCGAGCTCGCTGAGATCGCCGGCGTCGAGCACGAGCAGGAAGGACGTGCCGGCGCCGGCGTCGAGCACGACCGACAGCAGCACGCCGTCGTCCTCGGCCTCCCCCTCCGGGGACGATGCGGCGTGCGGGCGCGCGACCAACACGGGCTCGCCGGGGTAGCAGCCGGGCTGTGACCAGGAGAGCGTGGTGTGTTCGGCGGTGTCGACCTTGACGACGCGCTCGAGCCATCCTCCCGGGCCGCTGCCGACGCCCCACACGTAGCGATAGGGGCGCTCGTTGCAGCGCGCGTAGTTGATGCGTGGCAGCTCGATGTCCCCGTCGGCCAGCCGTTCGCGCTTGACTGCGCGGTCGGACAGGCGCAGGCGAAAGCGCGTCAGCTCAGCTGTGGCGATGGGCTTGCCGGCGCGCAGGCGCTCGAGATAGAGATCCTCGACCACTCCGGCGTCGGCGAGTGCGCACAGGTCGACAACCACCTCATCGCCGTCCTCGTAGGCGTTGACGTGGTGGAAGGCAAAGCACGCCTCGGTCTGGAACCCGCCGCGCGCCTCGCCGCTGACGCGATCGACGAGCGTGAAGCGCGTTCCCAGCTCGGGCTTCCAGCGGTAGTTCTCGATGTACGGACGTCCCGACAGCGCGAGCGTTAGTGGGTTGACGACGAACGGGAACTCGGCGAGCACCAGCCAGCGCTCGGTCAGCCCGAACGAGTGCATGTACGCGGGCTCGCGCACCGGCAGCGAGGCGATCATCCGCGGCGTGGCCGCCTGCTGCTCGCCTTGCGGCGGCTCGAGGCCGAAGAACCGGTAGCTGCTGCGTGCGCCGAGCTTGGCGGCGTAGTTGAGCATGCCGCCGCTCGCGCGATCCAGGTGCGGATGGGCGGTGGTGAGGTGCCCCGGGGCCGCGAACGGGCGTACTCGTGCGGTCTCGAGCGTGTCCGGGTCGAACTGCACGGGAAGTGGCGTCTCGGTCATCGCGACGAAGCGCTCGCCGAGCCGCGCGATGTTCACGTTGGCGTTGTCCGACAGCGCGCTCTTTGGCGCGAACAGCGTCTGCACGCGCTTGAACAGCGAGCGGCATGGATCGGTGGCGAACTCCGAGTAGGCGATCCGGTCCCGCTCCCGCATCGCCCTGTAGGCGCGGCTTTCGAGGAAGCGGTTGCCGTACGACACGCGGCCGCCATCGATCGTGAAGCGGTGCAGCATCGCCTGGCCGTCGAACCAGTGGCGCATGCACTCGGCGCCGACCTCGAACTTGGCGGGGCCGGTGCGCAGCAGCGAGCCGCTCAGCCAATCGGGTATCGCGCCCGTGAGCGCGAGCTCGTCGAGCACCACCTCCTGATCGAGCGTCGTGAAGCCGAGCGTCGGCTCGGTTGAGGGGGTCGCGGCGACGGACATGACGATGCCTCCTGAATGGTTCGACTCGGACCATACGTACCGTACGCTACGCTGGCGGGCATGTCAAGCCCGTCAGAGGACGAGCCACCAGCCGAGTCGACGCCGCGCCTGACAGAGGCCTCCTACATCGTCCTTGGGCTGCTCGCGCTGGCCGGGCAGGGGACGCCGTACGACCTCAAGCGCGCGGCGCAGGTGAGCACGAGCTACTTCTGGTCGATTCCCCACACGCAGCTGTACACCGAGTGCGCGCGCCTCGCGGTCGCTGGTTTGCTCGACGAGCGCCGCGAGCAGACCGGGCGGCGCCGGCGCATGTACAGCCTCACCGACCGTGGGCGGCGGCTGTTGGAGCAGTGGCGCGACGAGCCGACGGCGGACCTGTACGAACTGCGCGACGCGAGCACGCTGAAGCTGTTCTTCGGCGGCGACCCGGCCACGCTGGCGGCGAGCCAGCTGGCGCTCCACACGCGCCAGCTGGAGGTCTACGAGCGGCTGCTGTCCGACCTCGCCGATGCCTCGCGCGGCCAGCGGCTGGCGCTCGAATGCGGGATCGGGCACGAGTGCGAGTTCATCCGCTTCTGGTCGAACGTCAGCGAAACATGTCCTCCTGCAAAGGACGCAGAAGCGCGGCGGCCCCGGGGCCGTCCTCCGCAGTGAGGTAGCGCTCGAGGCCGTCGACGATCACGACCGGCTCGCGCGAGTCCTTCGCCCGCGCCAGGTCGGCGCAGGCGGCGGCGCCGTCGGCGATACCCAGCCACGTGGCTCGCAGCGCCATCCCGTGCGCGTCGCTGCGCCCGCGCCAGTCATCGAGCGGCTGCATGCCGGCGAGGCCGATCGCGACGTCGAGCTGGCCGTGGCGCCACGCACGCCCGAAGCTGTCGCTGATCAGCACGCCGACGTGCGCCCCGCTCAGCTCGCGCAGGCGCGCGCGGATGCGCCGCGCGGAGGCGTCGGGGTCGCGCGGCAGCAGGATCAGCGTCTCGGCTGCGTCATCGCCGCCCGCGTTGGAGGCGTCGACGCCGGCGTTGGCGCACACGAAGCCGTGGCGGGTGCGGCAGATGAGCACGCCGCGCTCGGCGCGCAGCAGCTCGACGGACTCGTCGAGCACGACCTGCACCGCGCGCGGGTCCTTCTCCTCGCCGCCGGCGGGCGCTGCCGCCAGCTCGATCGCGCGCGCGCTCGGGTGGACGTCCGCGAGCGCAACGACCGCGCCCTCGGACTTGGACACGACCTTCTGGGCGATCGCTACGAGTTGTCCGTCGTTGATCGCTTGGCCGCCGAGCGCGGCGAGGATCAGCGCGGCGAGGTCGTCGCCGGCGCGCACCTCCGGGAGGCCGCTGAGAGCGCGTGCGGAGAGGTTCGCCACGATCGCGCGCGGCTCAGGCAACGGTAGTTATTGAGATTAGATCGGTGCGTTCGGGCTGGCCGAGTACCGCACGCGTGCGGGTCGCACGAGCGGGGTGGGCCGCGAGTCGCGCCCGCAGGACGTCGAGGTCCGCGCCGGTGTCGATGTCCAGCAACAGCGACGGCACGCGCTCCACCCGGCAGGCGGCGCCGGCCGCGCGCGCGAGCTCCAGGTGGCGCGCGCAGCTGCCGGGGCCGAAGCTGGGGGTGATGGCGTTCGGGGGCGCGAGCAGCAGGCCGTTGGTGCCGGTGCCGTGGCGGTCGGGCACGACCACCACCTCGGGCGCGTAGTCGTGCGCGTCGATCGCCAGCAGCGCGTCGAGCTCGGCGGGGTCGAGCGTGGGGCAATCTCCGGGCACGCATAGCACGCGCTCGATGCCCTCGGCGAGCGCGCGCGCGATGCCGAGCGCCGCGGCGGCCGGCTGGCCGCGCTCATCGTCGTCCTCGATCACGATCGCCCCCTGCTCGCGCGCGGCCGCCGCCACCGAGCGCTCGCCTGTGACGAGGATCGTGTGCGTGACCGCGTCGGTGTGCGCGAGCGCGAGCAGCACGTCCGCGACCATCGCCTGTGCGAGCGCGAGCCGCAGCTGCTCGGCCACGCTCGCGCCCAGACGCTGCTTGGCCCGCGCGAAGCGCTTGACGGGCAGGATCGCTGCGGTGCTCATCTGCCGCAGACGATAGTGGCGCGGGCGACGCAGCTACCAGCCGAGGAGCATCAGCCCGACGGTCACGCCGGGGCCGATCGTCACCAGCAGCCCGCGCTCGCCCGGCTCGGGCTCGTAGCGCTCGATCGTATCCTTGAGCACGTACAGGATCGACGGCGTGCCGATGTTGCCGTGGTCGGCCAGCGCGTCCCAGCTCGTCGCGACGTCCTCGGCGGACAGGTCGAGCGCGCTCTGGACGTTCTCGATGATCCGCCGCCCGCCCGGATGCACGATCCAGTGGTCGATGTCGGCATGCTCCAGCCCGTTGCGGCGCAGGAATCCTGCGACGACCGCCGGCAGGCCCGCGCCGGCGATGTCCGGCAGCTCGCGTGCGAGGTGCAGGTAGCTGCCCTCGTTCTCCACGTCGAGCCTCACCGCGCCGAGCGTGCCGCCGACCTGGTGGACCTGGGAGGCGAGGATCAGCGGCCCTTGCGCTCGCGGATCGTTGGAGAGCAGCGCGGCGGCGCAGCCGTCGCCGAAGATCGCCGAGCCGACGGTCTTGGCCTTCGGGTCATCCGGCGTGGCGCGCATCAGCGTGCCGCTCATGCTGTCCGCCGCGACCACCAGTGCATGCTTCTCCGGGTGCTCATGCATCGTCTGAGCTGCGAGCCGCATTAGCGGCACCCCGCTCGCGCAGCCGACGCCGGTCACGTGGTACTTGTCGGTCGTTGGCTCCATTTCGAAGTGGTCGACCAGGCGCTGGGCGATCGTGGGACAGCCGAGCGAGTAAAGGCTTGCGCTGATGACCGTGCCGATCTGATGTGGGTCGAGCTCGAGCTGCTCGACGGCGCGGATCGAGTGCGCCAGCAGCTCCTGCTCGATCTCCTTGGTACGTCCCTGCAGCGTGCGCGCGAGGAACTCCTCGCCCAGGTTCAGGTGACGCTGCTTGACACCGCTGCGCGCGAAGATGCGCTCGGCGAACTCATCGCCCTTCAGCCCCAGGCGTTCCAGCACCTGCGCCTGCGAGAGCACTTCCTCGGAGTTGGACAACGCGACCGCGGCGATCCGCGTGCCAGTAGGCCGGCCCGGCTGACGCTTGACGAGGATCGGCTCGGCGAGAACGGAGGCTCCGCCGCTGCGGTTCGAGGCGCTCTGCACAGTTGGGACTCCTTGGTTGGAGGGTGGGCGTCGACCCGAGCGGTTCAGCTTGACATTCGACGATATGAGCAGAAACTCATTGTCGCAGGCCCGGATTCGGTGTTCTTATCGACTTCTTCGCGTGCCTACAGGTCGATTGGCCCTCATGCAACGGTCCTAACAGCGCGCACACGATAGGTTACAGCGATTACAGGCGTCCTGGGAGAGACCGCAGATGAGCATTGAGTTGATAGGCGCGGGCCTGCCGCGCACGGGCACGCTGACGCAGAAGCTGGCGCTCGAGGAGCTGGGCCTGAGCCCCTGCTACCACTGGGTTGATCTGCTCGCCGACCTCGACCAGGTCGAGGTGTGGAACCGGGCGATGGACGGCGCGACGCTATGGGATCAGATCTTGGGCAACTATCGCTCGACCGCCGACTGGCCCGGCGGCTACTTCTACCGCGAGCTGATCGATTTCTATCCGGATGCGAAGGTGCTGTTGAGCGTACGCGAGCCGGGATCCTGGGAGCGCAGTTTTAGAGACACCATTTGGACGATGTCTCATGGCGAGAGCGTGATGCCGCTGCTCTCCCGGGCGCGCGAGCAGATCGACCCGCGCTGGCAGCGCTACATGGCGCTCGTCGACCGCATGTTCTGGGGTCCGCAGGGCACGTTCGCCGCCGGGCACGCCGAGCCGGCGCAGATGATCGAGCAGGCGATCGCGCACAACGAGCAGGTCAAGCGCGTCGTTCCCGCCGAGCGGCTGCTCGTGTGGGAGGTCACCGACGGCTGGGAGCCGCTGTGTGAGTTCCTCGAAGTGGACGTCCCGGAGACTCCGTTCCCGCACGCGAACGACCGCGACACGTTCCTAGAACGTGTCGTCGACGGCGCGCTGGGAGCACTCGGCGCGTGGCGGGAGAGCGGCGTCCCGGTGGCGAGCTAGCGCGCGAGGGCTTCGGCGAACGACAGCGTTTGCTCGGCCAGGCGCGCGCGTCCGGCGGCGTCGTCCATGCGCGTGTCGGTCTGCAGCGTGGTCAGCCGCCCGACGTCTTCGTCGGCGACGATCCCGTCGAGCAGCTCGCCGTAGAAGTCGGCCACGCCGTCCGCGCTCGCGTCAAGCGCGCCGAAGGCCATGAACGATGCCGTCGGCCCCTTCAGCACCTCGCCGCCGACGATCGGGCTGACGGCGACGACCGGCGCGGCGGCCGCCGCGAGCGCGTCGCGGATCCCCTGTACGGCGAGAATCGGGCCGATCGAGGCGAGCGGGTTGGACGGTCCGATCACGATCACTCGGGCCGCCGCGATCGCGGCTAGCGCCTGCTCGCTGGGCCGCGCCTGCTCGGCGCCGCGGTACTCCAGGCCCTCGATCATCCCGGCGGCGCGCTCGCGGATCATGAACTCCTGGAATGCGCACCAACCGGCGGAGCCGGTGCGCACCCACGTGCGCACGGGGTCGTCGCTCATCGGCAGCACCCGCGAGCGCACGCCGAGCGCGTCGTTGAGCTGCGCGAGCGCCGCGGTCGCCGTGAGGCCCTCGGCGAGCATGCGCGCGCGCTCGATGCACCACGCGAGGTCGCGGTCGCCGAGGTTGAACCACACATCGACGCCGAGCTTGCGCAGGGCGTCCATGACCGCGAACGTGTCCCCGCGCAGGCCCCAGCCGCGCTCATCGATCGCGTCGGCGAGCCAGAACGAGACGAGGTCGGGATCGGGTGAGACGTGTGCGCCGTGGATCTCGATGTCATCGCCGGTGTTGACGATCGCGGCGAGTCGCTCGGGGCCGGCGACGTCGGCGATCCCCCGTGCAAGCTTGGCGCCGCCGGTGCCGCCGGTGAGGATCACGATGTCGGGGTCGCTCACTCCGACAACTGCTCCGTCGGGCTCGTTGCGGTTGCTCATGCCCACAACTGCTCCGGCAGGCTCGTCAGGCGGATGCCCGCGTGAACCTTGTAGCGGGCGTTGACGGCGATTAGCAAAGCGGTCATCGCCTCGGTCGTGCGCGACATCTCCAGCTTGCCGCAGTCCACGCAGCGCAGGCCCTCGACGCGCTCGATCAGCGCGGCCGCGTCGCGCTTGTCAGCGCGCGAGTCCCCGCACACGAGCACGTCCTGGCCGAGCGGCTGCTCGAGGTCGCTCAGCGAGGCGGCGCTGACGGTGTGCAGGGCCGAGACCACGCGCACGCCCTCCGGCACCATCTCGAGCGCCTGCTGGGCGGCGGAGCCCTGCCACACGCCCAGCATGCGCGTGGCCTTGCCCGCGACGGCGGCCGCCAGCGGCACGGTCGCGTCGATCAGTAGCTGGCCAGGCACCAGCGCGTGCTTGAGGTTCGCGAGGGTCTCGGCCTGGTTGCGGAACTGCACGCTCAGGATCACCGTGCCGGCGGCGCCGGCGGCGCGTACCGCGGCGGCGTTGTCGTGGCCGGAGAACGCGCCATCAGGGACGATCGCGCCGGCACGCTCGGCGGTGTCGGCGGCGCGGGCGGCGTCGCGCGAGCCGATCGCGACTGGTACGCCCGTCTGTGCGAGCCGCAGCGCGAGGCCGAAGCCGAGCGCCCCCGAGGCGCCGATGATCGCGACCGGGTCCACCTTCGATGACGACGCGAGGCTGGAGGGAGACACGGCGGCCGAGTATAGGCTTCGGAGGATGACGCTCGAAGGCACGCACAGCGCGACGGACGAGCTGGCGCAAGTCGTGAGCATCAGGGAGGTCGGTCCGCGCGATGGCTTTCAGAACGAGCCCGAGGTGATCCCCACCGAGCGCAAGATCGAGCTAATCGACGCGCTCGCACGCACGGGACTGCGGCGCCTTGAGGCGACGAGCTTCGTGCGCGCCGACGTGATCCCGCAGCTGGCCGACGCCGCGCAGGTACTCGCAGGCATCGACGTGCCGCCCGAGGTGAGCGTGTCGGTGCTGATCCCCAATGAGCGCGGTCTGGACGCCGCGCTTGAGCTGCGCGAGCGCGTCGCGGCGGGCGGCGAACGCAGAGGGGGTCCCGACGGTCGCGACGACGGCGCCAAGCGCCCGGCGTTCGACGAGATCAACGTGTTCATGTCCGCGTCTGAGACCCACAACCGCAAGAACGTCAACCGCTCGATCGCCGAATCGCTCGCCGGCCTTGAAGCTGTCCTGGGAAGGGCGCGCGCGGAGGGGTTGCGCTGCGAGGGCGTCGTCTCGACGTCGTTCGGCTGCCCGTACGAGGGCCACGTGCCGCCCGAGCGGGTGCTGGAGATCGCCGCGCGGCTGCGCGACGCGGGCGCCCAGGAGATTGGCTTCGGCGATACGACCGGAATGGCCAACCCGCGTCAGGTGCGCGAATTCTTCGCCGTGGCTCGGGAGCTGCTGGGGGAGGGGTCGGAGGGCGAAGACGGCGTGCAGCTGACGGCGCACTTCCACAACACGCGCGGCCAGGGCCTGGCGAACGTTCTCGCCGCGCTAGAGGTGGGTGTGGAGAGCTTCGAGTCGAGCTTTGGCGAGCTCGGCGGCTGCCCCGTCCCGGCGGGCGCCACCGGCAACATCGCCAGCGAGGACCTGGTGTCGATGCTGCACGAGATGGGCATCGAGACCGGCATCGACCTGCCAGCGCTGCTCGCGTGCGCGCGTCGCGTGCAGGAGATATTGGGCCGTCCGCTGGGTAGCCACACGCTCGTCGCTGGGCCGATCGACTGGCAGTCGCGGTAGTCGCACCGCGAAGCTGCCAGCCCTGGCGCTGGGAGACGGCTGCCGCCGCGGCGGAGGGCTATGGGCGAGCCGGGAGCTGCTGCACCGACCAGGCGTTGCCGTCCGGATCGGAGAAGAACACGAACCTGCCCCACGGGAACTCCTGGACCTCGTCGACGTCCACGCCGCGCCCCAGCAGCTCCTCGCGGGCGGCGTCGGCATCGCCGACGACCAGCTGCAGTCCCTCAATCGAGCCAGGTCGCATCGCGTGTACGCCGCTCGTAAGCGAGATCGAGCACCCCGAGCCGGGCGGCGTGAGCTGCACGAAGCGCACCTTCTCGTCCACCTGGGCGTCGTGTTCGGGCACGAAGCCGATCTTGTCCGTGTAGAAGGCCTTCGCGCGGTCGATGTCGGCGACGGGGACCTGAATCAGCTCGAGCTTCCAATCCATGTTGCTACCTCGCTTTCGCGGGTCGTGATGTGGGTGCTGTGGGGGCGAGACTCGACTGCCTTGGTGTGCCGTTAGCTCGCGACGAGCGGCTCGTGCTCGGCGCCAGCCTCGGCTTTCGCCGCTGCGTCCTCGGCCTCGCGCGCGCTCTCACGCGCGATGGCAATGCAGTACTCCTGCACCGAGATCTCCATCTCCAGGCTCTGCGCGATCGTCGGGCGGGCCGAGGCGTCGATCACGCGCTTGGCGCGGCCGACCGCGACGTGCGAGTTGGCGAGCAGTTCATCGAGGAGTGCCTGTGTGGCCTGCTCGAGCTCCTCGGGGGCGACCACGCGGTTGACCAGGCCGATGCGCTCCGCCTCGGCCGCGTCGATCGTGCGCGCCGTCATGATCAGCTCCTTCGCCCGGCCGAGGCCCACGACCGCCGGCAGGCGCGTGGAGCCGCCTACGTCCGGGATGATCCCGAACTTGACCTCCGGCAGCCCGAGCTGGGCGTCGCTGGAGGCGATCCGCAGATCGCAGCCGAGCGCGACCTCGAGCGCGCCGCCGACGCACGTGCGGTGGATCTGGCAGACGACCGGCTTAGGCATCTCTTCGCACACGTTGGCGCACTCGAGGAAGACGTTGCGGAACGTACGCATGTGACCGGTCTTGCCTGCGGAGGCGGTCAGCTCGACGAGGTCGACGCCGGCCGAGAACACCGGCCCTTCGCCGCGCAGCACCACGCAGTGGACCGACGGCTCGGCCGCGGCCTCCCGCAGCGCCCCGCCGAGGGCGCGCAGCAGCTCCTGGCTCATCGCGTTGCGCTTCTCCGGGCGGTTCAGCACCACGTGCCTGACGTGGCCGTGGTCCTCGGTGAACACGATGCTCATGGCGGTGGCCCTCCTGTGGTGTCCCGCTCGCTGTGATCCCGTCGGATGAGGGATTAGGCGGGATTTCGAGCCCTCAGCGTACGCCAGAAGGGACTGATAGCATGATTGCACTGATGATGCAGAGGTTGATGATCCAGGCGGAGCCGGAGCTCGTGGAACGCGCCAAGCGGCGTGCACGAGAACGCGGCGTGTCGGTGGCGCAGGTCGTGCGCGAGGCGCTGGAGCACGAGCTGGCGGTTGACGAGGAGGAGCGGATCCCGCCGCCGCTCACCTGTATAGGCGTCATCTCGTCTGGACGCAGCGACCTCTCCCGGCTGGCTAGCGAAGATGTCTACGAGCCCGAGCCATTCCGCTGATTCTCGACACGGGGCCGCTGTGGGCGACGTTCGACCGCGACGACGCCGATCATGCGTCGTGCTCACGGCTGCTCGCTGACGCGAGAGGCGCCCGGATCGTGCCGGCGCCGGTGCTTGTGGAGTTCGATCACTTCGCGGCTCGGCAGGGCGATCGGCGAGCGATCGACGTGCTGCTCGACGAGATAGAGCGCGGGGCCTACGAGGTCGAGAGTCTGCTACCGGGCGACTATCGACGTGTACGTGACCTACTGAAGAAGTACGCCGACCTGCGCGTCGGCTTCGTCGACGCCGCCGTGCTCGCCGTCGTCGAGCGGCTGCGCGAGCCCAAGCTCGCCACGCTCGACCACCGCCACTTCTCCGTCATGCGGCCCAGGCACGTCCACGCGCTCGAGCTGCTGCCCGGCTGAGGCCGCCGCCGCGCTCTGGCTGCGAGCGGTCGGCGACACTGCGAACGCACGAGCGGCGGAGCCGTCCAGGCGGAGCCCCCTAAAACCTCTCCCTCAGCTCAGGTCCAACACCGTCGTCGGCGGTTCGATCTCTTCGGTGTGGCCCTCGCGCGGGATGATCGCGGTGCCGACCGCGAAGAACTCGATCGTGTGGCTGCCCCAGCCGTGGCTCTTCTCCTGCAACTGCACGCCCACGATTCCCTCCGCGCTGATTTCCTGCGCCTCTGACTGCATTCGCTCCATCGCCAGCTCGCGCGCGTCGTACAGCGCCTGCGTGAAGTTCGACAGCTCGACGTTGCGTCCCGTCTGCGCCATCGACTGCAACATGCCGCGGTGGGCCACGTGGTAGACGCAGCTGCCCATCACCATCCCCACCGGACGGTGCCCGGTGCGCAAAAGCGTCCAGAAGTCCTGGCCTGAGAGGTCGCTCGTAAACGGTCTGCCGTTGGGCGCGCGGTGCATCACGCCCTCGCGGTGCTTAACCGCCGTGCCGATCGCGATGAACTCCGCCATGTCCTGGCCCCACTCGTAGCGGCCAATGTCCAGGCGCACGCCCACCACGCCATCCGCGCCCAGCTGGTCGGCCTCCTCCTCCATGCGCGTCATCGCCAGCTGGCGCGCCCCGTACATCGCCTCCGACAGCACCGTCATCTCCTGGCTTTTCTTCCATCCCGACATCTGAATGCCGATGTGGTAGATCGAGCTGCCCACCACCAGACCCAGCGGCTCGAAGCCGGCCTGCTTGACAAGCAGGAACTCGTTCACTGACAAATCCGACGTGAACAGTCCCTCTCGGTTCTGCTTCAGACGGGCGCGACCCGCCTCGGGGACGCCCTCCAGGGAGGACGGGTCGTATGCGGTCTCGCGCTCGTTCATCTCTCGCTCCTTCTCACGTGAACAGGTCGACTACTGGTTTTGGGGCCTTGATCGTGTGGTCCTCGTCCTGCTTGATCGCCGTGCCCACCGCGGTGAACGTCACCATCAGCCCGCGCAGCTCGCGCCCGCCGGCCAGGCCACCGCCCATGCCCATGCCGCCGCTGAGCGTGTGCGGTCGCACCGTGTGACCGATCTGCACGCCCACCACGCCCGAGGCGCCTAGCCCCGCCGCCTGGCCTGTGATCCGCTGCATGACCGCCTCGCGCGCGCTGTAGATCGCCTGGGTGAACTCGCGCAGCTCGAAGTTGCGCACGCCCATCGTCATCGAGCCGCCGCCGAGCATGCCCCCGGCGGCCATCCCGCCGAACACGTAGCTCGTGAAGAACACCGCGCTCCACGCGACGATCCCCAGCGGTTCGAAGCCGCCTTGCACGAGCATCGCGTACTCCGCCACCGACAGCTCCGTCAGCACCGGGTGCTTCGCGTGCGCGCCCTCGCGGCGCACAGCTGTGCCGAACACCACGTGCTCCAGCGCCAGCGTGCCCGTGTCGAGCTGGCTCTCGCCCGCGCGCGTCTGCACGCCCACGACCGCGTCTGCGCCCACGTGGCGCGCCTCCTCGCCCAGGCGCACCAGCGCCCTGCCGCGGACCTCGTTCAGAGCCTGTGACAGCGTATCCAGCTCGATCAGGATCGCGTTGCCGCCGCCGTAGCCCGGCGCGCCCCACGCGCCCTGGTAGCCCAGCTGGTAGATCGAGCTGCCCATCACCTGTGACAGCGGCTTCAGCCCCAGCTGATGGCACAGCGCGAAGCCGTTCACCGACAGGTCCGACGTGAACGATCCGCCGCGCTCGCTCAGCTCGCGCAGACGCCGCTCCGCTGACAGCGGGATGCCGCCCCGCTCGATCCGCGCGAGCGACTGTTCCTGCTCCTGTTCATGCTGCTGCTGTGCGCCCGGGTCGCTCATCAGCGCAATCCCCGCCCCATGCGCGCGTGCGCGCGCATCAGCGCAGCAGCTCCTCGAGCGCCGCGCGTGCGTGCGCGCTGCGCTCGGCCTCCGCGCGCAGATCCGCGGTCAGCGCTGCGACCCACTCATCCGGGTCAAGCGTCTCGCGCTTGATCGCGATACCGCCCACCTGGCGCTCGCGGAAGCCTTCGAGTCGTCCGCCGTCGATGCCGAGCAGGTAGGACGCTGTGCCGAGCTCCACGCGCACCGCCCGTACGCGCTTCTCGCCACGGCCGAGTAGGCCGCTGCCGCGGCGCTCGACGCGCGCCTGCCCTGGTAGCGCCTGCTCGAGCTTCGCCGCGAGCACCTCCACCGAGATCGTCAGCTCGGTGCCGTCGCCGCGCAGGCCCGCCGCTGCCAGGTCGAAGCTGTCGTCGCTCACCTCTTGCAGGCTACCTACTAGGCTGCGATCGGCAAACACGAGCGAGCTCGAGGGAGGCCTGATGGCGCAGAAGATCAAGAAGGTGGGAGTGCTCGGAGCCGGGCCGATGGGTCACGGCATCGCGCAGGTGGCCGCGCAGGCGGGCTATCAGGTGGCGCTGCGCGAGCTCGATGAGGAGACGCTACAGAAGGGGCTCGGCAAGATCGACAAGCAGCTCGCGCGTGCCGTCGAGAAAGGCAAGTCCTCGCAGGAGGACGCCGATGCGCTGCGCGCGCGTATCCACGGCAGCACCCACTACCACGAGCTCGCCGACTGCGACCTGGTGATCGAGGCGATCACCGAGAGCTTGCCGCTGAAGCTCGACATGTGGCGCGCGCTCGACGAGATCGTCAAGCCGGAAGCCGTGTTCGCGACCAACACCTCCTCGCTGTCGGTCATCGACCAGGCTGCCGTCACCGGCCGTCCTGGCCAGTTCGTCGGGCTGCACTACTTCAACCCCGCCCAGGTCATGAAGCTCGTCGAGGTCGTGCGCTGCGTGACCACCACCGACGACGCGTTCGCGCTCGCGCTCGAGTTCGCGCGCTCGGAGGGCAAGCTCGCGATTCCCACCAAGGACCAGGCCGGGTTCATCGTCAACCGCCTGCTCGTCCCGTACATGCTCGACGCGATGCGCGCCCACGAAGAGGGCGTCGGCTCGGTCGCTGAGATCGACGAGGCGATGAAGGCCGGCGCCGGGCACCCGATGGGGCCGCTCACGCTCGCTGACTTCGTCGGTCTGGACACGCTCGGCTCGATCTGCGACGTGCTCTTCGACGAGTTCCGCGAACGCCGCTTCGCGCGCCCGCCGATGCTGCGCAAGATGCTCAGCGCCGGCTGGTTCGGGCGCAAGTCCGGGATCGGCTTCTACAACTACTCCGGGGAAGCGCCCGTCGAGAACCCCGGACTGTGAGCAGGGGCGCGGGGCAGATGCGTCCGTGGTTGGTGATTCACGTTGCGGACGCCGTATAGCGATTGTTATACGGGATGGCCCGTCATGGTCAATAGGTTGGCGACGTGTCGCACCTGACAGGTCCCGTGTGGACTACATTCAAGGCATGAGCGACCTGTCGAGCCTGCGCGTCGCCGACGCCGATCGCGAGCAGCTGATCGACGAGCTGCGCGAGCACGCCGTCGCCGGCAGGCTCACCTCTGAGGAGCTCGAGGAACGCATCGGCGGCGCCTACCACGCGGCCACGCGCGGCGAGCTCGACGCGCTGCGCGCCGATCTTCCCGTCAGCTCCGCCTCGGTCAAGCTCGCGCTCGTCAAGCGCAAGGGGCGGCTGCGCCGGCGTCTGGCGCAGGAGGCCGGCGGCTCCGTCGGCGTCTCGGTGCTCAGCGTCGGCATCTGGCTCGCCGTCGGCGCACACACGCCCTTCTGGCCCGGCTGGGTGATCGGCGTCACGTTGCTGCCCGTCGTGCGCGACGCATGGCGGCTGTTCGGGCCGGCGTCGGACCTCGACGTCGTCGAAGCACGATTGCAGCGGCGCCACGAACGGCACCTCGACCGCGGCGGGCGCGGCCGGCATCGGTATCGAGGGCTGCCGCGACCGTGAGCTCCCTCAGCGACGCCACCGAGCGCGCGCTCGGTGGCGGCCCCGAGCGCCACCGGGAGAAGGCGCTGGAGCAGGGCAAGCTGCCCGTGCGTGAGCGCGTCGCGCTGCTGCTCGACGACGGCTCCTTCGCCGAGGAGGCGCTCCTCGCCAACTGGCACGAGGACGGGCTCGGCGCCGACGGCGTCGTCACCGGCGTGGGGGAGATCGATGGGCGCGCCGTCGCGCTGATGGCCAACGACCCCACCGTCAAGGCCGGCTCATGGGGGCCAAAGACCGTCGAGAAGATCCTGCGCATCCAGGAGCGCGCACTGTCGCTTGAGATCCCGATGGTCTACCTCGTCGACTCCGCCGGCGCGCGCATCACCGAGCAGGTGCAGATGTTCCCCGGGCGCAGGGGCGCGGGCAGGATCTTCCACAACCAGGTCAAGCTCTCCGGTGTCGTGCCGCAGGTGTGCGTGCTGTTCGGCCCATCAGCCGCCGGCGGCGCCTACATCCCCGCTTTCTGCGACATCGTGATCATGCGCGAGGGCAACGCCTCTATGTACCTCGGCTCGCCACGCATGGCCGAGATGGTGATCGGCGAGAAGGTCAGCCTCGAGGAGATGGGCGGAGCACGCATGCACACGGGTGTCTCCGGGTGTGCCCACCAGCTTGTGTCCACGGACGCGGACGGCATCCACGCCGCACGGGCCTACCTTTCATATCTTCCAAGCAGTTGGACACAGGACCCGCCCGTGGCGATGCCCGCGCCGGCGCGCGAGCTGCCCGACGGCGCCGGCATTGCGTCGCTGATCCCCGACGACGAGAACAAGCCGTTCGACATCAAGACGCTGATCGACGTGATCGTCGACGAGGGCTCGCTGCATGAGATCCAGCCGCGCTGGGCCAAGGAGCTCGTCGTCGGCTTCGCGCGCCTGGACGGCCGCGCGATCGGGATCCTCGCCAACCAGCCCAAGCACAAGGGCGGCGTGCTGTTCGCCGACTCCGCCGACAAGGCCGCGCGCTTCATCTGGACGTGCAATGCCTTCAACGTGCCGCTGCTGTTCCTAGCCGACGTTCCCGGCTTCATGATCGGCACGCAGGTCGAGCGCGGCGGCATCATCCGCCACGGCGCCAAGATGATCAGCGCCGTCAGCGAGGCCACCGTGCCGAAGATCTCCGTGATCGTGCGCAAGGCCTACGGCGCCGGCCTCTACGCGATGGCTGGGCCCGCGTTCGAGCCCGACTCGTGCATCGCGCTGCCCAGCGCGTCGATCGCCGTCATGGGCCCGCAGGCCGCGATCAACGCCGTCTACTACAACCAGCTGCAGGCGATCGACGACGAGGACGAGCGCGCCGCCAAGACGGAGGAATTGCGCAGCGAGTACGCGCAGGACATCGACATCCTGCACCTCGCCTCCGAGCTCGTCATCGACGCCGTCGTCGAGCCCGACGAGTTGCGCGGCGAGCTCGTGCGCCGCTTCGCGCACGCCGCTGGCAAGCGGCGCGATTGGCCTGCCAAGCGCAACGCGGTCACACCTGTCTGACTCCAGCCTCGCGCGTCTGCTCGTCCTGGAACGGCGGGTAGGTCTCGGTCAGCAGGAACAGGTAGGCGTCCGAGCGCGCCATGTATGAGTTGGCGAGGACCATCACGTCGAACAGCCCGCGTGGGAGCTTGCCAGTGATGACGATCACCACCCATGCCGCGACCCCGCCGATCTCCAGCAGGATGTTCATGACGTAGCGCATGATCGCGATCGGGATCGCCAGCAGCAGTCGGAAGAACGTCTTCAGACGGCTGTAGCTCTCGAGCGGGCCAGAGAACTCCATGCGCACCGGGTAGGCGCTGTCCGGCCCGCCGCTGAACGGCGGGTAGGGGTCGCACAGCAGCGCCGCGTACGCGGTCGCGCGCGCGAGCATGCGCGTGAAGCCCGCCACGAAGTCATACAGGGCCTTGGGGTAGCGGCCGGTGATTACGATCGCAAACCACGCGATCACGATCGCGACGCATGCCAGGATCGCGAACACGTACAGCACGATGGCCATGGGAAGCACGAGGATCAGCCTGAAGAACGCCGTCAGCCGACTGCGTCGCTCCATGTAGTCGACCTCGAAGGTGACCGGATAGGACATCGGTTGCTCCCCCTTTGCTCGCGTAGCATGACCTCTCTCCAAGGGGTAGCGTAGATCGCTCTGCGGCGGCCGAGCGATCGTTGCACTAGATTGCTCCTGCGATGGATGCCATCGACCTCGCCTACGCCGGAATCGCCCGCCAGGCCGAGCTGATCGCCGCTGGCGAGATCTCATCACGCGAGCTCGTCGACCTGTATCTCGCGCGCATTGAGCGCTTGGACGTAAAGCTGAACGCCTTCCGCGTCGTGTTCGGCGAACGCGCGAGGCTGGAAGCCGATCAGGCCGACGCGCGCCGCGGGGCCGGCGGGGACGCGGGCGCTCGTCCGCTGCTGGGCGTGCCGATCGCTGTCAAGGACGACATCGACGTCGCCGGCGAGCTGACCCCGTACGGAACCAACGCGCAGGACACGCCCGCGCGCGCGGACGCCGAGGTCGTGCGCCGTCTGCGCGAGGCCGGCGCGGTGATCATCGGCAAGACCAACGTCCCCGAGCTGACGCTGTGGCCGTTCACCGAGACGGTCACGTTCGGCACCACGCGCAACCCCTGGGATAGCCAACGCGCGCCCGGTGGCTCCAGCGGCGGCAGCGCTGCCGCTGTCGCGGCCGGGCTCGTCGGCGCGGCGCTCGGCTCCGACGGCGGCGGCTCGATCCGCATCCCCGCCGCCTGGTGCGGGCTATTCGGCCTCAAGCCCCAGCGCGGACGCGTGTCGATGGCGCCGCGCGCGCGTGGTTGGCACGGCCTGTCGGTCAACGGCGTGCTCACGCGCAGCGTCGCCGACAGCGCGCTGTTCTACGACGTCGCCTCTGGCTCCATTGACGTCGACAGCGACCGCGCGCCCGCGCCCGTCATCCCGTTCGCGAGCGCCGCCGCCACGCCGCCCGGGCCGCTGCGGATCGCCTACTCCACGCGCGTGCCGCTCGGCATCATCTCCAGCCTCGACGCCGACGCGCGCCGCGCCCTCGAGGAGACCATCGCGACGCTGCGCTCGCTCGGGCACGAGGTCTCAGAGCGCGATCCCGACTACGGCGCCGACGCGATCCCCGCGTTCCTGGTGCGCTACCTGCGCGGCGCCCACGACGACGCCGCCGCACTGGAGCATCCCGAGCGCCTGGAACGGCGCACGCGCGCGATCGCGCGGCTCGGCGGCCTGATCCCGCGCGCGCTGCTCGAGCGCTCGCTCGCTGGCGAGGCCGAGCTTGCGCGCAGGCTGGGCGCCGTGCTCGAGGACAACCACGTGCTGCTGACGCCGTCCGCCGCCACGCCGCCCCCGCGCATCGGCCAGCTGCAAGGGCGCGGCGCGCTGTGGACACTCAACGTCGTAGCCGGCTGGGTCCCATACAACGGCGTCTGGAACCTCACCGGCCAGCCCGCCGCGTCCGTCCCCGCCGGCTTCGGCGCCGACGGGCTGCCGCGCGGGGTGCAGCTTGTCGGGCGAGCTGGCGATGAGACGACGCTGCTGTCGCTCGCCGGGCAGCTTGAGGCCGCGCGCCCCTGGGCGCAGCAGCGCCCGCCCGAGTTCTCGTGAGCGACGCCCAAGGCCGAGGGCCGCGCCTGGATGAGCGCGAGGCCGCGGCGGGCGGTGCCGACGCGCGCGAGGCCCTGGCACGCGAGGCCGACGCGCTGCTGGCGGTGGCCGTCGAGGCTGCCACGAGCGCCGGAGCGCTGCTGCTCGAGCGCGTCCGTCGCGGCGCCGAGCGCGAGGTCGCCAGCAAGAGCACGCCCACCGACCTCGTCAGCGAGGCCGACCTGACCGCCGAGCGCGCGATCCGCGAGCTGCTCGCACGACGGCGTCCCGACGATGGCTTCGTCGGCGAGGAGGGCGCTCGCAGTGAGGGCAGCAGCGGGCTCAGCTGGGTGGTCGACCCGCTCGACGGGACCGTCAACTTCCTCTTCGGCATACCCCAGTGGTGCGTCAGCGTTGCCGTGCGCGACAGCCACGGGACGATCGCCGGCGCCGTCTATGACCCCAACCGCGATGAGCTGTTCAGCGCCACCAGGCACGCTCGTCCAACGCTCGCCGGGCCTGCCGGGACCGTCGAGCTCTCCGGGAGCTCGCGCGAGGTCGCGCTGGAGACCGCGATGCTCGCCACCGGGTTCGCCTACGACGCCGACGTGCGCGCCGCGCAGGCGCGCGTGCTCGCGCGCGTCATCCCGAGTGTGCGCGACGTCCGCCGCTTCGGCAGCGCCGCGCTCGACCTCACCTGGACCGCCGCCGGGCGCTACGACGCCTACTTCGAGCGCACCGTCAAGCAGTGGGACATCGCCGCAGGGGCGCTTATCTGCGAACGCGCCGGGCTCGTTGTGCTCGAGCTGCCCGTGCACGAGCACCTGCCCTGGGGGATCCTCGTGGCCAGGCAGGCGCTCGCGGAGGAGCTGCTGGAGTTGGTTGGGGGGGCTTGAGGATTGGCATGGCCGGCGCCGAGCGCCGGGTCGATCGATGCGGCGGGTGGGAGTCGAACCCACACGCCCTTTCGGACAGAGCCTTTTGAGGGCTCCGCGTCTACCGTTCCGCCACCGCCGCGAATTTGATCGACCGAGCGAGGATACCCTTGCTACTCGGCCTTTGGGGCTGGCGCTCAGGCGGGATGCGGCGGCGCGACCTGGCCGCGGCCCGGACCCGCCGCCGGCTCGCGGCGCTCCAGCTCGACGTTCCAGCCCTGGGAGAAGCCGCGCATCGCGAACGTGACCAGCAGGATCTGCACGGGCACGATCAGCAGGGTCAGCACCCCGAGCAGGCCGGCGTTGAGGGTCGGCTGGGCAAAACCGGACTTGTCGCGGTCAAACCAGCCCGGTCCGGCTACTGCGGCGAAGATCAGGAGCAGCACTGCAAGCACGGCGGAGATTGGCAGCACGCCGCGGTTCCAGCGGGCCGCGTAGAACGCAAACGTCAGATACACGGCGACGTAGGCGATCTGGACCGGGATCGCGCCCTCGAGCACGCTCCAGCCGCCGACCGTCACGATCAGCACGAGCGCTGCGCTGACGAGCAGCAGCACCACCACGGTCGCACGCGTTGCCTGCACGACGGGCTTGTCGCGGTTGGGGTGCGTGATGATCACGCCTTGCTGCCTCTCCGGGCCAGATGCCGAGGACATCGCGCACATGACGATACAAGCTCGCGCGGTTGTGCGCACCGCGTACACGCCCAGGGCAGGTAGGCTGATGGGCCACGCGGGCGTGGTGGAATTGGTAGACACGCCGGCCTTAGGAGCCGGTGGCCTAACGGCCTTGGAGGTTCGAGTCCTCTCGCCCGCATTTCTTCTCGGCGCACGGATCTGCAGATGGCTCGCGGCTCGCGAGACTATCCGCCTTCGGTCGCCGTCTCGCGGTTGACTTCCCAGCCGGTGTTCAGCGGCTGCAGGAAGTACGGCGGCTCATCGGCGGCGAGTCGCTCGTCGTAGTTGTAGTTCTTGATGTAGCCGGTGTTGCCCCCCGTGCCGACGATGCCGCGGAAGTTCTGGGCGATCGCCCCGTAGACGTTCAGTTTGCCTAGTTCGTTGCCGCAGCTGTAGTTGTCGACGACGAAAGAGTGCTTGGTGGACAGGATCGCGGCGTATATCCAGATGTCTTCCTGGCTGCCAAAGCCGTAGCCGCCAGCCGCTTTGTCTTCGGCCGCGGTCAGGTTGGGCGCGTCGCATTCTTCTTTGTTGTTTTCGTATTCGCACAGGCCGGTGCCGCTGTTGTAGTTGTCGCCGCCGTTGCAGGTGAAGCCTTTGCCGGATTTCGTCGCTTTGTACGTTTCGCCTACCGGGTGGTAGACGCGTACGAAGCGCGTGGCGATCAGCCCGAGCGTGGCCGTCCCCGACGGTTCGCTGCCGAGGCTTCCGGCGACGCTCGTCGGGTAGGTGCTGCCGTCGACGATCAGGTCGTTTTCCGCTGCGATCGTGAGCGATTTGCTGTACGTGCCGTGCACGTAGACGTTGCCGCAGTTGGCCTCCTGGCTCTTCTCTTTGGGTCCGTCGGCGCCGTGCGCGGTAAACGCATAGTTGCAAGCTCCCGAGCCTTTTTCTACATAGATCAGCCCGTTTTCCGGCCAGCTGACCGTTTTTTCGGCGCCCGCGTTGTTGATGACGGTGATCGTGTTCGAGGCGCCGTTGAGCGTCAGCTGTGTCTCGCCGCTGAACTTGTTTGCCGCTTCCACGTAGCTGAGCAGGCTTTCGTCGCTCGCGGGCGCCACGAGTTCGCGACCCGTCGTGTAGTTTTTCGTCGCCGTGTTGAAGATCGGTTTGCTGCCGCACGCTTCGTCGAGGCCGCCGTTGATTTCGACCTTGTCCGGGATGGCGCGTCCCGGTCGGCCGAATTCAGGGTTGCCGCAGACCACGGTCTTGTCGTCGGTGTGCATCGGGCCTTTGACGCTGTCGCCCGTGATGAACTGGATGAGCTGGCATTCGCCGGAGCGTTTTACGCCTTTTACTTCGAAGTAGGTTTCGCAGTTGGCTTTCGGTTCGTACAGCGTCGGGTCCTCGTCTTCATAGCGGGTGAAGTACACGAACTGCAGGAAGCCCGTGGCCTTGAAGGCGGCGACGACCTTGCGAACCTGCACTGCAGGGCTGTGTTTTTCCGGGCAGACCGTCATTTCCGTTTTTCCTGCGCAACCGATCGATTCGATTCGGAACGTGTTCGCAGCGCCACCGCTAGATTCGATCATCGTTTCGAAGGGTTTCGACGGCGAGCAGGTTTTGTTGCCGTTGGCGCCCAGCAGCTTGATTTCATAGTGCTCGAACTTGGCTTCCGGCACGACGCTGCTTGGCGCTTCGCACGTCTGCCAGAAGTTGGGTTCCCGCTCCAGCTTGTACTGGTACTCCTGAACCCCGGCCAATGCGGCGTACTGGGCCTGCTTCTGGATCGTGTCGTCGTGGGAGAGCTGGATGTCGCCGTTCGCGGCCGTGAAGGCCGCGACTACCAGCAGGCCCGCGATAAACATCACCCCGACCGTGATGATCATCGTGAAGCCGTCCTCGGCGCGGGCGGCGGTGCGGGAGATGTGGGGACGGGTCATTCGCATGGTTTGGCCGCGATCGGGGTTTCCGCGCTCGGCGCTGTGAACGCGAGCGTCACCTGGTCGCTCAGTTCGATCGTCGGTTTGTACTGCTTGCCTTCAGGCGCGCCGGCTGTGTAGTTGATCTGGACCGCGGCCGCTTCTTTGGCGAGGGCTCCACTGAGGCCGGTGCCGGCTTTGGCTTCCAGCGCTTTGGGTTCAAGGGTCGTGACGGCGTTCGTCGAGGTCGAGCTTTCCGCGTACTTGTAGTACTGGAAGATGGGTTCTTCTTCTTTGCCGGTTTTGGTCTGGCTGATGTATTCGCCGATGCGCCGGGTCGTCGGTGTGGATTTGTATTCGAAGTTGGGCCATTCGCCGCTGCTGCTCGCAATCGTCGTTTCGACGAGCGTGCCTTCGGTTTTGGAGTAGGAGATCTTGTGCAGATAGGCTTTGCTCAACACGGCTTCCGGGCCCACGCCGGAGATAAAGATGAGTTCGGTTTCGCTACTCTTCGCCTGTATCGGCGTGAATTCTCTCGAAATGCACGCGGAGTGTAGCTCGTCGACCATCCGCGTCATCGTCGTACGACCGAGCTGCGTGGCCTGTACGCGGCCGGTAATTCGCGAAGTCTGGTGGAGCGAGACGATCAGGATCGCGAACAGGGCACCCGTGACGACGATCGCGCTGATCATTGCCACCAGTGTTTCGATCAGCATGAAGCCGGCGGTGTCGCCGAGGGCGACGATCTCGTTGGATTCGGGCGTCAGCATGGCGTTGCGGGGGGCGTGGTTTCGACTGTCTGTTCACCGGTGGTGCCTTCTTCGAGATAGATGGTGCGCGTCGAGCCTTCCTGCTTTTCGTTTGTATAGGAGACGGTGTAGTTCTTTTTCGTCGACGCGCTGTATACGCAGAGCGAGAACGGACCTCCGTATGGCTGATAGGGGTTTTCGAGGTGCCCGTTCGACACTTTCTGTTCATGGATGTAAACGGGGCCGGTCGCGTCGTTCGGAGTCGTTCCTTTGCACGCCGTGTTCGTGATCCGCACTGGCGCTTCGGCGACGGTGCTTTTGACGCTCCCGATTTTCCCTGTGTAGACGGTCAGCGTCACGCGCGAGAGCGGGATCTTGACGGTCGCTGTTTTGCCCGGTTCGACGAGCACTTCTTCGTTTTTGAGGCCTTCCGGGTCGGCGGTTTCCTTGACGCTGTTTTTGATGCAGTCGCCCCCGAAGACCACATACTTTTCTGACCAAGGGAAGATGTTGCCCGTCGGGTAGTTCGTGTGGTCCGGGGTTTCGGCCGTGGTCGCCCACGTGCCGGCCAACGGCATGTAGCGTTCTTCGCCGCCCGCTTCGTAGCTGTAGGAGGTGCTTCCCACAACGAACTGCGGCGATGTCAGTTTGGTGTTGAACGCGACGAATGTTTCGCCTTTGACTGGGTTGCCCGCGTACGTGAATTCGCCCTTGATCGCGCCCCCGCGGTTGACCGTGTATTCCTTATGTGTTGTCAGGTTTGGCGCGAGCGTGACCTGTTCCTGGGGGATCTTGAAGGTGTCCGACGGAGTCACGTACCCGAGGGGCGGTTTGATGTTGACGATCGCCGAGGTCGCAGGGATCGCTCCGAACACCACGCATCCGTTGGTTCCCGTCGTGCCTTCGACGGTCGTGGGCTGCACCGATTCCACGCCTGTGTATTCGGCGCTCGCGAGGACGCTCGGCACCCCTTCCTCGGGCGAGGCGCCGTTGACGGCGTCGATCTCCAGGGCCGAGCCGGTCGGCGGCGTGATGATGCTCGACTGTTCGACCTTGGGGTAGGTGGAGTTGGCCGCCGTCCAGGTGACGGCCGAGGTGATCTGCAGGTAGCTGCCGCTCTGTTTGCCGACTTCGCCGGGCGCCGTGCAGGCCGACGCCTGCGTTTTGTCGTTGATGAATTTCGCCGACTCTGTGATCGTGTATTTCGTGCTATTCAACGTCGCCGTGTAGCTGTGGGGGGTGTTTTCGAGCACCTCGAGCGCGTTGGCAGGGTCCGAGCGCAGTTGCTCCTGCGACTCCGCGGCGAGCACGGCCGCTTGGTCATGGCGGCGGTGGTCGCCTGAGGTGTTGTTAGCGACGCTGAAGCCGGTGAGGGTCGCGACCACGATCAGGCCGACGAGGAACGCGCTGATGATGACTTCGATCATCATGAAGCCGTCCTGCGAGCGGATCGCGAGGCGGGCTTGCGGCGGGAGGGCGGTCGCGCGGCTGCACGCATGCGGTCGGCGCCGACGGTGGCGGTGGTCAGCGGAGAGCATCCTAAGGAAAGTGCGCATTGTCACGAAACCGGTCTCGGGCTAGTGATCCCTTCGGCAGGCGCGGGGTGCGGCTTTAGCGCGGGTGCGCGCTACTAAGCGGCTGGATGGACAGCGGGACATGGCCGCCCGAATGAAGCTCGCTGCCAGCCCCTACAATCTCGACTCCCCCGGGGGACTGGTGTATCGGTAACACGGTGGTCTCCAAAACCGCAACGCGAGGTTCGACTCCTCGGTCCCCCGCTTCAGCCAGGCCCCGGATTTCGCCTCCACGCTCAAATCAGGCCGCGATGCTCGCCCTGGTGCCCACCAGCCAGGGGCCTCCGATGCTCGGGATGCAAGATGTCCTGCGCCTTCCCCAAGACCCCTGCATCTGCTATTCTGCATAAATCGGATCGGAAATCTGATGAAGATTGACGTACACCAACACATCTGGACCGAGCCGCTCGTGCAGGCGCTCGCTACGCGCAGCGAGCTTCCGTTCGTACGCAGCGAGAACGGGCTGACGGTTCTCTACCTCGCCGGCGAGCGCCCGTACGTGATCGATCTGGCCAGCGAGGCGCCCTCCGAGCGCGCGGCGCTGGTCGAGTTCGACGGACTCGATCGCGCGCTCGTGTGCCTGTCGAGCCCACTCGGGATCGAGTGGCTTGCGCGCGAGCAAGCGCTCGCGCTGATCGATGCCTACCATGACGGCGCGCTGTCGCTCGAGGAGCCGTTCGGCGTGTGGGCGGCGATTGCGCTTGAGCGGGCGGACCCCGACGACGTCGATCGTGCACTCGCGCGGGGATGCGTAGGTCTGTCGCTCCCCGCGGGCGCGCTCGCGAGCGTCGAGGCGGTCGCCAGTCTGCGGCCGGTGCTCGCACGTCTGGAAGCGCACAACGCACCGCTGCTCGTGCACCCAGGACCGCGAATGACCGCCGGCGCGGTCCGTAACGCCGTGGAGACGTCGCTGGGCGACCCTCTGTGGTGGCCCGCGCTCACGGGCTACGTCGCCGGAATACAGGCGGCTTGGCTCGCGTTCCTCGTCGCCGGACGCCCGCGCCATCCACGGTTGCGCGTGATCTTCTCGATGCTCGCCGGCCTTGCGCCGCTGCATGCCGAGCGGCTGTCCTCCCGCGGTGGTCCCTGCCCGTCGCTGCCCGATCCGCTGGTGTTCTATGAGACATCCTCGTACGGGCCGGCGGCGGTGCAGGTGCTCGCAGAATCTCGTCGGCCCGCAGCAGCTGCTGTACGGGTCCGATCGGCCGGTTGTCGAGCCCGGCGAGCTTGGCATGCCCGACGAGCTGGCGTGGGAGCCGATCGTCGAGTGCACGCGTCGCGCGCTCGGCACCACGTGCATGGCGGTGGCCGGATGAGTGCCACCGCGCTTAGCTCCGCCGGGATGTCGCCACCCGCCACACTGGCGGCGGTCGATCCGCGCGAGCTCGCCCACGTTCCGCGCGCCCGCGGGCGGGACCTCTCGGGTCCAGAGCTGCAGGCGTTCGTGACCGAGCTCGCCGACAGGCCGGAGCTGTGGATCCACCTCATCAAGCACGACACGACGCAGCGCGTATACGAGGAACTGCTCAGCGACGAGCACGTGACCGCGTGGCTGATCTGCTGGATGGACGAGCACGACACCGGCTTCCACGACCACGACGTCTCCGCTGGCGCGGTAGCTGTCGTCAGCGGCGCGGTGCGCGAGGAGCGCCTGGCGATCGACGGCCCGACGCGCAACGGCGTCTTCCGCGCGGGCGCGAGCTTTCACTTCTCCGCATCCGACATCCACCGCGTCAGCCACGCCGGCTCAGAGCCCGCCGTCACACTGCACGTCTACTCGCCGCCGCTGCTGCGCATGGGCGCCTACGCGATCGGCGAGGACGGCGTGCTCGTGCGCCATCCGATGTCCTACCTAGAGGAGCTGCGCCCGCCCGAGCAGGATCTTTAGGGCTTGGCGCCCGCGCGGCGCTCGATCGCGCCTTCGCCGGCGATCAGGAACAGGCTGACCAGCTCGGGCGCGAACAGGCCGTGCTCGACCACCCCTGGGGTCGCGCTGAGCCTGGCCGCGAGCGCACGAGGGTCGTCGATTGGGCCGAGGTAGTCAGCGATCAGGCCGCCGTCGGGGCTTGGCTCGGCCTCGCGCAGGCGCGCTGGATCGAGGCTCAACAGCGTGCGCTTCTCGCCAAACGGCACCAACTCGAGAGGCACCGGCGGCGCGAGCTCGGAAACAGCCTTGTTGGCTGAGGCGATCACGACAAAGCGTCGTGCTGAGCACGCCACGATCTTCTCGCGTGTGTGTGCGCCGCCGCCGCCCTTAATCAGCCAGCCGCTGCTGTCGATCTGGTCGGTGCCGTCGATCGCGAGATCCAACTCACCCACCTCATCGAGCGCTTCGACGGTCAGGCCCAGAGCGCGCGCCGCGAGCTCGGTCATTGGCGAGGTGGCCACGCAGCGCAAGTTCGTGAACCCGCTTGCGGCGAGCGCTGGCAGCAGATACGCGACCGTCGAGCCCGTGCCGAGGCCCACGCGCATGCCGTCCTCGACCAGCTCGGCCGCCGCGCGCGCAGCAGCACGCTTCTGGCCGGATAGCGCCGAATCTTCGCTCAGCGGGGATGCCCGCTGCCGCGCAGTCGCACGAGAGGACGCCATGGTGCGGACGTTACAGACCCGGCCGCGCCCCTGAGACGCACGCGGTCCGGCGAGGCCGGTCCGTGCAGCAGGAATCCCTGACCCACCGCGCAGTCCAGCTCGCGCGCGAGCGCGAGCTGGCGGTTGGTCTCGATCCCCACAGCGACTGCGGTCAGGCCGGTCTCCTTGGCGAGCGCGATCGTCGCCGCAAACATAGCGCGCCGGTCCTTGTCCTGGTGGAAGCTGCCCGTCAGCGCGCGGTCGAGCTTGACGAAATCCAGTGGCAGGTTGCTCGGCAGGCCGAGCGAGAGCTGGCCGAAGCCGAATTTGTCAAGCGCGATCAGGACGCCCAGTCGCTTGAGGTCCTTCAGCGCCGAGCGGGCTCGCTCGGGGTCGCGCAGCACTGCCTCCTCGCTGATCTCCACACACAGGGCGCGGCCAGGCAGCCGGCAGTAGGCGAGCTCCTCGCGCACCCGCTCCACGAGATCGAGCTCGGTCAGCTCGCGCGCGGAGATGTTCACCGAGACCGGGATCGAGATGCCGTTGCGCCGCCAGATCTCAGCCTGCGCGCAGGCGGCGTGCAGCACCCAGTTGCCGATCTGCACGATCAGCTCGCTGTCCTCGGCTGGCGGCAGGAACGTCGAAGGCAGCACCGTCGCGCTCGCCATCCGCCCCGCGCCGGCTGGGCGCCAGCGCACGAGCGCCTCGACGCCGAGCGCCTGGCCGCCGGCGAGTCGCAGGATTGGCTGGTATGCGAGCAGCAGCTCGTGCTGAGGCAAAGCGTCGCGTAGCCGACCCTCGAGCTCGCGGTGTTCGCTGAGCTCGCGGCGTAGCCGCTCGTCGAACAGCTCCAGGCGCCGACCGCCGGCGCCCTTGGCGCGATACATCGCCACGTCGGCCTCGCGCAGCATCGTCTCCGGATCGGTGTCGCCGTGCTCGGAGACGGAGATGCCGACGCTCGCGAGGATCGCGACTTCCGCCGAGCCCAGCGGGAACGGTTCCTCGAGCGCGTCCAGCACGCGGTCGGCGAGGGCGAGCGCCTCGCTGTCGCTGTCGATGTCCTCGGCGAGGATCACGAACTCGTCGCCTCCGAGGCGCGCCACCGTGTCGCTGTCGCGCATCAGCTCGGCCAGCCGCTCGGAGACGGACAGCAGCAGGCGGTCGCCGACGTCGTGTCCGAGGTTGTCGTTGACCGCCTTGAACCTGTCCAGGTCGATGAACAGCATCGCCACCACGCCCTGGCTGCGGTGCAGGCGCGCGAGCGCCTGGCGGGCGCGGTCCATCAGCAGCAGCCGGTTGGGCAAGCTGGTCAGCGGGTCGTGCAGCGCCTGGCGCTCGAGCCATACGCGATCGGTCACGTCCTTGGCCGCCGCATACCAGCTGTCCCCGTCGCGGCGCGCGCTCCACAGCAGCCATCGCCACGAGCCGTCGCGGTGCTGATAGCGCGTGGTGATGTTCTCGAGCTCGGTCGCTATGCCGTCGCGCTCGAGCATCGGTCCAAGCGCCTGCTCGGCGTCGTCTGGGTGCACGAACTCTCGGATCGGCCGCTGGCGCAGTTCCTCGCGCGTCCAGCCCAGCAGCTGCTCCCACGCGGGGTTCAGCAGCGTGAAGTGCCCGTCGAGCGAGATCGTCGCCAGCAGGTCGCTCGTCATCTCGAACAGGCGCGCGATACCGGTCTTGCCGTCGAGCGCCGGCTCGACGGCGAAGCGCGCGTTGATCTGCGTGCTCGTCGCGTGGGAACCCATCGTTGGAAACCACGTCGGCTGCTGGTGTCAGCTTGCCCGGAACGGCCTCACGCCAATGGACGGATTGGCAAGCATCGATTCCAAATCCCCGAATGCGGCGCGCTCATCCTGGCGGTTGCCCCGTCTGCCGGTCGGACCGCGTTGGCCGCCGAAGCGCCGCCGCGAGCTTCAGGTCAGGAGGCGCTGCCGAGCTGCGAGGCCGGCTCGGTCGATCCCTGCACCGCTGAGGGGGTCCCTATCGCGGCGGCGGCCGCATCCGGGTCGCCCCGTAGGAACCTCCAGACCGACACGCACGCCATGATCGTCATGATGACCGCGCTCGACGCGCACTCCTCGCATATGGCGTGGATCGAGAAGAGCTCACGGTAGGTGAGGTACGCGCTGAAGGCGAAGCCGCCGAGAGTCAGCGCAGCCGTCGCGAACCTGGTCGTCTCGGTTTCCGGAGCCAGCAGCGAGGCGAGGATCGCCACGTAGCCGATCAGCCCGATCAGGGCCACCGGCACGCCGACCAACTCGGAGTAGCGCGAGGTCTGCACCTTCGTGCAGCTTTCGCCCGCCGTGCACGCCGGCTTGATCCCCGCGTAGTGGACGTACGTCACATAGCTGGCCACGGCGAGACCCAGGACGGTGAGGACGATCAGCGTGATCCTCAGGGCGCGGGCGCTCATCGCTGTCCTAAGCCTTCAGGAGTTTTTCGACGGCTTCGTCGATGAAGGCTGGGTCGCTCGGCGAGCTTGGATATTCGAGCTTGCTCATCGCGCCGCCGGTCTTGCCGATCAGGAACGACGGGGTGCCCGTGAAGCCGTTGTTATTGACTGCTTGCTGGTCGGTGGTGAGCTCGTTGGCGAGTTCAGGGTCGCCGCGGTCACTGGTCCACTGCGCGAGGTTCAAGCCCGGCACCTGGCTGGCGATGCCCTGCAGGTATTTTTCAGTCACGTAGCCCGAGTCCTCTTCTCCCTGCTCGTGGTAGAGGGTCTCGATGAAGTACCACGCCTTGTCCTGCTTGCCTGCCGCGTACGCCGCGATCTGCTGAGTCTTGAAGACTTCCGGTTCGCGCGTGGCTGTCTCCATCGAGTGGTATTCGATCCGCAGCTTGCCCGTGCGCACCCACTTAGGGATGACTGACGGCAGCGCTCCGACCGTGAACTCCTTGCAGATCGGGCACTCGAGGTCGCCGAAGTACTGGAGCGTCACCGGGGCCGTCGGCGAGCCTAGGGCGTTGCCGCTCTGGGGGATGCCAGCGATGAGCGTGCTGATTCCGCGAGTGACCGAGTTCTTTTCGGTCTTCGAGGTCGGGATTCCGCTTTTCGAGCCGCCGCTCGTGACGATCAGGACGACGACGATCGCAACCACGACGACCGACACCACGATCCCAAGTTGCGTCAGGCGCATACGTCGCGCCGCACCCGCCGCTGCCGCCTCCTCCATCGCTTTACGTTGCGCGCGCGCCTGGTCGCGACGCTGCTTGCGCGTAAGGTCCTCCTCGCCGAATTCAGAGCTCATGATGGGAACTTTTACAGATTTCAGCTCAAGCGTGTCTAAGTATCGTTCTTGGCGCCCTTTCCGAAGGCGTAGTCCGCCCCTGTAGCTCAACTGGATAGAGCGCCGGCCTTCTAAGCCGGGGGTTGCTGGTTCGAGTCCAGCCGGGGGCATAGCCAGACCGACGCTGGCTTCACGATCATGCGCTGGGCGCAGCGGCGCTCTAGCATCGCGCCGATGTTCGTCGCGACGGTGCTGCTGTACCCGTGCGCGCTCGCGGCGTTGTGTGCGGGCGCGGGCCTGTTGGTGGATCGCTGCAGCGGCGGCTGGCTGCCGGCGGCGCTGCTGCTGACCGTTGGCGCCGCCGCGTTGATCGCGCTCTCCCAGCTGAGCACGTACATCCACTTGCTGGCGCCTGCGACGCCCTACCTGATGCTCGCGGTCGCGGTCGCCGGGTTCGCTCTGGCATGGGGGAGGGTGCGCAGCATCGCGCGGCGCTTGCGCGAGCGCCCGTGGCTGGTGCTCGTGCCGGTGCTCGCGTACGCGCTGGCCCTGGCGCCTGTGCTCCTCGGCGGCCGCCCGAGTTTCTCCTCCTACATGGCGCTGGCCGACTCGGCGGTGCACATGCTGGGCGCCGACTTCCTGATCCACCACGGCCAGAGCTACGCCCACCTGGATCTACGTAACTCCTACGGCCAGTTCGTGCACGACTACTACGGCACGAGCTATCCGTCCGGCGCGGACACGCTGTTTGGCGGCAGCGCGTTCCTGCTTGGCCTGCCTCTGATCTGGGCATTCCAGCCCTTCAACGCGTTGATGCTCGCCAGCGCCTGCGGGCCCGCGTGGCTGCTCGCGCGGCGGATGCGCCTGGCGGGCGGGTGGGCTGCGCTGGCGGTCCTCTCGGCGATTCTGCCGGCGCTCGTGTACGCGTACGCGCTGCTCGCGGCGGTCAAGGAACTCACGGCGCTATCGATGCTGCTCGCGCTCGGCTGCCTGACGGTGTTGCACCGGCGCTGGCTGGGTGTGGCTCCCGCGCGCGCGATGCCCTTCGCGCTGGTGCTCGCGGCGGGGGTCTCGGCGCTCGGGCTGGCGTTTGGCGCGTGGGCGCTCGCGGCGGTCGCGGTGTTGGCGGTGGTGCTCGTCGAGGAGCTGCGCGCGGGGCGGATGCGCGTGCGCAGCACGTTGCTGGCGATCTGCGTTGCGGCGATCGTGCTCGTGGTCGCCGCGTGGCCGACGTGGATCGATATATCGGAGGCCGTGAGCGTCGCCCGGGCGATCGCGTCGACGACGAACTCGGGCAACCTGCACGCACCGCTGCGCGTGATCCAGGTGCTCGGCGTATGGCTGAACGGCAGCTACAAGCTCGCACCGGCGGGGGGCGCGTTGGTCGCGACGTATGCGTTGATCGCGCTGACGCTCGTCTCGGCGCTACTCGGCGCCGCGTACCTGCTGCGCCTACGCGCATACGCGCTGGCGGGTTGGCTGGCGCTGATGTTGTTGGTGTCGCTGACGGTGAGCGCGTCGGTGACGACGTGGGCCGACGCGAAGACGCTCGTGCTGAGCTCGCCGCTGGTCGTGCTGCTGGCGTGGGGAGGGGTGGCGGCGTTGCTGGCGGCGCCGGGCCGGTCGCTGTGGCGCCCGGCCGCAGCCGTGCTGGCGCTCGCGCTTGCGGGTGGGGTACTCGCGTCGGACGCACTGCAGTACCACAGCTCAGATCTCGCGCCGACGGCGCGTTACGACGAGCTGGCGTCGCTGAACGCGCGCTTCGCAGGCAGGGGTCCGGCACTGTTCACCGACTTCGACGAATACTCGATGTACGTGCTGCGTGACCTGGACGTCGGCGGTCCCGACTTCGTCTACCCGCCGGATGCCGTCGCCGGCGCTGCGGGCGGCTACGGCGATCCCGTCAACCTGGACCGGGTGGCGCCCGCGGCCCTGCTCGCATATCCGCTAATCGTCACCCGCCGCGATCCCGTGGCAAGTCGCCCGCCGTCCGCGTATAGCCTGCTGTGGCAGGGCTCCTACTACCAGGTGTGGGGCCGGCGGCCGGGCGCGAGCGCGGCCGCAGCGCATGTCGCGCTGTCCGGCTCGCCGGCGCTTCAATGCGCGCGCATCGGGTCCGTCGCGCGGCTCGCGAGCGGCAGCGCCGAGCGCCTGATCGCCGCCGAATCGCCACAGCTGGTGAGGATCTCGCTGGCGCGCTCGTCGCACCCGCGTCGATGGGGCCACGAGCGCGAGGGCCTGGTGATGAGCACGCCGGGCCGGCTGTCGACGAGCTTCTCGCTGCCGGCGCCGGGGGCATGGCAGGTGTGGGTCCAGGGCCAGATCATGCCGAGCGTGCAGCTAAACGTAGACGGGCGGCCGATCGAGTCGATCGCGGGGCAGCTCGACGGCAACTCGCTCGTGCCGGACACCGTGCCGCCGGTGACCGTCAGGCTCGGCGCGGGGGCGCACCGCATATCGGTGACGCGGCCGGGCTTCACGCTCGCCCCCGGTGACGGCGGCGCGGCGGTCCTCGACGCGATCTTCCTGACGCCCGCCAATGCGCCCGGGCAAGGCACGCTACGTGCGGCCGCGCCCTCGGACTGGCGCACGCTGTGCGGTCGCAGCTATCAGTGGGTCGAGCTCGTGCGCTCCATCGGCGCGTGAACGTAGGCTCTCGCAGGTGAGCGACGCAAGCGAATCCACCGAGGCCGAGGGGCCTGGCATCGAGCACCCGCACAGCGACCGGATCCTGCTCGGCGACAACTTGCAGTTGCTGCCGGCGTTCGCCGCCGAGTCCTTCCAGCTGGTATATGTCGATCCGCCGTTCAACACGGGCAAGGTGCAGGCGCGCAGGACGCTTAGCGCGGCGCGCGATGCGGACGGCGAGCGCACGGGCTTCCAAGGCCAGCGCTACACAACGCGGCTGCTCGCGCAGTCAAGCTACCGCGACAGCTTCGAGGACTATCTCGCGTTTCTTGCGCCGCGCCTGGAGCAGGCGCACAGGCTGCTGAAGCGCGAGGGCACGCTGTATTTTCACATCGACTACCGCGAGGCGCATCACTGCAAGCTGCTGCTCGATGAGATCTTCGGGCGCGAATGCTTCCTCAACGAGATCATCTGGGCGTACGACTACGGCGCGCGGACCAAGCGGCGCTGGCCGGCCAAGCACGACACGATCCTCGTGTACGTGAAGGACCCGGCCGCGTACTTCTTCGACTCCGAAGAGGTCGACCGCGAGCCGTACATGGCGCCTGGCCTGGTCACCGCGGAGAAGGCAGCCATGGGCAAGCTGCCGACAGACGTGTGGTGGCACACGATCGTGCCGACGAGCGGACACGAGAAGACCGGCTACCCGACACAGAAGCCCGAAGGGATCGTGCGGCGCATGGTCGGAGCGTCGACGCGCCCGGGCGACTGGTGTCTTGACTTCTTCGCGGGCAGCGGCACGCTCGGCGCAGTCGCAGCGCAACTTGGGCGCCACTACGTGCTGATCGACTCGAACCCAGAGGCGGTGGAGATCATGCGGGCACGGCTGGGCGGTGTGGAGAGCGCGGCGAGCAGCGGCGCGCAGAATGGCGTTGCGGCTGCCGCCGGTGCACCGGCGGCAGCCGCGTCTCGGGACTAGGGAGCACGGCGCCGCCGACGGTGACGTGCGAGCCTTCCGAGCATGTATCACGTGGAGCTGCACCAGTTTCCCCACAACATGTCGCGCTTCAACCTGACCGACGCGGAACTGGACACGATCGTGCAGCCATGGGCGCGCGAACAACTGGTGGAGTTCGGCGAACGCAAGTGGAGCCCGCAGCAGGCGCGGTTGACGATCCTCGATGGGCCGCGCATACCGCTTGAGCAGCTGACGATGGGCCGCGGCTGGCGCGCGGCGCAGCGCCGGAGCGAGGATGTCACCGAGGCGGTGCTGGCGGCCGCCAGGGAGGCGCTCGCTGCTCCTCAATTGTCGCTGCCCCCGCAGGGTGCTTCGCAGCCACCGTCAACGCGGCGGCCCACGCCGGCGGCGCCGATCGCCGATCCACTTGCGCTGGGCGTCCAGCTCGCCTCGCTCCTTGGCGAGGACCCAGGGCGGCTGCTGTCGGCCTGGAAAGAGGTGGCCGCGCGATCCAGCAGCCTGTCCCCGAGCGAGAGCCTCGCGCTGGCCGAACGGCAGATACGCTCCTGAGCGGGGGCACGGCGGCAGGATGCCCGGTGGCGCGCGCGGCCGCTAAACTCGGGTTCTCAACACGTGGTGGGCGTAGCTCAGTTGGTAGAGCTCCTGGTTGTGGTCCAGGCGGTCGTGGGTTCGAGCCCCATCGCTCACCCCTCACAAAGGACCTGCAAATCCTGCGGTTTTGGGTTTGGCTCAGGTCGCGGCGGACCGGTCGGGGTCCAACTGGGTCCAGTTTATTCGCGCTAGAGCTCTGTACTGCCGTGTGCACATGACTCCCACCCAGAAGCTGGTGAATGAGTCCGGCCCGGTTACGGCCCACAATCTGCTGGCAGCAGAGGCTGAAGGTCTCGTGAGAGTATCGGCTGCTCGTAAGACGTGAGTGCTGTGATCGCCGTGAGCCCGACGGCGGCCACGAGAGCGCATCCAGTACTGTCGGCGGATGTCCAAGATGCGGATCCTTTCCGGCGGAGAGTTCGCGCGTCGGCTCATGGCCGAAGCCGACGGTTCGGACACGCGCTTCGCATTCTTCCTCGGGGCTGGCTGCTCGGTGTCTTCCGGCATCCCGACTGCGAGGTCGTTGGTGGTTGAGCGGTGGCTGCCTCGGCTCAAGAATCTCGCTGCCCCGGATGCCACCGGAGATGCTTGGATAGCCGACAGGATCCCGGGGTGGACCCAAGAGGATCCGGCCGCGTCATACGGCGACGTCATGGAGGCCGTTTTCCTCCAACCGGAGCAGCGCCAGCGGGAGATCGAGCTTCTGTGTACCGGTAAGTACCCGGGCTTTGGCTATGCCGTGCTTGCCGGCCTGATGGCTCGCGACGACGGCCTGTTCAGCGTCGCGCTTACGACCAATTTTGATGACCTTCTGGCCGACGCCCTGTATCTGTTCACCTCGGTAAGACCGCTCGTCATTCATCACGAGTCGTTGGCGTCCTTTATTCGCCCCACACGCAGACGCCCGCTGATCGTCAAGCTTCACGGCGACAATCGACTAACACCTCAGAACACCGAAGCTGAGACCGAGCGTCTCAAGGAACAGCTGCAGCTGCACGTTCCGAGCCTCTTGCATGATGGCGGTCTGGTCATGATTGGATACGGGGGCAATGATGACGGAATAGCAAGCCTGCTGAGTAACCTGGCTCCAGAGGCGCTGCCGCTTGGCGTGTATTGGATATCCAAGCGAGAGCCTGGCGATCCATTGCGAAAGTGGCTGTCCGAGCGACGTGCGATGTGGATTCAGGAGGCGGACTTCGATGAGACGATGCTGCTGTTGCAGGATGCGTTCGGGTTGTCGCATCCAAGAGATAGTTGGATACGCGACGTGTTCGTGCGATATCGCGAGACGTATGAGCGGCTATCGGCGAGCATCGTCGCGCGCCCAGTCGATAGCGCGGAAACGGCCGACCTTAGGGCTGCGGTAGAACGTACTGACAACGCCGCTGAGGGATCTTGGTGGCGCGTCTACCTAGCTGCCGAGCGAGTACACAAGACAGATCCCGACCGGGCGGAAGCTATCTATGAGGCAGGCATTCGGCAGTACCCGCAGTCCGCTGACCTTATCGATGCCTACGCAACCTTCCTAGCCGATCGGGGGCTGGATCTCGCCCGAGCTGAAGAGCTGTACGAGCGTGCCATCACTGTCGATTCCGAGCATGTCGGCAGCCTGTTGACATATGCACGGTTCCTCCGTGATGTCCGACATGAGTTCGATCGAGCGGAAGCGATCTTGGAGCGAGCGGTTGCCGCCCACCCAGGTGCGTCGAGCAGCTTTGGTGACTATGCCGCCTTCCTGGCGGTTACGCGTAAGGACTTCGTCCGTGCCCGAGTCATGTTTGAGCGCAGCATCGCAATCGACGGAATGGATGCCGATACTCTCGGCAACTACGCGGGTCTGTTGTTTGGCATCGGAGAGGAGGAAGCGGCCGAAACCATGATGCAGCGCGCGATCGAGGTTGGAGTGACCCCTGTTCGAGCGCTCGGCCTGACCTTCGATCTATACGCAAATGGCGCGATCACCCGTCGCGAGTCAGCGTTGGAAAGCATTAAGGCTGCTCTCGGAACGGGAACAAGGTGTGTAGCCTGGACCTTTGACCTTAACCTTCAACAAGCAGAAGCATCTGGTCACGAGGATCTCGCGCTGGTTCGGGTGCTGGCGGAGGTGTTGACAGAGCAGCAAACGGTGAGTGCGCTGCGAAGTTTCACCCAGTTTCTCGAGTGGCCAGCCGTGGACGCGTACGAAGTCCAACAGTCACAAAACGACACATTGTAAAGCGGTTCGGCGCACCGTGGCGGCGAGACAAGTTGTTTTCAGGGTCATGGTGTGCAGTGTGTCGCTCCGATCGCCTCGGAGCCAATGCCTGGGCGGTGGCAGGCGCGCCTCGTCGAGTTTGGACGACGAGTCCCTCGTCGAACGCCGCACACGCGTCCGTCCGCCAGCCCATGAGCGACTTCGAAGCCACGCGACGACGCTACCGCAGCACCCCGATACAACCCTCCCGCCGCACCACATGGGCTCCACTCAAGCAGCGTTTTGTAAGCGGCTGATCGTCGGGAGGCGGTGCGCCCTACGTCCCCACAGTAGATCCTCTTGCGTTCCATCTCATAGGATGCAGCGCGTATCCGAGGAAGCGGACCTTCTCGAGCTATGGGGCGATTGGGCATGATGTTGGGTCAAGGTGACATGATCGCGGGCTACCGAGTCGAGAGCCTGATCGGTGCGGGCGGCATGGCAACCGTCTATCGCGCCGAGCAGGTATCACTTGGGCGTCGTGTGGCGCTGAAGCTGCTCTCGCCACAGCTAGGAAGCGACGAGGCGTTCAGGGAGCGCTTTCGCCGTGAGGGCAAGCATGCCGCGGCGCTGCATCACGCAAGCGTGGTCACGATCTTTGATTCGGGTGAGGCCGATGGCAAGCTGTTCATAGCGATGCAGCTGATCGAGGGGAGCACACTGGCCGAGATGCTGGGAGCGGGCGCGCTGTCGGCCGATGAGACCGTGGCGCTGCTGAGACCGATTGGCGAGGCACTCGACGCTGCGCACGCCCTGGGGCTGGTACATCGCGACGTCAAGCCGCAGAACATCCTGCTGGACCACGACAATCACCCCTACCTCGCGGACTTCGGCATCGCCAAGACGTCGACATCGAGCGCCGCGCTCACTGCTACCGGGGGCTTCATTGGCAGTCTCAACTACGCTGCACCCGAGCAGATTCTGTGGCGAACCCGTCACGACGGCGGCGGACGTGTATGCCTTCACCGCCGTCCTCTACCAATGTCTCACCGGCGACGTGCCGTACGTTCGGGAAACCGACGCGAGCGTCATGTATGCACACCTTCACGACCCGCCGCCGAGCCTCCCGGAGACGGCCCCTCAAGCTGGGGGGCTGAACCGGATTATCGCTTGTGGCATGGCCAAGAGCCCCGCGGACCGCTATCGAACCGCCAGCCACGTGATCGTAGAGACGGCAACGCTTATCGACCGCTTGGACGCCGGCACGCGACATGCGACGCCGCCCTTCCCGCTCGCCGTGGCCACGCGCGCGCGACGCGCCGAGACGCGAGAGCGCGGTCGGCCAACCTCGTCGCCCACGACGAGGAGCAATCGGATCGCCCGGCTCCGTCCGCGAACGCCGCCAGGCTCTCGGCCAGACCGTGCGGCGACGGCGCGACAAGCCCGGCGGCTGCCACGCCGGCAGGCGCATGCGTTGACCCCGCTTGCCGCCACATTGGCCATCGCCACGGTGGTCGCGCTGGGGATCGTGCTGGCGGCGTCGAAATCACCTTCTCACGGGGCAGCGAGGACGGACCAGTCAACGCGTCAGAGCTTCCGCACCGCCGCCGCTGCGACCGGGTCCCACAGCCAGCCCTCGCGGACGTCCGCTGCGACCGGGCCAGTGGTCACTGGCCCCTCGGAACCGTCATCGACCGCTGGCGCCGCCCCCGGGGCGCTGGAGGCGGCGAGTCCGCCCGACGGCGCCTACAGAATCCTCGTGCCATCCAACTGGAGCTATACGGAAAGCTCATCCGGCGAACAAACCACCTCCGTGTGGAGCGAGTCTAACTCAGCCCAAAGGCTCCAGATCACGGTCAGCAGTTGCGCGACCTGCGCGATGAGAGGCGGCAAGCCCAGCGCGCGTGCCGTGGGTCTGCCACCAGGAACCATCAGCTCGTTCGACATCGATCAGCTGGCGGTCGGCTACCAGGCGTATGCCAGCGGCAATCCCAATCCCGACAACGGTGTGATCGTGGTCACGAGACAGGGCACCGTCGCAACGGGCTACGCGCAGGTCGACCTGTGGCTTCCCAGCAGTCTGCATCCCACCGCCACGCGGATCCTCGACAGCTTCAGCCTACTGCGCGAAGTCCAGCGCTGAGTCTCCTGTAGCGCGGGCGATCGCACTATGACCTGCCGGTCGTGGCGTCTCAAGGAATGTTTCCACCTCACTCCACGCCTACTCCCCCTCAACCCCAATCCCCAACGCCGCGGCAAGCGCCCCTACAGACCCGACAAGATCGCCCCACGGCATCGTCAGCCCCCGCAGCGACTCGACGCCGAGCACGCCGTCGAGCGAGCTGCCGCGGATCGTGCACTGCTTCAGCCGTGCCCCGCGGAAGTCGGCGCCGGTGAGGTCGCAGCCGTCGAAGCTGACCGACGTGAGCTGCGTTTCGAGGAAGCTCGCCTCGCGCAGGTTGACGCTCTCGAACGTGACACGGCGCAGCGCTGAGTGCGCGAAGGAGCAGAGCATCATCGTCCCGCCGGCGACGCGCAGGTCCTCGACTCTGCCCTCGCCGAGGCTGAAGCCGACGAGCCGTGAGTCGCTGAGCTCGACGCGCCGGATCGCGCCGCTGCGAGCGCGGACGTTGGACAGATCGCAGCCCAGCAGGCGCGCGTCGCTGAGCACGAGCTGCGTCACTGTGCCTTCGCCGAGGGTCAACCCGCGCAGCTCGGACTCGTCGACGCGGACGCGCCGCGTGCTCAGTGCGTCGCGCCCGTGGCGTTCGACGAGCGCCTCCGAGAGCACCAACTCGTCCAGCTCGCCGCCGTCCGGAAGCTCGCACGGGTCGAGCTGCGAAATGAGCGGCGGCGCGACGATCGACTCGGCCATGGCCGCGGAGCGTACCCGCGTCACGCCACCGGCGGGCTGCCCAAATTAGATAGCCGTCGACGCCTCGCTCTTGCCCCGAGCCGCCTATTCGTAGCCCCCGAAGCCCGACGCCCCCGCGGTCACTTCCTCGAGCGTGCGCTCCGGCGCGCCGCGCCTGCGCCGGTGCCTGTTCTGCGCGGCGAGCATCTGCTGAATGTCGCCCAGCTCGAGCTCAACTTCCAGCTCGGGCGAGCGCGTGGGCTTCCAGTCGAGCAGCTCGGCGTATCCGTCGCGGTGGAAGTGCCCGGCGATCAGCGCGAGCGAGAGCAGCAGTAGCGGCACTCCGAGCACCATCGTGAGGAAGTACGTCTGCATCGTCGGCTCACGCGCCCTCTGGCGCCGGGCGCAGCGGCGGTCGGGCGCGGGGCGCGCGCCGGCTCCCCTGCTTGGCCTGCGGCTGCTTGGCACGCGGCTGGCGCTGCTGCCGCGGCTGTTTCTCCGCGACGCCAGCGTGCTTCGCTGCGCCCTGCTCGTTGCTCAGCCCGTCGATCGCGGCTTGCACGGTCGCCAGGCGACGGACGAGCGTCGCTCGCACCTGCTCGAGCTCGGCGGCGTCGAGCAGCGTTGGCCCGATGCCGCGGCGGGCGGGCGCGCTCGCGGGGGCGACGCCCGGATGCTTGGCTTCAATCTCGGCGAGCGTGCGCTCGAGCACCGCGATCTGCTCACGCAGCGCGCGCCGTCGTGCGGCCGCGTCGTCGGCAGGCCGGGGGGGAGCGCCGGGGGACACGTACAGTGCGGCGGCGATCTCGCGCGGATCGACGCCCGTCTCGTGGGCTTCGCGCGCGGCGTCCGCCGCGATGCTTGCGACCGTCGACGGTCGCTGCGGTGTGGACGCGACGAACGTGCCGCTGCCCTGCTGGCTGTCGATCAGGCGCTCGTGCTCGAGACGCTGATAGACGCTGCGCACGGTGTTGACGTTGACGCCCGTCGCCTCCGCCACCTCGCGCAGGCCCGGCAGGCGCTGTCCGGGCTCGAAGCGGCCGTCGCGGATGCGCGAGCGCAGCGCCCACGCGAGCTGCACGCCGATCGGGATCTCGGCGTCGCGATCGACGGCGATGTCCAGGTCTGGCGACCCAGCCGCGGACGACCCAGTTGCCTCGTGGCTCATGCGATCAACTGTAGCCTCCGGTGACCACGTTGCATAGTGTGCTGGTCAACTAGTACACTAGGCCAATGCGGCGTGGAGATGGAGCTATCTCGGCTGTTCCCAAGCGCGCGTTCGCTCCGGCACAGCACGTGCTCGAAGAATTCGGCGACATGATGCTGCTGGCAGGCAGGACGGTCACGGCGACGGTTCGCCCGCCGTATCCGTACGGAGGCGAGCTCGTCAACCAGTTCCTGTTCGTGCTGCGGCTGGTGTGGCTGCCGCTGCTGATCTCGACGGTGGCGATCGACTATGGCGCGCCGGGCCTGCAGGCGGTGAACTTCCTGACGCTGTTCGGCGCGACCGATCGTCTCGGCGGCTTCTTCGTGATCGAGGTGGTCCGCGAAATCGGCCCGCTGATCACGGCGATCGTGGTCGCTGGGGTGGGGGGTACGGCGATCACGGCGGACCTCGGCGCGCGCAAGGTTCGCGAGGAGCTGGACGCGCTGCAGGTGCTGGGCGTGGACCCCGTCAAGAACCTGGTGGTTCCGCGCTTCCTGTCGCTGATGCTGGTGACGGGCCTGTTCAACATCTACTCGATCCTGTTTGGGCTGTTCGGTGGGCTGCTGGCGGAGATCGAGGGCGGCGGCTCGTTGGGGCCCTTCTGGAACACGCTGTTCTCCAACGCGAACGTCACCGACCTGTGGGGCTCGGTGCTGAAGACGACGATCTTCGGCGCGCTCATCGCGATCGTCTGCTGCTACAAAGGCATGACCGCCTCCGGCGGCGCCGAGGGCGTGGGACGAGCTGTCAACGAGGCGGTCGTCGTCTCCTTCCTGGCGTTCGGCGCGTTCAACTACATCTTCACGCAGACGCTGCTGGCGACGCATCCGCAGATCCTGGTGATCAAATAGTGGACGAACTGCTCGCAATGCCGCGCGAATGGCTCGCGTCCGCGGGCGAGATCGGCGGCTTCATGGGCGAGGTGCTGCGGGAAGTGTGGACGCTGCGCGTGTTTCGCTTCTTCGGCGAGTCGCTGCGCCAGGCGGGCATCCTGATCATCGGCTCGACAGGTGTGATCTGGGGCCTGGTGTTCATCACCGGCCTAGGTCCGTGCGGCATCCAGGCGGCTTACTTCTCGATCTCGACTGGCACTCCCGGTGTATCGGGGGTATTCGCGGCGTGGTGCAACCTGCGCGAGGCGGTGCCGCTGGTGTTCGGCTACATGATGTCCGCCAAGATCGGCACGGGAATCGTGGCCGAGCTGGGCGCGATGCGCATCTCCGAGGAGATCGACGCGCTGGAGGTGATGGGCGTCAACTCGATGACGTTCCTGTGTGCGACGCGTCTGCTGGCGGCGTGGATGGTGCTGCCGTTCATGTACATGGGCGCGATTGGCGTCGCCTACCTGGGCTCGTACATTGCGGTCGTGCATCAGGTGGGCTACATCTCCTCGGGCGGCTACCTGCTGCTGTTCTGGCAGTACCAGAATCCCGGCGACTATCTGTTCAGCGTGATCAAGGGCATGACGATGGCCACCGCGATCGTGCTGGTGGGTTGCTACTACGGCTACAACGCCAGCGGCGGCCCCGTGGGCGTGGGTCAGGCGACCGCCAAGTCGATGGCGCTCAACCTCGTGCTCGTGAACGTGATCGACGCCTTCGGCACCCAGGTTTTTTGGGGCAGCAACGCGCGTGCTCCGATCGGCGGTTAGCTGGAGCGCGCAGCGGCCGCGATCCCTGCAATGGCGGCCGTGTCGAGGCCCGGCGTCTCTCGGTCCGCGCCTCAGCGCTCGATCACGAGCTTCGTCCAGCCGCGCTCGAGCAGCGCGCCGGCGGCGTCGTCCCAGCCGACGACGCTCGTGGTGACCAGCTCGGGGTGCAGGGCGCCGGAGGCGGCGAGGTCGAGCACGTGCGGCATCGCCGTGCGCGCGTTCACGCGGCCGGTCTTGAACGTGATGCCCTTCGAGTACATCTCGAGCAGTGGCAGCGTTGGCTGCTCGCCGAAGTAGATGGCGGTGCTTGTGCAGAGCCCGTCGGCGGCGGTCGAGCGTAGCGCCAGCGCCAGGCCGTCGGGGTCGGCGCTCGCGTCGACGGTGATCGGGTATGGCCCGACACGCTTGGGCGTCTCGGCGAGCGTCTGCGCGCCGAGCTTCGCAGCGGTCTCACGTCGCGTGGCGTCGGCGTCGACGTACAGCACCGACTGGGAGCCGAGCGCGACCGCGAGCCCGGCAGCGTACAGGCCGATCGAGCCGGCCCCGGCGCCGCCGACGACGAGCACCTCGCCGCCCGGCTGCTCGGCGAGCGCCGGGCCGACCGCGCGCCACGCATCGCTGATGTTGTCAGAGGCGCTCGCCACCGCCGCGGGCTCCAAGCCAGCGGGGACCGGTACGAGCATGTGCTCTGCGTAGGGCACGCACACGACGTCCGACAAGAACCCGCCCCACCGATCGACCGCTGGCCCGAAGCCGTAGCTCGACATGAACGCCACGCCCGCGCAGTTCGACGTGCGCCCCTCACGACACGCTCCGCACTCGCCGCAGGAGATCTGGAAGGGGACGCTCACGAGCTGACCCGGCTCGAACGAGCTGACCGCGTCGCCGACGTCGAGCACCTCCGCCACGCACTCGTGTCCGATCGCGAACGGCGGCTGGAACGGCGAACTGCCCTCGATGATCAGCGCGTCCAGGTCGCAAGTGGCGACCGCGATCGGGCGCACGAGCGCGGCTGCGTCCGAGCTCAGGTGCGGCGCCGGCGCCTCGCGCCACTCGAGCGCGTCGGGACCAGCGTAGGTGAGCTGCAGCATGGCGATGCTCCTCTCGGCTCCGGGTGGAGCGGTCGGTTATACAGCGAAACTGTTCGTCATGTAGCGCCCGGTCTGTCGAGCGACGGCGCAACTTTCTCACGTTTCATAGGTTTGACAGTCCATCAATCCAATCTGCTCGGGGGGTTAATCGTATGTTGACTGTCACCAGGAGTTACACGACGGCTGTCGTGGTTTGTGTCCTACTCGCATTGCTCGCAGTCGCCGGTGTGAGTGTCGCCGCGGTCAACGTCAGCGACTCCGGCTGGTCGTGGGGAAACCCCACGCCGCAAGGCAGGACGCTGCGCGCGATCGCTTTTTCCGGTGGCGTCGGCTACGCCGTCGGCAACGGCGGAACGGTGCTTTCGACCAGCAACGCGGGATCCTCCTGGAGCGGCTTGACGACGGGTACGACCGGCGAACTGGAAAGCGTGCAGGTACTCTCACCGACGAGCGTCGTCGTGGGCGGTGGGCAGGGTTGTATCACGCGCATCTCCAACAACGGTGGACAGACGTTCACGCGCATCTTCAGCATCGCCGAATCGAACTGCCCCGAACCGGTCGCGTCGTTCAGCTTCCTCTCGCCGCAGGTTGGCTTCTTGCTGCTAGCGAACGGCTCGTTGGAGGCGACGAGCGACGGCGGTGAAACGTTTGCTCGCAAGACCGGGATCCCGGGAACGCCCTCCTCGAGTGGTGGCGGTAGTGCTGTGGCTGTCGCTGTACACTTTTTCAACGCAAGCGTTGGTATCGCCTTCGTGACACAGCCGGGCTCGGGGTCAAGCTCGGCATACATGACACCGGACGGCGGCGTGTCGTGGAGTGCGCTGACGTTGCCCGCAGGTGCAAGAGTTACAAAGGTTGACTTCGTTGATGCGAAGGACGCTTACGCGATCGGACCGAACACGCTGCTGCGCTCTACCGACGGCGGTGAAACCTGGGAAGCGCAGAAGATCGCTTCAGGTAACAACTTCAACTCGATCGACTGCGCAAGCGCAATCGAATGCATCCTCACGGTAACAGCCGGCAACGAGCTGGTGAAGACGACCGACGGAGGTGCCACCGACACCGTCAAAACAACTTCGAGCTCGCTGCTCTACGGCGCGGCGTACGCGAGTCCCACACAGATCGTGGCCCTGGGGGAGAGCGGGGCGACGGTGCTCTCGAGCGACGGTGGCGCCACGTTCGCGCCCTCCAGCGCCGACATCGGTGGCGAATACAGCCGCCTGCGCTCAGGGCCCGACGGGCTGGTGCTCGCACCGGGAGGCAAAGGCGATTTCGCACTTTCTGCAAACGGCGGGCAGAGCTGGCGGGTGATCGCGACGCAGACCTCCGCCACGCTCGCCGACGTAGCGTTCTCGACGCCGCAACTCGGCTACGCGCTGGACGTGAACGGCGGCCTGCAGCAGACCAGCAACGCTGGCACGAGCTGGCAGACGCTGAACCCGGGAACGACCAGTCCCGCAAAGGCGCTCGTCGCGCTCGGCAGCCAAGCGGTGCTGTTGATCGGGCCGGTCGGCATCCACCGCGCAGTGAGCGGCGGTCGCTTTGAACCAGTCGCAGGAAAGCTGGTAGCCGCTGCGCATCTGTCCGACTATGACCTTGCAGGCTCGGCGGTGTTCGCGTTCGGCGAAGGAACCCACACGTTGATCCGCTCCGCCAACCTCGGGGCGAGCTGGAGCGCGATTCGGCTACCGCTGACCAACAGGAAGGGCAGGACCCGCGAGTCGATCCGCAGCGTCGCGTTCACGAGCGCGGCCGACGGCTTCCTGCTGGACACGAGTGGACGCATCTGGGCGACGCGCGACGGCGGTGCGGCGTGGAAGGAGATCCTCTCCGCAGGTAGCAGTGAAGGCATACAGCTGGCGTTCTCGGACCCGACCCACGGCTTTCTAAGCATCGGCGAGTTCGGGCGCGGTGAAGGCAACGCGTATGTGTTGCGCACGGACGACGGCGGCGCGAGCTGGCACCCGCAGGAGATCACCGCTGGCTCGATTTCCAAGGATGGCATCCTGACCAGCAGCGCGCTCGATGCTTCGCTGCTGATCGACAGCGACGTCGGTCACAGGCGGAACCGCTGCAGCGCCTGCTGTTCACGACCGCCACCGGCGGCGACGTGTCGGGACCGCAGCGAGTCGCTGTCGCTCACCGCGCCCAGGCGGCGCTTGGGTAAGCGCGCGCTTAAGGCCGCGCACGACACGGTGCTCGTCAACGGCACGCTCACGGGCGCGATCGGCGGCGAGGAGATCGTCGTCTCGCGTCGCAACCTCGCGGGCGGTGAGTGGCAGCACCAGGAGGTCGTCGCCGGTGCTAACGGCGGCAGCTTCACCACAAGCTGGCGCGTCACCGCCTCCTCGGTGTTCGTCGCCCAGTGGGCGGGCGCAAGCGGACGGCCCGGGGCGGGCTCGACGGTGCTGAGCGTGACCGTGCGCTAATCCAGGGGCGTCGTGTACGCGCCGCTGAGGCCGCCGTCGATCAGGAACGTCGAGGCGGTCACGTAGCTCGAGTCGTCGCTGGCCAGGAACAGCGCGCCCTGGGCGATCTCCTCGGCGCGGGCGAAGCGGCCCATCGGCACGTGCACGAGCCGGCGCGCGGCCTTCTCGGGGTCCTTGGCGAACAGCTCGCGCAGCAGCGGCGTGTCGACCGGTCCGGGGCACAGCGCGTTGACGCGCACGCCGCGGCGCGCGAACTCGACGCCGAGCTCGCGCGAGAGCGCCAGCACGCCGCCCTTGGAGGCGGTGTAGGAGATCTGCGAGGTGGCCGCGCCCATCACCGCCACGAACGACGCGGTGTTGATGACCGAGCCGCGCGACGGGCCGTCGTTCTCGAGCAGGTGCGGGATGCCGTGCTTGCAGCACAGGAACACGCTGCGCAGGTTGACGCTCTGCACGCGCTCCCACGCCTCGAGCGTCGTCTCGAGCACCGAGCCGTCGTCGCTCGGGGAGATGCCGGCGTTGTTGAACAGCACGTCGATGCGGCCGTAGCGCTCGCGCACGCGTCTGGAACGTCGTCGCGCACCTGCTGCTCGTCGGTCACGTCGACCTGCAGCGCGAGCTCGCCCGGGCGAGTCCGGCGTGCAGGTCGACGCCCACGACCGTCGCGCCCTCGCGCTGGAACAGCGGCGACGGTGGCGGCGCCGATGCCGCCGCCGGCGCCGGTGACCACGCACACCGCCCCGCGAGCCTGCCCGCCTGCCGCTCATCGACTCCCTCCGTCGCGTAGAAGATCGTCTTGACCTCGGTGTATGCCTCCAGCGCGTGCGGGCCGAGCTCGCGCCCGTAGCCGGACTGCTTGAAGCCGCCGAACGGGGTGCTCACGCGCACCGAGGTGTTCGAGTTGATCGACAGCACGCCCGTCTCGACCGCGCGCGCGACGCGCAGCGCGCGGGCGCCGTCGCGCGTCCAGATCGACCCCGACAGGCCGTAGATCGTGTCGTTGGCCAGGCGGACCGCGTCGGCCTCGTCGGCGAACGGGATCACCGCGGCGATCGGGCCGAACACCTCCTCCTGGGCGACGCGGTCGCTCGGCTTGACCGGGGCGAGCACCGGTCGGGGCGAACCAGAAGCCCGGCGCCCTCGGGCGCGCTGCCGCGGAACGCGACCGGCGCCTGGCCGTCGAGGAACGAGGCGACGGTCTCGCGCTGGGCGGCGGAGATCAGCGGGCCCATCTGCGTGGACTCGTCGAGCGGATCGCCGACGCGCAGCGCCTTGACGTGCGTCTCCAGCAGCTCGAGGAAGCGATCGAGCAGCGCCCTCCTGCACGAGGATGCGCGAGCGCGCGCAGCAGTCCTGGCCGGCGTTGCCGAACACCGCCGACGGCGCCGCGGCGGCGGCGGCCTCGCAGGTCGGCGTCGGCGAACACGATGTTCGCGGACTTGCCGCCCAGCTCGAGCGTCACGCGCTTGATCGTCGCGCGGCCCCGGCGGCGATCGAGCGGCCGACCTCGGTCGAGCCGGTGAACGCGATCTTCGCCACGTCGGGGTGCTCGACCAGGCGCTGCCCGCACGTGCGGCCGGGGCCGACGACGACGTTCACGACGCCCTCGGGCAGGCCCGCCTCGAGCGCGAGCTCGGCGAAGCGCAGCGCGCGTCAGCGGCGTCAGCTCGGCCGGCTTGAGCACGACCGTGTTGCCGGCCGCTAGCGCCGGCGCGAGCTTCCACGAGGCGATCGTCAGCGGGAAGTTCCACGGCGTGATCAGCCCGACGACGCCGAGCGGCTCGCGTACGGTGAACGCCTGCCCGCCGGCGACGGGGATCGTGTCGCCGAGCAGCCGCTCGGGCGCGCCCGCGTAGTAGCGGAACGTGTCCACCACCATCCCCATCTCGCCGCGCGCGTCGGCGATCGCCTTGCCGGCGTTGCGCGCCTCGAGCACGCGCCAGCTCCTCGCGGTGCTCGCTCGAGCGTGTCGGCGAGCGCGTGCAGCGCCCGCGCGCGCTCGCCGGGCGCCAGCGCGCGCCACGCCGGCAGCGCCGCCTTGGCGCGCGCGACGGCCGCGTCGACCTCCTCGACGCCCGCGCGCGGGACCTCGGCGAGCACCGCCTCGGTGGCGGGCTCGAGGACTGACAGTCGCTCGCTCAGCGCTCAGCCCGTCCGTCGCGGCCGAGCCGCGCGGCCCAGGCACGTGAGGTCAACTGCTCTCCTCCTCCTACGGCGCCTGGGCGATGTCGGGGAGCGCGCTTCCGCGTCGAGCTCGTCGATCGTGCGGATCGGGCCCTTGAACGTCTTTTTCGCCCAGACCCGCGTACCAGATCGTCACGACCAGCATCACCCCGATCGTCACGATCGGCGCGTAGTTGACCGCCGACCAGTTGAACGAGCTTTCCCAAGGAACGCCTTCGGGCGAGAACGGCAGGCAGAAGATCACCACGCAGAGAGCCACCCACACGACCGCGATCGGATTGATCCATTTGTACTTGCTGCCGAGCGTCCACGTCCCCGTGACGAAGCTGTCGCCGGCGCGCCAGCGCAGGTACACGGGGATCGTGTAGGCGATGTACAGGCCGATCACGGAGATCGAGGTGACCGCGAGGAACGCCACTGGCGTGCCCAGATGGTTCGGGAAGTAGGCGGGCACGGTGATGACGATCGCGAACAGCACCACGAAGAACACGGCCCAGTTGGGTGTCTTGTTCGCGCCCAGGCGACGCCACAGGTTGTGCCCGGGGACGGCGCCGTCGCGCGAGAACGCGAACGTCATGCGCGAGGCGCTCGTGACGCACGCCATCCCGCAGAACAGCTGGCCGACCGTGGAGATCAGCACGACGGCCTTGTCGCCTGCGGAGCTGAGCGCGGAGGTGAAGATCGCAAGCGCCGGAAAGCCCGCCTTGTAGATTTCGGCTTCGTGGCTCTTCTGGATCGCGAACGTGATCGCCAGGAGCACGATCCAGCCGAAGATCGCCGAGTAGAAGACAGAACGCCAGACGCCCTGCGCCGAGGAGTGTTCTGCGCCGTGCGTCTCCTCGGAGATGTGCGCCGAGGCGTCGTAGCCGGTGATCGTGTACATCGTCAGCAGGAAGCCGAGCGGCAGGATGTAGATCCAGAATTTCAGCCCGCTGGTAGCGCCCCGGCGAAGCCCGATTCGTTGGCTTTGTGGCCGAAGACGTAGGAGAGGCTCGCGTGGTGGGAGGGCACGGCGATCAGGATCACCACGATCGCCAGGACGCCGATGATGTTCCACCACACCGAGAAGCTGTACAAGACGGATACAAGGTGGCTGCGAGAAGACGTTGATCAGCCCAGCGATGATCGCGATGAACACGAACATGGCGAAGTTGACGTGCGCTGAGTAGTGGACGTTTGTGCCCGCGGCCGCCTTGACGAAGTTGAAGATGAAGTGGACTTCGTAGAGGCCGAGCAGGTTGATCAGGAAGGTCGCGCTCACGTAGACCACCGACGCGACCACGGCGACCAGGCCGATCAGGTTGAACCAGCCGGTGAACCAGCCCCAGCCCGGTCCTCCCAGGCGCGAGGCCCAGTAGTAGATGCCGCCGGCGGTCGGGTACGCGGAGGCCAGCTCAGACATCGAGACCGCGACCGCCAGGATCAGCACGCAGATCAGCGGCCACGCGATCGAGATCGCGATCGGCCCGCCGTTCTTGAGCGCCTGGCCGTAGGTCGTGAAGCAGCCGGCGAGGATGCAGATGATCGAGAACGAGATCGCGAAGTTGGAGAACGCGCTCCAGCCGCGTTTCAGCTCCTGTTTGTAGCCAAGCTCGGCGAGGCGCTGCTCGTCTGCGCCCAATGTCTCGGTTGTGCTCATCGGCTCCCCCTGGCGAAGAAAAGGTTTGGTCGTCCGTCCTTCAATCGTGACAATACGCTCGATCGCGGACAGAAGTCAAGTGCCCTTGCGCAAATCGCGACGTGCGGCCGGACAGATGGCCAGCGGGCGCGGCCGAGAGCGCGCGATCGCGCCGTCAGCCTTCGGGCAGCAGGCCCGCGAGGATGTGCTCGGTGCCGCGCAGGTGCTCGGCCATGATCTGCGCGGCGCGCATCGCGTCGCGCTCGCGCACGGCGGCCAGCAGCCGGCGGTGCTGGGCATTGGAGGAGGCGAGCACCTGCGGCGGGTGCGCGATGTAGGCGATCAGGTCGGTCATCGCGCCTTGCGCCTCGGTCATCGCGCGCACGAGCTGGGTGGAGCGGGTGGCCTCGGCGAGCCCGACGTGCAGGCGGATGTCCGCCTGGCGGTAGGCGGCGAAGTCCTCGAGCGTGCCATCGAGCGTCGCCGCGACCTCGTCCAGCGCGTCGAGGTCGGCGCGCTCGGCGCGCTCGGCGGCCAGCACCGCGACGCCCAGCTCGACCGCCAGGCGCAGGTCGCACGTCTCGCGCCACTGCGCGAGCGTCTGCGCCGAGGGCGGATCGGCGGGCGGCTGCGGGTCTGAGACGAACGTGCCGCCGCCGCGCCCGCGCGTGGCGAACACGTGCCCGCTCTGGCCGAGCGCCGTCAGCGCCTGGCGCAGCGTCGAGCGCGCGATGCCCAGCCGCGCGCACAGCTCGCGCTCGGCCGGCAGCCGCGAGCCGGGGGCGAGCAGCCCGAGCTTGATCGCCGTGCCCAGCCGCTCGACCGTCTCCTCGAACGCGGTCTGCGAGCGCACGGGCGCGAACACGGCGCTGGGGAGCGTAAGCGTCCCGGCAACCGCATGTTGCTCTCCCGTGCGTGCCATCGTGCCCCTCGCTTACGAGCTCACAGTCGCTCGAACCCTCGTACGCGCTCCCAGTCGGTGACGGCCGTCTGGAAGGTCTCGAGCTCGACGTCCGCGGCGTTGAGGTAGTGGGCGACGACCTCCTCGCCGAAGGCCGAGCGGGCGACGTCGCTTGCGGCGAACAGCTCGCGCGCGTGCGCCAGCGTCGCCGGCAGGTGCGGGCGCTCGCTGGCGGCGTACGCGCTGCCCTCGAGCGCCGGCTCGAGCTCGAGCTTCGCCTCGACCCCGTGCAGTCCCGAGGCAATGATCGCGCTCAGCGCGAGATACGGGTTCAGGTCGGCGCCACCGACACGGTTCTCGAAGCGCAGCGACGCGCCGTGGCCGACGACGCGCAGCGAGCACGTGCGGTTGTCGTGGCCCCACGCGACGGTCGTCGGCGCGAAGCTGGCGGCCGCGTAGCGCTTGTAGGAGTTGACGTGCGGCGCCAGCAGCAGCGTCAGCTCGCGCAGGCACGCAAGCTGCCCCGCCAGGAACGAGTGAAATAGGGCCTCGTCGCGCGCGAACAGCGGCGTGGGTGGGTCCGAATCGTCGGCGAGCGAGAAATGGATGTGGCAGGAGTTGCCCTCGCGCTGGTCGTACTTGGCCATGAACGTGATCGACACGCCCTCGTCGGCCGCGATCTCCTTGGCGCCGTTCTTGTAGATCGAGTGCTCGTCGGCGGTGCGCAGCGCGTCGGCGTAGTGGAAGTTGATCTCGTGCTGGCCGAAGTTGCACTCGCCCTTGGAGTCCTCGACGACCATCCCCGCCGCGACCATGCTGTTGCGGATGCGGCGGATCAGCGGCTCCACGCGCGCGGTGCCCAGCAGCGAGTAGTCGACGTTGTACAGGTTGGCTGGACGCAGCTCGCGATAGCCCTTGTGCCATGCCTCCTCGTAGGTGTCCTGGAAGACCAGGAACTCGAGCTCGGTGCCCGCGTTGGCGCTCCAGCCGCGCTCGGCCAGGCGCGCGAGCTGGCCGCGCAGGATCTGGCGCGGGGAGGCGAGGACGTCGGAGCCGTCGGGCCACGCGACGTCCGCCAGGCACACAACCGTGCCCTCCTGCCAGGGCACCGGGCGCAGTGTCGCGATGTCGGGCTTGAGCACCATGTCGCCGTAGCCGCCCTCCCACGAGGACATCGCGTAACCGTCGACCGTGCGCATGTCGACATCCACCGCCAGCAGGTAGTTGCAGCTCTCCGCGCCGTGCTCTGCGACCTCCTCGAGGAAGTGCGTTGCGGTCAGGCGCTTGCCCTGCAGACGCCCCTGCATGTCGGTCATCGCCAACAGAACCGTGTCGACCTCGCCGCGGGCGACCGCGTCGGCCAGCTCCTCGATAGTCACGATCGTGAAGGTACTGGAGTCGAACCTATTGCGCACGCAGAGCGCGGTCAGGCGGGCGCGACGGCGGACAGGCCGACGAGCTCGGCGCTGCGTTCCCACAGGCCCTGCGCGAGCGTGGCGTCCTGCGCCTGGGCGCTGGGCGCGAGCACCTTCTCGTCCTGGACGTACTCGCCGGTGAGCGGCGCGGCCTGCTCGGACAGAGCGAGCCACACGAGCGAGCGGGCGCCGCGCGCCGGCGAGCGGAAGAACGGCCCGCCGATCGTCGTCAGCAGCTTCCAGATCCCGTTCTCGTTCTTGCCGAAGCCCGTGCGCACGACGCCCGGGTGAAAGCAGTTGGCGTGCAGCTCCGGCGCGCGCCTGGCGAGCTCGCGGGTGAAGAGGATGTTGCACAGCTTCGACGTCCCGTACACACGCATCGCCGCGTAGCCGTGCTCGGACTGCAGGTCCTCGAGATCCAGGCGCCCCGACGTGTGGGCGTCGGACGCGGTCGTCACGATGCGTCCGCCGCCGAGGCGACCGCGCAGCAGGTTCGTCAGTAGGAACGGCGAGAGGTGGTTCAGCGCGAACGTCCGCTCGAAGCCCTCCGACGTCACCTTGCGAGAGCTGAACAGCGCGCCCGCGTTGTTAGCGAGCACGTCGATGTGCTCGTAGCGCTCGCGGACGTCCTCGGCGAGCGCCCGCACGTCTGCCATCAGCGTCAGGTCGGCGATGTGCTCGTGGACGGGCGCGCCGCCGCCACTCGCCTTCGCTTCGCGAGCCACCTCTTGGACGCGAGCTGCGTCGCGGCCGACGAGCGCCACCTCGGCGCCCTGGCGCGCGAGCTCGACTGCGGCCGCCTGGCCGATGCCGCGAGTTGCTCCCGTGATCAGGACTAGCGTCACAGCGCCAACTCTACAGCCGCGGCGCTGATCGGCGCGCGAAACGCTCCCTGCCCCGGCGTCTCCACGACCACGCTCTCTCTAGTGCGGTCGCACCTCTCGGTCACGGCCGCGTTGTCTTGGTCGCCCGTATAGCTCGCGACCCACTGGTAGCTGCCGGGCGTGCTCGCGAGGATCGCCGGCGATTCATAGCTGGCATCGCCGCTGTTGACTTCGGTGGTGACCGGCGGGCCGAGCGGTTTGCTGCACGTCGTGTCGGCAGCCGCGTACAGCTGAAAGCTGATCATGCCCGTTGGGCTGAGGCCGTGGGAGAGCGTCGCGGTGTCGTGGATCTCCTCGCCGGCGAGCACCGTTCCCGAGGCGCGCGTTCGTATTCGCGGCTTGGCCGGCACGACCACCCGCTCGGCGGGTTCGTCGCACGCCGCCGTCACAGCCGTGTTGTCTTCGTCGCCCGAGTAGCTTGCGAGCCACTGGTAGACACCGGCCGTGCGCTCCTTGACTTGCGGCGATTCATAGCTGCCGTTGCCCCTGCCGACGGCGACCGTCTGGGCTGGTCCGATCGGCGTCGTGCAGGTCGTGTCGGCGGCCATGTACAGCTGGAAGCTGATCGTGCCAGTCGGGCTCGAGCCGCCAGCGAGCGTCGCCGTGTCATGGATCTTCTTGCCGGCCACGATCGACCCGGAGGCGGTGGTGTTGAGCGAGGGGGTCGTCTTGACGCTGAAGTCGCCAGTGCTCGTGGCGGTGCCGCCGGGCGTCGTCACCGAGATCGGTCCCGTGGTCGCGTCGTCGGGGACGGTGGCGGTGATCTGCGATTCCGAGTCGACGCTGAATTCGCTCGCCGGCGTGCCGTTGAAGCTGACCGAGCTTGTGCCGGTAAGCCTTGTGCCGGTGATCATGACCTGGTCGCCGGCGGCGCCAGACTGCGGCGAGAAGCTCGCGATCGTCGGCGAAAACGACCCGGCTGAGCCGAACTCGTAGCCGATGATGTTGTCCGCGTACGTGCCGTCCGCGAGGTTCGTCGGCGTGATCGTGGCGTCGATCAGGCTCCCGTTCGCGGATGCCGCGGGCACGCGCCAGCGCTGCGCGCCGATCGTGCCGAGGCCGTCGAGGGCGCTGCCTTCGGGTGCGAACAGGCGGGTGGGGGAGCCTGACGAGCTCCAGCCTCCGGCTGGCCGTTCGTAGATGTAGATCGAACCCTGTCGGGGGTTGAAGCCGACGGCTTCGTTGGCGCCACAGAGCATGCGCGCGCCGTCTTCGATGATGTTCGGACAGGAGAATTCGGCGTTTTCTTCAGGCGTCGGCGCCGTCACGCGCGTGCCGGGGAGCCAGCTGCCTTCCTTGCGTTCGTAGATCCACGACGCGCCCGCCCACGGCTTTAGGCCGGTGGCGTGGTGGCGGACGCTGATCGTGGCGGTGGAGCCGTCGTCGGAGATTGCGACCGAGCCTCCGAACCCGTTCTGGAACTGCGCTTCCGGCGAGTTGATTGTCTGCGCCAGGGACCAGGTGGAGCCGGAGCGCGTGTAGGCGTAGACGCGTCCGCTGTCTTCGTCGCCGCCGGTCGCGCACGTCTCCGCGCCGACCAGCAGCGTCGTAGCTTCGCCGGAAAGGGCAATTTCGCGCGGTCCGACTGCTTCGTGACAGCCAGGGCCTTCCGGTAGCACGATGTGCTGTTCGAGCGTCCAGCCGGAGGCTTCGCGTACGAACACGTCGACACGCCCGTCGCTCAGCACGGCGACGCGCGTGCCGTCGTCGGAGATCGCGGCGCCGGTTCCGAAGTAGTCGCAGCCTTCCAAGCTCGGCGAGCCGTTTGCTTCGACGCCGGGCGGAAACAGCGTGCCGTCGAGCGACCAGCCGCCCGCTGCGTGGCGGTAGACGAACGCGGCGCAGCGGTAGCGCGAGCCGAGTTCCGGGTCGCTAGTGGAGACCATTTGCGCTGTCACGAGCAGCGTCGAGCCATCTGCGGAGAGCGCGGTGACGGTCCCGAACGAGGAGCAGTTGGCCCAGCGCGCGTCGCGATCGCTGCCGGTGGCGGGCGCGGTGAGCGAGCCGTCGTCGACCCAGCCCGACGCCGTCCGGTGTTCGAGGAACACACCGCCGGTGTTGCTGGTCGCATCCGAGCAGAGGCTGTCGGGGTTGTAGATCGTCTTTGCGCGGACGCTGCCATCGGCGGACAGTGAGACGTCATAGAAAGACAGGCTCGCGCTCGATTCGGCGGCGAACGGTTCGCGTCCGATGGGGGCGCTCAGCGGCTGCACTTCCCATCCGGCGGCCGGTGCGGCCGCGCGGAACGTCGCGATCACCGAGTCAGCGGTGCTCAGCGTGAGAGTGCACGGCCCAGTGCCCGCGCAGGCCCCGTGCCAGCCCGCGAACGTCGAGCCAGGTTCGGGGGTTGCCGTGAGCGTTACCTGGGTTCCGGGGGCAAACGTTGCGCTGCAGGAGGAGCCGCAGTTGACGCCCGCCGGCAGGGAGCTAACGCTCCCCGAGCCGGTGCCGGCGCGGGTCACGCACAGCGAGGCCTCTTCGGGGACCGCTGGGTTCGTGGCGGCTTCGAGGTCGAGCTCGCCGCAAGTGGAGACCTTGCCGAACAGCGAGGCGAGCGGGCGCGTGGTCGTGAGAATCCGCGAACGGATCTGCTGCATTGTCCACGTGGGGTGCTCGCTCCACAGCAGCGCTGCGGCTCCGGAGACCTGCGGCGCGGCCATCGAGGTGCCGCTGAGCTCGCCGTAGCCCGTGCTCGAGCTGTACGTGCCGGTCTTTGGCAGCGTGCTCAGGATGCCTTCGCCGGGGGCTGCCAGCTCGACGCTGCTCGGGCCGTAGTCTGAGAAGGAGGCGAGCGTGTTGGAGGAGGTGCTCGCCGCGACGGAGATGACGTTTTCGAGCGGGTAGCTGGCCGGGTAGAAGGGCGTCGTGTCGTTGTCGCTGGCGCTGTTGCCCGCCGCCGCTACATACAGCAGGCCGGCCTTGCCCGCGGCTTGGATGGCTTCCTCCTCGGGCAGGTAGCCGCCGTAGGCGCCGCCGAAGCTGGCATTGGCGACTTTGGCGCCGTGGTCGACCGCGTATTCGAGCGCGGCGATCTCGTCGCTCAGCGAGCACGAGCCTTCGGCATTGCAGACCTTCAGCGGCATCAGGCTCACCGACCAGTTGACGCCGGCCACGCCGATGCCGTTGTTGCCGACCGCGCCGATGATCCCGGAGACGTGCGTGCCGTGGCCGTTGTCGTCGGTCGGGTTGTTGTCTTCGGCGACGAAGTTCCAGCCGTGTACGTCGTTTACGTAGCCATCCTGGCCGGGATCTGGATTGGTCCAGACGTTCGCTTCGAGGTCGGGATGGTTGAGCGTAATGCCCGTGTCGAGCACCGCGACGATCACGCCCGAGCTCCCCGTCGTGCGGCTCCACGCTGCAGGCGCGCCGATGCTTTCCATCCCCCACTGCTGGCTGTAGAGCGGGTCGTCGGGAATCGTCTGCACGTGGTAGACGACGTCAGGCGTGGCGTACAGGACGCTCGGATCGCGCGACAGGCCAGCAACAGTGGCGAGCGCCTTCGCTTGCTTTCCGGAGCCCACAGTGAGGAGCTCAAGGCCCGGTACCAGACGGTAGGAGCGCGCCAGCTTCGCTCCGGTCGAGCGACGCACGCGTGCCTCCTCGGCTACCGAGACGCCGGCGCGAAAGCGCACGAGCAGGCGCCCGGAGGAGAGCGTCGCGCCGGCAGGCGCGGCGAGCGCCTGCGCGGTGAACGCATGTATTCCGGTTGCGGCGCACACGAGCGTCACCGCGAGCAGCGCAAGACGACGTGGCATCGCGCAATCGTCGCAGCGGCGGGCGACAGATTCAGGAGAGCGGCTCGGCCCTCAGCCACGCGAGTGTCGTCGCGAGGCCGCTCGCATAGTCGACGCGCGGCTCCCAGCCGAGCAGCTCCCGCAGCTTCCTGTTGCTGAAGTTCTGGCTCTTGCCGAGCACCTGCACGGCCTGGCGCGAGAGCAGCGGCGGCAGGCTGAGGCCGGTGCCCGTGCGCAGCAGCCGGTAGCAGTGCTCGAGCGCGAAGCCGATGGCGTGGGCCAGCGCGTAGGGCATGCTCCATTTCACCGGCGGGCAGCCTAGGCCGGCGGCGAGGTCGTCGGCAAACTGTCTCCAGGTGACGTCGATGCCGTCGCTGACGTTGAAGGCGTGGCTGGGGGCGGCGTCGTGGCCGAGCGCGAGGATGGCAGCATCGACGAGGTTGTCGATGTAGCAAAGGCCTGCGAGCGGGCGACCACGGTCGATCAGGAGCATGTGGCGACCCTGGATCGCGCGGGCGATCTCGCCGACGACATCCGTCGAGCCAGGTCCGTAGACGGTCGCCGGGCGCAGGATGACGGCCTCCAGCGCTGATGCCAGCTCGACGCGACGGACCTCTGCCTCGGCTTCCAGCTTGGTTTGCGCGTACCAGTTGCGAAATCGCGTCGACGTGTAGGACTCCTCGATGCGCGCGCCGTCGGGATAACCGTAGATGTCGGTGGTGCTGACGTGGATGAAGCGCCGCACAGAGGCGCCGACGCTGGCTGCGAGAAGATCGCGCGTGCCCTGGACGTTGATGCGGGTGATCTCCTCGATCGTGGTCCAGTCGGACACGAGCGCGCCGCAGTGCAGCACGTGGTGGGCGCCTTGTACCGCGCGGGCGAGTGAAGCGGCGTCGGTGAGGTCGCCGACGACGAGCTCTACGTCGAGCTCGTCGAGGGCCGAGGTGTCGCTGCTCGCGCGCACGAGGCAGCGCACCGCGCGGCCTTCCTGCGCGAGGCGCTGTGCCAGGTGCCCCCCGATGAACCCGCTCGCGCCGGTGATCAGGCACAGCTCATCGCGCGGCGGAGGAGCCTCATCGCGCGGTGGCTCGACGGGCTGTTCGCGCGCCGGCTTGCCCTCGCTCACGAGAGCTTCGTGCGTGCCCGGCGACGGAGCGTCGAGGTGGCGATGTCGCGCACGATGGCCAGGTTCTTGCTCGAGCTGCCTTGACACTCGGCGAGCACAGCGTCGAGCGCCTCCAGGAAGCTGCGCGCCTCGCTCTCGCAGAGCGTCAGCGGTGGTAGCAGCTTGATCACGTCGTTCTTGCCGGCTGCCATCGTGATCACGCGATGGTCGCGGTGCAACGGGATCACGATCAGCTGCGGAAACAGCCCCTCGCTCGCCATGTGGATCAAACGCCAGTTCAGCCGCGCGACGCCCGACCGCGGCGCGCCCAGCTCGATCCCGATCATGAGCCCGCTCGCGCGGATCTCCTTGATCATCTCGTAGCGCCGCTGCAGCTCGGTAAGCCCATCGCGCAGCACGGCGCCGATGCGTGCGGCGTGCTCGACGAGGCGATCGCGCTCGATCACGCGCATGGCGGCCAGGCCGGCCGCCATCGAGAGGCGGTTGCGGCCGTATGTCGACTGATGCACGTAGGAGCGCTCGAGCGTGCCCACCGCCTGCTGGTAGATCTCGCGGCTGGTGACCATCGCGGCCACCGGCATGTAGCCGCCGCTGAGCGCCTTGCCGACGAGCACGAAGTCCGGCTCCAGGCTCCAGTGCTCGAGCGCGAACCACTTCCCGGTGCGTCCGAGTCCCGTCTGGATCTCGTCGAGCACGAACATCGTGCCGTAGCGCCGGCACAGCTCCTGCGCGCCCTGCAGGTAGCCCTCGGGCGGGAGCGTCACCATGCGGCCCTGGATCGGCTCGACGATGAAGGCGGCGACGTCCTTCGCGCGCAGCTGCGCCTCAAGGCTTGCGAGGTCGCCGAACGGGACGAGCTCACATCCTGGCAGCAGTGGCCCGAAGCCCTCCTTGAAGAACTCGTCGCCGACGAGCGACAGTGGCCCGAGCGTGACGCCGTGAAAGCTGCTCTCGCAGGAGAGCAGCCGCGGCCGGCGCGTCGCAGCGCGCGCGAACTTCATCGCCGAGTCCACGGCCTCGGCGCCGGTGCTCGCGAAGAACACCGCGTCGAGGTCCCGCGGCAGGCGCTGCGAGAGCGCCTCCGCGAGCATCCCGGCTAGCGGCGAGTAGTGGATCTGCACGCCGTCGAGCAGGTCGGCGGCGAGCGTGGCCTGCAGGACCTCGCGTATGTCGGGGTGGTTGTGGCCGAGGCTCGCGAACCCCTCGCCGGTGTGGAAGTCGAGATACGCGCGACCGTCGGCGTCGTAGATGTAAGAGCCCTGCGCGGAGACGTAGCGCTCGTCGAAGCCGAGGATGCCCAGCACGTCGATGAGCGATGGGTCGAGGTGGCGCGCGGCCAGGCTCAGCGTCTCGGGCGCGCGCGCGAGCGCGTCGGCGACGATGCCAAGACGGTCGCGGGCTGCGACGGCAGGGTCGGCGACGGGCGCGTGGGAGTCCTGTGCGTTGATCGGTTGGGGGTCAGCATTCATGACGATCGAAGTGAACCAGCCGCTTTGAGGAACTAGCTGGTGGTGATGGCGTCGGTCACGGCGTCGATGCCGGCGAGCCTGGCTGCGAGCTCGTCGGCGAGCCCGTAGCGGCTGGCCAGCGTTGCGGGCGAGGTGTAGCTGACCTTGGTCTGCTCTGCGTCGGACCAGATCAACACCTTCAGCGGCAGGTCGAGCGCCGCGAGCGGCGCCGCCTGCATCACGGGCGTTCCCGCCTGCGGGCTTCCGAACATGACGACTTTCGTCTCGCGCAGGTCCAGCCCAGCGGCGCGCGCCTCGCCGCTGTGATCGATCACGGCGAATAGCTTCATGCCTTTGTCCGCCACGAGCGCCGAGAGCGCCGCGACCGTTTCCTCGACCGAGCGTGGGCTCAGCTTCGTGACGACCCCCTCGATGGCGCTCGGCGTCGACGCCGCTCCCCGTCTCGTGGTGCCCTCGGCGTCTTGCTCGGTCACTATGGCTCCCTTCGGATGGTTTCCTTGGCGGAAGTATCGCGGCTCGCGAGCGCCGGTCGCGCTCTACGATGAGCGCGTGCGAACGCTGTCGCTCTGGTCAGACAGATCCTTCCTGTCCATCGGGTCCAGGGGCTCCTTCCTCTCTATCGGCTCGGTTGGCTCGGCGCTCTCGATCGGATCGATAGGCTCGTTCGCTTCTGCCTTCTCCGTCGGCTCGGCCGGGTCGCTGGGATCGGTCCTCTCGGCGCGGGCGAGCACGTCAGTGCTCTCGTACAACACGAAGGGGTCGGTCCTCGGAGCGTCTGGGCGTGGACGTGCAGGCGCGGCGCTGGCGGGCGGTCTCCTGGCCATCACCGCGGGCCTGGTTGCGCGCCGCGCGCTGGGGTGAGACGCCGGGTCTGCGCCGGCAATGTGTCACAGCAAGGTACGTGTGAGGGACAGCGGCTGACCGCTACGCCGAGGAGGGAGCTCGCCGCGACGAACATCCGTTGGTCGACGCCGCGCTTCGCTACCCTGCCGCTTTACCCGGATGAGATCTCTGCATGTATCGAGTTGCACCGTCGCGAAACGGGCGCCGCTGAGACGCATTGAAGCTGCTGCTGGATGAGATGTACTCACCGGGCCTGCCGAGGCATTGCGGGTGGCCGATGTCGATGCTTGCACCGTCGTCGAGCTCAGGTTGGCAGGAAGCTCTGACCCCGAGGTCTTTGCGGCGGCAATCGCGGACGGGCGTACGCTGCTAACGGGAAACATCGGCGACTTCACGCGCATCTCCACGGATCATCTCGTAGCCGGTCAGCACCACCCCGGCGGACTGATCGCCGTAAAGCAGGTAGATGCCAGGCTGCTCGGGAGTGTGTTGACCCATAGGGTCTCAGCCTGAGCCGACAGGATGGCCAGCCTGGACTGGATCCGAAGCAGAGGACTGTTCGTCAAGCGCTTGTTGGCGTGAGTTCGAACCACTCTTCGTAGGCGGCGATGGTGACCTCGAAGTGGTCGAAGAAGCCGGTGAGCCCGAGTAGTCCGAAGGCTGGTGTCCATGGGTCGCAGAACCAGACGGGTGCGCTCCACTCGTGCGTGTCGTTTTCTCTGGCGACTTGCAGGCTCACGATGGCCATTCGGGCGGTGACGAGTGCGCCTCCGACAGCGATCGTTGTCTTGGGGGATTTGGTGGTGTCGATTCCGCAGAGTTCGGCGACGTGAGCGCCGAGGCGGATTGCGGTGGCGCCTGTGTCGAGGAGGCAGGCTTGTGGGGCGATGTCGAGGCCTTCGACGACGAGGTCGAGGATTGGTCGTGCGCGGACGGTCGCTCGTCCGGCGTCTGGGATCTCGCGGAAGTTGAATCTCACAGGGGCGCGAGGCCGCTTGCGGCGAGATCGTCCTCTGGTACGCGAAAGACGCTGTCGGCCTTCTGGCCGTGGCTGCCAAGCCATTTGACGAGTTCTTGGGGTGTGCTCGAGGCGTGGAGGATCTCGTCGTCCCTGATTGCGATCCACTCGCCGGTGAAGTCTCTCATCCGCTCAGCGAGGCTCTCGTCCGGTGCTTCAGGCATCGCCGGTCCCGTTTTTGGTCCGGAGCCGCGGCGGCCGGCGGCGAACCCGAGACGCAGGAGCGTTCGTCTTGCCTGGTGGGTCGTGAAGTCTGCGCGGTCGAGGCCGGTGACCTCGCCGATGATCTGCTTGGGCGGGAACCGACGCGAGCCGACTACGACGAAGTGACTCGAGATCGGCTCTGGATCTACGTTCCGTAGCGTCTTAAGGACATCGCTGCGCCGCAAGACGAAGGGCTTTCCGGCGATTGTGACGCGACGAGCGGCTATGTTCTCTGCCATGGTTTCCCTGCCTTGGTTTCTCTGCTGTGTCTCTACAACTGTAGCAAGCCAACAAGGAGCACGCCAGGAAGATGCACGCGTGGCTGATTTGCCCAGCAAACAAGGGTCGCGACACCCATCCTCGCGCGTGATCGGGGGCAGAGATGAAGCCACCGACCGTGCTTGATCAATGTTCGGATGGATGTACGGATACTCTTGTCAGAGATGTGCCGTACGCGATCACAAACACGTCACGAGCCTGCAGAAATCCTCATTTTGCAGGCTTTCGTATGCAGGCGACGACAGTACTATCGAACCAAGAGGTCCAGTCGTCCTTGAGCCATCTGGCCCGGAAGCTCGCGCGGCTGCGAGCCAGCGATGCGCCGCCTCGAGCGATCACGAGTCGACGGCGTCGGGCTCGGCGGCCAGGCTGGGTCCGTGATGCGGTCGTTCGTGTGCTCGCCGATTCTGGAGAGCCGATGCGGTTCACGCAGGTCCACGCGGCCGTCGAGGCGTTGCTTGGCGAGCCAGTCTCGTCGGACTCGGTTGGCTGGGTGCTCTCCTCCGATGTACGCGGTCCCGCGCCGCTCTTCGTTCGGGTCGCGCGGGGGCGATACGTCTTGGCGAGCGCAGCGTAGAATCAACTGAGGATTGGTCCGCTCTCGTGTTCGGTGGCGGGTTCCATCGTGACGGTCACGTCGCTGTGGTAGGCATAATCGAGGGCCACGTAGAGGGCTTCGGGCTCTCCAGCGAAGCCCCTGACGGTCATCATCACCGTGTCGGCCGAGTCACGGTGAGCCCCGTTGATCGACTCGATAAAGCTGCCAACATTATGTTCGCGCAAGTAGACCTCACGGTCCTCTTGGCTGTCTGGAAGGGGAACTGATGCCATGCGTTTACTATGCGCCGAGTCGCCGCGACCGTCAAGAGCACAAACGTGGGCATACTTCTCGATGTCTAGGTGCGGCGTGCCTGGACGACCCGGGGAAGTGACGCAGGGAGAAGCAGAGCGTGGGTGTGATGTGACTAGCGAGGCCACGTTTCGGCAGCCAGTTTCCCGAGTGCCTTCTGTCTATTTACGATGGCTTTCTTATCCCACTTCGGAGCGAGCGCCGCCTGCTTCGTCAACGCTAGTGAGGACGCTCCTAGAATCGGCTGCTTGACTGACCACGGCTTGTTTCCTATCCTCGTGTTCTCCGACTTCCTCAGAAGAACATGATTGCCTATACGATTCGTCCACTGCGCTGTCTCCTCTGGAGCGAAATCGGGCCAGTTGCTGCTCGTGGGATTTTTTGGGAATATATGCTCGAGATTGACTTCATCGGCATCAGCATTCGGCACAAGCTCGGCCTCTTCTACTCCTTGCGTGGCCCTCTCAAGAGCGAGCTGCATGTACCTAGCAATCGTCGGCTTCGATTGACGTGCGCGGCTAAACGCTTCTTCGAATTCTGAATCGTCCGGGACTATCGCGCTTAGCTCTTTCAGGAGCTCCTTGGTGCCTTTGATATTGCCGGCGCGAACCTTCACTGCTGCATCACAGTAGGCGCGCTCCGTCTGGCCGCCGCCGATACCGCCAACAACGAGCCCGCGTATTGACCAGCTCACCAATGCTTTGAGTGTTGCGCGCTGCTCTTTTATTGTGAAGTGCTGCATGACTGCAAGCAAGAGTGGCCGGTTTTGTTCCAAGCCGAGACTTAGCAGCGTTCTCACGTTGGTTCGCGCACTCGCGCCGAAGCCCTGTTTACCCCAATGATCATCGCCGGGTTCAGTAATCGCGCGGTAGAGCTTTGCCGCCTCCGCAAGTTCTTTCCCATATTTGACAGCGACGGACGTGCTCGTTACGACTTCCTTAATACGGCCGTAGAGCTCCCGCTCGCGCACCGCGCCTTCCTTGGAGCTCCAATGGTGTCGCAAAAATGTCACGAATAGGTCGTTCTCTGCCGAAAGGTCCAGGGCCCCAAGCGCCTGCATCCAGGAGTCGCGGATCTGATCGAGACGCGAACCACCCAACATGAACAGATAGTTCTTGAGTAGATCCCCAAGTGTAAGCTGTGCACCCCGATCGTTCAGTGTCTCAAAAATAACGAATGCGTCGGCTTCCGTAGGGACGGTCACTGCGATTACCAGCGCAGATTCATCCAAGAACTCGGCCCACGTAATTAGCCGGTCGTCGGCCTTTTTCCCAAAACCCTCGATATCGACTTTTAGCCAGACGCGGAGTTTCTCGTAAGCGTCGGCCATCCGCTCGTGCGATTCCCGCCGAGCCGTGGGCGTCTCCTGTTCGACTACAAGCTCTCGGTAGAACGAGTCATCCTCGCCGTTCAGCATAAGGCGGGGCTCGTACTGCTTCGTGCGTCGATCGAACCAGGAGAGGTACTCCTTATTCGTCTGCGTTGCGAGCTCGTCCTCGTCGCGTTCCGTATAGATGTTGCGCACCGCCGCAAGTAGGAGTGACGTAGTCGCCAAGCGTTGCTGGCCGTCGATGATGGTTGTCCGGCTACTTTTGTCGTCGGTAAGAACGAGCGTTCCGAGGAAATAGTCCGGCTCGGATGTGTCGATGGCATGCTTGACGTCATCGAAGTAGTCCTTGACCTGAGAGTGCTCCCAAGCGTACGAGCGCTGATAGATGGGCACGCGGAACGTCCTCGCTTTGAGGATCGAGGCGATGCCGTTCATCTCGTAGTCGATTCTTCCCCTGCTAGGCATTGGTCGATCCTAACCGCTTCGGAACGGCGCTGCGTGGGTGGCGGCGAGAGCGGTCACTCCGGCAGGCATCGCGTATCGAGTGTTCGTCTTTCCGGTCATCCCGGCGCCGCGCGAAATGGGCGTGCGGCGCAGCCTGCACGGGGCCGACCTGTCGCACAAGCAGTATTCTTCGAGTTGCCGCAATAAGGTGCCTCGACATGAACCGCGCCTACGTCCCGGTGGATGATGGCGCCGAATCAGGAGAACTAAGAGAGCGGTTGGTTGGTATATGGCACGACCCACGATCGAAGGCCCGGCCGATAGCTGGCTGCGCAGTCGCGTCCGGCGATTTTGCGACTCCCTGGATGGCGACCCGTGGGGCTCGGAGCCTCCCGGTCGCCTCGTTATAGCCCGGGACTACGCTGCGGCTCTGCGTCAGCATCTTCCTCCGCCCGACCTTGAAGCTTGGGAGCGACGCCAGCAAGGCCGCGACACGCACGCGCTCAACGTCGGAATGGGCTTCATGGCACGCGATGGTGTGTCGACGGCAGTGGTCCTTACAGCGGCCACAATCGGCCGCGACCAGCTCCTCTCGGTCATCTGCCATGAGATTTGCGAGGCGTCGATGAATATGGACCACCACAACCCGACTGACCTGGACGCCGCGATGAGCCGAGTGCTTTGGTCCGAGCACGTCGTAGAACGGCGCTGTAGCACCAGATTCCAGCAGTTCGGGTGGCACATTGAGACGATCGGGGCTCGACTTTGCGAGCAGCTACGGGACTACGAGATCGACTTCCCGCAACTGCGCGAGGTTGCGCGTCGTGCGGGCACTGTTCCCGATCGCGTGTACGCCTATTGGCAGTTCCTTGCCCGCGAGTTCGCATGTACGTTGGGCCGAGCTCGTGGTGGGAGTACCGATGACATCGGCGAAGTCGATGCATTTATCCGCCAGCAGAACGCGGAACGCAAGCGTGCTTGGCGCGAGATTGAGTGTGTCCTTGACCACCTATTTAAATGTCCCAACTCCGCGCCGTCTCGTCTTGACACGCGGGCCAGCAAGGGCTGGCGCGCGATCTGGAACGTGCTGCGAGATGAATGGAACGCTGCGTAGCCATGCAGCACCGGCGCGAACGCTGGCTGGGGCGCAGCTGGCGCGTCGCACAAGCGGCATTGGACGGCCAGGTCAGCCTGAGAGCCTGCGAGGCGCAGCCCGCGGGACATTCGGATAGACATCCAACCCGTCGCCGTGTTTAGATGGGCGTATGCGGGAGCAACGAGCATGAACGCGATAGCACTCGCCGTTGCGGCGCTATCCCTCACCGTCTCTATGGTAACGGCATGGTTGACGCTTCTTCGCCGTGGGACCATCAAGATGACGCAGCCGACACAGGTCTTCTTCGGTCCGTCGGACACGCGACACCCAGGCGAGCGCCCGCTTCCGAAGGTCTATCTTCGCACGTTGCTATTCGCGACCTCGAAGCGGGGACGGGTAGTCGAGAACATGTATGTCGTACTGACTCGCGACGGTGCCGTCAGTCATCACTTCAATATCTGGGTCTACGGCGAACGACACCAACTCGTACGCGGAAGTGGGCTGTTCGTGGGAGAGGCGGGCATCGCTGCCAATCATCACTTCCTGACGGCGCCCGATCGGAGTCAGTTCGCGTTTCTGTCGGGTCGATATCGGCTCCAGGTTTTTGCGCGACTTCTTGGAGAGCACAGAGACAAAGAACTGTTCGCCCAGGAGCTGAATATTTCCCCTGAGATTGCGGCGTCGCTTAGCGAGTCCGACACGGGTGTCTACTTTGACTGGGCGCCGGACAGCACCAGCTACGTGCCATACATCGACAGATGGGAGTCATCCGAGGCGGACCGAGAACGCCTTGGCCCCGACGACTAGATACACCGTCGCACAATCGGCGATGGACGACTCTGCTGGACACCCAGCGACGTTCCCGTTGCCGCCGGTGGCCGTAGCGGTAAGATGAGGGGCAAGCCTGCTCGTCAGCGTTCTCGCCACCTCATAGCTCTGCGCTCGTGCTGGCCTACTCGGCAACTGTCGGTTGGACTGCTTCCCGTCGTACAGAGCTTTCTGCTCGGCGGGTGGCGGTCCTTGTCTTTGGCTTCGTACAGTACCGTAGCCCAATGGCCTACTGGCTTAAGTTGATGCACTGGGACGAGCCCGAGAAGCACGACGACTGGGCCGACATCAGCCGAATCGCTGACCCTCCAGGGCGTACGTCTTCGCGGTGGTCCGAGAGGCCACAGCCGAGGGACGATGAGCCCTACCCGGCTTATGGACCTAAGTATCAGATCGATGATCTGCTGGTCGTCTACTTTACGGGGCTGCAGACCTGTCCGGCCATCCTGCGCGTTACGGGTGAGCCTCGCTGGGCCCCCAGCCTCGTCGATGAGGATGGCTGGCGAGAGAGCGAGGGCGACAGATGGGGTGTTGTGACACCGGTAGAAGTGATCCACTCGATGAACCAGGCGCGAGACGGCCCGACACTCGCGGCAATTGATGTTGAGGCCGCATCTATAACGCAAAAGAGCCACCTCAAGCTGAAGCAGTCGCAATACGACGAGGCCGAGAGGCTCATCACCGGTCGCTCGCCCTCTGGCGGAGAATCCGCTGGACAGGGCGACACGAGCGTGGTCCCAATCGGACAGGGTCAGGTCGAGGGCTATTACACGTCGGCTCGCCGACAAGTAGAAAGGGCGGTTCGGCGGGAGTACAGGCTCGTCCGTGATTACGAGATGTACCTGGTACGTCGAGGCGATATCGTCGGACAGAACCAGACCCGTGTGCCGGGGACTTCGGAGCGTATATACAGCGATTGCTTCAATGTAACTCGTCACCAGCTCGTTGAGGCTAAGGCGAGCACGGATAGAAACGACGTGCGCATGGCCATCGGTCAACTTGCGGATTACGCTCGGTTTATTCACCCCACGCCCGACCGTGCGATGCTGCTACCCGCCAAGCCTCGCCGTGATTTGCTAGACCTGCTCGGCAGTCAGGGCATAAGTGCAATATGGCGCGAGGGACATCGTTTTGACGACAATGCCGACGGCCGATTCACGTGAGACGACGCGGTGCGGGCTGAGCAGAGCTTATAGCCGGGGTGCAAACTTGGCCTACAAGGACAAGCGTCGCACAACCGGTAGTGGGCGACGCTTACATGCGCGTCACACGCCACAACGTCTGCACTTTAGTGATTGAGTGCGAGCGCCTGAGATGCGCGCGGATCATGCGCCCGCGTCGTTGGTCGGCACAAGGTCAACTAGAAGGTCGGATTCGTCACCATCAGTACAGCGATCAGCGCAGCTACTACTGCTAGCCGTATCACTAGACGCAGATACCAAGGTCTAAGCCAGTCTGGTTCTGGCTGTCTGGCCTGGAGCAAGTGGGCGTTTATCGTAGTGCCGAGTAATGCGAAGCCAACGACGGCAACGACCAGTATCGGGAATAACCCAAGTGCCCCATCCTGGTTAGGATGAAAGATCAGCGTAATGAGAAGCACTCCTGCCGGCAGCGCTGCCACAAGAATCACAGTGCGCAGGGCTAAAAGAAATGCTGCTTTCACTTTGTCAGCCTACACCCTCAACTAGTGAGGTGACAAGTAAATGCGTGAGTCAGAACTGCTTGGCCGCAGCCGCCGCGTCTGGTGGGTAGTTCTCGTGCTGTGACAGTCGATATTTGGCTACTTCAACGACATTTGACCGCTGGCAGATGATGTCGTGGTAGTGGCAATATGACAGTACGCGCGGATCATTGCCAAAGCTAGGTCGCTCACCGAGCACGCCCGAGTGGGGCCAATACTTTGAACCGCGATCAGCGGTCTTGTCCGTCGGATTGAAGTAGGGATCGCCAAACAGCATGACGCCGAGTATGTCCGTCTTCTCGGCCGACGAGACATCCCGCTGATATACGTCACCAGTCACCTGCGCACCCTGGCTATAGCCGATCAAGAAGATCTGCGTCTTGCCACCGCAGGTGTTGACCTGGTTCTGGATTTCTGTGCGGAGCCAGTTCTCACCATCGACGACCGACGCATGGTAGGCGCCGAGTGGGCCGATGCCGAGGCCAGCTCCGATCAGGTTGAGCACCTCACGCCAGTTGCCCCACAGGCCGACAGCTGGGTAGGGGTTACTAACGAGTGACAGGGATGACGATGGATGGCGATGCCGCAGCTCCGAAGCGAAGTAGGCGGCTGGTGGGCTGATTTCGGGGATGACGTGCCCATTCACGACCTTGTTCTCGCCTGAGCCACGCGAGTCAATCACCAGGTAGGCTGGGCAGTTGTTCGCTGCTGGTGGCGCTGGAGGGGGTGGAGGTGGAGGCGGAGGAGGCGGAGGCGCTGGCGGCGGAGGCGGCGCACCCGGAGTAAAGGATACGTTGTCAATCTCGAAGCCTTCTTCGTCGTAGCTACCTTCTTCGACAGTGAAGCCCGTAATGTTTGAGGCGGTACTTTCCAGATGATTGAAGCCGTAATCTTCTGCGGTGATGGTTTCTGTCCCAGTGGTGGTCGTGAGAATGAGCTGCACCGAGCCGGGATCGTCTATATAGCCGACATCCATCGCTAGCCCATTCACGGTCGTCGGTGTCAACGAGCCAGGTACTACGAACTCGCCCTTTATCGGGCCGTGGAATCGCGGATCACCGGACAGCACAGGGTTTGTGAAGCTTGAGCCATCCCAGGCTATAAAGGGGGGTTCTTCGGCCGAGGCTCCCGCAAAGATGATGCCTTCGGCTTCGTACTGGTTGGTGATTGGTGTTCCGTCTTCGTAGTTTTCGAAGGTCAGTGTCTCGGTTCCGATGAAAGGTTCCGCGCGAGCGGTTGAGTAGACAGCCGTACTCGATATGACGCTCAGTAGCGCCGAAGTACAGAGAAGGCAGCCGAGGCGAGAGCGAATACGCATAGTCGATCGCGAAGACTACCGCAAAGCGCTAGGAGTGAGGTGCCGAGGACACGAATAAATCCGCTCAGGGGGCCGAGGCGCGTGGGCATGAGAATCATGGAGCCATCCCAAGGGCGCCGCACAAGTGCCATTGTGCGTTCTCAGATCAGCCGATAGCCGACACCGCGCACGTTGATGATCCAGCGTTCGCCCTCGCCGCTGAGCTTGCGGCGGAGGCGGCTGGCGTGGCTGTCGAGCGTACGGGTCGTGTTGGGGTCCGGGTAGCCCCATAGGTTGATGAGCAGCTCGCGTTTGGTGAAGACCCGTTCCGGCTCGCTGGCAAGCCAGACGAGCAGGTCGTACTCGCGGCGCCGCAGGGCGAGTGTCCGACCGTTGATCGCGACCTCGCGCGAGGCGGCGTCGACCGTCAGCGAGCGGATGCGCAGCGGGCGCTCACGTGAACGACGGGCGTCGGTGCGGCGCAGGATGGCTCGCAGCCGCGCACGCAGCTCCAGATAGGTTGGTGGTGGCGTGAGGACATCGTCGGCGCCGGCGTCGAACGCGCGCAGCAGGTCGGTTTGGCGGCGGCTGGCGTTGAGCATGATCACGGGCACGTTTGCCCTCCAGTCGGGCGCGTCGCGGGCCGGCCGGCGGATGTGTCGGAGCAGCGCGAGCGGGGCGTGTGGTGAGCCGAGACTGCCGATAATCAGCGCGCGTGGTGAATGGCACTGCGCGAACTGCGCCGCGTCCTGAGCGCTGGCGAGGAGCTGCGCCGGGTAGCTGTCGGCGAGCAGTTGATCGGCGATGTCTCGGCCGAGGTCGGCGTCGGCCTCGATGACGAGGATTGGCTGGCGGGCAGCCGTCATGCGCTCTCCTGCTGATGTTCTGGCTCCTTGGATGCCGCCGTCAACGTGCTGATGCAGAAGTGGGCGTGCAGGAGTTGATCGACGCGGGAGCGGCTGACCCCGAATCGTCGTCCCGTCTCGGCGACCGTCAGTCCCTCGACGAACCGCAAGCGGAACATCTCGAGCGTGCGCTGATTGGGCACACGACTCCAACCCCAAGGGGTCGGGAGCGTCAGGCCGTGCTTGTTGAGCCGGCACAGCATGTGGTGGACCTCGGCGGGGCCGAAGTCGGGGTGCTGCATCAGCTCGACGGTGGATCGACTGGTCAGCTGCTCGACGTTGACGATGCCCGCCAGGTGCAGGCGATCGAGCGTGGCGGGCCGGAGCCCAAGCCTTTCGACGCGCACGGACGGGGAGCGCGTCTCAGTTGCTGAACTCTAGTTCGGCGGCACGACGGGCGGTGCGTGTTGGCCATACGAACTCGCCGATCCGATGCACCAGGCCGTGCTCGGCCAGCCGGCTGACGGCGTTGCGGGCCGCACCAGGGTTGGCGAGCTCGCGGCCGAGCTCGTCGACGCTCCACGGCCACGAAGAGGCGTCGTCGAACATGAGCGACAGGACAGTGCTGTCGGTGTGGCGCTCGGCTTCGCAGGGGTCGTGCAGCGACGCGCGTGGCGTAGTCTGGTCGGGCATGGGAGATACCACCTCCTGTGCATGGCCCGAGCGGCGCCTTCAACCGTCGCTCGGGCTACTTTTGGTCACGGACGCGCCCAGGCTACGGCTGAGGGCCTTGCCCACGCAAGGTGTCGCAGCGATGCTCAGCGCCAGCGCAGTGGGCTACCTGCGCGATGGCTGATCTTGTGGCTGGAGCAGCGCCAGCGGGTCGAGATCAAGTCGGCTGGCGATGCGCTCGAGGCTCTTGAGCGTCAGGTTGCGCTCACCACGCTCGATGCCGCCCATGTAGGTGCGGTGTACGCCGAGCTCGTCGGCAAACGCCTCTTGGCTGAGGCCCTTGGCTTCTCGACAGGCGCGCAGGCTTCGCCCCACCGTCCGTTGTAGATCGCCTTCCACATCGGGAAACGTCCCGAATTGCTACTTGACAGTCTACATACTTATAAGTAGCGTAGCCGCCTGACGACAGGAAGCTGCCGCGAGTGAGCTGCTTCCACTCGATCCCGGAGGCCAGGCATGAGAGCACGACGCATCGCAGTCAGTGCCGTGGTCCAGATCGGAACCACGGCACTCTTGATCGCCGGTTGTCTCGCCCTGACCACCAGCCCGGCCGGGGCGGCCTCGACCCTGCACAGCCCGCGCTGGCTACGTGAGCACTGCCCAATTGCCGTTCTAGTAAACGTCTTTGCTCCCGGCGGCAGTTATGACGCGAAATCCGGGGTCACTGTTCGAGGGAAGGCGATCGACGGCGAAACCGCCGCTAATCCGTCGGCTCACATGATCGTCAAGTACATGTGGCAGATCAGTCAGCAGGATCACTACTGCGGCATTGTGGGCGGGTGGTACGGGCCCGAATACCGGAGCCTCCAACCAACCGCACTCACGTCGAGAGCTGGCGAGTACAACGACTACAGCCAGGCCAATTTCAGCACGCGACAGCAAGAGGTCGCCTTCGTTGTCTACGCTCGGCCGGCACGAAAGCACTAGGCCCGTGCCAGGGCGTCGCACCTGCCTGCTGCTCGCCCTGGCGGCATCAGCGCTGGTTGGCTGTGGCTCAGCGCCCGTAGCGCCCGTCGCTCATCGGCAGGCATCGCCAGGTCCGACGCCAAAGCCGGCAAGCGTCGCAGTGAGCGCGCCAAGCACAGCTGCCTTCCTGGTGAGCGCTACCGGGGAAGGCGGCGACACGGTCAAGCTCGAAGGCCGCTTCGGGCCGCCCTTGCCCGCCGCTCAATCCGACGTGAATCAAGAAGCGCTGAGCGAATGTCCGGGATCTGCCGGCGACGGACGGGCGACGACCGTGCGTCTTGATCTGGTGGTAGCGCTTGAATCCAGCCTGGCGGGACAGGTCGGCGTTGAGACAAGCTTTGTCGGCGATCGACAGCTTGATTTCGTCATGGGCTCCAACCCGCCTAGCTGCGTACTCGGCGAGGCCGGCAGTGCCAGCGTGGACTTCGGCGTTGTTCAGCCGCATCAATCGGCTTCGTTCTCAATGTGGGTTGTACTGCCGGACGTGATCACGCCGGACGATCCTCAGCCGTCGGAACAGACATTGCGGGAACAAGGCTGGTTCATTGAATCGCCGACGCTGACGCTCAACGGGTCGCTCGTCGCCGTTGTCGCTGACCAGCAGCGGGACACGACCGGGCCGCGCGTGGTGGAGTGCCAGAACAATCCGGGGGCGAAGTTCATTGCGCTGATCGGCGGGACGCCGCAGATACTCACGGAACAGAGCATGAGGGACTATGGGGAAGTGTGTGCGGCCGCATAGTCTCAGGGTGTGGGATCACCTACTAGCGTGCTGCTGAGCCTTGGCGCGATCCGGGTCCTGTCAGTTCGGGCGCCGAATCAGCCCACAGCAGAAAAGTCCTTGATAACATGCCGCGCGCACGATCCGAATACCTAATCGTACTGAGAAGCCGCTTTGAATCGCAAGCCAAACCGCCTCCGCCTACAACACACGATGCCTCTCGCACTGCTGCTCGCGTCCGCTTGCCTGTTTATCCTCACGCCAGATGCTGCCGCGGCTTCGCCGCCGAGCGTACAGATCACCAGTCCGACGAGTGGAGCGACTGTCGAGGGCACGATTCGCATCGAAGCTAGCGCCACGGCGACCCCCGGCGACCATCCCGAGGCCATCAACTTTTACGACGGCGTCAACAACATCGGCTCCGCTAGCTGCGAAGGCCAGCAAACATGCCAGGGCTATGTCCTTTGGGAGGCCACCGGCTTGTCGGGCCTGCACACGCTAACGGCGCGTGCTGTTACTGCCGAAGGGGAATCCGAAACGAGTGCGCCTATCAACGTCACTGTCGTCAGTCCGCCGCCAAGTGTGAGGATTACCAGCCCGACAGCTGGAGCGACAGTCGCCGGCACCGTTATGGTGAGCGTCGAAGCGGCGACCGACCCGAGCCAGGAAGATTACCCCAGCGATATAGTGGTGTATGACGGTGTGAACACCCTGGGGGATGTTGAATGCCAGGGGCAGCAGACCTGCCAAGGGCAAGTCGAATGGCCTGCGACCGGCCTGACCGGCACACACAATCTGACTGCCAAGGTCGCAACCCATCGGAGGCTGTCAGTGACTAGCACTCCGCTTCCGGTCACGGTCTTGAGTCCGTCTCCGACGGTGACCATAACGCATCCAAGGACCGGCGCGCCTCTCCGAGGGACGATCTCCATTGCCGTATCGGCCGCTACGGATCCGACCCAGGCGGACTACCCCACTAGCATCACCGTCTATGATGCCGAGAGCGAGATAGGTAGTCTCGAATGCCAAGGCCAGCGCACGTGTGGGGGGACGGTGGCGTGGGGGACAAGCGGGCTAAAAGGTACCCAAGCAATTCACGCCACCGTTCACACGCGTACGGGGCGCGAAGCGACAAGCAAGACGGTTTATGTTGGTGGCTATCCCAGCCTGCCACATGCCAGGGTCAGTTGTCGTATTGCGTCGCTGCGTGTCCCGGTTCGATACGGCGATCGCGTGAGCTGCGTTGCGGCCAACCTACCCGCGGGCACTGCAGTCGCCATTCAGTACCGCACAGCGTCACATCACTGGGCGAGCCTCTTCCACGAGCAGGTGCCCGCCGACGGCCATTTCATCTTTACCGTGCGCGGCAAACGCCGCAGCACGATCCAGTTGAGCGTTATTATTGCTCGAACTAGTCACTACTCCGCGACGCGGATTCCTGTCGGCACGTTGCACATCGCGTAGGGCGGCCGTAGACCCGTGTCTATTTTTCGGCTGTAACCGGCGGTTCGCCCCCGCCGCTTTCAGGTGGCCCCCCGCTGGCTTCGACCGGCGGACTACTTTCGTGTGGAGGAGACTGTTCGCCGGTAGCTTCCACGTCGTGACCGCTCGGCGCTGATTCTTGGCGTGGTGCGCTTTTCCTGGACGGTCGGGATGATGGGGCCGGATGGGGCCGCTTGGCAGCCGTTTTTGCGGGCGCTTCGCCGCTAGCGGCGTCTGCGCCAGCTTCTAGACATTGAGCAGAGGTGCTGCACGTCGACGATGGAGAACTAGTTGGCGATTGATTTTCGCTTGTAGCCGGCGGCGAGGTCGTGGCTTCTGTTGACGTCTCTGGTGCGCTGTTAGTCGTCTGCGCTGCTGACGGAGACTGCGTTCTAGCCTTAGAGGGTGCGCCACCACCCGCTGAAGCAGCGATGATAACGAGAATCACCAATGCGGCCACGGCCACTGCCACCAGCACACCGGCGCCTCCAGACGACGACAGAGGCTGCGTCGTCTGCGGTGGTGGGGTGTATGAAGGTTGCGCCGCTGGCCGTGGTCGCGTCCGCGGGGGTCGTTTACTTGCAGGCGCCGGGCCGAATGCCGGCCAGCCCGGAGGGTTGGTAGGCGGTTCTGGAGATGACCAAGGGGGCGGAGGTGATGATTCAGGCGCGCTTGTCGGTCCTCGTCGTGGCGGCCATGTTCCGAGGGGTTGCTGCGGTGGCACATTAGTGCCCGGAGGCGTGCCCTGCGGTGCTACTTCCTCGGGCTCGTCTCCATCAAAGTCCGAGAAGTCCATGTCGTCGGCTTCTTTGTCTCGCTGTTCTGCTTCTGCTTCTTGCTGTTCCTGTTCAGCGGTTTCCTTCGCGACTTCGTCGTCGTATGTCTTTCGAGACTCAGGGTCTGTAAGTTGCGTGTAAGCATCGGTGACGCGTCTGAAGTCCGCTTCTGCCTGCCGGTCGCCGGGATTCTTGTCCGGGTGGTACTTGCGCGCGAGCTTTCTATAGGCTTTCGTGATGTCCTCCTTGGTGGCCGTAGAAAGCACACCCAGGATCGTGTACGGATCTTTGTCATCGTCTATTTCGTATGAGGAGTCGGTCACGATATTTAGTCGCTATCGAAGCCGCCTTGCGCAAGTAGCTTCTGGAAGCTCGTGCGACTCAAGCCGGCGCGTACCGCTTCGTTCGCAAATCTCGTGAGTGACGCGAGAGCGTCAGGTGAAGTCAAAATCCAGCCGGGTTCGATTCCCATCTTTGTGAACTCTCCGTTGACTGCCGCACCGGTACCGACCGCGTAAGCTGCAAGTAGGTGCCGACCGCTGCGGCGCATGTCTCCAGCGATAAACGCGACATCGGAAGCGGGAGTGTCGTACGTTGCCTTGAACTGATAGCGACCAATAGCGTACTGACTTTCGTCGAGGCCATCAGTCATTAGAAGTGTGATGGTGCGTACGTTACAGCCGGCTTCTTCCAACGCTTGGCTCTGCAGTATCAGCGTTCCCAGCGTGACGACAGACTGATGGTAGAGCGGCGTGCCGCCGAAGCGGGCTGGGTCGTAGTTCTGTGCGGTCAAGTCGCTAGCATCGTTGACCGGGCAAAACGGGTTGATGATCTTGCCGTTGAGAAGCCTAGTAGTAACAAGAACCTTTGCGCTTGAGTGGGCGTCCTTGAGAACTTGCAGGAGATGATTGTGCCCCTCCCGGATAGCGGATTCCTGGTGGGCTTCAGCAATCGAGCCCGAGTCGTCCACCACGGCAGTCACGAGCAGCACCTCGTCATTCTCTAGGTTATGGCGACGAAGGCCGGCTTGTAGCAACCGCGCCACATCGGACTGTTTCAGTGCCCCGACAGACTCCTTGGACAAATGCCCAGCCACGAAAGCGCTACGCACGAGATCACTGACTTTTATGTCGTCGGGCATGTGTCGGCTTCCTTTTGTAGTGGTCGACGGAGCGCGTCGGGAGTGGGGGCCGACTGGGAGGATACATCGAATAGCCGGACCGCAGCGCCGCAAGGCGCGTTAGGGGGATCTTGCTTGCCGTCGTGCCCAGGCGTAGACTGAAAGCATGAGCGAGCAGCAGTCGCCTGACAGCCCGACGCCACCCGACGCGGAACATGCGCCGAACTTCGAGCTACCGCGTCACGGCGCCATACACGAAGATAATTGGGTGGAGTATGAGGCGATGGGCTTCACGCCGATCGTCGGCGGAGACATGGATTTTGCTCAGACTGTGTATGGACCAGAACACGTCTATAGCGGAGATAAGTTCAGCTGGGTCGAAGGAAGACCGCTGCGCCACAAGCCGGGTACGAGCATCTATGTCAGTCCAGAAGGCATAAAGCTCGCGAGAGAGCGCAAGCGAGAGAGTGAAGAATGGCTCCGCCAGAAACAAGCGCGCGAAGACGCAGACTCACGAGAGAAGCCGGGCAAGAAGTAGTGACATGCTTTACCTATCGACCTCATCGGCGCCCTGCCCCCGCACCATCACCAGCACATCAAGCCCCAACTGGTAGCTGTCCGGGAAGCACAGCCGCCCCTCCGCATCGACCATCTTGAAGTAGGCGATTGACGAACAGTCGTAGGTCGGCGCCTTGAGCGGGGCCGCGATCTCGACTACTAATCCCGGCTCGGTGTCCGGTATGTCCACGAACCGGAGCGAGCTAATCAGGCCCGGTCCCGTCAGCGGCCCTTGCCGTTCGAGCTTCCGCCCGGTCCAGGCCACCGTGCCGCTGTTGCGCACCCGCCACGTTTGCTCGAAGACCTGACCCGGTGCCATGAGGGTGCCGTGGGGGATGGTGTCGCCCACAAAGGTTGAAGCGTCGCCGGGGATCGCCCGGTGCAGCTGGGGCCGGCGCCCACCGGCTCGCCGCCGCTCCTGCTCTGGAGCGTGCTCGACAACCTCGAACAAGCTCAGCAGCAGGCCGTCGGCCTGAAAGGTGTCCTCGTAGAACTGGACTAGCTCCCGGCTGGGCTTGCTGCCTTGCTCGACACGCGAGACATGGCTGGGGCTACAGCCAAAGGCGGCGGCCACCTGCTTGCCCGTCCAGCCGTGGATGAGGCGCTGCTTTTGCATCGACCAGCCAAGCACCGTCTTGGGCTGGCGGGGCACCAGATGTGGCGGGAGCTGCGGCCGAGGCATCGTGCCAAGAATTGCAGGTTGCTCAATAACTCGACGGTGGCGCACGCTCTGAATAAGCCCGCGAGTCGAGCGGGAAGCAGAGCGAAAGGAGCCGACTCCATGCACGACAACCACAAGCTCATCGAGCGGGCGATCATCGGTCTGGTGGCCTGCGCCATCAGCGTTGATGTGTTGAGCACCGAGCTACCCCGCGTTCTGCCGTACCTACTCGTGCTGGCAGTCATTGTCGTGGTGGTGCGCCTCATCTGGTGGTACACGCAGTTGTAAAAGAGATTTGGGTTGTCGCGCTGAGACGTAATCAAAAATGTTGTTGACATATTTCACATTGTGTCGCAGGATAGTTTGTGACGTCGCGTCACAAACTAATAAAGTGAAAGGAGGTGTGAGCGATGGGACGGCGTAAGCAACGCAGTATTAAGATCCGTGAGGATCGGTTGGGCAAGCTGGATGGCACCAAGATGGAGGTCGCTATGTGGCTGCTCGCGAAGGGTAAGGTCGAGGATCGCACCAAGCGCGCTCGTCCTGCCCGACCAGCGAGAGATGAGGTGAATGTCTCACCAGGCGACGACGCTGACAGTGGTGAGCGTCCTGATGCGCAGGAGACGGCGTAGTGGCGTTGGTAGTTATTTTGGGCGGCCTGGCGCTGATGCTCGGAACGCTGTTGGGGCTGCTCGTCATTCGCAGCCGACAGCGTCCGGTTGTGGAGGCCGTCGAGTTGCGCTTTGGGCCGGATGTCACTGAGAACGCGGTGTGGGGCGTGCTGGGTGGCATCTCGGGTCTGCCAACGCGCACGCAGGTGATGTTGGAGCTGGTCGGCGACGCCGACGGGATTCGCCATTACTTGCGTGCTGAGCGGGCCACGATCGAGATGCTGCGCGCTCACTTGCGCGGCCTGTTGCCGGGGGTGCGGTTGGAGTCGGCGGAACCGGACCAGCCGAGCGGGTGGCGGGTAGCGGCGCGGGTGCATTGGGGTGGGCGCCACCCCCTGCTGCGCAGTGACCGGAATGCTGAGACGGCGGCGGCGCTGTTGGGGGCGCTGTCGGATCTCAGGGGTGGCGAGCGGGTGATGGTGCGTTGGCGGCTGCGTCCTGCCCGCGGCCCGTATCTCTCGGAGCGTCAGTCTCGATCACCGGCGCACAACCAGGATCTACTCGCACGGTTGTGGCCCGAACAGCGGATCGATCCGTCGCAGCTGCCGGCGCTGCGCTCCAAGTACAGTGGCCCGGTGCTCATGGCCCGCGCGGTGGTCGCGGTCACTGCGGACGGTGACGGTCAGAGCGTGAATCTGCTGACCCGCGTAGTGGCGGTGTTTCGAGCGCGCACGGGACTCCGGGGCCGACCGGTGATCCGGTATTGCCGGTCTGGTCGCGTGCAGCGGTTCGTCGAGCATTCGCCGCTCCGTGGTGGTGGCCTGTTCTCGCCAGCGGAGTTGATGGGGTTGGTGGGCTGGCCTATCGATGCGCCACGGGTGCCGGGCCTGGTGCTTGCCGTGGCGCCGCAGCTGATGCCCTCGGTCGGGATTCCGCGGCGGGGCGGCCGCGTGCTGGCCTACTCCACCTGGCCGGGCATGGAGACGCGAGCGCTGGCGCAGCCGCTCATCGGCGGGCTCAGCCACATGCTCGTCGCTGGCCCTTCGGGGGTTGGTAAGTCGGCGCTGCTCGCGGGGGCTGTCGGCCAAGACCTGGCGGCCGGTCGTGGATGTCTGGTCATCGACGGGAAGGGAGACCTCGCCGATGAGATACTGCGGCTGGTGCCTGAGCGGCGGCGCGGTGAGGTGATCGTGCTTGATCCTGCTCGTCCGGGTCCGGTGCCGGGACTGCGCGTGTTTGGCGGTGGTGATCCCGAGCTGTCGGGCGATCTGGTGCTCGGCATGTTTCGCTCGATTTTCAGCGACTCGTGGGGGGTGCTTTCCGACAAGTGGCTGCGGGCGGGGCTGGTGACGCTGGCGCATGATCGTTTGGCCACGCTCGCCGATCTGCCCTTCTTGTTCGCGTCAGATGTGTTTCGCCGGCGCCTGACGGGCCGTTTGCCGGACCCGCTGCTGAGAGCAACGTGGGCGCAGTTTGAGGCGTTGAGCCCGGAAGGGCGCGCCCAGCAACTCGGGTCGCCGCTGAACAAGGTCAACGAGCTGGTCGGCCGCCGCGTGGTGCGTTCGGTCCTGGCGCAGCGCGAGCCAAAGTGGGATATGCGCGAAGTCTTGGGGCGCGGCCTGGTCGTGATCGTCTCGCTGTCACCGGGCGTGATCGGCTCGCCGGCCTCGCGGCTGCTCGCGGCGCTCGTTATCCACGAACTCGTCCTCGGTGTCCAGGCGCGTGCGCAGGTGCCAGCTGCCAAGCGTCGTCCGTTCTACGTCTATGTCGATGAGCCCAAGGTGTTCGCCGATGTTGATGTGCCGCTGGACGCGCTGTTCGAGCGGGCGCGTGGCCTCGGTGTCGGCCTGACGCTCGCCGCCCAGAGCATGAGCCAGCTCCCCAGCGACCTTGCTCAGGCTGCCTTGACGAACGCGGCGACGCTCGTTGCGTTTCGCCAGAACGCTGACGACGCGAGGCTGCTCGCGCGTGAGCTGCCGGGCGTGACTCCGGAGGAGCTGCAAGCGCTCGGGCGCTTTGAGGTCGCGGCGCGTATCGGGCTTGGTCCGGGTGATGTCAGCCCGCCTGTCACCGGCCGGACGGTGCCGCCGTCTCAGCCGATCAGCGACTCCGAGGCGGTGCGCCGAGAATCTGCGGCGCGCTATGGCAGCGATCCGCATGACGTTGACGCGGAACTGCTGGCGCGCCACGGCCTCAACGGCGAACATCCGGCAGATGCAGCGGCCGGCGAGACGCCGCTGCGGCGGCGCAGGAGGCAGGCACCATGAGCCGCCGTCGGCTGGTTGGAGGCGCGCCGGTCGCTGCGCCGTTCGCGCCACGTCACGAGCGCCGAGCACCGTTGTTGGAGGCGGCTTTTTGGCGAATAGCGCCAGGGGCTCTCGCCGCTGTGCGTGTGATGTTGTCGTTCTCTGCGGGAGGACGAAGGTGAACCGCGTCAGTGTGCCCCGGCTGGTGGCCCTGGCCGATGGGATGCCGCTCCGTGACCGGCGGATCGTGGAGACGGTCGCTCGTCTCAACTTGGTCACTGGTGGGCAGCTCAGCATTCTATGTTTTGAGGGGATTGCAAATCCTGCTACTCGCACCCGTCGCGCCCGCCGGGTGCTGGGCCGGCTGGTGGAGCAGCGGGTGCTCGATCGGTTGGAGCGCCGACAAGGGGGAGCTGGTGGTGGTTCCTCGGCGTGGGTCTATGCGCTTGGCCCGGCGGGGCGGCGGCTGGTCGCCTATTGGGCTGGCGAGGGGCTGCCGCGCTCGCGCGGCGCTTACGAGCCGGGTGCGGTGTGGGCGGCGCACACGCTCGCCATCAGTGACTTGTACGCGCGACTGCGCGAAGCGGAGCGGGCTGGTCGGGCAGAGCTGCTCGCGTTCGATGCCGAGCCCGCCTGTTGGCGTCGCTATACCCGTCTCGGTGGCATCGCCGGGGTGCTCAAGCCGGACGCCTATGTGCAGCTTGGCCTCGCTGAGTGGATCGACTCGACATTCATCGAGGTTGATCTCGGCAGCGAGCGTCGAGGCCAGCTGATCCGTAAGCACCATATGTACGGCGAGCACTTCCGGGCTGGGGTCGAGCAGGCCGCGAGCGGGGTCTACCCGGCCGTAATCTGGATCGTGCCGGACGCGCGGCGTGTCGCTCTGCTGGAGGAGATCCACGCCGGGCTGCCCGAGCAGACCCGCCGACTGTTCACGGCGGTCAGTGTCGAGCGGGCTATCGATGTGCTCTGTGACCCGGACGACACAGGCGGGACATCATGAGCACGGGCGCGACTGGCAAGCCGGCGATGTACGGCGACGGGACGCGCTGGCTGCTGCTGCACGCCGACAGCTTGGCGCTGCTGCCCGAGTTGCCGGACTGCTCGGTGGACACGGTGATCACCGATCCGCCGTATGGCATCGGGTTCGGCGGCGAGTCCTGGGACGGCGGCAAGCTGACCGACGCGCCGAGCTTTCAGAGCTGGACGACGGAGTGGGCAAGGGCGGCGCGGCGGGTACTCAAACCGGGCGGCTATCTCGCAGCGTTCGGGACACCCCGCACCTTCCACCGGCTGGTGGCTGGCGTCGAGGATGCCGAGCTTGAGGTCCGGGACCAGTTGCTGTGGCTCTTCGGTACCGGCGTCCCGAAATCTCACAGCCGTATCGATGGGCTCGGTGCCAGCCTGAAACCGGCCTATGAGCCGATCCTGCTGGCCCGGAAACCGTTGCAGGGGACTCTCAACGCGAACCTCGAGCGCCACGGCACCGGGGCGCTCCAAATCGACGCCGGACGGGTGCCCCGCGTTGGCTACCGCCGTGGGTACTGGCCGGCGAATGTCGCGCTTTCCCACAGCCTTGCGTGTCAGAGCGCGGTCTGTGCGCGTGACTGTCCGGTGGCGCTGATCGATGCGGCGTCTCATTCTGGCCGGCAGATCAGTCGTTTGTTCTACACGGCGAAGGCCAACCGTCAAGAGCGCGAGGCCGGCTGTGAGAAGCTACCGCTGCGTGATGTGTCGATCTATCCGCGCGGCGTGGGTGCGGTGCGGCTGGTGCGCAACGTACATCCGACGGTCAAGCCGCTGGAGCTGATGCGCTGGTTGGCGCGGCTGCTGTGCCCGCCGGGCGGCACGGTGCTCGACCCGTTCGCCGGCAGCGGCTCCACCGGCGCGGCCTGCGCGCTTGAGGGCCGGCGGTTCGTCGGCATCGAACGCGACGAGCGGTATGTAGAGGTCGCTTGTGCCCGGATCGGGCATTGGGCCTCAGAGGCCAAGAAATGAGGGAGCTGGCGCTGGATGGCTGGACGGCGTGCATAACGACCACGGTGAAAACCGACTGCGTCGTCGTGCCCGCCGCAAACCCATCCAATCCACATAACGGAGGTGCTTGGCAATGACCAAGGCACAAGAGGTCTACGAGAAGGTCGAGGCGATGATTGCCTCGGGTGAGGTCAAGAAGGCAGATGCCTTCAAGACCCTCGCGGAGCAGTACGACCAGCCGGTCGACAGCCTGCGTGGCGCCTACTACCAGCACAAGCGCGTGTGGGACAATGGCGGCACTCCCCCGACCAGCAGTGGTAGCGGGACTCGCCGCACCAGAAGGCGCGAGACGACCAGCGAGACAGCAGTCGAGTCGGCAATTGCCACGCTACGGCGAGCAATTGACAGCATCGATGCCGAGATCGAGGTCGCCAAAGAACGAGCCACGGAGGCTCAAGCCGAGTACGAGGCGATGCAGGCCAGCGCTGATGAGCGCAAGGCTGCCATCACCGAGAAGATCTCACTGCTCGAGCAGTCGTCCTAGCCGGAAGGGCCACTCGAAAGACAAGATGGGACCAGGGTGGCTCAAATCAAATCATTTTGATTTGAGCCACCCACACCTACCACCACACCGGGATTAACAAATATACTAAAGGGAGAAAATGCTAATGGTTATCTGACGTCACAGTGATATTAAGGTAAACAGTTAACATTCGTCACATTAAGTATTACAATGGAGGTATAAACGGGAACTATGAATGACAGAAGTACAAGCACGAGAACTCGGACGACTGTTCAAGCAGGCACGCCGCGCCCGGAACCTGTCGCTGCGCGCCCTGGACGAGCTGAGCGGCGTGTCCTACGGTTGGCTCAGCCGCCTGGAACGCGGCCAAATGATCGCGCCGGCACCAAGCAAGCTGACGAGGGTGGCCGAAGTGCTGGGTATCGCTCCGGAGCGGATCGACCGGATCACTCGCGGGCGGGTATCGCGCGACCTGCCACCCATCCGCACCTACTTTCGCGCGAAGTATCAGCTCACGCCGCACGAGATCAGCCAGATAGAAGAGCTGTTCGATCGGATTCGACGCGATCGTCCAGACATCACCGAAGGAGCCGCCAGCTAATGCACCTCGCACGGGTGGGTGCGAGCGGGCCGCAGACGACTCGCCTCGTGATGCGCTTGCGCGCCCTCAGTCCGGCCTGGTCGATATCCCGCAGCGAAGCACGCTGGATCGCCGAGCACCAAGCCCAGCTCCTGCTCTCCGAAGCAGGCATCACCGCACCGCCGGTACCCGAGCGGATCGTGAGCGAGCTGGCCGGCGTGAACGTCTACCTACTCGCGCAGATGCCTGTCAAAGGACTCCTGAGCGCGAGCCAGCCAAGCGGCCGAGGCGGCGACATCCTGATCGACAGCGCCCTGCCCCTACCCGAACGGCGCGTGGCGCTCCTGCACGAACTGAAACACATCATCGACGGCGGCCATGCCGCGAAGCTGCGCCGACTCGGCAGCCAAACCAGTGGCGAAGCGCTCTGCACCGACTTCGCCATGAGCGTGCTCATGCCCGCGCCGTGGCTGCGCGCCGACTGGCAAACCGGACACCGCAACCGGAGCGCATTGGCCGAGCGCTACCAAGTGCCTGCCGAGGCCGTCGAGCATCGACTGCACGCTCTCGGATTCTTGAAACGACCACCGCGACGCCAACACCGCTTGCACTGCCAATGGCAGCCACGCGCCAAGCAAACCAAGGCAAGGAGGACCCCTCGATGACGCTCACACTCCCGAAGCAGCAGCAAGCCAATGACACCGCTCCGGTGCCAGGCGTCAAGCGAGCCGTGATCTATCTGCGCGTCTCATCAGCCGGGCAGGTCCACACTGACTACGACCCCGAGGGCCTGTCCATCCCCGCGCAACGCGAGGCATGCAAGCGCTACGCCGAAAAGCTCGGAGCGGTCATCGTTCGCGAGTACGTCGAGCCCGGCGTCTCAGGCGGCTCGCTACTCAAGCGCGCCGCATTCCGCCGAATGGTCGAGGAGACCGCCGAGCTGCGCGACGTCGACTACGTGATCGTTTGGAGCGTCTCGCGTTGGGCGCGCGAGCAAGAGGATCATTGGGTCGCCCGTGGCATGGTGACTCGAGCCGGCGCGAAGCTGCTCTCGGTCAAGGAGCCGATCGGCGAGAACACCTCGCACGGCATCATGCTCGAGGGCGTGATGGCGGCCGTGGCGGCTTCTCGCCGGATCGAGATTTCCGAGGAGGTCAAGCGCGGCATCAAACGCAAGGTCGAAGTCGGCGGCACGAGCGGCCTTGCGCCGATCGGCTACCTGAATACCCGCGAGCCGCTACCGCACGGCGGCGAGGTACGCACCGTAATGATCGACCCGGAGCGCGGACCGATCATCGTATGGGCGTTTGAGACGTACGCCACCGGCCTCTACAGCCTGGCCGACATCACGATCCTGCTCGAAGCCCGTGGTCTGCGCTCGCGCGGCAACCGCCGACGTGGCCCACAACCGCTGACGATCTCCAGGGTGCACGCGCTGCTCTCCAGCCCCTACTACGCCGGCTACATCACCCACAGGGGCCACACCTACGAGGGTCGCCACGAGCGGCTGGTCAGCCAAGAGCTGTTCGACAAGGTCCAAGCCGTCCTCGTCTCGCACCGCCACTCCGGGGAGCGTGACCGCAAGCACCAGCACTACCTCAAGGGCACCATCCGCTGCGGCACCTGCGGGAGCCAACTCGTCTACTCAAGAAACAAAGGCAACGGCGGCATCTACGAGTACTTTGTCTGCCCGCGCAACCAGCGCGGCGAGTGCCTACAGGGCTATCAGCCCGTCGATCTCGTAGAGACGGCGATCGAGGCGCACTACGCGACCGTCCCGTTCAGCGAAGCCGAACGCGAGGAAATCCGCAAAGCGATCACGAACGACCTCGGCGAGCGGGTCGCCATCGCCCAACAGGAGATCGAGAACTCCCACGGCGTCCTTCAACAGCTCAAAGAGGAGGAGCGAAAGCTCCTCCGCATGCACTACGACGACCGCATTAGCGGCGAGCTCTTCGACGAAGAGCAGGCCCGCATCAGGCAGCGCCGCCAAGACGCCGAAGCCGTCATCGCCCGCCTGAGCGTCAACTACGACGACGTTGCCGCGACCCTCGACCTCGCGCTGGAAACCCTCGGCGACGACCTCCACGACCTCTACTGCCGCGGCGACGACACCATCCGGCGACTCATCAACCAAGCCATCTTCAAGGCGCTCTTCGTCTGCGACGAAACCATCACCCAGGCCGACTTCACCGAGCCATTCGCGGCGCTACGCGCCCTGCACGACGCCATACGCCGCCTGCCCAGCAGCACCGGACCCCTGGCCGAACGCCGCCGCCAGCGCCAGCGCTGCCCCCAAAACGCCAAGGTTCCCGACCCCTACCGGGACCGGGAACCTTTCCGCGTTGGTTCGATTAGCGAAGCTCTGGTGCGCCCGAGTGGACTCGAACCACCACGGGGAAAACTCCCCACAAGGCCCTCAACCTTGCGCGTCTACCAATTCCGCCACGGGCGCAGGAGGGGCGAGTATAGCCACGCGTCCCAGCCTGCAGCGGATGCCCGATCACTGCCGCACTTGCATCCGTCCACGACCGTCGGTACAGTGCGAACACATGTTCGTTGCAGGCCCTCATCCACCCCGACAGGGAGGCACGCAGGCATGGATCTGACCAAGCGCCAGCAGGAGATCTTCGACTTCATCCGCAAGTACTCCGCTAAGTACGGCTATCCGCCGACCGTGCGCGACATCGGCAAAGCGGTCGGACTCGCGTCGTCCTCGACCGTGCACGCGCATCTGGCGAACCTCGAGAAGATCGGCCTGCTGCGCCGCGACCCCTCCAAGCCGCGCGCGATCGAGCTGCTCGACCGTGCAGTCGGCAGCGCGGTGGACAGCGTGCGCGGGATCGTGCGCGCCGAAGGCCTGCCGTTGCTCGGCTCGGTCGCGGCGGGACAGCCGATGCTGGCCGAGGAGAACATCGAGGATTACGTGTCAGTGCCCGAGATTGCCGGCGGCGGCGACGGTGGCTACCTGCTGCGGATTCGCGGCGACTCGATGAAGGACGCCGGCATCCTCGAGGGCGACTATGTCGTCGTCCATCCACAGGACACCGCGAGCGACGGCGAGGTCGTCGTGGCCCTCCTCGGGGAGGAGGCAACCGTCAAGCGCTTCTTCCGCGAACCGGACCACATCCGCCTACAGCCCGAGAACGAGACGATGGAGCCGATTCGCAGCAAAGAGGTCAAGGTGCTCGGACGGGTCGTCGGTCTGCTGCGGACGGTGTGATCGGTGGTCCGCTGGGATAGCGGGCGTTGGAACCGCAAGACCACGACTTCACAGGGCGGGTCGCACGCGCTACGTTGACAGTGCAGATCAGGCAGCCGCGGAGGCTATCGGCCTTCGAGGAAAGTCCGGACATCAAAGGGCAGGGTGGTCGAGGGATCGACCCGGGGAAACCCGCGGGAAAGTGCCACAGAAACAAACCGCCAACGTCCGCCGTCCCACGTGAACGGCGGGCAGGCAAGGGTGAAATGGTGCGGTAAGAGCGCACCAGCGTCGCGGTGACGCGGCGGCTGGGCAAACCCCACCCGATGCAAGGCCAAACAGGACCGTTCGCAGGTGCCCGCCGAGGTCCAGGTAGGCCGCTCAGATGGATGGCTGCTCAACGACAGAATCCGGCTTATCGACCTGCTAAGGAAAAGCCCCGCTCCGGCGGGGCTTTTCTACGGTTAGGGGGACAAGATGCTCCGCCGCCTGTCCAGCCTCCGCCGCCTGTCCAGCCTCCGCCGCCTGTCCAGCCTCCGTCGCTCGTGCACCGTCGCCATCGTGGTCGGCCTCGTCCTCGGCGTCCCCACGGCGAGCGCCGGTACCCGTTACGTCGACGGCATCTCCGACCAGAGCCTGCCAGCCTGGGATGGCGTTTTCTCTAGTAGCGACTTCGCGAGCTTCTTCGACACTACCTGGGTCGGCCAGGTCGCGCTCGCGCGCTATGTGGTCCAGTGGAACGTCATGGCGCAAGCCAGCGACGGTCCCAACGCGGACGGCGACTATCGCGAACGTTTCGAAGCGTGGCTGGACGATGTCCACAGCTTCGGTCTTGCGCCGGTCCTCGCGCTGACGAGCTACACAGGTGTCTACCCGAGCGCGGCCGACGAATATCGGCCGCGCCTTGAAGAGCTCCTCGATCACGCCGCGGGCGTCGGCGAGCCGATCGGCTACGTCGAGGCGTGGAACGAGCCGAACGTCCAGGGCGATGAGCCCGCCGGCAAAGCCGGCGAGATCGCCAACTGGGCCAACTCGGTCTGCGCTCGGCTCCGCTGCAAGGTGATCGCCGGGGATCTCGAAGACAACCCCTCAGTTTCGACCTACGAGCGCGCCTACATCAGCGCGCTCGACTTCCATCCTGCCTTCTGGGGCATCCACCCGTATTACGCCGTGAAAGCGCACGATGACGCTACGGTCCTGCGCTTCGAGCAGGCGCTGCCGAACCGCGGCGCCGGCGCGCAGCTCTGGTTCACCGAGATCGGGGCGTATTACTGCGCGCACGGCGAAATCCGCGGCGAAGCGCAACAGGCGAGCGACGCTTCCTACCTGGTCAACGACCTGATCCCCGCGATCGCTCCCACGCACGTCTTCTACTACGGCTTCATGGCCGCCAATAGCGTCGAAGCGTCGTGCTCGGCGAGCGGCGGCGATGACACCGAGCTCTATCGAGCCGACGGCCAGCCGCGGGCGGCCGCCAACGTCATTCTCACCGCTACCGCCGACGACCACCCAGCTCTGTTTGGTTCAAATCTGAACGTCGAGCTGCTGGTGCTCGCTCAGTCTGGTTTGGACTCCTCGTCGGCCTCGCCGTAGACGGCCTCATCTGCCTCGCCGCTCGCCGGGCCGCCGGTCTCGCGCTCGGAGGCGGCGTCGAGCATGATCCGCGTCGGCGTGTGCTCGTCGCCGTGTGAGGCGTGTTCGATCAGCTCCTGCTCGGCCAGCTCGAAGCCCTCCGACTCGCCTCCGCCTGCCTCCTCGACCGCGCGGCGCTCCTCACGACGGCGCAACTCGAGCCCCGCGAGCAGATCGTCAGCTTCGTCCATGCCGAAAACACTACTCCCGCGCGTCGGTGGCGGATGCGTAGCTGCTAGACGCGCAACTGTTGGCGCGCGCTCTCTACCAGCGTGCCGCCGCTCTTGAGCTCGCCCAGCGCTGCCATCATCGCGTCCAGCTCGCAATCGACCTTCGCCGGCCACGGCTTCTGCGGGTGATCGTCGAGCGTCTTCAAGCCGTTGCCCGTAATGATCGCCACGACTGTGTCGTCCGGCGCGAAGCGCCCCGTGGCAGCGAGTTTCTCCAGGACGGCGATCGTCGTTCCGCCGGCGGGCTCGGTGAGCAGGCCCTCGGTCGCGGCGAGCAGATCGATGCCGGCGAATATCTCTGGATCGCTCGCAAAGCCCCCCGTGCCGCCGCGTTTGCGCACCGCGTCGATCACCAGGTATCCGTCGCCCGGGTTGCCGATCGCAAGCGAGTGCGCCGCCGTCTCCGGCGTGACCGCGTGGATCTCCGCCTCCTCGGCGACGATCGCCGTCGCGATCGGGTTGCAGCCGCTCGGCTGGGCGATGTGGATGCGCGTGGTGTCGGTCTCCGCCAGCTCCAGCAGCTGCAGCTCGACTAGGCCCTTATGCAGGCGCGAGGACAGCGTGCCGCCAGCGGCGGCCGTGACGATGTGGTCGGGTGACTGCCAGTCGAGCTGCTCGACGATCTCAAACGCCGCCGTCTTCGCGCCCTCGGCGTAGAACGGGCGCAGCGTGATGTTCGCGAAGTCCATGCCGGTGGTTTCCGCCACTTCGCGGCAGCGCTTGTTGGCTTCGTCGTAGTTGCCCTCCACCTGGCACACCTTCGCCCCGAGCGCCATGCACGCGCGCGCCTTCGTGTCCTCCAGGGCATTGGGGTAGAACACGTACGCGTCGACGCCTGCCTTCGCCGCCAGCGAGGCGACGGCCGTGCCGACGTTGCCCGTCGAGACGCAGCCGATCTCCGTGCCGCCGCGCTCCAGCAGGCGCGCGACGGACATCGAGACCACGCGGTCCTTGTAGGACAGGCTCGGGCGGTTGCTGGAGTCGTCCTTGAGGTAGAGATTGCTGAGGCCAAGCTCGGCGCCCAGGCGATCGGCGCGGATCAGCGGCGTGTAGCCGGAGTGTTGCCCGACGCGTGCCTGCGCCGACGCGTCTACGATCGGCAGCAGCTCCTCGAAGTGCCAGATGTTCTGGGGGCGCTCGGAGCCGGGCACGTCTCGGAAGTGGCTCGCCGCTAGCTCGTAGTCGTAGACAACGTCCAGGCCCTTGCCGCAGTCGGGGCACGCAAATACAGTTGACTCCAGCGGATAGCTGTGCTCGCAGCGATGGCAGACGAGGCCAGTGGCGCACGAACGCGTCCGCTGCCTGGACCCCTGCGCGGGGTGTGCGGTCTGAGTGCTCATGCGGGCACCTGGAACGATACGCCTGGCCACGGCGTCTGTGCGGCGTGCTCGCCTGCCAGGGCGGAGCCGTGGTCGTGGCCCGATGCAAGCCACAGCTCCTCGGCGATATGCGGCGCGAACGGTCCGAGCGTCTGGGCCAGCACGGCGAGGGCCTCGACGAGCGCATCGAGGTTCGCCCCAACGAGCTCTCCCTCACGGGCCACCACGCGTTTCTCGAAGTCCTTGATCCGGTCAAATAGGCGCATGACGTTGCGCACGGCGCTGTGCATCTCAAGGGCCTCCATGTCCTTTGTGATCCGGGCCACACCTGCCTCGCACCACTGTGACAGTTTCAGCCGCAGGTGCTCGCTCGTGTCTCTGGCATCCTCGCCCGCGTCATCTGCGAGGGCTGAGCCCGCGGCCGCCTGCTCGCGCTCGCGCTGCGCCTGGGCGAGCTTGGTGTGCGAGTACTCCCACACCTGCACGAGGAACCGGTGGCAGCGCAGCACCGCCGAGTCGTTCCAGTTCAGTGACTTCTGCGGGCTCGCCGCATACAGGACGGCCAACCTCACGGTGTCGGCGCCGTAGCGCGCGACCAGCTCGTCGGGGTCGACGACATTGCCGAGATGCTTGCTCATCTTGCGCCCGTCGGCGGTGACCATCTCGTGAAACAGGCAGCCGGCGAACGGCTCCCCGTCGGTGAGGAACGCCAGTGGGCCGAGGTCGCGCAGCGCCTTCGTGATGATTCGTTGGTCGAACACGAAGTTGCCGCTGTCCGAGCCCGCCACCAGGCGCTCGGAGGGCAGCCAGTGGCGCAGGTCCGCCAGCGCGAAGATCTCCTCCAGCGGTCGCTCGCGCGCGTCGGGTGGGACGCACGCCGGCACCCACAGCCACAGCGCGTCGAAGTGGCAGTCGAGCGTGTCGGTCTCGCGGCGAGCGGGTCCGCCGCAGGACGGGCAGGTGGTGTTTACGAACTCCTCCAGCTCCGCCAGTGGGTTGCCGGTCCCTGTCGGGCGGATGTCGAGCGGCAGCAGCACCGGCAGCTGCTCGCGCGGCACTGGCACTGTGCCGCACTGCTCGCAGTAGACGATCGGGATCGGCGTGCCCCATGAGCGCTGGCGCGAGATCGTGAAGTCAAACGCGCGGTAGCGCACAGCCGTGCGGGCGCCGGGCGCCAACGCCACGGCGTTGTCACTCGACGCGGCCCCGTTCGAGGCTGCCACATTCGAGTTCGCCTTCGAGGAGCCGCCAGCGCTCGCAGCGGGGGCGGGGGGGCTGCCCTCCGGTGCCGCCTCGGGCAGCTCGAAGCCGAGCCGGCGCGCGATCAGCTCGTCGGTGCGATCGCGAGTGGGCACGCCGAGCACCACCGTCGGTCCGAAGCGCGCGTCGACAAGGGGGGAGACGAGCACCGGCAGCTCGACCCCGTCCACATTGCTCACGACGCGGCCGGTGTCGATCACGGGGATCGTCTCCGCCTCGCGCGAGCTGCGCTCCCAGCCGCCCGAGCGCAGCTGCTCGAGCTGCTCGTGCACGCCCTCTGCCGACGTCCACTCATCGGCGTCGGGGTGACGGGCTGACATCAGCACGAAGCGCGCCTCTGCGATCGCGTCGGCATGGGGGGTGAAGACGGTGAGCGTCGAGCCGTCAGGCGCGCGCAGGTCGAGCTCGATGCCGTCAATGCGCCCGAGCACGATCTCCTGGGAGGCGAGCGCGACGTCGTCCCAGATGCCGCTCGCGGCGAGCTCCGCCACGCGCCGGTCGTTCTCCTGCACGTACTCGCTGATCCGCAGGTACCACTGCGGAAGCTGGATCAGGCGCACGGGCCCGTGACAGCGCCAGCATGTGCCGCCCGGCTCGACCTGCATCGAGGCGAGCGTCGTCTGGCAGTTATCGCACCAGTCGACGTTGCTCGTGCCGCGGTAGATCAGGCCCGCATCGAGCAGCGTCAGGAACAGCCACTGCGACCAGCGGTACATGAGCGGGTCCGAGCTCATGAACGTGCGCTGCCAGTCGAACGAGAACCCCAGCCGCTGCAGCTGCGCGGTCATGTGCGCGGCGCAGCGGCCGACCCACTCGCTCGGCGGCTCCCCGCCAGCGATCGCGCCCAGCTCGGCGGGCAGGCCAAAGGCGTCGAAGCCAAACGCGAACAGCACCGCGTCGCCGCGGGCACGGCGAAAGCGCGCGTACGCGTCGCCGATCGAGTAGCTGCGCACGTGGCCCATGTGGATGTTGCCCGACGTGAACGGCGCCGACGGCTTGATGTAGATGCTCGTCTGCCCCTCCGCCGGCGACGGCGTCATGAACGCGTCGTTCCGCTGCCAGGCGGCCTGGCGGCGGGTCTCGACCGCACCGGGCTCGTAGCGTGTATTCGCAGCGTCGTTCATGTCATTCGAGCATACCCAAGGGCATTAGCCGCGGTGGGCCCATTGCTATGCTCAGCGTCACTTGGCTCGCATCGCCCACATGCCCCAGATGGCGCCCTACCGGAGTACCTCCGGCGCCGCCGGGTGCGGGGCTCCTCCGTCTGTGCGATGCGACTGGATGTCCGCGACGACTGCGAGGATGCTGCGATGGAGATAGAGATCGGACGCGGCAAGAAAGGCCGCCGCGCGTACGGATTCGACGACATCGCGATCGTGCCCTCGCGGCGCACACGCGACCCCGATGACATCGACATCTCCTGGAAGCTCGGGCCCTACCAGTTCGAGCTGCCGATGCTCGCCTCGGCGATGGACGGCGTGGTCTCGCCCGAGAGCGCAGGCATCATCGGCAAGCTCGGCGGCCTGGCGGTGCTGAACCTCGAGGGGATCTTCACCCGCTACGAGGACGCGGACGAACAGCTCGAGCGGATCGCGTCGCTGCCGAAGGAGCTCGCCACACGCGAGATGCAGGAGATCTACCAGGAGCCGGTCAAGCCCGAGCTGATCGCGCAGCGCATCCGCGAGATCAAGGAGCAGAAGGTCGTCGTCGCGGCGTCGCTGACCCCGCAACGGGTGCTCGACTATTACGAGCTCGCGATGGATGCCGGGCTGGACGTGCTCGTGATCCAGGGGACGGTCGTCTCCGGGGAACACGTCTCGACCGTCTCCGAGCCGCTCAACCTGAAGGAGTTCATCCCCAGCCTCGACGTGCCCGTCGTGGTTGGCGGTTGCGCCTCCTACCACACGGGTCTGCACCTGATGCGCACCGGCGCGGCGGGCGTGCTCGTGGGCGTCGGCCCGGGCGCCGCGTGCACCACGCGCGGCGTGCTCGGCATCGGCGTGCCGCAAGCGACCGCGATCGCCGACGTCGCGCACGCGCGCTCGACGCACATGCTCGAGACGGGCGAGTACTGCCAGGTCATCGCCGACGGCGGCATGCGCAACGGCGGCGACGTCTCCAAGGCGATCGCGCTGGGCGCCGACGCGGTGATGATCGGTTCGCCACTCGCGCGCGCCTACGAGGCGCCCGGACGTGGGTTTCACTGGGGGATGGCGACGTTTCACCCAACCCTCCCGCGCGGCGCGCGTGTGGCGACGACGCAGAACGGGACGCTCGAGGAGATCCTCGTCGGCCCGGCGCGCGAGAACGACGGCACGTTCAACCTGTTCGGCGGCCTGCGCACGTCGATGGCGACGTGCGGCCACAAGGACCTGGCGGAGTTCAACCGTGCCGAGGTCGTCGTCGCGCCGGCGCTACAGACCGAGGGCAAGTCGCTGCAGCGCGACCAGGGCGTCGGTATGGGCGCCACCAACGGGAAGGCAGCCGCCCTCGTAAATGACTGACTCCGCTGCCACGGCCCGCGAGCCGGTGGTCGAGCAGGGGACATCCACGCCGGCCCCCGCGTATAGCCATGGCGATACCGGTGTCGAGGCGCAGAAGTCGATCTCCACGCCGGAGACCACGTATAGCCATGGTGGTACGGCCTCCGCAACGGAGAATTCAACTCCCACATCGGCGATTCCCGCACCGGCGACCGACGAGATCGTCGTACTGGACTATGGCGGGCAGTACTCGCAGCTGATCGCGCGCAGGGTGCGCGACTGCGGTGTGTTCAGCGAGCTGCTGCCCCACCACGTGCCCCTCGAGCAGATCGCCGCGCGCAAGCCGCGCGGGATCATCCTCTCGGGCGGACCCGCGTCGGTGTACGCCGACGGCGCGCCGCCCCTCGATCAAGGCCTGCTGGAGCTGGGCGTGCCGGTGATGGGCATCTGCTACGGGATGCAGTTGCTCGTGCACACGCTCGGCGGGCGCGTAGAGCAGGCGGAGGTCGGCGAGTTCGGCCGCTCCGAGCTGCACGTGGCCGACCCTGGAGTCCTGCTGAAGGGCATGCCGCGCGAGCAGACATGCTGGATGTCCCACCGCGACACCGTGTTCGAGCCGCCGCCCGGCTTCTTGGCGCTCGCCTCCTCGAGCGGCTCGCCGGTAGCCGCGGTCGAAGCTCCCGAGCGCGCGATCTACGGCATCCAGTTCCACCCCGAGGTCGTGCACACCCCCTACGGCGAGGAGATCCTCACCCGCTTCCTGACCGAGATCTGCGGCTGTGAGCCGACCTGGTCGGCGGCGTCGATCGTCGAGGAACAGGTGCGGCGCATCCGCGAGCAGGTGGGCGACGGCAGGGTCATCTGCGGGCTGTCCGGCGGCGTTGACTCCTCCGTCGCGGCGCTGCTCGTGCATCGCGCCGTCGGCGAGCACCTGACATGCGTGTTCGTCGATCACGGGCTGATGCGCAAGGACGAGGGCGAGCAGGTCGTCAAGACCTTCCGCGACACCTTCAAGGTGCCGCTCGTCGCCGTCGACGCCGAGACGCGCTTCCTCGACAAGCTCAAAGGCGTGACCGAGCCCGAGGCCAAGCGCAAGGCGATCGGCGCCGAGTTCATCCGCGTCTTCGAGGAGGAGGCCGAGAAGCTCGCGCTTGACGGCGGCGGAGCCGCACCCGCCGGCCCCGCGCGCTTCCTCGTGCAGGGCACGCTCTACTCGGACGTGATCGAGTCAGGCGGCGGCACCGGCGCGGCCACAATCAAGTCCCACCACAACGTTGGCGGTCTGCCCGACGACCTGCAGTTTGAGCTCGTCGAGCCGCTGCGCGCGCTGTTCAAGGACGAGGTCCGCGCCGTCGGCGCCGAGCTCGGCCTGCCCGAGCGCCTCGTATGGCGCCAGCCGTTCCCCGGTCCCGGCCTCGCGATCCGCGTCGTCGGCGGCGAAGCCACCAAGCAGCGCCTGGACGTGCTGCGCGAGGCCGACCATATCCTGCAGGAGGAGATCCGCAAGGCCGGCCTCTACCGCGAGCTGTGGCAGTCCTTCTGCGTGCTTCCTGACGTGCGCACCGTCGGCGTGCAGGGGGACGAACGCACCTACGGCTACGTCGTCGTCCTTCGCGCCGTCACCAGCGACGACGCCATGACCGCAGACTGGGCCAGGCTCCCTTACGACCTGCTCGAGACGATCGCCTCGCGCATGATCAACGAGCTGCGCGAGGTCAACCGCGTCGTGCTCGACATCACCAGCAAGCCGCCAGGTACCATCGAGTGGGAGTAACTGCCCTCGCGACGGCGCCAGCTGTCGTGACCGGCGCCAGCGACGCTGTCGGGGAACCGAGCGAACGCGTCTCCCAAAAAGCGGTCGGCCAACGGCCTGAGCTATAGTGGTCCGCTCCGCCGCGCGGTTACGCGTGGCCTTTTTCACGCCATGGCCCCCTCTGTCAAGACCTACGTAGCGAAGCCGAGCGACCGCGAGCGCAACTGGCTGTTGGTGGACGCCAACGGCAAGACGCTCGGGCGCCTCGCGACGCAGATCGCCGACGTGCTGCGGGGCAAGCGCAAGCCCGAGTACACGCCCCACATCGACACCGGCGACTTCGTCGTGGTCGTAAACGCCGAGAAGATCCACGTGACCGGCAACAAGCGCCAGGACAAGCGCTACTACCGCCACTCCGGCTACCCCGGTGGCCTGCGCTCGCGCAGCTTCGAGGAGATGCTCGCCAGGCGCCCCGAGGAGATCATCAGGCTGGCCGTCAAGGGCATGATGCCCCGCAACCGCCTCGCCCGCAAGCAGATCACCAAGCTCAAGATCTACGCCGGGCCCGAGCACCCGCACGTCGCACAGAAACCGCAACCGCTGGAGATCGAGGCCTGATGGCAGACGACGAGCAGCCCGCAGCGTCCCCAGAGGGGGAGAACGTCGAGGAGACCGAGGCGCAGGCCGACGTCGTGGACACGGCGGCGGAGACCCCCGAGGCGCCGGAGGCGCAGGCGCCGGCCGACGCGGTCGAGACCGCCGCGGTCGCCGCGGAGGCGGTTGAGGATGTCGTCGAGGCGGTCGAGCAGGTTGTCGAGGCCGTCGAGGAGGAAGAGGAGGAAGAGGAGGAGCCCGCACCGCGCGAGAAGCCTTCGGTGCCAGGCGCGCACCTCGAAGTGGACATCGTTCCCGAGGGCGTCGACCCGCTGGGCCGCAGCGATAGCTACGAGGACACCTACGCCGTCGACCCGTACGCCACCGACGATGACACTGAGGAGGCACAGGTTGACGAGGAGGAGCGCGAGGAGGAGCTCGCGCAGCCGATCTCCACGGCAGCGATCGACCTCGCCTCCGGCGCCCGCTACCGCGCGACCGGCAAGCGCAAGTCGGCGATCGCGCGCGTCACGCTACGCCCGGGCACCGGCAGCTACATCGTCAACGGGCGCACGCTCGAGAACCACTTCCCGCGGCTGACGCTCCAGCGCAACATCCGCCAGCCGCTCGAGACCGTCGGCTACCAGGACCGCATGGATGTCGTCGCGCGGTTGCACGGCGGCGGCATCTCCGCGCAGGCGGGCGCGCTGCGCCACGGCGTCTCGCGCGCACTGCTGGAGGCCGACCCCAACCTGCGCGGCGAGCTCAAGCGCAGGGGCTTCCTCACGCGCGACTCGCGCGCCAAGGAGCGCAAGAAGGCCGGTCTCAAGAAGGCGCGCAAGCGTCCGCAGTTCTCCAAGCGCTAGCGCCGGAGCGCTACGTGCCCCACCCACCCGCATGACCCGCAAGTTGTTCGGGACCGACGGCGTTCGCGGCGTCGCCGGCGAGTTCCTCACCGCCGAGCTCGCGCTCGCGCTCGGCGCCGCTGCCACCCGCAGCACCGCAGGCGCATCGTCCCCCAAGGGGGAGCGCCCGCAGGTGCTGATCGTGCGCGACACGCGCGAGTCCGGTGAGATGCTGCAGGCGGCGCTCGCCGCCGGGGTCAGCGCCGCGGGCGGCGACGCGCTGCTCGGCGGCGTGCTGCCGACGCCAGCCGCGCCGCTGCTGATCCACCGCTACGGCTTCGATCTCGCCGCCGTCATCTCCGCCTCGCACAACGCCTACCGCGACAACGGCATCAAGTTCTTCGCCGGCGACGGCTACAAGCTCTCCGACGAGTCCGAGCTCGCGATCGAGCGCGAGCTCGACGCGCACGCGCCCGGCGCGCCCGGCGGCGCCCCGACGATCGGGCGCATCCGCGAGCTGCGCGGCGCGCCGGAGGACTACTTGCGCGAGCTGCACGTGCGCTTTCGCGAGCTCGATCTCAGCGGCGTCGACGTGCTCCTGGACTGCGCCAACGGCGCCACCTACCAGGTTGCGCCCGAGATCTTCAGGCGCCTCGGCGCGGACGTGTCTGTGATCGCCGACGTGCCCGACGGGCGCAACATCAACGCCGGCTGCGGCTCCACGCACGTAGACGAGCTCGCCCGTAAGGTGCTCGCGGGCGGGCACGCCATGGGCTTCGCGTTCGACGGCGACGGCGACCGCGTGCTCGCCGTCGATCGTCGCGGCGCGGTCGTCGACGGCGATGAGCTGATGGCGCTCGCGACACTGCACCTGCGCGCCAGCGGGCGTCTCAGCGGCAACGGCGTCGCGGTCACGGTGATGACCAACTACGGCTTCCACGCGGCGATGGAGCGCGAGGGCGTGCAGGTGGGCACAACGCAGGTCGGCGACCGCTACGTTCTCGAGGAGCTCCGCGCCCGCGGCTGGACGCTCGGCGGCGAGCAGTCGGGGCACATCATCGACATGGGCTTCAACCGCACCGGCGACGGCATCGCCAGTGCGCTGCTGACGCTCGAGGCGCTCGGCGGCACGGATCTGAGCGAGCGCGACGCCATGTCCAAGCTGCCGCAGCGGCTCGTCAACGTGCGCGTGCGCGACCGCGGCGCGCTGGAGCACGCGCACGAGGTGGGCGCCGCCGTGCAGGCCGCCGCTGCCGAGCTGGCCGGGCGCGGGCGCGTGCTCGTGCGCCCGAGCGGCACCGAGCCGCTGGTGCGCGTGATGGTCGAGGCGCCCACCGACGAGGAGGCCGAGGCGCTCTGCGGTCGCCTGGTCGCGCTCGTCGAGCGCGAGCTCGGATAGTTGCCGAGCAGGCGTGCGGATCGCAAACGGTCCACGCTAGCCTCTGAGCAATGTGCGGAATCGTCGGGGTCCTCTATCGACGCCCGTCGGGCGCTGCTGCGCCCGACATCGGGCGCAGCCTGACAGCGCTCGACGAGGCGCTCGAGCGCCTGCGCGCCAGCGCGGCGCGACCCGATGCCGGCTGATCTGGCGTCGATCGCCACAGAGCTCGAGACGATCGACGGCGCCCTGCGCGGCCCGCTCGGGACGATCGCGCTGCTCGCCGCCGCGGGGCTCGAGGATGTGCTTGGGCTCGAACAGAGGGCGGCGACGCTGGGCTCGCTGCTGGCGGACCTCGAATCGGCGCTTGACGGCGGCGAGGTGAGTCTGGGCCGGCGATGAGCTGGAGGCCGGCAACGCGGTCCTCGTGCGGCTGAAGGACGTCGTTTGGGCGCTCGGCCGCGACCGCACGTCCACCGCCCGCGGGGTCGCCGATTTGGCAGAGAACGCCGTCGGCCAGTCCAGCTCGGCGCTCACCGCGTACTGGGCGATGCAGGTAGCGCTGTCGGCGCTCGACCGGCTCGAGGTGCGCGGACGCGACTCCGCCGGACTGCACGTGCTCGTCAGCGGTCACGGCATCGACCTCGACCAGCCCGACGCCGCCGCGCTGCTCTCGGCGCGCTCCGACGAGCTGTTCACGTCGATGGCCATCCGCGCTCCGCGCGGACACCTGAGCTTCGTGTACAAGGTCGCCGCCGAGATCGGCGAGCTCGGCGATAACACGCACGCGCTGCGGGCGGCGATCGCAACGACGCCCTGCTGCACCGCGCCCTCGCCGGTCCCGATGCCGTCGCTACCGTTCTCGGCCACACGCGCTGGGCGAGCGTCGGCGCGATCTCCGAGGCCAACGCCCATCCCCTGAACAGCGAGGAGCTCGGGGCGGCCGGCAAGCCATACGTCGTTGCCGCGATCAACGGCGACATCGACAACCACGCCGAGTTGCGAGACGCCGAGGGGCTGCGCCTGCCCGCCGAGATCACGACCGACAGCAAGGTCCTGCCCGACGCTCGTTGCGCGTCGCCTTGCACATGGGGACTCCGCCGACGAGGCCTTCTGCGCGACGGTCGCCCGCTGCGAGGGCTCCGCCGCGATCGCGCCTAAGCGCCGCGGAGACCCCCGACCGCCTGCAGCTGGCCCTGCGCGGGAGCGGCCAGTCGCTGTACGTCGGCCTCGCCGAGGACGCCTTCGTCGTGGCCAGCGAGCCCTACGGCGTGGTCGCAGGAGACCGCGCGCTACCTGCCGATGGAGGGCGAGGGCTCCGCGGACGGCAGCTCCGGTCAGGTGCTCGTGCTGCAGCGCGATGGCGCCGGTACGCTCGGCGCGATCGAGCGCGTCGGCTACGACCGTGCGCCGAGGCCGCTCGTCGAGAGCGAGGTGCCGCGTCGCCGAGATCACCGCCGCGCGACATCGACCGCACCGGCTTCCCGCACTTCCTGCTCAAGGAGATATCCGAGGCGCCGCAATCGTTCATGAAGACGCTGCGCGGCAAGATCGTCGAGCGCGCGGATGGGCGCCTCGGCGTGAAGCTGGGCTCCGAGATGCTGCCGCCGACGGTCATCGAGCGGCTGCAGCAACGGGCTGATCGTGCGCATCCGCGTGATCGCCCAGGGCACCGCCGCGGTCGCCGCCCAGAGTGTCGCCGCCTCGATCGTCGCCGCGCTCGGCTCGCTGCCGGTTCGCGTCGACGCCGTCCTCGCGACCGAGCTCTCGGGCTTCGAGCTCGCCGACGACATGAGCGACACGCTCGTGATCGCCGTCAGCCAGTCGGGCACCACCACCGACACCAACCGCACCGTCGACCTGGTGCGCAGTCGCGGCGCCCGCGTGCTCGCGATCGTCAACCGGCGCGAGCAGCGATCTCGTGGACAAGGCCGACGGCGTGCTCTACACCTCCGACGGGCGCGACGTCGAGATGAGCGTCGCCTCCACGAAGGCGTTCTACTCGCAGGTCGCCGCCGGGCTGCTGCTCGCCGCAGGCCCTCGCCGAGCACCTCGGGTGTCGCGACGAGCGTCGCTCCGATCGGCTGCTGCGCGCCCTGCGGGCCCTGCCCGAGGCGATGGCGCAGGTTCTCGACCGAGCGGCAGGACGATCGCCGCGGCGGCATCGGCAGCTTGCGCCCTACCGGCGTCACTGGGCCGTCGTCGGCAAGCGGCTCCAATCGCGTCGCCGCCGAGGAGATCCGGATCAAGCTCTCGGAGCTCTGCTACCACTCGGTCGCCTGCGACGGCACGGAGGACAAGAAGCACATCGACCTCTCCTCCGAACCGCTGGTGCTCGTCTGCGCCGCCGGGCTGCTCGGGCGCCACCGCCGACGATGTGGCCAAGGAGGTAGCGATCTTCGCCGCGCACAAGGCCGCCCCGATCGTCGTCGCCGACCGCGGCGAGCAGGCGCGCTTCGCGGTCGCGTCGCACGTCATCGCGGTCCCCGCCGTCGCGCCCGAGCTGGCGTTCGTGCTCTCGGCGATGGTCGGCCACCTGTTCGGTTACGAGGCCGCGCTCGCGATCGACGCGCACGCGCGGCCGCTGCGGGAGGCGCGCTCAGCGATCGAAACGCTGGCGGACGGCCAGTGGGAGTCTCCGGAGACGCCGTGCTGCGCGCGCTCGGGCCAACGCTCGAGCCGCTTCGCGGCGCAGTTCTTCGCGCGACTGCGCGCGGGCGCCTACAACGGCAACCTCGAGGCGTCCACCGCGGTCGCGCGTGGCGTCGCTGTTGCGGTACGCGACCGGCGTCGCTGCCGGTCGAGGGGTACGAGTTCGAATACGACACGCGTCGGCACGCCCGAGCGCGATCGTCGAGGACCTCGCCGCGGCGCTGACCGACGGCCATCGGCGAGCTGACCCGACCGGTCGACGCGATCAAGCACCAGGCGAAGACCGTCACCGTCGGGATCTCACGCAGCGAGGACGAGCTGCTGGGCGTCCCGCTCGTCGCCGGCGCGCTCGCGGCGGGCGCGTCGGTGCGAGCACCTGTCTACCGCGGGCTGCGCACGCTCGCGCGCGCTCGACCCCGCGGTCACTCGACGTCGAAGGCTTCACGCGCTACCGGATCGAGGGCGACGTCACCGCGGCCGCGACCATCGACATCGTCGACCGCGGCGGCATCGCCGTCGAGCCTGCCCTCGCGCACCGACTCCGATAACCGCCTGCTCGGCGCAAAGCACCGCGCGGCGCAGGAGCGCGAGGTCACCGTCGCGGTCGGTGGCCGCGACGGACGCAGGCTGATCCTCGTCCCCGAGATCGACGCGGGCTGCGTCTGCGGGATCACGCTGCTGCACGTGCAGTTCCGCGAGGCGCTCGCGCCGGCCGAGACCCGCCGCGTGCTCGAGGGCTACCGCGACCGCTACGCGGCGCTCGTCGACGCGGTCACCGAGACCGAGGCGGCGTTCAGCGACGAGCGCTTCGAGCAGGTGCCCTCATCGACCTGCTGACGCTGCCCGGTGCGCGTGCTGGCCGAGCACTGGAGCCACGCTCGCAGTCCGCTGGTCCGCAAGTAGCATCGAGCGGCCGGCCCCCGGAGCGAGGATCCACCGCTGCCGCCTGCGGGCGATCGCGCGTGTCGGCGGCTCACGGTGGAGCTAGCTCGCGTGAATGAGCACGCTGCCGCCTGGCTCGTGCCGCTTCCCGACGCCCAGGCGATGCGTGAGGTTGACCGATGGGCGATCGAGGAGCAAGGGGTCGCTGGCCTCGAGCTGATGGAGCGTGCGGGCGCCGGGGTCGCGCGCGCTGCTCGAGCGCGTCGCGCCCGACGGGCCGGTGACGGTCGTCTGTGGCAAGGGCAACAACGGCGGCGACGGGCTCGTCGTCGCGCGCCTGCTGCGCGTGGCCGGGCAGGACGTCACGGTCGTGTGCACGGCGCGCGCCGCAGGAGTTCGCGGGCGACGCGCGCGCGAACCTCGACCGTCTGCCCGGCGATCCGCCCGTGCAGCTGGGCGGCGCCGCGTGGACGGGGGAGAACGGGCGAGCAGGGGGCGCCATCCTCTGGGGCGGATGTGTTCAGCGGCGCGGCCGTGTTCGTCGACGCGCTGCTCGGTACCGGCTTTCAGGTGAGCCGCACGGCGCGGTGGCCGCGCGATCGACGCATCAACCGCGCGGACGCGCCGCGTCGTGGGCGTGGACGTGCCAAGCGGCGTGGACGCCTCGACGGGCGTCGTGCGCGGTGCGGCCGTGCGCGCCGCGCTGACGGTCACCTTCCATGCGGCCAAGCCAGGGCTGTGGATCAGGCCCGGCAAGGCCCACGCGGGGAGGTGCAGACGCTCGACATCGGCGTCCCCCGCGGCGCTCCCGGCGGCGCGTCGGTGGGGTTGATCACGGCTGGCGTGCTCACGCAGCTACCGCGCAGAGGCGCATCCTCGACGAAGTTCAGCTCCGGCCACGTGCTCGTCGCTGGCGGATCGCGCGGGCTCACCGGCGCGCCGCGGATGGCCGCGGAGGCGAGCATGCGCGCCGGCGCGGGGTACGTGACAGCTTGCGTGCCCGCCTCGCTGCAGCTCGTCCTGGCCACCGCCGGCACCCCTGAGCTGATGACCCGGGGGCTGCCCGACGACGATGGTTCGCTGAGCGCAGACGCGGTCGCCGGTGTGATCGAGGCGAGCGCTCGCGGCGGCTCGATCGCGCTCGGCCCCGGGCTCGGACGCAGCGCCGGCGCGTTCGCGTTCGCGCGCGCGCTCGCGCAGCAGGCGCACGTCGCGCTGGTGCTAGACGCCGACGGGCTGAACGCCCACGCCGGCAGACTGGGCGAGCTCGCCGCAAGGCGCGCGCCGACGGTGCTCACCCCGCACGCGGGCGAGCTCGGCCGCCTGCTCGAGTGCGACAGCGCGGAGATCGAGCGCGAGCGCCTGCGCCACGTCCGCGCCGCCGCCGAGCAGGCCGCCGCGGTGGTCGTGCTGAAGGGCGATGACACGCTGATCGCAACAGCGGACGGGAGCGTGGCCGTGAGCCCGGGCGCCAGCCCGGCGCTCGCGACCGCCGGAACCGGCGATGTCCTCGCCGGTGTGATCGCGGCTCTGCTCGCCCAGGGTCTCGACGCGTTCACGGCGGCCGCCGCGGGCGTGTGGATGCACGCGGAGGCCGGCAGGCAGGCAGCACGCACGCTCGGTGGCGCCGAGGGAGTGATCGCCACGGACGTGATCGCGGCGCTGCCGGCAGCGCGCCGCCGCGCCGCATGTGATGATCGAGGTGTTGCAACGGCGGGTGGCGGGTGAGGCGGTTCACGGCGATGCACAATGGAGCGCATGGGGATGGCTGACGGGGCACAGGCTGAGGGGCGCATCAAGTCGGCGTCGGAGCGCTGCGACGGAGCAGCCATGCGCAGGGCGCGGGCGAGCGTGAACGTCGCGGCGATCGGGCGTAACTGCGCGCGTCTGCGCACGCAGTTGCGCCCCGGGGTGGCCCTGTGCGCGGTCGTCAAGGCCGACGGGTACGGGCACGGCGCGGTGGCGAGCGCGCGCGCGGCGCTCGCCGGCGGCGCGAGTTGGCTTGCCGTCGCCGACGCCGTGAGGCGCGCGAGCTGCGCGACGCGGGCCTGCGCGACGTGCGCGTGCTCGTGATGGGCGCGCTCAGCCCGCTCGAGCTCGAAGAGGCGCTCGCGGCGGACGCGGATGTGGTCGTGTGGAACGAGTGCTACCTCGCCGCGGTCGCCGCGGCGGGTGGCGGGCGCGTGCACGTCAAGTTCGACTCCGGGATGGGGCGCCTCGGCACGCGCGACCCGGAGGAGGCCTCGCGCGTGGCTGCGGTCGCGCAACAGAGCGCTGGCGTGCGGCTAGCCGGCGTGATGACCCACTTCGCGACCGCCGACGAGCTCAAGGACGATGGCTTCTTCGCCCGTCAGCTGGCCGACTTCACACGCTGGGCACGCACCGTCAAGGACGAACACCCGGAGGTCATCGTGCACGCCGCCAACAGCGCCGCGACGATGCGCGAGGGCGAAGCACAATTCGACATGGTGCGCTGCGGGATCGCCATCTACGGCATGGACCCGTTCGGCAAGGACCCGGCGTCCAGGGCGCTCGAGCCGGCGCTCGAGCTGAGCTCCTACGTCGCCGAGGCAAAGCTGTGCCGGGCGGGGGAGAGCGCCGGCTACGGGCGGCAGTTCGTCGCCGACGGCGACACCTACGTCGGCGTGCTGCCGATCGGCTACGGCGACGGCTGGCGCCGCGGCCTCTCCAACAACGCCGACGTGCTGATCGGCGGGCACCGCCACCCGCTCGTCGGCACCGTCAGCATGGACAGCATCACGGTCGACCTGGGCCTCGACGTCGACCCCGAGGGCGTTCGCGGCGAGCGCGCGATCCTGATCGGCATCCAGGGCTCAGAGCGGATCACCGCCGAGGAGGTCGCCCGCCGCCTGCGACACGATCAACTACGAGATCACGTGCGCGCTGACGCCGCGCGTGCCGCGGCTCTACCACCGCGACGGCGTCGCGGTCGATGCCGGCGCTCCCCGCGCGCGGGTACGAACGGCGGACACCGGCTTGACATGAGCGCCGGCGTGGACGTGGCCCGCACCGCGCTGGCGGGCACACGGGCATGGCTGGTCGGCGGCGCAGTGCGCGACCGCCTGCTCGGCCGGCAGACCGCCGACGTGGACGTCGTCGTCGACGCTGATCCCGCGCAGGCCGCGCGCGCGATCGCCCGTGCGGCCGGGCGCGCCGCGTGCTTTGCCCTCTCAGAGGACTTCGGCTCCTGGCGTGTGGTCGCGCGCGCGGGCGCCTGGCAGGTGGACGTCGAGCCGCTGCGCGGGCAAAGCATCGAGGCCGACCTCGCGCTGCGTGACTTCACGATCAACGCGATCGCCGAGCCGCTCGCCGGGGGCGCGCCGATCGACCCGCTCGGCGGCCTGCAGGACCTGCGCGCGGGTCGCCTGCGGATGGCCGCCACGAGCGCGTTCGCGCAGGACCCGCTGCGGGTGCTGCGCCTAGTGCGCCTCGCGACCGAGCTCGAGCTGGAGGCCGACAACGAGACCGTGCGCGTTGCGCGCGCGCACGCGGACGGGCTGGGCGGTGTCTCCGCCGAGCGGGTGTTCGCTGAGCTGCGGCGGATCATCGCCGCGCGTCAGGCTCGCCGAGGGCTCGAGATGATGAGCGCGCTGGGGGCGACCGCGGTGGTCCTGCCGGAGCTCGAGGCGCTGCGCGGCGTGCAGCAGAGTCGCTTTCACCACCTCGACGTGCTCGGCCACACGCTTGAGGTGCTCGATCGCACGGTCGAGCTGACGAGTGGCGCGGATCCGCTGGAGCGAGCAGCTGCAGGCGGGCATCGGCGGCCGGCGCCCGCAGGTCGACGCGCTGCTAGCGGAGCCGCTGGCCGACGAGCTGACGCGCGGAGACGCGTTGCGCTGGGGCGCGCTGCTGCACGACGCCGCCAAGCCGCTCACACGCGCGGTCCGCGCCGAGGACGGGCGCGTGACGTTCATCGGCCACGACGCGCGCGGAGCCGAGCTCGCGCGCGGCGGTGCTCGAGCGGCTGCGCGCAAGCGAGCGGCTGCGCGCGCACGTGGCCGCGCTCGTGCGCCAGCACCTGCGCCTGGGCTTCCTCGTCCACGAGCCGCAGCCGCTCGCGCGCAGCGCACCGTGTTCGCCTATCTGCGCGCGTGCTCGCCCGTCGAGGTCGACGTCACGCTGCTGTCGATCGCCGACCGGCTGGCGACCCGTGGCGATCGCGCGCAGGAGGCGGTGCAGGCGCACCTCGCCGTCGCTCGCGGGCTGCTCGCCGATGCCCTGCGCTGGCGCGCCGAAGGTCCGCCGCAAGCCGCTGCTGCGCGGAGACGAGCTCGCGGCCGCACTGGGCATCGCCACCGGACCGCGCGTGGGGGAACTGCTCGAGCAGCTCGCCGAGGCGCAGTACGCGGGCGAGCTGGAGAGTCGCGAGCAGGCGCTCGACTACGCCCGCGCGCTGGCGCAAGGCTAGGATCTGCGCCGTATGGCCGACCCCGACTGCATCTTCTGCAAGATCCTCGCCGGCGATCTGCCGGCGCGGATCGTCGACGAAGACGAGCGCACGATCGCCTTCATGGACATCGCCCCCGCGACACGCGGCCACGCGCTGGTGATCCCGCGCGCGCACAGCGATCGACCTACTGAGCGTCGAGCGCGAGGACCTCAGCGCGGTGGCGCTCGCCGCCCAGCGCCTGGCCACACGCATGAAGGAGCGCCTCGGCGCCGACGGGGTCAACCTCCTGAACGCCTGTGGAGCCGCCGCCTGGCAGACGGTCTTCCACTTCCACGTGCACGTCATCCCGCGCTACGACGGCGATCCGCTGCGACTGCCGTGGGTACCCGCCGCGGGCGATCAGGTGCAGATCCAGGCCGCGGCGCAGGAACTGTGCCGGGCGATAGCGAAGTAGTCACACCGCGACAACGAGCGCGCAGGCGTGTTCAATGGCACACATGAGACGAATATCCATAGCCGTGCTCAGCGAGCGTCGCGGCGTTCGCGCTGGTGCTGCCTGCCGTGGCGCCCGCGACGCTCACAGAAGTCGGCGTCATCGGCGCGACCACGCCGGCGACCGTGCCGAGCTGTCCCGGTAGCGGGCCGACGAACCCGTGCCTGGCGGTCAGCCGCACGACCGGTTTCCAGGTCAAGGTCGGCTCGGAACGCAACTTGCTGAGCGCGCCGCGCGCCGGCACGATCGTCGCCTGGACGATCTCGCTGGGCGCGCCCAACGCCACCCAGATCAAGTACTTCAACACCAACGAGGGCGGCGAAGCCGAAGCGGGGATCGCAATCCTCGCCCCGCAGCGCAAGCCCAACCTGACCTACAAGCTCGTGGCGCAGAGCCCGCTCGTCAAACTGCAGCCGTACTTTGGCAAGACCGCGCAGTTCCCTCTCGAAACGACAATTCCCATCAAGAAGGGCTATGTCGTCGCGCTGACCGTGCCCTCGTGGGCGCCAGCGCTCGCGCTCGGCTTCGGCAACGACACCTCATGGCGCGCCAGCCGACCCAAAAGCGGCTGTAAGAGCACCAGCTCCGAGACCACGCAGACTTCAATCGGCTCCGCGGCCCAGTACTACTGCCTCTACCAGACCGCGCGCCTGACCTATAGCGCGACTTTGATCTCCACTCCCTAAGGGGCGCTGGCGCCGCCGGTGGGGCTGGCCGGGGCTTCGGCGCCTTTGGCTTCGCTGGCGGCCTTTTCTTTTTCGGCCGAGGCGCCGCCGGAGGTTCCTTCGGTGCTGGGGGCGCCTGAGCTCGAGGGTGCTTCGCTGCTTTCGCTGGCTGGGGTTTCGCTGCTCGAGGAGGACGTTTCGCTGGTCTTGCTCGTCTTGGTGGACGTCGTCGCCGTCGAGGTCGTCTGCGCGGCGGCGGCTTCGGCGCTGGTGTCCGTCGGCGGCGTTATGTCGGGCGTGCTCTTGGGGATCGCGTCGGAGACGCTGCTGCCGCCGCAGGCGCCGAGCGTAAGCCCGCACAGCAGCGCCACGCACGCGGCGAGCGCGGCGCGTGCCCTCACAGCGGTCCCATGCGCCTGCCGCACGTCGGGCAGTCGTTGAGATCCTTCTGGGAGTGCTGGGCGCACCAGGGGCAGAAGCGCAGGTTCTCCACCGCCCACGGCAGCCGCGAGTCCGACGGCGCCAGCGGCAGCATCTTGCCGACGACTTCGAGCCGCTCGCCCGATTCGCGGTCGAGGTAGATCTCCTCGGGCTGGGCCTCGATCACGACTTCGCGCCCGCTAGAGGGAGCGCGCATGCGATAGCGCTGTTTCGTGCTCATGTCCCCAACTTTACCTGAGCCGGTGGGCGAGAGATCGCGGCGCGGATGGGCTGCGCATCTGCGTGTTCGCTAGCCGCCGCTTCAGATAGGGTTCCCGCCGTGAGCTTCGAGGAGGAGAGGCATGTCTCGCGCTGCGGCCCTGGGCGCGTGAGCAGGCTTGCTGGGCGTACGATCGCCGCCGGTCTGCTCGGCGCGCTCGCGCTCGGCGCGGCCGGCTGCGCGGGTGTCAAGGGCGCCGATAACGCGAACCTGATCGTCGGCAAGCAGGAGTTCGTCGCCAAGTGCGGCTCATGCCACACGCTGGCGCGCGCCGACACCAAAGGTATCGTCGGTCCGGACCTCGACGAAGTCTTCCGCACGAGCCTCGCCGAAGGCTTGCAGCGCAACGCCGTGCGCACCGTCGTCGAAGGCCAGGTGCAGAACCCGAACTCGACCGGGATCATGCCCGCGGGCCTCGCCAGCGGCCAGAAGCTCGCCGACATCGCCGCCTATGTCGCCCAGGCCGCCGACAACCCCGGGCAGGACACCGGCCTGTTGGCGAGCGCCGTCGAAGCGCCCGGCGCGGGCAAGCCAGCGGTCGAGAAGGCCGGCAAGCTCGACATCGACGCCAACCCGTCCGGCCAGCTTGCGTACACGACCGCCAAGGCCGAAGCCAAACCGGGCGCGGTCACGATCGTGATGGCGAACATGTCTGGCGTCTCGCACAACATCGCCGTCGAAGCTGGCGAAAACGGAGCCACCGCGAAGGGCGCGGCGCTCGGCGCGAGCAGCTTCATCACCAAGGGCAGCACCTCAGTGACCGTCAACCTCAAACCCGGCAAGTACACGTTCTTCTGCGAGGCCCCCGGTCACCGCGCCGCGGGGATGTACGGCACGATCACGGTGAAGTAGTTCGGCGGGCACATGTGCCCGCCGCGGGGCCGCGCATGCGGCGTGGACCCCAACTCGGAAGATCCTCAGAAGATCGCGCGCAGGATCACGATCAGCGCGATGATCACCGCGAATCCGGCGATCACGTACAGCAGCACGCGAAACGCATCGTCCTCCGAGCGCAGCGGGTTCAGCATGGCGAGTCGGGCAACAGTCGTGGACGATCAAATGTGGGGACTTGCGCGCCTGACGCCCGTGGACCAAGTGAGGCAAGGACGCAGTGAGCGAAGTGTGCTTCGCACATGAGCGATCGCATCGTCCCCGGAGGGGGAGGACGCCGCCTCACGCCGCGTCCACGGGCGTCAGAGGACGTAGACGGTTGTGAAGACGACTATCCACATGATGTCGACGAAGTGCCAGTAGATCCCTGGTATGTCGACGCCGCGGTGCGAGTCGGGGCTGTAGTGGCCGCGGAAGGCGCGCACGGTGACCGCCAGCAGGATCAGCAGGCCTATGAACACGTGGCAGCCATGCAGGCCGGTGAGCGAGTAGAAAATCGTCTGCTGGGCGTGGTCCTGGGGGGCGAAGCCGATGTTGGCGTACTCGTTGATCTGGATAAACAGGAACGTGCAGCCGAGCAGGAAGGTGCTGAGCATCCCGGCCTTCAGCCCGAAGCGGTTGCCGCGCTTGATCGATGTCTCGGCCCAGTGCAGCGTAAACGACGAGGAGACGAGGATTAGCGTGTTGACGAACGCGACGGGCACCGGCAGGTGGGTACCGGGGGCCGGCCACGGGTCGCCTTCGGCGATGCGGATAAAGAAGTAGGCCGTGAAGAACGCGCCGAAGATCATCACCTCGGAGATGATGAAAAGCAGCATCCCGAGCAACGGCGCTTCGACCCTCGAGCTCTTGTGAGCCGGCGGCGGGCCGTGGTGCTCGTCCGCCCCGTGGGCGTGACCGGCTGGGTGGGGGATGCTGGCTGCCTCCACGGTGCCTCGCTATGCGGCCGGCGCCGCGATCGTGGTGGCCTGCGGATCTACGACGACGTGCTCGACCGGCGCGGGCGTGGCGCTGCTCACGCGCTCGACTAGGTTCGAGCGCAGCCAACCGGAGCGCTCTCCGGGCAAGGTTGAGATGACCACGTCATCGACGTGGAACAGCTCGAGTGCGTTGATCGTCGCCGTATACGGGTCGGGATCGCCGATCATGCCGGAGCTGAGCAGCCCGGCGGCGTGCAGCCGGTCGAGCATGCTCGCGAGGCGCTCGCGCGCCTCGCGCGGGGCGTTGCCGCTGCCGTCCACCTGCGGGATCACGGCGATGAACAGGCGCCCGTCGTCCTGTGCTGCCTTCGACTTCAGGTGCGCGATCAGCTCCTCGCCGCTGGACGTCTTGTTGGCGACCACGAGCGTAACTTTGAACGACAGGCCCTCCTGGTCGAGGTCTACGACGATGTGTGTCACGGGCAGGCCGCTCGCGTTTTGAATGCGCTCGATCAGATCGCGCCGCAGCCATCCCGAGCTCTCGGCCGGATGCGTGGAGACGATGATCTCGTCGGGCCTGTGCACCGCGATCGCGTCCATCGTCGCCATGAACGGGTCCTGGTCACCGACTTCCCCGGTGGCGGCGATTCCTTCAGCGGCGACCGCCGACAGAGCGAGGTCGACGCGCACCTGTGCCGCTTCGCGTACCGCCTCGTCGTAGATCACCAGGCCCGCGGAGGGCTTCGTCTGGGGCACGACTAGGCGGAAGTGGGCGTCGCCGGCGGACGCGCGCTCGCGGACCGCCGCGAGCAGCTTCACGCCGCTGAGCGTGCGGTTGGCTACCACCAGGACTTCCTTCACGGCTCTTTCCTCCTCGTCATTAGCTGGGTGCTCGCGCCATGCCCGAGCCCGCTCCCACGGTCGCGGGGGTCGGCGGCGTGAGGATGCCGTGGACCGCCCCCGGGACGCCGTACTCGTAAGGACCGCCGACGACCGTCGGGACGCGGTCGAAGTTGAAGATCGGCGGCGGCGAGGACACCTGCCACTCGAGCGTCATCCCGCGCCACGGGTTGGCCACCGCCTTTGGGCCACCACGCCAGCTGTTGATCATGTTGTAGACGAAGATCAGCGTGCTCAACCCGAGCGCGAAGCTCGCGATCGAGATGAACAGGTTGATGTCCGCGAACTTGGCGGCGTACGTGGCGACGCGGCGCGGCATCCCCTGCAGACCGGCGATGTGCATCGGCCCGAACGTCAGGTTCATGAACACGAACGTTGTCCAGAAGTGCCACTTGCCCAGGCGCTCGTCGTACATGCGCCCGGTCATCTTCGGGAACCAGTAGTAGACGCCCGCGAAGATCGTCATCAGCGAGCCACCGAACAGTACGTAGTGGATGTGGGCGACGATGAAGTACGTCGAGCTGACGTCGATGTCGAATGGGATCATCGCGAGCATCACGCCGCTGATGCCGCCGAGCGTGAACGTCGTCAGGAAGCCCAGCGCGAACAGCATCGGCGTATCCAGGCGCAGCACGCCGCGCCACAGCGTCGCCAGCCACGAGAAGACCTTGATGCCGGTGGGTACCGCGATGATCGATGTGGTGATCGCCATCGGGATGCGTATCCAGTTGGCCATCCCCGATGTGAACATGTGGTGTGCCCACACGGTGAAGCCGAGCCCCACGATCGCCAGCAGCGAGAAGGCCATCATGCGGTAGCCAAAGATCGGCTTGCGCGCCTTCACAGCGATGATTTCGCTGATGATCCCGAACCCCGGCAGGATCATGATGTAGACCGCCGGGTGCGAGTAGAACCAGAAGACGTGCTGATACATCAGCACGTCACCGCCCTTGGCCGCGTTGAAGAAGTTGAAGCCGAGCGCGCGGTCCAGCAGTACGAAGAACTGCGAGGCGGCGATGAACGGGGTCGCGATCACGACCAGCAACGAGGTCGCGAAGTTCGCCCACACGAGTAGCGGCAGACGGAAGAAGCTCATCCCTGGCGCACGCATCGTGATGATCGTCACGAGGAAGTTAAGCGCGGTCATGATCGAGGACGCGCCGGCGAACTGGACGGCGATCGCGAAGAACGTCTGCCCGATCGGCGCCTGATCAGACAGCGGCGCGTACGCCGTCCAGCCGTCCGCGAACGCCCCGCCAGGAGCAAGGAAGCTGAGCAGCATGATCATGCCAGCCACCGGCAGCAGCCAGAACGACAGCGCGTTCAGGCGCGGGAACGCCATATCAGGGGCGCCGATCATCAGCGGTATGACGAAGTTCCCCAGGCCGGCGAACACCGGGATGATGAACAGGAAGATCAGGATCGTCGCGTGGACCGAGAACAGCCCGTTGTAGGTGTTGGCGCTGACGAAGTGCGATCCCGGCTGCGCGAGCTGGGCGCGCATCAACATCGCCAGCAAGCCGCCCACGAGCAGGAAGAAGAACGAGTTGACCGTGTACTGGATGCCGATCACCTTGTGATCGGTGTTGATGCGGAAGTAGTCCCGCCACGTGTGCGCCCCGTGGCCGGAGTGGTCCTCCGGGCGCGTCGGGCGCCCGGTCGCCCAGTAGTACCAGTAGTCAAAGCCGCCGATCCCCACGAGGAACGCGATCGGGACCGCCAGCAGCGAGACCGTCAGGATCGCGTCGCCTGAGAGGTAGTGCTGGAACGTCGTGTGTCCGGTGGACATACGCACCAGCCACGTCAGCAGCGTCGCAAAGCCGACGGCGCCGACCATCAGCCAGCCGGCGCGGTAGAAGCCCGGGGCGCGGAGCTTGGCGGTCATCGGCCGAACATTATCCGCTCGTACCCCCGCCGGCCCCGCCTGCGGTACTCGTGCTGCTAGAGCTCAGGGCGAGCTGGCTCTTGATCCACGCCCGGAACTGTTCGGGTGTCACGACGTGGACGGTCGTGCGCATCAGCGAGTGCCCCACGCCGCAGAGCAGGTTGCACTCCGCCACGTAGTTGCCGACCCGGTCGGGCGTCGCCAGGTAGTGCGTGGTGATGCCCGGCACGACGTCCTCCTGCAGGCGGAACGCCGGGATGTAGAACGCGTGGATCACGTCCTTCGAACGCATATTGAAGTACACCGACTCGTTGTCCGGCAAGTACAGCTTGTAGCTGTTGATCGGTGCGCCGCCCGTGACCGACGGCGGGTACTGGAAGGACCAGAAGAACTGCTGGCCGGTGACCCCGATCTGGATCTCGTGGGCAGGTTTCTTTTCGTTGTCGTGCAGCACCACAAACGAGTAACCGACCATGCTCAGCAGCAGGACCGACGGCAGCGCCGTCCAGAACACCTCCAGCCGCGTGTTTCCGTGTATGGGAGGGCCGTCCTTGAGCTCCTCGCCGGGCTTCATGCGGAACTGCCAGACGCAGTACAAGATCACGCCGACGACGAGCACGAAGATCGGGATCGTCGCGATCACAAGCACGTGGTAGAGGTGATCGGTGTTATGCGCTTGCACCGATGCCTGGGCCGGGAACCACGGGATTTCGTAGCTGAGCAGGATGCCGAGCGCGATCGCCACCACCCCCGCGATGATCGCCAGCGTCAGCGAGCGCTGCCTAGACACGCGCACCCGTCCCCGTGCGCGCCGAAAAGCTATGTGCCGCGGTCCACTCCATCCCGGCCGTGATCCTAATGCCTCCGTCGACGGACCGCTATATGGCCCTTGACGAGGCCGGCCTCAACGAGTAGATTGAGGCAATCGTTGCAAACATTTAGTCGAGGTGAGGGCATGCAGGTTCGCGAGGGCATGACTGAGATGGTCCTCACCGTGGGGCCAGGGCACACGCTGCGCGGCGTCGCGCGGCTGATGTCCCAGCGCCAGGTCGGCGCCGCGGTGGTGATGGACCCCGACGGCCACGGCCCGGGGATCATCACCGAGCGTGACATCCTCGTCTCGGTCGGCGCCGGGCAGGACCCTGACCAAGAGTCCGTTGCCGACCATCTGACGCGCGACGTCGTATTCGCCGCGCCAGATTGGTCGCTGGAGGAGGCCGCCGCAGCGATGGCGCGTGGCGGCTTTCGTCATCTGATCGTTCTCGAACGGGGAGAGACGGTCGGCATCCTGTCGGTGCGCGACGTTGTGCGCTGCTGGACAGACGATGGGGCGATCTGCCCGGTGCCCGCCAGGGTGGCCGTGGGGTGAAGGGGAGGTGGCACGCCTGCCCTTGGGGAGGGGCCAGGCCTGCCACCGCCACGGCAGCGGGCCGCGCGCGGTTCAGTGCTCGTCGAGCGGGAGCTCGTCGATTTCTTCGCGCGTGTCTTTGATCCAGCGCGCCACGCACCAGACCGTCATGATCACGCCGACGACGGTGAACTCGATGAACGTCGTGATGCCAACGAGCGCCAGTGTGATCCCGACCGCGGTGAGCACCGGCAGGATGCTCGGGCCGGGAAGGTGGATCTCCTCGCCAACCGGCGGGACCTCGGGATCGAGTGGGCTCATGAGACGTAGGCGGCGGCCACGACAAACGTCAGGCCGAACATGAACATGCAGATCGCGGACACGATCAGGGCGGTGCGAATGTTCTTGCGCGCAAGGCGTCGAGTCATCATGGGATAAATCCTATAGGTGTCGGTCGGCGACCATCGCGCAGAACAGCAGCGCGAGGTAGGCGAGCGAGTAGAGGTATAGGCGCAGCGCCGAGCGCCGGTCGGCGTGCCGGTACAGGCGCACGGCGCCGGCGATGAAGCCGACCCCCAGCGTCAGCGAGGCAACTAGGTAGATAACGCCGAAGCCGCCGGCGCAGAACGGCAGTTGCGTGACCGCGTACAGCAGCACCGAGTACAGCAGGATCTGCCTGCGGGTCTCGGCCTCGCCGCGGACCACGGGCAGCATCGGTACGTCGACCTTGCGGTACTCCTCCTTCATCAGCAGCGACAGCGCCCAGAAGTGCGGCGGCGTCCAGAAGAAGACGATGAAGAACAGGATCACGGCCGTACCGCTGACAGAGCCCGTGACCGCAGCCCAGCCGACCAGCGGCGGCACCGCACCGGCGGCCCCGCCGATCACGATGTTCTGCGGCGTGCGCCGCTTCAGCCAGACGGTGTAAACGAACACGTAGCCGAGGAAGCCCGAGAAGGAGAGCGCCGCGGCGAGCGGGTTGACGGTCAGCGACAGCTCGAGCAGCGACAGACACGCGAGCGTGCAGCCGAAGGCGAGCGCCGTGTTCGGGGAGACACGCCCGGAGGGGATTGGCCGTTTGGCCGTGCGCGTCATGCGCGCGTCGATGTCGCGGTCGAACCAGTGGTTGACCGCCCCCGCGCCGCCGGCCGACAGGTAGCCGCCGAGACACGTCAGCGCGACGAGCAGCGGCGAGGGATCGCCGGCGACGTACATCGTGGCGATCGTCGTCAGCAGCAGCAGCGACTGGACCTTCGGCTTGGTCAGCTCGAGGTAGTCGCTGAGGAGCTGAAGCGTTCTAGAGGACCTACGATCGCCCGTCGTGAGGCCGAGGCTGGGCGTCTCGAGCGCGGGCGCTGCGCCTGTGGGTGGCGCGGGGCTCATCTACAGACCGACCTGCGTCGCTCCTGCTGGGACGGTGGCCGTGCCCGCAGCGCGTGCGCCACCGCGGCGCTCGACCTCGTTGCGGATGTCCTTCATCGGCTCGAACGAGCGCACTAGTGGGACCACGTCGAAGTTGTTGACTGGTGGCGGCGAGCTCGTGAACCACTCGAGTGTGTTCGCCTTCCAAGGGTCCGGCCCCGCGGCGACACCGACTTTCAGGCTGCGCCAGACGTTGATGACCGTGACGAGCACCCCGGCGGCGAGGATAAACGAGCCGACTGTGGAGATCAAGTTGTAGAGCGCTAGGTGCCCGACGTTGTCGTACTCATAGATGCGCCGTGGCATCCCGTCGAGGCCCATCACGTGCTGGATCAGGAAAGTCGCAAGCACGCCGATGAACATCAGCCCGAAGCTCAGCTTGCCCAGACCTTCGCCGAGCATGCGCCCGGTGATCTTTGGGAACCAGTAGTAGATCGCCGCGAAGATCGGGAACACGGCGCCGCCGACCAGCACGAAATGGATGTGGGCGACGACGAAGTACGTTTCGTTGAGCTGCCAGTCGACGGGGAAGATCGCCAGGAACACGCCCGAAATGCCCCCGATCAAAAACAGCGCGATGAAGCCCGCGCAGAACAGCAGTGGTGTCGTGAATTCGACCGTGCCGCGCCACAGCGTGGCGATCCAGTTGAGCATCTTCACGCCCGTCGGGATCGCGATCAGGAACGAGCTGAGCATCACGAACACGAGGATCGCCTCGGGGATCGGCGTCGTGAACATGTGGTGGGCCCACGTGAGGAAGCCGAGAAACGCGATCGCGACGGTCGAGGCGGCGATCGCCTTGTAGCCGAAGATCGGCTTGCGCGCGAACACCGGCAGGATCTCCGAGACGATGCCGAAGCCCGGCAGCACCATGATGTAGACCTCGGGGTGCCCGAAGAACCAGAACAGGTTCTGCCACAGAAGCGGCGAGCCGCCCTCCGTAGGGTCGAAAAAGTGGGTGCCGAAGTGCCGGTCGGTGAGCAGCATTGTGACCGCCGCCGCGATCACCGGCAGCGCGAAGATCAGGAGCACCGAGTACGTGAGCATCGCCCACACAAACAGCGGCAGGCGGCCCCAACTCATGCCACGGGCGCGCATGTTGGCGACCGTCGCGTAGAAGTTGATCGCCCCGAGCAGCGAGGACAGGCCGGTGAGGTGGATCAGGTAGATCCACGCGTCCTGGCCGCCGGACGGCGAGTACAGCGCGTCCGACAGCGGCGGATAGCTCGTCCAGCCCGCTTCCGGCGGGTGCCAGAAGAGCGAGGCGTAGAAGACGATGCCGCCCGCTAGCAGCAGCCAGAAGGACAGCGCGTTGAGCCGCGGGAAGGCCATGTCGCGCGCGCCGATCATCAGCGGCAGGAAGTAGTTCGCCAGGCCGGCCATCATCGGCACGACGAACAGGAAGATCATCGTCGTCCCGTGCATCGTGAACAGCTGGTTGTAGATTTCCGGCGTCACCAGCGTGTTGTTCGGCGCCCCTAGCTGCAAGCGGATCATCAGCGCCTCGGTCCCGCCGAGCAGGAAAAACACGAACGTCAGGACCATGTACATGATCCCGATGCGCTTGTGGTCGGTCGTCGTGATCCAGCTTGTCCAGCCGCTCGCCTCTCGCTCTGCGCGATGGGCGGTTATCTCCGGGATCGGGGGTGCGTAGGTGGCCATGTCGTGCGCTGGTCTCCTCGATGTCCTAGATGGTCGATTCCACGGTCGTCATGGGTTCTCGACCGCCCCGGCGCCGCTCAGCGCCTTGAGTTTCGTGCGCGCCTTGGCCGCTTCGGCGTTGGCCTGCGCGATCAGTTGCTTCTGGCGTGCCAGCCACGCTTCGAACTGGGCGGGCGGCACGGCCTTGACGGTGGCGATCATGCGCGCGTGGCCGCGTCCGCACAGGAACGCGCACTGCCCGCGGAAGACGCCAGGCTTGCTGACCTTGAACCATGTGTAGTTGTGATAGCCAGGCACCGCCTGGAACTTGCCGCCAAGTTCCGGCACCCACCACGAGTGCACGACGTCCGAGGAGACGATGTCCAGGCTGACGGTGGTGTTGGTGGGTACGACCAGTTCCTCGTAGGAGTACGGCGCGCCCAGACCGTCCGGTTCGTTCGCGCCCGGGTAGACGAACTGCCAGATGTATTGGCGCCCGATCACCGTGATATTCAGCGCTTTGCCGTTGGGGGGCAGTTTGCGCGAGGTGCTCGCGTAGATCAGATTGTTCTGTTCGCCGAGCTCAGCAGATGATGCCCCGCCCACCCCCGAATTAGGCGGGTCCTGGATCGAGGACAGCTTCGCGAACGTGAGCACGGCGAGCCCCACCAGGATCACTGCGGCGGCGACCGTCCAGCTCACCTCCAGGCGCGTGTTGCCGTGGATCTGCGCCGCGACCGCGCCCTTGCGCTTGCGGAACTTGACGAGCGCGTAGCCGAGCGCGCCCTCGACGGCGACGAAGATCACGAGCGCGATGTACAGCGTGATCTTGTAGAGGGTGTCGATCTCCTGCGCGTTGGGCGAGGCGCCGTGCGCGGGAGTGAAGAACGCGAGTGTTGAGGGGAGCAGGTGGCCCAAGGCGGCGGGGATTCTATTCACGCCCGGGCGGGACGCGCTTGATGACGTTTGCCACGAGCCTCTCAGCGCCCGGAGAAACGCGCCGCGCGCTTCTGCACGAACGCCATCGCGCCCTCCACGAAGTCATCGCTGCCGGCCATCTCCTGCTGGATGCGCGCCTCGAGCTCGAGCTGCTCGTCCATGCGCGCGTACAGCCAGTTGTTGAGCTGGCGCTTGGTGCCCGCGTAGGAGCCGGTGGGGCCCGCCGCCAGTCGCGCGGCGAGTGCGGCGGCCTCCTCGTGCAGGCGCTCGTCGGCGATGACACGGTTGATCAGGCCCCACTCGAGCGCCTGCGCCGCGCCGAGCCGCTCGCCCAGCATCGACAGCTCGCTCGCGCGCGCGAAGCCGACGCGTGTGGGCACGAACAGCGAGGAGCCGCCGTCGGGAACTAGGCCGATGTTGACGAACGCGAGCAGGAAGTAGGCGCTCTCGGCCGCGATGATCAAATCGCAGCAGAGCGCCAGCGAGCAGCCGATTCCGACCGCCGGGCCGTTGACGGCCGCGAGTACCGGCTTGGGCACCTCGCGGATCGCATGCATGATCGGGTGGTAGCGCTCGGTCAGTGTCTTGTATACGTTCGGGCGCCCCTCCGGCGTGGTGTCCCCACCGCTGATGTCCTTGAGATCCGCGCCCGAGGAGAAAGCGCGCCCGGCGCCAGTGATCAGCAGCGCCCGCACGGCATCGTCCTCGGCGGCTCCGCGCAGCGCCGCGAGCAGATCCGCGCCGAGCTGCGCATTCCACGCGTTCAGCGCCTGTGGTCGGTTCAGCTCGATCGTCGCGACGCCATCGGCCACACGTACGTTGACGCTCTCAAGCTGGGTGTTCGGCTCGCCTGTGCCCTTCAGGGTACTCATTCGCTCTCCCTTGGCTCGATCTCACTTTGATCCTATGGTGTGGGGGATGCGACGTCCTGTGATCGGCATATGCACTGCGCTCGAGCTCGCCAGCTGGAGCGTTTGGAAACAGCACGCGGCGCTGCTGCCGCTGAACTACATCGACGCCGTGCAGCGCGCCGGCGGCCTCGTCGCGATGCTGCCGCCCGACCCCCTGCTGGTCGATGATCCGCAGCAGGCGCTGGAGCTGATCGACGGCCTGATCCTCGCCGGCGGCGCGGACATCGACCCCGCCACCTATGAGCAGGAGGCGCATCCCGAGACGGTCGGCAGCGTGCCCGCCCGCGACGCGTTTGAGGTCGCGCTCACGCGCGCGGCGATCGAGCAAGATCTGCCGGTGCTCGGCATCTGCCGCGGGATGCAGCTGATCAACGTCGCCTGCGGCGGCACGCTCGTGCAGCACGTCCCCGATCTTGTCGGTCATGAAGAGCACCGACGCGTCGTTGGCTCCTTCGACGGCGCCGACCACGATGTCGTCCTGACTGACGGCTCGCTGGCCGCTCGTGCCGCCGGCGAGCTCGTACATCCGACCAAGTCCCATCACCACCAGGGCGTCGATCGGCTGGGGGAGGGGCTGCTCGTGAGCGGCATCTCGACGTTTGACGAGCTGCCCGAGGCGATCGAGTGGGGGGGCGGGCCATCCGATCATCGCTTCGTGCTCGGCGTGCAGTGGCACCCCGAGGCCGACCTTGCAAGCTCGGTAATCGGCGCGCTCGTCGACGCCGCTGCCACCGCCCCGGTTACCGAGTAGGGCGAGTCGCAGGAGGCGCGGGCGTCGCTCGCGAAGACTGGCGTCGGGCGCCAGACGCGGCATTGGCGCGCTCGAGTGGGCGGGAGCGCGACATATACTCCCCGCCCTGTGCGGCTGTCGAAGGCGATCAGAGCAACCGCCTGGGGGATGGTCGTGGCGGGGGTTTCCGCGCCGATCATGCGCAGGCGGGTGAACGCGCCGCCGCTGCTCGTGCAGACGGTTGCGTTCGGGGCGCCACTCGGCTTGTGCGTGGCTGTGCGTCGCTCGCGCGGACGCGACGTCGCCGCGTGCGCATTGCAGATGTGGGCGTATCTGTACGCGTACAAGTCGCCCCACGACGACCCCGACGCTCAGCGCGCGCGGGTGCACATCGACTACCCGATCGTCGCCGACCGCGTGTTCGGCCTGGGTGAGTTGCCCACCGTGCGCCTGCAGCGGGCGCTCGCGGTCAACAGGGCGGCCGGCGCGGACTGGAGCACGCTCGATCGCGTGCTCGTGTGGGCGCACTGGAGCTGGTTCCTGATCCCGCACGGATCGCTGCTGTACATCCTCATGCGCGATCGCACGCGCTTCTCGCGCGCGGCCGTGCTCACCTACGCGGTATTCGACATCGGCGCGAGCGCCTATTGGTGGTTGCCGACTGCGCCGCCGTGGTATGCGGCTGAGGTCGCGGCCGAGGGGGGTGAGCCGGACGAGCGCGGTCAACGCGTCGCGCCGGGCGACCATCAGCCACCGGTGCGGCGGCTGATGGTCGAGTATGGGGAGTCGTTCTGGCGTGACGGCTGGGGCTCGCTCTACAGTGTGTTTGGAGGTAATCCCCTGGCCGCGATGCCCTCTCTGCACTTCGCCACATCCGTGATGGCTGCGCTCCTTCTTGCCGAGGTGGGGCCGGTGGCGGGCGCGGTCGGCTTCGGCTATGCCGCCACGCTCGGATTCGCGCTCGTGTACCTCGGCGAGCACTACGTCGTGGATCTGCTCGCGGGGGCGGCGCTGACGGCCGCCGTGCGCCGGCTGGAGCCGCGCGCCGGGCCGGCCGTCGTGCGTCTGGGGCGGGCCGTCGCGACATTGGAGGGGATTGCCCACGAGGCGGTCTGAGGAAAGGGGGTGAGCACGAGCGAGATGGAGCGGGGCGAGCGACGCGAGGTGGGGGACAGGGTCGAGGAGGAGCTGCCTGCCTCTGGGCGTGCCGTAAGCGCGGGCGAGGAGGAGATGCTGCGCGTGCTGCTCACGCGCCGGCAGATCGTCGCCTTTGGCGTGTTCGTGCTGATCGTCGTCGGCTTCCTGTACTTCGTGCTGCCGAAGCTCGCCGGTGTGGGCACGACCGTGCACAACATCGAGGGCGGAGACAAGTGGTGGATCGCCGTCGGGGTGGTGCTCGAGCTGCTGTCGTTCGGTGGCTACGTGGTTCTGTTCCGCTCGGTGTTCGTGGTGACGGAGACCCACCCGCCCTCACGGATCGGCTGGAAGGAGAGCTATGAGATCACGATGGCGGGCCTCGTCGCCACGCGCCTGTTTGCGGCCGCCGGCGCAGGCGGGGTGGCGCTGACCGCGTGGGCGTTGCGCCGCTCGGGCATGGCGCCCAGGCTGGTCGCCTGCCGGATGGTCGCGTTCATCGTGCTCCTGTACGTGATCTACGCGGGCTCGCTGCTGCTCGATGGGATCGGCCTGGGGATCGGCTTGTTCCCCGGCGGCGGCTCGTTCGCGATCACGATCGTGCCGGCGATCGTCGCCGCGATCCTGTTCGCCGTTGCGGGCGCGATGGCGCTCTTGCCGGGGGATCTCGAGCGGCGTCTGGACAGGTGGGCGTCAGGCTCGGGTCGCTTCACCCACTGGGTGGCCCGTGCGGTGGCGGCGCCGGCACTCGCCGCCAGCGGCGTGCGCACCGCAATCGAGCTGATCCGTGGTCGCGACGCCGGACTGTTGGGGGCACCAGCATGGTGGGGCTTTGACATCGCGGTCTTGTGGGCAATGTTCCACGCGTTCGGCTCGCCGCCGCCGTTCACCGTGATCCTGATGGCCTACTTCATCGGCACGCTCGGCAACCTGCTGCCGCTCCCCGGCGGCTTGGGGGGCGTCGAGGGCGGCATGATCGGGGCGTTCGCCGCATTCGGCGTCGGCTTTAACCTGTCGGTGCTCGCGGTGCTCTCCTACCGGGCGATCTCGTTTTGGCTGCCCACGTTCCCGGGCGTAGTCGCATACTTTCAGCTGCGTCGCACGGTGGCGCGCTGGCGAGAGGAGCAGGGTGGGCTACAGGCGGGCGCTGCGCGCACCGGCGCGACGGCGCCGGCGAGCGCGCTTCAGGGCTCTTGAGCGACGAGGCTCGGGCTGCTCAAACTGAGACACTACAGCCGCCGCATTGCTATACTTTACAAAGTAAAGCGACCCCCGAGGCTAGAGTCTTTGGAGAGTCCTGTCGGCATCGACCAGGAGAGCAGATGAGCGACGTCGAGAACGTGATCATCGTTGGCAGCGGCCCCGCCGGGTACACGGCGGCGCTGTATACCGCGCGCGCCAACCTGCGCCCTCTGGTGATCGAGGGCTTCGCCTGGGGCGGCCTGCTGCAGCAGACGACCGACGTGGAGAACTACCCCGGCTTCCCCGACGGCATCATGGGTCCGGAGATGATGCAGAAGTTCCGCGACCAGGCCGAGCGCTTTGGCGCACGCCTCATCACCGATCAGGCCGATCGCGTCGAGCTGGCGCGAGGATCGGATCCCGCCCACCCCGCCGTGCACAGCGTGTGGGTCGGCGACACCGAGTACCGCGCCCGCACGGTCGTGCTCGCGATGGGCGCCGAGCACAAGAAGCTCGGCGTCGCCGGCGAGGAGGAGCTCTCCGGACGGGGCGTCAGCTACTGCGCCACCTGCGACGCCGCGTTCTTCCGCGAGGCGCAGACGATCATCGTCGGCGGCGGTGACTCGGCCATGGAGGAGGCGATCTTCCTGTCCAAGTTCGCCGCCAAGGTCACCGTCGTGCACCGCCGCGACGAGTTCCGCGCGTCGAAGATCATGCTCGAGCGCGCACGTGCTCAGGCGAACATCGAGTTCCTGACGCCCTACCGCGTGCGTGAGTTCGTCGCCGGTGATGCCGGCGCGCTCGGCCACGCCGCACTCGTCAACACCGAGACCGGCGAGGAGCTCGAGATACCCGCTACGGGAACCTTTGTGGCGGTCGGCCACGAGCCGCAGTCGGCCCTAGTAGTCGGCCAGATCGACGTGGACGAGAACGGCTACGTGATCACCGAGGGGTCCTCCACCAGGACCAACCGCCCCGGTGTGTTCGCCGCGGGCGACCTCGTCGACCACACCTACCGTCAGGCGATCACCGCCGCCGGCTCCGGCTGTCAGGCGGCGCTTGACGCCGAGTGGTATCTGCGTGACACGCCCGGTGTGCCCGCTCCGGCCGAGCTGGCCGCGGGTGACCCAGGCACGGCGCAGTGGGCGCAGGTGGCTGAGTCGAAGTAGGAGCACCTGGGCTGTTCTCGGACGCTCGCGCTACGGGCTGGCTGTTTCGGGGGTCGGGACTTTATCTCCGGACGCGTAGGCTCAGCACCAAGATGTTCTTGCTCGTCCTGATCGCAGTGCCGGTGCTCGAGGTGTTCGTCTTCATTGAGGTCGGGCACGCCATCGGCTGGCTGCTCGCGGTCGTGTTGCTTCTCGGAACCTCGCTGCTGGGCGTTCAGCTCGTGCGCTTTCAGGGGCGCGCGGCGATCGAACGTGTCTCCTTGGCGGTGTCCGAGCGTCGCGCACCTGCGCGCGCCGCGATCGACGGCGCGCTCGGCTTTTTCGGGGCGACGCTGCTGGTGGTCCCTGGCTTCGTTACAGACGTGCTCGGTGCGCTGCTCATGCTCCCGCCCACCCAGGCGCTCGGGCGGCGCTGGCTCTCCCGTCAGTACGCAGCTCGCCTGATGAGCTTCGTCGCGACCGCGGGGCGGTTCACCTCCCGCAGCGGTGGCATGCAGCCGGCGGACGTCGAGTCGACGGCCGTCGACGAGGATCTCGACCAGCTCCCATAATGCGCTAGCTGAACGCTACGCCGACGGCGCCGCGCCCGGGAAGGCCCCCTCCAGTTCCAGCAGCCAGCGCTTGCGGTCCGGGCCGCCGCCGTACCCGCCGAGCGCGCCGCCGGTACGCACCACGCGATGGCACGGGATCACGATCGGGATCGGGTTGGAGCCCAGGGCGTTGCCGGCCGCGCGTGAGCCGCGCGGGCTGCCCGCGTCGGCGGCGACCTCGCCGTAGCTGAGCACGCCGCCGTATGGAATCTCGGCGGTGGCCCTCAGCACCTTGCGCCCGAACGCTCCTACGAGCGTCCAGTCGAGCGCCAGCTCGAAGCTGCGCCTGCGGCCGCTGAAGTACTCCTCCAGCTCGCGCTGCACCGAGTCCAGCGGCGCCGAGGACTCGACAATCCGCGGCGAGATCCGCCGCGCGAGTCCTGCGAGCACCGAGTCGACGTCTTCCTCGGGAAACGCCACGCGCACGAGGCCGCGGCTGGTCGCCGCCAGCAGCAGCGGGCCGAACGGCGAGTCCGCCGGCGCGTACGTCACGTCCGCAAGGCCCTCCGCGGCGATGCGAGCGCTCAGGCGCTGCGCGGCGCTTGCGGCCGACGTCGACGAACTGCGCGCGCTTGCGCCGCGCTCCCCGGAACCTCCTTGTCGCAGCGCCTCCTCCAGCCTCGGGTCCGCGCCCTCCGCGCCGTTCGCGGTCCCCGTGCGGCCATTGCTGTCCGTGCGATCGGTCATGCGCTCACCACCTTTCTCAGCTTTGACAGTCCCTCATGCAGCGAGCGGCGCGCCGCCTCCTCCGAGCAGCCGATCGCCGCGGCGATCTCGCGGTGCGGCAGATCGGCGACGTAGCGCAGCACCACCGCCGAGCGCTGACGCGCTGGAAGCTCATCGACAGCGCTCCACAGCGTCGCGTCGCGCTCAGGCGCCGCCGGCGCCGCGCGGCCATCGACGGCGGCAGGGTCCTCGACCGGCGTTGCCCGTCGCGCACGCGCGCGGTGCGCGTCCAGCGACTTGCGGTGCGCAATCGTCAGCACCCACGCATGCAGGTTCGAGTCCACGCGCAGGCGCGGGTACGCGCGCAGCGCGGCGATGAACGTCTCCTGGAAGCAGTCATCCGCGTCCACCGGTCCGACCGCGGAGACGAGGAAGCGCCACACCACGTCGCGGTGCGCGTCCAGGAAGCGCTGGAAGGGGGGCAGCTCGCCGGTCACGGTGGTCAAACGCGCGCCGGCGCGAAAACGTGAGATTCGCGGGCGCTCAATCCTCGTAGTCGAAGAACCCCGCGCCACGCGCGCGGCCCAGCCGCCCTGCCGCCACGAGGCGGCGCAATGCTGGCGCCGGGCGGTAGCGCTCCTCGCGATACTCGTCGCACAACGCCGTCAGCACCGCGAGCACGTGATCGAGCCCGATCTCATCGGCCCACTCGAACGGGCCGTGCGGGTGGCTCAGCCCGAGCTTCATACCCGTGTCGATGTCCTCGGCGCTGCCCACCCCTTCGCCGAGCGCGAACGCCGACTCGTTGATCACCTGGCAATACATCCTGCCAAGCACCAGCCCCGGCGCGTCGCCGACCCACGCGACGTGCTTGCCGAGCGCCCCGAAGAAGCGCTCGGCCCGTGCCGCTGCGACCGGCGAGGAGCTGTCGCTGCGCGTCAGCTCGACCAGTCCCGCGCTAGCGAGAGGTGGCAGCACGTGGAAGCCGACCGCGCTACCGCCGGGGTCGAGCGTGCTCAGGGAGCCGCTCGCGCACAGCACCACACGCGCGCCACGCTGCGGCTGCGCCATGCCGCGCCGGTCCGGTCGGCCTTCCTGGGAGCTCGCCTGGCTCTGCTGTAGGGCAGGCGCGCTGTCGCAGTCGAGCACCAGCGCCGGCAGCACGCCGCCGGTGGGCGCGTGCGGCGAGCGCACCTCATAGCCGGCTGCCGACGCCGCGTCGCGCAGCTCCTCGGCGAGCACGCTCGACCCGGAGATCACCACGACGCCTTCGCCGTTGCCGGGCGGAGCGGCGGGCTCGGGCGCAGGGGGGTCCTCGGCTCGATGCCGGCCATCGCCGTAGTCGTAGTAGCCGCGCCCGCTCTTGCGGCCGTACAGGCCCGCCGCCACGTAGCGGGCGGCGATCATCGACGGACGCCAGCGCGGCTCGCCGAAACTCTGCGCGTAGAAGCTCTGCGAGATCTCAAAGCCCGTCTCCACGCCCACGAGGTCCATCAGCTCAAACGGCCCCATACGAAAGGCGCCCTGCAGGCGGCAGATGCGGTCGATCGTCTCGACGTCTGCGATCTGCTCCTGCAAGAGGCGCAGCGCCTCCAGGCCAAACGGGCGGTTGCAGCGGTTGACGATGAAGCCCGGGCCGTCCTTCGCGAGGATCACCGTCTTGCCCATCGCCTCGCCCGTCGCCTGTGCGAGCGCCAGCGCCTCGGGCGAGGACTGCACGCCCGCGATCACCTCCAGCAGCGCCATCAGCGGCGCCGGGTTGAAGAAGTGCATCCCCACCACGCGCTCGGGGTGGCTCGCGCCGGTCGCGATCGCCGTCACCAGCAGCGAGGACGTGTTCGTCGCGAGCACGCACTGCTCGCTGACGATCTCCGACAGCTTCGCGTACATCTCGTGCTTGAGCTCCAGGCGCTCGGGCGCCGCCTCGATCACCAGCTCGCACGGCGCGAGCGCCGCCATGTCCTCGACGGGCTGTAGGCGCTCGGACGCCGCCGCCGCGTCCTCCTCGCTCAGCTTGCCCTTCACCATTTCTTTGCGCAGGCCGTCCTCCGCGCTCGCGATCCCACGCGCGAGCGCCTCCGGGAACGGGTCGTACAGCAGCGTGCGCGCGCCCGAGCGGGCCGCCAGCTGAGCGATGCCGGCACCCATCGTGCCGGCTCCCAGCACGCCGATCACAGACGCGGCGCGGCTCACGTGGGGATTAGCGCGTTGACGCCCGTCATCGCGCGCCCGATCAGCATCTGCTGGATCTGCGAGGTGCCCTCGTAGATGGTCGTCACGCGTGCGTCGCGGAAGTAGCGCTCGACCGGGTGGTCATCTACGTAGCCGGCGCCGCCGTGGACCTGGATCGCGAGGTTGGCGCATTCAAGCGACGCCTCCGTTGCGTGGAGCTTCGCGATCGACGTCTCCAGCGAGTTCGGCCGACCCTTGTCCTTGAGGAAGCCGGCGCGCCACGCGAGCATCCGCGAGGCGTCCGTTTTGAGCACCATTTCGGCGATCATCGCCTGCACCAGCTGGAAGCTCGCAATCGGTTTGCCGAATTGCTCGCGCTCCTTCGCGTATTTCACCGACTCCTCCACGCAGCCCTGGCAGATGCCGACCGCGCCGCATGCCACCGAGTAGCGCCCCGACTCGAGGTTCGACAGCGCGACTTTGAAGCCGTCACCGACGTTGCCCAGCATCTGCTCGTCTGTCACCTCCACGTCTTCAAGCGAGATCGACGCCGTGTCCGACCCGTGCAGCCCCATCTTGTGCTCGATCGTCTGCGTCGTAAAGCCCGGCTGGTCGGTGTCGACGAGGAAGCACGCGATCCCCTTGTAGCCGAGCGCCGGGTCGGTCTGCGCGAAGATCAGCGCCACCTTCGCGTGGCTGGCCATCGAGATCCACATCTTCGCGCCGTTGATCACCCAGCCCGAGTCCGTCTTCTTCGCGCGCGTCTTCTGGTTCGCCGCGTCTGAGCCCGTGTCCGGCTCGGTCAGGCCGAAGCAGCCAAGCCACTCCCCCGAGCACAGCTTCGGCAGGTAGTGGTGCTTCTGCTCCTCGGTGCCGAACTTTAGGATGCCCGAGCACACCAGCGATGTCTGTACCGAAATCACCGTCCTGATCGACGAGTCCGCGCGCCCGATCTCCTCCACGACCAGGCCATAGCTCAGGTAGTCAAGGCCCGCGCCGCCGTACTCCGCGGGGACGACCGCGCCGAGGTAGCCCTGGTCGGCGATCTTCTTCACCATTTCCAGGTCGAAGTGGTGCTTGCGCGCGTTTTCGCGCGACTGCACCACGATCTCTTTGTCGGCGAATTCGCGCGCTGTGTCCTTGATCAGGCGCTGCTCGTCGGTCAGGTCGAAGTCCATCCCTCTCCTATCGGGTCGTGCGCATCGTGAACGTGTGGTGGTGAACGTGGGGCGCGTTCGGGTGGTGTTTGTCTCGTTGTGCGAGCCGTATAACCATCGCTATACGCCGTGCGTCTTTGGAGTGCTCCATGGCGCGAGCACACGCCGCTCGATCTCCGCGGCGATGCCGTCGATCGGCAGTCGCTCCTGCGTCAGCGAGTCGCGGTCGCGCAACGTCAGCGTGTGGTCCTCGAGGCTCTGGTGGTCGATCGTCAGACACAGCGGCGTGCCGATCTCGTCCTGGCGGCGGTAACGCTTGCCGATCGCGCCGCCGTCGTCGTACTCGCTCTGCACGCGTCCGCGCAGCGCATCGTGCACCTCGCGCGCGAGCTCCGGCTGGCCGTCCTTGCTCACCAGCGGCAGCACCGCCGCCTTGACGGGCGCCAGGCGGGGGTGCAAGCGCAGGACCGTGCGAATCTCGCCGGCACCGGCGCCCTCGCGCTCGACCACTTCCTCGTCATAGGCGTCCACGAGGAACGCGAGCGTCGCGCGGTCCGCGCCGGCGGCCGGCTCGATCACATGCGGCACGTAGCGTTCACCGGTCTGCTGGTCGAAGTACTCGAGCTTCTCGCCGGAGAACTTCGCGTGTTGGGTGAGGTCGAAGTCGCCGCGGTTGGCGATCCCCTCGAGCTCTGACCAGCCGATCGGGAACAGGTATTCGACGTCGCTGGTGCCCGAGGAGTAGTGCGAAAGCTCGTCCGGATCGTGGGCGCGCAGGCGCAGGTGGTCGGGGCGGATACCCAGTTCCTCATACCAGCGCTCGCGCTCGCCCAGCCAGTGCTCGAACCACTGCTGCGCTTCTTTGGGCGGGACGAAGTACTCCATCTCCATCTGCTCGAACTCGCGCGTACGGAAGATGAAGTTGCCGGGGGTGATCTCGTTACGGAAGGACTTCCCGACCTGCGCGATCCCGAAAGGCGGTTTCTTGCGCGAGAACTGCAGCACGTTCTTGAAGTTAATAAAGATGCCCTGGGCCGTCTCCGGGCGCAGGTACGCAGTTGACCCAGACTCCTTGACGGGCCCGATCGTCGTCTCGAACATCAGGTTGAAGTCGCGTGCCTCGGTCAGGTCGCACTCATCGGTTTCGCCGGGGTGCTTCGACGGTTTACGCCCGCACGGGAGCTCGGCCAGGTGGTCGGCGCGGAAGCGCTGGCCGCACGTCTTGCAGTCGACCAGCGGGTCGGTGAAGCCCGCCAGGTGCCCGGAGGCCTCCCACACGCGCGGGTGCTGCAGGATCGCCGAGTCGATCGCGACGATGTCGTCGCGCTCCTGCAGCATTGCGCGCCACCACTCGTTCTTTACGTTCGTCTTCAGCAGTACGCCGTAGTGGCCGTAGTCGTACGTCGAGCCGACCCCGCCGTAGATCTCAGACGACGGGAAGATGAAGCCGCGGCGCTTACACAGCGCGACGATCTTCTCCATCGTCACTACGTCGGCATCTGTGGGCGAGGGCTCGGTCATGGCGGGCTGCGGATGGTAGTCGAGCATCTGTGGCCGCGTGCGCGCCGGGCTGCTTGACCCGAGTAGGGCTGCCGCGCGCGTGGCGGATCGCGCTGGCCGGCGCGTAACATGGCGCGCCGTGGCTCGGGTGCTGATCGTCGCGGGGGGCTGTCGGGGGAGAGCGCTGGCCGAGGCGCTCGTCGGCGACGGGCACGCGGTGCGGATCACGACGCGGAGCGAGCAGGGGCGTGCTGCGATCGAGACGGCCGGCGCGGAGTGCTGGATCGGCACGCCCGACCGGCTGGCGACGATGCGCGGCGCGCTGGAGAACGTGACGATCCTGTGCTGGATGCTCGCCACCGCCTCGGGCACGCCCGAGGAGCTGAGCGCGCTGCACGGGTCGCGCCTGGAGTTCTTTATGACGCAGGCGATCGACACGACCGTTCGGGGCGTCGTGTACGAGGCGGGCGGCGGGGCGATGCTGGCGGGCGGCGAGCTGATCGTGCGGGCGCTGGCTGAGCGCAACTCGATCCCGACGGCGTTCCTGAACGCCGACCCGCACGATTACGACGGCTGGCTCGCGGACGCGCTTGCGGCGGTCGCGTCGCTGCTCTCTCGCGCATGATTGTTTACCGCGGTCAAGCTCACGACGCTTGTAACCGATGCTGCAATCAGGATGTCAGAGGTTCGCTCGCGATACGGACTGCTGGTGTCGGCGCTCGGCGCGATCGTGCTGATCGTGTCGGTGTTCCTGCCGTGGTACGAGGTGACCTCCACGCTGCACGCGGGCGCTGGCGCCGGCGTTGACGTCGGTCACCGGCTCGCGACGGTGAGCGCGTTTCGCGCGCTGCGCGACGTCGACATCGTCCTGCTTGTCCTCGCCGCGCTCGCGATCCTCGACGCGCTTGCACCGCTGGCGCCCACAGGCCGGCCATTGCCCGGGGGTGCGGGCGGCTCGGTGGTCCTGCTCGGCGCGGTCGCCGCGGCGTTCGTGCTCTTTCGGATGCTCGCACCGCCGCCGTCCGTCGTCGGAGTCGCCGAGCTGTCGCTGCGCGAGGGCGCGTGGCTCGCGCTGCTCGGCTCGCTGGCGATCGCGCTCGGCGGCATGTGGCCGCGGAGCATCGGCTTCCTCGCGCCGTCAGCCGGGCGGGCTCCTGGCGCGTGGTCGGGCCTGCCGGGCTAATCCCGCGGGTAAAGCTGGCGCGTGCGCGACCCGATGATGTAGCTGCAGATGGCCCGTGATCGATCCCCCATCGGTTGGCTGGTATCGGCGCTCGGCTCGATCGTGCTGATCGTGGCGGTGTTCCTGCCCTGGTACGGGGTCAGCCTCACGGCGCGCGGGATCGCCTTCATCCAACAGCTGCAGAGCGAACAGGTGCAGAAGTTCGGCAACGCCGCGCTCCAGGGCGAGCTCGGCAGCCTGCACGCGCGGATGGGCGCGCTCGCCGGACAGCAGCTCGGGAGCATCAGCGCCCACCAGGCGTTCAGCAGGATCAGCGTCGTGCTGTGGGTTGTCGGTGGTCTCGGGGTCCTGATCGCGCTGCTGCCGCTCGCCGGCGAGCGCTCGCCCGAATCCGACGGCACCGGCCCATGGCTCGCGCTGCTCGGCGCGATCGCGGCGGCCTGCGTGCTGTATCGCATGGGCGTGCGCCCGACTGAAGACGCGTACCTGACGCTGCCGCTGCGCGCGGGCGCGTGGCTCGCGTTGCTCGGCTCCGTGGCCATGATCGCCGGGGGTCTGTGGCCCCGGCGTCTGCGCTCCGCGCGTGTGTCAGAGGCGGCGCTCAAGGACACCTGGTCCGGCCTCTCCGGCTGGACGCCCGAGGGCTGAGCCGGCTACGTTCAGCGCTGTGCGTCCGCAGCGGGGCGGACGGCGCCTCGGCCTGCGCCAAGCCATCGCGCGACTCCAGGGCGTGGCTCCCGAGCGCTATCCTGATATCAAACTCCGAAAAGCCGATCAAGATTCATCGAAGACGGTTTTCTCAAGGCCAGATCCAGGCGGCGAGCCGCCGCGAAAGGAGCAATATCAATGGCGCTGCAACTTGGCGACGTAGCCCCCGACTTCGAGGCCAACACGACGGAGGGCCGAATCAAATTCCACGACTGGATCGGCGACTCGTGGGCGGTGCTGTTCTCGCACCCCAAGGACTTCACGCCCGTGTGCACGACCGAGCTCGGATACATGGCCAAAGCTAAGCCCGAGTTCGACCGCCGCAACGTGAAGATCGTCGGGCTGTCGGTCGACGCGCTCGACAACCACGAGGCGTGGGCGAAGGACATCGAGGACACGCAGGGCGCGGCCCCCAACTATCCGATCATCAGCGACAGCGACTTCAACGTCTCGAAGCTGTACGGAATGCTGCCCGCGAGCACGTCCGGCGACCCGCTCACGCGCACGCCGGCCGACAACCAGACAGTCCGCAATGTGTTCGTGATCGGACCCGACAAGAAGGTCAAGCTGATCCTCGTGTACCCGATGACGACCGGGCGCAACTTCGATGAGGTGCTGCGCGTGATCGACTCGCTGCAGCTGACCGCCAAGTACAAGGTCGCGACGCCGGTCAACTGGCAGCAGGGCGAGAAGGTGATCATCGCCGGCTCGGTGTCAAACGACGAGGCCAAAGAGACCTACCCGGACGGGTGGGAGGAGCCTCGGCCTTACATCAGACTCGTCCCTCAGCCGAGCTAGCGGTTGGGCGCCCGTGCGAGCTGTCAGGGTCGGCTTTCGCCGTCCCTGACACTCTCCCGGTCGCTTTACACGGGGGCTCGCCGGAGCGAAGTGTCAGAGAGTGCGGCCGTCCAGCGAGTGACTGGGGAGGGCCAGATCAGGGCGAGACGGTCAGGGCCAGGCGGCCTTCGGCGTCGGGCGGGGTCAGGCGTACGAGCAGATGCTCGAGGATGCGGGCGGTTGCTCCCCAGATGACTTGCTCATCGACGACGTAGGCGTCGGTCTCGAACGTGATGCCGCGGCGTTCGATGTGGGTTCGCGTCCGGCCCGCGCGCACGGCGTCGAGCGGCAGCTCGAGCACGGCGTCGACCTCCCGTGCCGATGGCCTCCAAGCGAGGTCAGCGGGGATTGTGCCGACGAACGGGTGGATCACGTAGTTGGTCGCGAACGTTGAGGTCGGCGGCAGCTCCCCAAGCAGGCTGACCTGAGAGCGCATCAGGCCGATCTCCTCTTCGGCCTCGCGCAGCGCCGTGTCGGTCAGGTCGGCGTCCTCGGCGTCGCGGCGGCCGCCGGGGAATGAGATCTCGCCGGCGTGGCGGCGTAGGTCAGCGCGGCGACGGGTGAGGACGACGTGGGGCTCGCGCTGCTCGCCGGCTAGGAACAGCGGCACGAGCACGGCTGCCGGGATCTGCTCGTTGGCCTCGCTGGGAGGATCGAAGCTTGCCGAGGCGGAGGGCTCAGGCGGCCAGGTGAACGCGCTCAATGCGCTCCTGGAACATGACCTCGCCGTCGAGCGCTCGGTGCACGGGGCACTTGGCGGCGATCACGCGCAGGCGCTCGACCTGCTCCTCGGGGACGTCGTCCGCCAGCCGCATCACGAGCTGGAACTTGGTCGGACAGCCGCGCTCGGCGGGGCTGTACTGGACGTCGACCTCGACGTGGCCGATGTTCCAGCCCTTGCGCGCGGCGTACATCTCCATCGTGATCGCGGTGCACGAGGCGAGGCTCGCCGCGAGCAACTCCTGGGGATCCGGCCCGGTGTCGTCGCCGCCTGCGTCCAGCGGCTCGTCGATCGTGACCTGGTGGTCGCGTACCTGCACGGTGTGCCGCAACGTGTCGCCGTCGCGTCGCGCGGTGGCCTTGATCCTTGTGAGCCCTGGCGTCTGAGTCATTTGGATGTCCGTTCCCTCGTTCGGCTGCTGCGTTCTCTCCTATCCATAATAGTGCCCGGTCGGTCGGTGCTTGCGCCGGCTAGGCGAGCGGATTGAACAGCAATCCGGTGAGCAACTTGGGGAAGAAGTACGTCGACTTGGGCGGCATGTTCTCGCCGGCGGCGGCCACGTCGCGCACCTGCCCGACGGGCGTCGGGCGCATCAGGAACGCGGCGTCGTAGTCGCCCGAACGCACCATCGCGAGCGCCTCGGCGGTGTCGCGCGCGTAGAACAGGCCGTTGAAGTGGGAGATGTCATCGTCGCTGTAGCCGAGCGCGTTCTTCAGCAGCAGTGTCTCCAGCACGCCCGTGTCGAGGTGGCGGTAGGCGTCGGAGCGGTCGGGCAGCGCGGCGTCGGCGATCGCCTGATCCTTGAGCGTCAGGCGCAGCGCGCGCCCACCGCGCCCGTCGAAGAAGCCGAGCTTGAGCTTAACTTCGCCGGGAGCTGGGGTGATGTCCTCGACGGGCACTTCGACGATGTCGAAATCGCGCTGCAGCGCCTCGTCGAGCGCTTGCCAGCGCTGCTCGTCGAGGCCGCCGATCAGGCGGTGGGTGGGGAACACGGTCAGCCCGGGGTCCTCGAGCGCGACGAGGCACATGAGGATGTAGCGGTGATCGCCCTCGCCGCCGATCTCCTCGGCGTAGGCCTGCATCGTCTCGTAGCGGTGGTGGCCGTCGGCGATCAGTAGCTCAGCGTCGCTGGCGGCGGCCTGCGCGGCGGCGATCGCGGCCGGGTCGGACACGCGCCACAGGCGGTGGACAGTGCCGTCGGCGTCGGTGATGTCCGCCCACGGCGGCTGCTCAGTCGCCGGCGAGAGCGCCTGCCAGGCGGCTCCTGCCGGGTCGGAGTAGAGCGAGAAGATGGGGGAGATGTTGGCGCGCGTGGCGCGTGTCAGGCGCAGCCGGTCCTCCTTGGGGCCGGGGTGGGTGCGCTCGTGCGGGCGCACGCGCCCGGGCCCGTAGTCCTCGATCCGCACGCGGCAGAAGAAGCCGCGCCGTGTGCGTCGTTGGCCGTCGGGGCCGGTGTAGTCCTGGGTGTGCGCCCACAGCGCTGGCTCGCCATCGCGCACGAGCGCGCCCTCCAACTGCCAGCTCTCGAACAGCTCACGGGCGGTCTCGTATTTGTCCGGCTCGCCCTCGGGCAGGTCGATCGCGACGACGTTGAAGGGGGAGCGTGCGATCAGCGCAGCGCGTTGGCTGGCGTCGATCACGTCATATGGGGGGGCGACCACATCGGCCAACGGGCCGACGACGGCGGGGTCGTAGTGGATGGCGCGCAGGGGCTGGACGTCTGCCATGGCGGGGCGGAGGGTAGCAGCGGCGGGTCGGCGCGGCTGTGCGGGCGATGTAGCGTTCCGTCAGCAGGCTTGCGAACATGTGTTCGTAATGGCTCGCGCAACGTACCTGCGAGAGAAGGCGCGCTCGATGCGGATCGATGGACCGTCTGCGCTCGGAGGGGCGGTAGACTCGAGATGTAGCTTCGGGGCGTGGCGAAGCCTGGTATCGCACCGCATTTGGGGTGCGGGGATCGCCGGTTCGAATCCGGCCGCCCCGATTGTCTTAGGGAACCGCGAACAGCCGCGAACACGTGCGAATATCCCCGAACACGCTGAGCATCGCGGGAGCGTGTTCGCTCGTGTTCGCGGCTGTTCGTGGGTCTGGAGACCGCAAACAGACCGCAGCGGGCGCCAAAAGGGACCGCAAAAGGATCGCAGCCGTTCGCGCGTGGATGCGCGAGAATCATGGCTATGGGCGAGAGTCCTGAGATTGAGCTGGTGCGCCGGGCGTGGGATGCCTTGATCGCGGGTGGCCCGGAGGTCTTGGGCGAAGTGCTGGCGCCCGATGTGCAGTGGTACGGCGTGGAGGACGGGCAGCTCTGCGATGGACGTAAGGCAATCATCGACGTGATGAGTCGCAACCTCGCTGGCCGCCTGCGAGGCACGGTCGAGGAGACCATCCAAGACGGGCCGCGTGTGATCGTGGCATTCCGCCCCGAGCAGCCGGCGCAGCTTGACCGTCCGGTGGACGACGGGATCGCCTACATGGTCGTGACGATCCGCGACGGGCACATCGTTGAGATGAAGGGATGCGCCGATAGGCCCGCCGCCGTGAGCTACGCGCGAAGCGGCGGGTAGGCAGGGGCGCGGCATCGCCGCGTTACGCGACGACGTGCAAGCGGGGTGCCTCGGCGGTCGCGGCGTCTTGGCGTTCCTGATAGGCCGCCATCGCTTGCTGAGCGCGTCCGAGCGCGTGGCGCTGGCCTAGACAATATGGATTGGTTGTCCGTCCGGCTCGCGTTGTGGAAGGGGCCGGTTCCCCCATGTCGTTTGTGGGGTGATGTTCAGCCGTGCGGCTGGAACCCGCGCGGCGATCCACAATCGAATAGGAGGAACCAGCCATGACGAAGGCTAGATCCCTCGTCGGCCTTGACGTGCACGCGGCGAAGATCGTCGCGGTGGTGCTGGACGCCGAGACAGGGCAATTGCAGACGTTCGCGATGAGCGGCGAGAGCGCCGGAGCGGCCGGCTTTTGCGCCGGGCTGCCGCGGCCGGTCCGCGCGACGTATGAGGCCGGCCCAACCGGCTATGGCCTGGCGCGTGAGCTGGCCAAGCGCGGCGTGGAGTGTGTGGTTGCGGCGCCGAGCAAGATCCCGCGGGCGAGCGGGGACCGCGTGAAGACAGATCGTCGTGACGCGGAGCTGCTCGCGCGGTTGCTGCTCGCCGGCAAGCTGCATCCGGTTCGCGTGCCGGGCGACGAGGAGGAGGCGCTCAGGGACCTGGTCCGCGCACGCGAGGCGGTCCGCGTTGATCTGATGCGTGCTCGTAACCGGCTCTCCAAGTTGCTGTTGCGTCACGACATCCGCTTCGAGGATGGCGGGGCGTGGACCCAGCGCCACCGCGACTGGTTGGTCAAGGTCACGCTACCGTGGCCGGCGGCACAAGCCACGCTGCTCGACGCCAGGGGCGCGATCGACGCGCTCTCCTACCGCCGCGACGCGTTGGAGCGTGAGATCCTCGCGCTGCTACCGGTCTCGCCCTGGCAGGTGCAGGTCGGGCGGTTGCGCTGCCTGCGCGGGATCGACACGCTGACCGCGGTCGGGTTGTGCGCCGAGGTCGGCGACTTCGAGCGCTTCGGTCGTGCTGAGCAACTCATGAGCTACATCGGGCTCGTCCCTTCGGAGAACACGACCGGCCAGCAACGCCGGCTCGGCTCGATCACCAAGACCGGCTCCGGCCACGCCCGCCGCCTGCTGGTGGAGGCGGCCTGGCACTACCGCGCGCGCCCGAACATCGGCCGTGCGTTGAGCGAGCGCCAAGCCAGCCAGCCACCCCAGGCGATCGCGACCGCGTGGAGCGCGCAGCGACGCTTGCACCGCACCTGGGCCAGACTGGAAGCACGCGCCAAGCGCCGCACGATCATCGCCGTCGCCACCGCCCGCGAGCTCACCGGCTTCTGCTGGGCGATCACCCAAATCGAGTGAAACCAACCATATCCACGAGCACCCGAACCCGACGACTGGGCCGGTGGCGGCCCGGCACGCGCGGGGAACCCGCGAGCAAGCTATGAGCAACCCGCCCCACACGGCAGGCCACGCCCGATCCTAGACAGCGGCTCCCCACGACGAACCATGGTCCTGCGGCACACCAAACCCGCGTATATCAGCCTGACCGCGCGTCGCGCACAGCACGCCGGGCCGCCACCCGCCCAGTCCTCCACACCCACAACCCACCAACCGCGAATGCGAGAAATCAACAACCCCCACTTGACAAACTACTCTCCATATCAGCTTGGTGTAGACGGTGGCGATGAGATAGCCGCCGTCGTTGTGCCTGACCATCCGCGACTGTCGCGGAGCTGATCGGCAAACGCGCATCAACGACATTGGCAACGACCTGGGCGAGATCAGCGACCTGCGGTTCGACCCGAAGAAGGGGATCGACGAAGGTCTCGTGCTCAGCGAGCGCGAGGAGGCGCCAGCCTCGCTGCTCGGAGCAGGGTCCTACGCCGCGATCTTTGGATCGAAGTAGGGCACGAGTACGGCACGCGCCCTCTCGTCCTCACGACGAGGGGCGGGGTCGAGATCCACATCACGACCCGGTTGAGTTGGGCTCGGCTGGGGCGTGGGGAACTCGGGGGAGGAGGCGGTGGCCGTCGACGACTGCTGTCGCGAGGTCGATGAGCTTGCGGTTGTCGACGCGGGACTGCTCGCGTAGCATCTCGAAGGCACTGGCCTCATCGATGCCGTGGCGCTCCATGAGGATGCCCTTGGCGCGCTCTGTGAGGGCGCGGCGGCCGAATGCGCCCTGAAGGTCCTGGTACTCGGCGAAGCGGCGCAGGACGATGTCGATCGCGCTCTGCCAGTCCTCGACGTCATCGTCGCTGATGTGGGCGAAGACGCCTCGCTTGGAGGCCTCGCTGATAAACTCGGGGTCGCGGGCGTGGAGCAGGACGATCACGGGGCAAGCGGCTTCTTGCACGATCTTGTCGATCAGCTCGAGTGCGTGCTTTGAGCTGTCTCCGAGCCCTACGAGTGCGACGTCGGGGCGCTCTCTGGCGGTTGCGGGGCCGACGTCAGCGACGTCGATCTCGCGTGCGATCACCTCGTGGCCGAGTCCCACGACGATTGGTGCGACGAGCGCGAGTCGGTCCTTGCGCTCGTTGGCAATCAGGACTCGCAGATGTTTGGTCTCGCGGGAGCTCATCACGGTGTGGGCAGCGAGGTCGCGGCCGGATTGGTGCTGGTAGCATAGACATCGCTCGCCTCAACTCTCGGCGGGCTCGCCTTTACCGGCTCCGACACTCGGCTGGCGTTCTTGATCGACCTCGACGGTCGAACGCCGCCCATGCACACGTCAGGAGCCACCATCGTCAGCCTCAGTGCAGCGCCCGACCAGCCCCGCGCCCTCGGTTCCGGTTCTCGCGTGGCGAGCGTCTAATGACAACCCGGACCGGGCCTTTTCGGATCGTCATCGTCGGTGGCGGAGTGGCTGTGCTGGAGGTCGTGATCGGCCATCGGCAACGAGTTGGCCGGGTCCTCCTGGTCGAGCGCTAACGAAGCATCACGATGACCGAGCAAGTCTCGGCGGCGCGAGATCTCGAAGGAATAGCGTCGCGAGCGCTTCGGGAGGGCCCGGAGTACTGGTAAAGTCCGTAATGGCTTCGCCTTTGCCCTCGGCTGGCATACGCATCACCGGCTCCAATCTTCGGCCGGGAACACACGACAAGAACTTGTCGTGTACCCCACCGACAGGAGCCGTCTCATGCGCCGCAGAGTCTTTGACGTTCTCACCAGCGCCGTCGGGCTGGTCCTCGTAGTCGTCCTGCTCGTGGCAGGCGGACTGTTGATGTGGGGTTACAGCTACGACCACAACAACGTCCACAACCAGCTCGCCGCCCAGGACATCTTCTTCCCGACCAAGGCGGCCTTCGAACACCCCAAGGCCGGCAGCGAGATCACCGCCGCAATGATCCCAGCCGTCTCGCAGTACGCCGGGCAGCAGCTCCTCACCGGCCCGCAGGCTGAGGCATACGCCGACCACTTCATCGCCATCCACCTCTCCGAGATGCCCTACGGCGGGATCTACTCAAAGATCAGCACCGCCGCACGCGCCGAACCGACCAACACGAAACTCGCGACACTCGAGACGACCTCCTTTCAGGGAACGACGCTACGTGGCCTCTTGCTCGAGGCATACGGGTTCTCGAAGATCGGCACGATCATGTTGATCGGCTCGATCGCCTCGTTCATCCTGGCGCTTGTGTTGCTCGGCTTCGTCGGCCTCGGTTTCCGGCACGCGCAGCGCATCCCCGCCGAGGAGGAGCTGCTGCGACCCAAGCGCAGCCCGGCGCTCGCAGGTGCTCCCTCGTGACCGTTCACTCAGTCGGAGTCGCTGCACAACAATCGAGACTTGCTACGGATTGGAGAACATCATGAAGGCGCTCGTTTATCACGGCCCAGGCCAGCGCGGCTGGGATGACGTGCCCGACCCCACGATCATCGATCCGACCGACATCGTCGTGCGGATCGACACCTCCACGATCTGCGGGTCAGACCTGCACATCCTCAAGGGCGACGTGCCCGAGACGACGCCCGGCACGGTCCTCGGCCACGAGGCCGTCGGCACCGTGCAGGAGATCGGCGCCGGCGTGAGCACGGTCGCGGTCGGAGACCGCGTCCTGCTGTCGTGCATCAGCGCCTGCGGGCGCTGCCGCTACTGCAAGGAAGCCCGCTACGGGCAGTGCCTCGGCGGGGGCGGCTGGATCTTCGGCCATACGATCGATGGGCTTCAAGCCGAATATGCGCGCGTTCCCTTCGCTGATAACTCCGTGTTCAAGGTTCCCGAGCAGCTCTCAGGCGAGCAGGTCCTGTTCCTCGCTGACATCTTGCCGACGGCCTACGAGGTCGGGGTGCTCAACGGCAAGGTCTCGCCGGGAGATGTGGTGGCGATCGTCGGCGCCGGCCCGGTCGGCCTCTCGGCGATACTCACCGCACAGCTCTACACACCAGGGCGAATCGTGTCAATCGATCTCGCCGACAGCCGTCTGGCGAGCGCGGAAAAGTTCGGAGCCGACACGACGATCAATAACGGTCGTGAGGACGCCCTCGCCCGGGTCATGGAGCTCACGGACGGACTCGGCGCCGACGTCGCGCTCGAGGCGGTTGGCGTGCCCGATACGTTCGAGCTGGCGTGCCAGCTGATACGACCGGGTGGCCGTGTGGCGAACATCGGCGTGCACGGCCACTCCGCCACGCTTCACCTCGAGAAGCTGTGGACCCGCGACGTCACGATCACAACCGGGTTGGTTGACACCCACACAATCCCCCAGCTGATGAAACTGGTGGCAGACGGACGCCTCGACCCGACCGTGTTCGCGACACACCACTTCGAGCTCGAGGACACGATGAGCGCCTATGACACCTTCGTCGATGCGGCAAACACAGCCGCACTGAAGGTAGTGCTCGAAGGGAGCGAGGTTCGCGGCGGACCCGAGCCGGCCGTCGCGGCAGTTGCGCTGGCATGAACTTGCCATTGGCGGCCGGAGCAGCGGCTGAGCAGCCGATGCGACCCGGCGAGGTGAGACGAAGGAGGACGGGTTGGTTGAAGCGCTGAGTATCCTCGCGGCCGTCTCGATGGCCATCGGGACTGGCGCTCTTTTGCTGTTGCACGTGCTTCCTACGGGGTATGACCCGATTCGTGATGCCGTCAGCGACTACGCAATCGGCCGCTATCGCGCGGGATTCTGGGTGTTCACCAGTGCGGGCGCGGCTTCCGGCTTCGCACTAGCGATCGCGCTCGCCCGTTCCAATCCGCCAAAGCCGACGCTCACGGTCGCGATGCTGCTGCTGTCCGGCACCGCGCGGCTTCTCATCCCGCTCTTTCCCACAGACCAGGCCGGCAGTCGCTTTCAGACTGCCAGGGGAACGATCCACATGGTGCTCGCGGTCACGATCTTCGCGTCGATCGCGGTGGCGGCCTCGAACCTTGGCGGGACCCTCGGCCACGAGGCCGCTTGGTCGTCAGTCAAAGGGCTGGTCGATGGCTGGCTGCCTTGGGTGATCACCGGAGCCGCGATCGCTACCGGCATCGCAATCGCGGGGCCGCGGCTGGGACGCATATTTGGCGTCATCGAGCGGCTTTACTACCTCTCGTCGATCACGTGGTTCTTCGTGGTGTCGATCGAGCTAGCCCGAATCGGTGGCTGATCATGAGCCCCGCCACTATTGACCCCCGGGGCCTCGGTGCTCGCCGGTGGTGCGCGCTTGGTGCGCTGAACCTAGCCGTTCTGGCAGTCGGCTTGGATGGCACGGTCCTGAGCGTCGCCCTGCCGACGCTCGCCGGTGCGCTGCACGCTTCGGAGTCAGACCTGCAGTGGTTCTCCTCCGGGTATCTGCTGGTCCTGGCGGCGTCGATGTTGCCGGCGAGTGTGCTCGGCGACCGCTATGGGCGCAAGAAGGTCCTGCTGTACTCCCTGGCGCTGTTCGCCGTTGGCTCCGGGGCGTGCGCCGCGGCATCCTCCAGCGCTGAGTTCATCGCCGCCCGGGTGCTGCTTGGGTTCGCGGGTGCGGGGATCATCGTAATGTCGCTCGCGGCGATCACGACGCTTTTCAGTGAGCAGGAGCGCCCGAGGGCGATCGGGATCTGGGCGGGGGTGAACTTTCTCGCACTGCCGATCGGTCCGATTCTCGGCGGCTGGCTGCTGACTAACTACTGGTGGGGATGGGTGTTCCTGCTGAACGTTCCCGTCGCCCTGGTCGGTCTGCTCGCGGCGTTCAGGTTGCTCCCCGAGGTGCGCGCACATGAGCGGCCAAGGCTCGACCTGGTTGGGGTGGGCGCATCCGTGGTTGGCCTAGTCGCTCTGGTCTACGGCCTGATTCAGGCGGGCGAGCATGGCTGGAGCTCTCCTGCTGCCGTGCTCGAGATGGTCGCTGGCGTGGGCGTCCTCGCTCTGTTCCTTGCGTGGGAGACACGGCTCAGCCGGCGCCCTGATAGTCAGCCGTTGGTCGATGTGGTGCTGTTTCGCTCGCGCTCCTACACCTGGGGGGTGATCCTCGCCGCCGTCGCGATCTTCGCGATGATCGGCGTGTTGTTCACGATGCCGCAGTACTTCCAGGGTGTGCTCGGGACCAGCGCGATGGGCTCTGGCGTGAGACTGCTCTCACTGATCGGTGGTCTGCTGCTCGCAGCCGTGAGCGCCGCCCCGATTGCTCGCCTGGTGGGTGCGAAGATCACCGTTGCCGTCGGTTTCGCGATCCTCGCTGCGGGACTCTTGATCGGGACTGCCACCGGTGTCGGCTCCAGCGGTACCTTCATCGCCGCGTGGATGGCGATCGTCGGGATCGGGATGGGCCTAGCGATGGCGACATCGATATCCGCGGCGCTCTCGGAGCTCTCCGAGGAGCAGAGCGGAGTCGGATCGGCGGTGCTGCAGGCGATCAACAAAGTGCCACTCGGCACGGCGGTCCTGGGGAGCGTACTCAGCTCCGCCTACCTCACTCGACTGAATGTGTCCCCGCTCCCGGCATCGGCTGCGAGCGCTGCTCGGGAGAGCATCTTCGGTGCCGTAGTGGTCGCGCACAAGCTCCACTCGAGCGTGCTGCTTGCTTCGGCCCGCATGGCGTTCGTACACGGAATGGACCTTGCGCTGCTCGTCGCCGGTTGCACCGCAGTTCTCGGCGTCGTGCTCACCGCGGTCTTCCTGCCACGTACGAGCGCAGAAATCGAAAGCTCAACCGTCGGATCGAGCGACACGGTAACCCCGTTGGTGAACGTGTGAGTGCGATTCGCGGTCCTGGCCGGTGGGCGCTGGCCCTTCTGCGCCGTGGCAAGCCCTTGGGGCGCGTAGCGGCCAGTCGGGCGATCGTGGGCCGCAACCGCTCGCGCGTCGACCCGACCGCCGGACGCTTCACCCACCGCGATGTCGTGCGCTTCCTTGATGACGCTTTCGAGCGCTTCGAGAGGGAGGTCCCTGGCCTGCCGGGCGAGCCGACTGTTGGCAGTCGCCAGAACATCATGCTCGCGGCGCTCACGCTTTCCCTGCTGGAGGTCTTGGAGGAGTCCGGCGTCGAGCGGGACTATGCGATCGAGCTGACCGGAGACACTTGCTGGCGTTTCTACCGCCATTGGGGCCGGATCACCAAGACGGTCACCAGCCTCGCCTCACGCGATCCCACCCGCCGGCTGCGCATGAGCGTCAACGCTTTCTTGACCTACCCCTTCGGTCGTCCGGGCTACAGGTTCAACGACGTGCCCGAGGCCGATGGGCGCTCTCTGAACATGGTGCGCTGCCCCGTCGCCGATTACCTGGGCAAACGGGACGCCACCGATCTCTGCGCCGGCTCGTGGTGCAACCTGGACTATGCGCTCGCAGAGATGTGGGGAGCCCGCCTACAGCGATCCAGCACCCTCGTCGCTGGCGCTACCTGCTGTGACTTCCGCTTTCACGCCCTACCTGCGAACGGCGAGCAGGCCCCGGCCAACTCGTTGCCGATGGCCGATCAGTAGTTGCCTCCTCACTGCCGCGCGAGAGAGCAGCATTACGAGAGGGGAAACATACACACGTGCGGGATGGCATACACGGGGTTTCGACGGGCGAGAAGCCCGGCATGGGCGTGATATGAGGACCGCAGATGGGACCGCAGACGCCCCGAAATCCGCTTAGGTAAGCCTACTTTAGCCGTTCGCCCCGATTGCCTTAGAGAACCGCGAACAGCCGCGAACACGCGCGAAAATCCCCGCAAACGTTGAGTCTTGTGGGAGCGTGTTCGCTTGTGTTCGCGGCTGTTCGTTGGTCTGGAGACCGCAAACGGACCGCAGCGGGCGCGAAAAGGGACCGCAAAAGACCGCAGCATCGACGGTCTTCTATGGCGCGGCGGGCGGATCGAAGTCGGCGTTGCGACCGTCGTATGGTCCGTCTCGGCAGCCTTGGGCGATATCGATCACTGTGGTCTTGCCGGTGGGGTCGACGACCTCAATCCAGCGGTCCGTCCAAGCGCCGCGTCGGTCCAGTGTCGCGTGGAACAGCTTTACGCGGATTGGGAAGCGGCCCGCACGCGGGATGCGCACGTACTGGACGAATGACACGCGGGCCTGGACGGTGATGGGCCGCGCGAAGAAATAGAAGCTCTCAGGAGGGCCTTCGACTCCGGGCCAGCCCTCCTGTGTCGCGTCGCGGGATTGATCGAGGTCGGGTTGACCCCAGCGGTTCGTGAGCTGGGCAGCGGATGCACGATCGAACAGGATCGTCAGGACGGCGTCTTGTAGCTCGCGATCACCGGTGTTGGTCAAGCCGATGCTGAACACGCCGGCGGGCGGGTCTTCCTCGCCGGGGCCGGAAGCGATTGCGCCGACATGGATACGCTCGATTATGGGGCGGCGTCGGCGGTCGGCTTCCAGTTGCTCGTGCTCCGCGCGGGCAAGCACGAGCTGCTCGTGTGCGCTGGCTGCGGTCGTCTCCGCGGCGTTGGCACTGCGGCGGGAATCACGCGCGCTGCAAAGCGCCACAACGAAGGCGCCGGCGGCTACCAAGATGCCGACGGCGGCCCCGAACGCGTTGACGTAGTCGGTCCACAACGGTTTTGTAGCTAGCAGCAGCACCTGGCCAGAGTACAATCCGGTTATGGCGGTTAAGCCCATCTTCTACGGTGGCACCCTGAGTGGCCGCCTGATTGCGGTCGCGGCACGGGATGATATGACCGCCACCGCGCGTCTGGATGCTCTTCTGAGTCGTGAGGATGAGGATGTCTTCGCCCAGCGCGAAGAGGCGTGGACAGCGCTCAGTGTGGGAGTCGAGTGGGCCGCTCGAGCGCTGGACACAGTGGGCGTGCGTGGCACGGACACGACGCCGATCGGGGACTCGGAGGGGGCGTTCGCTCGGGGTCAGCATTTGGGTGGCCAGCTATTTGAGTTGAGCCAGTTGCAAGGGCGTCATGATCGTCCGGCGCTGCTGGTTGACGCGGTCAAGCAGGCCTGCTACGCGGCGGCCGAGCTTGGTCCGATCCAGGGCGGCCGACTGGGCGCAGTGACGCGACCAACTGATCGGCCGGCGGTCGTGGAGGCAGTCGCTCCGCAGGAAACCGACCTGCTGGAGATTGGTGGGCAGCTCGGCGAGGCCCTTTATCGTTTGAACGAACTCGGTCTCGGCGACATAGTGACCGAGGCCACCAGGGCCCTCGCGACCGTCTCCGCCAGCTAGAAATACTCTCATCGTCTCGCGCGGGGCTAGACGCCGTATCTGTTGGTCGCGCGGGCGCTGCCGTTCACGGTGATCCTCCGCGCTCTACGTGTACGCCGAGACCCCGATTGGGTGGGTTGAAGCGCGCTGATGCTGCAAGCGACTGTCGCCAAGGTCCGCTCCGACGATAGGCTCTGCCCCGGAAACCCCCTTTGGCCCGGCACATCAGCTTCGCGGTACGCCCAAGAGATCATCGTCAGGGCAAACCACGCACGACAGCGGTAGATTCGGCTAGTCTGACCATTGTGCAGCCGGCATCGCCCCCTGCAATCGACTTGAAGCTGCGCCGTTCGGTCGGAGAGATTGTGGCTTCAACGGCCCGGCTGTATGGAATCTTCCCGTGGCTGTTCTTGATCCTTGCCGCCGCCGTGATGGTGCCTTGGGATTTGGTCAGGCTGGCCGTCACTGGCTATGGGTCACTCGGCCACGGGCACCATGAGGGGGTTGTCGAGGAACTGTCGCTCGACTACTCAGCCTTGCGCTCGTGGTGCCATTGATTGCGGCCTTGCATATTCGCGCGGCCGTGGTGCTCGGCGAAGGAGGGCGTCCGCGGCTGGGAGGCGTAGCCCGGAGCGGGGTGCGCGTACTTCCTCTCGTGGCGGCGGCAGCGCTTGTAGGGAGCGTAGGAGTAACGGCCGCCTTTGTAGCAATCGCTGTGGCGCTCTCTGCGGTAGGTGCTGGCGTGCTCGCGTTCCTTCTTCTGATTCCGGGTGTCTTGGTGTTCATTCGCCTATCGGTCGTGGCGCAGGCAGCCGCAGTTGAGCAGGACGGGGTGATGCACGCATTGCGACGCAGCTGGCAGATTACGCGCGGTTGCGGCTTGCATGTGTTTGGTCTGCTCTTTGTTGTGGGTGCTGTGACAAAAGTGGCCGTCGCCCTAGGCGGGCTCGCCGTCACGTCCGCCAGTCACCCGAGTCCCGGCGCTATCGCGCTTGGGATAGTTGTTGACCATGGTTGCCTCGTTTACGGCGCTTACAGCGGCACTGCTTTATTTCGATCTGATCGCCCGCCAAGGCGAAGCGACAGCCGCTCCAGCGCCCGCGTTCTTGACGACTGACTCCTGAGCCTTTTGCGTTCCGCGCTATGCCGGCACTGACCTCTACGAGGGTCCCGGCCGAAACCGATCTCCGGGATGGGGCTCCCGCGACCTTGGGGCGCCTGATGTGGATAGTTCGCCATACGGTCGTTCACGATGGCATACGCCGAGTCTCCACCGGCGAGAGGGCTGGTACGGGCACAGTATGAGGACCGCAAATGGGACCGCAGATGCCCCGAAAACCGCATGGGAAAGCCAACTCTAACCGTTCGCCCCGATTCTTCGCCACTCCTCATCAAAGGTCGATTTAGAGGGACGTGCGGTACCGGATGTGCATCCCCGCCACACCGTTGATGGCGGACTGGTACGGGCGCTCAGGGCGCGCTCACCATGCCCAGAGGTAGATTGAATGTCTGCGAGCGCTCCACCCCAAGGGCATCGAGCGCAAGGGGACCATGCCGCGGATCAGGGCATCGGCACTCGGCGATGGTAAACAGGTAGCCGCCCGGTTGGCGTTCTGCGCGCAGGTATACAGGCACGATGGGCATGTCAGGAGGCACCCTGGCTGCTAGTGCCATGATCGGATAGAGCAGCTTGTGGTTGGCGAGTGCTGCACCTGACTGCTTGGCCTCAAGCACGAACAGATGGTCGAGGCCGTTGCGCCGGCCGACGAAGAGAGCGTCGATCTCCACCTGCCCATGCACATGTTCGAGGATGCAATCCAGCGTTGAGTGCGCCCGGAATGCAAAGGTGGCACGTAGTACGCCACGTGCTGGCGCAGGCAATGCCTCGCCGTCGTCGAGCCTTAGTGCGTGAGCAACAAGCCCCGATGTAAAGGCGAGGTTGACGAGTGTGGTCTCGGAAGGGACAAGGAGCGTGTAGCCGATGAGGTCGCGCATACGAGCGTCCGACAGGAACGTCCGCGGCATCTCCGGGTCGATCCCCAGGAAGAAGTCGCGGATGTCCGCGACGCGCACGAGCGTAAAGTTTGTGCGTCCGCTCGCTCCGGCACCGAGGCGAAGCACCATAGTGTTCGATGCCTTCAACGCGGCCGGCAGCCCGTCAAAGTGACTGACCGAGATGTGGTCAGCGGTCCTTGAGCCCGAGAGGCCGTGCTCGAGAAGATAGTCGCGAAAGCCGGTCGGTCCGAAGACCGAGAGGCCCGCGGTTCTCATCTGGGCAAGGGCGGGTTCGAAAACACTGGGAAGCGAAGGCATGACGCGACCCTAAGTCATCTGCAGGGGGACAGTGGGGGCGCGCGCCCCACTCGATAGTCGCCATCGGTTCGGATGCTCGACCAGACAGGGTATGTGGCACGCTGGCACTGCCGTACCGTCGCAGTCCGTCCGTAGGATCGATGTCATGAGCACGAGTGCCACTGAAGCTTCTCGCGAGGGCTATGCGCTTGCCTATCGCGAGGCCAGAATGGGTTTGGAGGATCAGGAGAGATCGGTCGTAGAGCTTCGGGCACGCGCTGGCGCTCTGATCGCTGCTGCGGCGATCACGACGTCGTTCTTCGGCGGCCAGACGCTGGTGAAGCACGACATCAGCGCTGCGGCGTGGATCGCGATCGGCTGCTTCGTGTTGCTCGGCTTCGCAGTGCTGATGGTGCTATGGCCGCGTCGGGACTGGGAGTTCTCGCTGGCGCCGGACCAGTTCATCGCCACCTATCTTGAGCCAGCGGAAGGCGATCCTCTCGCGCTCCACCTGATCGAACGCGATCTTGCCCTGCATATGGGCCGCAGCGCCGAACTGAACCGCCGCCAGCTCAGGACCCTGATGGGGGTCTTTCGTGTAGGTGCGGTGCTGCTGGTGGTCGAGGTTCTGGCCTGGGTGGTTGCTCTCGTGGTGCAGCGGTAGACTGGTGGCGATGTCCGGCAAGCCGACTCCGCAGCCGTCCCCGGTGCCCCCGCGCCCTGAGCCTGTGCGTCCTAGCCCGATGATCGGCGAGACGCGCGGCGGGGGCAACTCGGGCCGTTAGCCCCGCGCGGCAACCGCAGCGTCTCGTGTAGACGCTCGATCGCCCCGACCGCCGCTTGGTTCAAATACCGTCCGGTTAGGGCGATATTCGACTCCTCCTCACAAAGGTCGATCTGCACGGGTTTGCGGTACAGGCTCTCTCGACGGTCGCGGAGCTGTACCGTCGCAGTCCGTCCGTGGGGTCGACGGCGTGAGCACGACTGGGGCCGAGGCTTCTCGCGAGGGCCTGCTCCAGGACTACATCTAGCCTGCGCCGACGATCACGACGAACGCGAGCAGTGAGCACCCGAACGCGACGTTCAGCAACGTCGAAATGCGCTGTTCTTGTGCCTCGCCTTGTCTATTGAGCAGATGCCGAGCCGAGTACGTGACGGGGGAAACGGGTCGCTGCCATAGGTTCAGCATCAGCAGCCCTAGCAGCAGGCTGGCCACGAGCAGCCCGCTGCTGATGTCGACCAGCACGCCGGGAACGCCCTTACCCATGGATGTTGGCCAGCTGAACGACAGCGCTAGCAGTCCCGCGGCGCTCCAGCCACAGATCCGGTAGGCCCGTGAGAGCAAATCCCATGCGCGGGCCACGTTTTCGCGGATCAGGCGGTCGACGGGCGAGAACGCGTGCTCTACACGTACGAACGCCTTGCTACTCGCTGCCTTCCGTCCGTTCCATAGGAACAGCCACAATGCGAGTGCAGCTTGCGTGACGCTCAGATGTGTCTCCAGCGAGCCGCCGTCGCTCCACATCGCCCCGACGATCGCGGCCGGTACGAACCACAGCAACATCACGGGCACGGTCGGCAGGATCGTGGGTTCGCGTGCCGGCTCATAGCCGTGTGCCCATGTCCGCGGTTGTCGTTGATGCCCTAGCCCCCGGATGCGGCCGAGGCGCAGATCATTGAAGGCGATGGCGAACATCCCCACGCCAGGCGCGATCGCAACGCCGGCGAAGAGCGCACCCGGCCCTTCGTGGAGGATCGCGTGCCACGTCCACTCGCCGCACGGCACGCTCGCGAGCACGAGTGCGACCCAGGCGCTCATCACGCGCGATGCTGCGCACGGGGCTTCGCGCCCAATCCGTAGTAGATCCTGCGCAAACTCCGTGAGTACTGGCGTCCTGGCCTCTATCCGTTCTCTTGCGCTCCGTGGTCGCAAAGGGAAGGCTTCAGCCAGATCGCCGTTAACCCACAAAACCAGTTCGGTTAGGACATACTCCTGCGCCCGCGCTCGTCGCTCGAAGCACACACTCAGCAGTACGCAGGCGCTCGCCAGCGCGACCGGTACCCCGATGGCTGCGAGCACACGGCCATATGAGAGGCCGTCCGTCACGTGCAGCATCGCCCCTGCCACGCCGACCAGCAACGCGATTGCCACCAGCGGCTCCAGTGCCATCCAGACGAGGGCACCGAGCCGCTGAGCCTTCCCCGCTGGTCGTTCCGCAACTTCCACGCCTAAATCGTACGAGCAAGGAGAAGCGTATGAGCGCAAGAGATGGGAGCCTCGACCCGAATGTCGACTTCGAGCGCTATCGCGCAGCGGCGTGCAGACGGTTCATTGCAAGAGCCCAAGTGGCTGGCTACCACAGGTTCTTCGACTTGAAACAACATTCGGAGGACCTCTACAGCGACTTCTGGGTAGATTGGCTCGACCGGCGACCTCACCGTCAGATGGTCGCCCCCGTGGTTCCGTACATCGTCACGGCGATGATGAACAAACTGCGGAGTCTCAACACTCGCGGGCGCAGCCTGCGCCCCTCACAGCTTGTAGGAGGTGACAGTGACGTGATTCTCATGAACGTCGCCACGACAGACGCCGAGCCTGATGAGCAGATTGTCCTCAACGAGATGCTATGGCTTAGCGGCGAGGTCGCGCACAGCCTCCCGCCACGTGAGCGGGTGGTGCGTGCTGCTGTGGACGGCAGGGACTCGAAGAAAAAGGACGCGCCGCCTGCCGGCTACAGGCTTGCAGCCGCAAGGCTTGGGATCAGCGAGGTCCGGGCCAAGAAGCTGTCGCTGAGGGCAAACGAGCGAATCCGCGCTGCGGTCGAGCGGATCGAGTCAGGCGAGTGGTGCGAGCGATGGACGAGATCGATCGAGCTGGTAGCCGCTGGGAAGCCTGGCGAGACAGGGTTTCGTCGTCACGCAGAGCACTGCGTGAAATGCCGGAAGAGCGTCGTTCGCCTTCGAGAACAAGCCACGCTACGGCTCGGGTAGCGCTATCGAACGTGGCTCGACGCGAGCTGAGCTCTCCAGGTTGTCGGAAGCGACGCCGCGCCTCAATTGTGCGGTATCCGTGCGGACAGCTCGCGCGTTTGTGGCGTGAGACGTGACCTGCGCCCGGCAACAGCCCACGCCCGTCGTCCTGCCACGCACCCATCCATATATTTAGCTGTCCGATCCTCGACGCCTCACAAGGCAAAGGAGTGGACACGCATGGCGAGCACCGCAGCTGCGCCCCAGGCGATCAGCCCGAAGGACTTCCTCGACATCGATCGTCTGCTGTCTGAGGAGGAGCGCGACATCCGCGACACGGTGCGCGCGTTCGTACGCGACCAGGTGCTGCCGCACGTCGGCGACTGGTTCGAGGACGCGACGTTCCCGACGAACGAGCTCGCCCCGCAGCTCGGCAAGCTCGGCGTGCTCGGCATGCACCTCGCCGGCTACGGCTGCGCGGGCGCCAGCGCGACCGCATACGGCCTCACGTGCCTGGAGCTGGAGGCCGGAGACAGCGGCCTGCGCTCGCTCGTGTCCGTGCAGGGGTCGCTCGCCATGTACGCGATCTGGCGCTGGGGCTCAGAGGAGCAGAAGCAGCAGTGGCTGCCGCGGATGGCCGCCGGCGAGGCGCTCGGGTGTTTCGGCCTGACCGAGCCGGACGCCGGCTCCGATCCCGGCTCGATGCGCACGCGCGCGCGCCGCGACGGCAGCGACTGGATCTTGCACGGGCAGAAGATGTGGATTACCAACGGTTCCGTCGCCGACGTCGCGGTCGTGTGGGCGGCCACCGACGCATCGTCCCCGGAGGGGGAGGGCACGCGCGGCTTTCTCGTGCCCGCCGGCACGCCCGGCTTCACCACGCAGGACATCCACCGCAAGCTGTCGCTGCGCGCGTCCGTCACCTCCGAGCTGCTGCTCGACGACGTGCGCCTGCCCGCCGACGCGATGCTGCCCGAGGCGACCTCGCTGCGCGGCCCGCTGTCGTGCCTGAACGAGGCGCGCTACGGGATCGTCTGGGGGGCAGCCGGCGCAGCGCGCGCGTGCTTTGAATCGGCGCTCGACTACAGCAAGGAGCGGATCGCCTTCGGTAGGCCGATCGCCGCCACGCAGATCCAGCAGCACAAGCTCGCGCACATGGCGCTCGAGGTAAACCGCGCGACGCTGCTCGCGCTGCACCTCGGGCGCATGAAGGACGAGCACCGCCTCGCGCCCGAGCACGTGTCGATGGGCAAGCTCGGCAACGTCAACGCCGCGCTCGACGTCGCCCGCACCGCCCGCCAGGTGCTCGGCGCCAACGGCATCACGCTCGAGTATCCCGTCATCCGCCACATGAACAACCTCGAGTCGATCGTCACCTACGAGGGCACCGCCGACGTCCACGCGCTCGTCGTCGGCGGCGCGCTCACCGGCATCCAAGCGTTCCGCTGAGCGCGTCGCGATTACCTTTTATTAAGTAGGAGGCGCGGGCGCGCTCACCTGCCGAGCGCGAACAGCGGCCAGCGCCCGGGGACTCCCTTCAGCTCGTGCAGGCCGCGGTCTTCGAACGCGAACGGGCCGCCGACGACCGTGCCGAACACGGTGCCCGACACGAGCACTTCGCCTGGTCCCGCCAGGCCGCTGACGCGCGAGGCGATGTGCACCGCCATGCCACCCACGTCCTGCCCGATCAGCTCGCACTCGCCCGTGTGCATACCCACGCGCACCTCCACGCCGAGCTCACGCGCGGCGCGCGTGATCGCAAGCGCGCAGCGCAGCGCGCGCGACGGCGGGCCGTCGAACGTCGCCAAGAAGCCGTCGCCCACCGTCTTGACCTCGCGCCCGCCGAAGCGCGCGAGCTGCGCGCGCACCTGCTCGTCGTGGTCGGCCAGCAGGTCGCGCCAGCGGTTGTCGCCGACGCTCGCCGCGCGCGCGGTCGCGTCGACGATGTCGGTGAACAGCACCGTCAGCAGCGCGCGTGAGAATTCCCCGCCGGAGCGCACGCCCGTCAGGAACTCCTCGACCTCCTCCACGATCGCGTCGCTGTCGCCCAGGAACGGGAACGAGTCGACGCCATCGAGCTCGACGTAGCGCGCGCCCTCGATGTGCTCGGCCAGGTAGTGCGAGTGGCGCACATCCCACACGAGCTCGTTCGGCCGGTGCATGATCAGCGTCGGCACGCGGATGCGCGGCAGCACGTCGCGCACGTCCTGGTCGATCATCGCCTTGAAGATCATCCGCGCCTCGCCCGGGCTGGCCGCCAGGCGCTGCATGCGCGCGAACCACGCCATCAGCGCCGGGTCCTCGGCCATCGACGGCGCCCACGCGGACATCGCGTCGCTGTTGGTCTCGCCCCACATCGCGACGTTACGCTCCGTCAGCGCTTCGCGGTCCTCCCTCGTCATCGCCCAGTCGTAGTCCGGCGCCCACGACGTGCGCGCGATCGACGCGTACATCACCAGCGCTCCGACCCGGTCGGGGTGCTCGGCTGCCAGCGGCGCCCCTACCAGCCCTCCCTGCTGGTAGGTGAACACCGCCGCGCGTTCGCTGCCGGCCGCGTCGAGCACCGCCAGCGCGTCCTGCATCTCCTGCTCGAGCGTGTATGCCTCGAGCACGCGCTCGGACAGCCCCGTGCCGCGGCCATCGAACATGATCAGCCGGCCGAACGTCGCTAGGCGCTCCAGGAAGCGGCGATTGGCGGGCGCCTCCCACAGCTGCTCAAGCTGCGTCAGCCACCCGGACAGGAACAGCATGTCCAGCGGGCCGTCGCCGACGACCTGGTAGGCGATGCTCGCCCCGCCGCTGCGCGTGTAGCGCGTCGTCGCCATGATCATTCGTCTTCGATCAGCGCGCGGAACGGCGCCGCCGGCTCAACGCTCGCGCCCGCCGCGTGCACGCGATCGGACAGCCACAGGTCCGAGGTGACCACGCGGATCGCGCCCGGCTCGGTCTCGACGCTCAGCAGGCGCACGATCTCATCGTCGGCGGAGTCGCGCCGCGGCCGCGGCGCGTACGCGACCGCGATCACGGTCGAGCGGATCGGCGGTTTTGGCGGCTGCTCGAAGACGACTGTCACGTCCGCGCCGCTGCTCGCGGCCCAGCGCTCGAGCAGGTCCACCAGCTTGACCATCGCTCCATGCCGGTCCCTCCACCACGCATCCGGGCGCGTGCCGATCACGTTCATCCCGTCCACGAGCCAGCGCACTGAGGCCAAGCCTACGTCACCGTGGCGTTCCTGCTGGAGTTGGCGGCCGCATGCGCCTCGAAGGCATCCACAACGGCGACATCGTCGAGGTCGATCTCAAAGGCCGGCGCTTCCACGCGCTCGTCACCGGCAGCGCGCCGGGCGGCCTCGCGATCCAGCCAACCGATCGGCGCGTCAACTACTACTCCTGCCGCAGTCGCGACGTCATCGGCCACTGGGCCAAGCGTGGACGCCCGCGGCCCACGAACGAGCCGCTGCGCCCGTCGCCGCGCCAGCTCGAGCTCGACCTCGCGCCGCCCGATGATGCGGACGCGGCGCGGGGCGGGACTGGCGCGCCGCGCAGGGGATGACGGCGTCGAGTGTGGCCGTTGCGGCACGGGCAGATAGGGTCTTGTAAATGAGCGGCCGCGTGCTCATCCTCTCCTGGGAGTATCCGCCCGTCATCGAGGGCGGCCTGGCCCGGCACGTGCGCAAGCTCGCCGAGGCGCTCGTGCGCCAGGGTGTGCGCGTCGACGTGCTTACCCGCGGCGTCGCCCGCGAAGCCGAGCTCGACCCCAGCGGCCCGGAGGAGCGCGGCGGCGTGCGTGTCCATCGCGTGCGCGAGCCGGGCTGGCCGCGCGACCTCGATCGCTTCGTCGCGTGGGTCGAGCAGATGAACCGCGACATGCTCGCCGCCGGCGAAGCGCTCGCGCGCGAGCACTCATACGACCTCGTGCACGGTCACGACTGGCTCGTTGGCCGCGCCGCCGCCGAGCTCGCCGACACGCTCGGCGTGCCGTATGTGACGACCATCCACGCCACCGAGCACGGCCGCCACCAGGGCTGGGTGGAGAAGCCGCCGCAATCGCACATCCACGCGGTCGAGCGCTGGATGGCGCGCCGCGCGGACTCCGTGATCGTCTGCTCCTACTACATGCGCGGCCACGTCGCCGACATCTTCGACATCGAAGAGCGCAGGGTGGCCGTGATCCCCAACGGCGTAGACCCGAGCGAACTGCGCCCGACGGGCGACCTGCAGGCGCTGCGGCGCGAGTTCGCGGCACCGCACGAGCAGCTCGTGCTGCTCGTCGGGCGGCTTGTCTACGAGAAGGGCTTCCAGCTGGCGCTCGACGCGCTGCCCGGCGTAATCGAGCGGGTCGGAGACGTGCGCTTCCTGGTCGCCGGCAGCGGCACCCACGAGGCCGAGCTGAAGGCGCAGGCCGAGCGCCTCGGTCTGTCCGAGCACGGCACGTTCCTCGGCTGGATCGGCGATGACGCGCTGCACTCGCTCTACCGCATCGCTGGTCTGTGCGTGGTGCCATCGATCTATGAGCCGTTCGGGTTGGTCGCCCTGGAGGCGATGGCCTCGGGCTGCCCGTGCATCGTCGCCGACACGGGCGGGCTGCGCGAGGTCGTGCCCGTCGGCGAGCGCGTGGGCCTGCGCTTCAACGGCGGTGACGCCGAGCATCTCGGCGTGATGATCGAACGGTTGCTCGTCGACGAGGCGTTGCGCGACCGGCTTGTGGCGGAAGCCTCCGAGCACGTGCTGCGCTTTGACTGGGACGACATCGCCGTGCGCACACGCGGTATCTACGATGCGCTGGGAGAGCGCTCGCCACGGACACCGAGGGCAGCGAGGACGCCCACGGCGCCGAGGACGCCAAGGGCGCCGCGGGAGCAGGTGAGAAGGGGATGACGCAGATGCTCGAAGGCCTGATGCAAAACGACTTTCCGCTGACGCTCAACCACATCCGCCGCAGGCTCGCCACTTACAACCACGGCGCGAAGGTCGTGACGCTGGCCGCCGACGAATCCTCCGTCTACCAGGCGACCCACACGGAAGTCTCCGAGCGGGTCGACCGCCTCGCGCGGGCACTGCAGGCGCTAGGCATCGAGCAGGGCGATCGAGTTGGCACGTTCGCGTGGAACAATCAGCGCCACTTCGAGCTGTATTTCGCCGTTCCGTGCATCGGCGCGGTGCTGCACACGCTCAACATCCGCCTGTTCGAGGAGCAGATCACCTACATCGTCAACCACGCCGAGGACCGCGTGATCTTCGTCGACGAGTCGCTCGTGCCGGCGCTCGCCAAGCTCGCGCCCACGTTCGAGACCGTCACGCGCTATGTGGTCATGGGCGGGGCGGAGGTGCAGGACGCGACGATCGCGCAGCTGCCGAACGCCGTGCGCTACGAGGACCTGCTCGACGCGGTCGAAATGGATGGGCGGTCGGGGTCCGAACCGTTCGAGTACCCCGAGCTGGACGAGCGCCAGGCGGCGGCGCTGTGCTACACGAGCGGCACCACCGGCAACCCCAAGGGCGTGCTGTACTCGCACCGCTCGATCAGCTTGCACTCGACCGTCACGCTCGCCAAGGACGGCACCGGCGTCTCACGCGCCGACCGCATCCTCGCGGTCGTGCCGATGTTCCACGTCAACGCCTGGGGGCTGCCCTACGGGGCGGCTTTGGCTGGCGCGGACCTGATCCTGCCCGACCGCTTCCTGCAGCCAGAGCCGCTCGCCGGCCTGATCGCAAGCGAGCGCGCGACGATGGTCGGCTGCGTGCCGACGATCTTCCTGGCGCTACTGCGCTACGCCGACGAGCACCCCGAGGTGGACCTCTCCTCGCTCACCAACGCCGCGTGTGGCGGCTCTGCCGTTCCGCGGCAGCTGATGAAGGACTTCGAGGAGCGCCACGACGTGCGCATCTTCCAGGCGTGGGGCATGACCGAGACGAGCCCCGTGGCGACCTACTCGCGGCCCCGCGAGCACCGCCACGACGACGCCTACTGGGACGAACGCGCGATGCAGGGGCGCCCGCTGCCGTGGGTCGAGCTGCGCTTGGCCGACGACGACGGCGGCGAGGTGCCTTGGGATGGGACGTCCACAGGCGAGATCGAAGTGCGCGGGCCGTGGATCGCCTCGCGCTACTTCGCCGACAGCTCCGAAGACGAGAAGTTCGCCACCGGCTGGCTGCGCACGGGCGACATCGCCTCCGTCGACGAGGGCGCCACGGTGCAGATCACCGACCGCTCCAAGGACGTGATCAAGTCCGGCGGCGAGTGGATCTCCTCGGTGGAGCTCGAGAACGAGCTGATGTCGCACCCCGACGTGCTCGAGGCCGCCGTCATTGCCAAGCCCGACGAGCGCTGGTCCGAGCGCCCACTTTGCTGCGTCGTGCTGCGCGAGGGCGCCACCGTCGGTGCGCCCGAGCTGGTCGAGCACCTGCGCGAGAAGGTCGCCAAGTGGTGGCTCCCGGACGAGTTCGCGTTCGTCGCCGAGATCCCCAAGACAAGCGTCGGCAAGTTCGATAAGAAGGTGCTGCGCGGCCATCTCGCCGAGGGGACGCTCGCGGGCCGCGTGCACGTGTCGTGAGCGGCGCTCGCGCCCGGGCAAGCACCACCCACGCTCGGGCGAGCGCGATAGCTGATAGACCTTTGCGTAGACAAAGGCAGGCGAGTGCCTGCAGACGGCGAACCAAACAGGTGCCGTGCGTTCACCACACCATCAACTGGAGGTTGGCATGACTCGGACCGACGTCATGGCCTCGAGCAGGCCACAGACAGCAGCCGCAGCGCCGATGACGGACGGATCGTCCCGCATCTGGCGCCGAATCTCGATTGTTGCCCTGGTGCTACTGGCGCTGGCGCTAGTGCCCGCTGCGGCGGTTGCTGCCGAACCCACGTCGGGCTACGGCACGACACCGACGACGACCACGAAAACGAACACGAGCCCGAGCAACGGCGTCGAACCGTCGAAAGAAGCGGAAAAACCGACGACGAGCACCCCGGCCAGTGAACCGGCTCCCACGTCCACTGCCGCCCCCGAAAAAGCGAGCACGCTGCCGTTCACGGGCTTCGACCTGCGGTGGGACATCGGCTTTGGTCTGCTGCTGAGCATCGCGGGCTTCTCGATCGTGTTGCTGCAGCGTCGCCACCGGCGCGAGCGCGGCCGCTGAGCCGCGTCTCCGCGGCCGAGGAAGGCTCTCGGCCGCGGGTGCAGCAGCGCTCGAGAGCGGTCAAAGCGATCGCGCGACTCGATGCGGATGAGAGGACTCGAACCTCCACCTGGTTGCCCAGACACGGACCTGAACCAGGCAGTCCCCGCGTAGATGGGTTCAGGGGCGTCCAGGGCGTCCAGATCGTCAGGTTTTCTGGACGCGCTGGACGCATTGGACGATGTGACTGTTGCCAAACTGTTGCCACGGATCGGGGGGGCGGGTGTCCAGCTGCCCCCTGCCGGTCGGGTGTGTCTCAGCCCAACGTTTCGCGCCGAGGCGCCCGGCGACCTCGGCCTGGGCAGTATGTTCCGTCCATTGCGTATGTTGCGTTGCGTGCGCTGATGATGTAGGGTGCTATGTGAGGTTGTCCCATGACCCAGACGCTCGACATCTCACTGCTCGCGTATCCGACGCTGTCGGAGGCGGCGCGTCTGCTCGGCGTGAGCGCCTCGACGCTGTCGCGTCGGGATGATCTTGCGTGCGAGCGGATGGGTGAGCGTGACAAGCGGGTTGCAGCGGCGGAGGTCATGCGTCTGGCTGCCGTCTATCGCAAGCGTTCGCTGGGCGAGGTGGCGACCGGTCTCATCGCCCGTACCCGTGAGCGTGCCCCTGAGCATGCGGAGCATGTGCGGGAGGAGGTCGAGCGGTTCTTTGAGCAGAGCGAGCCAGCGGGGCTGTCTGCGCAGGAGTTTTTGGCGGAGGCCGAGCGGGCGTTGCCGGCCGATCTGTACGAGCAGGTGCGGCTGGTCTACCGTGCTTCCGGGGGTGCTCGCTCGCCGGCGCTGGTCAGCGCCGGCTCGTAGCGTCTTGGCGCAGGTGTCGCCCGGAGGGATCGAATCTGCTCACGCGTGGGGCGTCGCGAAAGCCGAGCTGGCGCAGGACGGCGATCGCGTCGGGGCGCTTCGCGGCGTCCATGTCCACGTACCCGCCGCGCTGGGCGCGGTCGCTGATGGCGTGGGCATATTGCTTGAGCAGCCAGACCAGTGCGAGGCTTCTGGCGTATAGGTCGGGTGTGGCGTGTGCGTCGGCGCGTGTCCCGAGCGCGGTGATCAGCAGCGGCCGGCTGGGGCTGTCGTGCAGGTGGTAGCTGAGTACGGCCATGACTTCTTGGGTTCGCAGTTCGATTGCGTGGATGCGCCGTCCCCGCTCCAGCGCGGCGCGGTTGACGGTCTCTCGTACCGAGCGGTCGAAGTGTGCGCGGGGCAGGAACTGCTCGCGGGTCGTAACACGGAAGACGGCGTGAACGCCTCGGCTCGGCTCGGGGAGGCGGTGGTCGATGCGCACGACGGTGCGCTCGCCGTACGCCGTGCCGGCGGTTTTGATGCTCACGGCGGCTCCTATGCCTCGCGGCGTGGAGGAGCGTAGGCGGTCCAGGAGGGGATCATGTGGCATGGCCGCTCGATCCTATGTGGTTGATTTGGCGTGCTCTGCGCAGCAGGCGGACCTCTCAGTGCCGCAGACAAAGCACAACGGGAGGGCGCCCATCTGGGCGTCGGCCCCGTCGGTGCCACGGCGTGGCGTGTGCCCGTTCAGGCTGGGAGCTCCAGAGCATGGCCGGGGGCTGAGCATCGGCTGCTGCTGCCGCCCTCGGCGGACACGGCGATACGCGGTCTGCGTGGCGGGACGGCTGTGCCGGAGGGGGGAGTTGCGAAGCGACTCGCGTGCGATTCTGCGGCGTAGCCGCCGTGACGTTCGCTCAAAGACGCTGAAGGTGACTGTTGAGCTGGGGTCAAGGCCGCCCCGGAGGGCCGCCCCGGAGGGGCCGAAGGGCCTTGACGCCGGCGACGCCGAGCCCGCCACCAGCCCCACGATGCTCGCAGTCGGCAGCCCCGCTGCCGACCTCACCGCCACCCTTCCACGTTTTCGCGCCCTCAGACGGGCTCGCTGGCCAGCAAGCTAGCCTTCGATGCGCTCGAGCTCGTCGAACGCGTCATCGGGCACGTCGATCGAGATGTCATGGCCAAGGCTCGTGAGCTGCTCGAGCAACACCTGGACGTGCTCGTAGGCGCACTCCCGTGCGCGGATCATCGGATCGAGGCTCTCGTGCGCATGCTCGTGTGCGCCGATCTCTGCAGTCTTGCCCGGGGGGCCGAGCGCGAGATGAGTGGCGTGGGTCGCTACATCGCGATGCCCGACGAAGCTCGAGATCAGCTCGAACGCGAGCCCAGGGTCAGGCAGCACGGTCGCGACCGTCAGCACATGGGCGCCGGCCCACATGCACGTCGTCTCGCTCTGCACGCGATGTCCGTCGAGCTTCACATCCAGATCAATGATGCGCCGCGCCGGCCTCACGTAGAGCACCGTAGCGATCGCCCGAGACAGCAGCGTGCGACGCGAGCGGCGCCCAAAAGGCAGCGCCGCTCGCGTGCGTCGATGCCCGGCTACCCGAGCGCCTCCGGCGTGAATGCCGCCAGGGACTCGAACTCGCCGTCGAGCAGCTGCACCTGCTCGGGATAGCGCGCAGCCCATGCCGCGCACTGCTCAAGCGTCAGCTCGCCACGGCGCATCGCCGCGACCCGCTCGCTGGGAGTCATCTGCCACAGGGCCCTCAGCCGTGCCTGCCGCGCCCTGCGTTCCGTGGAGATCTGCTCTGCGATGTCGTTTCTGTGCATCTGCTGCGCTCCTTTGGTCGGTGGTGGCAGTTGCGAAGCCCACCGCCGCCAACCCGCCCACGCGCAACACGTAGCCTCAGCCGAAGCACAACGCGACGCTCCCCGCACGCCCCGGTATACGCGGCGATAATCGGCGAGGAACTGGCACCACCGACCCCACACGCCATCTGAAGCCCCGCTGGACGACAGACGCCCGATGACAACCGGTGACCGAATCCGGCGCCTCGCTCTACGTGAAGCCGAACAGCTCGATAGAACTCAACGAACCCGAGCGCTACCCCACACGATCATCCCATCGAACCCATCTCGGACGAGTACCCGCAAATTCAGAGGTTGCTGGCGCCGGCCAACAGAGACGTCGATCGGCTCTGGTGAACTCCTGCCTCGCAGTCGGGGGGTCAGATGCGTCGCGACAGCTCCAACATCGTCTCGCGCGGGGTGTGCAAGCCCGCCGGTAACCGTCGTACTGCCCGTTGCGTCCGACTCACCTAGCTGGGAGGTGTGGCGAAACAGGTTGGCGAAAGTCTCATCGCGCGGACGCCGGGTCGCGGCAACCAGATACCAGAAGCCACCGAGGGGCTACTGACACCCGCGGCATAGCCGCGGGTGTCAGGTAAGTGGGTGCTTCAGGGGGTTGTGGGCGGGTGCCTCTTGCTCGCCTCCCGTAGCTCGACGGAATTACTTACAGGAGTTCCATTTCGAAGTCTGCGGAACGTTGGTGGTTCGTTTTGCCCGAAGCCGACACCGCTGCTTTCGAACTCTCTTCTTTCCGGGCACGTCTTCGGACTTGTTTTCGAGAGGGTGGCTTCGGCCTCTAGGCCGGTCGAAGCGGCACTGCCGGGTATCGTATAGGCGGACTCCACCTTGTTCGTTTCATACGTGCATTCGCCAGGCGTGTGCAGAGCGAGATCCGGACTGGCCGTCACCGTGAGCTTGCCCCCATTCGTAATTACCGATTTCGTAATGGTGCCCGAGATGGCGGCACCTGCACTGCAACTATTGACTTCCACTGGTTTCGAAGCGGTAATTTCGTCCTGCGAGCGCGAGTTGGACGCGAGCTTGCCGTCGTAGGACCCAAGGTAACGGTCGGCCCCGTTGATCTTGAGCGTAAGTTCTACGAAGCTGGTCGTCCCAACTGGCATCACGGCGTGATTGGCCTTTAGTGCCAGCGGAGGCCCTTCGTCTTCGCCCGGTGGCGCAATTTGGCCCCAAGTCACATCTGCAGGTACGGCCTTATAGGCCTGCGCTGCGGTCTTCTTGCGAAGGACGGCCACATCGACGGTGCAGGCGTTGAGCAGCGGCGCCGCTTTCACGCCGGCAGCCAAGCAGACCTTGCGCGCATTCTTCCGCACCTTTTTCGGGAGGTCTTTCGCGTAGATCGGCTGTTTGGGCTTGCGCGTCGTAACTTTTCCTCCGCACGGCGACAGCAGGTCCTCTTCGCCGGAGACGCGCCAGCTTTCACCATACTCGCCATAGACTTGGTTGAACGCGAACGGCACGCCGTCGATGACGTTTCCAGTCCTTGATTCGAGCATGGTCGTACTTTCTCCTGCGTTGGCGAGGAGGCCGTGAACGGTGAGCGGCCACTGACCGAGGCCCACATACAGGTTGATCCAGTCCAGGCTACCGGTATTGACCTGTGCCAGGATTGAGTCCCCGTTCGCGCCACGGAAAAGATATTCGTTTCCGTGTCGCGTGATATCGTCGCCGTCAGACAGGTTGCGCCGGCCCCCGTTCTTGAGCTTGACGGCCCGTCCGTTGAGCAAGAGGCGGGTCGGTGCGGTACAGATCGCAACGTTGGAGTCCCCGATGTGCGCCGCGACCGCCGTATTCTCTGCCGCGTTCGGATAGCCGTTCGCCGCCGCGTTCGCCTGCCGCTCCTGGACACTGAACTCCGGAGCGGTGGTCATCTCGAAATCGCCTTCTCCCTGGAAATCATACAACGTGTTGAGGAACGTAAGGAGATGCGTGTCGTTGATCCCCCTCGCGACCGCGCACCCCATCCAGTTGGGCGACGGAGGGCTGTTGCTCTCTTTCACAGCCATCGTCGGATGCGGCGACGGGTTTGAGAGCGTCGGAGCTCCTTCCAGTGTCAGGTTATTAGTCTCCGCGGTGTACCCCTGATGAAGCACGCAAGTCGGCGCGGTCGTGGTGCCGTTGTGGGTTTCCGTTTGGGTTTCCATCGCCGTGTTTGGGCTGAATTTCGCTTCTTGGCTGCCGCCTTCGCCGACGACCGCGAATTCGGCGGACTTCCACTCATGGTCGAGGCCGAGCATGTCCGCTTCGCCACTGGCGGTCGCCTCGCCCGTTGGGGACGTTGTGGTCAGGACGACTGTGTCGCACGATGCCGGTGTCCCACAGCCGCCACTGACATTTACGGTACCGGTCAACTTAGCGTCCCTGAGCCCGGAAACCGTCAATGGGCCATCGGGTAGCTCGCTGGCGCTCGGGTTCCCCAGCGGGCTATTGGTCCAGCAAGCCTGTCCTTCTGGGTACCAGTTCATCGGACAAGGTTCGTCGCCATCGTGATAAGCGAGGAGCCAATACTCGATGAAGGCGAGGTTTGAGTCCGCCCCGTAGACAAACTGCTCCCAGCCAAGGCACCCTGGGTCCTTGGATGTCATGCACCCTGTTGCCCCGAAGAACTCCTGGGAATTCAGCTGCAGCGAGAAAGCGTTCGCGACACCGTCCTCTTCCTCCGTCGCTCCTGGGGTCAGGAATGTGACCGACGCTGTTGCGCTTTTCATCCCAGCGGCTTCGGCAGAGTAGTTGCCGTACGCGCCACCGACGTTATACGGGCGGGGTCCTACGGCGGGCGCGTCAGGACGGTCCGGTGCGGCCTTGCACGCAACTTTCCGCCATTCCACCCGAGGGTATGAGGCGTTGAAGCAGCCTGTGCTGGGGAGCGACAATTCCTGAATCGAGTGCTGCCATTCTTTGACGGGCTTTTCGGTCGCGGCGGAAGCATCCGCTGCTCCGGCCAGTACCGCCAAGACGTTCGCCAGCAACGCGGCGACGAGAACCATCCGCGCGAAACGCGCGGCGCTGCCCAAAGCGTTCATGGTGCCCCCTTTGTCGCGGTTCGTAGCTCCCGCAACTCGTTAGTGATGGGAGGGCATCCGAGCCCGATCCGCAATGTCTATCCGCCGACACCCGCACTGCGTTCTGCTGATAGGAGGTTAGCCGGCTTCCCCGCCCGTATGTTTAGATCGTGTCGCCATTCGCGATCGCGCGGCGACCGTGTCGAACGCTACGCGTATCGGCGGGTGGGCGTCATGCTTGCTCGGGAGCACCCGGGAGGACTCGAACCTCCCCGAGCTGCCAAGGCCTCGGCGAAGCGTGCCTCGGCCCAGTCGCTTACCCAGTGACCCTCGTTAGCTCCGACGGAGCGAGCACCATGAGCCGTCGTCGAGCAGAGCTCGCTTAGGACGAACAGGCGTCTCCCGCCGGCGAGGACGCTCTATCGCTTCGCGTGGCGGAAGCCAGCCTCAGGAGCCGAGCGGCCGCTAGCTCGCACGGGACCGGGGCAAGCCGGCCATGCGCGGGCGTCGCATATAGCCTGGATCTGCGTAGCCGTGCACGGCCCCGCAGGGGGCGCCCTTGACGGACTCCGAGCCCGGAGCCACTGGCAACGCAGGCTGTGGTGACCGGCGCCGGCAGGGCTGTACGAAGCGTGAGGCGAACGCGTCTCCCATAAACGTCCGGCGTGTGCTCGCGGGTCGCGCTCGTACCAGCGCAGGCCGTGGAACGCGGATTGCGGGAACGCGTGGTGGTTGTGGTGCCACGCCTCGCCAAGCGATGGCAGTGCCAGCCAGAACACGTTCGTGGAGTGGTCGTCGGTGTCGAAGCGGCGGCTGCCGAAGAAGTGGCAGATCGAGTTGATGCTCCACGTGACGTGGTGCACGAGGAAGATCCGCACGAGGCCCGCCCACAACAGCGCCGAGAGGCCGCCGTCCACGAGCGAGCCGCCGCTCAACGCCACGCCCAGCACGAACGGCAGCGCGAGGCTGCCCAGCGCGATCAGCGGGAAGCTCCTGTTGATGCGGCGCATCGTCGCGTCCTGCACGAGGTCCGGCGCGAAGCGTTTCGAGGACGCCTGGCCGTGGGTCTCGAACAGCCAGCCGACGTGCGCGTGCCACAGGCCCGCGAGCATCCCGCCAAGGCCCGCGCCGTGCCCCGCGTGGGGGCTGTGCGGGTCGCCGTCTTCGTCGGTGAACGTGTGGTGCTTGCGGTGGTCGGCCACCCAGTCGATCACGCCACCCTGCAGCGACATCGAGCCGAGCACCGCCAGCGTGTAGCGCAGCCACCGCCGCGTCTGAAACGCCCGGTGCGTCAGCAGGCGATGGCGATGGCGTTGTTCAGCGATGCTTCCTATGAGGAGGGCTAGCTGGCTCGCGGCGACTCGATCTGGGTCTTCAACCGTGGGCTTCCGCTGAGCTGCGCGGTGCAAACTGCTGACATATGTTCTATGATGCTGAACTCCGTAAACCGGCCCTTACTTCAGCCTTACGGGTACACATTAGGCGTTGCCAACACCAGTCAAGGTGGCCTTGAGTCACCGGTGTCGGTCGGGATGAGACACGACCAGAAAGGACGTAAGCCCATGGGGAGTGACGGGGTGAGCATTGAGCTCAGGGTCTACGACAACGGCGACCACACGTGCCTTGTCTGGCTGACTCCCGACGCGAAGCCGATCGCCAGCTGTCGCGGCTTCGCGGTGAAGCGGGTCAAGAACGGCACCGATGACTACCTGCACGGCGCGGTCGGCTTCTCCGATACGGACACGTTCGACCCTCACAATCCGTGGAAGTTTCCACTACAGCGCTTCCTCTGGTGGGATTACCTGGTCAAGGTGGGCGACGTCGTCCAGTACTCGGTGGTGCCCGTCATCGGGCCCGACAAGGATCACCTGGCCCTCGACGCTGGCCTGGCCAGCCCGTTGACTCCCGCGTTGACGATCAGCGGCCAGAGCACGCCGCACATCTCGGCCTATTTCAACAAGGGGATCGTTGCCGCCCAGTGGGTGTCTCGCGCACTCGGCGCGACACCGAAGGCAAGCAGCATCAAGACGCTCGTGGCGACGGTTGGCAACCCGTTGCGAGATGAGCTCAGCGGGCTGCTGCGCCCCCAGATCCTGTCGCTGCTCAAGGACGCCAAGGCGCAGAACGGCAAGATCTTCGCGGCGCTGTACGAGCTCAACGACCCGGAGCTGATCCCGGCTCTCGAAGCTTTCGGGCGCGACTGCAACCTGATCCTGGCCAACGGCGCATTCAGCAAGGAGAAGCCGGACGAGAACGCCGAAGTCCGCGCGCAGTTGCAGAGCAAGGTCACCGTGATCGACCGCATGGTCTCCGAGGGTCACTTCGCGCACAACAAGTTCGTGGTCTTCTGCGACTCTGCCGGCAACCCGCTGCGCGTGCTCACGGGAAGCACGAACTGGACGACGAGCGGTCTGTGCACGCAGGCCAACAACGGTCTGATCATCGACGATCCCGGCGTCGCCGGAGACTACCTCGACGCCTGGAAGCGATTGCAGGCGGCCGGGAACGAGTACACGCCGGCGCTCAAGGCCGGGAACTCGACGGCGAGGACGGTCCAGCTAGACGGCTGCTCGGTGACGCCATGGTTCACCGCGACCTCAGACGCTCAGGATCTCGAATATGCCCGCAAGCTGATCGACAGCGCGAAGGAGGGGATCCTGTTCCTGTTCTTCAATCCCGGAGCCTATGCGAGCGACCCGCATAAGTGGACGCTGTTGCAGAACGTGCTTTCCCGACAGCAGGAGGGGGATCCGAACTTCGATCCGGACCTGTATGTCCGGGGCGTCGCCAACCAGAGGATCGCCGGCCTCACCGAACCCGAGGCGCCGCCAGCAGCATCGGCCACGGCCGCGGCGGGAGCTGTCGCGACTGGCGCCGGCACAAGCCCCGTGACGCTTTTCCGCGGCGGTGACGCCCCGAGGCAACTCGGCGACGAGGTGCTCATCCCCCACAACATCAAGACGCAGTTTCACACCTGGGAGGCTGAGCTGCTCGGCGCGAGCATGGTCAACATCCACAGCAAGGTGATCGTGCTCGACCCGTTCGGCGAGAACCCGGTCGTGATGACGGGATCGCATAACCTCGGCTTCAAGGCATCGAGCGCAAACGACGACAACCTCGCCATCATCCAAGGCAACGGGCCGCTCGCCGCCGCCTACGCCATCAACATCATCGCGATCTTCGACACCTATCGTTGGAGGAGCTACGTCGAAGCCAAGCGAGCGGCCCCTGACGCTTGGCACGGACTCGAGGACGACGACAGCTGGCAGAATGGCCACCTGCAGGGCGAAGATCTCGCAGAGCTCGAGTTCTGGCTTGACACCGGCGCCTCCAAGCAGACGGCCACCGGCGTGCGATCGGTCTCGAGCGCATGAGCTCGCCCGCTGGCGTGGAGTGGAACTTCGAGTCGCGTACCGCCGAGGACCTGTCGGACGAGCGAGGTCGCAGCACGAGAGAGGACATCTGGCGCTGCGTCCAGCGAGGTCTCGTCTATCCATCGCCCTACGCCGTCTTCGTCACCTTCTTCTGTCGCGAGCCGCGCGCGGGCGCGATCACGAAGCCGGCGCTCGGGCGCCTGCTGAGCGACGTGCGTGTGAAGATCCACGCAGACTACGCAGACGCCCACACGACGGCGATCCTGGGGGTTGGGTTCCGCCTCTGGCACGAGCTGTCGGTCGGCGACGGAAGCCCCTTGCCGCTGGGCATGTCGCTGCGCTTCCCGGGGAGCGACGGTGCGGCGCCGGCGCCGCGTTCGGAGGTCTTCACCCGCCCGGGCACCGCCTTCCGGGATTCGGCGGCCGATCTTTGGTTCCACGTCAAGAGTGATGACGAGCGCCACTGCGCGGGCCTGCTCGGCTACCTGCGCCACCGGCTCGAGGAGGTAGAGCAGTGGGCAGATGAGGCGAAGACGGTGGCGCAGGCGGCCGCGACGAAATCGACCAGGCCCGACAAACGGGGCGGCAAGGTGCTCGGGGGGCGCTTCTCGGAGAACCTGAACAACGCCACCGACCCGCTGACCATCCAGCAGAACGCGATCGTCGGGTTCGAGGATCCGGCGCACGTCGGCGCGTCCTACGTGCTCGCCCAGCGCTTTCGCATCAACTGGGAGCAGATCCTGGTGATGTCGCCGGGCCACGTGGAGGATCTCGTGGGACGCACCACCGAGGATACGGTCATTCCCTCGCGCGACGAACGCAGCCACATCAAGCGGGCGCGCGCGCAGGACGAACACGGCAACACGACGCCGGTGCTGCGCCTGGGCCTGCCGTTCGGCCGCTCGCGCGCGGTCGAACGCGACGCGCTGCTCGATGAGGGCGCCAGCCACGGTGACGAGGAGGGCATCTATTTCGCGGGCTACGCCAAGAGCGTGCGCGTGCTCGAGACGATCATGGCTCGTCAGAACGGCGACTCTCCCGGCTTCATGGCCGACCGGCTACTCGCGCACGTGCGCGCGGACCTCGGCGGCTTCTACTACATCCCGAGCCTGTGCGACCTCGAGCTTCCACCCGAAGCGACCGTCCCCGAGGAGGTCCCGCTGGAGCGCCTCCCGGGGGTCGACTGGACGCGGCTCGATCGCCACTTCGAGCAGACGTCCGCGAACGGCTACATGCATTACAACCACAAGGAGTACCTGTATCGCATGTCGACGATGACCAGCGAGGAGCGCGCCCACTTCCGGCCGCCCTCGCCGCGGGTGCTGTCGCTGCTGGCGAACGTGTTCTCGCGTTGGCAGGACAATTGGTACTTCGATCGCGCGCAGGCGGAGATGGCGCACCTGCGCGTGTACCTCGAGCGTGAGCTCGGGCGGGCGAAGGCCGACGAGGTGATGGCGCTGTCGATCGAGGAGCGCGCCGGGTGGGCCGCGAAGGTCCTCCTCGGGCGCGTGCTGGTGAGCGAGGAGTACGGCTTCCGAGGACAGCGGACCGACGATCGGGGCAACGCTGTGAACGGGGCTGACACCTACCGCATCCAGCCCGCCGAGATCATCGTCGGCGCGATGCCGAACCTCGGGCTCGGCCAGGGCAAGCACCTGATCGATTTCGCACGCGGGGACGAGCAGATCGGGAACTTCTTCGACAACCTCAGCTATGCCTCCGGCGTCGGCCACATCGTTCCGCAGTTCGGCGCGGCGCTACAACTGGGCCTGGGAGGTATCGCCGCGGACGTCGCGTCGCGGCGCGACGCCGCGCGCGACGAGCACAAACGCCGCTTCTACGCTGGCGCGGTCCTGGCCCTCGAAGGTGTCGCCGATCACTGCCGCGCCTACGCGCGGCTCGCGGAGGCGTTGGCACAGCGCATGGGACCGGGGCAGAGCGCCGAGCGCCACAACTTGATCGACATCCGCGATCGGATGAGCCGGCTGGCAGAGCAGCCGCCGGCGACGCTGGCCGAGGCGGCGCAACTCGTCTTCACGCTGCACTCGTGCATTCACCATGCCGGCGAGCCGACCGCGGTGGGGCGGCTCGACCAGCTGCTTCAGCCCTTCTACGAGGAGGATCTCCGCGCCGGCCGGCTGGGCGAGGAGCGCGCCCAGGAGATCATCGACTGCTTCTGGATCAAGCTCGGCGAGAAGGTGCAGCTCAATCGCGAGTTCGTCGAGGATCACCAGGTGTTCGGCAACCTGGCGATGGGCGGCGCCGCGGGCAACTACCCGAAGGGCTCGTCGCTGAACCAGTGGATCCAGCAGGTCACGGTCGGCGGGACGCTCGCCGACGACGCGTCTGGAGCGGGGCAGCCGGCCTACAACGACGTAACGCGCCTGTGCCTGCACGCGGCGCGACGGCTGCCGCTCAACGCGCCGTGCCTGTCGCTGCGCGTGCGCGAGGACATCCCGGCCGAGCTGTTGCACGAGGCGGCGCTCGCGATCCTCTCCGGCGGCGCGCACCCGATCCTCGTCTCCGACGAGAAGGTCATCCCCGGGCTGCGCCAGAGCGGGGACGGGATCGGCGCGGGGTCGGGGGCGAGCGGGTCGACGCCGGTCGCGGAGAAGGCGGGTGGACTGTGGCAGAGCGAGGTGCGCCTGCGCGACGCCCGCGACTACGCCTGCGACGGCTGCTACGAGCCGCAGCTCTCCGGGACCAGCTGGTTCACGCTGGGGGGCATGATCTCGACGCAGCCGCTGGAGGCGGCGCTCAACCAGGGCAAGACCTGGCAGAGCACCGGGCCGGTGTGGTTCCAGGGGCAGCGGGTGTCATTCGACTCGGAGCCCGCGCACGCGATCGGCTCGTTCGAGCGGCTACTCGAGCTCTACTTCGAGCACCTGCGCTGGATGTACGCCAAGCAGGTTGACGGCCAGATCGGGCTCTTCGGGCGGATGAACGCCGTGTGCCCCGCGCCGCTGCTCTCGATGTTCGTCAAGGATTGCCTGGACAAGGGCCTCGACTACTACGAGGGCGGCCCGCGCTACAACGTGATAGCGCCGTGCTTCACCGGGATCTCGACGCTCGTGGACTCGCTGTGGGCGATCCGCGCGCTGGTGTTCGAGCCGTCGACCGCAAGGACGTCGCTGCCGGAACTGGTGGAAGCGCTTCGGTGCGACTGGGGCGAGAACATGGCAGAGCCGTTCATCAGCGTGCTGGCGGGGCCGGCGCGGATCGAGGCGCGCGCCGAGCGCTTCCGGCGTCTTCGCGAGGCGGCGATGGGATTTCCCAAGTTCGGCCGGGCCAACCCCGACGTGGACGCCTTCGGCGATGGGATCGTCGGGCGCATCGCTCACACGGCGGTCGAGGTGCTGACCGATCCAGTGGAGCGCACCGCGACAAAGATGCTCGATCTGGCACGCCGGCTCGGCACCCCTGAGCATCCCTTCGGCGGCTTCCAGATCCAGCCCGGGGTCGGCACGTTCGAGAACTACCTCGACTGGGGCAACATGACCGGCGCCTCGGCTGACGGGCGACGCAGCGGCGATCCGCTGGCCTCGGACCTGAGCCCGGCACCCAGCTACGGCGATCTGCCGATCGACCACCGCCAGGCGCCGCTCGAACGGACGATGAACGGCTTCTCAGGTCCAGGCGTGGAGGCGATGTGGGACGGCGCCCCCACTGACTTCAACATCCGCGAGGACTTCCCCATCGAGGCGCTGGAACGCGCGCTTCACTCCTTCGCGAAGGGCCGTGGCTCCTCCATCCAAACCATCACCTGCGCCAACCCGGAGACCTTTGAGCAGGCCGCGCGCGATCCCGAGAAGTACGATCTCCTGCGCGCGCGCATGGGAGGCTGGACGGAGTTCTTCGTGACCATGTTCCCGGCTCACCAGGCCCAGCACCAGCGCCGACCGCTGCACACACCCGACTGACCCGATGGCCTCGACCGGCAATCGCGCGCCACCAGCCCCCGCCACCCCCCGCGAAAGGACGGCCCGCACGTGAGCGGCGCCGGCGAGCCCGCCGCCAGGGCCTATCTGGTCGAGTCGATCCCCAAGGGCCTCGAGCAGCTCCGCGGCACGCCGGGCGTGCACTACACCGAGGACGTGCTCGTGCGCCTCACGCGCTCCGCCCGCTCCAGCATCGACGTGACCGCGATGTACTGGAGCCTCCTACCCGATTCCACGGGCGCGGATGAAACCGGCTTCACCCAGGCGCAGCTCGAGGCGATGGGCGCCAGCACCGGACTTGCGCTGTTCGAGGCGCTGCGCGAGGCGGCCGCGCGCGGCGTGCTCATCCGGGTACTCCAGGGCCCCGGATTCTCGGGCGGCGCGCAGGAGTCCGACACGCTCGCGCGGGAGTTCCCCGACCGCGTCCGCATCCATCAGGTTCAGATGGGCGATTGGTACGGCGGCAGCGGCATCATGCACCAGAAGCTCTGGATCTTCGACGGGCGCCACCTCTACCTCGGCTCCGCCAACATGGACTGGAAGTCGATCATGCAGGTGAAGGAGATGGGAGTGACGGTAGAGGACAGCCTAGAGCTGGCCGCAGACGCGACCCGGTACTTCGAAGGATGGCTCGCCTTCAGCGGCCTGCCGGCGACGAGCGTCGAGGCCTTCGACCAGGGCCTGCGCGTCTACCGCAAGGTGCCGCCGTGGTCGGCGCTCATCCCCTCCGAGCGGCGACAGGCATCGCCTTTGGAGGACGGCAGATTCGCCAGCCCCTACAACCAACGTACGCCGCTGACCGTCACGCTGGACGGCCAGCCCGCCGGGATGTTCCTCACCGGCTGCCCGCACGAGGTGCTCGCTCCCGGGCGCAGCTACGACGGCGATGCGCTGGTGCACACGATCCTCGACGCGACGAGTTCGGTGTGCGTGAGCGTGATGGACTTCGCTCCCGTCGGCCTGTACCGTCGCGCCAGCGACGGGGACCCGACGCGGCGCGAGGAGAGCTTCCCCACTGACACACCCGTGTGGTGGCCAAGCCTCTTCGACGCTCTGCTGTCAGCCGCGCTCACGCGCAAGGTGCATGTGCGCGTGCTGGTGAGCAAGTGGGCACACACGTCCAGTCTGATCGAGCCATTCCTGCTTGCGCTCCAGCGGGCTGCCGACGCGGGACGCGCCGACGAAGCCATGACCGCCGGCCAGCTCGAGATCAAGCAGTTCGTCATCCCCGGCTGGGACGAGACGGTCGGTGCCAAGCGCGCATTCCCAGGGCACAGTCGCGTCAATCACACGAAGTACATCGTGACCGACCGGCGCCTGAACATCGGCACATCGAACATGACCTGGGACTACTTCGCGAGCACTGCCGGCACCAGCTTCAACACCGACCACCCCGAGCTACGCCGGGTGCTCCAGTCGGTGTTCGATCGTGACTGGGCTTCGAGCTACGCATTCCGGCTCAGCTGAGCACCTCGTTCTCCGATGCCCAGAGCGCGAGCGCTGGCCAGTTTGAGCGGGACTCGGAGATATCTAGGTCCGCTGAAGAACGTGTATAGTTCCGTCCAGTGGGATGAGTCCTGAAGCCTGGTCAGCGCGTGCTTGATCGCATCGAGCTCGAAGAGTGGCTCTTCGGCGCGGGACCTGGCCGGCGCCGTACGCAAGACTCGCCGATTCTTCCGGACGTGTGGTACGCCTACGGACTCTCGCAGAACGAGCTCGAGAACGTATGGGGCTACCACGAGCCGCCGGCGCCGAGCAAAAAAGGGCGCCGAGGCCAGTCGGTGGGTAGAGCCAAGGCGCGCCGGGAGGTTGATCTCCTGATGCGCGCGCATTCAGAAACCAGCGCAAGCGATCTGGCGCGCGCACTGCACGGGCGCCTCGACCGTCCACGTTCAGAGACGCTGCTCGCGTTCAACGAATCCTACGTCGCCTGCCGTCTCACGTTTACGGAGCTGCTACAGGTCGCTCTGCCCTTGACGGAGTTCTGGCGGAGGCATCTCTTGCTGGGTCACACCGGTCGGTTGCGTGACTACCTAAAAGGGCGTACGAAGGAGGTCACGGAGCTGTTGGCGCCCGATGGCCAGCGAGTCCAGGGCAAGCGAGCGCCTGATGCGATCCCGGGCGACCTTGTGTGGCTGATCGGGGTGGTCGGGCGCATAGCCGCGGAGCACGAACGCTCGGTGAGTGCGAACGACATGGCGCCGTCGACGCAGGAGGTGGTGCGCAGCGCGATGAAGATCCTCGGCGGACTCGAGCTGGGTCGGCGCGCGGGTCCGCAGCTGCTGTGGAACGTGAGCTGCAACAGGCGCGTCGAGACGGCCATCTGGCGCTCGCGTGTCGCATGCAAGGCCGACGCGGCAACGCAGCTCTTCAGCCTGTCGTGCAAAGAAGTGCGCTGGGCGGTGATCGACTCGGGCGTCGACGCGCGTCACCCGGCCTTCGCGCGCCGGCACCCCGGGGAGACGCTCGATTACCTTGACAAGCCAGAGCAGGCGCGCTTCTCCCGCGTGGCGGGCACGTGGGACTTCGCGACCTTGCGCGACGTGCTTGCCAAGCTCCCGTTCGTCGAGCACGAACGCCAGACGCCGCTCGAAGGGCATCTCACACTGGACGACCCCGGCGCGGACGAGGCCTGGGAAGTCGAAAACTGGGTGGCCCGCGGTCGCGCCGTCGACTGGGAAGTCATCGCGCCACTGCTCGCGATCCCACACAACGACGGCTACCGACAGCCGGCCGACGATCACGGGACACATGTGGCGGGCATCCTCGCGGGAGACTGGCGCTCCGACGACGTCCCCTCGGCGGGTCGGCACGACCTCAAGGGCATGTGCCCCGACCTGACGATCTACGATCTGCGGGCGTTCAACGACGAAGGCTTCAGCGACGAGTTTCAAGTGCTCTCGGCGATGCAGTTCGTTCGCTTCCTCAACGCCCACGACGATCTTCCCGTGGTTCACGGCGTCAACCTGTCATTCTCGTTGCGCCAGGAAGTCGACAAGTTCGCCGCAGGCGCAACCCCTGTCTGTGAGGAGGCCAACCGCCTCGTGGGGAGCGGCGTCGCCGTAGTTGCGGCGGCCGGCAACGAAGGCCGCGGCGGGTACGTCAGCAGGAACGGGACCGGCGTCGTGGAAGGCTATCGCTCGATTTCGATCACCGACCCCGGGAACGCTGAGAAGGTCATCACGGTCGGGGCGACGCACCGTGACCGTCCACACACCTACGGCGTTTCATACTTTTCTAGCAGGGGCCCGACGGGCGATGGTCGCGCAAAGCCAGACCTTGTGGCACCCGGCGAGAAAATCACCTCGGCGGCGCCCGGAGTGAGCCTGCGCACGCTGGACGGCACCAGCCAGGCCGCCCCGCATGTCTCCGGTGCGTGCGCGCTGCTCATGGCCCGGCATCCGGAGCTCGTTGGTCAGCCGGAACGGATCAAGCAGATCCTCTGCGACAGCTGCACGGATCTGGGCAGGGAGCGACTCTTCCAGGGATCGGGCATGCTGGACGTGTTGCGTGCGATCCAGGCGGTGTAGCGCGCGATGATCTTCTCGTTCGAGGCACTTCGCGCACGGCACGGCGACTGCCTGCTGCTCCATTTCGGACAGCCAGGGGATCCGCGGACTGTGCTGATCGACGGTGGCCCTCAAGCGGTTTACAAAGAAACGCTCAAGCCGCGATTGCTCAAGCTCCGTGAAGAGCTGATTAGCCTTGGTCGGCTCGATGACAGCAGGCCACTGCCGCTTGCGTTGGCGATGGTGAGTCACATTGATGACGATCACATCGGGGGCCTGCTCGCCCTGCTCGAGGATGGGAACGGCGGTTTGGAAGTGAGCACGCCTTCCTGGGTGGCGCCGAAGGCACTCTGGCACAACACATTCGACAAGCTCGCAGGCGAAATCGCACCTCTGCGGAGGCTCACGCTCGAACAAGTGCCGGGAAGCAAGACGGCTGCTGTCATCGCCAGCGTTCCGCAGGGCGAACAGCTGCGACGCGAAGCCGAACGGCTGCGCTGGCGGATCAATGCTCCGTTTGCGGATCTCGTGCACGCCCCAGCGAAGGGAGGGGCGCCGGTCGACCTCGACTCCAACACGGAAATTGTGGTCCTCGGCCCGCGCGACAGCGAAATAGAACGCATGCGCCGGGAGTGGCGCGATCAGCTCAAGAAACTACAGCAGGGCAAAACACACCCCGCGGCGATCGCCGCGTACCTCGACAACTCTCCGACCAATCTATCGAGCATCGTCTGTCTCGCGCGCCAAGGACAGCACAAGATCCTGCTCACGGGCGACGGTCGCGGCGATCTGATCCTAGCGGGGCTCGATGCGGCCGGTGCTATGACGGCGGACAAGTTGCACGTCGACATCCTCAAGATCCCTCACCACGGGTCGATCCGCGACCTCGACGCGGACTTTTTCCAGCGTATCACGGCCGACCACTACGTCATCTCCGCGGACGGCAAGTATGACAACCCCGACTCGGCTACGCTGCAGTTGATCGTAGAGTCGCGGCCCACCGACGACTTCTCCATACATCTGACCTACGCAGCCAAGGAAGGGGATCTCGGAGCTCGGCTCGGGAAGTTCGCCGCTGACCGCGACGCCGCGGGACGCCAGTTCGTGATCTCCGCGCGCAGCGATCCCGATCTTTCGCTCGCGATCGATCTCGGCGACCTTCCGTTCGGGCCCTAGGACGCCTTATCCCCAAGGACAGATTCGTCGCGATTAGTTGGTTAGCGCCGCAGCAGTCTGAGCTCCACTAGGGGCCCCAGGCGTTCGTCACAGGCTCACTCGTCTCAAGCGCGACGAGCCTGAACACGTCCTTGAGGGAGTTCCACTCAAGAGTCCCGTCGGCCATCAGGCGTGAACTGTCGCCCAAGTCGAGGTCATTATGGAATTGGCAGCCGTCAAACCTGCCTTGCTTCCTGAGCAACTTGTTTGTCTCTACCGACGCGTTGACAATCTCTGTGGCAAAGTCATGGGCGTACCTCAAGTCGACCGGCGCACCGTTTTCTGTGGTAGCAACATGCAGAATGCTTAGATCCACCAGCGAGTTGAGGATATTGAGGGCTTGCGTCTCATCGTCCTCGACGATCGGTGGAAGCTGCGCTTGCCACCATATGCGGTCGGCCGGAGTCGGAATGCCGGCGTTGATCAGGGCATCCGTGACGAGGGTCTCCGAATCCCAGTGTGGATCAGGAGGATAGGCAGGCGGTATGCCTGCCGCGAAGTGATCAATGCCGTATGGGAAGAGACGCGATCCAGCATTTACCCTTTGCGCAGGAGTGCTCTGGGTTGGGCTATTCGATCCCGTACCCGCGGTCGTTGTCGCGGTCTGGCTCGATGCCTTGCTCCCATGCTTGCTGGCGGTCTCGTGCTTCCTGGATGACCTGTTCGATGTAGGGGTCGCGGCCGGTGTTTTGCGCCTGGCTGTTGGCGGTGTCGCTGCCGGCCGGTTCGAGCTGGGCTGGCGGGTCGGGTTGGCGCTCGAGGTCTGTCTCCGTGGTGTTCGCCTCCAGCGTCGTGGCCGGCGCTCGGGCTTGGCTGCGCTCGATGACCTGGGCGATGCGGTCGGTCAGCTCGGCCTGGATGTCTCGCTCGCTGCGGTCCTCGCTGGTGGTGCGGATGTCGGTGCGGTCCTGGCTTTGGGTGACGGCGACGAATCCCTGCTCGCGGTCGGTCTGCCAGCCGCCGAACAGCGCGTACGTCGGCTCGCCGGTGTGTCCTTTCAGGTCGTAGGCCTGGGAGTACGCGAGCTTGATGTTCCCGAGGTCGAGCGTGCTGAGCTTGATGTCTGTCGGCGTGGCCTCGTGGATGTCGATCGGGGCCTGTGCTCTGTCTCGGGAGGCTGGCGCGTCGAGGGAGAGCGTGTCGTTGTGTATGCGCTCCTTGTCCGAGCGATCGGGTTGCTCGCGGGCGATGACGTTCTCGTCGTCGTCGGCGAGTTGCTTTGTGATCGTGGCCTGCTGGGCGCGGCTTTGGTGCATGCGCTCGGCGAGGCGTTCGATCGCGGCGGTGTCCATGCCTTGCTCGCCGAGGTCCTCGCGGGAGGCGTAGATCTGGGTTTGCTCGCGTGCGCGGCTGACCGCGACGTACGCGTGCTCGCGGTCTGTCTGCCAGGCGCCCATGAGGATGCCCGATGTCTCGGCCGTGAGGCCTTGGGCCTTGTGGACGTGTACTGCGTAGCCCAGGGAGAGGTCGGAGAACTCGCTCGTGTTCACGTCCACCTCGCGTGGTTCGCGCTCCCTGGTTTTGATCGTGACGCGGTCCTCGTCACGGGCGGCGTGCACGATCGTGCCGGTGATGCCGTTCTCGACCCGCTTTGATCCGGGGATGCGGTACTGGCCGGTGAGCATCACCTCATCGCCCGACGCGAGGCCGTAGGGCTTGCCGGGGAGCTCGACGCGGGTTGATCCGAGCTCTCCTGCTTGGGCGCGGCGTTCCTGGGCTATCGCGTTGATCTGGTCGCGCTCCCTGTTGGACGCGTCGGTGATCATCACCGCCTCCCCGGCGGGCATGCTGGCGCGGGTCCGGTCCCAGTCCTCGACCATCGCCTGTGCTGCCTGTGCGCGGGTGTCGTGGATGTGCAGCCGCTCGTGGGCGTGGTATTGCGCGAGCGCGGGGCCGGGTTCGCCGGCCCGGATTCGCTCCCATGCCTCGCGCTCCCACTCGTGGTGTGCGCGGTGCACCTCGGTCAGCTCCGCTGTGGGGATCTTTCCCTCCAGCTCTTTGAAGAGGCCGCCCGGGCCGATCGAGGAGAGCTGTGCCGCGTCGCCCGCCAGCAGCAGCTTGCTTTCGCGCTCGGCGGTGACCTTGACGAGCCTGGACAGCCGGTCGCTGTCGGCCATGCCGGCCTCGTCCATGATCACGACCGTCTTTGAGTCCAGCCGGACGTTGCCCTTCTCGACCTGGTTGAGCAGCCCGTCGGTCGTGAACGACCGGTCGAGCTTCGCGTCGGCCTGCAGCCGTTGGGCCGTCGCTCCCGCGATCGCCGTGCCGATCACCTCGTTGCCCTCCAGCAGCCACGCCCTCGCCGCGACGGCGATCGTCACGCCCTTGCCCGTGCCGGCGCGCCCGACGAGCACGCTCACGCCGCCGGGGCCGGTGATCGGTCTGGAGCGCCTGCTTCTGCTCGTGGGTGAGCGAGCCGTGGATCTCCCGGCCGATCTCGCCGCGCGCCTGCTTGAGCGAGCGGTCGCTCACCGGGGCCGCGTTCTCGCCGGCGCGCCGCCCGGCGATCTCGACAGTGCTCTGTTCCATCTCGCGCAGCTCGCGAGTGCTCCACAGCCGGCCCTCCAAGCTCACGAGCTCCCCGGAGCGTGCGAGCTCGCTGAGGAGGCGATCCGCCTCGGCGGGGCGGCACACGCCTGCTGAGAGCTCGTATGCCTTGGCGCGCAGCTCGCGCTCGGCGATCATCGATCGTTCGCGCGTGACCCCCGCGATCAGCTCCTTGCGCAGATCGACGCCCGCGCGGCTCGAGATCGTGCGGTCGTCGAACAGCTCCTCGGCGCGCTGGCTGGTGAGCCCGTGCTCCTCGCCGAGCGCTCTCCAGGCGTCCTTGACGTCGATGCGCCCGGCGGCGGTCTTCGCACCGCGGGTGCTCGTCGTCAGCGACCCGAGCTCGCCGGCCCGCGGCTCTCGCCCGTAGCGCTGGCGGAACAGGCGTGCCGCGCGATCGACATCTTCCGAGCGGGTCGACCAGCGGCTCGCGAGCTCCTCCGGGACACCCCGAACCTCGAAGTAGCGCTCGCCCCTGCCGGTGCGCCGCTCGACCTGCAGGCCGAGCTCTGCGAGATTCTGCGCGAGCTCCGCGCGGTACCACGCGCCGTTCTCGCGCGCGGCCCTGTAGAGCTGCCTCGATTCAACCGCGGCGAGCTTGCCGTCGTGACGCTCGGCCGCGAACACCACCACGTGGGAGTGCAGGTGCGGGTCGGGGATGCCGCTGGCCTGCTGGCCGCGGACCAGGCGGCTGGAGGTATGGACGAACTCGGCGGCGAGCAGCCGCCTGGCCTTCTCAAAGCGCACCACGCCGGCGCTCTTGCGGCGCACGAGCGCGACCTCGCGCTCGGTCCGCGCGAGCGTGCTCGCGACCGCCCGGGCGTGGGCCACCTCGAGCTGCGCGCGCCGGTAGGGGCCGGCCGTCGCCCACAGCGCCAAGACAGTCTTCGGCGGCGCGAACATCAACTCGACCCCAGCCGTCCTCGTGCCATTCGAGCCGGCCGGGCGCAGCGGCTCACCGTCCAGCGGCGAGCGGCCCTTCATCACCGCGCGCAGATCTCCGCGCCGCACCGGCCCCTCAGCGGCCAGGCCGAGGGAGCTCAGCGTCTGCTCGGAGCCGTGCCAGCGGCTTGGCACCTGGCGATCCCGCTCGCTGCCACCGTCGCGGGTGTAGTAGTCGCCACGCGATGCCGTCGAGGTTAGGTACTTCGCGTAGGTCACCGCGGAACCGCCGGGGATCTTGTGCGTCTGCGCCGTTTGGCCACCGCACGGACAGAGCCGCCTGGTTAGATTCAGCGATTCCAGCAGGGACGCATTCGCGGAGGAGCGTCAGCGGTTCCTGCCCGAAGGGCGCTACCTTTCGTTCAAGCCCCGGAGGGGCGTCCTTCTCTTTCAGCCCGTTTTGGGTGTCGAGGCGCGCAAGCGAGACACACTCACCGCGGTCCACCCTTCGCCTCGAGTGCTTCGGCGCGGACGACGAACGTCGATGCTTTGGTGTTCAGCGCGTCGGCGAGCTTTGCCATCAGCTCATAGTCCGGGTCGAGCGTGCCGGCTTCCAGCCGTTCCAGGAGACGCTTACCGACACCCGCTCAGCCCGGCGAGCTCCTCCGCGGTGACGCCCTGCCGCTCGCGCGCCCTCGGATCGAACGCTCGATCGGCCAGGATCGACATGCCTATCGACGTCGGCTCGCGCGTCCTCTGGCAACGGCGACAGCCTCGCCCTCGCCGTTCGCGGCCATCTGCTAGGCATCAAGGTCACGCTCGTCGGCATTGCCATCATCTACGCGCTCAGCGGTCTCACGCTTCGGCTCAGAGCACGTCTCCTACAGCCGAGCTGACTCGTGAAGTCGGGGCTGCTTTTCGATCTCTATGACACGCTCGAGTCGAGGAGCCGGCGGCCGCCACTGCATTCCTCGCGACCGCGGCGTGGTCGGCGAGAGCCAGGCTCCACGCTGGCAGAGGAGTTGGGAGAGATATGGCACGGAGCGTACATCGCGATTGCCGAACCACGAGAGTAGTACCCTCGCACGAATGGCCAGCCGCTCGCTCCCCATCCCACGAGATCAGCGTGGTTTGTTGGTGTTTTGTGGTGTGGGTGCGGGGTATCGGCGTGGTGGGCGGGATGAGTTGGTGTTGGAGGGGGTTTCGTTGGGGGTTGGGGTTGGTGAGCTTGTTGCTGTTGTTGGGCAGCGGTGGGAGGGGAAGTCGACGCTGTTGTGGTTGGCGGCGGGTAGGGCGCTGGCGGCGGAGGGGGAGGTTTGCTTTCAGGGCGTGGATTTCGCGAGTTATTCGCGACGCTCGCGGGCGCACTTGTTGGGGCGGGAGATCGTTTGGCTGGATCGGCGGGAGTCGGGTCTGGGGTTGAAGATGCTCGACTACATTGGGTTGCCGATGGTTATGGGGCGTGGGCCGCGGCGTCCGCAGGCGCGGCGCGTGGCGGCCGCGGCTCTGGAGCGCGTCGGTGTTGCTCATGTCGCGGGGAAGCGCGCGGCGGAGCTTTCGAGCTGGGAGCGCGTGTTGGTCGGTCTTGCCAGCGCGGTCGTTGCGAGGCCGAAGCTGCTCGTCGTTGATGATCTGCTCGACGCGCTCGGTGCCACCCGGACCCAGCAGGCGGGTGATTTGCTGCGCTCGCTTGCGCAGGAGCTCGGCTTCGGCGTGCTGTTCGGTGTCTCGGATATCGAGGCTGCGCTGATGGCCCATCGCGTGCTCGCCTTCGAGCAGCGAGCGCTGAAGGTCCTCTCAGACCACTCCCCCACACAAGCCGACGAACTCGCCTCTGTTGCGGACGTCCTCCCGTTTCGCAGATCGGCCAGTATCGACGGTTAGAAATGCCCGGACCATACCTGTTGAAACCAGCAGCCTGAAGCCGGCTCGGCAGGATCTGTGTCCTTCGCGCCGGCTCCTCGGGCGTGGGGTTCCCGCCGATGCCAGGTTCTGCTGTCTCTATGACTCTAGTGTACAGGACTATTCCACAGAGCCGGACGAGCTTCCACTGGTTGGGTTAGGATCGAACGATGCAGGCATATAGTTCCGGTGATGTAACGCCTCAGCGCGCGGTTTTGGGCTTGCTAGCCCAGGGGCGCGGCACGGTCGCGGCTCTATACGAGCGTCTCCTTGAGGAGTTTCCCGACGCGAACTACGCCCCGAACACCGCGCATAACAGCCTGCCTCGGTTGGCAGCGAAGGGTCATGCCCGTTTCGTCCACGAGGGCGAGGAACCGTCTCAGGATGTTTACGAGATCACCGAGCTGGGGCTGCTCGATATTGACGAATGGATCTTCGACGCGGCGCTTGTGCCCACGCCGCTACGCGACCCGGTGCAAGGCAAGCTCGCGTTTATAGGTCCCAGCCCGAGCAGTCTCGGTCGGTTTATCAAGATCGTCGAACTCCTCGAGAAGGCAACTGCGGATAGGTTCGGCCAAGAGCACGGGAAGATCGACACTCTTAACATTCGTGGTGTCACGAATCCGGGCTTGGAACTTCAGCGGATCAGGCTCAAATACAGGGCATCAAAATGGGGAGGAGAAACCAAACGACTGACCGCTCTGCGGAAAGAGCTGGAGGAGTTTAAGGCGAAGCTGGCCGAGCGGACGGAGGGATGATGGCGGGTTTGTTGGTGTTTTGTGGTGTGGGTGCGGGGTATCGGCGTGGTGGGCGGGATGAGTTGGTGTTGGAGGGGGTTTCGTTGGGGGTTGGGGTTGGTGAGCTTGTTGCTGTTGTTGGGCAGCGGTGGGAGGGGAAGTCGACGCTGTTGTGGTTGGCGGCGGGTAGGGCGCTGGCGGCGGAGGGGGAGGTTTGCTTTCAGGGCGTGGATTTCGCGAGTTATTCGCGACGCTCGCGGGCGCACTTGTTGGGGCGGGAGATCGTTTGGCTGGATCGGCGGGAGTCGGGTCTGGGGTTGAAGATGCTCGACTACATTGGGTTGCCGATGGTTATGGGGCGTGGGCCGCGGCGTCCGCAGGCGCGGCGCGTGGCGGCCGCGGCTCTGGAGCGCGTCGGTGTTGCTCATGTCGCGGGGAAGCGCGCGGCGGAGCTTTCGAGCTGGGAGCGCGTGTTGGTCGGTCTTGCCAGCGCGGTCGTTGCGAGGCCGAAGCTGCTCGTCGTTGATGATCTGCTCGACGCGCTCGGTGCCACCCGGACCCAGCAGGCGGGTGATTTGCTGCGCTCGCTTGCGCAGGAGCTCGGCTTCGGCGTGCTGTTCGGTGTCTCGGATATCGAGGCTGCGCTGATGGCCCATCGCGTGCTCGCCTTCGAGCAGCGAGCGCTGAAGGTCCTCTCAGACCACTCCCCCACACAAGCCGACGAACTCGCGGTTGGGCGTGCTACCCGCACGGCTCGTGGTGGTCCGCGAAGCACCCGCGTGTGCTAGAGCTACAACACGTCGTCAAGCACTATGACGACAGCGCGGGCGAGCCGATCCGTGCGGTGGACGGCGTGTCAATGAGCGTCGCCGCAGGCGAGTTCGTCGCGATCTATGGGCCAAGCGGCTCCGGTAAGACGACCCTCCTCCAACTGATCGCCGGCATCGGCAAGCCCGACAGCGGCCGGGTTCTCGTCAACGGCAGGGAGATCGCTGAGATGTCTGCCAGCGAGGCGGACAGTTACCGACTGCGGGATCTAGGAATCGTCGACCGGCCAGAGGCCCTCTTTCCGGGCGAGAGTGCAATCCGCAATGCCTGCCTGAAGCTGTGGTTGACCAACCGCCGCGAAGCGGAGTCGATCGTCGAACCGCTGCTCAGACGCCTCGGTTTGGGTGACCGACTCCAGCACCGCACGGAACGGCTCTCGATGGGCGAGCGGCAACGACTCGCGATCGCCCGGGCGCTCGCGATTGGGCCCAAGATCGTCCTCGCTGATGAGCCGACGGCGAACCTGGATTCTCGTCGCACGCGTGAGGTCCTTGTGCTTCTGCGGGAGCTATGCACCGAAGGCGGCACCGTGACGGTGCTCGCCACGCACGACGCAAGCGCCGCAGCGTTCGCCGACCATGTTTATGCGCTCGAAGACGGTCGACTCCGGCCGCACACCCCCAGCGACGATTCCGTCGCGTCACGAGACGACTAGTGCCGTGGCCTATATGACCCCAATCAACCTCCTGCGCTTGTGGCGAGCGCGTTTGAGCTCGAGGGCCATGCTAGTCCAGGAATCTCTCGCCGTAATAGGGATCGCCGTGGGCGTCGCGCTGCTGTTCGCCTCCCAGATTGCGTCAACAAGCCTTTCCGGCTCAGTGCAGCAGCTCACTAGCCAGATCATCGGAGACAGCCAGCAGCTACAAGTTGAGGCTCGAGGGCCGGGCGGCCTCGATGAAAGCGTCCTGCAGCAGGTGGCCCGACTACCCGGAGTCGGGAGCGCGGTGCCAGTGTTGGAGCAACCCGCAACCGTCATCGGGCCAACCGGATCGCAGGCGGTCGATCTCCTCGGGACCACGCCGCAGTTCGCGAGTGTCGGCGGCCGACTGTTGCGCCGCTTCAGCAACCGGCAGCTCGCTCGTCTGCACGCCATTGCCCTGCCGCAGCCTGTCGCTGAAGACATAGGCGCGAGTTCGCTCGTGACTGTCAAAATCCAGATCGGCGCGAACGTCGTGCGCACGTTTCTGGCCGCGACCCTCGAAGAACGCGAGATCGGCGGACTCGTGCGAAGCCCCGTCGCAATCGCCCCGATCGCCTACGCGCAGAAGCTAGCCGAGATGCCCGGCAAAGTCACACGGATATTCGTGAGGCCGATCGCTGGCCGCGGGCAGAAGGTAGCGCTAGAGCTAGATCGGATCGCGGCACACGCTCACTTCAACGTTGAGCCCGCCGATTTCGACTCAAAGCTGTTCGATGTCGCATCGACCCCCGAGACGCAGAGCGAGACCCTGTTCTCGGTCATCAGCGCCTTGATGGGCTTCCTATTCGCGTTCACGGCGATCTTGCTTACTGTGCCGCGCCGGCGTCGGATGATCGAAGAACTCTGGCCGCATGGTGCGGGCTATGAGGTCACCATGGAGATCCTGCTGTTCGACGCCGCCGTGCTCGCCGTCCTCGGGTGCGCTCTCGGGCTCCTTCTCGGTGATGCGCTCTCCATCGCCGCGTTTCACCGCGCACCCGGCTATCTGGCCTCCGCATTCCCGGTCGGAAACAGCCGAATCGTCTCGCTGCGAAGCGTCGGTCTAGCAGTCGCTGCTGGCGTCGCATCAGCCATTGGTGGGGTCCTGTGGCCGATGCGAGAGGTCTTGCTCGGCTCCTCCGGTATACGCCCGGTGCGTCGCTGGGCCGCAGTGCGCCTCGTGGTCGCCGTTGGTTGCGTGGGAGTGACCACCGTGATCCTGCTTGTCCGCCCCCAGAATGCCTTTGTCGGGAGCGCCACTCTGGTGATCGCACTCGTCCTGCTGATGCCCTCCGCGTTCCAGGTGGCCCTCGACGCGTTTGAGCGTCTGCAGCGGCTTCCCATCGGTGGCGCGGCAACTGAGCTCGTGGTAGACGAGTTGCGCTCCCCGCGAGTCCGGGTACGCGCACTCGCGATCGCTAGCCTCGCCGGCATCGCCGTGTTTGGCACCGTGGCGATCGGCGGCGCGGAGACCAGTCTGCGCCGCGGACTGTACACCTCAGCCGACGCGATCGACGCAAGCGCTGATGTGTGGGTGAGCCCGAGTGGAGAAACGAGCGTGCTGGCGACGACGCCCTTCAACGAAAGCGCGAGCGCGAGCATCGCGCGGCTGCCCGGCGTTGCGACGTTCGGTCTCTACAGGGGTAGCTTCCTAGATTGGGGAGCCCGCAGAATCTGGGTCCTCGCTCCGCCCGCGAACAGCAAGGCCCCCATTCCGCAACGCCAGCTGGTCGCGGGCAGCATCAGCCAAGCCACGGCAAGGGTGCGCGAGGGAGGCTGGGCGGTCCTCTCCGAAGCGCTCGCGCACGAAAATCATCTCCAAGTCGGAGATACATTCATCGTCCCATCTCCGGAACCCAGGCCGCTCCGCGTCGCTGCCCTCAGCACCAATCTCGGATGGCCCCCTGGCGCAATGATCCTCAGTGCTGCCGAATATGCGCGCGCATGGACGAGCAGTGCGCCGAGCGCCTACGAGATCCAGACAGATCCAGGTACTTCGGCGGGAAGTGTCCGTCTTCTCATTCAGCACGCACTCGGCCCGCAGAGCGGCCTCGCCGTGGAAACATCAGCCGAACGCCAGGCCCGTCACCACGCCCTCGTAAACCAAGGACTCTCACGGCTCACCCAGATCAAGCTGCTCGTCCTGATCGCCGGCGTGCTGGCGCTCGCCGGGGCGATGGGGTCACTGATTTGGCAGCGCCGAGAGCAAATTGCGGCCATTAGGGTCCAGGGCTATCCCCCGCTTGTCCTGTGGCGATGGCTCTGTTGGGAGAGCGCCTTGATGCTCGGGACGGGCTGTTGCATGGGAGTCGCGTTCGGCGTGGTCGGGCAACTCCTACTGAGTCACGCCCTGGCGGCCGTCACTGGGTTTCCGATCTCGCTCGGCATCGAAACGACGGTTGCCGTCATGAGCTTTCTGTGGGTCGGCACCGTCGCGTTTGCAATCGTTGCCGTCCCGGGCTATTTCGCAGTCTATGTGTCCCCGCGAGCCGCCAGCGCGGCGCGGTAGTACGGTCGGGCGATCTCACCACCAGGCCGACCCCGCACCGCTTACCCGCCGCCAGTTGCGTGTGCTTCTCGGCGCGGTCACACGCGAGCTCTCGTGGGGGCTGCCGCGAGTCGTCTGCGAGCTGCGCAAGTGGCGCTCGCGAGCACTCGAGATACCCGAGGGGGTGCTACGCCAAGACGCGCTGAACGCGCTCGACCACAAGCGTGGCAACACCCACGGGGCGGCACTGTTCTCGGTGCTGCCGGGCGCCCGTAGCCCCTGCCTGCTGCGGCTGCTCGTCACCTACCAGGTGATGTGGGACTACCTCGACTGCGCCAGCGAGAGCGGCGCTGGCGCCGGCCAGACCAACGGCTTCCAGCTACATCTAGCACTGGTCGACGCACTTGACCCTTCACGTCCGATCTCCGACTACTACGCCCTGCATCCCTGGCGTGAGGATGCAGGCTACCTGCGTACGCTGGTCGAAGCGTGCCGTCAGTACTGCAGCGAGCTACCTTCCTTTCAGAAGATCCAGCCTGTCCTGCTGCGGGAGGCGACACGCGCGAATGTCCAGGCAATCAACCACAACCTCGACGCGGATCGCAGAGAGACTGAACTACGCGGCTGGGTGGCGCAAGAGTACCCCGGTCGTCACGAGGTCAGCTGGTTTGAGCTAGCCGGAGCGGCCGGCGCCGGGCTCGCGATCTACGCGCTGTTCGCCCTCGCCTCAGAGCCGCTCTGCACGGACACAGAGATCGACCGTGCCTATCACGCCTACTTTCCCTGGACGTCAGCCCTGGCGACAATGCTCGACAGCTTTGTCGACCAAGCCGACGATCAGGCACACGGCGACCACTGCTACGTCGCCTACTACAAGACGGCCGAGGAGGCCACGAGACGCATCGATCGTTTGACCGGCCGATGCATGCGTGAGACACACGCCCTCAGAAACAGCGAGGGCCACACCCTGATCGCTGCGTGCATGATCGCAATGTACCTAACACGAGACAGCGCGCGGACCCACGCAATGAGACACCGTGCGCTTCGAATCGCACGCGCTGGCGGATCGCTCACGCGCAGCCTGCTTCCCATCCTACGGCTGTGGCGGATCGCATGCCGCCAACGGTCAATGTAACACCACAAAGGAGACACCCATGAACATTCGACAATCCTCGCTGCTCATCCGTCACAAAGGCGAACTACCACCGACCCCCGCACTTCCGGGCTCAATACAGACCCTCGCCTGCCGCTGGATGCCGCTCGCGTTCTTTGAGTGGTGCCGACGCAAGTACGGGAACCGCTTCACCCTCTATCCAATCGACATGCAGCCAGTCGTATTCCTCTCTCACCCCAGCGACATCCGTGCGGTACTCAACGCACCGGCCTCAGTGCTCCATCCCGGCGCCGGCGGGGCCGCAATACGCCCGATCGTCGGTCGCGGCTCCTTCATGCTTAAGGACGCTGAGGAACACATGCACGGCCGCAGAGCGATTCTCCCGGAGTTCACGATGAGCGCTCTTGAGGAGCACACTCAGATGATCCACGAAGTCGTCACCGACGAGGTCGAGTCCTGGCCGTACGACACGCCATTCGCAGTGCACCCCAGGCTTCGGAGCATGAGTCTCCGCATCATCCTGCGCACTGTCTTTGACGAGGACCCGGCGAAGCTTCAGGCGCTCCACGACCACATGCTCAAGATGCTCGATGTGACCAGGAGCTTCGCGCTAGTCGAGCCGCGGCTACGTCATCTTCCGATCTGGCGAGGCATCTGGAGACGCTTCACGCAAGAGCGTGAGCACGTCGACCGGGAGATACACGCACTGATTGCTCAGCGACGAACTGCTGTAGCCGGGAACGATCTGCTTGCCCGGCTGCTAGCGACATTCAACCCGGACGGCACGCTGCTGACCCCCTACCAAGTGCGCGACAGCCTAGTCTCCGTGATTCTCGCCGGGCACGAGACGACCGCCTCGGAGATCGCCTGGGCGCTACAGCTACTCGCGCATAACCCGAGCGTTCAGCATCGGCTCGCCTGCGAGCTCGACGTCGATCGTGAGGACAGCTACCTGCTGGCGACCGTCGACGAGGTACTCCGGCACAGGCCAGTATTCCTGTTCGCGATCCCCCGGGTCGTAGTCGAGCCGATCGAGATCCGTGGATGGACCTACCGGCCACCAGCGCAGCTACTCGCGTGCATCTACCTTCTCCACCACGATCCCCAAGTCCACGGCGACCCTCACGTGTTTCGCCCCGAACGCTTCATCGTCGACGCGCCGCCAGGGGAGTGGCTGCCGTGGGGAGGCGGACGAAAGCGATGCCCAGGGCATCGCCTGGCGACACTTGAGATGCAGACTGTCGCACGCGCCACGCTCGCTACCCGTGTGATCGAGCCGGTAGCCTCAGCGATGGAGCGGGCACGATGGCGCAGCGTGATCGTGACACCAGCTCAAGGTGGGCGCGTCCTGCTTCGGAAGAGAGGTTCCACGAGTTCTTTCTTGTCTACCCGAATACCAGGGTAACGATTTTCGTACCACGATACGAATTAACGTATCGGGATAGTGTTTATTTTACCCGACTAACGAAATAATCCCGGAGAACTGGACACGAGCGGTGCTGCCCGGCAATATCGTCCACGTGCTGAGCAACTCCGAGGTACTTCCGCGAGGCCACGGGTCGGTGCCGAGTTCGTCGTGCTCGCCCAGCTGCAGGGTCACGGCTCGTATGCCCGGCTCAGCAGCCTCGGTGCGCGTAAGCGCCTGGCGGCATTCAATTCTAATGTTGCGGCTTCCCGCGCGTGCCTGTTCGAGCTCGCGCTCAGCGAGCGCTCGTGAGTCTTCGATCAACGTGATCTTCGTCGCTCGGTGGGCGGTGCGAGCGGGGTCTGCCGAGCCATGCTCGGTTGCAGTGACGGGCCCGGGCGCCTCCTCACGCGCCCGGGTCCGGCCAGAGCCATCTCGAGCAGGTGACCGTGGCCGGGATGCCCAACCGGGAGGACGGGAACGTTCCTCGGTCCTCGTCCCGTGTCGCGCCCGGCTGGCTGCCCAGGCTGACTTCGGAGGCTGGGATGTCTAGTCCAGCGCCGGCTATTGCCGGTCCTGCCGCGGAGTACCCTGGGGCTGGCTCGCGACGCCCGCGTGGAGACGGCGTCTTCATTGATCTGTCGCCGGCGCAGGTTGAGCACGTGGTTCGTGCGGCCGCGGATGGCGGCAGTATCTCAGAGCTGCTCGCGGGGCACGCCGACCTGACACGGGCGCTTGCGACGTCGCTTAGGGGGCTGGATGACGAGAGGCTGTCGCGGTCGCTGCTGGCCGGGCTCGTGATTCTGGCGTCCTTCCCAGCGGATGGGAGCTATGTGGGTAACGCGGAGGTCGCGCGGATGCTGGAGATTAACCCAAGCACGTCGCACCGTTATGTCTCGACACTTGTGGCGGCCAGGCTGCTGGAACAGGACCCCGACACCAGACGCTACAGGAGGTCACGAGGAGCCGGCAGGGCCGTGGTATGAGCGCGCTCGGCAGGGTGTATCGGTCAACGGCGCGTTGCTTGGATGCTCGGGGGTTTCGCGGTGAGTGGTGATCGTGAGGTGCTGATCGCGTTGACGGTTGGACAGGTGGCGCAGGTGCTGCGCGAGGCCTCCGGTCGCCCGCACCTGGCGAGTCAGCTGCCGGAGATGACCGAGCTCGACGTGGTGTCCAGCGCTGTGCTGCCGTTGCTGGAGGATGTTGCGTATTCGCGTTCGGCGCTGCGTGCGTTGTTGGTGCTCAATGCGCTGCCTTTGGATGGCAGCGAGCGGGAGCTGACGGATGTCGCCAAGGAAATCGGCCTGTCGCCGAGTACCACCTACCGGTACATCGGGACGTGGATGGCGGTCGGGCTCCTCGAGCAGGACCCGCGTTCCCGGCGATACCGTCGGGCGCGGGTCGCCGGCACGGGTGGAGAAGGCTCGAGCGGGGCGGATGGTGGTGATGCGGGCTGAGCGCCGGCGTCGAGGGCGGGTGGCGGCTCGTGGGCGTCGCTGGGCCTGGCCGGCTCGCCGGGTGGCAGGTCGTGCGAGCGGGGCGGCGGTGAGCGGGATCGATGCTGGTGTGCGGGCGCTCGTGGGTTCTGGCCCGCGGATCTACTATCTGCCGGGGGAGCGCGTGCTGTGTCGTCTACAGGGGATGGTCGGGCAGAGGCTTGCACTGCCCGCGGGCGACGCACGTGTCTGGTGGCCGCGCCTATCGGTACGCAGTGATCCGGGTGAGCATCCCCTGGTCTTGGCGATCGAGGGTGAGTCGCGGGCGGAGATGCTGGTGGAGTTTGCGCGCCGGTTCGATTTGAGCCGGCCGGTGGTGCGGGCGGAGATCCGGCGGATCGAAGACGCGCGCAGGCTCGCCGAGTACGAGCTCTCCCAAGCGCTGGAGGAGAACCGCGCTCTGACCGGCGAGCGCGAACTGGTGCTCACATGCGCACACCGGGTCGAGCGCCCGCAATGCGACTGGGCCGCACGACGGCGGCTGTGGAGGGCGGACGTGAGCCCGGGCGTGCGTGGGCCTCGCGTTCTCGATGCGGGTGAAGGTCGTCTGCGGGCGGCGAGCGAGCGGATGAGGCATACGCGGGCGCTCGGGGAGAAATTGAGGGATCTGCGGGTCGCCGCGGGACTGAGCCGCTGGCAGCTTGCCGGTAGATGCCGGATTTCGCCCTCGATGCTCAGCAAGACCGAGCGCGAGGTCAGCGAGCCGCGCCTCTCCCTGATCCTGATCCTCTGCGACGGGCTCGACCTCTCACCCAACACGCTCATCGGCGAGCTACCTGTACCCAGGAGCGCGGACGCGGATGAGTGGGCGAAGACCTGGACATGAACCGCCGCGACCGCCAGCGGCGGGAGGGCACGCAGCGAGCACGGGTGTGACGAGGCACACGCGGTGGGCAGCGTTTGGCCCATACATGCGCGAGCGCGACGATGTTCTGCTCGCGTTCGGCGGGAATCTGCGGGCGTCGCGGATCGCGGCCGGCCTCTCGCAGGAGGGGCTGGCTGTGCGCTGCTTCATGCGCCACGATCAGGTTTCAGCGCTTGAGCGGGGCGCGAGAGCGCCAGAGCTGCCCGCGCTTCTGGTGCTCGGAAGGGGACTCGGCGTGTCGGCTGGGGAGCTCATCGAGAGCTTGGCGGCACCCGTTCGCCGTGTAGGAACTGCACAAGTGCTCGACCTGATTACCAGGCAGCCCTCGATCAGCACGGACGCGATCGCCGCGTCGCTGGGGCTGCCATTTGCGTACACGGCCGAGATACCGCTACCTCCGCTCCACCGGAGCAATAGCACCGCAGCGGACCGGCAGGCAACCCATGGCGCAGATACAGCGCGCAGGGCGTACAGCGTGAGCTCCAGCTTGGGTGAGGCGTTGCGTGCTGCTCGTGAGCCGTGCGAGCGCCCTCAGGAGCAGATCGCGGACGTGGCGGGGTCTCGACCCGGCGGTGCCGCCCTTTATGAGCGTGGCGAGATGACGCCGGGCCTCGATGTCCTGGGCTCGCCCGTGGGGCTGGGCGTCTTGCTCCCCGAGAAGGTCGAATCGTATGCGCCCGGGCGCGCCCGAAGCCGCCGGGGTAAAGATGGGTCTCGCGGAAAATGAGTCGGCAACCCCGCGCTGAGACGCAGACCCGTCCGTCGCTCCGCGATGTCGAGGACGATCTTGTCTGAGAGGAGCGAGCCCGCGTGGTCGATTCCGAGTTTGCGTGAACCGCGCTACTCGCAGTCGCTGGAGCGTGGCCTTGCGATCCTTGGCTGCTTTACGCCCAAGCGCCCGGTGCTCGGGATCGCGGACATCGCCGATGAGCTCGGCATGAGCCGCTCGACGACGCATCGGTATGTGATCACGCTCGTCGCGCTCGGCTATCTGGAGCAGGGCGCCTCGCGCAAGTACCGGTTGGGGTTGCGCGTGACCGACCTGGGGATGTCCGCTTTGAACTCGACGGGGCTGCGCGAGCACGCGCACCCCTACCTGGAGGAGCTGCGCCAGCGCACCTCCTACACCACAAGCCTTGGCGTGCTCGACGGCACCGACGTCCTCTATGTGGACCGCGTGCGCAGCTTCCGGCGCGGGCAGGGCAAGATCGACCTGGACCTGCACACTGGCTCGCGGCTGCCGGCGTACTGCACGTCGATGGGCAAGCTGCTGCTCGCGAACCTGCCGGAGGCAGAGCAGCGCGAGCTGATCGCCGAGATGAAGCTAACCAAGCGCGGCCCAAACACGATCACGTCAAAGAAAGCGCTGCGCGAGGAGCTCGAGGACATCCAGTCCGAGGGGTTCGCCGTCGACGATCAGGAGCTCGCCGCCGATCTGTACGCGATCGCCGCACCCGTGCGCAACGAGGCACGCGACGTCGTCGCCGCGGTCAACCTCGCCGCGCACAGCTCGATGATCTCGCTCGAGGAGCTCGTCGACGCGCTCGGCCCACACCTGATCTCCACCGCCGACCGCATCTCCGCCCGCCTCGGCTACCGCCGCGACGACGAGAAGAACTGAAGGTGAGAAGCCCGCCGGCCCCAAACACGCGGCTTAGGGCAAGTCGTTCTGGGGTGAGATCTCATACGACGCGGCTGCCGGCGGTTGAGCCTGTAACCGTGGTGGTAGGTCGCCTAGCTGGTCTGCTGCTGCGTGGTGTCGCGGAAACGCTGGGGGACGATCACGGGGTTCGGATCCTGGCCTTGGATCTCTCTGGCGTGGCTCTTGAACGTGCTGTCAGGCGCGGCCGGCCGGGTGTCGTCATCGTCGATGACCAGTTGGTTGAGCATGCTCTTTTGGAGCGGCTCAAATCGTGGCGGCCGGCTCCGGCTGTGCTGGTGTTCACCCGGAATGAGCCGCAGCTGTATCGGACGATGTTGGTCGCTGCTGGCGCAACCTGTCTTGCTCGTGATATCGCGCTTAATGACCTTATGACAGCCGTGCATCTCGCGGCGAGTGAGCGACGTCGGCGCACGACACGTCGGGTCGAGGAGCGTCTGCTCAGCAAAGCCGCTCGTCTAACGGATCGCCAGCAAGACGTCCTGAAGTGCGTAGTGGAAGGTTATACGCATCGAAAGATTGCAAGCGACTTGTGTATCACCGTCGAGACCGCGCGTAGTCACACGCGCAGCGTGCGTCGCACGCTCGAAGTTCGAAGCAATCGAGAGCTGTACGGCATGACATTTCTCGCCCACACTGGCGACTGAGCGACAGTAGGGGCACACGGTTGGTGTCTTATCGCCATTCCCCCGTTTCTGCGCTTCTTGGGCGAAAGATCACCCGTTTCGGGGGATAGACGCCACCCGATCGGCCGAATAAGCTCGCTAGCCGTTCGTTCTGTTCCACGTTCGTTCTGTTCCGTCGTCGAGGTAGGCCTACCGTGAGATGTCTGCGCAGGCAGGTCCACGCACAGGAGACATGATGTCAGCTAGCAGTCGGTCGGATAGGCACTGCCGCGCAATCTCCGGAGGGAGCAATGTACGTGTTGTGCTGGTGGTGCTGGCCGTGTTGATCGGTCTGCTGGTGTGGGCGGGGCTGGCTGGTGGTGCGCAGCCGTTTGAAAGCTATGAGGCGTCGGTTGCGGCGGATGGGCCAGTGGCGCAGTTTCGCTTCAGTGATGCTGCTGGTTCGAGCACGGTCGCGGACTCTGTGGGGTCTTATACGGCTTCGAATAGTGGAATTGTGCTGGGTGGGGAGGGGCCGTTCGGGGGCGGCGCGTCGGGCTCGTTCGGTGGTGCGGCGTTCGCGACGTTGCCGGCTGATCCGTTGTCTGGGGTGAGCGCGTTCACGGCGGAGGCATGGGTGGATTGGGCTGGCGGGGCCTCGTATAAGCAGCCGATCTTTGATTTCGGGTCTGGCTCCTCGAGCTACATGTATCTGACGCCGGCGTCGGCGCTGTCGGGCCACAAAATGCTTTTTGAAATCCACGCGAGTTCGGGGATGGCGCAGGTCACGGCGACGAAGCTACCAGGTAACTCGTGGGAATACGTGGCGGTGAGCGAGACGAGCGCGGGCGTGCTGACGCTGTATCTGAACGGTGAACAGGTGGGGCAGACCACCGGCGTGACGGTCTCGCCGGCCTCGCTCGGTAGTAATCCCCCCGATGACTACCTCGGTAAGTCCGTGGTATCGAGCGAACCTTTCTTTGACGGCAGCATCAGCAACGTGGCGTTCTACAACAAGGCGCTGTCGGCGAGCCGGATCCTGGCGCACTACCGCGCGGGAGAGTTCCCCGTTAACACCGCGTTGCCGACGATCTCGGGCCTCATCACTCAGGGCAAGGTGCTGAGCGCGAAAGCGGGTAACTGGAGTGGTCTTGAACCGGTCACGTTCGCTTACCAGTGGTTGCGCTGTAACGGCGTGGGCGGGGAATGTGTGAGCATCGGCGCGGCGACCGCCACGAAATACACGCTCGCCAATGAAGACGTCGGTAGGACGATACGGGTAGCGATGAGCGCCTCCAATAGCGCGGGCTCTGGTAGCGCGACTTCGGCGCAGACCGTGCCGATCGTGGGGATCAAACCATCGAACACGGCGCTGCCTGCGATCTCTGGCACCGCCGAGGCTGGCCAGCTGCTGACGGCTGGCGCCGGTAGCTGGGAAGGTTCCACGCCGCTCTCGTTTAGTTACGCGTGGGAGTTGTGTCGAAGCGGGGGCGGGACCTGCAAATCACTATCTGGCGTGACCGGGTCGAGCTATCGCCTGCTCAGCTCGCAGCTGGGGATGGCGCTGCGCGTGATCGTCACGGCTTCTAACGGGGCGGGCAGCAAGAGCGCGACGTCGGCCGTGAGCGCGACGATTGTCGCCGGGCCGCCGGTCGACACTGCCCTGCCAGGGATCTTCGGAACGGCGCAGGCCGGCGAGAGCTTGAGCGCGAGCACCGGCGCGTGGGCGGGCAGCGAACCACTCTCCTACACCTATCAGTGGCAGAGTTGCGACAGCGCAGGGGAAGGCTGCTCGAATATCTCCGGTGCGATCGGCTCGAGCTATGGCCTAACGCAGGGCGACGTGGGCGGCACGCTGCGGGTAGTCGTGACCGTGAAAAACTCGGTCGCCTCGGAAGTCGCGACGTCGCTGCCTAGTCTTGTCGTGGCTGGCAGGCCGCCATCAAACACACAACCACCGGGGATCTCAGGCGCCGGGCAGGAAGGTCAGACTCTCACTGCGAACCCGGGCTCTTGGACGGGTGCGGAACCGATCTCCTACACCTACCAGTGGGAGCGCTGCAGCATACAGCCGCTTGGCTCGGTAGGGACTGGCAACGGCCAGTTCGAGCAGCCGGGGGATGTCGCGGTGGACTACAGCGGCGATCTGTGGGTCGTGGACACCGGGAACGATCGGGTCGAGGAGTTCAATGAGCAAGGCCAATATCTGAGCCAGTTCGGCTCCGAAGGCGCCGGCAATGGGCAGCTCAGCGAACCCGCTGCCCTTGCGGTCACCCGGGAAGGAGACATCTGGGTCGCGGACACCGGCAACAACCGGCTCGAGGAGTTCGGCCCGAGCGGGAAATACATCACGCAGGTCGACCCGCCGGAATCGGAACCCGGTCTCCTGGAAGAACCGGAAGGGATCGCGGTCGACCGCGACGGTGACATCTGGGTGTCTGGCACCGCCGTAGGAGAGCTCGTCGAGTTCAACGCGCAAGGCCAGTACCTGAGAACCGTGGGCAGCAAGGGGTCAGGTGCGGGGCAGCTAGGGGAACCGGAGGGCATAGCGGTCGATTCACAAGGTCACGTGTGGGTCGCTGACTGGTCCAACCAATGGGTCGAGGAGTTCAACGAACAGGGCGAATACCTGCACAAGTTCGGCACGGCAGGCGCCGGTGCGGGGCAGCTCGAAAGCCCCGATGCGGTCGGGGTGAGTCCGAGCGGGGACGTGTGGGTTGGCGATGTCACCAACGATCGTGTCGAGGAGTTCAATGAACACGGTGAATATCTCAGGCAGTTCGGTGCGCGCGGGGCGGCGCCTGGCGAGTTCGGCCTTGCTTTCCCAATGGGCCTCGCGGTCCTCGCGAACGGCGAGGTCTGGCTCACGGACGCTGAAAACGATCGTCTTGAGCGTTTCAACGAACGGGGCGAATACTTGGGAGGCCACTGCACAGCCATCACGGGCGCAACCGGCAGCACCTACTCACCGACGGTAGCTGACGTCGGCTCGCTACTGCAAGCAGCCGTGACGGCCACAGACGCAGAAGGCGCAGCCACTGCCGCGTCCTCACCGACGGCCGTCATCGGACCGGCGCCGCCGGTGAACACGCGTCCGCCGACGATCGAAGGCCTGGCGGAGGAAGGCCAGACATTTACGGCGAGCACCGGCGCCTGGTCGGGTGCCTCGCTGACCTATGCCTACCAATGGCAGAGCTGCAACGGTGTGGGCGAAGCGTGCGCGGACATACCAGGTGCCGGGAGCGCGAGCTACGTCGTTGGCGGCGGCGAGGTCGGCAGCACGCTGCGCGTGGTGGTCAGTGCAGAAAACCCTTCGGGCAAAGCCAGCTCCGCGTCTTCGCCGACAGCGGTCGTGGCCGCGGGACCGCCGGTGAACACGCGCCCGCCTGCGATCGAAGGGATAGCGAAGGAGAGCCAGACGCTGAGCGGAAGCACGGGCAGCTGGCTGGGGACGGCGCCCCTGAGCTACACCTACCAATGGCAGAGCTGCAACGCCCTCGGCGACGGCTGCATCGCGATCGCTGGCGCGACGAGCTCAACCTACCTAATCGGCCCGAGTGACCTCGACACGACGCTTGAGCTCACCGTCACCGCTACCAACACCGCGGGCCAGGTCAGCGCAAGCTCGCCGAGGACCGTCGTGGTGAGCAGCGACCAGCCAGAAGACACGGTGCTTCCGAGCATCACGGGCACCGCGCAGGAAGGCCAGACCCTCACCGCAAGCCCGGGCTCTTGGACGGGTGCGCAACCGATCTCCTACAGCTATCAGTGGCAACGGTGCAGCCCGGGACTGATCGGCTCTCCCGGGAGCGCAAACGGCGAGTTCGAGCAGCCAGGGGATGTGGCGATCAGTTCCAGCGGCGATCTCTGGGTCACAGACACCGGCAACGACCGAGTAGAGGAGTTCAACGAAAGCGGCGAATACCTCAGCCAGTTTGCCTCGGCGGGCTCCGGCAACGGGCAGCTCAGCGAACCCTCCGCGCTTGCAATCACCCCGGAAGGGGATATTTGGGTCGCGGACACGGGCAACAATCGCGTCGAGGAGTTCAGCTCGAGCGGCAACTACATCACGCAGATCCACCCGCCGGAATCGGAACTCGGCTTCCTGGAAGAACCGGAAGGGGTAGCGGTTGACCGGGACGGCGACGTGTGGGTCTCCGATACCCCACGCGGCGAGCTCGCCGAGTTCACCGAACAGGGCGAATACATTAAAACGGTGGGCAGCAAAGGTTCGGGTGCAGGGCAGCTCGGCGAACCGGAGGGCCTAACGGTGGACCGGCAGGGCCAAGTATGGGTCGCCGACTGGTCAAACCACCGGGTCGAGGAGTTCAACGAACAGGGCGAATACCTGCAGCAGCTCGGGGCGGGCTCCGGTGCCGGCCAGCTCGAAAGTCCCGATGGGATCGCTCTGAGTTCAAGCGGAGACGTGTGGGTCGCCAACGTCGCCGATGATCGCGTCGAGGAGTTTAACGAACAGGGCGAATACACGAGAGAGTTCGGCGCTCGCGGTTCAGCGCCTGGCGAGTTCGGGCTTGGATACCCGATGGGCCTCGCGGTCCTCCCAAGCGGCGATGTCTGGCTCACGGACGCTGAAAACGATCGTCTTGAGCGCTTCAACGAACACGGCGAATACCTGGGAGGTCACTGCACAGTCATCCCCGGTGGGGCAAGCACCTACTCTCCCGCGCGCGCTGACGTGGGCTTCACGCTTCAAGCGACCGTGACAGCCGCAAATGCCGACGGCGAAGCCGACGCCACCTCGCTGCCCACAGCAGTCGTCTCTCAGGGGCCACCCTCATGAGCGAACCCAGCATGCTACGTGGGTCCAGGGTCTTGGTGCGCAAGGACATGGGCGGCCACAGTCCTAGGCAATCGTGTCAGGTCCATGTTAGGTCTACCCAATGAGGTGGGCGAACGTCCGGGAGGTCAACGTGAAAAAGCGCATAGCCATCGTAGCGGTTTCACTGTTTGCGGCGGGACTTGTGCCCGCCGCGCAGGCCAACTGGGGCGGGGAATCCGACTGTAATGGAAAAGCCGCACCTGAAAACGAGCACTGCTATGCGGGTACTACGTGGGAGCCAAACGTCCACAAAAATATTAGAGACGTGTGGTCATATGTCACCGCAGAAGACGCCCGGTTTTCGCCGCTTGGCTCACCGTCGGGATTTGAAAACTTCACGACGATGGAGTCGTGGATGAGCTGGTCGATCCCCGGGACGACCGTCGAAGAGCCTGAGAGTGAAGAAAAATGGGTCGAGGGCGGGGAGGAGTATCCCGGGCAAGGCGAATGCCATCCATTCTGGGCTGCGGAGTTTGGTGAACATAATCCAAACTACGTCGGCGAAGAAGAACAGTTTCCGAGGGAATTCAGTGAAGAACTGTGCGCGTCAAAGGTGCATCAGCTCTTTAAATTCGTCAAAAACGCGTCGAGTGGTGAAGTATGCGTCTCCTACGACGAGAACCTGCTCCGCTGCACCCCGGCGAGTGCCCTCCCGTCGGGGCCGTTTACCGACGTCGAATCAGGCAACGAGATCGCTGAGCACAACGAACCATTGGGTATCAAGGGCCATATAGAAAGCTTCGCGGAGGGCGGCATAGATAACCGGTGGCATGGGCTGAAGAGAGCATCTCTGCACCGCGAGCCCGAAGCGACGTGTGTCGGCGGCGACAGCGAAGGGACCGTGGAGTTCAGCGCCGGTAAAGATGACTGTAACCCACCAAAACGGTGCGAGCCCCGCAGATGCCTAGAAGAAAACGAAGAACCATACCGGGGGGCTAGCATCCACGCGCGGGGAGCTCGGCGCCGCGCCAAGGAGGCCGACACGAGTATAGGTGGCGAAGAAGGGTCGGGCACGACTGAAACAAGTGACGAACCGCCGCCAGTCTCAGATTTCGACGCGTTCGCCGGATACCAAGCGCCGACGGGCAACGGGCCAGGTACAACGGAAATCGAACACAAAGCCCTCAAACGGCCGGAATTTCACAAAGACGAGTGGACGGGTGAAGCGTTCGAACGGAACGTCACTTACTCTACGACGGTCAGCACGGGGCGTGCGATCGGAGATGCTGAAGTCAACGAGGACGAATTCATAGTTCCGGAGGCCGACCTTACGGCCGGGCAGAAGCGCTACGAGGAAACAAAAGTTGACATCGTCGAACTGACCGGCAAGTACAGGGGAATCACAACGGAAAGCCCCGACATCTCCTTTGGCGGCGTCGCAGCAGTCGTGACCCACATCAATCTAGTCTACGACGCTGTGACGGGGGAACTGCTAAGGCGTACCTGGGGTAATCAAGAAACGCCCCTAGAGCATAAGCATCGGAAGGAACGGAAGGCCGAAGAAAGCGCCCGTAAAAAGGCTGAAGCGTACGAAAACAGGGGGATACGGCAATGCGAAAGAGGAGGGAAATGCAGGTCGAAAAGCATGCGGTGTATGGCAAGGCGAGAAGGGTGCACCGCAGAAGAACTGTGCAAGCAGGACTTCATCGAAGATTGTGTCACTCCGAAAGAAGTGTGTGACTACACCAGCCTAGAATGCATCCACGCGACGGAATGCAGACTTGAAGGTGAGGGCTGCACCCTAGAAGAACGGTGCTACGCATATAAAGAAATAGCCGAATGTGAAAAGAAAAAAGCGGACAGCGATAAAGAAAAATGCGACCTACTGTCAGAAGAAGAATACGAACAGTACTATTGCTTCAACCGGGTGAAACAGCTAGAAGCGACTCAGAGCGATGAAGACGAACGACACGTATACCCCCCGGAAGGGCCGCCCCAAGAGGCGGCGGAGCTACCGACACCGCGCTTCACATTGCGATGGTCCGACGCGGAGTACCCCCACGATACAGGGATCGGAGAAAATACGACGCTAGAACGAGCGCCCGCGATCATCGAAGTGACGGTAACTACTCGGTCGATGCATCTTCCCCGCGCCCTCGTGGTCGTTGGGCGGGATGGCAAGATGGTCATAACGGGCACTCGGAACCGGCGGATCAGGCTCAAGCCGGGCGTCTACGAGGTGACGGCACGGGCCTCCCGCTATAAATGTGATAGCAAGACGGTCCAAGCGATCGGAAACAGGTACCGCTTGGTTCATATCGTCTGTTCACGGTAGGCGCAATAGCCTGGGCCTCGGAGGCAGCACATGCCGTGGAGCTAGTGGGTTCCCCGGCAACGGCTCGGAGAAGTCTGCGCGAGGCGGTGTGGGGCAGTCCGGTCCAGCGGGACTCGGGCCTAGAGAGGCGTTGACGATGATCGGCGGCCCAGCCGCCGAGAGGGGTCTCTCAGTTAGTTCTGCGGATCCGACAAGCGCCGTGCCGACGCACGACGGACCCGGGTCCTGCCGTGCGTTGTATAGCTTGTAGCCGTAGTTCTGCTGCGCCCACGCAAGGATTGTCTTACCCAGGCCAAAGCCTTGCAGGCTTGCTGAGCCGATCAACGTGACGATCGTGCGAGTCTTGCCCGTTGCGAGATTCAGGACATCGAGGCTTTCCGTTCTGCCTTCACCGCTGGTGACGTAGGCGATGTGCCCTTCGGAGAGCGACGCGCCGAATCTGTACTCGCTTTTGAGCGGGCGACCGACTCGTGTCCTGGGGTTGCCCCACCATCCGAAAGGCTTGCCAGCGCCGGGAGGCGGCACATGGCGAACGCTGGTCACGAGAACATCACCTTTGGCGTCGAGTTGGGTTTCGCGGTAGCGGCCAGGTTCGGTCTGTGGTGGGGCCAGACGGTAGAGCACATGTGCGTTGCGTGACTCGACGACCTCGACTCGCACGCTGCCGTCCTGCGCCGGTTCGGAGGTTTCGTGGATTGGTCCTGCGCCGATTTCATAGGTCATCGCGAGCCGGGACCCCGCGGCCGCCAGCGAGATGGCGCCGCTGGGCACCGTGCCGATCACGTGGAGGTTGTCGGTGCCCAGGTGGACGCGCACCAAGAGTTGGGCATCGCCCGGCCGCCGCCCGAAACAGCTTGCGCGCACGACGGCGTAGAGATTGTCGTTAGCCACGGCCTCCAGCCGATCGCCTTCCACGCGGTTGCTCCGGATCGGTGGGCAGCGCCGTAGCCGCTGGACCGCCCGTAGTCGCTGCCCGATCTTCCCAACCTTCGGTCCTGACGCTTCATCAACGACCGCCCAACCGTCGTCCACGCGAACCGCCGACAAGTCGGCGTCCGGGACAAGCAGACGCGTGCTCGTGGAAGTGCTCAGGAACACATTTTCCTGGCCCGAAGAGATGCCAGCCCACAGCAGGCCACCGCTCACCACCCTCGGGCCGCCAACAAAGCCGGGAGCCTGTACCGCCGCCCGCGCCTGCGTGACGCCCGCCACCCATAGCGCCGAGAAGGCGCCAAGCGTGAGAGCGCGGATGGCCACTGTGCGACCGCGCGAGCTGCCTCGCGGACGCTGGAAGCCGATGTACAGATTCATGGACAAGCACAGATTGTTGCACCTGCTCACGGACAATGTACGGACTCTGCGCCTTCACGTGTAAGCCCAAACTCGGCACTCGAGGCCCCGATTGGGGTCCGTCCCGGACTTTACCCCTGCCCGACGCGCTAGACATTGAGGTCTGGCGTGTGGCGCCACCTCTTCCGGGCTCCGCCGGGCGACTAGATCCCGGAGCTCGCGGCCGTGATCATCGCAGCGGCCGGCGCCGCGATGTCGGGGGGGGGCGATCGCAGGCCCGCAGCACGGCCGGCCGCACCCCTGTGGGTACAGATCGTTGAGTGCTTGACTGCGCCGAGCGCTTTGCGGTGTCCGCAGCGGGAGCGTAGCCGTTGGTATTGCGCTGCGAGGTAGGTGTCTTTGCAGCGGATGGCCGCCATCGCGGACTCGCCGAGCGCGAGGTCGAGCTGCGCTGACACTTCGTGCCTCGCATGGCAGCGCCCAAGCGGCACAGTGAGCCAGGCCGGCGTTGGCGGAGGCTTGATTCCGTGGTTTTGTCCGCGGGAGAGGAGAGCTTTCTGGCATGGCACATTCGAGGAAGTACCCCGAGGAGTTGTTGGAGCGCGCGACGCGGCTGGTGTTCGAGTCTGGGCGCCCGATCGCGCATGTCGCGCGTGATCTGGGTCTCCCGTCTGAGACGCTCAGGGTGTACGTGCGTCGAGTCGAAGCGAACGAGGGCCGGCGCAAGGACACGCTGAGCGATGGGGAGCGTGAGGAGATCCGCAAGCTGCGGCGCGAGAACTTCGAGCTGCGTCGCGCGAATGAGATCTTGAAGTCGGCGAGCGTGTTTTTCGCGAAGGAGCTCGACCCAGACCGAACGAAGTGAGCCGCTATGTCGATGAGCATCGCGAGCGCTTCGGGGTCGAGCCCATATGCCGGATCTTGGGCGTGTCGGCGTCCGCTTACTACCAGCGAAAGACGGGGGTGCGCTCTGCTCGTGGGGTCGAGGATGAGCGGCTGCTCGAGCGGATTCGTGAGGTGCACGGGGCGAACTACTGCGCCTACGGCTACCGCCGAACATGGAAGGCGCTCACGCGTGCTGGTGAGCACGCGCCGCGCTGTCAGGTGCAGCGGCTGATGCGTGCTCATGGCATCCAGGGCGCTAAGCGTCGCGGCAAGCCGTGGCGGACCACGACCCCGGATCCAGATGCTCGCCGGCGGCCCGATCTCGTCAACCGCGACTTCACAGCGTCCGCGCCGAATGAGCTGTGGGTTGCGGACTTCTCGTATCTGCGCTGCTGGGAGGGCGTTGTGTTCTTCAGCTTCGTGATCGATGTCTACAGCCGCATGGTCGTCGGCTGGCAGTTCGCGGCACACATGCGCACCACGCTCGTCCTCGACGCGCTACGGATGGCGCTCTCAACCCGCGAGCGTGTCGAGGAGATCCGCCTCACTCATCATTCAGACCGCGGGTCGCAATATCTGTCCGGGGACTACACGCAGACACTCACCGATCACGACGTGCTCGCGTCGGTCGGCAGCACCGGCGACGCCTACGACTGTGATGATGCCTGGGCCGCCCCGTTGGTCTGACTCGGCTTACGACTGACCTCGTGTCCTTGCTGTTGATCTGTCGACCGGCGTGGCGGTGTTTTGTGTCTCGCTGGCCGGACGGGCAGTGACCTGATAGGAGCCTGGTCTAGAAGTCCCTTCACAGTCCTGTCCTCCCGCCCGACCAGCTGAGAGTGACCACTATCGGTTAGGACGGCAGTCAGTGAAAAGGATGACAGAGCAGAACGTAGTCGTTGGGGTGGATACGCACAAGCACATCCATGTCGCGGTCGCGCTTTCCAGGGCTGGCGAGCGCCTCGGCGACATCACCGTCTCGGTGGACCCCGGGGGCTATGCGCAGCTCCTCGCGTGGGCCCAAGCATTCGGCGCGGTGTGGTGTTTCGGGGTTGAGGGATGCGGCTCATATGGCCAAGGCCTCGTCGGGTTCCTGCGTCGCCACGATCAGCGCGTCGTGGAGGCCGGGCGCCCTGACCGGCGCGATCGACGCGAGCGGGGCAAGAGCGACCCGATCGACGCGGAGAACGCCGCACGCGCTGTCCTCGCCGGTACTGCGACAGGTGTCCCGAAGACCGCGGATGGCACCAGCGAGGTGATCCGCGAGATCAAGATCGCCCGCGACACGGCCGTGAAGTCAAGGACCCAGGCGGTAATCACGCTCAAGACGCTGATCGTGACCGCCCCGGATGAGCTCCGCCAGGAGCTACAGCCACTGACGAAGGCAAAGCTCCGAGACCGCTGCGGCGCGCTGCGGCCTGGGAAGGTCGACACACCCCTCGCAGCAGCAAAGCACGCCATCCGCTCCCTCGCTCGCCGCTGGCAACACCTCGAGGCAGAGATCAAGGAGCACGACCAGCTCCTGGATACCCTGACCGCCCAAGCAGCCCCCGCGCTGCGAGAGGCGTTCGGGATCGGAGTCGATGTCGCAGCCGAGATGATTATCCTCGCCGGCGATAACCCCGAGCGCATCAAATCAGAGGCCGCGTTTGCGAAACTCTGCGGCGCTTGCCCGATCCCGGCTTCGTCTGGCGCTACCCAGCGTCACAGGTTGAACTAGGGAGGCCACAGGCAAGCCAACAGCGCTCTCTACCGCTCCGTGATCGTCAGGATGAGGTTTCACCCACCAACGATCGCTTACGTCGCCAGGCGCACCCAGGAAGGCAAGACCAAGCGCGAGATCATCCGCTGCCTCAAGCGGTACCTCGCTCGCGAGATCTACCACACCATCACACAATCGCCGCTCACGATCACGCCACATCCGGTCGCGCGAAAACATGGCCACGCCCGCTCTTGACAACTATAGGAGCATCAACAGCATGGCCGAGAGCTTCGTCGACACCTTCAAGACGGAGCTCATCGCCGAACGAGTCTGGCGCACCCGAAGCCAAATGGAGCCCGCGATCGTCGAGTACATCGCCTGGTTCAACAACACCCGTCTACACGAAAACCTCAACGACCGTCCACCCCGCGAGATCGAAGAACTCTACGCTGTGAATAGCAGGGCCCTGACCACCCGATCATGAGAAAGAAAACCTACTAACCACGCTGGTCAGATCACGCTCTCCGTCAAAACCGGTCCGGCTCACATAGGAGCATCGGTGGCTGTTGCGTAATGGGTGCTGCGTGTGGTCGTGAGGGCTCTGGAGGTGTGCAATCACGGCGCCGGGGTGCTGAGTCGTTCTCGCTGACCAGGGCTGGGTCAGATGGGTGAGCGTTCAGTTGGTTGGGGGACATAACTCTGCTTCGTCGAATATTGGGGTGTGGAGCGCTCTGAGGCGGAGGCGATTTATGAGGCGGGGCGTGAGGCTGTAGTTGAGGTTCTGTTGGCGATGGATCGCCGTATTCAGCAGCTGGAGGCGCGGGTGGAGAAGCTCGAGCGCCGGCTGGGTCGTAGCTCGCGTAATTCGTCGCGTCCGCCGAGCTCGGACCCGCCGGGGACGGAGCCGAAGCGGGGCAAGGGATTCTTCTGGGCGTCGGCTGGGTGCGCAGCCGGGGCATCAGGGTCACGGCCGGGAGCTTTTGCCGCTCTCAGCGGTGGATGAGGTGGTCGAGCATTGGCCTGAGCGATGCCACTGCGGTCACGTTTTCGCTGCCGGGGAGCTTCGTGGCGTGGGCGATCCGGCCCGCCACCAGGTCGAAGAGCTGCCGGTCATCTCAGCGAGGGTGATCGAGCATCGCTGCCAGCGTGTGTGCTGCCCGGGCTGCGGCAGGCGGACGCAGGCGCGGCTACCGGGCGCGATTGCTGGCACCGCGTTCGGGTCGCGCTTGCAGGCGGCCGTGGCGGCGCTGTCGGTGCGTAACCGCGTCAGCCGCCGAGATGTCGTGGAGCTCAGCGAAGAGCTCTTCGGCGCGCGTATTTGCACTGGCACGGTCGAGGCGATCCTGACCCGCACCGCGGACGCGCTGGAGGAACCATATGAGGATCTCCTCGGGCGTGTGCGCGCTAGTGAGAGCTTGAACATGGACGAGACGGGCTGGCGACTGAAAGGCAGCCAGCGCGCGCTGTGGGGCATGTTCACCGACCGCCACGCCGTCTTTGCCGTCGCCGCCGGCCGGCACGAGGAGCACGCCAAACGGCTCCTTGCGGGCCACGAGGGGATCGTGACCTCTGATCGCTGGTGGGCCTACAACCATCTGCCCCTCACACGCCGCCAGCTCTGCTGGTCACACCTCAAGCGCGACTTCCAAGCCCACGCCGAAGGTCTGGCAGTCGAGAGGGAGTTCGGCGAGCACGGCCTCGCCCTGTGCGAAGCGCGTCTTCTGGGCCTGGGAGGTCTTTCAGCACACCCACGACCGGCAGCAGCTGAAGCGCACCGTGCGTCGCCTGCGACACCACTACAAGCCGATCCTCCGTGTCTATTCGGGCAAAAGCCCACGCTACAAATACTGCCGCGGGATGGCACGCAACCTCCTGAAGGCCTGGCCCGCGCTATGGACGTTCGCCGCCCACCCGGGCGTGCAGCCGACCAACAACCACGCCGAGCGCGCGCTCCGCGGCGCCGTCATCTACCGAAAGCTCTCGCTCGGCAGCCAATCCGAGGAAGGCGAGCGACGCATCCAGCGGCTGCTCTCCGCCTCAATCACCTGCCGCCTGCAACACCGCTCCCTCTTCGCCTACATGACCGAACTGCTCGCCGCCCACGCCCGCGGCGAACCGCTCCCATCCCTCGCCTGAGAGCACCGGACTGAACGCTTACCCAGATGGTGGAGCCTGCTGGGCTTTTCAGGTCCCTGCGGCGGCCATCTGGTGCTTGTGGAGCTTCAGTAGGTTGTGGGTGGCGGTGATTAGCCGCCACTCGGAGCGTGCGGCGGATCTGCCTCGGCGTTGGAAGCGGTCGATGCGGCGGTTGAACTTGGTGTTTGCGAATACGGGCTCGATCATCGCTTTGCGTTTTCGGTAGAGCACGCCGCCGAGGTCGGTCTCGAGTACTCGACGCATGTGTGCGTAGGCGCCGCCGTCCCATCCTGGCCTGGTGCCTCGGCGTTTGCCGGCGTCGGGTGGGATCAAGACCTGGATTCCTTTGTTGATCACGCTCTCCATCTGCCTCTGATGCCAGTAGCCGGCGTCGGCAAGGACGACTTCGACGCTGTCTGACACGCGCGCTCGCTCGAGCTCGCTCTCGACGGCGTTGACCATTGCCTCCAGGTGCCCGAAATCAGAGGAGTCGGCGTTCACCTCGGCAGCGATCACGATCTGCTGCTCGTTCGCGGCTGCCTGCGCGTTATAGCCCTGCATGTATCCGCGCGGTGTCTTCACATTCTTCGAGTCAGGATCGGTGACGTTGACCTTCCCCGCTGGCGTGTCCGGTGGCTTATAAGGCTTCGGTGGAGCGCCGAAGCGTCGCCCATCCTTCATCACCCCGCGCGCACGGTAGGCCTCATAGGCTTCGTTCGCGACATGCTCGGCAGCAAGCTCCTCCTCCAGCCGGCGCTTTGACTGGGAAAGGCGCTCCGGGCGCGAACGCGGGATTGGCTCGGCCTCGGCGGCACGCTTCTCATCCAGGCGACGCTTGGCCTCACGCAACCAACCACGCCGGCCCTGCTCGGTAGCAAGCTCCGGTGGCAACTCATCACCGCGCTTCTCCTCGTGGCGCTCGTCCTCCAGACGGTCTGTCTCGGCAGCCTCCTCGAGAATCTCCTTGGCGATCTGCTCGTAGTCGCGCGCTGCGTGCTGGGAGGCGTTCGCATGCACCTTCGTGCCATCGATCGCGATCACCGAGGCGCCCACGAGCCCCGCCTCAGCACAGAGCAAAAGCACCGCCCCGAACAAGCCAGCGATCGCGTCCTCGTGACGCTGACGAAACCGCGCGATCGTCGTGTGATCAGGGCGCTGGTTGGCCGCGATCACCCGGTAGGCGACATCCTCCACGCACTCGCGCTCGATCACCCGCGAGGAGCGCTGCCCCTTGCAGTACGCGTAGAGCAACAACGCGACCATCATCTGCGGGTCGTGAGCCGGCCGACCATGACCATCGTGTCGATACGGACGGTAGAACGCGTACAGATCCATCTCCTCCACCACCGCCAACACGAACCACGCAAGATGACCCTCCGGCAACCAATCCCTCAAATCCGGCGGCAGCAACAACACCTGATCACGATCAAACGACAAGAAGTTCTGGGGCATCCCAGAATGGTCTTAAACCTGCCGGACAGCACCCACTTTACGCAACAGCCACGACGACGGGCAGCAGCCAAGCCGACGCCGCGACGCTTCGCTCGCTCTCCACGCCAAGCAGCAGCGTGCAGGTGACGGTTCCGCTCTTAAGTCAACGTATCGGGCCTACGCCGCGCGCTTGGCGGCGCGGGCGATGGCTTCTTCAGTGGCGATGGCGCCAGCGGCGAGCACGTGGCGCTCCAGGTGGCCGTAGTAGCGCTCGGTCGTGCCGATGTCCGCGTGGCCGAGCTGACGCTGCACGTACATCAGCGAGTTCCCGCCGGCGAGCCATGCCGCGGCTGCGGTATGGCGGAGGGAGTGGAGGGGCATGTCGCGCAGCCCGGCGTCCTGGAGCGCGATCTTGTGCCATTCCTGCGAAACCGTATTGCGGTCAAAGCGCTCCGGACCGCCAGCGCTCGCCCAGCGTCCGCGATCGGCTTTGCGTGTGCGCACGGGCATGACGAACACCGGTGCGGCCTTCTTATCGCCGCTGGCCATCTCGGCGCGGCTAGCGAGCTGGTCCTTGAGCGTGCGGCTGAGCCCAGGGCCGATCTCGACGCTGCGGAACTTGTCGCCCTTGGTCGAGCCGCTTGCCGTCTTGCGCGCGCGGGTCTTCTTGTGGGAGCGATACACGACGATGAATCCACCCGTCTCCTCGAGCTCCAGATCGGCGGTCTGCAGGTCGATCGCCTCGGAGATGCGCAAGCCCGCCCCAACGAGCACCTCGGCCAACGGACGGTAGACCTCGAGGCAGGCATCCAGGTAGAGCGGTATCTCATGCAGGCGCAGGTAGTCGTGCTCGATATGAGCGGGCGGGAGTCGCTCGATGCCGAGCGCCGGATTGCTCGCGATGACGCGGTCCTTGACCGCCGCGTTCAGGCAGACGACGAGCGTTCCGAGGGCATTGTTGACGGTCTTGGCGGCGATCTCTTCCGCTTCGACGGCCTCGGCCTGGGCCTCCATCCATGCGCGGACGTGCTCGACCTCCAGCTTGTCGAGGCGGACTTCTCTGAACTCCGGCAGCAGCCGCATGCGGCCATCGACGTCATACGCCCGCCAAGCGTTCGGCTCGAGGTAGGGCTTGCGACGCCGAAGCCAGGTCTCCCACCAGCTGCCGAATGTCTCCTTGGTGTGGCGCACCTCGCCGCGCTCGATTTGCTCGATCAGGCGCCGTCTTGCCTCTCGTGCCGCCCGCGGGCTCGTGAAGCCCCGCTTGCTCGTGGACGTGCCGTCCGAGCGCCGAGCGACGTAGCGCCAGCGCGTGCCCTTGGCGGTGCTGTATGGATACACGCCTCCACCCGCGCCGGGCGTGCTGGTGGCCACGCGGCGATCGACGTTGGCCACGTCGTTGATCGCGCCGTCGAATGTGCGCGCGCCATTCTCGTCGTCGCCGAAGCGCTTGGAGCGCCGGCGACCGGACGCATCGCGCCAACGGACTTCCCATGCCCCCCGATGAAACGCAACGCTCATCGCGCTCAGTCCTCCGGCATGCCTTCCTTCAAGGCCCGTGATGATCTCCCGTACGTCCACCGACAACGCGGTGGACGTACGTGGACGTACAAATGGACGTATTTGTCAAATGGCAACATTACGTCCATGGCCACAATGATAGCGCAGCCGGTCGGCGGAGCATAAAACTACGCATTTGCAGGGCTCTCCTATGATGCGGATGAGAGGACTCGAACCTCCACCTGGTTGCCCAGACACGGACCTGAACCGTGCGCGTCTACCAATTCCGCCACATCCGCGTGCGGATGCGAAGATATCGCAGACGCGACGTGCGGGCGGGTATGCGCGGACGGGGCTGGGCGCCGCACGCGCCCCACGACGGGCTCCGCGAGACCTTGCGAGTGGGCTGCGCGGCAAGTGTCGCGCGCGCTTTGCTAGCCTCGGAGCCGACCGACTTTGCGCCGCTATCGTCCAGGGGACTAGGACGCCGCCCTCTCATGGCGGAAACCCGGGTTCGAATCCCGGTAGCGGTACTGGCTAGGCCCGTCCCACGGGGCCTTCTGAGCACTCGAGGGCGATGAATACGGGGGTAGCTCGGCGGCTTTCAGTATTTGTTCGCAAACGACATTGCCGCGCCGATGATCAGGAAGGCGATCAGGATGGCGAGGACGGCGATCAAGAGCCCCCCGATGCCGTATACGTTGGGAACGATCGCGGCGATGACGAGCACGGCGATCATCGCGGGCACGCCAAAGAATCCGCTGCCGCGCCGCTCGTGCATCGAGCAAGCCTAGCGCTGGCGCCACGGCGCGGTGGCCTCCTGTCGCGGTGTCCGCTGGCGACGTCCTGTGGCGGAGCTAGTCTAGGCTCCACTTTTTGAGATTTTCTGACTACTGGACTCTGTAGAGTCCTCGACGAGGAGCCGGGGAACCCGGCCACCGGGTCAACCCCGGTTGAACCTACGGAAGGGCGTTCGAATCAGCGGGAAAAAGTCGGAGACGCCTCTCGACTTAAGGGTCTAGACCCGTGACTCTTATGTATACGGACGAGTAGACGTACAGCCTGCTCGTTAGTGGAGTCCGGCCGAGCGCCCTGGCTTGAGCGGCTTCGAGTGTTCACTGTTACTGGCGAAACGGATGACTAGCGGGGTAGACATGACTGTTATGTACAAGACACGCGCCGCGACACCGCGGTTGCGCCCGGGACCCGGCGGGCTCCCGCGCGGGCAGGTCACGCAGATTCAGCGCAGCCGGATGCTCGCAGCGGCTGTCGAGGCGGTCGAGGACGTCGGCTACGCGCGCATGACCGTCGCGCAGGTGATCAGCCGTGCGAGGGTTTCGCGCAAGACCTTCTACGACGTCTTCACCGACCGCGAGGACTGCTTTCTCGCGGCGTTCGAGCAAGCGCTCGGACAGGCGCGGCTGATCGCGCAAGAGGCATATGAGGGAGAGTCCAACTGGCGCGACGGTATCCGCGCCGCGCTGGCGAGGTTGCTGATGTTCATGGATGAGGAGCCGGGCCTCGCAAAGCTCTGCATCGTCGAGGCGCTGGGAGCCGGCGAGCGCGTCCTTGACCGCCGCGCGATGGTTCTCGACGAACTGGCGGCGGTCATCGATCGCGGACGGGCGGCCACGAATGCCACCCGCGAACCACCGGAGGTCACGGCCGAAGGCATTGTCGGTGCGATCTTCGCGGTGCTGCACACACGCGTGCTCGAAAGCGGCGGTGAGCCACTCACGAATCTGTTGGGCTCGCTGATGAGCATGATCGTGCTCCCGTATCTGGGTGCGCGGGCCGCGGGCAGGGAACTGAGCCGGCCGCCGCTCGAGGTCCCGAGCGATGGGCGTGCGCGGACGCTGACTCGGCACAAGGACCCGCTTGAAGGCCTGAACATGAGGCTCACGTATCGAACTGTGCGGGTGCTGATGGTCATTGGCGAGCATCCGGGGGCGAGCAATCGCGAGATAGCGGAAGGGTCGGGCATCGTCGACCAGGGACAGATCTCGAAGCTCCTGAACCGGCTCGCACGCTTGAAGCTGGTGGAGAACCTCGGCGAGGGGCAGGAGAAGGGAGCCGCCAACGCATGGCATCTGACGGCGCGGGGCGCGCAGGTGGAGCGAGCAACGCGGCCGCGTTGAGCGCCTAGACGTTGCCGCGTCCCAGCCTGCTCACCCCGTCGGAGAGGGGAGCAGGTGCTTCGCTTCTTGCTGTGGCGGCTGCTCGGCCTGCTCGCGATCGTGGCGGGCTTCGCGTTGATCGCGTGGTTCATCGATGGCGGGCCCGGCAAGCTGCTGCGGGGCGATACGGCTGCCGGGCGCTTGCATCTCAGCTCTACCGTGGCCGTACTCATGCGCTGGGCTGCGGGGGTCTGGAGCTGGGCACCGGCACCTGATCTCGCCCCCGTGCGGCTGCTGTCGCTGCTGACGGTCGCGCTCGCGCTGTTGGTGGCGATCGTGCGCGTGCGTGCTCGCGGGCAACGTCGCTACGTGCGCCTGCGGGTCGAGGTCTACCGTTCCGACCGCGCCGAGATCGAGGCCGGTGTGGCGATGTTCGGGGCGCTGCACAAGCGCCTGCTGCGGCGCTGGTGGCGGCGGTTGCTGTTCGGCCAGCCGTCGCTGTCGCTGGAGGTACACCACACTGGCGCCGCGCCGCACTCGGCCTGGCTGGCGATCTCTTGCCCGGAGGGGCAGGAGCGGATGGTCGAAGCATCGCTACAGGCCACCTATCCAAACTGCCGGTTGCGTCGCATCGAGCGCGAGCTCGGCGTGCCACCGGCGGTGCTGCGCCTGAAGAAGCACGCCGAGTTCATCAAGCGCGTCAAGGCGATCGAGGACTTCGAGCGGCGGGCCGAACCGCCGATCAACCGTCTGCTGACGACGATGGCAGCGTGCGGTGAGCCCGCGTTCGTGCAGATCGCGCTGACGCCGACGCCAGCCCTGTTCGAGGCTTTCGCCAAGCGCCTGTACAAGCGCCACGAGGCGCGTCTTTCGCGCGAGCGCAGAGAGCACTTGATCGTGCGGGATCGCTCGCTGGTCGAGGACGCCGAGCTGCGCGGTGGTCTGGAGGTGCAGCACAAACCGCTGTTTTTTGTTGATTTGCGCGTTATCGCTCCAGATCGTGGCGTCTGCGAGAGGATCGCGGCCGAGCTGCGGTCACAGGCAGCCGAGAACCGGCTCGTCGAGCGCGGCACCGCGGTGCGCCACGGGCTGCTCGGGCTCTATGCCCGCCGCGTGCAGCGCGGTGAGGGCAACCCGCTGCCGTCGTTCAACAGGGGCGTGTTCGCGTCTGGTGAGCTGGCCCCCATCTGGCACCTGCCATCCGTCGACTACCTCACGGTCCCGTTCGCGCGCAGCGGCGTGCCGCTGGCGCCGGCGTCGCCAGCCATCGCCCGCCCACAAGGCGGCTGCGGCACCCTGCGAGACGCCCTCGGCCCCGTCTCGATCCACCGCGAGCTGCGCAAGCAGAACACCGCCGTCCCGGGCACGGTCGAGCAGGGCAAGTCCAGTTTCCTCGTAGCGACGGTCGCAGAGGACCTACGACGCGAGCGCTGCGCGGTAATTGTGCTCGATCCCAAGGGCGACGCGGCGGAGGCCGCCGTGAGCGTCGTCCCGGCCGAGCGGATGTGCACGCTGCTCGACCTCGCGCACCCGACATGCGGCTTCAATCCCCTTGCGGTGGACGCACCCGCCGACGTGATTGCCGACTACGTCGTCGCTGCGCTGAAGAATTTGTTTACCGATGCTGACATCCGGGCTTCCTCGGACCGCTACTTGCGCAACGCGATCATCGCCGTGCTCGCATATGACCGCGACTCGACCCTGTGGGACGCTGCCCGGCTGCTGTCGGTTGGCGAGGAGGGCTATGCATATCGAAGCAGCGTCGGTGCGCGCGTTCGTGCGCTGCCCGAGTTCAAGGAGATCTCCGAGTTTTTCACCCAGGAGCTGAGCGCCCAACTAGCGGACGCCCGCAGCACCACGACGGCCAAGCTCGACGCCCCCGTGAACAAGCTCGCCCGCCTGCTCAACTCGCCGTCGATCAAGCGAGTCCTGCTGAACGACTCGCTGCGGCTCGACTTCGATCGTGTGATCGCTCGTGGGGAGGTGCTCGTCGTCAAGGGCGCGCTCGGCGCGATGGGGGCGGGAAATACCTCCGTGCTGATGCAGCTGCTTGTGGGCATGCTCGACGCGGCCCTCGCTCGTCAACAGGATCTCGTGCCCGCCGAGCGCAGGGTGGCCGTGGCGCTGAAGGTCGACGAGGCGCCGCTGGTGATCAACCGCGGCTTCGCAGAGACAATGGCGCTCAAGCGCTCGGCCGGTCTTGAGACCGTTGCCTGCTGGCAGGCCGACGCACAGTGGACCGAACGAGAGGTGCGCGATCAGCTCGACGCGCTGTTCGCCCATCGCGTGTATTTCGCGACGGCCTCGGCGCGTGACGCACGCGATGCGGTCGCGCTGACGATGGCCGAGTTCTCGGACACCGTGCGTCCCGGCGTTGAGCGGCTGTCGAGTCTCGGCCATCCCGATGTGCGGCTGCACCTGCCCAAGCACCACGCGATCGCAAGCTGGGTCACTCCGGCGGGGCGCCAGGCGCCGTTCGTCGCCGAGACGATCCCGTTGGCGGTGGATCGCGAGCGGATCGCCCTCCACGCGGCCCGCCAGCGCGAGCGCGGTGGACAACATCGCAGCGACCTGCGCCAACCCCACTGGGATCGCCGCCGGCGCACCGCCCAGGACGCCGATTCGGCAGGTGCAGAGATCCGCGGCGCCGGCGGCGTCCACGCGCTGCCAGCCGACGGGCCCGCGGCAGAGGCGCCCAGCCAGGTGCCTCGAGAGCGTTCATCGTCCCCGCATGCTCGCGCCGCGGCGCTCCCGCAGGTTCCCGCTGAGAGCTACCGCGAGCTTGTTGATCTAGATGGCGCCCACAGCGTACGCTGGGCCAAGCGAATCGAGTCCCCATGCACGCTCGACCTCGACCCGCTCGACCTCGAGATGCTCGAGCTGATCGCAGCGATCAAGCACGTGCTCACCAGCCAGTTGCACCGCCACTTTAATCTCGGGAGGGCTGCGACCACCACGCAGCGACGGCTGAAGCGCCTGTCCGACGCGGGCCTCGTGCAGCGCTTCCAGTTTCACCGTCGTGATGGCGGCGGGATTCCCATGTGCTACGTGATCGCCGCCGCAGGCTTGCAGACGCTGGCCGACCACAACCGCCCCGCGGGGCTCGGCGGAGGGGCAGGTGTCGCTGGTGGACCTGGGCAGGGGTCTGTGGGTGCGCCTGAGCAATTGCTGCGTCAGGCGCGTCACGACGTCCACGTCGCAGGGTGGTCGCTGGCGCTCGCTGCGGCGCTCGGCGGTACCGGTGTCGAGCTGCGTGGACCTGGGGAGTCCGTGCTCTCACCGCCCACCCGCGCGTCCGCCGACGGGCGCGCCGTGCTATCGCCCGGCGATTTGCGTCTGCCGGGTGGACGCACGCCGCACGACTTCCTCCGAGGCGATGCGACGGGTGGACAGGTGGAGGTGGAGAGATTTGAGACGGTGCGCCCTGACACGATCATCGAGCTGGCCGCCTCGGCGCACGCTCAGCCGGGCTGCGACGTGATCGCGGAGCTCGACGACCGGCTGCCTGTCGGGCGCGCGGCGCGCAAGCTCGAGCGCTATGACCACTTCGTGGCAGGCTGGTCGTTGCACACCGACCGCTACGGTCGGCGAGCGCAGGCCATGCCGGTAGTCGTGTTCGTTTGCCGCGATCGGTCGCGGGCGCGCGAGTGCGCCAGGCGCGCCGACTCGGTGCTGCGTGCCTGCCGTGCCTATGCGGGTGAGTATCCGGCCGATTGGGAATACCCGGGCAGGGAGCAGATCGTGTTCGCCGCCGAGCGCGACGCTCACGAGGGCCTTCTGCACGCCTACGGCGTCCCTCGCCTGCCGCCAGATGTGCGTGTGACGGCCGCGCATGGCGATCCGCGCGCGGGCGAGGCGACGGCGCAGCTACGCCAGATCCCGGGCATCGAGCGATCTGGCGCGCTCGGGTCCGTGCAGTCGCGTTCTGGGTAGGCGCATTTGCGCCGGCGTGCGCCGCAGTTACCACCCGCCAGTGCCCTCACGCCCCGCAGTCGCCCGCGCCGTATCTGGCCGCGCGACTGCGCTCGCGTATGCCCGCAGTTCCGCATCGCAGAGCCAAATTGTGGCAACTGCGGCTAGGCGACGGCGCCGTGCGGGAGCGCGACTGCCGGGTGCTGAAATCCAACTCGTCAGTGCTCGCTAAGCTCGCGCTCCTTCACCACTCCTTTCCCTGAGCCATTCGGCAGTTGCCGACGTCTTTCCACAGCTCGCGGCAGCGGGCGATCGAGCAGACAAGAACCGCCTGCGAGCGCCTCGTGCTCGCCAGCAGGCCGGTGCCCACGGCACCTCACCGTGTATGCCATCGCGATCTGAATTGCGCCACCCGGCGCGCCGCGTCCACGATGAGCCCGTTCGCGCCAAGTTCAACTCCACATGCCGGCGCAGATCGAGATTCCGAGAACCCCTAAAGGGTTCTCGGTCGTCGCCCGGCGTTCCTTGCGACTCGCCAGCGGTGCTTGACGGCTGCTGCGCCGGCTCCTAAAAGCCGCCCGACATGACCCGGTGCAGAGCATCGGGGCGTAGCCACCGGAACCGCAGGAGACAACCATGACGCCCACCGTCCAGTCCACCTCGCTCGCACCGCGCCGAGGCGCAGGCGAGCCCGCCACCTCCGCACGCCGGGGCCGAACCCGCGACCGGCGCAGGCGTACCGGGCGCGATCAGCGGCCGCTTGGCCAATACACCGACCGGCACGGCCGCGCTCGCGAGGTGATCGCGAGTCACGGTGCGGCGGGAAGCACGCTGGTCATCGATCGTGAGCACCTCACCCACGACGATTCCCGCTTGGTGGCGCATCTGGCAGCCGATGAGCCCGCCGAGAACGCTGCTGTGGTCTGCTGCCGCTACCTGGAGGACGTCGCTGTCGGCGGCAGCCGCTGCCGGCCTTTGACGGCCGAGGATGCAAGGGTCGCGCCGTTCGCCGACTCGTGGAGCCTGGACGTCGAGCTGGCGCCGACCCCGGGTGGCGATCCGGTCGATCGGCACGGTGCTCGTTACAGGCTCGAGCTCGTTCGCAGCGGTCTGTCGATCCCCGAGCTGCGTTGGTGCCGTCACCGTCAGGAGCCACCGCTCGCCGGTGAGCCGGTGAGCTTGCGCGAGGCGGTCGCGTCGCTTGAGAGCTACGAGCCAGTGCGCACCCTCACGCTGCGTGCGCTCTCACTCCACGCTCGTTGCGGCGAAGCTTCTACCGCCGTGCTCGGCGCTGAGCTCACGCGGGTGCAGGAGAGCCCGATCGTGCTTAACCGACGGCTACGTCTCCTCGTGCTCGCGAAGGTCGAACGCCGGGAGCTGAGCATGAGCGAGATAGCGATCCGCTGCGGACGCGTCAAGCGCGACCGCCGTGGCAACGAGAGCGGCGAGACGAGCTGGCTCGCGCGCCGGCTCGGCCTGCTGCCCGAGGGTGGGCAGAGCACGCCCACGCCGTGGATTCACACCGATGTGCTCGCGTTGATCGCGCGTAGTGGTCTCGACGTCAGCCCTCGCGAGGTCGAGCTCTGATGAGCCCTGATCACGCGGGCCCGATTCTCGTGGTCGAGTCCGATCGACAGCTCGGCCAGGCGATCGCCGAGCAACTCGTCGCGGATGGCTTCAGCGTCGAGCTCGCCCGCAGCGCCGAGCACGCACGGATCCTCGCCAGCGCCAGTGCTCCGAAGCTCGCGGTGCTCGGCTTGCTCGACTCCCAGCGTGGCGCGCTGGAGTTGCTTCGCGAGATCCGCGGGTCGGGCGAGCTCGCCACGCCCTGGGAGCGGACGCTGCCGGCGATCGTCGTTGGCAGCCGGGCCCGTGAGCTCGACGTCCTGCGGGCGTTCGAAGCCGGTGCCGACGATTTCCTGGCCAGGCCGGCCACCTACCTCGAGCTGCGGGCTCGCCTGCGAGCGGTCCTGCGTCGCAGTGCTGGCGCGGCGGGCCTCGAGCGGATGATCGAGGTTGGCCCGCTGGTGATCGACACGGACGCCCACGTGCTCACGGTGGACGATCGGTGCGTGGATCTGCGTAGGATGGAGTTCGAGCTGCTCGTGCGCTTGGCGCGCGAGCCGGAGCGCGTGTTCGCCAAGGACGAGCTCCTGCGCGTCGTCTGGGAATATCGCTCCGGCGGCTCGACGCGGACGGTCGACAGCCACGCGAGCAGGCTCCGCCGCAAGCTCTCGCCCGACGGCTCCCGGCGATGGGTCGTCAGCGTGTGGGGTGTCGGCTACCGGCTGATGTGACGGGCTGTAAGGAACTGCCTCGTGCCGGAGATATAAGAGTTGTGAGCGACCGCCAGCAGTTCGAAGCCCTGTACGCCGAGCACGCCAGCGCCGTGCGCGCATACGCGATGCGTCGCGGTCCCGTCGCCGACGCGGACGATGTGGTCGCCGAGGTGTTCCTGATCGCCTGGCGGCGCCTGCAGGATGTGCCCGCCGATGCGCGCAGTTGGCTGCTCACGGTGGCACGGCGGGTGCAGTCGAACGCACGCCGGGGTTCCTCCCGCCGGGAGGTGCTGCGCGCGCGACTCGAGCACGAGCGTCCTTCAGCGCAGGGCGCAGCCCCGCCCGTCGATCGCAGCCTGCTCGAGGCGCTGCTCGGCTTGCGCGAGCGCGATCGCGAGGCGCTCCTGCTCGTCGCCTGGGAGGGCCTCGCCAACCGCGAGGCCGCACAAGTGCTGGGCGTGAACGAGAGCACTTTTGGCGTACGCCTGCACCGCGCGAAGCGGCGGCTCGCGCGCACTCTGACCGACGACCAAGAGCACGCGCCCGACGTAAACACCCGACTGGAGGTCCCATGAGCGATACCAACCTGATCGAGCGGCTGCGCCGCATCAACCCCGTACCCGACGAGCCCGCGCCAGCGCCGATCGCGGCGCTGCTCGAACGGCTCGATGACCCGCAGCTTCCGGCGGCGCCCGAGCGCAACCGGCTCCCGCCCATCGCGACGCGCCCGTGGCGGCGGAAGCTCGCTCTCGGCTGCACCGCGGCGGCAGCGATCGTGGCCGCCCTGGTCGTACTGCTCGCGGCGCCGGGAGGGGGTACGCCCAACGTCGCCGCCGCGATGTACCAGGCGACGACCCCGGGTAGCGGGGTGCTGCACATGAGCAGGCTCAGCGAAAAAATCGTCGGCGATCAGACCACGACCTTGCATGAGCAATTCTGGAGCGAGCAGAGCCCACGCAGGGTTCACATCGTCATGACCAACAGTGAAGAAACGATCGAATCGGCCCTCACGACACGTCCCCTGAAGCTGCTGCAGTGGTCCCAGTCCAATCCCGATGTGATCGTGCAGAGCATCCCAACCGGGGTCGAGAGCACCGAACAGACTCCCGTGGATGTCCTGCGCGAGCTCTACCGCAAGGGCGAGCTCACGCAGGTGGGCAAGTCGACCGCCGACGGCCAGCCAGCATGGCTGCTGGAAGTCCACCCGACCCAAGCGCGGCCGACCTTGAACGGCCAGCCGCTCCCGAACCCGATGGTGGTGGTCAGCGCGAGCACCTTCGTGCCCCTGGAATTCACAGAATCGTCGGTCACCACCGAACACGGCACGCCCGAACTGCTGGTCCTCAAGGAACACTTCCTGGCATACGAAGAACTGCCGCCCAACGCCCAGGACGAAGCGCTGCTTGCGCTCGCCCAGCATCCCGGTGCAAGCGTGAAGAGCGAAGGTTGAGCAGACCGAGGCTGACGAGAGCGGGCAGCTTGATCACGGCGGCCGCCGCGCTGGCGCTGATCCTGCTCGCGCTCGTCGCCGTGCTTGACACGCGCCCCTCCAGCGACGGCGTGCGCCGGAGCTCCGAAGCAGAAGCGCTGGTCGCCACCTCGGTCCGTCTGCTGTCACTGCGCGTGGCGGACCCCCACGGCGGTCCGCCGTGGGGAATGCGTCTGGTCACGACTACGCGTGGGCTGCTGTGCGCGCAGGTCGGGCGCGTGGCAAACGGCGAGCTCGGGCAGCTCGGGATCGACGGCGCCTTCCACGACGACGGGCGCTTCCACGCCCTGACGCCGAACGATCTCCCCGAAGTCCGCGCGCAGGGAGCCGCTGCGGACGACGACTGCGTCGCCCCAAAGGAAACCTTCGCCGGCGAAATCGACGGGCTCGACCGCAACGCCGTCGCGAACCCGCAGGGCAACACGATCGCCCTCTCGGGAAGGCGCGAGGTCTCCTACGGGCTGCTCGGCCCACACGCGCTTGCAGTCACCTACAGGTCCGGTACGAGGACGCTCACCAGCCCCGTTCTGCGTGGACTCGGCGCCTACCTCATCGTCCTTCAAGCCAAGAGCAACCGCTACCTCGGCTCTACGGGCGCAGCGCCGGGAGGCGACTACGCCGACGATCTCGAGCCCGCTGGACCGACGGGGGCGCTCGTGGCGATCACATACCGCTACGGACGTACGGTCTGTCGCGACAACGGGAATCAGCCGATCGTCCGCTGCCATCTGCGGGACCATCCGCTCGGACCAGAACGGACCCCCAGCCAGAGCGGGATCTAGCAGTGCCCGCGCCTGAGGGCGCCACCAACAAATCTTGACGGGCCAGAGCGCCCGCAAGCACAGCAGCTGACGGGCTGAGTTAGCTCGGCGGCGAGCACGCAGCACCCCGATGGCGGGCCTCAGGGCTCGCCATCGGTCGTTAACCACCAACGGCCGGCTGAGCCGGCCTGAGCGGGCCTGGCGATGGCGCCCGGTCCGGGAAGGGAGTGGCTCTAATGCCCTCGAACGCATTTCCAGAAAACCCGGTCGATCCCGTGTCGGCCATTGATGAACTCCTCAGCTGGCTCCTGTCGACAAGCGTTCACTGCGTCGTCGGGATCGTGCTGGGGCTGTTCGCCGCACGAGCGATGCGCAGCAGGCACCTGCACTGGAGCTGGGCGGCCGGCGCGCTGGTGCTGGTGGCGATCGCGCGCCCGCTGCTCGCCAGCTCGGCATTGACGCTGGCGGTAGCAGCGTTGGTGGCCAGCGTCCGCGGACGGCGCTGGCATCGCGAAGACATCGAAGCCGGCGCGGACCTGGCGGAGATAGCGGCTCGCCGAAGCCGCCCGCTTGCCCTGCTGCGCTCGCTCGCGAGCGCCGTGGTACTGCACATTCGTGCGCGTCGCGGAAGTGCGCACTGGCTCGATCGCCAGCAACTGGTGCTCGGGCTCGATGAGAGCCGTCGGACGGTGTCGATTCCATTCGGCGCAGGCGTAGGCGGAACGCACACGCTTGTCGTTGGCGCCACCGGTTCTGGCAAGACGGTCACTCAGACGTGGATCACAGCGCGCGCGATCGCCGACGGAATGGGCGCGATCGTCGTCGATCCCAAGGGCGATCAAGGGATGCGCGAGGAGCTGCGCCGTGCGGCGCTGGCAGCGGGAGCGCCATACCTCGAGTGGACACCCGACGGCCACAGCATCTACAACCCATACGCGCGGGGCGGCGCGAGCGAGATCGCCGACAAGGTCCTGGCCGGCGAGCGCTTCACCGAGCCGCACTACCTGCGTCAAGCACAGCGCTATCTCGGTCACGTCGTCAGGGCGCTGCGCCAGACCGGAGCAGAGGTCAGCCTGCGTGCGATCGTCGAGCACCTCGAGCCCGCACGGCTGGAGGCGCTCGCTCGCGAGGTGCCCGAGGCTAAGGCTCGTGCCACGTTCGCTTACTTGGATTCGCTTTCTTCTCGCCAGCAGAGCGAGCTGGCGGGGGTACGCGATCGACTGGCGATCCTGGCCGAGTCTGACGTCGGGTGCTGGCTGGATCCCCAGACGGCCGGTGTCGATGAGTTCGACCTGCTCACCGCGGTGCGCAGGCGGGCGGTCGTCTACTTCAGCCTCGAGTCCGACAGCCGCCCACTGCTGAGCGCGATGCTCGGCGCAGCGATCGTGCAGGACCTGCAGACAACCGCCGCGTCCCTGCAGCGTGAGCCGATACCGACACTGGTCGTGATCGACGAGTTCTCGGCGCTCGCCGCCGAGCAGGTCGTACGGCTGTTCGGCCGCGCTCGCTCAGCCGGGTTCAGCTTGCTGCTGGGGACACAGGAGCTCTCCGACCTGAGGCCTCCCGGTGCAGAGCGGCTGCTCGAACAGGTACTGGGCAACCTGTCTGCGCTGGTCGCCCATCGCCAGGTGGTTCCCAGTTCGGCCGAGCTGATCGCGACGATGGCAGGGAAGCGCGGCGCATGGAAGGTCTCGCGCCACAGCGAGGGCAGGACCACACGCGTGCGAACCCACGCACCGATGCTCGACCCCGACCGGGTGATGAGCCTCGGACGCGGCTGGGCCGCGGTGCTGGTGCTCGGCGATGGCTCGAGCGCGCGGGTGGCGCGCATGTTCTCGCCGGCGCGCTGGCGCTGAGCGCGCCGAGCTCAGCCGTGTCGATCGCGTGGGCCGAGCTGCGACCAGCAGGCCGGCCTGCGCGATCGAACCTCTCCAACAAACAACAGGAAGGAGGACCTAATGGTCCCATCAGGCAGCACACACTCAAACGAGCGAATCGCGATCCTGCGCTGGACGGTGCGCTTCGGCGCGGTAACGCCGCAGGCGCTCGCACAATACGGGGGTTGGACGCTCGCCTCGGCGCGCGCCCGCCTGGCGGCTGCCGAGCGCGCCGGTCTGCTGCGCAGCCGACGCTTGCTCGCCGGTGCGCCGGCGCTGTACACAGCCACCCGCGCGGGACTGCGAGCGTCGGGTCTTAGCGGGTTCGAGCCGTGCCGTATCAGTGTCGCGAACGCTCCGCACGCGCTCGAGTGCGCCCGCGTCGCGTCCGCGCTCGAGCGGGCCTACCCCGATCACCATGTGATGGGCGAGCGAGAGCTGCGCCGCGACGAGCGTGAATCCGGCACACCGCTGGCGAGCGCCTGTCTTGGCCATGGGCCAGGTGGCGTCCCGCTGCTGCATCGGCCCGACCTGGTGCTTTGGCCGGACGATCGGTCTGAGCGACTGCCCGTGGCGGTCGAGGTCGAGCTGACAGTCAAGGCGCCACAGCGACTGCTCGAGATCTGTAGGGCATGGGCACGCTGTCGCTGCGTCGCAGGCACGCTCTACCTTGCCTCGGAGCCGGTCCGCGGTCCCCTGGCGCGGGCGATCGAACGAGCGCAAGCCGGCGAGCAGATCGCGCTCGTGGGGCTCGACGCGCTCGTCGACTGGGTGCAGCCAGCAGGAGCCACGTCCGAGCCGGCGGGAACCACGCCCGCGAATACCGTCCCAAGCGATGCGTAGCTTGCCGGTGGGGGGTCAACCATCTAGCAACGGAGACCGATCAACATGTCCTACTTCACCATCAACCGCGTCGTACTGGTTGGACGGCTAACGCGTGACCCCGAGTTGCGTGCACTGCCCTCCGGGACAAGCGTATGCGGGTTGCGCATCGCGTGTAACTCCAGTCATCGGGACGCCGACGGCGAGCTCATCGAGCGTCCCAACTATTTCGACGTGAGTGTCTACGGTGCGCCTGGCGAGAGCGTTAGTCGCTACATGCACCGCGGCAGTCGCGTGGCGATCGACGGTCGGCTGGAGTGGCGTGAGTGGGAGACCGCTGAGCACGAGCGCCGCCAGGCGGTGAGCATCGTCGCCGACACTGTCCAGTTCCTGGACAGTCCCGCTGAGCGCTCGCAGCTTGACGCGGGCGAGCAGGGGCGCTCGGGCGACGGCGACGGCGACGCCGCGGAGGAAGTGGACGGCCGCGAGCTGGTCGGTGTCGGTGTCGGTGTCGAGGAGGACGATCTCGTCTTCTAGCCAGCGCGACTCGCGGCCGACCGGGCGCGAGCGGATCGCGCCCCGGTGAGAGCCGACGGTGGGACGCTTGATGCAGAGCTCCCATCGTCGGCCGCGGGGCCTTTTTTGTGTTTAAGGGGTCCCAGGCACGGTCGCGCACGAGCGTGGAAGCATCCCACGGTGTGCTGTGCGTAAACTGGCGCGCCGCAGTCCAGCCCAGACGAGCCCCGCCTGTAAGGAGCCCTCCTCTGATGCCAGTCAACACGAAAGCGATCGGCAAGACCTACGAGCCCGTGGTGTACGCGGTGGGTCGTGAGAAGATCAAGGAGTTCGCCCGGGCGGTGGGCGAGACCAACCCGGTGCACCTCGACGTCGAGGCCGCCCGCGACGCCGGCTACGCCGATGTCATCGCGCCGCCGATGTTCGCGGTCGTCTACAGCGCGCCGTCGGTGGGGCCGCCGATCTTCGATCCCGAGATCGAGCTCAACTTCGCGATGATGGTCCACGGCGGACAGGAGTTCGTGTGGGGGCCACCGGTCGTGGCCGGCGATGAGATCACCACGACGGCGAGTGTCAAGGACATCTCAGAACACGACGGACGCGGCTACTACGTGTTCGAGTCGATCTCCACCAACCAACGCGGCGAGCGGGTCTGCCGCGGGACGTGGACGAACATCGTCCGAGGAGTGTAATCCGATGGCAGAACTCCATGCAGGCGAGCAGATTCCCGAGGTGCGCATCACCCCCGACAAGTACCTGACGGTCCGCTACGCGGGCGCCTCGGGTGACTTCAACCCGATCCACATCGACGAGGACTTCGCCCGTGCCGTCGGGCTCCCGGGACGGATCCTGCACGGGCTGTGGACGATGGCCCAGGTGGCGCGCGCGCAGACAGACGCGGCGGGCGGCCCGGAGCACCTCAAGCGCCTGTCCGTCCAGTTCCGCGGCATGGGTGTGCCCGAGCACGAGGTGATCGTCAGCGGCACCGTGCGCGAGCTGGCTGACGGGCGGGCGGTGATCGACACCGTTGCCGAGCAGGACGGCAAGCAGATCATCCGCAACGCGGAGGCCGAGCTCGAGCTCTAGGCCGGTAACTCGATGCCGGCGCCAGTACGCCGCCTACAATCAAATCCATGCTGAGTCCGCGCCAGGAGCGCATTCTGTGCAAGGTGGTGGACGACTACCTGCAGACCGGAGCACCGGTCGCCTCGCGCTCGATCGTCGCCGGTGGAGAGCTCGACTGCGGGCCCTCGACGGTGCGCAACGAGCTCGCCCTGCTCGAGGAGTACGGCCTGCTCGCCCATCCGCACGTCTCGGCCGGCCGCGTGCCCACAGACGCCGGGCATCGTTATGTCGTCGATCGCCTGCTCAGCGCCGGACACCAGCCACCGGCGCCGACGCAGCGCCTTGAGCTGTCGCTGATCCGCCGCGAGGTGGAGGAGGCGATGCGCTCGACGACCGAGACGCTCTCGCAGATGACCAACCTGCTCGCTGTCGTCTCGGCGCCGTCGATGAACGCGGCGACGATCCGCCACGTCGAGGTGCTGGCGCTGCAGCCGCAGCTCGTGCTGGTGGTGATCATCACCTCCGCGGGGAACGTGTCGAAGATGTTCGCGACCTTCGATCGCGCGGTCGACCCCGGCCTGGTGGGCTGGGCCGCTGAGTACCTGAACGAGCGGCTGGTAGGCCTCGGCCTCGGCGCCCGCATGCTCCAGCAGCGCCTGGTCGAGCCGAGCCTCTCCGCGACGGAGCTCGCCTTCCTCGCGCGCTTCGTGCCGGCGTTTGGTCAGCTCGCCGCGGAAGGGGAGGACTCGCTGTTCGTGGAGGGAACCGCGCGGCTGTTCGAGGCTGGACAGATCGAAGACACGACGCGGGTGAACGAGCTGATCGACCTGCTCGAGCGGCGCGTAGCGCTGTTGCGCGTCCTGCGCGCGGCGCTGGCCGAGCCCGGCATGTACATACGCATTGGCCACGAGAACGAGCTCCCGGCGATGCACTCCCTGGCGCTGGTCGCGACCGGCTACGGGATGGCGCAGCGCAAGCTGGGGACCGTGTCGCTGATCGGCCCTGTGCGCATGGACTATGCCGGCGCGATCGCGACCGTGCGCGAGGCGGCACACCAGCTGTCGCGCTTTGTCGAAGACGCCTACGCCGAGAACTGACCAGACGGTATGCCCCGTGATCCGTATGAGGTGCTGGGCGTCGGCCGCGACGCCTCCGCGCAGGACGTCAAGAAGGCGTTTCGCCAGCTGGCGATGGAGCTGCACCCCGACGTCAACGCCCACGACCCCGATGCCGAGGAGAAGTTCAAGGAGGCAGCTGAGGCGAACGAGATCCTGTCGGACCCGGAGCGGCGCGCGACCTACGATCGCTACGGCCACGACGGCCTGCGCTCAGGGGGATATGCGCCCAACTTCGACAGCTTCGGGTCGATCAGCGACCTGTTCAACGCGTTCTTCGGCGGCGCGGCAGCCGGGCGTGGCGGGTCGGGGTACCCGCAAGGGCACGGGCAAGGCGGAGACATTGCTGTAGCGATCGAGATCGACCTGCTCGAAGCGGCCAACGGCGCCAAGGTCGAGGTCTCCTATGACGCGGTCGAGCGCTGCGAGCAATGCCACGGCAACGGTGCCCAGCCGGGAACTCCGATCGACACTTGCGAGCGTTGCGGCGGTGCGGGGCAACTGCAGGCGGTGACGCGCACGCTGCTTGGACAAATGGTGCGCACGATCGTCTGCGATGAGTGCCACGGCGACGGGCGCGTGCCGCGCCAGCCGTGCGCCGAGTGTCGCGGCCGCGGGCGCGTGACGAGCAGGCGCACGCTCGAGGTGGAGGTTCCTGCCGGCATCTCTGAGGGTCAGCGCATCCGCCTCAGCGGGCGCGGCCACGCCGGCGAAGCGGGAGCGCCGGCGGGCGATCTGTACGTGCTCGTGCGCGTGCGAGAAGACGACCGCTTCTTGCGCGAGGGCGAGGACCTGATCACCGCGCTCGATGTAGCAGCACCGCTGGCCGCGCTCGGCGGCACGCTCGCGGTACCCACGCTTGACGGCGAGACCTCGATCGAGTTGCCCTCCGGCACGCAGCCCGGTGAGGTGTTGACCGTGCGTGGCCAGGGAATGCCCGCGCTGCGGCACGGGCGGCGCGGCGATCTGCGCGTGGTCGTCAACGTCGTTGTCCCGCGCCGGCTGAGCCCCGAGCAGCGGGAGCTGATGGAACGCCTGAACGACAGCTTGAGCGATGAGAACCTGCGCTCGCAGGAATCGGTGTTCGCGAAGCTGCGACGCGCGCTGGGCAGCCAGGCCGCGTGATCAGACTCGCCGTTCGCGTCACGGGCGATCAGGCCGAGATGGTTCTGGCCGAACTCTTGGAGCTCGCGCCCGCGGGCGTCGAGGAGATACGGTGTGAGTCGGGGACGGTCGAGTACGCCGTCTACGGCGCCCCCGGCGAGCTGCCGGCGCTTCCCGACGTGCGGGCGCTCGCAGGCGACGCGCTGGTGCAGATATCCACCAGCGAGATCCCCGATGACTGGCAGGAGCGCTGGAAGCAGTTCCATCGCCCGGTGCTGATCGACGCGCCACGCCAGTCCGATGAAGCGCACGCGCGGATCCCCGCGCTGCACGTGCGCCCGCCGTGGGAGGCGCCGGCCGCGCCCGGCGACGGGCCGGCGCGCGAGATCGTGATCGATCCAGGGCAGGCATTCGGCACAGGTGCTCACGCGAGCACGCGCCTGTGCCTCGAGCTGCTGCTCGCACTGGCTGCGAGCGAGCGGCCGTCCGGGGCGCTGCTGGACATCGGTACAGGCTCGGGCGTGCTCGCGATCGCCGCCGCCGGACTCGGCTTTGCACCCGTGCTCGGGCTCGACCACGAGCAGGAGAGCATTGCCGCGGCGCGCGAGAACGCAGCCGTCAACGGCGCCGAGCTCGAGATCCGGCATTTCGACCTGCGCGCCGAGGCGCTGCCGTGGATGCAGGACGCGAATGGCTCGCGCGCGGCCCCGGTCGTGCTCGCCAATCTGCTGCGCCCGCTGCTGCTGGAGCTGGCCGACACGCTGCCTACGGCGCCCGCACACCTGCTCGCGGCGGGGCTACTCACGCACGAGGTCGACGAAGTTGCCGGCGCGTTCGCTCGCCGGCTTGGCTTGCAAGAGCGCGAGCGACGCGAGCGCGGCGAGTGGGCCGCCGTGTGGCTGAGCGCCGGCTGAACCTCGCCGACGCCGGGCGTCTTGCGATCAGACGCTGTCCGGAACCTCCGTGGCCGCGCGTACGATCGCGCGGTAGACCAGGTCGATCGCAGGACCTACACCGTCCCCGTTCTCCAGCAGCGTGTTGGCGGCGCCCAGCGCGGCGCCGATCGTCTCCAGCGCCTCGCCCACAGCTCCTGGCTGCGGGTCACGGCACGCGGCGATCGCCATGTCGAGCATCGCTTTGGCCTGCTCGATCGCGCCGCCAAACAGCGCCGGCCCGACGAGGCTCGCGTACCCGTAGACGCGCGCGAGGCGACCCGAGAGCTCGATCGTGGGACCGCGCCGCACGGGGCCGCGCGCTGGCAGATCGTGGCCGTCGAGCAGCGCGGCCATCGTGCCGCCCAGCACGGCCTTCGTTGTCGCCTCGTCCAGGCCTGCCTTCCATGCCACCCGCAGCGCCATGTAAAGCGTCGTCGCCGGCAGCCCATACGGCGGGTCCGAAGCGAACACGATCCGCTCGGCCGGCACCCGCGCGAACAGCTCGATCACGTCGAGCGGGAAGAAGCACGACATGTCATACAGCACTCCCGGATGGTCGGCCAGGCGTGTGGTGAGGATGCCCTGGTCGCAGATCGCGCCGTGCGCGAGGATCAGGACGGCGCCCGGATGACGCAGGGCGAGCTCGACGAGCCCGTCGGCGAGCGGCGGCAGGCCGCGGCCGGCGTGGATCAGGATCGGCACAGCGGCGGTTTCGGCCAGCTTGAAGACGTCGTCCATGTCGCCGCCGTCGAAGACGAAGTCCTGCGCCCGCGGGTGCAGCTTGATGCCGCGCGCGCCCGCCGCCAGGCAGCGTTCGGCCTCGGCGAGGGGCTGTTCGGTCGGGTCCAGCCGGCAGAAGGGCGCGAGCCTGCCCTCGCTCTGCGCCGCCCACGCGAGCACCCTGTCGTTGGGGACGCTGTAGGAGGGCTTGCGCTCGGGGTCGTGCAGTGGGAACACGCACGCCCGGCGCGCCTCGGCACGATCGAGCTGGGAGAGCAGTTGCTCCAGCGACAGCGAACGCCCATCCTCGTCCAGTCCCAGGTGGGTATGGGCGTCGATCACTTCCGCCTGCGCCGGGCGCAGCCGCTGCGTTTCAGCGAGGAACGGCGCGAGCGCGCTGGCGTAGAGCGAGTCGTTCACGGCCTGCACCCTAGCGGCACCCCGGTGCCGCTCGTCTGCCTAAGCGCCTGCGCCATCGCCAGACCGGCGTATCCTGATCTGCAGATGGCGATACTCGAGCAGATAAAAGCGGACGTGCAGGGCGCGATGCGCGCCGGCGAGAAGGATCGGGTCGGGGCTTTGCGGCTCGTGCTCTCCGAGCTTCAGAAGGCAGCCAAGGAGGGCTCCGACGACGAGCTCGCGGTGCTGCGGCGTGAGCGCAAGCGTCGCCTGGAATCGGCGCGCGCGTTTCGCGAGGGCGGCCGCGAGGATCTCGCTGGCGGTGAGGAGTCAGAGGCAGAGCTGATCGGCTCCTATCTGCCGGCCGAGCTCTCCCAGCAGGAGCTGGCGGCGATCGTCGAGCAGGCCGTGCGCGAGAGCGGGGCCGAGTCGGCCAAAGACATGGGCACGGCGATGAAGCGGGCGATGGCGGCGGTCGATGGTCGTGCCGACGGCAAGCGCGTTTCCGAGCTCGTACGAGCGGCGCTCCAAGGATGAGGACGCAGATCGAGCTCTCGAACGTCGTCGCAGCCGAGCTGGCGGGCAGCCAGGACGTGGTGTTGCGCGCGCTGGAGGCGCACCTCGACTGCAAGGTCTTCCTGCGCGGCAACCTGCTGACGTTCGACGGGGAGGAGAGCGAGACACACGCGGGCGAGCGCGTGGTGCGCGAGCTCGCCGAGCTGATCACGCGCGGCCATCAGATCGGACCGGGCACGATCACAGCGGTGACCGGCGCGCTCGACGCGCACGAATCGCCCGCGCGGGTGCTCGAGGATGTGGTGTGGCGTCATCGCGGGCTGAGGGTCGCCCCGAACACGGTCAACCAGAAGCGCTACGTGGACTCGGTGCGCGAGAACACGATCACCTTCGGCGTCGGGCCGGCTGGCACCGGCAAGACGTTCCTGGCAGTGGCGATGGCCGCGGCGGCGCTCTCCCGCCACGAAGTTAACCGCATCATCCTCACGCGGCCAGCGGTCGAGGCGGGCGAGCGTCTGGGATTCCTACCCGGCGATCTGATGGCGAAGGTCGACCCTTATCTGCGTCCTCTGTTCGACGCCCTGCACGACATGCTCGATCCGGAGAAGGTCTCACAGCACATCGAGCGGGGGGTGATCGAGATCGCACCGCTCGCGTTCATGCGCGGACGCACCCTGAACGACTCTTTCGTGATTCTCGATGAGGCGCAGAACACGACGCCCGAGCAGATGAAGATGTTCCTCACGCGCCTTGGCTTTGGCTCGAGGATGGTGGTAACGGGGGACGTGACGCAGGTGGATCTGCCGCGCGAGCAGCAGTCGGGCCTGATCGCGGTGGGAGACGTCCTGGACACGATCGAGGGCATCGAGTTCATTCGCTTTGGAGCTGAGGACGTGGTGCGGCACAAGCTCGTGCAGCGGATTGTCGAGGCCTACGAGGTTCACTCCCAGCGCGATGCCCCTGTGCGCGCAGAGATCGGGGCGCGTCCTGCTGTCCGCAGCGCCTGAGCTTCGATGATCGAGATCGAGGTGCTCGGCGCGGGTCTCGTCCCCGAGACGCCTACGTTCGCGGAGATGCGGCGGCTGTGCACGACGGCCGCCGCCCGCATGGGGATCGAGCAGGCGCACGTGGCGATCGAGTTCGTCGACGCCCACCGGATCGCCGAGCTGAACGGTGAGCACCGCGAGGAGCCCGTCCCTACCGACGTGCTGTCCTTTCCGATCGACGGCGTGGAGCCCGCGTTTCCGCGCGAGCTCGGCGATGTCGTCATCTGCCCCCAGCACACGACGGATGTGCGTGAGGCGGTCGTCCACGGGATGCTGCACCTCCTGGGTATGGACCACGAGACCGACGACGGCGAGATGCTCGCGCTCCAGCGTGAGCTGCTTGCTGGAGCGGGTGGGTGACGCGCAGCGGCTTCGTCGCGCTGGCCGGCAGGCCCAACGTCGGCAAGTCGACGTTCGTCAACGCGGTCGTCGGCGAGAAGGTGGCGATCGTCTCCGACCGTCCGCAGACGACCAGGCGCGCGATCCGCGGGGTGCACGAGCGCGGCGACTGTCAGATCGTGCTCGTCGACCTGCCCGGTGTGCAGCGCCCACGCGATGTGCTGACCTCGCGCATGGCGCGGCGTGTCCAACAGGAGCTCGACGGCGCGGACGCGACGCTGCTGATGCTCAACGCCGAGCAGGGCGTCGGGCCCGGCGACCGCTTCATCGCGAGGGCGCTGGTGGCCGCTGGGAAACCGGTGACGATTGCGCTCAACAAGGTTGACCGGCTCTCCCGGGCCTCGCTGCTGGGAGCCCTCCAGCAGGCGACCGAGCTAGAGCCACGCGCCGAGGTGTTTCCGATCTCTGCGCGCACGGGCTCGGGCGTCGGCGAGCTGGTCGAGCATCTGGCCGCGCTGATGCCGCAGGGGCCGTTCATGTTCGCGGCCGGCGCGCGATCGGACCAGCCCCGCGAGGTGCTGTTCGCCGAGCTGATTCGCGAGGCGGCGATCCGGCGGACTTTCCAGGAGCTGCCACACGCGGTCGAGGTCGTGGTCGAGGAAATCGAGGAGACTCGCGCCGAGCTCGTGCGTGTGCGGGCGCTGATTTGGGTCGAGAGCGACTCGCAGAAGGGCATCCTGGTGGGCGCTCGCGGGCGCATGGTGAAGGCGATCGGCTCAGCCGCTCGCCGCGAGCTCCAGCGGGTGCTCGGCGTCCAGGTGCACCTCGAGCTCTCGGTACGGGTGCGGCGCGACTGGCGCGCTGATGAGGGGCTGCTCGATCGCCTCGGTATCACCTAGAGGATTCCGATAGTCGTAAGCTGTCGGCTCTCGAAGAGTTCGAGCTCATCTGATTCATCCCACCGTTGGTATGCGTGTCGCCGCTGGTTGGGATACCTTCTGCATTCACGCAGGTTCGCGAGGAGGTCCGAGTTGTCGGCGAAGTACGCGGTGTTGGGCCTCGTGATCGAGCGCCCTGGTTATGGATACCAGCTGGCACAGCGTTTGGAGGAGCGTTTCGGCGCCTCCGGCTTCGCGCCGTCCGGCGTCTACTCCGCGCTCGATCAGCTGAGTCGGGACGAGTTCGTCCGTGCCGCCGGAGAGATGGGCCCGGGCCCTGCCAGGCGCGCTGCACCGAGGATGATCTATGAGGCGACCGACGAGGGCATCGAGCACTTCCAAGCCTGGATGCTCGGCTCTTCCCCCGCGCCGCCGCTGCGCGACGAGCTGCATCTGAAGATCGCCCTCTGTCGCCCTCGCGACTTGCCAAGGCTGATCGACATGGTCTACGGTCAGGAACTGGCCTGCATCGGCCGCCTGCGAGATCTAAAACAGCTCTCCGAGCGGGAGGCCGCGGGCGAGACACATGAATGGTCGAGGCTCATGCGCGTGCTCTCCAGAGACGCGGAGGTGGCCTCGTGGAAAGCGCGAATCGAGTGGCTGCAGAGCGCACGCGAGCTGCTCGAGCGCCTGCTCGAGGACTCCGAGCAAGCCCGCCCCGTCGCCGCGAACGAGCGAAGATCGATCGATCAGCGATCGCCCGCAGGGCGGATCGGCCGGCTGCGGGCGCTCTGATGGCAGGTGCGCTGCTGACGCTTGAGGCGGTCAGCAAGAGTTACTGGCGCGGCCCGCATGAGCTACGCGTGCTGACGGGGGTCTCGCTGGACCTGTACGCGGCTGAGTTCTTGGTCGTATGGGGGAAGCGCGGCGCGGGCAAGACGACGCTCCTGAAGATCGCTGCTGGCCTGGAGTCCACCGACCGGGGCAGCGTGCGCTTCGAGGACGCTGACCTGGCGGGCATGTCAGAGACACAGCACGCGAGGCTGATGCGCGAGCGGATCGGATGGGTTCGTCGCAGCGGGCCGCGCAGCGAGCTTGAGATGCTCGACTATGTCGCGCTGCCGCTGCTGCCCTCGCACGGACACCGCAACGCTTATTCCCGCGCGCGAGATGCACTCGCCCGCGTCGGGGTCGGCGAGTGCGCTGGGCAGGCTTGGGAGAGCTTGTCCGACGGCGAGCGGGCGCTGGTGGGGATTGCCCGGGGGATCGCGCGGGCGCCGAGCCTACTGCTGGTCGACGATCCCACCGCCAATCTCGGGGTGCGCGAGCGCGAGGGACTGATCGCGTTGCTGCGCGAGCTCGCAGAGGACGCGGGCATCGGTGTGCTGATGGCCGTGCCCGACATGCCCGAGGTGATGGGAGCCCACCAGATCCGGGCGCTGAGCGGTGGACGGATCCTCGCACCGCGCGAACCGCCCGAGCGATTGGGCAACGTGATCGACTTCCCGGGCACGGAGCGCTCGGCGTAGGTGCTCGAGCTACGCGACCTCGTCAAGCGCTACCCCGTGGGCGACGGAGAGCCCGTGCGCGCCGTCAACGGCGTCTCGCTCGCGGTCGGCCCCGGTGAGCTCGTGGCGCTGTACGGCCCGAGCGGCTCGGGCAAGACGACGTTGCTGATGATGATCGCTGCGCTGCTGCGACCGGACAGCGGCACGGTGACGATGGATGGCCGCGACGTGAGCAGGCTCAGCGAGCGCGAAGCGGCGCGCTTCAGGCTGTCGGAGCTCGGCTTCGTGCGCCAGTCGCTGCGTTTGCTCGAGAGCGCAAGCGCACTCGACAACGCCGCGCTGAAGCTGATGGGAACCGACCTCGGTGTGGAGGCCGCGCAGCGCCGGGTGATGCCTTTGCTCGAACGGCTGGGTCTGGGTGCCGGGTGGGGCATCGCGCCGAGCAGCTCTCGATGGGCGAGCGCCAGCGGGTGATGATCGCGCGTGCGCTGTCGACCGAGCCGAAGCTCGTGCTCGCGGACGAGCCGACGGCAGCCTCGACAGCGCTCGCGGCGAGGAAGTGCTGGGCCTGCTGACCGAGGTCTGCCGCGAGCGTCATACCGCGGTGCTGCTGGTCACGCACGATCCGCTGGCGGCCGCGTACGCCGACCGTGTGCACGCGCTGCGCGACGGAAAGCTCGTCGAGCACGAGCCGGGCCGGCTGGCCGCTGCGCGGTAGCGCGAGGTCCTGACGCGTGAGGCTGTCGAACGTCGTTCGGCTCTATCGCGTGCGGCTGCGCAGCCGTGTGGTCCAGGAGCGTTCGCGGTGCTCGGGGATCGCGGTCGGCGTTGCGCTGCTGTTCGCCTCCCAGGTCGCCAGCACAAGCCTGAACGGCTCGGTCGAGCAGATCACCGACGGGATCGTCGGGGCAGATGCGCTTCCAGCTTGTCGCGCGCGCGCCCGCAGGGCTTCGACGAGCGACTGCTCGGCGAGGTCGAGGCTTGCCAGGCATGAGCGTGGCGGTGCCGGTGCTCGAGCGAGCGCGTCGACCTCAGCGGGCCGAAGCGGAGCGCGAGGCGGTGGACCTGCTCGGCGCCGATCCGCAGCTTGGCGCGTATGGGCGGCCCGCTCGTGCGCCGCTTCAGCTATGCGCGGCTCGCCAACCTGCAGGCGCTTGCGGTGCCCACGCCGATCGCTCGAGGCGATCGGCGTAGGCTGCGCTGCGGCCGGTCGGCTGCAGATCGGTACTCGCGCCAGAGGCGTTTCTGGGCGCCACGTTGGCCCGGGCGACATCGGCGCGCTTGTGCAGACAGCCCGTCGCGCTCGGCCCGCTGCGCTACGTCCAGAGCCTGACTGGCATGGGCGGGCGCGTGACTCGCGTCTTCGTGCGTCCGCGCGCCGGAGCGACGATCGTGGTGAGGGCCGGCCTGACGCGGCTGGCCGCCGGGACGCTCAACGTGCGTCCGGCCGACTTCGAAGCGACGCTGTTCGGCCAGGCCGCCGGCCCGACTAACCAGTCGACCGTGCTGTTCTCGGCGATCAGCGCGCTCGTCGGCTTCCTGTTCGCGTTCAACGCGATGCTGCTCACGGTTCCCCAGCGGCGCAAGCTCGTCGAAGACCTGCGCCTCGATGGCTACACCGCGGCGATGATCTCCAGGGTCCTGCTGTTCGACGCACTGGTCCTCGGCGTGGTCGCCTCGCTGGCCGGGACTGGGGCTCGGCGAGCTGCTGTCGCTCGGCCTGTTCAGCGCCAATCCGGGCTACCTGTCGCTGGGTTTCCCGGTCGGCTCGCAGCGGATCGTGACATGGCAGAGCGTCGCGCTGGCGGTTGGCGGGGGCGTGCTGGCCGCTGCGTCGGGCGTGCTCGCGCCGCTGCGACGCGAGATCTTCCGCCCTCTGGCTGGTGCGTTCTCACGCCCGCAGCGCTCCGACGCGGAGCGGGCGCTTGGCTGCGCTCGCGGTCGGGGGCGCGTGCGTGGCGGTCACGACGGCGATCCTGCTGGCGGCGCCGCAGGCCGCGATCGTGGGCATCGTCAGCCTGATCGCCGCGCTGTTGCTGCTGTTGCCGGTGGCGCTCACGCAGGCTGGTGCGCGGCGTTCGACAGGATACGGCAGTTCCTTTCCGGCGTCTCGCCGTACCTGGCTGTGATCGAGCTGCGCTCGCGCGCCAATCGCGCTCGCGCGCTCGCAATCGCCGCGACGGGCGCGATCGCCGTGTTCGGCAGCGTCGCGATCCAGGGCGCGCACAGCAACCTGCAGCGCGGGACTCGACCGGTTGGTCCACGAGCTGAACACGAACTGCCAACTGTGGGTGATCCCGCCCGGCGCAGGCAACTTGCTCGCCACCACGCCCGTTTCCCGCGCATCGACGTCGCGCCGCTGAGGCGTACGCCCGGCGTGTAGCGTCGGTCGAACCGCTGCTCGGCGGGCTGCTCGACTACGAGGAGCGGCGAGTGTGGGTGCTTGCGCCGCCGCCGGCGCCGCACGAGCCGATCCCTCCGAGCCAGCTGGTCGGCGGCGACCTTGCGCGCGCCGCGCGAGGATCTGCAGCCGGCGGTTGGGCGGTCGTCTCGCAGGCGCTCGCCGAGCGAACACCATCTCCGCATCGGGGCAGCCGCTTCGAGCTGCCCTCGCCGCGGCCTATGAGATTGCGGGTGGCCGCGCCTGATCACCAACCTGGGCTGGCCGCCCGGGGCGATCATCCTCAACTCCGTCGACTACGCGCGCGCATGGGCCAGCGCCGATCCGAGCGCCTACTACGTCAAGGTGGCCGCCGGCGGCTCGGCGCAGCGCGTGCGCGCAGAGCTCCAGCGGGCGCTGCGGCCCGGGTCGGGACTCGGCGTGGAAACGCTCTCGCCAGCGCGAGCTGCGCCAGCGCGCCGGCCAGCCGTCAGGGGCTGGACGACTGACCCAGATCTCGTGGCTCGTGCTGATCGCGGCCGTGCTGGCGATGGGCGCCGCGATGGGCTCGATGATCTGGCAGCGGCGTAGGCAGCTGGCCGACATGAAGGTGGACGGTTTCCGCGGCGGCGAACTGTGGCGCGCGCTGCTGCTGGAGAGCGTGCTGCTGCTGGGGACTCGGCTGCTCGATCGGCGCGGTCTTCGGCATCTACGGCCAGCTCCTTCTCAGCCATGCGCTCGCGACCGTCACCGGCTTCCCGGTGGTCTTCTCGGCCGATGTGCCGACCGCGCTGGGGAGCTTTTTGCCGTCACCGCCGTGGCGGTCGCGATCGTCGCCATACCGGGTCTCTGGCTCGCGTGCGCCCGGCAGCGATCAGCCTGCAGGACTAATCGGTCGGAGTCGCAGCCCGGCGGGCAAAGGCGTCCAAAGTACGTCCGACGCGCTAACTAGCCTCCGGGAGAGTTCCGATAGCTGGTGGAGATGACCGATCCTATACCGCTGTCGCGCGGGCAGCTTCGGGCGCTGCTGGCGCCGCGATCGCGAGAGCTGGGCTGGGGCCTGAGGGCGGTTTCGCGCGAGATGCCGGCTGGCGCCATCGCGCGCGGCGGATCCCCGATCGCGACCATTCGCGAAGACGCGCTGGAGCGCTCGTCGCGCAAGCGCACGCATATCGTCGGCGCGGCACTGTTCTCGATCCTGCCCAGGCATCGCGATCTGCAGGCTGCTGCGCGTGCTTGTCGCCTATGAGAGCGATCCTGGAGTTCCTCGACAACGCCCACGAGCGCGCAGCCCACGAGCACAACGGCCGGCAGCTGCACCGGGCGCTCGTCGAGGCGCTGGATCCGTCGGCGAGATCTCCGACTACTACGCTTATCATCCCTGGAAAGACGACGGAGGATACCTGCGCGCGCTCGTGGAGGCATGCCGCGACGGGTGCATGACGCTGCCGTCCTACGAGAGCGTGCGTCCGCTGCTGCTGTAGGGGCGCGAGCAGGTGCGGCGGGCGTGCAGAGCTTCAACCACGATACCCGAGTCGACCCGTGCGTGGCGCCGCGCTGCAGCGCTGGGCGGAGAGCGAGTTTCCCGGCGAGTCGCGAGACGAGCTGGTGGGAGCGACAGCGCGCCGCGAGCAGCTCGGTCGGCGTCCACGCGCTGCTCGCGCTCGCCGCGTGCCGCCGCGCGAGGGACTATGCGCTGGTCGCGATGCCTATGACCCGTGGATCTGCGCGGTGAGCACGATGCTCGACAGCTACGTCGACCAGGCCAGCGACGCCGCCGACGGCGAGCATAGCTATGTCGGCTACTACCCCAGCCGCGAGGTTGCCGGTCTGGCGTGTGTCGAGCTGATCGAGCGTCGGCGCGCGAGGCCCGGCGTCTGCACGACGGCCAGCGCCATGCGGTGATCCTCGCGTGCATGGTCGCCATGTATCTGTCGAGCGACAGCGCGCGAGCGCCGGCGATGCGGGCGCGAGCAGCGATCGCCGCAGCGGGCGGCTCGCTGACGCGGCTGCTCGTGCCGATCCTGCGCATCTGGCGCGTCAGATATGGCCAGCGCGCCTCCTGACGAGAACTGCAGACAACTGTATGATTTGCGCCGCATCTGATGGGCGATCGAGGCTGGTCCGCAGACTAGTCAGAACTGAATATTCAGAACAGCCTTTGCGCGAGAATGCCTGCGGTAGGCTGAATATGCACTCACGCGATGATGGATGAGAACGGGACCGGGGTCTTGCCCGCAGGGAGAGAGAAACCACGCCGTGGTCGTCGCGCCCGAAGACAGGTCGGCTCCGGTCCATCCAAAGCCGCGTCGTCTCGCCAGTGGCAGCGGGCCGGGCGTCCTCGAGGCGTCCGGCTCGCCCGAAGACGACGGTGCCGGCGACCAGACGGTCGTGCATCGAGCTCTCCAAGGCGCAGGTCGATCAGGTCGTTCGCACCGCCGGCCAGGGCGGCACGATGTCGGTGCTGCTCTCGGCGTTGAGAGACCCCGACTGGACGCTGGCACTCGACTCCGAGGAATGGAGCTACCCGGCGCAGATGGAGGACAGGCGCCTGTCGCGCTCGCTGCTGTCGGGTCTGCTCGTGCTTGTCCTGCTTCCCGACCGAGGGGGCTATCTGGGGATCGCGGAGCTCGCGCGCATGCTCGACATGAACACGAGCACCACCCACCGCTATGTGACCACGCTGCTGGCCGTCGGCCTGCTCGAGCGCGATCCGGCCACGCGCAGGTATCGGCTCGCCGCGGCCTGATCGAGCGGCCTTCTTATAGCTGGCGCTCGAGCCGCCTGGCGATCGCGTTCACCGCCGCCAGGTCAAGTCGCGCGCCCCACACATACGGGACGCCGACGACATCGAAGCTGCGTCGGCGCAAACGCGCGAGCTGGTTGTGCTGCAGGCGCGAGCGCTCATGCACCGGCCCTCGCGGCCTGCACGGCCGCATCGATCACGGCCCGGCGCTCGCCCGGAGCACCGTCGTGCGGTGCCGCTTCGCCCCGCGAGGTGTAACCGGCCGCAGCGTCCTGCGTGGCGTCGACCCAGCGACAAGATGCGGCGCAGCTCGGCTGCGGTGAAGCGTCGTGGCAGCAGCGCGTTGACGATGACCGTGTCGAGGTCGCGGCCGAGCCGCGCGCGCAGGCCCTCCTGGAGCTCGAGCGACTCGGTGACCGCCATCTCCGTGCCGAGTGCCACGGCGAGGTAGGCCGAGCGAGCGGGGCTCTCGAGCAGCTCCCGCAGCTGGCGCGTCTGGCCGGCGATCGGGCCCACGCGGGCGATCGCGCCGAAGGTGCGCGGCGAGCCCAGCATGCCCAGCGCATGACCGGTCGCCGGGGCGTCGAGCACGACCAGGTCATAACCCGCCGCATGACCCCGTCGAGGGGCACCGCGGGTCAGCTGCCAGACCTTGACCATCGTGACGAGCTCCTTTGCTCCGGGCGCCGCAGCGGCGAAGTACTGAAAGGTGCCGCTCGAGGCGAGCACGCGGCCCGGCACGCGACCCGCCAAGCACCTGCAGCCACTCCAGCAGCGCGCGGTCGGGATCGATCGAGATGCTCGACAGGCGCTCCTGCAGCTGCGTCTCGACCCCCGGGCGCGGGGCGACGATCCCGAAGAGCTCGGGCAGCCGGCTCTGCTCGCCGACCTCGACCACGATCGTGCGTCGGCCGCGGGCGGCGGCCAGCAGCCCGAGCGCCGCGGCGGTGGTCGTCTTGCCTGCGCCACCCTTGCCGGTGACCACGAGCAGCTTGCGGTCGAGCGCCGATTGCATCGCCGTCGCAGTGTCTCTGAAATCGGCTGGCCCGCGACGGGACCTACAATCGTGCCGATGAGCACACCTGGCGCAGACTCGATCGAGGCAGATCCTCCAATATGACGGCGACGGTCTGGTGCCGTGCGTCGTGCAGGACTGGGCGACCGGCGAGGTGCTGACGCTCGCGTACATGAACGAGCTGGCACTGGCGGCGCACGCGCGACACGGGCGAGCTGCACCTGTGGAGCCGCTCGCGCGGCGAGCAGTGGCACAAGGGCGAAACCAGCGGCAACGTGCAGACAGTGCGCGCGCTGCGCGTGGACTGCGACGGCGACTCGCTGCTCGCGCTCGTCGAGCCGGCGGGCCCGGCCTGCCACACGGGTGAGCGGACGTGCTTTCACCGCGGCGAGCTCGACCCGGGAGCGCCGTATGAGACGCTACCGGCGCTCGAGCGCACGATCGTCGCGCGCGCACACGAGCGTCCCAGCGGCTCCTACACGGTCGAGCTGCTCGACGACCCCGCCAGGATCGGCGAGAAGGTCATGGAGGAGGCCGAGGAGGTGGCGCGCGCCGCGCGTGAGGAGTCCGATGAGCGCGTCGACGAAGAGGCGGCCGACGTCCTCTACCACCTGCTGGTGCTCGTACACAGCCGTGGGCGTGCGCTCGCGGACGCTGAGCGGGTGCTCGATGGCCGTCGCTCCTAGCGCCCCCGGGGCGACCGCGGTGACGGTTTCCCCGAGCTTGCAAGAGGCGCGGGAGCTCGCGCGCACACACAACCTGATCCCCCTGAGCTACAGCTTCATCGAGGACTGCGAGACGCCCGTCTCGGCTTTTTTGAAGCTGCGCGCGCTGGCTCCCGGGGAGCCAGCGTTCCTGCTCGAGTCCGCCGATCAGGGACAGCGCGTCGGGCGCTGGTCGTTCATCGGCTTTCGTCCCCGGGCAGTGCTGCGCTGGTCGCTAGCCGATGGCGGTGACCCCTACGCGCTGGCGGCCGAGCATGTCGCCAGCTTCAGCCAGGCGCCGCTGAGCGACGCCGGGACACGAGCGCTGCGAGACTCAGGGCCGGGGCTGGGCGCGAGGGCGGGAGGGCCTCCGTTCATCGGTGGCGCCGTCGGCTTCTTCGGCTACGACCTCGTGCGCACGGTCGAGCCGCTCGGCGATCCTCCGGGAGTGGATCCACTGGGGCTGCCAGACATGGCGCTGATGCTCTCCGACGCGCTCGTCGTCTTCGACCACCTCAAGCACACGGTCACGATCATCGCCAACGCGGATCTCCAGGCCGCATCCTCCCCGGAGGGGGAGCCTGACATCGATCGTGCATATGAGCAGGCGGCTCGCACGATCAGCGAGGTGCGCTGCGTGCTCGCCGGTCCGGTCCCGCGCGGTGAGCCCGCGAGCGAGCGCCAGCCACCCGCGCGCGAGCTGCCCGCATTCGAGTCGAACATGCCGCGCGAGCGCTTCGAAGCGATGGTGGCGCGCATCGTCGAGTACATCTACGCTGGCGACGCCTTCCAGGTGGTGCCCTCCCAGCGCTGGTCGGCGCCGGTGCCCGTCGAGGCGTTCTCGATCTACCGCGGCCTGCGGGCGGTCAACCCGAGCCCATACATGTACTTCCTTGATTTCGGCGACTTCCAGGTCGCCGGTGCGAGCCCCGAGCCGCTGCTGACGGTGAGCGGGCGCCGGGTGAGCACCAAGCCGATCGCCGGCACCCGCCCGCGGGGGGCCAGCCCGGAGGAGGACCGGCGGATCGCTGGAGAGCTGCTGGCCGACGAGAAGGAGCGCGCCGAGCACGTGATGCTCGTCGACCTCGGCCGCAACGACCTCGGTCGCGTGTGCGAGTACGGGAGCGTGGTGGTGGACGAGCTGATGGAGATCGAGACCTACAGCCACGTGATGCACATCGTCTCCTCGGTGTCGGGGACGTTGCGCGCGGACGTTGGCGCGATGGACGCGCTGCGCTCGGTGCTGCCGGCGGGGACGCTCTCCGGCGCTCCGAAGGTCAGGGCGATGCAGATCATCGATGAGCTCGAGCCCGTCAAGCGCGGCGGCTACGGTGGCGCGATCGGCTACCTCAGCTACGCCGGCGATCTAGACACGGCGATCCATATACGCACGGTCGTCGTCAAGGACGGCGTCGCACACGTGCAGGCCGGCGGCGGCACCGTGGCCGACGCCAAGCCCGAGTACGAGTACGAGGAGTCCGTCGCCAAGACGCGCGCGGTGCTACGCGCCGTCGAGCTCGCGTGCGAACAACCGGACTGGGCATGAGAGTCCTCGTCCTCGACAACTACGACTCGTTCACGTACAACCTCGTGCAGTACCTGGGCGAGCTCGGAGCGGAGGTGCAGGCGGTGCGCAACGACCGGGCCACCGTGGATGAGCTGCTCGCGGATGGCTACGAGCGCTGCGTGGTCTCGCCGGGGCCGTGCACGCCCGAGCAGGCTGGCATCACGCTCGAGCTCGTGCGGCGGATGCCCGAAGCCGGCGTGCCGACGCTCGGCGTGTGTCTTGGGCATCAAGCACTCGCGCAGGCGTTCGGCGGGCGCTGGAAGCTGCACGCGCCGGTGCACGGCAAGGCCACGCGCATCGAGCACGACGGGCGCAGGCTGTTCCGCGGACTGTCATCGCCGCTGACGGTCGGTCGCTACCACTCGCTGGTGGTCGACCCCGATCTCCCCGACTGCCTTGAGGAGTCCGCGCGCGGCGACGGCGTAGTGATGGGTGTGCGCCATCGCGACCTGCCGGCGGAGGGCGTCCAGTTTCACCCCGAGTCGGTGCTCACCGAGCAGGGCATGCAGCTGCTGCGCAACTTCCTGGACGCGGCTGACGGTTACCGATCGCCCCGGCCGCGCGCGACGACGAGGGCGGTATTACCATGGCTATACGGAAATCCATGCCCAACCCGATCCTGACCCGTGCGATCGACGCGCTGGCGTCGCGTCGCGACCTGAGCGCGGATGAGACCGCCGAGGTGCTTGCGGAGATCATGCACGGCGATGCCTCCGAGACGCAGATCGCCGGCTTCCTGATTGCCCTACGAACCAAGGGCGAGACGGTCGAGGAGCTGGCGGGACTGGCGCGCACGATGCGCGCGCTCGCGGCACACGTGCCGAGCGATCGCCGCGATCTGCTCGACACGGCCGGCACGGGCGGTGGGCGCAGCAGCTTCAACGTCTCGACCACGGCCGCGCTGATCGCCGCGGGCGCGGGCTGTGCGGTCGCCAAGCACGGCAATCGCTCGGCCACCAGTCGCTCGGGGTCGGCCGATCTGCTGGAGGCGCTGGGCGCCCGCATCGACCTCGACCCGGCGGCGGTAGCGGCGTGCATCGAGGAGGCCGGCTTCGGGTTCATGTTCGCGCCCGCCCACCACCAGGCCACGCGCTTCGTCGTGCCTGTCAGGCACGAGCTGGCGGTGCGCACGATCTTCAACCTGCTCGGGCCGCTGACGAACCCTGCCGGAGCGTCGCGCCAGCTAATCGGCGTCTCCGACGCGGCCTTCCTGGAGACGATGGCGGGCGCGCTGGCGAAGCTGGGCGTCGATCGTGCGCTAATCGTGGCTGGCGAAGACGGGCTCGACGAGGTCTCAGCGCAGGCGCCGACGAGAGTCGCCGAGGTCAACGGCGGGGAGATCACGCACTACGTGCTCACCCCGCAGCAGGCTGGCATCGCGCCCGAGTCCGGCCCGGAGTCGACACGCGGCCCGGACGGCGGCACGCCGGCCGAGAACGCGCAGGTCACGCGCGCGATCCTGCTAGCGGACGCGGGCGAGGCGAGCAGGCCAGCCGGCGAGGGGCTCGCGCTGATCAACGCGGGCGCTGCGATCTACGCGGCCGGTGGAACGGACTCGATCGCCGAGGGCGTGGAGGCCGCGCGCGCGGCGCTCGCCGAGGGTCGCGCGGCGAGCGCGCTCGAGCGCTATGTCGAGGCCAGCAACAAGCACGCGCCCGCGAAGGCGGCGACGTGAGCGAGCGCGCCACCGCCACAGTGCTCGAGCGCATCCTGTCGGAAACGCGCACGGAGCTCGAGCGCCGGAGGCGCGGGCTCCCGCTGGAGCAGTTGCGCGCGACCGCGCTCGCGGACGCACGAACGCGGGGAGGCGGGCGCCGGTTTCGCGACGCCCTGCATGAGGATGGCATCGGCGTAATCGCCGAGTTCAAGCGCCGCTCGCCCTCAGCGGGGACGCTGCGCGAGACCCCCGACCTGACCGAGATCGTGAGTGCCTACCAGCGCGGCGGCGCGGTTGCGGTCTCGATTCTCACCGAGGGCCCGAACTTCGCAGGCGCGCTCGAGGACCTGCGCACGGCACGAGCCGCGTGCGAGTTGCCGCTGCTGCGCAAGGACTTCATCGTGGACGCCTACCAGCTGTACGAGGCGGTGGCCGCGGGCGCCGACGCGGTGCTCCTGATCGTGGCGGCGCTCGAGTCGGCGGAGCTCGCGTCGCTGCAGAGCACGGCGCGGGCGATCGGGTTGGACGCGCTCGTCGAGGTCCACGACCGCGACGAGTTGCACCGTGCGCTGGAGGTCGGAGCTGAGATCGTCGGCGTCAACAACCGCGATCTGCGCGACTTCAGCGTCGAGGTCGAGCGCACGGAGGCGTTGATGGACGACGTGCCGGCCGGTGTGACCGTCGTCTCGGAGTCGGGGATCGGCAGCGCCGAGCAGGTGCGGCGACTGCGCGAGCGCGGCGTACAGGCGGTGCTGGTGGGGGAGTCGCTGATGCGCGCGGCCGACCCGGCTGCGGCGCTTCGGGAGTTGCTGTCGGAGCGCCCAGACGCGCATGTCACGGCGCCTTGACATTATTTAGATACGTCATCGGCGGACTTTAGATGGCGTTCATCGCGACTGTGCATCCTCTCCACTAATGAAACGACTGTTTGTCATCCCGTTCGTGTCCGCTCTCTTCGGCGGCGGTGTCGTCGTGGCGGTGATCGCCGCAGCCGGGGGTCTCGGCGAAAAGACCAAGACGGTCGTCACGACCGTTGAAGCGGCTGCGCCCGCGGCCCCGTCCAACGCCTCCGAGCGCACCACCGGGCTGACGCCCCACGAAGCCTACGTCCGCGACGCGCCGGGCGTGGCGTTCGTGACCTCGACGGTCGTGCAGAAGTCTGAATCATCGCCGTTCAACCTGTTCGGCGAAGAAAGCCAGCGCCGGGGCACGGCGACCGGCTCGGGCATCGTGATCGACGCCAACGGCACGATCCTGACCAACTACCACGTGATCGAGAACGCCATCAAGGTGACGGTGAGCTTCGAAAAAGGCAATGCGGTTGAAGCGAAGGTCGTGGGCAAGGACCCCTCCGACGACCTCGCGATCCTGCACATCTCGACCGACGGCCTGAGACTGCACCCGCTGAAGCTCGGCGATTCCAGCGCCGTGGAGGTCGGGGACCCCGTGTATGCGATTGGCAACCCATTCGACCTCGAACGCACGCTCACGACTGGCGTGATCTCCGCGCTGCAGCGCGAAATCACCGCCCCCAACGGCTTCACGATCGACAACGTGCTGCAGACCGACGCCCCGATCAACCCCGGTAACTCGGGCGGCCCGCTGTTGAACGTCGAGGGCGAAGTGATCGGCATCAACTCGCAGATCGAGACCGGCGGCAGCGGCGACGGCAGCGTCGGCATCGGCTTCTCGATTCCGATCAACACCGCCAAGGCGGAGATCGCCCAGCTCGAGAAGGGCGGGACCGTGCGCGGCGCGTACCTCGGCCTGACCTCGTTGACGGTTGACGGCTCGCTTTCGGCGCTCAACCTGCCGGTGAAATCCGGGGCGCTGGTGCAGAGCGTCGAGCCCGGCACGGCCGCGGCGAAGGCGGGCATCCGCGGCGGCTCGGTCAACACGACGACCGAAGACGGGACGGTGGCGGTCGGCGGCGACATCATCGTCAAGGTCGACGGGAAAGACGTGACCAGCTCCGAAGATCTCGGCGAGCGACATCGGGGAAAAGAAACCTGGCGACAAGGTCACGATCGAACTGTGGCGCGCGGCTGGCAACGGCAAATACGAACAAAAAACGCTGACAGCGACGCTCGGCGAACGGCCGAACTCGGTGCCCAACCCGAACACCCCCGAAGGCTGAGTCGAGCCGACCCAGCCCGCGCGCCCGGCTTCGACCCCGCGTCCATCCGTCCGTCGCGACCGCCCGGCTGGCTCGCGCTCCCGCTACCGTTGGGGTCATGTCGCAGGCGCCGCGAGTGAAGATCTGTGGGATCACCAACCTCGCCGACGCTGAGCTGGCGGCGGGCCTGGGGGCGTGGGCGCTTGGGATGATCTTCTACGAGGGCTCCCCGCGCCGCTGCTCGCCGGCGGAGGCACAGGTGATCGCTGCGGCCATGCGCCGCCGCGTGGAGCTGTGCGGTGTGTTCGTCAACGCGTCGCTCCAGGAGATCGTGCGCGACAGCGAGCAGCTCGATTTGAGCCTGATCCAACTGCACGGGGACGAGGGCCCGGCGTTCTGCGCGGAGGTGGCGCGGCGGACGGGCGCGCGTGTGATCAAGGCGGCCCAGGTGTCGGGATCCGGCGACGTGCAGGACCTCGAGCGCTTCCATGTCGACTTTCATCTGCTCGACGCCCGCGCGAAGGCGGTCGCCAGGCAGGGCATGCGTGGCGGCACGGGGGAGACGTTCGACTGGGCGCTCGTGAGCGCGCGGCGATCAAACGTGCCGCTGATTCTCAGCGGGGGGCTGAGCGCCGAGAACGTCGCGGATGCGCTCGCTGTCGTGCACCCGTATGCGGTGGACACGGCGAGCGGCACGGAGGCAGCGCCGGGGCACAAGGATCCGGAGAAGCTGCACGCGTTCTTTCAGGCCGTCGCTAACACGCGCGCCGAGCCAGCGGCGATCGGTCAGCCGGCATGAGCGTGGGCACGGACGCGCTCCCGCTCGAGCATCGCTTCGGGCCCTACGGCGGCCAGTTCGTGCCCGAGACGCTGATGCCGGCGTTGGCGGAGCTCGAGCAGGCGTGGCGGGCGGCGCGCGTGGACCCCGAGTACCACGCCGAGCTGAACGGGCTGCTGCGCGACTTCGCCGGGCGCCCGACGCCGCTGTACCGCGCGCACAGGCTGTCCGAGCGAGTCGGGCATCCGGTGTACCTGAAGCGCGAGGACCTCAACCACACCGGCTCGCACAAGCTCAACAACGCGCTCGGCCAGGTTCTGCTGGCCAAGCGCATGGGCAAGCGGCGGATTATTGCCGAGACGGGGGCGGGCCAGCACGGCGTGGCGACGGCGACGGTGTGCGCGCTGCTGGACATGGAATGCGTCGTTTACATGGGCGTCGAGGACACCCGCCGCCAGCGACCGAACGTGCAGCGTATGGAGCTCCTTGGGGCGCGCGTGCAGCCGGTGGATGCCGGCGCGAAAACGCTCAAGGAGGCGACCTCGGCGGCGATCCGCGACTGGGTGACGAACGTGCAGAGCACGCACTATGTGATCGGCTCTGTGGTCGGCCCGGCGCCGTACCCGGCGCTCGTGCGCGACCTGCAGCGGGTGATCGGTAACGAGGCGCGCGCGCAGCTGCTCGACCGCGAGGGAAGGCTGCCAGCACGCGTGGTCGCATGCGTGGGCGGCGGCTCCAACGCACTGGGGATCTTCGCCGCGTTCATCGACGACGAGCAGGTCGAGCTCGTCGGCGTCGAGGCGGGCGGCGATGGCATCGAGACCAGCCGGCACGGGGCGCCGCTGACGGCCGGCGGGCGCCCCGGCATCCTGCACGGCTCGCGCTCTGCGGTGATGCAGGACGAGGAGGGGCAGATCGTGCAGGCGCACTCGATCTCGGCTGGTCTCGACTATCCGGGCGCTGGCCCTCAGCATGCCTACCTGAGAGACAGCGGTCGCGCCCGCTACGTCGCGGTGACCGATGCGCAGGCGCTCGCGGCGTTCCGCGTCCTGGCGCGCCTTGAGGGAATCATCCCGGCGCTCGAGACCGCGCACGCGCTTGCGTGGGTGCTCTCGCACCCTGAGGGGCACACCCTGAATGGCGCACCCTCGCGGGCACAGGCAGGCAGGCAGGAGCAGGGCGAGCTCGACCTCGTGTGCCTGTCCGGTCGCGGCGACAAGGACCTGGCCGAGGTGCTCGCCGCGGGCGCGACGTGAGTACCGTGCAGGCCAGCGGGATCGAGCGCATCGCCCAAGCGTTCGCGAGCACGAGCAAGCGCGCGGCACTGATGCCGTACGTGATGGGCGGCTTCCCCACGCTCGAGGAGTCGCTGCGGATCGGCCAGGCGTGCGTGCAGGCGGGGGCGGATGTGATCGAGCTCGGCCTGCCGTACTCGGACCCGCTCGCGGACGGCCCGGTGATCCACGCCGCCGGCACGCAGGCGCTGGCCGCGGGCGCGAACGTCGCGGGCGTGCTCGAGGTCGCGCGTGCTCTCTCGGCGAGCGTCCCTGTGGCGCTGATGTGCTACGCGAACATGGTGTTCGCTCCGGGCGTGGACGCGTTCGTGGAGCGCATTGCGCGAGCGGGCGTGTGCGGGATGATCGTGCCCGACCTGCCGTATGGCGAGGCGCCGGAGGTGCTGGACGCGTGCGACGCGCAGGGGATCGCGCTGATCCCGTTGGTGGCGCCGACGAGCACACCGGAGCGTCTGGCGGCGATCGGCGCGCACGCGCGGGGCTTTCTGTACACCGTCTCGGTTGTGGGCACGACGGGCGAGCGGGGGGTGCTTGGGGGGGATCTTGGCGAGATCCTCGCCCGCGCGAAGGCGAGCACGGGGGTCCCTGTGGCAATCGGCTTCGGCATCAGCACGCCCGAGCAGGCGCTGGCAGCATCCCAGGCGGGTGCGGACGGCGTGATCGTCGGCACGCGGCTGGTGCGCGCTGCGGGCGAGTCCTCCGATCCGGCGGGTGCCGTGGGGGCGGTCGTGGGCGAGCTCGCCGCGGGCCTCGCCTCGACCGACGGGCGATCGGCTCGCTAGGATTCCGCGCGCATGGGATTCATCATCACCATTAGCGGTGCCCTCGTTGCTTGGATCGTGTTGTGGGCGCTGGGCGTCAAGGGCTTCGACGCGTTCCTGCTGGCCGCGGCGATCATCGTCGCGGGCGCGTCGCTGAAGATCCTCTCCGGCTACCTGCCCAGCCGTCGCAGCTAGCGCCACGTGCTCGCGCGCTGGCTGAGCCTGGTCGCTCTCGCCGCCGCGTTCCTAGGGGTGGTCGGCTGTGGGGCTGTGTCGGTGTCCGACGTGGCAGAAACGCCTGGTGGCCAGCTGACGGTCTATTCGAGCCTGCCGCTGCAGGGCCCGTTGGCGGCGAGCTCCGAACAGATCATCGACGGCGAGCAACTGGCGCTTGCGGACGCGGACGGGCGCGCGGGTCCGTTCAAGATCGAGTATGACTCACTCGACGACGCGAGCCCCACCACCGGTCGCTGGAACCCCGGGATCACCGCCAGCAACGCCAAGATCGCCGCACAGGACACCAGCACGATCGCCTACATCGGCGATTTCGACTCCGGCGCGACGGCGATCTCGCTGCCGCTGATCAACGCGGCTGGCATTCTGCAGATCAGCCCGGGAAGCCCCTACGTGGGGCTGACATCGTCGCTGGACGCCGGGCAGGACGAGCCAGAACGCTTCTACCTGACCGGCAGGCGCACGTTCGTGCGCCTGGCTCCGGGCGACATCTCGCAGGCGCGTGCGCAGGTGGCGCTGATGAAGTCGCTGCGCGTGCACAGGTTGTACGTGCTCGACGATCAGGATCCGTTTGAGATGCCGCTCGCGGACATCGTCGCGACCTACGCCGAACAGGCTGGGATCACCGTGCCAGCGCACGACAGCCTGTCGACCGTCACTGGGGCTGTGTTCACGGGCGAGGTCGAAAAAATTGTGGAAAGCCACGCGCAGGCGGTGTTCCTCGCTGGCGGGGAAGGCGGCGGCACGGCCGAACTGTGGCGCGATCTGCACAAGGCATCACCGCATCTGCTGCTGCTCGGCTCAAGCGGTATGGCCGACGAATCGTTCACCTCGCAGATCGGAGACGCCGGCGAAAAGACCTACCTCACCACGCCGGTGCTTCCGATCGCGTTCTACCCGCCGGTGGCGCAGCGGGTGCTGCGCCACTACCGCAGCGTGTTCGGCGTCGAAGGCGGCGCCTATGCGTTGTACGGCTACGAGGCGATGACGGTTGTGCTCGACGCCGTCAGGAACTCAGGCGCACGGGGCGATGACCGCCAGACGGTGATCGACCGGGTGTTCGCGACGAAGAATCGCAATTCGGTGCTCGGGCGCTACTCGGTCGAGCCCAATGGTGAAACGACGCTGTCGCAATACGGGGTCGATCGCGTCAGCCGCGGAGGCCCGGTGTTCCTGCGCGCGATCGACGTCGGCCCGCCCGAACCGTAGGCGCAGGTGCTCGGGCCGCTCAGCCGCTCGGCGGCTGCAGGCCGAGGGTCAGATGGAAGCGCTCGACTTCACCGCCCAATGCGTGTCCGCCGCCGGCGAGCGTGGTGGCTGCGCGCAGGTATGGGACGAACTTGGAGATCGACGGGGATTCGAGGAGACCGACCCCTTCGAACAGGCCGAGCAGCGTCGGGAAGTTGACGATCAGGCTCGGCTGGATGCCTTCGCCGAGGCTCGCAGCGGCAGCGGTGCGCGACGCGGCACCAGCAAGCGTGCTCGAGGGGTTTAGCGCGGCTGGCACCGACGCTTCGCCGAGGCCGAGCACGAACTTCGTCTGACCGTCCGCTGCAGGCCCGTCCGCGATCTCGAGCACAACCGGCAGGCCGCTCACCCGCGCGCCAACGGCCGCTTCGGCGCCGGGGATCGACACGGGCGTGATCGACGCGCCGGCCTTGCGCAGCGCACCGGCAAGCTTGGCGACGGCGGCCCGGGAGAGCACGGGGTTCTTGGAGCTGATCACGACTGCCGCCTTCAGTTCCAGCAGGCTGGCGCCGCTCGCGAAGATCCCGGCCGAGCCCATCCAGCTGGCGAAGTCGTGCCTGGCCTGGGCGCTGCTTGAGCCGAGCAGGCGCAGCGGCGTGAGTAGTCCCTGCAGCAGCCCGCCGAGGCTGACCCCGGCCGTGCTTTCCGGCCCGCTGCCCCCGAGCGTGCTTGGAAGCGAGACGAGCCCCTGGAGATCCTGGACGTCCTGGTCGAGGTTCGCGCCGACGTGGCCGAGGCCGATCGCCAGCCAGGATTCGCCAGGCAGTTCGCCAAGCGCCTGCGCTCCTTGCGGATCGACCGCCAGCAGCCCTGCCCCGGCGCCGGCCGGACCCGCTGCGAGGGTATCGGCGTCGAGCGTCAGCGAGCTGGCGGATGCGACCAGCGAGATGTTCGACGCGTGCGCCCCGGCGAGCACCTGCATGATCCCCGCGAGCCCTTCCGGCGCGGAGGCCGGCGCTGAGCTCTGCGGGCCTGCTGAGTAAATGTGGGCGAGGGCGTCGGACGGCGCCGCGGCGAGCAGCTTCAAGTAGCCGCCTGAGTGCGCGAGCGAGGATCCGCCGAGGCTCGTTTCGATCACGCTGCGCAGCCCCGATTCGCTGCCGATTACGGCGAAGCGGTCGACGACCCCGAAGGCTACGCCGCCGCCGCTGACCTCATAGGCGACCCCCCGGTAGCTGCTCGTGTGCGCCCCTGCCTTTGTGGCCTGGGCGTCGAGGAACGAGCGCGCCTTGGTGCTGTCGCTCGTGTCGAGCACGATCGCGCCCTGGGCGCCACCGGTGCCGAACGCGAACCCGGCGGAGCTCGAGCGGCCGAGCAGGCCCTGCTCGAGCAGCGAGGGCAGCGCGCTGGAGGAGCCCAGCGAGGTGAGGAAAATGCCGGCGTGGGGTCCCAGCCAGGGCGCGAGATCGCGACCGAAGCTAAGCTGCCCGGAGCCAGGAGTCTGCAGCGCTCCGAGCAGGCGCAGGTAGGGGTCGGCCTCGTGGGTGAGGGCCTTGCCGGCCGCGAGCGCCGCGGTCTTCTGCGCGCCGCTCGGGCGCACCGTCGCGCCGGCGTACAGCGCGGCCGAGGCGGGCACGACGCTCGCCGGGTCGGCCGTCGTGCCGGTCGAGTTGCTCGAGCCGCAGGCGGCGAACACGGTGCAGGAGGCGGTCACGAGCGCCAGACACGTGAGCCTCGTGAACGCGCGCACAACGGTGCGAGGGCGCTGCAGCAGGGTGCTGGCTGGGGGCAAGGCGTCGTTCCTTTCGGGGCAGCGGCCGGGCAACGGCGAGGCGATCGTAGCGCCGCCACCGGATTGCGGCGCGGGGTACGGAACTGCAAGCCCGATTTCAAGACGACCGCCTGCAGGCCGCCTTGCACCTTTCCACGCCGGCGGCCGCCACCGCGTACAGGCCGAGAAATCGCTTGTTAGCAGGGATTTTGCCCGCGTCGACGGCGAGAGGACGGCAAAGTGGGACAAGATGTGCAAATAGGGTTGCATTGTGGGAGAAAGTGGGCTATCTTCGCCCCCAGCGAGCCGTGGTGGAGGGGCTCCTCCCACTCCTCCACCTCGGCTCGGTAATCAACTGAAGCCCTCCCGCCCTCCCACCCCCGCTCTCCCATGGTCCCCTTCCGCGGCACCTTCGACCACACGCTCGACGCGAAGAACCGCCTGACCGTGCCGGCGCGCTACCGCGCGGCGCTCGCGGAGGGCGTGGTGCTGGCGATGCCGGTCGACCTGCAGCCGTGCGTGGGCGTGTGGCGCCCAGAGGAGTACGAGCGCTACACGCGGCGCGCGCTCGCCGAGCTGCCGCCGCTGTCGCCGCGGCTGACCGAGCTAGAACGCTTCTTCTATGGCAGCTCTCACGACGCCGAGCTCGACTCGGCCGGGCGCATCATGGTCCCGGGCTTCCTCGGCGAGCATGCGGCGCTGGTCAAGGAGGTCGTGGTCGTCGGCGTGGGCGACCGCCTGGAGCTGTGGGCGAAGAGTGCCTGGAACGAACATCGATCGACGCTGCTGAGCGGCGTCGCGGAGGTGACCGCGCGTGTCAACGACGCTGCTTGAGGGTGCGCTCGAGCTTGGGGGTCCGCGCGAGTGCGAGGGCCGCACGCCGGAGCTGGCACGTCGCCGACGCGGCTCGGGCGAGTCCTCGCGCTCTGCGCGTGGCCGGCGGTCGGGTGCCTCGGAAGGGCTGGATGCCCGCCTGCCCGCAGCCGACGACGTCGGCGGGCAGGCATCGCACACGCCGGTGCTGGCGAGCGAGCTGCTCGAGCTGCTGGACCCACGGCCGGCCCAGCTGGCGATCGACTGCACGTTTGGCGACGGCGGGCACGCGCGGCTGCTGGCCGAGCGCCTTGGTGCCTCGGGGACGCTCGTGGCGATCGACCGCGATCCGCTCGCCGAGGAGCGCTTCGCGGTGCTGGCCGCCGAGGCGAGCTGCTCCCTGCGCTTCATCCGCTCGGGCTACGCGGAGGCGCTCGAACTGCTCGCGAGCGAGGGCGTGCGCGCGGACATGGTGTACTTCGACCTGGGCATGTCCTCGATGCAGGTGGACACGCGCGAGCGCGGCTTTTCCTACTCCTACGATGCGCCGCTGGACATGCGCATGGACCCGGCGCAAGAGCTGAGCGCACGCGAGATTGTCGCCGAGTGGGACGAGCGTCGCCTGGCGCACGTGCTGCGCGACTTCGGCGAGGAGCGCCACGCAAACGCGATCGCGCGCGCGATCGTGCGCCGCCGCGCAAAGGCCCCGATCGAGACGACGCTGGAGCTCGTCGAGACGATCAGCTCAGCGCTGCCAGCGCCGGCGCGCTTCGCCGGCGGGCATCCCGCCAAGCGATCCTTCCAGGCGCTACGGATTGCCGTCAACGACGAGCTGGGGCAGCTCGATCGCGCGCTGCCGCGTGCATGGGGACTGTTGCGCGAGGGGGGAGTGCTCGCTGGCATCTCCTTCCAATCGCTGGAGGACCGGCGTGTCAAGCGCTTCCTCGCCGCTCGCGCCCAGGGCTGCATCTGTCCTCCCGACCTGCCGGTGTGCGCGTGCGGGCGCGAGCCCGAGGCGGCGCTGCTGACGCGCCGCTCGATCGTGCCCTCGGCGGCGGAGCTCGCGCGCAACCCACGCGCCGCTTCGGCACGCCTGCGCGCGGCCAAGAAGCTAACCGCGGGCGAAGGGACACCCCGATGACTCCACCCACTGCCGCCGCAGCTCCGGGCGTCCGTCATGGGCGCATCGCCGCACCGCCGCGCCCCCGCGTCTCCCCACCTCGCCCTCGGCGGATATCAGGCCCGGCCCGCCCAGCGGCCCGCCCGCCCGTTCGACGCCCGGCACAGCCCGCCAGCCAGCGGGCGGCTGGCGAGGGCGGTCTGGTACTGGGCCTGCTGGCGCTCGGCAGGGGTGTCTCCGAGCACACCCTGCTCGACCGCCTGATCCGCGGGCGGATCTGGATCGCGCTGATCGCGTTCGCGCTGATCGGCATCGTGACACTGCAGCTGCTGGTGCTGCAGCTGAACGCGAGCATCGGCCGTACGCTCGTGCGCGAGGCGCAGCTCCAGCGCGGAAACGCGGCATACAGCATCGAAAACTCGGAACTGGCGTCGGGCGAACGCGTCGAGTCGCAGGCGGCGCGCCTGGGGATGCAGCTCGTGCCGGTGGGCGCACTGCGCTTCCTCACCTCCGATCCGCACGCTGACATCGGGCGCGCCGCCGCGACCTTGAACACGCCGGTGCGCAGCGCTACTGAAACGGGCGTGGCGACTTCGACGACGGGCACGGCCGCGGTCGCCGTCGCGGGCACGTCGGCGACGGGCGCCTCCGGGGAACAGGCGCCCGCCGGCGAACAGAGCTCGAGCGGCCAGCAGGCGCAGGCCGGCGAACAGTCGCCGTCGGGCGAGACGACCGCTGCGGCCTCGACTCAGCCGGCGGCGCTCCCCGCTGGAGAAGCGGCTGGCGCGGGCGCACCGAGCACGCAGGCCTCCACACCGGTGAGCTCGGCGGGCGGCACCGAATCGACAGGTGCGGGCTAGGCGCGTGGCGATGGTGCAGCGCCGCGTGGGCGTGATCTTCGGGCTGTTCTTCGTGCTGCTCGTGGTCGCTGCCGGACGCACGGTGTATCTCGGCGTGGTGCGCGGAAGTGCGTTGCGCAAGGCGGCGAGCAACGAGCAGCTGAGCTATGAAACGGTGACGGCGCCGCGCGGCACGATCACCGACCGTAACGGCGTCGACCTTGCGGTCTCAGAACCGGCGCAGGACATCTCGGCCGATCCGTACCTGGTCAAAGACCCGCTGGAAGCTGCGCAGCGTTTGGCGCCGCTGCTCGGCGAGAGCCAGGGGAGCCTGTTGACCAAACTTTCAGAACGCCGCGGCTTCGTCTACCTGGCGCGCGCGCTGCCGGCGCGCGCGGCGCAGGCGGTGCTCGCGCTGAGGATCGCGGGCGTGACTGGCACGCCGGTGATGCGACGCGTATACCCGCGCGGGACGCTCGCGGCGCAGGTGCTTGGCGTGGTGGGGTCCGAAGGGGCTGGGCTCGCGGGCCTTGAGTACTCGAGCAACAAGCTCCTCACGGGGCGCTCGGGCGAGCGGCGTGTCGTCAGCGACGAGCTCGGCCAGCCGGTGTCGATCAGCGAACCGCGTCGGGTGCTGCCGGGCGAGTCGCTGAGGTTGACGGTGGACGCGAACATCCAGCAGCGCGCGGAAGACGAGTTGGCCGCGGTCGCGAAGGTGTTCGGCCCGAAAGACGCGACCGCGATCGTGATGGATCCGCGCAGCGGCGCGATCCTAGCGCTGGCGAACTGGCCGCAGGTGGACGTCAACGATGCGTCGGCGTACTCGCCGGAAGCGATGGCGAACGCGATGGAGGACCGGGCGGTGGGCTTCGACTACGAACCCGGCTCGACGTTCAAGGCGGTGACGGTGTCGGGCGCGATCGAAGCGGGCCTGATCACGCCGAATACGCCGTTCAACATCCCCGACCAGATCCAGGTCGCGGAAAAGACGATCCACGACGACACCGAACACCCCGAAGAAACGTTGACGACGGCGCAGATCCTGGCGCGCTCGAGCAACGTCGGGGCGATCAAGATCGGCGAACTGGAGGGCGCGTCGCGCTTCAACGAATGGGTTCACCGCTTCGGCTTCGGTGAGCCGACGGGCGTGGACCTCCCGGGCGAGGAAAAGGGCGTGACGCTGGCGTTGAACGAATACTCGGGCTCCTCGATGGGCAACCTGCCGATCGGGCAGGGCGAGCTGGTGACGCCGATGCAGATGGCGAGCGCGTATGCGGCGATCGCCAACGGCGGGATCCTGCGCCCGCCGCACATCGTGGGCGCGATCGACGGGCGCCCGCTGCCCGAGCCGGCGGGCCATCGCATCATCTCGCGCACGACCGCCGCTGAGCTGCGGCAGATGCTCAAGGGTGTGCTCGGCCCGGAAGGCACGGCGAGCGAGGTGTCGATTCCGGGCTATGAGCTCGCGGGCAAGACGGGCACGGCGAGCAAGATCGACCCGGCCACCGGCGAATACTCGAAAACGGCGTACGTGGCCTCGTTCATCGGCTTCGCCCCCGCGAACGACCCGAAGCTGCTGTGCGCGATCGTCGTCGACGAACCGAGCGCCGGGTCGATCTACGGCGGCACGGTCGCGGCGCCGGCGTTCGGGCAGATCATGAGCTTCGCGCTGCCGTATCTGGGCATCGCGCCGGGGTAGCATCAGCTCATGCGACTCGACGCGTTGATCGCGGTCGACCCTGCGGACGAGGCGGCCGGCGTGGAGGTGACGGGCCTCGCCTACGACAGCCGCGAGGTCGTGCCTGGAGACCTGTTCTTCTGCGTGAGTGGCTTTCAGAGCGATGGCCACCGCTTCGCGCCGGAGGCGGTGCGCGCGGGCGCGGCGGCGCTGGTGGTCGAGCGTCCGCTGGACCTGGGCGTGCCGGAAGCGCTGGTGGTCTCGGCGCGTGCGGCGATGGCGCCGGCGGCGGCGCGCTTCTACGGCGAGCCTGCGCGCAGGCTGCGTGTGGTCGGCGTGACGGGCACGAACGGCAAGACGACGACTGCGTATCTGATGCTGGCGCTGCTGGAAGCGGGCGGCGAGCAGTGCGGCCTGCTGGGCACGGTGAAGTCGGTTATCGGCGGCGAGGAGCGACAGGTGGCGCGCACGACGCCGGAGGCGATCGACCTGCAGGAGGATCTGCGGGCAATGCTCGACGGCGGCGACGTGGCGTGCGCGATGGAGGTCTCCTCGCACGCGCTTGAGCTGGGGCGCGTCGACGCGATCGCGTTCGCGGCAGCGATCTTCACGAACCTGACCCAGGACCACCTGGACTTCCATGCGGACATGGAGGAGTACTTCCAGGCCAAGCGGCGGCTGTTCGTAGCGCCGGAGCCGCCGGCCGTGAGCGTGGTCAACGTCGATGATCCGTATGGGCGCAGGCTGGCGGCAGAGGTCGAGGGTGCGCTGACGTTCGCGCTGGATGCCCCGGCGGACTACACCGCGACGGAGCTGCGCTGCGGCTTTGACGGCTGCCGCTTCACGCTGGACACGCCGGCCGGCAGGCGTGAGCTGACGCTGCCGATGCCGGGGCGCTTCAACGTGGCCAACGCGCTGGGTGCGCTGGCGGCGGCGCATGCGCTGGGGGTGGATCTCGACGTGGCAGTGGTGGCCCTAGAGCGCGGCGTGCACGTGCCGGGGCGCTTCGAGCCGGTCGACGCGGGCCAGGAGTTCGCGGTGCTGGTGGACTACGCGCACACGCCGGACTCGCTGGAGAACGTGCTGCGTGCGGCGCGCGAGCTGGTCGATTCCGGCGAGGAGGGTCGCGTGCTGTGCGTGTTTGGCGCGGGCGGCGACCGCGACCGCGGCAAGCGCCCGTTGATGGGCGAGATCGCAGCGCGGCTATCGGATCTGGCGATCGTGACCTCAGACAACCCGCGCTCGGAGGACCCGGAACAGATTATTAAGGAGATCTTGGATGGCGTTGTGGGCAACGTGGGCGAGGTGGGAGCGTTCGGAGGCGCGCGGTCGCCCATGCGGGCGGAGACTGGGCACGGCGACGGGCACGCACAGGTGCGCGCGATCACCGATCGGCAGTCGGCGATCGAGCAGGCGATCGCGGACGCGCGGCGCGGCGATGTGGTCGTGATCGCGGGCAAGGGCCACGAGCAGGGCCAGGAGTTCGCGAACGGTAGCAAGCTGCCGTTCGACGACGCGACGGTGGCGCGGGCGGCGCTGGGGGCGCGGATGGAGCGGGCGGGCGCGCGGTGAGGGACTGGGATGCCCGGCACCTGGCCGCGGCGGCGGGCGGCGCGACGCTCCTGCGGCGGCCAGCGGACACCGTGGCAACGCCAGGCCCGGAACGCGCGAGCGTGGACTCGCGCGCGCTCGCGCCGGGTGAGCTGTTCGTGGGTCTGGCGGGCGCACGGGTGGACGGCGGGCGCCACGCGGCGCAGGCGCTCGAGGCGGGCGCGTGGGGCGTGCTGGTGGCGCCCGAGCACGCGCAGGCGGCAGTCGAGGCGACGGGCGCGGCGGGGTCGCCAGGCGCGGCAGGCGCGGTGCTCGCGCACGAGGACCCGCTGGCGGCGCTGCACGCGCTAGCGCGCGCGTGGCGGCGGGAGCTGCGGGCACGCGGCGCGATGGTGGTGGCGATCACGGGCTCGACGGGCAAGACCTCGACGAAGGACATCCTCGCGGCGCTGCTGGCGGGGCGCCTGCGGGTGGCGGCGAGCCCGCAGAACCTCAACACGGAGATCGGGCTGCCGCTGGCGCTGCTGGGCGCGCCGGCGGACACGGAGCTGCTGGTGCTCGAGCTGGCGATGCGGGGCGCGGGGCAGATCGCCGAGCTGACGGCGATCGCGGAGCCGGACGTGGGCGTGATCGTGAACGTCGGGCCGGCGCACCTGGAGCTGCTGGGAACGCTTGAGGCGATCGCGGCGGCGAAGGCGGAGCTGATCGCTGGTCTGGCGCCGGGGGCGAGCGCGGTGATCCCGGCGGCGGAGCCGCTGCTGGAGCCGCACCTGCGCGCGGACGTCAACACGATCACGTTCGGCGAGGGCGGCGATGTGTCGCTGGCCGAGCGTCGCGCGGACGGCTCGGTGGTGATCGTGGACGGCGGTGAGCGGATTGATCTGTGGCCGTCGTTCGCGCAGGCGCACAACCTGCGCAACCTGCTGGCGGCGGTGGCGGCAGCGCGCGCGCTCGGGTACACACCGCGTGGACGGCTGGACGTGCAGTTCTCGGCGATGCGCGGCCAGCGCGAGGAGCTGCCCGGCGGCGTGGTGCTCGTCGCGGACTGCTACAACGCCAACCCGATGTCCATGCGCGCGGCGATCGACGACCTGGCGGAGACGGCGAGCGCACGACGCGTGGCGGTGCTCGGCGACATGCTCGAGCTCGGCCCCGACGCGCCGCGCCTTCACCGCGAGATCGGCGAGCACGCTTCCAGTGGCGGGGTGGAGCTGTTGGTGACCGTCGGCCCGCTGGCGGCGGAGATGCGTGCGGGGTTCGCGGGCGAGAGCTATGCGACGCCCGACGCGCAGGCGGCGGCGGAGCTGGTCGCGGGCATGCTGCGCGAGGGCGACACGGTGCTCGTGAAGGGCTCGCGCGGGGTGGGGCTGGAGCGCGTGCTCGAGGATCTTCGGTGCGCCACCGTGGAGCAGCGCTGAATGGGCCGGATTCTCTTCGGGGGTACGGCCGCGCTGCTGATCTGCATCTTCCTCAGCCCCAAGTTCATCGAGTTCCTGCGCAAGCGCGAGTTCGGCCAGCACATCCGCGAGGACGGCCCGGAGGGGCACCACCAGAAGGCGGGGACGCCGACGATGGGCGGGATCATCATCTTCCTCGCGGTGTCGGTCTGCTTCCTGATCCTGACCGAATACGAATGGCGCTCGATCGGGGTGTTCGGCGCGGCGATCGCGTGTGCGCTGCTGGGCTTCGCTGATGACTACACAAAGCTGATCAGGCGCCGCTCGCTGGGGCTGCGCGCGCGCACGAAGCTGGGGATCACGATCGCGATCTCGCTGGCGCTGTGGTACGTGGCGCGTTATGAGGCGCATCTGCAGCCGGTGCTGGCACTGAACTTCGTCGACTACCACATCGACCTCGGGCCGCTGTTCCCGCTGCTGATCTACCTGGTGGTGGCGGGCACGACGAGCGCGGTCAACCTGACGGATGGCCTTGACGGCCTCGCGGCGGGCTGCGCGGCGATCGTGCTGCTCGCGTACATCGGCATCACGTTCTTCGCTGGCGACTACGACATGGCGATGCTCGCGGGCTGCCTGGGGGGTGCGTGCATCGGCTTTCTGTGGTTCAACGCGTTTCCGGCGACGATCTTCATGGGCGATACAGGCTCGCTGGGTCTCGGCGGGGCGATCGCGGGCCTGGCGGTGATGACGAAAACGGAGCTGCTGTTGGTCCTGATCGGCGGCATCTTCGTGGTGGAGGCGCTGTCGGTGGCGATCCAGGTGATCTCCTTCCAGGCGACGCGCAGGCGCGTGTTCCTGATGGCGCCGATCCACCACCACTTCGAGCTGAAGGGCTGGTCTGAGACGAAGATCATCCTGCGCTTCTGGATCGTCGCGTCGATCTGCGGCGCGATCGGCTTCACCATCTATCGCCAAAGTCGAGGTGTATAGCTCCAGTATCCGCTGGAGGCTTCGGCGGACCGACGTCGAAGTGAGCGTGGATGCCCGATCGGTCGCTGGAGCACCGCATCCTGCTGACCGCGACGATGTGCCTGCTGGCGTTCGGCGCGGTGATGGTCTACAGCGCCTCATCTGCGACGACGCTGCTGCAGGGCGGCGGCTACGGCGGCAGCTACCTGATCAAGTTTGCGATCTACGGCGCGTTTGGCCTGGTGCTGATGCGGGTGCTGGCGCGCGATGGGGTGGCGAAAGTCCACAGCATCACGGCGCCGCTGCTGGCGGCATCATTCGTGCTGGTGCTCGCGGTGCACATCCCGCACGTGGGCGTGAGCATCAACGGCGCGCGGCGCTGGATCGGGCCGTCGTCGTTCCAGTTCGAGCCCTCGGAGCTGATGAAGCTGGCGCTGGTGCTGTACGCGGCGACGCTGCTGGCCAAGCGCCCGCAGCAGGTGCACGACCTGCGCGCGCTGGCCAGGCCGCTGCTGCTGGTCGTGGGGGCATCGTGCCTGCTGGTCTTCACCGAGCCGGATCTGGGCACGGCGATGGTGATCGCGTTCACGGTCGGCGCGATGCTGGTCGTGGCGGGCATCCCGCTGAACAAGCTCGGCCTGATCGCGGGCTCGCTTTTGGGCCTGGTGCTGCTGTACGCGATCGTGCAGCCATACGCGCGCGCGCGGCTGACGTCGTTTATCGACCCGTGGGCGCACGCATCGGGCAGTGGCTTTCAGGCGGTGCAGGGTCAGATCGCGATCGGCTCGGGCGGGCTGTTCGGGGTCGGCCCGGGCCAGTCGGTTCAGAAGATCTTCTACCTGCCGGAGGCGCAAACGGATTTCATCCTGGCGGTGATCGCGGAGGAGCTCGGCGTGGTGGGCGTGTTCGCACTGCTGTTCCTATACGGGCTGATCGCGTATGCGGGCCTGCGCGCGGCGAAGGCGGCGCGCAGCCTGTACAGCGCGCTGATCGCGGTCGGCGTGACGGCGCTGATCGTCTCCCAGGCGGTGCTGAACGCGTTCGCGGTGCTGGGCCTCGCGCCACTTACGGGGGTGCCGCTGCCGTTCGTGTCCTACGGCTCGAGCAGCCTGATCGTGATGTTGGCGGCGATGGGCCTGTTGCTGAACGTCGCCTCGGGCGCGACCGGGCACGTGCGCGCGGTGGCGCCGGCGCGACGCACGCGCAAGCGCGCCACAGCTCCGCGCTCCGACGACACGCGTGTGCGCGAACCGGGACGATGGGGCCGTGATGAGGACATCGAGGAGGATCGTGATCGCCGCCGGCGGGACCGCAGGGCACGTGGTGCCGGCGCTCGCGGTGGCGGACGCGCTGCGGGCTGAGGGCGCAGAAGTCGAGTTCATCGGCGGCGGCCGCGCGGAGGCGCAGCTGGTCCCGCAGGCGGGCTTCCCGCTGCACACGATCGCGGTGCAGGGACTCAGCCGCAGCAACCCCGTGCGCGCGCTGCGCGCTTTGATGCTGGCGACGATGGCGCTGCCGCGCGCGCGGGCGCTGCTGAAGCAGCTGGCTCCGGACGCGGTGATGGGGGGCGGCGGCTACGTCGCCGGACCGGTCGGCGTGGCGGCGCTGAGCATGCGCATCCCGCTGGTGCTGACGGAGGCCGACAGCCATCTGGGGCTGACCAACCGCCTGCTGGCGCCGTTCGCGCGGCGGGTGTGCCTGGCATTCGCGCTGCCGGGCCGCGAACGCGGTCGCTATCGCGTGACCGGGCGGCCGGTACCGCCGCCGGCGCGCGACCGCGCGGCGGCGCGTACTCGCTTCGGGGTGGCGCCGGAGGAGACGTGCGTACTGGTATTCGGCGGCTCGCTGGGGGCGCGCTCGATCAACCTGGCGGCGGTCGAGGCGTTCGCGGGAGCGCCGTTTCGCGTGCTGCACGTCAGTGGTCGCCGCGATCACGCGGAGCTCGACGCGCGCGGCCTGCCGGCGGACTACGACCTGCGCGAGTACCTCGACCTGGGCGACTTCGCGGACGCGCTGGCGGCGGCCGACCTGGTGGTGGCGCGCTCGGGCGGCTCTGTGTTCGAGATCGCCGCACACGGGCTGCCGGCGGTCCTGGTTCCCTACCCGTACGCGTCGGCCGACCATCAAAGCGAGAACGCGCGCTGGATGTCGAGCGCGGGCGCGGCGGTGGTGATCCCAGACGCAGAGCTCACGGCGGCACGCCTGGGCGGCGAGGTGGCGGAGCTGCTGGCGGACCGCGAGCGCCTGCGGGCGATGGGCGCGGCATCGGGCGCCCTCGCGCGGCCGGACGCGGCGCGAGAGGTGGCCGAGGAGCTGCTGCAGGCCGCGGCGACGAACAAGGCCGGGCGGTCGCGGGGAACCTCCCGATGAGTGCGTCCGCGGGACCGTGGAGCGGGCGGCGCCTTCACTTCGTCGGCGTGGGCGGCGCGGGCATGAGCGCGTACGTGCGCGCGGCGCACTCGCTCGGCGCGGAGGTGAGCGGCTCAGACGCGGCGGAGAGCCCGTACCTGGAGCGACTCACCGCCGACGGTGTCCTCGACGCGCACGTCGGCCATCGCGCGGAGAACGTGCCGGTGGGCGCGGACGTGGAGGTCTTCTACTCATCGGCGGTGGGGCCGGAGAACGTCGAGCGCGTCGCCGCGCGCGAGCGTGGCCTCGCGGAGCGTCCGCGCGCGGAGCTGCTGGGCGAGCTGAGCGCGATGCGCCGCACGATCGCGGTGGCGGGCACGCACGGCAAGACGACGACGGCGTCGATGCTGGCGCACGCGCTGCGCGCTGCGGGCATGCGGCCGGGATGGCTGGTGGGGGCGCCGATAGGAGGCGGCTTGGCGAACGCGGAGTGGGGGGAGGGCGAGTGGCTGGTGGTCGAGGCGGACGAGTCAGACCGCTCGATGCTGAGCCTGAACGTGGAGATCGCGGTGCTGACGAACGTCGAGCTCGACCACCACGCGACGTTCGCGTCGCTGGCGGAGCTGCGCGAGGCGTTCGCCGAGTTCTTGGCGCGCGCGGGGCGAGCGGTGGTGGTGTGGGATCGGGCGGAGCTGCTGGAGCTTGCGCCTTTGCCGGACGTCGAGGTCGTCGCCTACGACGTGCCCGGCCCGGTGCTCATGCCGGGCGGCTCCCGCTTTGACTGGCGCGGGCACGAGGTCAGGCTGGCGGTGCCAGGCGCCCACAACGCGATCGACGCCGCGGGTGCGCTCGAGGCGGCACGGCTGGCGGGCGCGGATGCGGCGCTTGCGATCGCGGGCCTGGCGGACTTTCACGGCGCGGGCCGACGCTTTCAGGCGCTCGGCGCGGGCCCCAACGGCGCGCTGTTGTACGAGGACTACGCGCACCATCCGAGCGAGATCGAAGCGACGCTGAGGGGCGCACGCACGCTGCCGCACAGACGGCTGGTGGCGGTGTTGCAGCCTCACCTTTACTCGCGCACGGCGTTGCTGGCGAGGGAGTTCGGCCGGGCGTTGGCGCTGGCGGACGCGGTGGCGGTGCTGGACGTTTACCCGGCGCGCGAGCGCGCGGAGGACCACCCGGGCGTGAGCGGGCTGCTGATCGCGAGGGCGTGCGCGGATGCGGGCGACGGACGGCCGGTGTACTGGCTGCCGAGCTTCGCCGCCGCGGAGCCGGTCCTGAGGTGGGTGCTGACGGAGGGCGACGTGTGCGTGGTGATGGGCGCGGGCGATGTCGACGCGCTGGGGCGGGCGCTGGTGACCGCGTGACCGTGCCAGAGGGCGTCCAGCGCGACTTCCCGCTCGCGCGCCTGACGACGGTGCGCACGGGCGGCACGGGCGAGTTCTTCGCGCGGGCTGGCGGCGAGCGGCAACTGCTGGGGCTGCTGGCGTGGGCAGTGGCGGAGGGGTTGACGGTGAGCGTCGTTGGCTCGGGCTCGAACCTGCTGGTGGCCGACGCGGGCGTGTCCGGCCTGGTGGTGAAGCTCGACCGCGACCTGGCGGCTATCTCCGTCGACGGTGAGAGCATGCTGTGCGGCGGCGGCGCGCGCCTGCCGGCGGTGGCAGCGCGAGCGGCGCGGGCGGGCCTGTCGGGGATTGAGTTCGGCGTGAACATCCCGGGGACGGTGGGCGGCGCTGTGCGGATGAACGCGAACGCGTACGGCGGCGAGCTCGAATCGGTGCTCGAGTGGGTGCAAATCGCAACGGCGTCGGGAGTCGAGCGCCGCGAGCCTCGCGAGCTCGGCCTAAGCTATCGCCACTCGAGCCTCGCCGACGGTGAGATCGTGGTCCGCGCCAGCCTCGTGCTGACCCCGGCGGACCCCGCAGCAGTGAAGGCGAAGCTTGAGGAGATGCGTCGCTGGCGCCACGAGGCCCAGCCACAGGGAATCAAGACGTTCGGCTCGACGTTCAAGAACCCCGGCGGTCGGGCGGGGACACTTGTCGAGGGCCGCAGCGCGGGCCTGCTCCTTTCCGAGGCCGGCTGCAACGGCCTGGCCGTCGGCGGCGCGCGCTTCGCCCCCAAGCACGCGAACTTCATCGAGAACACCGGCACGGCAACCACCGCGGACGTGATCGCCGTCATGGCCGAGGGGCGCCGGCGCGTGCTGGAGCACTCCGGCGTGTCGCTCGAGCCGGAGGTACAGACACTGGGGGACGTGCGGTTTCCGTGGTGAGAACTGGCCGTTCCGAGCTCACGTGCTATGGGCCGGGCGTTCGCAGGTCCAAAGCCTGTCTCCCCGATTGGGTTCAAAATTCCCCGAATAGACGCGAAGGGGAGCTGTAAAGAGGCGAGCGGAGGCGGAAGCTCCTGGGTTTGCGATATATCGTGTGCGGCCTGGACTCGGACCTCGCTCAGTTACTCTCGGGCGAGCGATCTTCTTCGACCTACTCGCTATTGCGACACAGAAGCCTGCATGGTCAGCGCCGGGCTGACGTCAGGGGCGGCGCCGCCCCGCCAGCAGAAAATGACCCGGCGGCCCGGAAGGCGAGCTTATAGTTGGCATCACGCGCCGTGGCGGTGCGCTGATTGTCTTCTACGCCAACTCAGGGAACGCCAAGCAGGCAGAACCCAAGTTTCGACAGAACGCTTACAGCTTCCACGGACAGGCCGACGGCACGGCACCACCACCATCCATGTGGCTCCAAACACCTACCGAACACCTCCGCTCAACCACACAGTGGTGCGCCTCCACAAAACCCACGCCAGACCACTCACCTTTCAAAACGGGGAAGACCAATGAGGGGACTGTCGCTAGCTTGTGCCACCGGGAAATCCTGACGAGGCGCGCGAGGCGGCCATGGCGCTTCATACCGTTGTCGCTCTAATAATCGGGGACCCGGCGGGCGTTCTCGTGTCAGACAAGCCCAGAGATACTCAGAGAGGTTCACGCCTCTAGGTCGGACCACTCCACACCCACCACGCCGACATCCTCAGCCTCAAGGGCGATAGCTACCGCCTCCGCGGCACGGCCCTCGGCCTGCACCAACACCACCAGCAGACCCCGCCCGCCGGGCACGCCCGCCGGAGTTTCCTGCGTTCACCTACGGCTCGCTCCAAAAACCATCGGCGTACAAACCTCTTAGACCTGATTGCCGGGCACGCCCGCCGGAGTTTCCTGCGTTCACCTACGGCTCGCTCCAAAAACCATCGGCGTACAAACCTCTTAGACCCGATTGCCGGGCACGCCCGCCGGCGTTTTCTGCGTTCACCTACGGCTCGCTCCAAAAACCACCGGCGTACAAACCCTTCGAGTCGCCAAGGTTTCACCCGGCAAAAAGGCCTCCTTTTCAACCGGCCTTGACATCCATTCGCGACGCGATTCGCTGCCCTCGCGTCACTCTTTCCTGCGCCGACGAAATCCGCGGATCACACCTCCGTTACTCCCGGATGGTCACCTCAGTTCAATTGGGGTTGACGTGTCTCGCAATATCTGTTTATGATGCTCGCCGAGGTGTGTAGGTCGAAGTGCGTGACCATTGCGAGAGGGGGCACGGATGAAACGCAGGATGAAGGCTGGCCTGTGGTTGGTGATCGCATGCATGGCATGCTGTATCGCCGGCCTGGCAGTGTCGTCGGGGGTCGTGTTCGGGCAAGGCACGTCTCCGGGAGGACAGCCCTCCGGTGGGGGAGCCAGCGTTTCATCGTTGTTCACGGGCTCGTTGGCGGTCCCGGGATCGCCGACCGAAGTTGAACAGTTGCAGGCACAGGAAGAGGCGAAGCGGCGTGCACCGGGGGCTGTCGGGGAGCGCAAGGCGTCACGCACGGAGTTCGATAATCTGGACACCCAGCAGGCCATCCGCCTGGCCGGCGAGATGTTCCCGGCCGTGATCGACGATCCTGATGCTGGTCCGCCGGCGCTGCCCGCTGGAGAGCGCGTCACCAAATATCTCACCGATCACGCTGCTCAGGTAGATCTCGGCGACGGCAACCATGCCGTGATCGAATCCCTCGTCCCGATAGCGCTCGAAACGAGCTCCGGGCGAGTGCCCGTCGATCTCGGCTTGACCGAAGCCGGCGAAGCGTTCGAGCCCGTGACCCCGCTGGTCGACGTGCGGATACCGAAGCGGTTGAGTCAAGGCGTGCGGGCGGTGGATACCGGTCTGTCGTTGACGCCCGTGGACGCGAACGGTGTGCCCCTGACGGGCTCGCGCGGCACGCGCGATGGCGCGTCGGTGTTCTTCGGTGGTACGCAGACGGACACCGACACGGTTGTGAAGCCGAGCTCCTCCGGGTTTGCCGTTGACACTGTCTTGCGTTCGGTCAATAGTCCGCAGCGGCTTTTCTTCCGGGTCGGGTTGCCTCAGGGTGCGAGCTTGGCTCCGGCGGCCGGTGGTGCTGGCGCGGTGCGGGTCGTCAAGGAAGGGGTGACGATCGCGACGGTACCCGCGCCAAGTGCTCGTGATGCCGCGGGGACGGCTGTGCCGGTATCGACCCGCGTGTCAGGAAGCACGCTGGTGCTGACTGTCGATCACGGCTCTGGCGAAGTTCAGTATCCCGTTGAGGTCGATCCAGAATTCACCGTTCTCAGCGACGGTACGCTATCGGAAGCAGCGTGGCTGTTCGAAGCTCATGGCAGTGGCTTTTACCATGGGACAAACGGAAGTGGTGGGCCGATGTGGCTCGGCGCTAACGGTGGGGGCTCTGCGGGGCAAGGGGGGGAACTTAGCTACAAAACGAGTGGCGACTCGCGTATCTACCAGGTCAATACGGTGACGTCGGTTGAACCTTACCAGGTAACTGAAGCGGCGCATTTCACCGGGGCTGCAAGAATTTATCTGGAACTGGCAGGTGGGGCCTACGAAAATAGCGTTGTGATCGCCGAAGAAGGTAGCGTGTTGGAACCGAATCATCAGATCTGTCCGGCCGCGGGTTGCGTACCCGGTAATGGCGCTGAACACAACCTTGTGCGTCTCGTCGATGCGCTCACGGCGAATGGCGTGGTTGACCAGGTCAGGGTCAGCTCGGCCACGGTCGCGATTGCTCAGCCCAAGGAAACGCATGCGACTGTGAGCTACAACACTTCCAGTCCGGAAGTGGAAGGAACGACGAACGTGCTGCATGCACCCAGTTGGATCGGGCCGAGCTCGGGCGCGTTTGAATTCCAGATGAGCGACCTGGGGTTGGGCGTTGCCGAACGAAAGTTCGAATACTTTGAAAACGGTAGCTGGAAACTTTCCGGAGAATCGGAACAGGGCCTCAAGAAATACAGAGGGACTCCTGCCTGCGCGGGCGTTCAGTGCACGGCAGTTCAGAGCGAACACCTGACCTACGCCAACCTGTTGCATTTGATGAACACACCGAACGGCGAAGTTCCGATCCGTGTCTCGGCCGCCGACGCGATGGAACATACCTGGTCTTCTGAACATGGCGAAAGCGGCGAAGCGGTCCTGAAAATCGACAAGACGGCGCCGCACGGGATCAAACTTTCGGGCGTTCCTAATAAAGGTGAAGAATACGAACTCGGGGAAATCGAGGCGCATCTGAAGGTGGAAGCGACCGATGGCGAAGGCGGCACCGTGCCAAGCTCCGGAGTCAAGTCCATCAAGCTGGGGCTTGATGGTAAGGAACTCGGCACTCCGCAGGGGTCGTGTGTAGTGGCAAAAGGCGAATGCACGGCGAGCGGTGAATGGTCGCTCAACGGTGCTGAATTGGGTGTAGGCTCGTATGTCCTTACGGTTGTCGCGACCGATAACGCGAACAACATCGAAACCAAGCACTTCACACTGAACGTCTATCACGCGACTCCTGTCGCGATGGGCCCGGGCTCCGTGAATCCGGAGTCAGGTGACTTCGCGCTCGGGGCGTCTGATGTCAATATGAGTGGTGGCGCGGGAAGCCTTGGGCTCACTCGCCATTATGACTCGCGTAACCTGGAGGAGGGTGTAGAAGGGCCGCTTGGACCGCAGTGGAGCATCAGCTTGGGTAGTTTGGCGAGCCTCGAAGTGCTACCCGATAAAAGCGTGATGGTGGTGGGGCCGGAAGGGCTTACCCATTTCTCGGTCAAGACAGGCGGTGGGTTCGAAGCTCCCAAGGGTGATGGGAACCTGACGCTCGAACTGAAAGGCAGCGAATATCTGCTGAAGGACGCGGCGAAGGGCACCACTACGAGGTTCACGTTGCCGAGCGGTGCGCAGGCGTGGATGCCGACGGTCTCCGAAGGTCCTGTCGCGACGGGCATGCTGACGGACACTTACCAAAGCGTCGAATCGGTCACCGAATATGCCATACCGTCGACGTCACCAAAGGGGATTGTCAGTGGGCCTCACGGCAACTTGTGGTTTACCGGGGCCGGGTCGGTGAGCCAGATCCCCGTGTCGGGTACGCCGGCAGTCGAATATCAGCTTCCGAGCCATGAAGAAATCAGCTCGCGCGCTCTTGTCATGGGTCCCGAAGGAAATATTTGGTTTACCGCCGGCGGCAATATCAAGGTGCTCGGGAAGATCACGCCGTCCGGCAAAGTGACGGAGTATTCGTTGCCGGGAGAAAAACATGAAGTGGAAGGGATCACGGTAGGGCCGGAAGGGAACATGTGGTTTACGATGGTTGGTTGGGAAGGGAGCGGGAACTACATCGGGAAGATCACTCCAGCGGGTGTCATCTCGGATTATCCGTTGCCGGCTGGAGGGGAAGCGAACGAAATCACGGCGGGTCCCAACGGTGAACAGGCGTTGTGGTTCACCGACGGGTTTCATGGCCGGATCGGGAAGATCACGACGGCAGGCACGGTCACGGAATATCAGTTGTCTGGCGCCGCACCGGGGGGGATCGTCGCTGGACCGGATGGGAACGTGTGGTACACGGATTACACCTCGAACAGGATCGGGAAGATCAATACGTCCGGTGGTGGTATCACTGAATACGCGCTCCCGGAAAGCAGTGCGCCGCACGGGATCACCAGTGGACCCGACGGGAACCTGTGGTTCACCGACGCCGGTACGAGCAAGATCGGAAAGATCACGACGTCTGGTGCTATCACGGAATTCGCGCTGCCGACAGGCAGTTCGCCGCACGGGATCACGACGGGTTCGGACGGCAAACTGTGGTTCGCCGATACCGGCTCGAAAAAGGTCGGGACGATCACGACATCCGGCAGGATCATCGAGCCGCTGCTCGAGCTCGCGCCTCATTCGACGGCGACGTGTACGCCGGGGAAACTGGAAAAGGGATGTCGCGCTCTAGAATTCACGTACGCCAGCGCGACGACCGCGACAGGTGAAGCGAAGAGCGAATGGGGTGAATACAAGGGGCGGTTGATGAAAGCATCCTTTACCGCTTACAACCCGTCGACCAAAGCGATGGAAACGAAGCCCGTGGCGGAATACTCCTATGACAAGCTGGGGCGCCTGCGGGCGGAGTGGGACCCGCGTCTGACGTCGCCCTTGAAGACGTTCTACGGTTACGACGCCGAAGGACACATCACCGCGTTGACTCCGCCCGGGCAAGAGTCGATAGCGTTTGCCTATGGCACGATCGCGGGCGACGCAAGCAGTGGACGGCTGATAAAGCTGACGCAGGCTTTCGCGTCGACAAAACTGTGGGGCGGACAGCTGCCGGTGAGCACGGAAGCGCCCAAATTGTCGGGCACGCCCGTGGTCGGAGTGCGGATGGCCGTGTCTAGCGGCGTGTTCAGTAACGAACCGACGGCTTATGCCTACCAGTGGGAAGACTGCAACAGCTCGGGCGAAGAATGCACGCCGATCCTCGGCGCGACCGGCGCGAATTACACCGTCGCCTCGGGTGATGTGGGACACGTGCTGAAGGTCCGCGTGAGCGCGACCAACGGTGGCGGGACGGTGGTCGCGGTGAGCGCCGCGAGCCTCGAAGTGGTGCTGACCGCGGGCGAACTCACGGAATACAAACTCCCGACGGGCAGCGGCCCACAGGCGATCGTCACAGGCCCGGACAAAAACCTGTGGTTCGTCGAGCATGCGACCAGCAAGATCGGGAAGATCACGCCCTCCGGCACCGTCAGCGAATACGCGCTGCCGGCAGGCAGCGCGCCGACCGGGATCGCCGCCGGGCCGGACGGAAACGTGTGGTTCACGGACTTCAGCACGAGCAAGATCGGGAAGATCACGCCCGCGGGCACGATTAGCGAATACGCCCTGCCGGCGGGCAGCAAACCGTGGAACATCGCGTCCGGACCGGATGGCGAGCTGTGGTACACGGAGGCAGGCACGAACAAGATCGCCAAGATGAACACCACGGGCACGATCGTCGCCGAATATGCCCTCCCTGCCGGCAGCGAACCGACGGGAATCGTCACGGGCCCGGACAAAAACCTGTGGTTCACGGACAACGGATCCAGCAAGATCGGCAAATCGACCACCGCGGGCACGATTAGCGAATACGCGCTACCCGCGGGCAGCGGCCCCGCCGCGATCACCTCCGGACCGGACGGTGACCTCTGGTTCACGGACTACTCAGGAGACAAGATCGGGAAGATCACGACGGCGGGCACGGTCACCGAATACGCGCTGCCGGCGGGGGACTACCCCTGGGGGATCACCGCGGAACCGCATGGCAACATCGCGTTCGCAGAGTACAGCGCGAGCAAGATCGGGACGAGCACGACATCTGGGACGATCACCCAATACTCGCTGCCCGTGTCCAGCGACCCCTACGGCATCACCGTAGGACCTGATGAAAACCTGTGGGTGGCCGAGAGCGTCAGCAGCCACATTGGCAAGATCAACCTGCACACCGAAGGCGAACAGCGCACTCCCGTCCCGGGCTCGACGATCGAGTACAACGTCCCCGTCTCGGGAGCCGGCGCACCGTATGCGATGGGCACGAAAGAAGTCGAAGCCTGGGGCCAGCAAGCAAAAGAGGCTCCCGTATACGCCACGGCGATCTTCGCGCCCGACGAACCGCAGACGTGGCCAGCGTCGAGCTACAAACGTGCCACTATCTCCTACATGGACAGCCAGGCACGCACCGTCAACGTGGCGACTCCCTCGGGCGCGATCTCGACCCTCGAATACAACGGAGAAAACGCCATAACGAGAAATCTCAGCGCCGACAACCGCGCCGCCGCGCTGAACGAAGCTAATCCCGCCGCGGCATCAGAGCTGCTGGACACGAAAAGCACCTACAACAGCGAAGGGCAGCTAACCAGCACCCTGGGACCCCAGCACATGGTCAAACTCGTGAAAGGCAAAGAAGGTAAAACCGAAGAAACGCTTGCGCGCAACCACGTCACCTACCACTACAACGAAGGCGCCAAAGAAGTCGAAGAAAAAACACACGAAACATATGACCTCGTGACCAAGACCGAAGACGGCGCGGAAACCTCAAACAAAGAAGAATTCGACAAGCGGACCGCCGTGACGTCCTACAGCGGCCAGTCGAACCTCGGCTGGAAACTACGCAGTCCGACATCGGTCACGACCGACCCGGGCGGACTGAACCTCACCAGCACCACGAAGTATGAAGAAAGCACGGGCAACGTCATCGAAACAAAGACCCCTGCAGGGTCCGGAGGCGACGCCTCCGTGCCGCCGGCATACGCTCTGGCGTTCGGCTCCAAAGGAACGGGCACGGGACAGTTCGAAGGCCCACAGCACGATGCGCTCGACTCGAGCGGCAACGTGTGGGTGGCCGATTACGGCAACCACCGGGTCGAGGAGTTCTCGTCGGCCGGTGTCTTCAAATTGGCGGTCGGTTGGGGCGTGAAAGACGGGAAAGCCGAAGCGGAGACGTGCACCGCGTCCTGTAAACCCGGGATCGCGGGCTCAGGTAACGGCCAGTTCGAAGGACCCTTCGGGATCGCGGTCAACCAGGCCAGCGGCAACGTCTACGTGAGCGATTCCACCGGCAGCCGGATCGAGGAGATCTCCTCTGCGGGGACGTTTGTCGCCTCGTTTGGCTCGAAAGGCTCGGGCGCCGGCCAGCTGAGCTCGCCACAGGGGGTCACGATCGACTCGAGCGGAAACGTGTGGGTCGCCGATGCCGCAAACAGCCGGGTCGAGGAGTTCTCGTCGGCCGGTGTCTTCAAATTGGCGGTCGGTTGGGGCGTGAAAGACGGGAAAGCCGAAGCGGAGACGTGCAGCACCACATGCCAGGCCGGGATCACCGGCTCGGGTAACGGTCAGCTCGCGACCCCGTCTGCGCTTGCGTTCTCAGGCGGGAACGCGTACGTCATCGACTACACGAACGATCGTGTGGAGGAGTACTCCTCGGCCGGGGCGTATCTCTCACAGTTCGGCTCCAAAGGCTCTGCTACCGGGCAGTTCGAAGCGCCATATGACATTGCGTCGGAAGCCACGACCGGTGACCTGTATGTCGCCGACAGCGCCAACAATCGCGTGCAGAAGTTGACAGCCGCCGGTGGCTATCTCGTGACGTTCGGCGCTAAAGGCTCCGAAAATGGGCAGTTCCTCCTGCCGGCGGGGGTGACGGTCAGCGCATCCGGCAGCGTGTATGTGAGCGACCACAACAACAACCGCGTCCAGGAGTGGGTGCCTGCCATAACGGGTAACCCGGGCGCCCACGAAAGCAAGACGATCTACTACACCGCGAGCACCGAAGCGGAAGTGGAAGCCTGCCGCAACCATTCGGAGTGGGTTGGCCTGCCGTGCGAGACAACGCCTGTGCTGCAGCCGGGGACGAGCGGACTCCCGGCACTGCCGGTCTCGACGGTCGAATACAACATGTGGGACGAGCCGGAAAAGACCGAAGAAAAGTTCGGGTCCGGGGCGGAAGCCAAGATCCGCATAAAGAAGACGACCTACGACGCGGCGGGCCGCCCGCTGACGAGCGAAGAGACGTCGAGCATCGACACGGCGCTGCCGGTAACGACGAACAAATACAGCACCGAAACGGGCGCCATGGTGGAACGAAGCACGACGGTCGGAGAAACGACCAAGACGATCAAGAGCGCGTACAACACGCTGGGGCAGATAACGGAATACACCGATGCGGCCGGAAACAAAGCGACGTTCGAATACGAAAAAGAAAAGGACGCGCGCCTGCTCAAAGTCAGCGACGAAAAGGGCAACCAGACGTACCACTACGACGAAACGACAGGCGTCCTGGCAGAACTCGTCGACTCCGCCGCGGGAACCTTCAAAGCGACATACGACGTGGCGGGCAAGATGACCAGCGAGAGCTATCCGAATGCCATGACCGCCAAATACACCCACAACCATGTCGGTGACACCACGGGCATCGAATACGTCAAGACCGCCCACTGCGCCAAAACGTGCCCCGAAGTGTGGTTCAGCGACGCGAACGTGCCGTCGATCCACGGCGAAACACTGAAGCAGTCGAGCACTCTCTCGGAAGAGCCGAGCTACACCTACGACGCCGCCGGACGGCTCACCCAGGTCCAGGAAATCCCCACAGGAGGCGAAGGCTGCACGACGCGCATCTACGCCTACGACGAAGAAGGCAACCGCACGTCGCTGACGACACGCAAACCCGGAACAGAAGGGAAATGCGCGAGCGAAGGAGGCAGCACCGAATGGCACACCTACGACACCGCGAACCGCATGACTGACCCGGGCGTCGTCTACGAACCATTCGGGAACACGACAAAACTTCCGGCCGCTGACGCTGACGGCTCGGAACTGGTCAGCGAATACTACGTCGACAGCCAAGTCGCGAAGCAGGAACAAAACAAAGAGACGATCGAATACGAGCTCGACCCAGAAGACCGCACGCTTGAAACGATCTCCAAAGGCAACACCAGCTCGAACGTCGTAACTCACTATGACGGGCCCGGCGATGCGCTCGCGTGGACCAGCGAAGAAATCGGCAAAACCTGGACGCGCAACATACCCGGCATCGGCGGTGCGCTGACCGGCATCCAAACCAGCAGCGGAAGCAAGACGCTACTGCTACACGACCTTCAAGGAGACGTCGTGGGCGAAGCCGCCGACAACGAAACAGAAACCAAACTCCTGAAAGAGTACAACAGCACCGAGTTCGGCGTTCCCGGCAAAGAATCCCCACCCACATACGCATGGCTCGGCGCCGCCGGCGTCGCCGGCGAACTCCCATCCGGCGTGATCACCCAAGACGGGGTTACATACGTTCCCCAGGTTGGGCGACCACTGCAAACCGAGGGTGTGGTGCTCGCGGCGTTCAGCAACAATCCCACACCGTTCACCAGGCCGGTCGAAGCATGGGTCGGCGTGACCGCAGGAGAAGGCATAGCACGCGAAATCGCAAAGGCCCAGCAAGCAAGAGAAGAACGCGAAGCCGCAAACAAACCACCAGGAGCATTGCCGGCGACCTGCGAGGAATTCGGCACGTGTGCTGAAGAAGCAGAATGTGACGAAGAAGTCGAAGGATGCGGGATCGACCCGCAGCACGGTGACAATATTTCGGGTTGCTCTGTGTGGGCGAGCTGGAGTGTCAATGGTCTCGATGGTCATTTCAAGTGCTCTGGTGAACCGCAGAACTTTGAACTACAGGTCGAAATCCAGGAAGTGGTCTCGGGAGGCCTTTACGGCGGGCACTACAGAATGTTCGAAGCCGGCAAGCACGGTTGGCATAGCCCATCTCCAGGCGAGCACACTTGGCTGTTGGAAGCGACAGCGTGCAGGCTAGGCAAATCCTACAGAGGATGGGTCTGGGGTCGCACGTATTTCGACGGTCAAACCTATTGGAGCGCGTCGGAAATCGATCATCGCTTGGACGAATGCGTAGAAGGCGGAGGTATGGGCGCGGGGGTCGAAGACAATTACTGGGAACCATAGTGAGCCAGAGAGGGTCATGCGCCCAAAACTGACAGCGCAGTTGTCATCGGTGGCGCTGCCGCGCGCGCCACGTGGTGGATCATCCTCGGCAAGCTGAGACGCGGCTCGCCTCGGCTCGAGGCCTCTCGGCCACAGCGACCCGCCGGCTTGCATTGGACTAATCACCGGACGCCAAGAGCTGCGGCCGTCGTGCGCGCGTAGGGGTTCTCGGCGATAGGTCGAAGACCCCACCAATGAGTCGATCGATCGCCGCCGTCCCCGGCCGCCGTCGCGCCGTCGGCCCGCGTCGCGCCGCTCCCAAGTCATCGCCCCCCGCGCTCGGCGCCCTGCGCCCCTTCACCGCGGCCGCGGGCCTGGCGCGCACCGCGACAACGTTCGTGCTCCGCCATCGGCGCCTGCGCATCGCGGTGCTCGCGGCCCTGGTCGCCTTCCCGCTCGCTGGCTGCGCCTGGCTGTGGCTACGTCAGTCCCCGTTTGTGGCTGTGCTGCACGTGCAGATCACGGGCGTGCACGGCGCGGACGCGCAGGCGGTGGAGTCGGCGCTGGTGCAGGCCGCGCACGGCATGAGCACGCTGGATGTGAGCGACGGTGCGCTCGCGGCGGCGGTCGCGCCGCTGCGGGTGGTGCGCGCGGTGCGTGCGATCCCGAGCTTCCCGCATGGGCTGCGCATCGAGGTCAGCGAGCAGCTGCCGGTCGCGGCGCTGAGCGTCGGCGGCGTGCGCACGGCGGTGGCCGCTGACGGCGTGGTGCTCGGGCCGGCGCTGCTGTCGGGCTCGCTGCCGAGCGTCAGCGGCTGGTTCATGCCAGCGCCCGGCCGGCACGTCAGCGGCGCAAACCTACTGGCCGCATTGAGTGTGTTGGGGTCCGCGCCGGCGCCGTTTGCCAAGCACATCGAACGCGTGTTCACAGGAGCGAAAGGGCTGACGGTGGCGATGCGCAACGGGCTGCTCGTTTACTTCGGCGATGCGGATCGTCCGCTCGCGAAGTGGCTGTCGCTCGCACGCGTGCTCGCCGACGCGAGCTCCGCTGGCGCCTCCTATGTGGACGTGCGCCTGCCCTCCCATCCGGCCGCCGGATTCCCTGTGGGCGTGACGCCGCCCGACGCGAGCGCCACCACCGGCGCGGGGTCAAGCGAACAGCTGGACAGCACCGAATCGACGATCGCGGCGCTGGCCGCTGGTCTCGCTGGCGGGAGCGGCACGGCATCTTCGACCGGCACCGAACCGGCCGCCTCATCGCCCTCGGGCGCCGCCTCCACCTCCCCGCAGGAATCGGAAGCGAGCACCACCGAGTCCGAAACTGGCGCCGGGAGCGAAGCCGAAGCGTCCCAAGCCACGCCTATTATGGGGGGCTGATAACCTTCAACCTCAACTGGAGGCTTATGCGACTTGGTGACAGATTCTCAGGCAGTGGTCGAGAGTTGGGCGATCTGCAACGTTTGTTGCGAGACTGAACGCGATCGTTGACAGGGCGAAGATCCCTGCATAACGTGCACAACTCGGCGGTTCGGCGACCAGTATGCTGCCAACCCTACATTTCTACTGAAGGCTTCGGACGGAAACCATCATGGAGAGAAGCGGAAGCTACCTGGCTGTCATCAAGGTCGTCGGCGTCGGCGGCGGCGGTACCAACGCGGTCAGCCGCATGGTCGACGCGGGGCTGCGCGGCGTTGAGTTCATCGCCGCGAACACGGACGCGCAGGCGCTCGCCATGTGCGACGCCGACATCAAGCTGAACATAGGCCACGAGTCGACCAAGGGTCTCGGCGCGGGCGCCAACCCGGACGTCGGCCTGGCGGCGGCGTCGGAGTCGCGCGACGACATCAAGGAGGCGCTGAAGGGCGCCGACATGGTGTTCGTGACCGCCGGCGAGGGCGGCGGCACGGGTACGGGTGCGGCGCCGGTGATCGCGGAGATCGCCAAGAACGAGATCGGCGCGCTGACCGTCGGCGTCGTCACGCGCCCGTTCGACTTCGAGGGCTCCCAGCGCGGGCGCCAGGCGATCGAGGGCATCGAGCGCCTGCGCGAGGTCGTCGACACGCTGATCGTGATCCCCAACGAGAAGCTGCTGACGGTCGTCGAGCGGCGCACGTCGATGCTCGACGCGTTCCGCGAGGCCGACAACGTCCTGCGCCAGGGCGTCCAGGGGATCACCGACCTGATCACGATCCCCGGCCTCATCAACCTCGACTTCGCTGATGTGCGCACGATCATGCAGGATGCCGGCTCCGCGCTGATGGGCATCGGCACCGCCGCCGGCGAGAACCGCTGCGCTGACGCCGCCAAGGCGGCGATCTCCTCGCCGCTGCTCGAAGAGTCCGTAGACGGCGCCACTGGGATCCTGCTGAACATCACCGGCGGCAAAGACCTAGGTCTGTTCGAGGTCCACGACGCCGCTGAGATCATCCAGAACGAGGCCGACCCCAACGCCAACATCATCTTCGGCGCCGTCATCGACGAGAGCATGTCCGACGAGGTGCGCGTGACCGTCATCGGTACCGGCTTTGACCACCGCGGCGGCGCGCTGCGCTCGAGCTCCCGCCGCGACTCGCGCGCGCCGGCGCGTCCCGACAGGAACCCTCGTATCTCAGATCGCCAGCGCTCGACGCTCGAGATCTCCGACGAGGACATCGACGTCCCGCCGTTCCTGCGCTGATGTAGTTCCGTAGTTCCGGTGGCGCATGCGCCACCGGCGGGGTCGCACATGTGCGACCCCAGCGGCCGGCACATGTGCCGGCCGACGACCCGTACATGTACGGGTCGAACGGCGTCAGCCGATCTCTCGCTAGCCTGGGCCACATGTCCTCGACGGCACCTCCGACGTTGCGCCGCACCCCCCTGTACGACCGCCACGTCGCCGCCGGCGCCAAGCTCGTCGACTTCGCCGGCTGGGAGATGCCCGTCCACTACGACGGCGTCATCCAGGAGCACATCGCCGTGCGCGAGGCGTGCGGGATCTTCGACGTCTCGCACATGGGCGAGATCGAAACGGTCGGGCCGGGGGCGCTGCAGCTGCTGCAGCGGCTGCTCTCTAACGACGTCGCCAAGATCGGTCCTGGCGGCGCGCAGTATTCGGTGCTCTGCCGCGAGGACGGCGGCGTGCTCGATGACCTGTTCACCTACCGCCTGGACGTCGAGCGCTACCTGACGATCAGCAACGCCTCCAACCACAAGCAGGATCTAGCCTGGTTCCGCGCCCACGCCGCCGACGTGCCCGCCGTCGAGGTCCACGACCGGATCGACGACTGGGCGATGCTCGCCGTCCAGGGGCCGCTCGCGCGCGAGTTCGTACAGGCGATCTCAGACGCGCCGCTGCCCGCGCGCATGCGCGCCGAGACGCGCCACCTGGCCGGCGCCGAGGCGATCGTGTGCGGCACCGGCTATACCGGCGAGGACGGCGTCGAGCTGCTGTGCGCGGCCGAGGATGCGCCCGCGCTGTGGGATGAGATCGTGCGCCGCGGCGCCACGCCGGCGGGGCTCGGCGCGCGCGACACGCTGCGCCTGGAGGTCTGCTTTCACCTCTACGGCAACGACCTCAGCGTCGAGCGTGGGCCGATCGAAGCGGGGCTCGGCTGGTGCTGCAAGGAGGACACCGGCTTTATCGGCGCCGACGCAGTGCGCGAGGTGCGGGAAGGAAAGCCCGCCCGCCCCCCGGCCGAGCGGCTCGTCGCGTTCGCCATCGACGGGCCTGGGATCGCCCGCCAGGGAAACCCGGTAGCCGGTGGGGGCGAGGTCACGAGCGGCACGCTCTCGCCGTGCCTGCACACCGGCATCGGCCTCGCCTACGTGCCCGCTGAGCGGTCAGCCAGCGGCACCCGGCTGGAGATAGACGTTCGTGGCAAGATGCGCCCCGCCGTGGTCAAGGACAAGCCGCTTTATAGAAAGGACGCGTGAATGGCGCAGGCCAGCTACCCCGCGGAGCTCCTCTATCACCCTGAGCACGACTGGGCGCGCATCGACGCCGATGACCCCGCCCACGCGACCCTCGGGATCACCTGGTACGCCCAGGACTCGCTCGGCGAGGTCGTGTTCTTCGAGGCGCCCGCGCTCGGCACCACGCTCATCAGGGGCGAGCCCTACACCGAGGTCGAGTCCGTCAAGGCCGTCTCCGACGTCGTCGCGCCGCTGTCCGGCGAGGTCGTCGAGGTCAACCCGGTCGTCGCCGAGAACCCCGGCATGATCAACGAGGACCCATACGGCGAGGGCTGGCTGGTGAAGGTGCGCCTGTCCGATCCCGCCGAGGGCGACGCGCTGCTCGACGCCGCCTCCTACATCGCCACGCTGGCCGGCTAGGCTGGGCTGCAGTTGAGTCGCTACACCGCCATCACCCCGCAGGACCTCGACGCGATGCTCGCGGCGATTGGGGTTGGCTCGCTGCAGGAGATCTTCGAGCGCCAGATACCCGCGCCGGTGCGCCTTAGCCGCGAGCTCGACCTGCCCGACGGGCTGCCCGAGCAGGACGTCTACGAGCACCTGCGCGCGCTAGCGGCGCGCAACACCAGCGCCGAGGATGAGCTGAGCTTCCTCGGCGCCGGGATGTACGACCACTACGTCCCCGCGCTGATCGACATGCTGATGGAGCGCTCGGAGTTCCTCACGCCCTACACCCCCTATCAGCCGGAGATCTCCCAGGGTGGGCTGCAGGTGATGTTCGAGTACCAGACGGCCATCTCCGAGCTCACCGCCCTGCCCGTCTCCAACGCGTCCGTGTACGAGGGACCCTCAGCGGTCGCCGCTGCCGGCTACCTCGCCAAGCTGCACAACGACGGACGCAGGTTTGTCGTCAGCGCCGGCATGCACCCGCACACGATCGAGACGCTGCGCACCTACGCCCACGGCTTCGGCATGGACGTCGTCGAGGTGCCGCTGCGCGATGGCGTCACCGACCCCGACGCGTGGGCGCACGCGATCGACGCGGACACCAGCGCTGCGATCTTCGCCCAGCCCAACTTCTACGGCGCCGTCGAGGACGCCGCCGCCCTCAGCGCCGCCGCCAAGGCGTCCGGCGAGAGCAGCGCCGGCGGGCGGGTGCCTGTGGTCATCGCCCAGGTCGACCCGATCGCGCTCGGCATCCTCGCGCCACCCGGTGAGTGCGGCGTCGACGTCGCCGTCGGCGAGGGCCAGCCGCTCGGCAACCGCCTGGACTTCGGCGGACCTTCCTTCGGCATCTTCGCCGCGCGCGAGGAGTACCTGCGGCGGATGCCCGGGCGCATCGCCGGCGAGACCGTCGACGTCGACGGTCGGCGCGGCTTCGTACTCACGCTGCAGACGCGCGAGCAGCACATCCGCCGCGAGAAAGCCACCTCCAACATCTGCACCTCGCAGGCGCTCAACGCGCTCGCCGGCGTTGTCTACCTCACCTGGCTCGGACGCCGGGGCATCGTCGAGCTGGGTGAGCTGCTGCTCGCCCGCACCCACTACGCACGCGAGGTGCTCGCCGCGCTCGACGGGGTCGAGAAGCTGCACGACCAGCCCGTCATCCGCGAGTTCGCGCTGCGGCTTGACGGCGACGTCGCCGCCGTCAAGCGCCGCTGCGCCGCGCACGGCGTCAACCCCGGCGTCGATGTGCACGCGCTCAGCGGCCGCGAGGAGGACCTGGGTGTGCTGCTCGTTGCGATCACCGAGCGGCGCACGCGCGCCGACATCGACCGGCTCGTCGAGGTGCTCGCCGCCGCCGTCGCGGCTGAGCGTCGGACGGCGGGAGAGCGTCAGACGGTGGTGACCGTATGAGCCCGCCGCTACAGCGCGAGGCCGCGCGCACGATCTTCCAGAAGGGCGCGCCCGGGCGGCGCGCGTTCGTCTGTCCTGAGCTGGACGTTCCGCGCGTGGACGTCAGCGAGCTGTTGCCCGAGCGCTTCCGTCGCTCGCAGCCGCCGCGCCTCCCCGAGGTCTCAGAGCCCGAGATCGTGCGCCACTACGTCGGCATCTCCAAGCGCAACTACGACCTCGACTCGGGCTTCTATCCGCTCGGCTCGTGCACGATGAAGCACAACCCGCGCCTGCACGAGCGCGTCGCCGCGCTCCCCGGTAACGCGCGGCTGCACCCGCTGCAGGACGCCGAGCGCGCACAGGGAGCGCTCGAGCTGATGTGGAGCCTGCAGGGCGCGCTGTCGGAGCTCGCCGGCCTGCCGCATGTCTCGCTGCAGCCCTCCGCCGGCAGCCACGGCGAGCTCGCCGGCCTGCTCGTCACGCGCGCCTACCACGAGGAGCGTGGCGAGTCGCGCCACAAGGTGCTCACGCCTGACACCGCCCACGGCACCAACCCCGCGACCGTCACGATGGCCGGCTTCGAGGTCGTCAAGCTCGCCACCAACGCCGACGGCGGCGTCGACATCGACGACCTGCGCGCGAAGGCCGACACCGACGTCGCGTGCCTGATGCTCACCAACCCCAACACGCTCGGCCTGTTCGACCCCAACATCACCGAGATCGCCGAGATCGTGCACGGGGTGGGGGCGACGCTGTACTACGACGGCGCCAACCTCAACGCCGTCATGGGTCTCTCGCGCCCCGGCGACATGGGCTTCGACATCGTCCACTTCAACCTGCACAAGTCCTTCACCCAGCCCCACGGCGGCGGCGGGCCGGGCTCGGGGCCGATCGCCGTCTCAGAGCGGGTCGCGCCATACCTGCCGGTCCCCGTCGTTGCCCGGCGCGAGGACGGCGCGTACGAGCTCGACTTCGGCAGCGGGCGCGTGGGGTCGAAAACGATCGGGCGCCTGCGCGGCTTCCACGGCAACTACGGCTGCTTCGTGCGCTCATACGCCTACATCCGCTCGCTCGGTCGCGACGGCCTCAAGGACGCCTCCGAAACCGCCGTGCTGAACGCCAACTACCTACTTGCGCGACTCAAGCAGCATGGCGTCGCTGAGTACCTGCCGCTCGCCTACGGCGAGCTGTGCATGCACGAGTTCGTCCTCTCCGGCGGGCCGATGAAGAAGGAGCTGCAGATCAAGACGCTCGACCTCGCCAAGCGCCTGCTCGACTTCGGCTTTCACCCGCCCACCGTGTACTTCCCGCTGCTGGTCGATGAGGCGCTGATGGTCGAGCCGACCGAGACCGAGACCAAGGAGACGCTCGACGCGTTCGCAGACGCCGTCGCCGCGATCCTCAGGGAGGCCGCCGAGGACCCCGAGATCGCGCTCGGGGCGCCGTACAGCACGCCCGTGCGCCGCCTCGACGAGGTCGCCGCAGCTAAGAGCCCTGTGATCAGGGAGGTGATCGTCTGATGACGATCGAGCACCGCAAACTCGGCAGCACCGGCGTCAGCGTCAGCCCGCTGTGCCTTGGCGCGATGATGTTCGGCGCGTGGGGGAACACCGACCACGAGGACTCGATCCGCATCATCCACCGCGCGCTCGAGGCGGGCATCAACTTCATCGACACCGCCGACGTGTACTCGCGCGGGGAGTCAGAGGAGATCGTCGGCAAGGCGCTCGCCGGCGGCCGGCGCGACTCGGTCGTGCTCGCCACGAAGGTCCACGGCAGGATGCACGACGAGGATCCGAACAAGTTCGGCAACTCCCGCCGCTGGATCATCGAGGAGATCGAGAACAGCCTGCGGCGGCTCAAAACCGACCGGATCGACCTCTACCAGATTCATCGCCCCGAGCCGGACACCGACATCGACGAGACGCTCGGCGCGCTCAGCGACCTCGTGCACGCCGGCAAGGTCCGCTACGTCGGCAGCTCGACCTTCCCCGCCCACCAGATCGTCGAGGCCCAGTGGGTAGCCGAGAGGCGCGGACGCGAGCGCTTCGTCTGCGAGCAGCCGCCCTACTCGATGCTGATCCGCCGCAGCGAGGCCGACGTGCTACCCGTATGCGAGCGCTACGGGATGGGCGTGATCCCGTGGAGCCCGCTCGCCGGCGGCTGGCTGTCGGGCAGGTACGGCAAGGGCGGCGAGTCGCCCGCGGACAGCAGGCGCGCGCAGATGCTCCCCTCGCGCTATGACATGTCGATCCCAGGCAACCAGGCGAAGCTCGCCGCTGCGCAGGCGCTTGGAGAGGTGGCCGATGAGGCTGGGATCTCGCTGATCGAGATGGCGCTCGCGTTTGTCGTCAACCACCCGGCGGTTACCGCCGCGATCATCGGCCCGCGCACGATGGAGCAGCTCGACAGCCAGCTGCCGGCGCTGGAGACGAAGCTGAGCGCGGACGTGCTCGACCGTATCGACGAGATCGTCCCGCCGGGGACGAACGTCAACCAGAACGACACTGGCTGGGACCCGCCGTGGCTCACCGACAGCTCGCTGCGCCGGCGCTGAGCCCGCATGCGCATCTTCTCCGGCATCCAGCCCACCGGGCGCAAGCACCTCGGCAACTACATCGGCGCGATCGCGCAGTACATCTCAAGCCAGGAGCGCGGCGAGGGCATCTTCTGCATCGTCGACCTGCACGCGACCACCGTCGCCTACGACCCCTCAGAGCTGCGCGAGCGGCTGTACGACACGACTGCGATCCTGCTCGCCGCGGGCCTCGATCCCAGGCGCTGCATCCTCTTTCGCCAGAGCGACGTGCCCGAGCACACGGGGCTTACGTGGCTGCTGTGCAGCGTCACCGAGCTCGGCCGGCTGCAGCGGATGCACCAGTTCCGCGACAAGTCGCTGGCGCAGCGCGAGCTCGTCTCCGCAGGGCTGCTGCTGTACCCCGTCCTGCAGGCCGCCGATGTGCTCGCCTACCGCGCCGAGGAGGTGCCCGTGGGGGAGGACCAGCGCGAGCACCTGGAGCTGATGCGCGACGTCGCCCGGCGCTTCAACTCGCGCTTCGGGGATGGGGAGGAGGTGCTGGTCGTGCCCGAGCACCGTATCCCGGAGGTCGGCGCGCGGATCATGGACCTGCAGGACCCCACGCGCAAGATGTCCACGACCAGCGGCAGCGAGCAGGGGACCGTGTATGTGCTCGACGAGCCGCAGGCGATCGAGAAGAAGTTTAAGAGCGCCGTCACCGACTCGGGCAGCGAGGTGCGCCGCGACCCGCAGAAGCCGGGTGTGAGCAACCTGATCGAAATCCTCGCCGCTGTGCGCGGCACCGACCCGGCCGCTGTCGAGGCCGAGTTGTCCGAGGCCCGCTACGGCGAACTGAAGGCAGCCGTCGCGGCGGCCGTGGTCGATTACCTCGCGCCTGTGCGCGAGCGCTACCACCAGCTGCGGGCTGACGAGGCCGCGCTCGAGGCGATCCTCGGCGACGGCGCCGTGCGCGCGCAGGCGATCGCCGCGGTGACGCTCGCCGAGGTGCGCGAGCGCATGGGCGTCGGAGCGCCCACGCTGGGGTCCGGCGGCGCGTGAGCACCGAGCACGTCATCGGCGCTCGATACGGTGCGCGGGTGAGCGACGCGACGAGTGGCCCGGGCATGGTGGAGCGGTGAGCCTCGACGCCCTGGAGCTCGACCTGGACGTCTTCAGCGGGCCGTTCGACCTGCTGCTGACGCTCGTGCTGCGCGAAGAGGTCGACCTGCTCGAGCTGCAACTCGCCGACGTCGTGCTCGCCTACCTCGATCACCTCGAGCAGCGCGGCGAGCTCGACCTCGAGACCGCCACCGAGTTCATCGTGCTCGTCGCCGCGCTACTGGAGCTGAAGTCGCGCCTGATGCTCAGCGGCGAGGAGCAGGAGCTGCTGGACATCGAGCCCGAACAGGCCGCCGAGGAGCTGCTCGCGCGGATGCTCGATGCCCGTCGCTACCGCGCCGCCGCGGCGCATCTGCGTGAGCTGTTGGATGCCGAGCACGGGGTCCGCTTCCGCCTCGCCCCGCCGCCACCGAGCCTGCGCCGCGCGATCGTGCACGCGGCCGACGGCTCGCACAGACCGCAGCTCCTGGGCGAGGCGATCGGGCGGCTGCTGCTGATGCCGCCGACGATCAGCGTGCGCCACATCGCCGTCAGTCGTGTCACCGTCGCTGAGCGCCTCGCGCACCTGCGCGACCTGCTGCGCCGCGGCAGCTTCAGCTTCGATGAGGCCGTCCGCGGAGCCGACCGGATGACTGTCGCCGTCACCCTGTTCGCGCTGCTCGAGCTCTACAAACGTGGCGAGGCCGACTGGGAGCAGCAGGAGAGCTTCGGCGAGATCGCCATCCGCGGTCGCGCTGCCGAGGCACCCGTCGAGGCGCTCGCGCTGAGCGCTCGCGGGGCGTAGGGTTTCGCGGGTGAGCGACGTCGAGGACTCGGCTGTAGCTGTCGAAGAGGCTGCCCCGGATGGTGCAGATGACGCGCCACGGGTCGACGGCGCGGGCAGCGACGAGCTACAGACGCCCACGCTTGCGCGCACGGTCGAGGCACTGTTGTTCCTGTCCTCCGATCCGCTCAGCCCGGCCGAGCTGGCTGACGCGACAGAGACGGGCGAGGGCGCCGTGGTAGCGGCGCTGGCCGTGCTCGCCGAGGAGTACGCCCCGGGGTGCCGCGGCATCAGGCTGCGGGAGCTGGGCGGCGGCTGGACGCTCGCGAGCGACCCGGATACCGAGGACGCAGCGCGGCGGCTGTTCAGCCGCCCCCGCGCCTCCACGCTCAGCCCCGCGCAGGCGGAGACGCTCGCGATCGTCGCCTACCTGCAGCCGATCTCAAGGCCCGAGATCACGCGTATTCGGGGTGTCAGCGCCGACTCGGCCAGCGCGACGCTGCTCGACCGTGGCCTGGTCGAGGAGGCCGGCCACTCGCAGTTCGGTGCCGTCCTCTACCGCACGACCACCCAGTTCCTCAAGCTGTTCGGGCTGCGCAGCCTCGACGAGCTCCCCGACATCGCCCGCTGGGACCCGACCCCCGAGGAGCAGGCCGAGCTGCGCGAGCGGCTGCTGCGGGCGGGCGAGGCGCGGGCTGGCGGCGGGCCGAGCTAGGCGGCGCGCGCGGCGAGTTGCCCGCAGGCCGCGTCGATGTCGCGTCCGCGTGTGAGGCGCACCGTTACGGGGACGCCGCGGGACTCCAGCGCGCTTCGGAACGCCGCGATCGACTCGCGGCTGGACCCCTGGTAGGCCCCGGCCGCGGTGGGGTTGTACGGGATCAAGTTGACCTTGAAGATCGGCGGCGCACCCTCACGCCGGCCCGAGAGCGCGTCGGCGAGCGCGAGCGCCTGCTCGTAGCGGTCGTTGACGCCTGCGAGCATCACGTACTCGATGAACACGCGCCTGTGCTTGCGCGCGTAGAACGCGCGGCACGCATCGATCACATCGCGCAGCGGGTAGCGCTCGTTGACGGGCATCAGCTCCGTGCGCAGAGCTTCGTCGGCGGCGTGCAGCGACAGCGCCAGGCGGATCGGCATATCGGATTCGGCCAGCCGTTCGATGCCGGGGATCCAGCCGACGGTCGAGATCGTCGTGCGACGGTGGGTAATGCCGACGTCGGGCAGGCGCTCGCACGCTGCGAGCACGTTGTCGAGGTTCAGCATCGGCTCGCCCATGCCCATGAACACGCAATGGTCGATCGCTTCGACGCGGCGGAAGTGGAGCGCCTGGTCGAGGATCTCCGACGCGGTCAGGTTGCGCGCGAACCTCATCGCGCCGGTGGCGCAGAAGGTGCACGTGAGCGGGCAGCCCGACTGGGAGGAGACGCAGATCGAGCGGCGCTTGTCCTGGTAGCGCATCAGCACCGCCTCCAGCGGCCGGCCGTCGGTAGTGTCGAACAGCGCCTTGATCGTGCCGTCGCGCGAGTGCGCCTCATCGCGCAGGCTCAGCGTCGAGAAGGGAAGCTCGCCGGAGAGCGCCTCGCGTAGGCCGCCCGGCAGGTTAGTCATCTCCTGGAAGCTGCTCGCGCCATGTGCTGCCCACGCCCACACCTGGCGGGCGCGAAAACGGGGCTCACCGCGGTCGGTGAGCGTCTGGTCGAGCAATTGGAGGTCCATTATCGGGATGCCCGGGGGCGGGGTGCGGCGGCGGCCGTGTGGCTCCTATGGTTGCAGCAGATGAGCTCCGCCCCGGCCCCGTCGATATGCGCCTAGCCAAGTACCTTGCGCATGCAGGCGTTGCCTCGCGGCGCTCCGCCGAGCTGCTGATCACGGCGGGGCGCGTGAGCGTGGGGGAGGAGGTCGTCACCGACCCGGCCCGCGACGTCGATGAGGACAGTCACGTGGCGCTCGACGGCCGGCCGCTCGCGGGACCAGAGCCGCGCGTGCTCTATGCCGTGAACAAGCCAGTTGGCGTCGTCTCCACCGCGCGCGACACGCACGGGCGGCGCACGGTGACCGAGCTGGTGCCAGCGCGCGGGCTGCGGCTGTACCCCGTCGGGCGGCTGGACATCGACACTTCAGGCTTGATCCTGCTCACCAACGACGGCGAGTTGGCGAACAGGCTCACCCATCCCCGCTTTCAGGTGCCCAAGACCTACCGCGCGCGGCTCGGAGGCGCGCCGCTCGCCAAAGACACGCTGCGCGCGCTGCGCGAGGGCGTGCGCCTCGAGGACGGTCGCACGGCGCCTGCCCAAGTGCGCCGTGTCGGCGTGGCGGGCTCGAACGTGATCGAGCTGACGATCCACGAGGGCCGCAACCGCCAGGTGCGCAGGATGTGCCAGGCGATCGGCCATCCGGTGCTCGAGCTCGAGCGCACCCGCTTCGGCCCGTTGGCGTTGGACGGCCTGGCTCCCGGTGCGCACCGGCGCGTCGCGGACGCGGAGGTCGAGCGCCTGCGCGCGCTCACGCTCTGACAGAATCGCCCGCCATGCGACTGTTTGCCCTGCGCGGCGCTGTAAGCGTCGAGCGCAACGACGCCCGTTTCATCCTCGAGGCGACGACCGAGCTGATGGGCGAGATCATGAAGCGCAACGCGCTCGAGCTGGCGAACGTCGTCAGCTGCATCTTCACCGCCACCAGGGACCTCAACGCCGAGTTTCCCGCCGTCGCCGCACGCGCGCTCGGCTTCGACCGCGTGCCGCTGCTGTGCGCGCAGGAGATCCCCGTCCCGCAATCGATGCCGCGGGTGATCAGGGTGCTGATCCACTACTACGCAGATGACGCGCACGAGCCCGCGCATGTTTACCTGGGAGATGCCCGCGAGCTGCGCGCCGACCTGCACGCGGCACAATAAGCACGTGGCGATCGAGTTCTCAGAGCGCATCAGGCGGATTCCCGTATACCCGGCCGCCGGGGGCTACGCCCAGCAGGAGCCGCTCGTGCGCCTGGCCAGCAATGAGTCGCCGTATCCGCCGCTACCGGCCGTCCGCGAGGCGATCGAGCGCGCACTGGGCACGCTCAACCGCTATCCCGATCCGTCCAACTCGCTGCTGCGCCAGAAGCTCAGCGATCGCTACGGCGTGCCCGGGTCGCGCATCGCCATCGGCAACGGCTCGTGCGACATCCTGCTCGCCGCGGGCGAGGCGCTGCTGGAGCCGGGCGCCGAGCTCGTGTACGCGTGGCCGTCGTTCTCCGTCTATCCGCACCTCGCCGCAGCCTCGGGTGCGCGGGCGGTCACGGTTGCGCTCGACGGTGGCGAACGCCACGACCTGCAGGCGATGCTGCGCGAGATCACCGTCGCCACGCGGCTGGTGCTCGTGTGCAACCCCAACAACCCCACCAGCACTGCCGTCCCGCTCGCCGACATCGCCAGCTTCCTCGCCGAGGTCCCGCGCCAGGTATGTGTGATCCTCGACGAGGCCTACTGCGAGTTCAATACGATCGATGATGCGGACGCGTCGCTTGAGCTGCTCGACGCCCACCCCAACCTCGCGCTGCTGCGCACCTTCTCAAAGGTCCACGGCCTGTGCGGCCTGCGCGTCGGCTTCGCGCTGTGCGGCTCAGAGGAGCTGCCACGGGCGCTCGACCAGGTGCGCCAGCCGTTCTTCTGCAACGCGCTCGCCCAGGCCGCAGCCGTCGAGGCGCTCGCCCATCAGGACGAGGTCGAGGAGCGCGTCATCCGCACTGTCGCCGAGCGGATCTCCGTCGAGGAGCGCCTGCGCGCGCTCGGCATCGAGCCGGCGGACTCGCAGGCGAACTTCTGCTGGTTCGCGCTCGGCGAGGATCGCGACGAGCAGCAGATCATGCAGGGGCTGCTTGAGCGTGGCGTGCTCGTGCGCGGCGGCAGCGCGCTCGGCTCGCAAGCGCCGGCGCTGCGCGTCACCTACGGTCTGCCGGAGGAGAACGGCCGCTTCCTCGACGCGCTCGCCGACGTGTTGGCGCCAGCCGCGACGCGCTGAGGCTGCAGGTGTCAATCGTCTCCCACTGCTCGACTACTGAGCGCGGGTCTGCTACAAACACGTGCAGACAGCCATGACCGCGTCGCTGAGCACATACGCTCCCGCCTCTCGCGCCCTCGCAGCGTGGCCGTCCTCGTGCGCGTATTTCGCCTGGCGATTTATCTAGGCGCTTCGGCCTGCACCCGTCCGTGAGCGGGTGCCACCGGCCGCACCGGGTCCCGCAAGTGGGACCGAGCGCCAGCCACAGGGCGTCTCAACGTCCTCCTCACGATCGATCGAGAGGTGGGTATCCAGCACCTCTAACATGCCCAGGCGTTAGTGAAAGGATGAGTCGATGATGATTGTCATGAAAGAGACCGCCACCGAGGAGGAGGTGCAGGCGGTCGTAACCAAGATCGAGCGAGCCGGCGCTCGCGCACACCGCAGCTCGGGCGCGCGGGTGACCGTGATCGGGGCGATTGGCGACGTTGAGCAGGACGCCAACGTCGAGGGCCTCGGCCTCGAGGGTCAGCCCGGCGTCGACCGCGTGGTGCCGATCCTCAAGCCGTACAAGCTCGCCTCTGCGCAGATCATGCACGGCGAGCGCACCGTGCTAGACGTCGACGGGCGCAAGATCGGCGGCGAGAGCTTCGCGCTGATCGCGGGGCCATGCACGGTGGAGTCGCGCGAACAGACGCTTGAGACGGCGCGGGTGGTGCGTGACGCGGGCGCGACGCTGTTGCGCGGCGGCGCCTACAAGCCGCGTACCTCCCCGTACGCGTTCCAGGGTCTGGGTCAGGAGGGCCTGCGCCTGCTCGCCGAGGCGAAGGCCGAGACGGGCCTGCCGATCGTCACCGAGCTGATGGACATCGGCGACCTGGATGCGGTGCTCGAGGTCGCCGACGTGATCCAGATCGGCGCGCGCAACATGCAGAACTACCCGCTGCTGTCCGAGCTCGGTCGCGCGGGGCGTCCCGTGCTGCTCAAGCGCGGACTGGCTGCCACGCTCGACGAGTTGCTGATGGCGGCCGAGTACATCCTCAAGGAAGGCAACCCCAACGTGATGCTCTGCGAGCGGGGTATCCGCACGTTCGAGACCGCCTACCGCTTCACGCTCGACCTGATGGCGGTGCCCGTGCTCAAGGAGCTCTCACACCTGCCGGTGATCGTCGACCCGAGCCACGCCGCCGGACGGCGCGACCTCGTGCTGCCGCTGTCGCTGGCGGCCGCCGCGGTTGGCGCCGATGGCATCATCGTTGAGGTGCACCCGAATCCCGATGAGGCCATCTGCGACGGGCCGCAAGCGCTCAAAGCAGAGGATTTCGCCGAGTACGCCCAGATGGTCGAGCGGGCGGCTGCGCTCGCGGGAAAGGCGCTCAGCGCAGTCTGATGGGTCGCGCCAAAAGGCAGACCCGTTGAGGGTCGCGATCCTCGGCGTGGGGCTGATCGGCGGATCGATCGGCCTCGCGGCGCGGGGACGCGCGGGCGCGGAGGTCTGCGGGTATGACCCGGACGCGGCCGTGCGCGCGAAGGCGCTGGAGCTGGGGGCGATCGACATGCAGGCGCCGGACGTCGCCGCGGCCGTGGCGAGCGCCGACGTCGTGTTCGTGGCTGCGCCCGTCGGTGCGCTCGGCGAGAGCGTGCGCATTGCGCTCGCCGCCGCCGGCCCCGACTGCGTGGTAAGTGATGTCGGCTCGACCAAGCGGGTGCTGGCCGACGCCGCCGCGGACGAGCGGTTTGTGGGCGGGCATCCGCTCGCCGGCGCTGAGACCGCCGGCGTCGAGAACGCACGCGAGGATCTCTTCGACGGCGCAACCTGGTATCTGACGCCCGCCAAAAGCAGCACCGCCGGCGTGCTGTACGAGCGTCTGCACAGGCTGCTCAGCCGCTTCGGCGCCCGTCCAACGGCGATCGACGCCGATACCCACGACCGCCTGATGGCCAGCGTGTCGCACCTGCCGCACGTGCTCGCCAACCTGCTCGTCTCGCAGACCGCCAGCCTGCTCGGCGAGGAATCAGAGCGCCTGCCCGCGGTCGGCCCAAGCTTCCGCGACGCCACCCGCGTCGCCGGCGCCAACAGCGCGATCTGGACCGACATCTACATGTCCAACCGCGACGCCCTGATCGCCGGCATCGACGAGCTCGCGGGGCGCCTGCACGACATGCGTGGGTGGCTCGCGGCGGAAGATGCGCCGGCGGTAACCGCCTGGAACGAGCGAGCGCGCGCCGAGCGCGAACGGCTGCTCGGCACGGGCCTCGTGGGAGGACCCGTGCACGAGCTGCGCGCATCCGTGCCCAACCGGCCGGGGGTGATCGCCGAGATCGCGCTCGCGCTCGGCGGTGCCGGCGTGAACATCGTCGACATGGTGCTCTCACCCTCCCAGGACAACCGTCAGGGCGTGGTCGCGCTGTGGATCGCTGGCGACGAGCACGCCGGACGGGCCAGGGAGCTGATCGCCGACCTCGGCTTCCCGGTGGTGCGAGCATGAGGGGGACCCGATGAACATGCGCTTCGAGCCCGCGCAGGGACTCTCCGGCCAGCTGCGCGCGCCGGCCGACAAGTCGATCTCACATCGCGCCGCGCTGCTCGGTGCGATGGCCTCCGAGCCGGTGCGCATCGAACGCTACCTGCACGCCGCCGACACGACCTCGACGCTCGACGCGGTGCGCGCCCTGGGGGCGCTCGTGGAGGTGCACGGCGAGGATCTCGTCATCCGCGGCACCGGCCTGCGCGACGCGCGCGAGCCCGAGCAGCCAATCGACGTCGGCAACGCCGGCACGCTGCTGCGGCTGCTGCCGGGCTGGCTGGCCGCGCAGGAGGGGCGCTCCTTCACGCTCGACGGCGATGAGTCGATCCGCCGCCGCCCGGTCGATCGGATCGCCGAGCCACTGCGCCAGATGGGTGCCGAGCTGGACGCTCGCGACGGGCGCTTCTCGCCGTTGCACATCCGCGGCGCGCGGCTGCGCTCGATCTCCTACGAGCTCGAGGTCGCAAGCGCACAGGCCAAGTCGTGCATCCTGCTAGCCGCACTCACCGCAGACGGGGCGACCACCGTCGGTGAGCCCGCGCGCAGCCGCGACCACACCGAGCGGATGCTGTTGCGCGCCGGCGTCGCGATCCACCGCAACGGGTTGCACGTCACGGTCGTCAACGCCGACGAGCTGCTGCTTGAGCGAGTGAGCGTCCCCGGCGACCCGAGCTCGGCTGCGTTCCTGGTCACCGCCGGCGTGCTCGTGCCCGGCTCGCGCCTGCTGATCGGCGACGTTGGCGTCAACTGGACGCGCACGGGCTTCCTGCGGATCCTGCGTCGCATGCGCGGCATCGTGCTCGGCGACCTCGAGAGCGAGGCCGGCGAGCTGGAGCCGGAGGAGCCAGTCAGCGACCTCGACGTCGCCCACGGCGCGCTCGAGGGCACCGTCGTCGAGCCCGATGAGGTACCGCTGGCGATCGACGAGTTGCCGCTCGTCGCGCTGCTCGGCTGCTTCGCCGAGGGCGAGACGATCGTGCGCGGCGCGCAGGAGCTGCGCGTGAAGGAGTCAGACCGCATCGCCGGCGTCGTCGAGGGCCTGCGCGGCCTGGGCGCGGAGATTGAGGCCACCGACGACGGCTTCGCCGTGCGCGGCAACGGCGGCCTGCGGGGCGGCAGCATCGACGCCCGCGGCGACCATCGCCTGGCGATGGTGGGCGCCGTCGCCGGGCTCGCCTCGCGTGAGGGCGTCGAGGTGATTGGGATGGACGCTGCCGCGGTGTCCTACCCGGGATTCGTCGAGGATCTCGGGCGGCTGTGCTCGTAGCGATCGACGGTCCCGCCGGTGCCGGCAAGTCGACGGTGGCGCGCGCGCTCGCGCGCAAGCTCGGCTTCACCTACCTCAACAGCGGCGCGATGTACCGCTGCGTCGCGCTCGCGGCGCTCGAGCGGGGTGCAGGGGCGCTGCCAACGCAGTCGGGGGCGCTGGGTGAGGTGGCTCGCGCTGTCTCGATCGAGTTTGCCGACGCGCTTTCACCAAGCGCGCCAGGAGCATCGCCTGAGGTCTCGCAGGGACCCTCATCCAGGGTGTTGCTCGACGGGCGCGAGGTGAGTCGGGAGATCCGCGCGCCGGAGGTCTCGGAGGCGGCGTCGTTCGTTGCCGCAGACCCGGCGGTGCGCGAGGCGCTTGTTGCCAAGCAGCGCGAGCTGATCGGTCACGGAGACTGGGTGGCCGAGGGGCGCGACATCGGTACGGTCGTTGCGCCGGACGCCGAGCTGAAGATCTTCCTGACAGCCGACCCGCGCGAGCGGGCGCGGCGGCGCGCGGCCGAGATCGGCGCCGACGTCGAGACGGTGCTCGCCGAGCAGACGATGCGCGACGAGCGAGACACCAACCGTGCGCACAGTCCGCTGCAGGCCGCGCCTGACGCGGTCACGCTCGACACCACCGGCCTCGGCGTCGAGGAGGTCGTGGCGCGAATCGCCGAGCTCGTGCGGGAACAGTAGGCATACTGGCTCGATGAAGGTCGCCGTTGTCGGCTATCCAAACGTGGGGAAGTCCTCGCTCATCAACCGTCTCACGGGCACCCGTGAGGCGGTCGTGCACGAGCGCCCAGGGGTCACGCGCGACCGCAAGGAGCTCGACTGCGAGTGGAATGGCCGTCGCTTCACGCTGATCGACACGGGCGGCGTGGACTTCGCCGACGAGGACCCACTCGCCGGCTCGATCCGCGGGCAGGCGCGCGCGGGGATCGCCGACGCCGCGGTGGCGGTGCTGGTCGTCGACGCGCGCGCCGGCGTGCGCGCGGGCGATGAGGAGATGGCCGATCTTCTGCGCCGCGCCTCGCTGCCGACGATCGTCGCGGCAAACAAGTGCGACGGCGTCGCCGAGATGCCGATGGCGGCCGAGTTCCATCGGCTCGGCCTTGGCGAGCCGCTGCCCGTCTCGGCGGCTCAGGGCCTCGGCACGGGGGACCTGCTCGATCGCATCGTCGAGCTGCTAGGGCCCGGTGATTCAGAGTTCGAGGACGACACCGTGCGCCTCGCGGTGATCGGCAGGCCGAACGTCGGCAAGTCCTCGCTGGTCAACCGTTTCCTCGGCGAGGAGCGGGTGATCGTCTCTGAGGTCGCGGGCACGACACGCGACGCGATCGACACGCCCCTCTTGGTCGGCGATCGCCGGCTGATACTCGTCGACACCGCCGGCATCCGCCGTCAGGCGAAGGTCGCGGACTCGGTCGAGTACTACACCGCCCTGCGCTCGCGGCGCGCTGCCGAGCGGGCGGACGTCGCGCTCGTCGTCTGCGACGCGGGCGACGGGGTCACAGCGCAGGACTTGCGCATCGCCGAGCTGGCGATGAAGGCCGGGTGTGCGACCGCGATCGTGCTTAACAAGTGGGACATGCAGGAATCTGCCGACGGCGAGGGCGGGCGGCGCCTGGACCTCGATTACGAGCGTGCGCGTGTTGCCGAAAAGCTGCGACTACGCCCGCGCGTGCTTACCGTCAGCGCGAAGACCGGCCGCCACGTCGCACGCCTGCTGACCGAGGCGATCACGCTCGGCGATCGCGTCAGCGGGCGCATCCCCACGCCCGAGCTCAACCGCTTCCTCGCGGAGGCCGTGCAGGCGCGCCAGCCACCCGTCGGCACGCGTCGGGGCTCGAGTGGGCATCGTCTGAAGCTGATCTACATGGCTCAGATCGGCGAGCGACCGCCGCGCTTTGCGATCCAGGTCAACTCGCGCGCGCGCGTCACGCGTGACTACGCGTACTTCCTGGAGAACCGCCTGCGCGCCCGCTACGCGATGGACGGCGTGCCGTTGATTATCGACTTCGTCGAGCGCGGCCAGCGCGGGCGCGCCCGCGCCGCATAGACTTCTGCGCCCTTCGTCCATCTCGCCGGCGCGTGATCGTTCACGCGACCCGCCCACGACTACCCGGAGCTGATCCCGCAAGACATGACTGAGCTTTCCGACAACGAATTCCTGTTCACCTCCGAGTCGGTCACGGAGGGCCACCCAGACAAGATTGCCGACCAGATCTCCGACGGCGTGCTCGACGCTGTCCTCACCGACGACCCCTACGGCCGCGTCGCCTGCGAGACGCTCGTCAACACCGGGCTGATCGTCGTCTCCGGGGAGATCTCGACCGACACCTACGTGGACATCCAGGAAATCGCGCGCGAGACCGTGCGGCGGATCGGCTACGACAACGCCGCATACGGCTTCGACTGCGACACGTGCGCCGTCATCAACGCGATCGACAAACAGTCGCCTGACATCGCGCAGGGCGTCGACGCCGCGTATGAGACGCGCCACGACCCCGCCGACGAGGATGAGTTGGACGTCGCCGGGGCGGGCGATCAGGGCATGATGTTCGGCTACGCCGCAACCGAGACCGACGAGCTGATGCCGCTGCCGATCGCGCTCGCGCACAAGCTCGCCAAGCGCCTGTCGGAGGTCCGCAAGGGTGAGGTGCTGCCGTACCTGCGTCCCGACGGCAAGACCCAGGTGACTGTCCGCTACCAGGACGGTCGCCCGGTGGAGATCGAAAAGATCCTGATCTCCACGCAGCACGCCGACGGCATCGACTCAGAGAGCCTGATCAAGCCGGATCTACTTGAGCACGTGCTGCGCCCAGTGCTGCCCGCCGAGCTCTACGACGAGAAGAAGCTCGTCAAGAACTTCCTCGTCAACCCAACCGGGCGCTTCGTGATCGGTGGCCCGATGGGCGACTGCGGATTGACGGGGCGCAAGATCATCGTCGACACCTACGGCGGCATGGCGCGTCACGGCGGCGGCGCGTTCTCCGGCAAGGACCCATCTAAGGTCGACCGCTCAGCTGCCTACGCGGCGCGCTGGGTGGCCAAGAACATCGTTGCAGCCGGCCTCGCTGAGCGCGCCGAGGTGCAGGTCGCCTACGCGATCGGCGTCGCGCATCCGGTGTCGGTGATGGTCGAGACGTTCGGCACGGAGAAGGACGGCGTCACCCGCGGGCAGATCGCGCGCGCGGTCGATCAGGTCTTCGACCTGCGCCCCGGGTCCTTCCGCGAGGAGCTCAAACTGCATCGCCCGATCTACCAGAAGACCGCCGCGTACGGGCACTTCGGTCGCGACGATCACGACTTCACCTGGGAGAAGACCGACAAGGCCGCTGCGCTGCGCAGCGCCGCCGGTCTCTGACCGGCAGCTCGAAGACGGCCGAGAGGCAAGCCAGGCGAGGACGCAGCGAGCGACGTGTGCCTTGCACACGAGCGAGTGAGGACGCCGCATGGCGCCGCCTGTCGGCCGTCTAGGGTCAGGGCGGTGGGGAACATCGCCGAGATTGACGCTCCAGCGGCCGAGTTCGGCGCGACAGCGGCGATCGTCCAGGTCGAGCCGATGACGACGGCTCGCGCGCTGCGCGGGCCGTTTGACTATAGGTTGCCGGAGGCGCTCAGAGGCACGATCGATATCGGATCGATGCTCGTGGTGCCGTTCGGTCCTCGACAGGTGCTCGGGGTGGTCGTTGGTCTTGCCGATACGAGCGAGGTCGCCGAGGAGAAGCTCCTGGCCCCACTGCGCGCGCTCGACGATGGCCCGCCCGCCCTGCCCGCCGACCTGGTGGCGCTGGCGGAATGGATCGCAGCCGAGTACTGCTCGACGATCGCCCGCGCACTCGGCCTGGTGCTCCCGCCGGGGGCGGCGCGGCGGCTGAGCGGGCGCAAGCGTCGCGCGGTGGCCCGCCCGCAGCATCTGCCGGTGGGCTCGCGCAGCCCGCACCCGCCGGAGCTCACGCTCGAGCAGCAGGTCGCGCTCGCGCCCGTGATCGCGGCGTTGGGTGAGCGCCGCGCCGAGCAGCGGCTGCTGCACGGCGTGACCGGTTCTGGCAAGACCGAGGTGTACCTGCGCGCCGCCGAGGCAGCGCTTGAGCAGGGTCGCGGCGCGATCGTGCTCGTCCCCGAGATCGCGCTGACGCCGCAGATCGTCGGGCGCTTCGTCGAACGCTTTGGTGACACCGTTGCGGTGCTGCACTCGCGGCTGACCCCAGGGCAGCGCTACGCCGAGTGGCGTCGCCTGCGCGGGGGGGAGGCGAGGGTATGCGTAGGGCCTCGATCAGCGGTGTTCGCGCCGATCGAGGATCTAGGCCTGATCGTCGTCGATGAGGAGCACGACTCCTCCTACAAGCACGAGGGCGATCCCCGCTACGACGCGCGCGACGTCGCCGCCGAGCGCGCTGAGCGCTGCCGTGCGGTGCTGCTGTTGGGCAGCGCGACGCCGCGCCCGGAGAGCGTGCAGCGCCTGCCCGTGAGCGTGCTACCGCGCCGGGTGGACGGGCGTCCGCTGCCCACCGTGCAGGTGCTGGACATGCGCGGCGAGACCCAGGGGCTGCATCCGCTGACCGCGCAGGCGCTCGCCGAGGTGCGCGCCGAACGCGGGAAGGCGATCGTGCTGCTCAACCGCCGCGGCTGGTCGAACTTCCTCTCGTGCCGCTCGTGCGGGCGTGTGTGGAGCTGTCCGGACTGCGACGTCGCGCTCGTGCTGCACCGCGCCGGCGGCTACCTGGCGTGCCACCACTGCGGCCACCGCGAGCGGGTGCCCGCGCGCTGCTGTGACTGCTCGTCGACCGCTGTCGCCCGCCATGGCGCCGGCACCGAGCGCCTGGCGCACGACCTCGCGCATGTCTTTGACGACGGTCGCTTCCCGGTTTTCCGCCTCGACGCCGACGTCGTCGCCGACAGCTCGGACAGCGGCGTCGGCGCGATCCTTCGCCGCTTCGAGGCGGCCGAGTGCGGGCTGCTGATCGGGACACAGATGGTCGCCAAGGGCCACGACTTCCCAGACGTGAGCCTGGGGGTCGTGCTCGACGCGGATGCCACCCTGCGCTTCCCCGACTTTCGTGCGGAGGAGCGGACATTCGCGCTGATCGCCCAGCTCGCCGGGCGCGCCGGGCGAGGCGGACATGGACGCGTACTCGTGCAGACGATCGCGCCCGACGCACGCGCGATCGTGCACGCGGCCGCCCACGCCAGCGACGGCTTCATCGCTGGCGAGCTCGAGCGCCGCCGCGCGCTGAGTTACCCGCCGTTCTCGCACCTGATCAGGATCGTGTGCTCGGCGGAGGTCGCAGAGAAGGCGCGCGCGGCCGCGGGCGCGGTGCGTCAATCGCTCGTCGAGCAGTCCGCCGCCAGCGCGACGCGCGGCGCGCACGGGAGCACGGTGGGCGAGGGGCCGGTTGTGCTCGGTCCGGCGACGCTGTTTCGCCTGCGTGGACGTGAGCGCTCGGTGCTGATGGTGAAGGCGCCCGAGCGCCGCCGTGCGGTGCAGGCCGTCGGCGCGGCGGTGCAGCAGGTGGCCGATACTCGCCTACACGCTGGCGTGAGCTTCAGCGTCGACGTCGATCCGCAATAGCGGGCGGGTTGGGACATTAAGAGACGATTGCTTGGCAAGTGGTATTGCGTGACGTCGGCGACCTATTGCCATCGGTTCCGACATCTGGTACCTTGCCCGGCTCCGCGGGCAACCACAGGGAGGATGATATGCAGAAGGCTGTGGGACGGTTCGCGGCTGGACGGCATAGACGAGTTGGTCGTTTCACGCGACTCGACACGCTGATTACACGGAGGTAAGGTGGTGGAGATAGGATTCGCTCGTCTGCGGTTGGGCGTACGACGGCTTCGCGGCAACGATGTGAGCACGGATGCGATCTGCGCTCGAGGTTTCGGGTCGAGAACGTGGTTCGCGCTCGCTGTGCTCCTTTGCCTGATCGTCGCTCCGGCCGCGTGGGCGAAACCGACGCTCGCGTCCCCCGGGACCGGCTACGCGAAGCTCAGTCGGGTGTGCCCGCCACCGAAGCCGGGAAGCGCGACGTGCTTCGCTCTCGTACGCGTTCCCGTGTCCTCCACCGCTGCCGGCGAGGTCGGGGTCAGACCCTACGCGGTTAACGATGGAGCGTCCAAATCGGGACCGGCAGGCGGCCTCACGCCCGCACAGCTCGCGAGCGCCTACGGATATGAGCCGACGGCCGGCGGATCCGGGCAGACCGTCGCGATCATCGACGCCTACGACGATCCGAACATCGAAAAAGATCTCGCCAAGTTCGACACCGAATATGGACTGGCCGCGTGCACGACTGCCAACAACTGTTTCGAGAAGGTTGGTCAGACGGGAGAAATGAACTCGTTGCCGGCTGCTGACGAAACCGGCTGGTCGGTCGAGATCTCGCTTGACGTCGAGACCGTCCATTCGGTGTGCCAGGGCTGCAAGATCCTGTTGGTCGAGGCCGATAACAGCGAATTCACCAACCTCGCAGCTGCCGTCAATGAGGCTGTCAGCCTGGGGGCGACGGAGGTCTCAAACTCCTACGGCGGTCCGGAGGCGAGGTTCGCAGGGGTCGAAGAAGCCTACAACCATCGCGGAGTCGTGATCGCGGCGGCGACAGGCGACGATGGCTATGACGACTGGACGTACCTAAACGAAGGCTACGAACCACCCGCCAGGCCGAACATCCCCGCGTCGCTGCCATCCGTCGTCGCCGTCGGCGGCACGACGCTCAAGCTCAACGAAAGCGGCAAACGCGCCAGCGAGAAGGTATGGAACGGCAACGGTCCGCTCGACGAAAGATACTTCGAAGGGTTTTCCGAAGGTGCGACAGGCGGGGGCTGCAGCACAATCTTCACCGCCCAGCCCTGGCAGCAGGACGTATCCGGCTTTGCCGCCACCAGCTGCGGAAGCAAACGCCTCGCAGCCGACCTCTCTGCCGTCGCGGACCCGCTCACCGGCTTTGACATCTACGACAGCTACAACTGCGGCGAAGCTTGCGAAGAATTCAAACGCGGCAAGGACTGGCTGACGATCGGCGGCACGTCGCTCTCAACGCCGCTCATCAGCAGCCTCTATGCCCTCGCCGGTGGCAGCGATGGCGTCAACTACCCGTCGCTTACGCTCTACGGACACCTCGGCGACTCTTCCGCGCTCTATGACGTCACCGAAGGCGGCAACGGCTTCTGCGACGCGGCGCCGGAGTCCGAGTGCGGTCACCCCGACGCATTCGGCGCGCTCGTCAAAGGGTATGCGCTTCACGTCGACTGTGAATACACGACGTCCTGCAACGCCGCTCCCGGGTTCGATGGTCCCTCAGGCGTTGGCACGCCCAACTCGCTCAGCCTGTTCAAACCGCTGCTTCCCACCGCTGCGATCACACCGCCCAGCTCGCCCGAAGCGGGTCTCGCCGCGACCTTCAGCGGCAGCGCCTCCAGCGACCCATATCCGGGTGCGATCCTCAGCTACTCCTGGAGCTGGGGGGACGGCACACCAGACAGCAGCGGGGTCTTGCCGACCCACACCTACAGCGAACCGGGCGAATACACGGTGACGCTGACTGTCAGCGACAGCTACGGCTTCAAGAGCGCGCCGGCCACGGCCCTGGTCAATGTGACGGGAAAGACCGCCAAGGAAAGAAAAGAAGAACAGGAAGCCAAGGAACGGCAGGCAGCGGAAGAAGCGAAGAAAGCCAAAGAAGCCAAAGAAGCCAAAGAAGCCAAAGAAGCAAAAGAAGCAAAAGAAGCCAAAGAAAGGCAGGAAGCCAAAGAAGCGAGAGAAGCAAAGGAAAAGGAAGAAGCCGCCGATAAATCGTCCACCAACTCAGGCGGCCAGGTGCTCGACTTTCAGAGCACCCTCACGCCGCCTGTGCCCGATGCCGAGCTGGCAAGCACCTCGCTGCAAGCGAGTGCGACGGGTGCCGTGAGCGTCAAGATCAGCTGCCCGGCAGGGGTGGGCAACTGCGCAGGCACGGTGACCTTGCGCACGCTCGATGCCGTTAGCGCCAGCGTGGCCGGAGCTGGCAAGGCGAAGGCGGCCATCCTGACGCTTGCGACGGGCTCATTCTCCGTGGTCGGAGGCAAGGTTGCGACAGTGGTCCTACATCTGTCCGCCGAGGCGCGGACGTTGCTTGGACGCTCACACACGCTGCATGTGCGAGTCACGATCATCGACCACAATCCCGCGGGCGCGACCCACACCGGATACGTGGTTGGGACTTTGCGCGGCGCCAAGCCGAAGCACGGCAAGGGCTGAGTCACGGGACCGCTCATCGCAGCGTGTGGCCAGCGACTGCCGCGGGTCACACGGCCTTGCGGTCGCAAGCGCCCGCCGTCTCTGCTTGGCGCGTTCGCGCTCGGCGTCCTCCTGCTCGGTCTCGCGCCGAGCGCGCAGGCCGCCGAAGCGCTCGGAGGGATCTCGGGGAAGGTGACCGAAGCCGGGTCGCACGCGCCTGTGCAGGGGATCGAGGTCTGCGCGATCACGGTCAATTTCGAACTCCTCGGTGAAGAAGAAAGCGAATACGAACATGCCTTCGGCTGCTCAAAGACCGGCCCGGCGGGCGAATACGACATCTCGGAGCTTGGTCCGGGAGGCTACTTCGTCGAGTTTGTTCCCCCGCCCGCGAGCAAGCTGAACTACATCGCCCAGCTCTACGACGAAAAGTACGAACTGAGCGATGCGACGACCGTGCCGGTCGAAGCCGGAAAGACGACGGCCGAAATCGACGCGGAACTCTCGCCCGGCGCGGAAATCGCCGGCATCATCACCAGCGCCGTGACCGGTGCTCCCGTCGATGAAGCGCTTGCCTGTGCAATGCGAACCAACGCCAAAGGCCAGGGCGAATCGGTCTCGTGTGCGATCAGCGAAGCCAACGGCGTGTACACGGTCCGCGGACTGCCGAGCGGCGGCTACAAACTCGGGTACCTGGCGAGCGGCTTCGAAATTGCGTACTACAACGGGAAGGTCTCCGAAGCGGAAGCGGAACTCGTCCAGGCGACCGCTCCCAACCTCACGCCGGGAATCGACGAGGCCCTGAAACCCGGTGGCCCGCCGCCGGCGCCGGCCGGCTCCGCGTCTTCGGAATCGACATCTGGTGCGAAACTGTCGGGAGGGCTCGGCGCTTCATCTTCTCCGCCCCCGAACTCGACACTGTCGCTCGCGGGCAAGCGAATCCCCGTTGCGCACGACGGCGATGTCCTCGTGAAGGTCGACTGCACAGGCACAGCAGGCTGTCGCGCGAAACTCACGCTGAAGGTGAAGGTGGCGGTGCACGTCAAAGGCAAGCGGATGCTCCGCACCGTCACGATCGGGACGAGCGTCATCCTGTCGGTCGTCCAGGGCAAGACGGCAGTCGCGCAAATCAAGCTCGACTCGGCAGGGCGCAAGCTGTTGCGCGATCACGGTCGTCTGAAGGTCGAGCTGGCACTCGTTACTCCCGGGCGCAAGCAGGACGAGAACGTTGTGCTCTTCGAGCGCAAGGCTCGTCCCAAGTAGTAGGTGCGCGCGCGAGCTTCCGTCGTGCTCGGCACGGGCTGCAACGCCCCTGAGCCAGTTTGCTTCACGGCGAGCCCCGACCGGGAGCGGGCGCGTGGTTGAGCGCAGGCACGAAGTGCGCCTCTCGCTCATAAACTCACTGACGATGGCCGCAGAGGACCGCACAGCCGAGCAGGACACGCCGACCGGCGACACGTCGCTCGAGCTGCAGACGCCGAGCTCAGAGATCGATGACGTCGAGGTCGAGCGCGAGCAGGACGCGCCCGAGGCCACCGAGCTCGACGCGGAGACGCGCGCGCGGCGCGATGCGGCGCTGCGCCACGTGCGCAAGTTCGGCGACCCGGTGCTGCGCGCCACCGCGCTGCCGGTCGAGCGCTTCGACGAGGAGCTGCAGGCCGAGGTCATGCGCATGGGCGAGCTGATGCACGACGCGCTCGGGGTCGGGCTCGCTGCCACCCAGCTTGGGGTGCTGCATCGCGTGCTCGTCTACCGGGCCTATGTCGATGATCCGATCACGGCGCTGGTCAACCCTGTGTTGGAGTGGACGAGCGAGGAGCTCGAGACCGCCGAGGAGGGGTGCCTCAGCCTGCCTGGCGTCCACGTCGAGGTGGAGCGCCACGCGCGCGTGCGCGTACGCGCACAGGACGAGACCGGCGCGGAGCGCGAGATCGAGGCCGAGGGGCTCGAGGCGCGCGTGATCCAGCACGAGATCGACCACCTCGACGGCGTGCTGATCCTCGACCGCATCTCGCGCGAGGCGCGCAAGGAGGCGATGCGCGCGATGCGCGAGGCGCAGTCTGAAGCGTATGGGCACTCTGAGGGCCCTACACGGGCGTCCGCCGAGGATCGGCCCCCGGACGCCGCCTAGCGCGGCGGCAGGCCAGTGCGTTGAGCACCGTCTTCCTCGGCACTTCCGAGTTCGCCGCGGCGGTGCTCGGGCGCCTGGCGTGCAGCGAAGCCCACCGCCCGGCGCTGGTGATCACGCGCCCCGACCGTCCGAGCGGCCGCGGCAGGCGCCTGACATCGCCGCCGGTCGCCGAGCGCGCGCTCTCTCTCGGGATCCCGCTCGAGCAGCCGCAGAGCGTCAACGACCCGCAGCCCAGGGCCCTGATTGCGCGGGCGCTTGGCGCGAGCGCCGACGCTGAGCCCGCGAGCCACGCCGGCGAAGCGGATGCCGCCCGGACTGCGGGCGACGCGCACACGGTCATCGTGTGCGCGTTCGGCGCACTGATCAAGGAGCCGCTGCTATCCGAGTACCAACTGCTGAACGTGCACCCCTCGCTGCTGCCGCGCTGGCGCGGAGCGGCGCCGATCGAGCGCGCGATCATGGCCGGCGACACCCGCACGGGCGTGTCGATCATGCGCCTCACCGCGGGACTGGACAGCGGCCCGGTGTGCCTCGCCGGCGAGGAGCCGATTCGCCCCGACGACAGCTACGGCTCGCTCGCCGAACGGTTGCAGGCGCTCGGCGGGGAGCTGCTCGTGCGTGCGCTTGACGAGGCGCCGCCCTTCGTCGAGCAGCCGAGGAGGGGGTCACATACGCCGAGAAGATCACCGCCGCCGACCGCCTGCTCGACCCCGCGCGGCCTGCCGTCGAGCTCGAGCGCGTCGTGCGCGCTCTGCAGCCGCACATCGGCGCCCGCGTCGCGCTCGCCGACGGGACGCTCCTCGGGGTGCACCGCGCGGCGCTGTACGACGACGACACGCCGGACGGGCGGGCGGGTCCCACCGGCTCACGAGCACACGACGAGATTGGCCCGCCTGTGCCCTCGAGGGTGCGCAAGCACGACGGCGCCTGCTGCTCGACTGCAGCCCCGGCGCGCTCGAGCTGCTAGTCGTGCAGCCGCCGGGCGGGCGCGCGATGGACGCCTCCGCCTATCTGCGCGGTCACGGACTGCCGGGGCGCCTGTAGGCGCTCACGTACTGCGGGGTCGCGATGCCCGCGCGCAGCCGCGCGTCCGGCTCCGGCGGCCCACGCCGCTCGTCAGCGGGATCACGCCCGCCCACGCCGGCAGCGCGTAGTCCTCCTCGTCGTCCATCGGCCCGCCGCTGCGGACCTTCGCGGAGGCCTCGTCGATCGGGATCGCGAGCACCGCCGTCGCGCTCAGCTCGTTCTCGCTCGGCGCGCGCACGTCAGCCCAGCGGCCGGGCACGATGTGCTCGACGACCGCGCGCAGCGCCGCGCGCTTCTCGCCCGGATCCTCCACGATCGTGCGCGCGTCCGAGCAGCATCGCCGAGCGGTAGTTGGCCGAGTGGTGCATCGCCGAGCGCGCGAGCACGAGCCCGTCGATCAGCGACACTGTCAGGCACGCCCGCGCGCCCGCCGCGAGCGCGCGCAGCGTGCGGCTGGCGATCGAGCCGTGGCAGTAGACGACGTCGCCGCTGCGGGCGTGCAGCGTCGGGATCACGAACGGCTGGCCGTCCTCGTCGACGATGCCGAGGTGGGCGATCAGCGCCTCGTCGAGGATCGCGTCGATCACGTCGCGGTCGTAGCTGCCGCGTTCGCGCTTGCGCCGCAGGCGCACGCGCTCAGACGGAGGCTGCGGCTGTCGCGGCTTGGCCTCGATGCTCGGGGGACATGCCGCCTCCTCTCGATTTCTGTAATAGTACAGACTAATGACTGAGCTGAAACAGTATCGGATCAAGGCCGACAGCGCAGCGGAGCTGGTGCGCGGCATCGAGGCGGCGGTCGCGAGCGGCGCGCTCGCGCCCGGCCAGCGCCTGCCGTCGGTGCGGCGCCTCGCCGCCGAGGTCGGCCTCAGCCCGGCGACGGTCGCCGCCGGCACTCGCCGAGCTGCGCCGGCGCGGCGTGGTGGTGAGCGAGCCGCGGCGCGGCACGCGCATCGGCCAGGGCCCGCCGATCGGCTCGCCGCGCGCGCCGCTGCCGGTGCCGCCGGGCGCGCGCGACCTCTCGCGCGGCAACCCCGACCCGGCGCTGCTGCCCGACCTCGCCCGCGCCCTGGCCGCTGCGAGCTGCCCGCGCGCCTGTACGGCGAGCCGCCAGGCGCTGCCCGAGCTGATCGCGCTCGCGCGCGAGCAGCTGCGCGCCGACGGCATCCCCGGCGAGCTCGCTGTGCGTCGTCAGCGGCGCGCTCGACGGGATCGAGCGCGTGCTCCAGGCGCACCTGCGCCCGGGCGACCGCGTCGCGGTCGAGAACCCCGGCTACGCGGCGCTGTTCGACCTGCTGCGCGCGCACGGCCTCGTGCTCGAGCCGGTCGCGGTCGACGAGCGCGGGATGCTCCCCGACGAGCTGCGCGCGGCGCTCGCGCGCGGCGCGCGCGCCGCCGTGATCACGCCGCGCGGGCAGAACCCGACCGGCGCCGCGCTCGACGCGGAGCGCGCGCGCGAGCTGCGCGACGGTGCTCGACGAGCTCCCGCAGCGCGCTCGTGATCGAGGACGACCACCTCGGGCCGCGTCGCCGGCGGCGAGCTGCACACCATCGATCGCGCGGCCAGCGAGCGCTGGGCGGCGACGCGCTCGGTCGCCAAGGCGCTCGGACCCGACCTGCGCCTCGCGGTGCTCGCCGGCGACGCCGCACACGATCGCGCGCGTGCAGGGGCGCCAGCAGTGCGGGCCCGGCTGGGTCAGCCACATCCTGCAGACGCTCGTGCTCGAGCTGTGGAGCGACCCCGCCGTGCACGAGCTCGTCGCGCGCGCGAGCGCGATCTACGCGCGGCGGCGCGAGCGCCTGCTCGCGTGCCTCGCCGCGCGCGGGGTGGCGCGCGCACGGCGCGTCCGGGCCTGAACGTGTGGGTGCCCGGTGCACGAGGAGGCGGGCGCGGTCGGCGCGCTGCTGCAGCGCGGCTGGGTGGTCGCGCCCGGGGCGCCCTACCGCCTCGCCCGGCAGCCCGCCGGCGATCCGCGTCACGATCGCGACGCTCGCCGAGCGCGAGGCCGACGCGGCTGGCGCGCGACATCGCCGAGGTGCTCGCGCCGCGCGCGCGCTGCAGCCGCAGCGGATAGCCGATCATGGCTGCGTGCCCAGCCCCGCGCGACCGCCGCGCGTCGCGCCCGCGCGCCGCTGCGCCTACGCCGTCCTGCGCCGCGTGTTCGAGCGCGGCGCCTACGCCGATCAGCGCGCTGCACGCCGAGGCCGCGCGAGCTCGACGCGCGCGACCGCGCGCTCGCGATGCGCCTCGCCTACGGCGCGGTGCAGCGCACGGGCACGCTCGACCACCTGATCGAGCGGCTCGCCGAGCGGCCCGCCGCGCGCGCTCGACCCGCCGGTGCTCGCCGCGCTGCGGCTCGGGCTGTACGAGCTGCTCTACCTGCGCGGCGCGCCCGACTACGCCGTCGTCGCCGACGCGGTCGAGCTCGCCAAGGCGCACGGCGCGCGCCGGCCACGGGCTCGTCAACGCCGTGCTGCGCCGCGCCGCGCGCGAAGGGCCCGAGGCGCTGCTCGGCGCGCTCGCCGACGACACGCCCGAGCACGCCGGCGATCAAGCACTCCCACCCGGAGTGGATCGCGCGGCTGTGGTGGCAGAGCGCTCGGCGCCGAGCACGCGCGCGCGCTGATGGCCTGCGACAACGAGCCCGGCGAGGTCGCGCTGCGCGCGAACACGCTCGTCACCGACGCGGCCGCGCTCGCCGCGAGCTGCCCGTGCGCACGCACTGCGACCCCGCGATCCCCGAGGCGCTCGTGCTCGAGGAGCCGTTCGACGCGCACGGCTCGCCGCTGTGGCGCGAGGGCGCGTTCCTCGCGCAGTCGCGCGCCGCGATGCTCGTCGCGCGCGCGCTCGCACCCGAGCCCGGCGAGCGCGTGCTCGACCTGTGCGCGGCCCCGGGCGGCAAGAGCACGCACCTCGCCGCGCTGATGGACGGGACGCGGCGAGGTCGTCGCGGTCGAGCGCAACCCGCGCCGCGCCGGCGGCGCTCGCGCGCACCGCGCGAGCGGCTGCACGCGGCGCAACGTCCGCGTCGAGGTCGCCGACGCGCGCAGCTCGAGCGACCCGAGCGGGCGGTCTTCGACCGCGTGCTCGTCGACCCGCCCTGCTCGGGGCTCGGCACGCTGCAGGCGCGCCCCGACCTGCGCTGGCGCGTGACGCCCGCAGGCGGTCGCGCAGATGGCCGGCGCGCAGGCGCGGATCCTCGCCGCCGGCGCCGGCGCCCTCCGTCCGGGAGGCGTGCTTGTCTACTCTACGTGCACGATCTCCCCGACTGAGAATGAGCGCCTGATCGCCGCCTTCCTGGACTCCCACCCCGACTTCGCCCTCGACGATCTGGCCGGCAGCGGCTCGGCGGGCACCGCCGAGCCGCTGATGCGGCTGCCGGCGATCGCTGCTGACGCTGCCCCACCGCGACCGCACCGCCGGCTTCTTCATCGCCCGCCTGCGCAGGAGCTGAGCGATGGAGGGCGAGCCGCGATGCCCAGCCAAGGCCGCCGATCGACCTCGGGCCGCAGTGCCCCAACTGCGGCGAGCCGTGGCTGCGCCCGACCAACCTCCCCGGCCGCTACCGCTGCGTCTACTGCCTGCACCGCTTCGAGCTCACCTCGGTGTGCCCCAACTGCGGCGAGCACTCGACGATCGTGCGGATGTCCTCGACCGCGATCCTGAAGTGCAACAACTGCGGCGACTCGATGCTCCAGCCGTATGAGCGCACGCCGGCGCGCGAGCTGCTGCGCGGCGTGCGCGTGGCGCCGTCGATCCTGTCGGCGGACTTCGGGCGGCTGCGCGAGCAGGTCGGCGAGGTGCTCGACGCGGGCGCGCGGGTGATCCACGTCGACGTGATGGACGGGCATTTCGTGCCGCCGATCACGCTCGGGCCGCTGGTCGTCGCGGCGCTCGCCGGAGCAGTCCACGACGCCGGCGGCGATGCTCGACGTGCACCTGATGATCGAGCGCCCCGAGCGCCACGTCGGCCGAGTTCGTCAAGGCCGGCGCGGACTCGATCACCTTCCACGCCGAGGCCACGCCGCACGTCGCCTACGCCGCCAACCTGATCCGCGAACGCGGCGCGTGCGTTGGCGCTGGCGATCAACCCGGGGACCGCCGTGGGCGCGCTCGCGGAGGTGACCGGGAGCGATCGACATGGCGCTGTGCATGACCGTCAACCCCGGCTGGGGCGGGCAGCCGTTCATCGCGCACTCGCTCGAGAAGCTCCCGCGCGTGCGCGCGATCGTCGGCGCGGACGTCGCCGTCGAGGTCGACGGCGGCATCGACCCGCACACGGCGCCCTGCGTGCCGGCGAGGCCGGCGCGAACGTGTTCGTCGCGGGCTCGGCGATCTTCGCCGCGCCGGACCCCGGCGAGGCCTACCGCGCGATCGCCGCGTCGGTCGAGCGCCGCCTGAGCCGAGCGTCGTCCGCTCGCGTCTGAGCCGCGCGCGGTAGAGCAGCCGACAGCAGCAGCGCGAGCAGCGCCGTCGCGCCGGCGTAGCCGATCTCGGTGCGCAGCAGCTGTTCGGCGACCGCCGGCGTCAGCATCCAGCCGAGGAACACGCACCGCGGCGAGCACCCAGCAGGCGGCGGCCGCGCGCGCGCGGTCGCGCGCGAGCGCCGCCTGGTTGAGCGCGCCGGAGGTCAGGTGCAGGCCCATGCCGACGCCGACGAGCGCGAGGCCGAAGCGGCCGTAGGAGTAGTGCTGCCCGAAGAACACGTGCCCCATCACGAACGGGCCGATCACGAGCAGGCCCAGCGCGACCGCCGCGGCGAAGGCCGCGATCGCGAGCACGGTGATGCGGATCGCGCGCGCGAACGCCTCGTGCCCGGCGGTCGCCTCGAGGCCCGTCAGGTGCGGCAGCAGCGAGGTCTGGATCGCCTGGAACAGCTGCAGCGGCGCGCGCGCGATCAGCAGCACGTTGAAGACGATCCCCGCGAGCGCGTTGTTGTGCGAGGTCGCGGCGACGGTCAGCACCGCCGCGTTCAGCAGCGTCTGCTCGGAGAGCATGATGCCCGACACCCAGCCCGCGAAGCCGGCGCCGCGGCGCAGCGAGAGCTCGTCGTGCGCGGCCGCCTCCTGCACGCCCTCGGTGCCCGGGCCCGCCAGCGCCGCGTCGGCCTCGTCGACGGTGATCGGCCCCGCCCGTCGGCCGCGTCGCGCCCGCTCGCGGCGCCGTCGGCGCCTCGCCGCGCCGCGCGCGCCGGCGCTCGTCGCCGCGCTCCGCGCGAACGCGGCGGGCACGACGACCAGCGAGACGAACGGCGCGGCGGCGATGCCCAGCGCGACCGCCGTCTGCCCGCTCGTGATGCCGAGCGCGACCGCGAGCGCGAAGCAGATGCGCGAGATCGACTCCATCAGCACGAGCCCGCCGTACAGGCCGAAGTGCTCGTGCCCGGCCAGCCAGCCGCGCGCGAAGTAGCTGCCGGCATAGGCGAGCGTGCCGACCACGAGCACGTCGTACAGCGCCTGCGTCGTGGTCGAAGACGTTGTCGACGAGCTCGCCGTGGAGCGCCAGCGCGACGACCAGGAAGACGAGCGCGAAGCTCGCCTGGATCAGCATCGGCACGCGCAGCGGGTGCTCGGCGCTGCCCGCGCGCGCGGCGCTCGGCGATCGTGCGCGAGAGCAGCTGTTCGATCGGCCGGTAGATCACCGAGATGATCACGAACATCACCGACCACAGCAGCGTCGATGCGCTTCGCCGGGTCTTCGCCGAGCACGTGGCTCGAGATCGAGAAGTACGCGAACGTCAGCAGGCCCGTGGAGGCGATCCCGATCGACAGGATCCGCGCGCCCGCTGCCGTAGGAGCGCGCCGCGGGTGCTAGAGGCGGACAAGCAACATCGTCCAGGGGAACGGCGAGCGGACCTCGACGACCTCGCCGTGGCGCGAGAGCAGCGCCACGAACGAGCGCCTGGACCAGTGGTTGAGGTGGCCCGGCGTGTTGCCCGAGCTGCCGACCAGTAGGCGCCGCGCGCCATGTTCAGCATCCGCCACAGCGGCTCGCGCGGCACCGACACGAGCAGGTGGCGCTCGGCGCAGCGCGCCATCTCGCGCGAGCGTGTGCGCGGGGTCGGGCACGTGCTCGAGCACCTCGATCGCGCTCGCCAGGTCGAACTCGTTCGTCGGCGAACGGCAGGTTCGTCGGCCTGCATCACGCGGTATTCGAGGTTGGGCGCCTGGCGCTCGGCCCAGCCGGCCTGGATCGACTCCTCCTCCAGGTCGATGCCGACCACGCGCGCGCTCGTCGCAGGCGCTGCGCCCAGCGCTGCACGAGCACGCCCTCGCCGCAGCCGACGTCCAGCAGCGAGCTCGGCGCGGCCAGCGCGAACAGCTCGTCGAGGTCGCGCTCGAAGCCGCGCCATCAGCCGGCGCACGACCGGGTTGCTCGAGCCGTACTTGTCGTAGGTGTTGCCGGTGACGACGCCGTCCTCGGAGACGGTCACCGCCGCTCACAGCCGCACCGCCTCCCCCGGTCGCGCAGTCTCGGGAGCCTCGGGCGCCATTATCCGCGCGCCCGCCTGCACGCTCGCCTGCTGGCTGCGTCCCGGGCTGCGCGCCCGGTTCGTAGTGCGAGGGCGCGACGCCGAGCTGCCAGCTCGATCCGCCGCACGCGCTCGAAGGTGCGCTGGGTCATCACCCGCTGCGCCGCCAGCAGGTCGCCGATCACGCCGAGCGCCCACAGCACGACCGCCGCGATGAACAGCACCGCGCCGAGGATCAGCGACTGCACGTGGCCCTTGCCGTTGCCTTCCGCGTAGGCGACCACGAAGCGGATCCATACGCCGATGGCGGCCAGCCCGATCACCAGCGCGAGGCTCCAGAACACGCGCAGCGGCTCGTACTGGGCGTAGATGCGGAAGATCGAGACCGCGTTGCGCCGCACGTAGGCGCCCATCGACGGGAACAGGCGCGACTCGCGCGTCTTCGGGTTGGTCCGCACCGGCACGTGGTCGATCGCCACCAGCAGCTTGCCCGCCTGGATGATCGTCTCGAGCGTGTAGGTGAACTTGGAGACCACCATCATCTGGATCGCCGCCTCGCGGTTATACGCGCGAAAGCCGGACGTCGTGTCCGGCACCGAGGTCGAGGAGGCCTGGCGCACGACCCACGAGCCGAGGCGCTGCAGCGCTCTTCTTCAGCGGCGAGAAGTGCTCGATGTCGCCCACCTCGCGGTCGCCGACCACCATGTCCGCGCGCCCTTCGAGGATCGGGCGCACGAGTCGGCCACGTCCGCGCCGTAGTACTGGTTGTCGGCGTCGGTGTTGACGATCACGTCCGCGCCGAGCTTCAACGCTGTGTCGATACCCGCCTGGAAGCCGGCGGCCAGGCCCTTGTTGTTCGTCAGGCGCACGAGATGGTCGACGCCGTGCGTGCGCGCCACCTCGACCGTCGCGTCGGTCGAGCCGTCGTCGATCACCAGCCACTCCACCACGTCGAAGCCGTCGAGCTCGCTAGGCAGGTCCGCGAGCGTCTGCGGGAGCTGCTCCGCCTCGTTGAAGCAGGGGATCTGGATGATGAGCTTCATGGCCGTCGGTTTGCCTGGACTTGGCTTCAGGCAGTATCCCAGAGCGTGGAAAGCGCGATGCTCACCCGGCAGAGGCCGGGCACGGTCCCGCTGGCGCGGCTACGCAGGGTCGCCCCCGGGCGATGGGCGCGGGTCGGCTTCGCCGCGATGTGCGCCGGCGCGCTGATCGGCTACCTCGCCTTCCCGACCTATCCCACGTACGACTCGTTCTACGCGCTGCTGTGGGGCCGCGACCTGCTGCACCTGCACCTGCCGGACTTCAACGTCTACCGCGCCCCAACCGAGCACCCGCTCGCGATCGCCTTCGGGATGCTCTGCTCGATCTTCGGCCAGGGCGGGGCGCGGCTGATGGTGCTCGGCTCGATCGCCTCGTTCGTGGCCGCCGTCGCCGGCATGTACAGGCTCGGGCGCCTGTGCTTCGGCCCCGTCGTCGGGCTCGTCGCCGCGCTGCTGCTGCTGAGTCGCTTCTTCATCGAGAACCTCGCCGCCCAGGGCTATCTCGACATCACCTACGTCGCGCTGATCGTGTGGGCCGTCGTGCTCGAGGTCGAACGCCCGCGCCGCGGCGCGCCGGTCTTCCTGACGCTCGCCGCCGCCGGCCTGCTGCGCCCCGACGCGTGGGTGCTCAGCGGCGCGTACTGGCTGTGGTGCTCGTGGCCCGCAAAGGCCGAGCGCCAGCGCCGGGCAGCGCGCTCGCAGGCGCTGTCCAGGAGCCTGCGCTACCTGGCGCTCGCAGCGATCGCACCCGTCGTATGGGCGACGCTCGACGCGATCGTGACCGGCAACCCGCTGCACTCGCTCTCGGCGACAGCCGGCCTGGCGGCGGAACTCGAACGCACCCAGGGATTCATCAGCGTTCTGGGCTCGGTGTGGAGCTACGGCATCAGGATCGACAAGCTGGCGGTCCTGATCGGTGGGTTCGTCGGCGTGCCGCTGGCGGTGTGGCTCGCGCCGCGACGGGCGCTCGTGCCGTTGGTGACGTTCGTGCTGCTGATCGGCGTGTACGTCGCCGAGGGCGCCGTCGGCGCGTCGGTCGTCGACCGCTATCTGCTGGGCGCCGCCACCGCGCTGCTGCCGTTCTGCGCGGTCACCGTCGGCGGCTGGGCGATGCTCGCGCCGGGCTCCAGGCTGCGCCAGGCGTGGATCGTCGGGGCCGTCGCGCTCGTTGCCTACGGCGGCGTCGCCGCGGCCGGCTCGATCAGCCTCTCCAGCCTGCGCCTGACGCTGGCCGAGCATGAGGACTTCCACAAGGCGCTCGCCGCCGCCCTCCAGAGCCCGTCGGTGAAGTCCCAGCTTGAGCGCTGCCCACTGCTCTCACTGCCCGACAACAAGCTGATCCCCGACGCGCGCTGGATTCTCGACACCGCCGGGCAGCAGGACATCGTCGCCCGCAGCGAGGCGCGCGCTGAAGTCCAGCACGGGGATCACACGCTCGAGGACCGCATCCGCGCGGGCAGCGTCGCCGTCTATCCGCTCGGCACCGCCGTGTTTGTCGACGCGATCGTCGACCCCGGCGACGATCCGCTGGACCAGGTCCCCGACCAGGCACCCCTAAAGGGCTTCAGACGCATCTACACGAGCCAGTTCTACGCGGTGTATGCCAACTGCTGAGCCGCCGCACGCCGCCGCGGCGACGTCCACGCCGGCCGCGCAGGTGGACTGCAAAGCTCGCCCCGACCGCGCGCGACGGTGGGCGTGGGCAGGGCTCGCGGTTGTGCTCTCTGGCGGCCTTGCGCTGCGTTTGTGGGGCGTCCGGCAGGGCCTGCCGTTCGCGTACAACGCAGACGAGGCCGACCACTTCGTATCGCATGCAATCGAAATGTTCCAGAAGGGCACGCTCAACCCGCACTACTTCGCCAACCCGCCCGCCTTCACCTACGTGTTGCACTTCCTGTTCGCGCTCTGGTATGGCGGCGCGGCCGGGGTGGTGCACGCGTTCGCGGTCCACCCCGAAGCGGTCTACACGCTCGCGCGAGTCGCCGCCGCGCTGCTCGGCACCGCCGCGCTGTGGCTGCTCTATGCCACTGGCGCGCGGCTGTTCAACCGTGCCGTCGGCCTGCTCGCCGCTGCCGTAGAGGCGGTCGCGTTCCTGCCCGTCTTTTATGCGCACCTCGCGCTCAACGACGCGCCCACGCTCGCGCCCGCGACGCTGTCGCTGCTCGGTAGCGCTGGCGTGCTCAGGAAAGGACGCTGGCGCGACTATCTCATCGCCGGCGTCGGGCTTGGTCTCGCAGCTGCCACCAAGTACACCGCCGGCATCGTCGTCGTGCCGCTCGCCGTCGCGATCGCCGCTCGCTTCCTCAACGCGTCCGCCGACCATGGCGCCCACGCCGGCCCCGATCGCGCCGCCGACCCTGGCGCCCACCGGCGCGGCGACAGGGCGAAGGCTGGTCGCCGCACGCTCGCCGGGATCCTGATCGCCGGCGCCTGTGCGCTGCTGGCATTCCTGATCGCCAATCCGTATGCGCTCCTCGACTACCACAGCTTCCATGGCGAACTCGTGCACCAGTCGACGCTGTCCGCAGAATCCCAGGGCAAGCTCGGCGCGCCTAAAGAGGGGGGGCTCGTCTACTACCTGTGGTCGTTCACCTGGGGGCTCGGCTGGGTGCCAGCGCTCGCCGCGCTCGGCGGCGCCCTCGCGGTCTGGCGTCACGAGCGGCGTCTCGGCTGGCTGCTCGTCCCCGCCGCGTTGCTGTTCCTCGCGTTCATGGGCCTGCAGGGCCGCTACTTCGGGCGTTGGCTGATGCCGATCTTCCCGATCGCCTGCCTGCTCGGCGCGTTCTTCGTCTGGCAGCTCGCGGCCTCGGCCGGGCGGCTGCTCGGCGGGCGGGCGCTGCAGGGCGCCGTCACGGCGCTGCTCGTGGCGGTGCTGCTCGCACAGGGGCTCGTCTACAGCGTCCACGCCGGCCTGGTGCTCTCGCGTGCCGACACGCGCAACCTCACGCGCGTCTGGATGCTTGCGCACATCCCCGCCGGCGCCAAGATCGTCGCCGAGCCCGTCGAGCCGGAGGAATGGGCGAAGGAAATCAAGCCAGGGACCGCCACGGCCAAGAACCCTTACCGCTGGCATCCATACCCGGCGCTGTCTCCGCGCATCGCGCCCGGCGGCGCGATCGCACCCAAGTACATGCCCGAAGTCGGGCTCGAGAACTACGAGACGACGCTGTATCCCGCCCTGATCGACTTCTACGAGCAAGAGGGCTTCTGCTGGGTGATAGTCGGCTCGACCGAGTCCGGGCGCGCGTTTGCCGATCCACCGGCGATCCCGCATGCGATCGCCTACTACCAGGCGCTTGAACGGCAGGGCGAAGTCGTCTACCGGGCCTCGCCGTACACGCGCGGGCAGGAGAGTGGGCGGGAAGTCGTGCCCTTCAACTTCGACTGGAGCTTCGACTACTACCCGCTCGCCTACGAACGGCCCGGCCCGCTGATGACGATCTACCGGCTGCACGGAGGGCGTTGCCGCGCCGCGTAAGCGCCGTCAGATCGCAGGCGCTCCAGGCGTGGATCGCGAACGCCCCCGCCCAGGGGTCGCGCTTGCGCGGGGTTATCCTGGGGTCCAGATGCCCAGCTGCACCGACACCGACAAGCTGCACCTCGCGCGCGCGATCGAGCTCGCGCGCAACGGCGCCGGCGCCGTCAAGCCGAACCCGGTCGTCGGCGCAGTCGTGGCGCGCGACGGCGAGATCCTGGGGGAGGGCTGGCACCGGGAATACGGTGCCGCGCACGCGGAGGTCAACGCGATCGAGGCGTGCGGCCTCGCCGATCTCGAGCGACGCCACGCTGTACGTGTCGCTCGAGCCCTGCTGCCACGAGGGCAAGACGCCGCCGTGTACTGACGCGATCCTGGCGGCGGGGATCGGGCGCGTGGTCGTCGCCTCTGATGACCCCACCGAGAAGGCCGCCGGGCGCGGGCTGGGGATCCTGCGCGACGAGGGCATCGAGGTTGTGCTCGCCGATGGCGAGATCGCCACGAGCGCGCGGCTGCTCAACCAGGCGTTTCGCAAGCACGCCCGCGTGGGGCGCCCGTGGGTGCTGTTCAAGTCGGCGATGACGCTCGACGGCAAGGTCGCGACCCGCACCGGCGACTCGCAGTGGATCAGCGGTGAGGACAGCCGCCAGCTCGCCCACCGCTGGCGAGCGGCCGTCGACGCGGTCGTCGTCGGCATCGGCACCGCGCTCGCCGACGACCCACAGCTGACCGCCCGTCCTGACGGCCTGCCCGCCGAGTCGTGCGCGCAGCCCCGGCGCGTGGTGTTCGACTCGCTCGCGCGACTGCCGCCCAGCTCGCAGCTGGTGGCCGCCGCCGCAGAGATCCCGCTGACGATGATCGTCTCGCGTGCAGCCGCCCGCGCCGACACCGACGCGCTCGAAGCCGCCGGCGTGCAGGTGCTCGTCGCGACCGGCGAAAACGAGCCCGCGCGCGTGCGCTCGGCGCTCGACCAGCTCGGCGCGCTCGGTGTCGCCTCAGTGCTGCTCGAGGGCGGACCGCACCTCGCGGGCGCGTTCCTCGACGCCGGCGAGATCGACGAACTGCGCCTGTTCCTCGCGCCGCTACTGCTCGGCGGCAGCGCCGCGCGCGATCCGCTCGAGGGCGAAGGCGTCGAGCGCATCTCTGAGGCGCTGCGGGCGCTGACCTTTGACTGCGAGCCCATCGGCGGCGACCTGCTCATCTCGGCCCGCCTACGCGAGTGGTGACCGATGGGCACGCATGGCGGCGCAGAGCGTTGTCCTCGGTCGCTCGTGTGCCGAGCACACTTCGCTCCCTGCGTCCTAGCTCTGCTTGCCCTGCGTGCCCATCGGCCGCTGATCGAGAAGACGAGTTGATGAGATGTTCACGGGGCTGATCGCGGACCTGGGCAGCGTGGCGGCCGTCGAGCAGGATGACGATGGCGCGACGCTCGAGATCGCAAGCGGTCTCGCACGCGATCTGCGCGAGGGCGACTCGATCGCGGTCAACGGTGTGTGCCTGACCGCCACCGACGTCAGCGACGAGGGCTTCCGGGCGCAGGCGATGGCAGAGACCCTGAGGCGCTCGTCGTTGGCGCGGTTGCACGCCGGCGCTCGCGTGAACCTCGAGCTGGCGCTGCGTGCCGAGGACCGCCTCGGCGGACACATCGTCCAGGGTCACGTCGACGGGCTCGCCACCGTCAGCGCGGTACGCGATGAGGGCTTCTCGCGGGTACTCAGTTTCGAAGTTGAGCCGCCTTTGGCGCGTTACTTGGTGGAGAAGGGCTCCGTCGCCGTCGACGGCGTCAGCCTCACTGTCAGCGCGCTTGAGGAGCGCAGCTTCTCGGTGTCGCTGATCCCAGAGACGCTGCAGCGGACCAACCTCGGACAGGTCAGCGAGGGGGCGATCGTGAACATTGAGGTGGACATACTCGCCAAGCACGTCGAGCGCCTGCTGACGAACCCGTATGGCGGCGCTGGATCGGCGTCCTCGCTCGCTCGCGTGCCGAGCACGCTACGCTCGCTGCGTCCTTGTCCAGCTAGCCCTACGGGCTCGTCAGACGGCCTTGGAGAACCCACATGAACTCCTCGCAGACAGCTACCCCGTTCGCGACCGTCGAGCGGGCGATTGAGGACATCCGTCAGGGCAAGATGGTCGTGGTGTGCGACGACGAGGATCGCGAGAACGAGGGCGATCTGACGATGGCGGCGCAGTTCGCGACGCCGGAGGCGATCAACTTCATGGCCAAGGAGGGTCGCGGGCTGATCTGCCTGTCGCTGACCGCCGAGCGCTGCGACGAGCTCGGCTTGGACCTGATGGCCGCCAAGAACGAGTCGTCGTTTGAAACCCCGTTCACGGTCTCCGTCGAGGCGCGCGAGGGCGTCACCACCGGTATCTCCGCGCACGATCGCGCGCACACGATCCAGGTGGCGATCGACCCGGAGAGCCGGCCACGGGACCTCGTCCAGCCCGGCCACGTGTTCCCGCTGAAGAGCCGCGCCGGCGGCGTGCTCGAGCGCGCCGGGCAGACCGAGGCGGGGGTCGATCTCGCGCGGCTGGCCGGTCTGAACCCCGCGGGCGTGATCTGCGAGGTGATGAACGACGACGGCACGATGGCGCGCGTGCCCGAACTCGCCGAGTACTGCGCGCGCCACGAGCTGAGCATGATCACCGTCGCCGACCTGATCGCCTACCGCCGCCGTCATGACAAGCTCGTCGAGCGGGTCGTCTCCACGCGGCTGCCGACTACGTTCGGCGACTTCGAAGCGGTCGGCTACCGATCGCTGATCGACGACAAGCACCACGTGGCGCTCGTCAAGGGCGACGTTAGCGGCGAGTCCGACGTGCTCGTGCGGGTGCACTCGGAGTGTCTGACCGGCGACGTGTTCCACTCGCTGCGCTGCGACTGCGGCGAGCAACTGGAATCGGCCCTGTCGATGATCGAGCGCGAGGGCCGCGGCGTGCTGCTGTACCTCTCCCAGGAGGGGCGCGGCATCGGCCTGCTGAACAAGCTGCGCGCCTACCGCCTGCAGGAGGACGGCCTCGACACCGTCGAAGCCAACGAGCGCCTCGGGCTGCCAGCGGACCTGCGCGACTACGGCATCGGCGCGCAGATCCTCGTCGACCTCGGCCTGTCCTCGATCCGGATCCTCACGAACAACCCCAAGAAGATCAGGGGCCTGGAGGGCTATGGGCTGTCCGTCACCGCACAAATCCCGATCGAGCACGCCCCCAACGAGCACAACGAGGCATACCTACGCACCAAGGCCGAGCGCATGGGTCACACGCTGCATCACCAGGGACTGAACCTCGACGAGGAGCTGCTGCGCGCCGAGCGCGGCGCCCACGACGAGGAGCCCGAGACGCGGTGACGTTCGCGATCGCGGTCGCGCGCTTCTACGAGGATCTCGCAGAGCGCCTGGTGGCCGGCGCGACGGCGGCGTTCGCCCAGGCGGGCCAGCTCGACGTCGAGGTCTTCGACGTGCCCGGCGCCTTCGAGCTGCCGCTCGCCGCAAGCTACGCGGCCGCCAGCGGGCGCTTCGCCGGCGTCGCGTGCCTCGGCGCGGTGATCCGCGGCGAGACCGACCACTACGACTACGTCTGCGCGGAGGTCGCCCGCGGCGTGATGCGCGTGCAGCTCGACACGGGCGTGCCGTGCGCCTTCGGCGTGCTCACGTGCGCGACCATGGAGCAGGCGCTCGCGCGCGCCGGCGGCGGCAAGCGCGACCAGGGCCGCCACGCCGCCGAGGCCGTAGTCAGGATGGCGGCGCTGCGGGCGCAGCTGGCGAGCGGCTAGACTGCCGGTCATGGCAAAGGTGTGTCACAGCTGCGGCAAGGGTCCTGCGTTCGGCCAGAGCCGCAGCCACTCGATGGTCGCCACCAAGCGGCGCTTCGATCCAAACCTGCAGAAGGTCAGGATCCTCGTCGGCAAGGCGCCCAAGCGCGTCTATGTCTGTACCAGATGCCTGAAAGCCGGCAAGGTCACTAAGGCTCTCTGACCGTAGGTTTGGTCACGTGGCCCGGCGTGCCGCCGGGCGAAGGTGATAGGACTGTCACCGTGACGGATACCAATCTGGTTCGGTTCCGCGTCGCAGTGGCGGGCGCGCTCGCACATTTGGAATCGCGCCGCCAGGAGGTCAACGACCTGAACGTGTTCCCCGTCGCCGACGGCGACACGGGCGACAACATGGCGCTGACGCTACGCGCGGTGCTCGCCGAGCTTGACCGCCTGCAGGGCGCCGACGAGAACCGCACGATCGATGAGATCGGACGCGAGGAGATCGTGCAGTCGGTCGCGCGCGCGGCGCTGCTTGGCGCGCGCGGCAACTCCGGCGTGATCCTCTCGCAGCTGATCCGCGGCGCGGCCGAGGAGCTCGTGTCGAGACCCGGGCAGCTGATCGACGCGCCGCTGATCGGGGCGGCGCTGGCGAACGCCGCCGACCGTGCGTACTCCTCCGTGCGCGACCCCGCCGAGGGCACGATCCTGACGGTCGCGCGCGAGATGGCCCATCAGATCGTCGCCGACCTCGCGCACGGGCCGGAGACCCAGCGCTTCGGGCCGGCGACGGAGGCGCGCGAGCAGGACAGGGCGATCGCCGCGGCGCTCGAGCGCGCGGTCGAGGCCGGCCAGGACTCGGTCAAGCGTGGCCCGGAGCTGCTGGCCGCGCTACGCGAGGCGGGCGTCGTCGACGCTGGCGGTTACGGCCTGACGATCATCTTCGCCGGCGTCGTGGCCGCCCTCAGAGGCGAAGAGGCGCCGCCGCTGGACCACTACGCGCCGGCGCGCATCACGCACCCGGAGCACAGCTCGCTGACCTATCGCTTCTGCACGAACTTCGCCGTCACCGGCCGCGATCTGCACGCCAACAGCTTCATCTCGGCGCTGGAACAGCTCGGCGACTCGGTGCTCGTGGTTGGCGATCCAAGCACGCTGAAGGTACACCTGCACACCGATCAGCCCGCGCTGGCGACAGCGGTGTTCGCCGACGCCGGCGAGGTCTCCCACCTCGACGTCGCCGACATGCGCGCCCAGGTGGCAGAGCGCGACGGGCGCATCGGTGCGAGCGCCATGCCCGTCGCCGAGCTCGCCGGAGCGCTCGCACGGGCTCACGGCGGCGAGGTACGCTGCGCAGCGGTGGCCGTCGTCAGTGGCGAGGGGCTGCGTCAGCTGTTCGAGGAGCTCGGCGTGCACACGATCGACGGCGGCGCGACGCTCAACCCCTCGACATACGACCTGCTGGCGGGCATTCACGAGGTGCCGACCGAGGAGGTCGTGCTGCTGACCAACAGCGCGAACGTGATCATGGCCGCCGAACACGCGGCGAGGCTGTCGGACAAGGAAGTGCACGTCGCGCGCACCACCAGCCAGCAGGCCGGCCTCGCAGCGGCCGTCGCGCTCGCCCCGGATCGCTCGGTCGAGGAGAACGCCCAGCTGCTGACCGAGGCGCTCTCACGCGTACGCACCGGCGCCGTCGCCCCGGCCGCCCGCGACGATGCCCAGGGGCGCTTCCGCCGCGGCGACGCCGTTGGCTTCGTCGAGGACGAGGTGCTTGCGTGGGGCGAGCCGCGCGCGACGCTGCAGGCGGTCCTGCACAAGCTCGCCGCGCCCGTCAACGGCGAGGGTCCACCCGAGCTGATCAGCGTGCTCGACGGCGAGGACGCGCCTCTGCGCCTGCAGGAGGTCGAAGGCATGGTCAACGGTGGCGTCGAGCTCGAGCTGCGCCACGGCGGCCAGCCCGCCTACTGGTGGCTACTCGCCGCCGAGTAGCGCTCGCGCGGTCTTGGATCTGTGCCGACCGGCGCATGCGCCGGTCGGAGGGGCCGCACATGTGCGGCCCCTGGCCGTGCCGCATGCGGCACGGCCTCCTGAGAAGATGACGTTGCGGTTCGCCGCCGCTCGGTCGGTGACTTCGTTTCGATCGAGCGTATAACCATCGCTATACGGAAGGGGCTCGTAGCCAATGGCCGATGCAGGTGACCAGGAAGAGCCCGGCGCGGAGGCCAACCCGCGCGCGCGGCTCATGCAGGAAGTCGCCGAGCAGATGGACGCGATCGAAACCGAGTTCGGCGACGCTTACAAAATAGGGCGCGTGATCACGATCGTCGAGGTCATCAAACCCGACGGCGATGTCGAACTGCGCCTGCGCGCCGGGCAGTTCCCGTGGGTTGCCCTGGGGATGCTGCGCTTCGCGCAGATGGTCGTCGAAAGTCAAATCGGAGGCCCACCGCCCGAGTAGGCGTTTGGACGACCGCCGCGACGATCATGATGGGGAGCGAATGCCGGCGACCAAGTCCGATACGCCGGAAGCGGATGCCCTCGCCGGCTGCGAGCGCATCCGTGCACCGGCGCGCGCATTCGCCTCGACGCGCGCTCTCACCAGCGAGGAGCTGATCGGAGCGCCGCTGCGCTGGCCGCGGCCCTCGCAGCTGCAGCAGCCGCTGGAGATCTCGGGCAAGAAGCTGCTCGCCGGCATGCAGTCGCTCGGCCTGCACAGCGTCGGCGAGCTGCTCGAGCACCTGCCAACCGACAGCCGCGAGGCGCGTACCGTCGCTGCGTTGCATGCCGGCGAGTCGGCGACCGTGGCGGTCGAGGTACGCACGATCCTCGCCCGGCCGGTGCGCCGGCGGGGCATGCGCCCACTGGTCGAGGCGCGGGTGTTCGACGCGACCGGCACGATGCGCGCGACGTTCTTTAACCAGCCGTGGCTGGTCAATCACTACCCGCCGGGCACCCGCGTGCTGCTGCACGGCAAGGCCGACGCGCGCGGCGGCTTCAGCGTCGCCCATCACGCGCCCGGCGAGCAGATGGCCGGCGCCGAAGACGGCGACAGCGACTCCGTCGCGCACTATCCCGCGGCGGAGGGCGTCACCTCGACGCAGATCCTCACGCTCGTGCACGGCGCCAGGGACGGGTTGCGCGACGTGGTCGAGGCGCTCCCGGCGGCCACCAGGGTCGGCGAGCGGCTGCCCGACCGCGCGAGCGCGCTCGCCGCGATGCACTTCCCACGACTGCCCGCTGACCTGGAGGCCGGCCGGCGGCGACTGGCGTTTGAGGAGCTGCTGCTGACGCAGCTGGTGTTCCTGCGCCGCCGCGCCGCGCGCCGCGCGCGCACCGGCGCTGCCGTGCTCGGCGATCGCAGCGCGCTCGGCGAGCGCTGGCTCACGGACGGGCTGCCGTTCGCGTTGACCGGCGACCAGCGCACGGCGATCGGTGAGATCGCATCCGATCTCGGCCGTCCGGCGCCGATGCAGCGCCTGCTAATGGGCGAGGTCGGCAGCGGCAAGACTGTCGTCGCGCTGTACGCGATGCTGCAGGCCGTCGGGCACGGGCATCAGGCGGCGCTGATGGCGCCCACCGAGACGCTCGCCGAGCAGCACTTCGCGACGATCCAGGCGCTGCTCGGCGCAGAGGTGGGTGGGGCTCTCATCAGTACCGCGCTGCTCACCGGGTCCACGCCTGCCGGCCGGCGCCGCGACACGCTCGCCAAGCTCGCGAGCGGGGAGCTGTCGCTGATCGTCGGCACGCACGCGCTGATCGAGCCCGACGTCCGCTTCGACGCGCTCGCCGTCGCGGTCATCGACGAGCAGCACCGCTTCGGCGTGCGCCAGCGCGCCGCGCTCGGGGAGCGAACGGATTCCGCCCAACCAGGTTCTCCCGACACCGGTCCCGCCCACCCGGCCGGGACCGCTTCGCTGGCGCCGCACACGCTGCACATGACCGCCACGCCGATCCCGCGCACGCTCGCGCTTGCCCGCTACGGCGACCTCGACACCAGCGCGCTACGCGAGCTGCCAATCGGGCGCCAACCGATCGAGACGCGCCTCGTCTCCGGCGATGGCGAGCGCGCGCGGGCGTACGACGAGCTCCGCGCCGAGCTCGCCGCCGGGCGCCAGGCGTACGTCGTCTGCCCGTTGATCGCCGAGGCCGAGGACGACACCGGCGCGAGCGATCTCGGGCTGCGCGCCGCGAGCGCCGAGCTGCTGCGCCTGCAGAAGGGCGAGCTCGCCGGCTATCGGCTGGCGCTTCTGCACGGCGGCATGCGCCCACGCGAGAAGCAGGAGGCGATGGCCGCGTTCGCGTCCGGCAGCGCCGACGTGCTCGTCGCCACGACCGTGATCGAGGTCGGCATCGACGTGCCCAACGCGACCGTCATGCTGATCGAGAACGCCGAGCGCTTCGGCATCTCCCAACTGCACCAGCTGCGCGGGCGCGTCGGGCGCGGCGAGCACCGCGCGCGTTGCCTGCTCGTCGGGCCGGCGGGCGCCGGCCGGCTCGCCGCGCTCGTGCGCTACAGCGACGGCTTCCGCCTCGCCGAGATCGACCTCGCGATGCGCAAGGAGGGCGAGCTCGTCGGCACCCGCCAGTCCGGGCTCGGGCAGTTCCGCGTCGCGCGCCTGCCCGACGACACCGAGCTGCTCGAGCGTGCGCGTGCGCGTGCGCACGCGATCCTCGCTGCCGACCCCGAGCTGTGCGCACCCGAGCACGCGCTGCTCGGCATGGTGCTCGAGCGCGAGCTCGGTGGCGAGGCGTTCGCGCCGATCCCCGCCTGACGGCGGCGGCGGGCGACAGTGCCGTCGTGATCGGTGTATCGCCACCGTTATACGCCCGACCGCGGTGAACTAACGCCGCCTGCCGCTTTATGCGCGAGCGCTACGGTCTCGCCATGCGCGTGATCGCTGGACGCCTCGGCGGCAGGCGCTTGCAGGCACCGCCAGGGAAGCTGACGCGGCCCACCTCCGACCGCGTCAAGGAGGCAGTGTTCGCGATGCTCGGCAGCGTCGAGGGCACGAATGTACTCGACCTGTTTGCGGGCACCGGCGCGCTAGCCATCGAGGCGCTCTCCAGGGGCGCGCGCAGCGCGGTGTTCGTGGAGCGCGACGCGGGCGCGCTGCGCGCCTTGAACGCAAACCTGGAGGCGCTCGCGATCGCGCCCGAGATGGTCGAGGTACGTCGCGCCGACGCGCTACAGGCCCTGGACACCGCAAGCGCGCGCCAAGAGACATACGATCTCCTGTTCATCGACCCCCCCTACGGGCGGGCGCGACCAGCACCAATGGCGTCGGGACCACCGATCGCCGAGCGGTGGGGTCCAGAGCTGTCGGCGATCCTGCCGTCGCTGCTGAGCCCGGGCGCGCGCGTCGTCGTCGAGAGCGACCGCCGAGCCCCCATCGAGCTCGACCTGCCGCTTGAGCGGCACAGACGCTACGGGGATACGTCGATCACAATCCACCGCCAGCAATGACCACACAGTCCAAATCGATAGTCGTATGCCCGGGCTCGTATGACCCGATCACCAACGGTCATCTCGACGTCATCCGCAGAGCTGCCGCCCTGTGGGACGAAGTCGTCGTTGCCGTCGTCAACCGCTCCGTGCGCAAGAGCGGCGCGCTGTTCGACATTGAGGAGCGTGTCGGCTTCGTCGAACGCGCGCTCGCGGACCTCGACGGCGTGCGCGTCGAGCCGTTCTCCACGCTCGTAGTCGATTTCGCCCGCAGCATCGGAGCGAAGGCGATCGTCAAGGGCCTGCGCGCGATCTCGGACTTCGAGTACGAGCTGGAGATGAACCAGCTCAACCGCCGCCAGGATCCGGAAATCGAGTCCGTGTACCTGATGGCCTCTCCGCAGTACAGTTTCCTGTCATCGAGCGGCGTCAAGGAGCTCGCCACGTTCGGAGGCAAGATCGACGATCTCGTCCCCGACGAGGTAGCAAGGCGCTTGCAGGAAGAGCTCAAACGCTGACGAAATCCTGATCTGAACGTGGGGCTGGAGGCCCCACGGGGGTAATCAAGACAAGAAAATGGATGTCCTCGTACTCATAGACAAGCTCGACGACTTGGTCCACAACGCCAAGACGATCCCGCTGAGCGACTCCGTGCGGGTCGACAAGGAGGAGATCTACGACATCCTCGACCAGATGCGCGCGACGATCCCGGAGGAGATCAAGCAAGCACGCTGGATCGTCAAGGAGCGCCAGGAGATGCTCGCGGAGGCCAAGAAGGAGGCCGAGCGGATCATCAAGGACGCACGCGAGCGCCAGGACCGGTTGGTTGGCGAGGAGGAGGTCACCAAGCAGGCCGAGCGCGCCGCGGAGGACATCGTCGAGGACGCCCGCGCCCGCGAGCGCGAGATCAGGCTCGGCGCCGAGGACTATGCGGATGAGATCCTGAACACGCTCGAGGTCAACCTGTCGAAGTTCATCGCCGCCGTTCAGCGTGGGCGCGAGCGCCTGCAGGGCAAGGACGAGCCGGCAGAAGTCAGCTAGTGGTCGGCCGTCCAGGCCGCCACGGCGAGCGTTCTTTTGGGTAGGGTCGATACGTGAACGCGCAGACGGCTACGCGCATGGCCAGGCATAAGCTGCTGGTGGCCAAATCGCTGATCGACACTGGCATGTTCGAGCCGCTGCGTCCAGACAGGGTGCTGCAGTCGCTGGTGGCCCTGCGCCGCTGGGGCGCGACGCCCGCGGGCGCCTACTCCGGCGCGGCGGCCCGCCATCCCGAGCGCGCGGCGCTCGTCGACGAGCGTGGGGTGTTGAGCTTCGGTCAGCTGCACCGGCGTACCAACGCGCTCGCCAACGAGCTGCGCAAGGCGGGGATCACCGCAGGCGAGGATGTGGCGATCATGTGCCGCAACCACCGCGGTTTCATCGAGGCGACGGTCGCGTGCTCAAAGCTCGGTGCAGGCGCGCTGTACCTGAACACCGCGTTCGCCGGCCCGCAGATCACCGACGTGCTCGCCCGTGAGGACCCGGTGGCGGTCATCTACGACGAGGAGTTCGCCCCGCTGGTGAGCATCGGGGCCGCTGGCAGGCTGCGCTTCGTGGCTTGGCAGGAGCCGTCTCGGTCCGCCGCGCCGGCACCCGGTGACGCCGAGCCGACGCTCGAGCAGCTGATCGCACGCGGCGATGACCACGAGCTGACGCCGCCAGTTGAGAAAGGGCGCGTCGTGATCCTCACGTCGGGGACCACCGGCACACCGAAGGGTGCCGCGCGCCCGCAGAGCGACTCTGTCGAGCCCGCCGCGGCGCTGTTCTCGAAGATCCCGCTGAAGGCACGCGAGACGACGATGATCGCCGCGCCGATGTTCCACTCGTGGGGCTACGCCCACTTCCTGCTGAGCCTGCCGCTGCTCTCGACGCTCGTGCTGCGCAGGAAGTTCGACCCGGAGGAGACGCTGAAGGCGATCGCGCAGCACCGCGCAACCGCGTTGGTGGTCGTGCCGGTGATGCTGCAGCGGATCCTCGAGCTGCCGCCGCAGACGATCTCCCGTTACGACGTGAGCTGCCTGAAGGTGATCGCCGTCAGCGGTTCGGCCTTGCCTGGCGAGCTCGCGACGCGGGTGATGGACGTCTTCGGCGACGTGCTCTACAACCTCTACGGATCGACCGAGGTCGCGTGGGCGACGATCGCGACCCCCGAGGATCTGCGTGCCGCGCCCGGGACCGCCGGGCGCCCGCCGCTGGGGACGGTCGTGAAGCTGCTCGACGAGGACGGCCGCGAGGTGCCGCGGGGCGAGGTCGGCCGGATCTTCGTCGCCAACGAGTTCCAATTCGAGGGCTACACCGACGGTGGCGGCAAGGAAATCGTCGGTGGGATGATGCGCACAGGCGACGTCGGACGCATGGACACTGACGGGCGGCTGTCCGTCGAGGGCCGCGACGACGAAATGATCGTCAGCGGCGGTGAGAACGTGTTCCCGCGCGAGGTCGAGGATCTACTCGCCGACCACGACCAGATTGAAGAGGTGGCCGTTGTCGGCGTCGAGGACGACGAGTTCGGCCAGCGGCTGAAGGCCTTCGTAGTGCCGCGCAACGGCGCCGCACTAACCGAGGATGCGATACGCGCGTATGTCAAGGAGAACCTCGCCCGCTACAAGGTTCCCCGCGACGTCGTTTTCGTGGACGAGCTACCCCGCAACGCGACCGGCAAGATCCTCAAGCGGGAGCTGCAAACGCACACTTAGCCTGGCGTCGCGGCCTCGCACCCCATTCGGGGCACAGGCTAGCCTGAGTGATCATGGCTGCAGATAGACCGACGCTGGGCCTGTACGACCTCGACCTGGCGAGCCTGCGACTGAGCCCCGGAGAGGGCCGGCGGTTGGAGCTGCTGACGCCGATCGAGCCGCTCACGCTCGGCAGCGAGCGCTACGCCGCGCAGCCGCCCCAGGTGCCGGTGCAGCTGAGCGTCTCGCGTATGAGCGGCGGTGGCTACGCCCTGCTGCTGCGCTTCTCCGCGGAGGTTGCAGGAGCGTGCATGCGCTGCCTGAAGGAGGCCGCCCCGCGCGTCGAGGTCGAGGCACGCGAGGTCGATCGGCCAGGCGGCGGCGATGAGCTCGACAGCCCGTACGTGCACGAGGAGACGCTGGACCTCGCGGCCTGGGCGCGAGACGCGTTCGCGCTGGCGATGCCCGCGAAGATCCTCTGCCGCGATGACTGCGCCGGGCTGTGCCCCGTGTGCGCCGCCGACCTCAACGAGGCCGGCCCCGAGCACCACCACGAGCAGGCGCCCGATCCGCGCTGGGCGAAGCTGCGCGAGCTGAAGCTCGAGTAGGGCTTGCTACCCTTCTCACGCCGATGGCAGTCCCCAAGAAAAAGCAGTCGCACAGCCGCACCGCCAAGCGGCGCGCAAACCACAAGATCGGCACGCCCGCGCTGAACGCGTGTCCGCAGTGCCACAGCCCGCGCCGGCCGCATCGGGTGTGCCCGGTATGCGGCACCTACGCGGGCCGTGAGGTCGTGGCGCCAGGGGCGCACGACCACGATCACGAGCACGACCACGACTAGCGGGCAGTGACGCCAGGGGCTTCGTCCTCCCGGCCATTCTCGCCCCCGGGCGAGCGCGAGTCGCCGATCGTCGCGGTCGACTGCAACGGCGCGGATCTTGGACCGGCCGAGGTAGCAGCGGGCGCGGCGCTCGCAGCGAGCGAGGGCGCACGCGTGCTGCTGTTCGGTCCAGCGTCCGAGCTGGGTCAGCTTCCACCCGGCGTGGAGGTGATCGACGCACCCGTCTCGATCGCCAAGGCCGAGGACCCTGCACTGGCCGCGCGCACGACGCCCGATGCGTCGATCGTGCAGGCCGCGCGGGCGGTGGCGGAGGGCCGGGCGCAGGCGTTGGTGTGCGCTGGCGGCACCGGCGCGGCGCTAGCCGCGGGGACCTTCAACATCAAGCGCGCAGCGGGCATCTATCGCCCGGCGCTCGCGATCCCGGTGCCGGTTCCCCACCACCCGGTGACGCTGCTCGACGTCGGCGCCAGCGCTGAGGCGCGCAAGGAGCACCTGGTGCAGTTCGCGTTTATGGGCGCAGCGCTCGCGCGGACGGTGCTCGGGGTTGCGATGCCGCGGGTCGGGCTGCTGTCTAACGGCGAGGAGGCAGCGCGCGGCAGCGCGCATGTCGTCGAGGCGCACGCAGAGCTGCGCGAACGCGCGGGCGCGCGCTGCGAGGCGTTCGAGTTCGTCGGCAACCTCGAGGGGGGCGACATCGTCTCGGGACGGGCGGACGTGATCGTCAGCGACGGCTTCACCGGCAATATCGCGCTGAAGCTGATGGAGGGCGTCTCGCAGACGATGCTCGGCGCGATCCGCGAGGCGGCGATGTCCTCGACGCGCGGCAAGCTCGGCGGCGCGCTGCTGCGCTCCGCGCTCGGCGGCCTGCGCGCTGAGCTCGATCCGGAGGCCAGCGGCGGCGCCTACCTGCTCGGGCTGCGCCGCCTGGGCGTCGTCCCGCACGGGCGCTTCACGCGCGCCGGCTTCGCCCAGGCGATCCTGCGGGCGCAGCGCGGCGCCCGCGAGGACATCGTCGCGCAGACACACGCCGCGCTCGAGCAGGCGGGCGCGCTGAGGCGCGCGCCCGCGTCCGCGTCGGCCGCTAGCCTGCCGCAGGCGCAATGACCCGCGAGCAGGTGCTGGCACTGATCCAGGCCCACCTGGCTGACGAGCTCGACGTCGACCCCGAGGCGATCGTCGAGAGCACCCGCTTCAAGGAGGATCTGGAGGCCGACTCGCTCGACCTGTACACGCTCGTGCAGGAGCTCGAGGACACCTACGGCGTGCGTATGTCCGACGAGCAGGCGGCGCAGATCCTGACGGTCGGAGCGGCCGTGGACTTCGTGCTGGCCCATGACGGGATCGCGCATGCGGAGCGATGATGCTGCTCGGCGAATTGCTGGAGGAGCTGCCCGAGGACCTCGCACGCCAGGTGTTCACGCACGCCTCCTGGAGCGAGCGCCCGAGCGACTCCTACACGCGGCTGGCGTTCCTGGGGGACAGCGTGCTGGCGCTGGCGGTGACCACGTATCTGTATCCGCGCCTGGAGGCGGAGCGCTTCGGCGCGGGCAGGCTCACGAAGATCCGCGCGCAGGCCGTCTCGGGCGTCTCCTGTCGCGCGGTCGCCGAGCGCCTGGCGCTGCCCGAGCGCCTGCGAGCGGCGGCGCCGGCGGGGGTGCGCGAGAGCGCGGCTGCGCTGGTGGAGACCGAGCGTGTGCTCGCGTCGGTGATCGAGGCGGTGATCGGCGCGTGCTACCTGCACGCCGGCTACGAGCGCACGGCGGAGGCGGTCGTGGAGGCGTTCGCCCCGGAGATCGAGGGCGCGCTGGAGCATCCCGTGGACTTCAAGTCGGCGCTGCAGGAGCTGCTCGCCCGGCGCGGCGCGGAGGTCAGCTACGAGGTCAGCGGCGAGGAGGGGCCGCCGCACGAGCGTACATACACGGTGCTCGCGCGCGTCGACGGCCGCGAGCTCGGCAGCGGCAGCGGCAGGAGCAAGAAGCACGCCGAGCAGGAGGCCGCGCGTATCGCTGTGGATCGGTTGTCGAGCGAATGAGCGTGGCATGCGCCTGAAGTCGCTGACGCTGAACGGCTTCAAGTCGTTCCCCGACCGCACCCGCCTGGACTTCGGCCCGGGCGTGAGCGTCGTCGTCGGCCCGAACGGCTCGGGCAAGTCGAACGTCACCGACGCGGTGCTGTGGGCGATGGGCGAGCAGTCGCCGCTGGCGGTGCGCGGTCAGTCGATGCAGGACGTGATCTTCGGCGGCGGCCGCGGCGTGCAGCCGCGCAGCGCGGCGGAGGTGGAGATCGTGCTCGACAACTCCGACGGCACCGTCGATCTGCCGCTGAGCGAGATCTCGATCGTGCGGCGCCTCGATCGCAACGGCGAGGGCGGCTACCGCCTCAACGGCGCCCGCTGCCGCCTGACGGACGTGATCGAGGTGCTCTCGGACACGGGCCTCGGCAAGGAGACGCACTCGGTCATCTCGCAGGGGCGCGTGGACGCGATCGTGACCTCCAAGCCGCGCGATCGGCGACTGCTGATCGAGGAGGCGGCCGGTCTCGGCAAGCACCGCAAGCGCCGCCGGCGCGCGCAGCTGAAGCTCGAGCGCACGCAGGAGAACCTCGACCGCGCGCTGGACGTCGAGCGCGAGGCGCGCAGCCGGCTGCGACCGCTCAAGCGCCAGGCCGAAGCGGCGGAGCTGCACGAGCGCCTGGAGCGCCAGATCCTGCAGGCGCGCTTGGAGCTCGCGCGCGAGGACTGCCGCGTACGCCGCGTGGAGCTCGCTAGCGCCGAGGCGACGTCGGGCAGGCGCGGGCGGCGCCGCGCAGATCGAGAGCCGTCTGCAGGCGACGATCGCCCGCCGCGGCGACGCCGAGCGTGCGCTGGCCGAGCGCGCCGAGCGCCACGACGCGCTGTCGCGCCTGCTCTACGGCGCGCGCTCGGCGCACGAGCGTCTCGCGCTGCGCGGCGAGCAGGTTGGCTCGAGCGCACAGGCGCTCGCCCGCAGGATCGAGCGCGTCGAGCTCGAGCTGCAGGGGCTCTCACGCTCCGGTGAGCACCCGTACGAGCAGGGGCGGAGGGCGAGGCGAGCGAGGAGGCGGCGAGCGAGAGCCGCGTCGCGGCGCTGGAGGCGGAGCTGGCCGAGATCGAGGCCGGCCGCGAGCAGGAGATCGAGCGCGAGATTGCCGAGCTGCAGAGCGAGCACGAGCGCCAGCGCGCGCTTGTCGAGCAGACGCAAGCCGAGGTGGCGCAGGCGCGGGAGCAGCGCACGCAGGCCGACGCGCAGGCCGAGCGTGTGCGCGGGCGCCTGGCGGCTGCCGAGCGCGTCGCGCAGGACACGCGCCGCGAGTCCGCGCGCGTCGGCGCCGAGCTTGCCGCCGCCAACCAGTTCCTGCGCGGCCACGTGCGTGTCGGCGGCGAGCAGGCGGACGCGCCGAAGGCGCTCAGCGAGGAGCTGCGCGTGAGGACGGCTACGAGCTCGCGCTCGCCGCCGCGCTCGGCGGCCGCCTGGACGCGGCGCTCGTGCAGGACGTCTCCGGCGCAGAGGCGCTGCTCGACCGCGCCGGCCCCGACGGTGGCAGCGCGCTGCTGGCGAACCTCGCGCGAGCGCCACCGCAACGGGTTCGAGCGCGCTCGCTCAAGCCCACGGCGAGCCGGTGTCCGGCGCGCGCCGGCTGCTCGACCTGCTCAGCGGGCCGCCGGCGGTGCTGGAGCTGGCCGCGCGGCTGCTCGCGGACGCGTGGGTGGTCGAGCGCCTGGAGGACCTCCCGCACGACTTCGCGGGCATCGCCGCCACCCGCCCGGGACGCGTGTGGTTCGCCGCCTGGGGGGAGGTCCGCCAGCTGAGCGAGGGCGGCACCGAGCGCGTGCTGGCGCGGCGCAACGAACGCGACCGGCTGCTCGAGGCCGCCGAGCGCGCGGCGCAGGCCGAGCACGCGGCCCGCGGCGCCTGCGAGCAGGCGCTGCACGAGCTGCGCGCAGCCGACGCGACGCGCGCGTCGGCGCCGACGGCGCGCTGCGCGAGGCCGAGCGGCGCCAGGCCGAGGCGGGCGAGGCGCGGCGCCGAGCGGAGTGGCTGATCGAGCAGCGCCGCGCGGCGCCCGCGCAAGGCGCGCTGGCGGTCCGCCAGGCGGAGCTCGAGGGCGAGCTCGCGGCCGAGCGTCGCCAGGGCGAGCGACGCGAGCGCGAGCGCGATCGAGCGCGCTGCGCAGGCTCGAGCGCCTGCGCGCCCAGCACGCGCTCGACACCGCGCTCGCGCCGCGGGCCGAGCGTCTGGCGGCGGCGCTTCGAGTTCGGCCGCGGCGGTGGCCGAGCGCGTGTCGCAGCTCGAGCAGGAGCTCGCCGCCGACCGCCAGGCGGGCGAGCAGATGGCCGCCGAGCTGCGCGCGTGCGCCGCCGAGGAGGCCGAGATCCAGGCGCGCTGCGCGCCTGCGGCGAGGCGGTCACCGAGGCCGAGGTCGCCGCGCAGCGCCTGCGCGACCAGGCGCGCCGAGGCCGAGCTGGAGCTGCGGAGCGTCGGCGAGCGGCTGGGCGTGCAGGAGCAGGCTGCCGGCGAGGGCGCGGAGGATGCCGACGCCGCTGGTCGCGAGCCGCTGGGCGAGGAGGAGGTGCAGGCGCTGCAGGCGCGGGTGCAGCGGCTGACGCGCCGGCGCGAGCAGCTCGGCCCGGTCAACCCGCTCGCCCAGGAGGAGTACGCGGAGGCGCTCGCGCACGTCGAGGAGCTCGAGCGCCAGCGCGACGACCTGGAGACGGCGCTGCGCGAGCTGCGCTCGGTGATCCGCGAGACCGACCGTCAGATCCAGGAGACCTTCGAGGAGACGTTCAACGCGGCCGCGCGCAACTTCGAGGAGCTCGTCGGCGACGTGTTCCCCGGCGGCTCCGGCCGCCTGCGGCTGGTCGACGACGAGCAGGCGCCGCGGCCGGTGCTCGGCGGCCAGCCGCTGCCGGCCGGCGAGAGCGCGGACGCCGACGCGGTCGAGGCGGCCGCGGAGGCGGAGAGCGAGGCCGAGTCCAAGGGCGCGGAGGAGGAGCAGCTGCCGGGCGTGGAGATCGAGATCACGCCGGCGGGCAAGTCGACCAAGCGCCTGTCGCTGCTCTCCGGCGGGGAGAAGTCGATGACCGCGCTCGCGTTCCTGTTCGCGGTGTTCCTCGCGCGCCCGTGCCCCTTCTACATCCTCGACGAGGTCGAGGCGGCGCTCGACGATCTCAACCTCGATCGCTTCCTGACGCTGCTGCGGCGCTACTCCGACCGCGCGCAGTTCATCGTGATCACCCACCAGAAGCGCACGATGGAGGCCGCGGACTGGCTGTACGGCGTCTCGATGGGCGACGACGGCGTCTCCAAGGTGCTCTCGCGGCGGCTGCCGGCAGAGGCGCGAGCGCGCGCCGAGGTCGCCGAGGTCGCCTGAGCGGTCGCTGCTATCGTCGCGCGCCCCGTGGCCCGCGACTGGAGCGAACTGTTCATCACCGGCGAGGCCGACGCGCCGGGCGCCGAGCGAGGGCGGTCGAGCAGGCGGGCGGCAAGCGCGAGCGCGGCGGGCTGTTTCGCCGCCTGCGCGAGAGCATGGCCAAGACCCGCCAGGCGCTCGGCTAGCGAGATCCAGGCGACGCTGTTCGGCGTGCTCGACGAGCAGACCTGGGAACGCCTGGAGGAGGCGCTGATCATGGCCGACGTCGGCGCGAGCACGACCGCCTCGGTGGTGGAGACGCTCGAGAGCGAGGCCGCCGCGGGCGAGCTCGAGGGCGGCGAGGCGCTCAGCGAGCGGCTGATCGAGCTGCTGGCGGAGACCGCGCGGGTCGGCGACGGCGCGCATCGACATCTGCGCGCCAAGCCGACGGTGATCATGGCGGTCGGCGTCAACGGCACCGGCAAGACGACCACGATCGGCAAGCTCGCCTGGCATCTGCGCGAGCGAGCTCGGGCGCAGCGTGCTGCTGGCCGGCGCGGACACCTTCCGGGCGGCCGCCGGCGAGCAGCTCGAGGGCTGGGCCGAGCGCGCGGGCTGCGAGATCGTGACCGGCGCCGGCGGGCTCCGACCCCGGCGCGGTGGCCTTCGAGGCGATCGCCCAGGCGCGCAGCGCGCGGCGTCGACGTGGTGATCGTCGACACCGCCGGGCGCCTGCACACGCAGGACGACCTGATGGGCGAGCTCGCGAAGGTGCGGCGCGTGATCGCCCGCCAGCTCGACGGGCGCGCCGCACGAGACGCTGCTGACGATCGACGCGACCACCGGCCAGAACGGGCTGCGCCAGGCGAGGCTGTTCGCCGAGGCGGCCGACGGTCAGCGGCGTCGTGCTGACCAAGCTCGACGGCACCGCGCGCGGCGGGCATCGCGCTGGCGATCGCGCGCGAGCTCGGCCTGCCGGTGAAGCTGATCGGCGTGGGCGAGTCGGTCGAGGATCTGCGCCCGTTCGACGCCGAGGAGTTCGCGCGCGCGCTGATCGCCGAGGAGCGACGGCGCCGCGTGACGCGTGCGGGCCGGCGATGCTGCGCCGCGGCCTGCGAGGGGTAATCTGAAGCTATGGACGTTGGATCCTCTGGCTGGTGGCGGCGTGCCTGCTCGGCGTCGGCGAGATGCACACCGGGCGGCTTCTACCTGCTGCCGTTCGCGGTCGGCGCCGCGCTTGCGGCGGTCGTCAGCCTGCTCGGCGTGGGCGCGCCGCTGGCCGTGCTCGTGTTCGTGCTCGCCTCGGCGATCGTGTTCGGCGGCGCTGCGCCCGGTCGCGCGCCGCCACCGCCGCCTGCCGCCGGCGATCCGCACCGGCGCCGCGGCGCTGGTCGGGCGCCGCGCGATGGTGCTCGAGCGGATCGCCAACGACGAGGGCGTCGGCTGCGTGAAGATCGACGGCGGCGAGGTGTGGACGGCGCGCAGCTACGACGAGGACGAGGTGATCGACGCCGGCGAGCGCGTCGAGGTGGTCGAGATCAGGGGCGCGACCGCGCTCGTGATGCACTGAGCGCGCGCCTGGCGAGTCGCTCGACGAGTTCGAGAAAGGAACTCGACCATGGCCGCTCTGATCGTCGTCGTCGTGGTCGTCCTGTTCGCGCTGGTGGTGGCCGCGCGCACGATCCGCGTGATCCCGCAGGCGCGCGCGGGGGTGGTCGAGCGCCTCGGGCCGCTACAGCCGCACGCTCGAGCCGGGCCTGACGATCGTCACGCCGTTCATCGATCGCGTGCGGCCGCTCGTCGACCTGCGCGAGCAGGTGGTCAACTTCTCGCCGCAGTCGGTGATCACCGAAGACAACGTCGTCGTGGGGATCGAGACGGTCCTGTACTTCACGATCACCGACCCGCGCTCGGCGACCTATGAAATCGCCAACCCGCTGCAGGCGATCGAGCAGCTGACCGTGACGACGCTGCGCAACGTGATCGGCGGGCTGACGCTCGAGGCGACGCTGACCGCGCGCGAGAACGTCAACACCGAGCTGCGCTCGGTGCTCGACGAGGCGACCGGCAAGTGGGGGATCAGGATCAACCGCGTCGAGATCAAGTCGGTCGACCCGCCGGCGGACATCCGCACGGCGATGGAGAAGCAGATGCGCGCCGAGCGCGACCGCCGCGCCGCGATCCTCACCGCCGAAGGCGAGAAGCAGTCGCAGATCCTCACCGCCGAGGGCGCCAAGCAGGCGGCGGTGCTGACCGCCGAGGGCGAGCGCCAGGCGGCGATCCTGCGCGCCGAGGGCGAAGCGAAGGCGATCGACACCGTCTTCAAAGCGATCCACGAGGGCAAACCGGACCGCGCAGCTGCTGAGCTACGAATACCTGCAGATGCTGCCCGCAGCTGGCCGAAGGCGACGCCAACAAGGTGTTCGTCGTGCCGTCCGAGTTCGCCGAGGCGTTCGGCGGGATCGGCGAGGCGCTGCACGGGCGCGTCGACGGCCGACCGCCGGCGCCGCCCGCCGCGCCGCCCGCCGCGCACGAGGCTCGAGACCGCGTCGCGCGACCCGCGCGCCGGCGTGAGCCGAGCGCGCGGCTGCGAGAATCACGGCCGATGTTCGACTCGCTCGCCGAGAAGCTGCAGGCGACGCTGGCCGAGGTGCGCCAGCGCGGCACGCTGACCGAGCAGGACGTCGACGCGGCGATGCGCGAGATCCGCCTCGCGCTGCTCGAGGCGGACGTCAACTTCAAGGTCGTCAGGCAGTTCACCGCGCAGCTGAAGGAGCGCTGCCTGGGCGCGGAGGTGGTCGGCAGGCTGAACCCCGGCCAGCAGGTCGTGAAGATCGTCGGCGAGGAGCTGACCGCGCTGATGGGCGGCGCCGTCGGCCGCGCGCTGAGCTTCTCGCCGCGCCCGCCGACGGTGATCCTGATGGCGGGCCTGCAGGGCTCGGGCAAGACGACCGCCACGGCCAAGCTCGCGCGCTACCTGCGCGAGGAGCACTCCTCGACGGTCGCGGTCGCGGCCTGCGACGTGTACCGCCCGGCGGCGGTCGAGCAGCTCGTGAAGGTCGGCGCGCAGGCGGGCGCGGAGGTCTACGAGCAGGGCACCGACCGCGACCCCGTGGAGATCGCCGCGTGGGCGCTGCGAGCGCGCGCGCGAGGAGGGCAAGGACGTGCTGATCGTCGACACCAGCGGGCGCCTGCACGTCGACGAGGAGCTGATGGCCGAGCTCGTGCGGATCCGCGACGCGGTCAAACCGCACGACGTCCTGCTGGTCGTCGACGCGATGACCGGCCAGGACGCGGTCAACGTCGCCGAGAGCTTCGCCGCAGGCGGTGCAGTTCGACGGCGTCGTGATGAGCAAGCTCGACGGCGACGCCCGCGGCGGCGCCGCGCTGTCGGTCAAGGCGGTCACCGGCAAGCCGATCCTGTTCGCCTCCACCGGCGAGAAGCTCGACCAGTTCGAGCGCTTCCACCCCGACCGCATGGCCCAGCGGATCCTCGGCATGGGCGACGTGATGAGCCTGATCGAGAAGGCCGAGCGCCAGTTCGACGAGGACGACGCGCTCGCGCTCGAGCGCAAGCTGCGCCGCAACGAGTTCGGGCTCGACGACTTCCTCGACCAGCTGAAGACGGTGCGCAAAATGGGGCCGCTGACGAGCATCCTGGGGATGATCCCCGGGCTTCGCCGGGCCACCAGCTGCAGAACATGAAGGTCGACGAACGCGAGCTCGACCGCATCCAGGCGATCATCCTCTCGATGACCCCCGAGGAGCGCCGCCGGCCCGAGCTGATCAAGGGCTCGCGCCGGCTGCGCATCGCGCGCGGCTCGGGCACGAACGTCCAGCAGGTCAACAGGCTGGTCAAGCAGTTCGGCCAGATGCGCAAGGTGATGCGCCAGGTCGGGCGCGGCAAGATGCCCGACATCGGCGCGCTGATGCGCGACGCGCGCTGAGCGCGCGCGGCCGTCCGGCGCGTCGCACCGTCTAAGCTCTCGCGTGCGCAGCGTCTGGCGTTCGTCGGCATCGTCAAGCAGCAGAGAGGAAAACGTGGCAGTCAGGCTCAGGCTCACGCGAGTGGGCGGCAAGAAGGACCCGATGTGGCGCGTGGTCGTCGCCGACCAGCGCTCCCCGCGCGACGGCCGCGTGATCGAGACGATCGGCCACTACAACGCCCAGACCGACCCCTCGACGATCGTGATCGACGAGGAGCGCGCGCGCAGCTGGCTGGCGCGCGGCGCGCAGCCCTCGGACACGGTGCGCAAGCTGCTGCGCATCCAGGGCATCGAGACCCGGACCGGCTAGCCGGCTGCCCGACGCGGCGCGATGGCCAGCCGAGAACCCCAAGCGGCTGCTGGAGTACCTCGCGCGAAGGGCTGGTCGACGAGCCCGAGGCGGTGTCGGTCGAGCAGTTCGAGGAGGACGACGGCACGATCGTGCTCGAGCTGTGCGTCGCCGCGGACGACTACGGCCGGGTGATCGGCCGCGGCGGGCGCACCGCGCACGCGCTGCGCACGGTCGTCAAAGCCGCGGCCGCCGGCGAGGGCTGCCACGTGCTCGTCGACATCGTCGATTGACGCCCGCGCCGGCGAGCCGGAGACGCGGCGCGGCGCGCGACGTCCGGCGGCGCCGAGCGCTCTGCCGGCCGGGCGCGTCGGGCGCCCGCACGGCCTCGACGGGAGCTTCTACGTGACGCGGCCCGCGTCCGCGGCTGCTGGCGCTCGGCGGCGCGGTGACGGTCGGCGGGCCGCAGCGCGGCGATCGTGCGCCGGGCCGGCACCGAGCAGCGCCCGATCGTGCGCCTGGAGGGCGTCGAGGACCGCGCCGGCGCGGAGGCGCTGCGCGGCATCGAGCTGACCGTCGACGGCCGCAGACGCGCCCGCGCTCGGCGAGGGCGAATGGTGGGCGCACGAACTCGAGGGCTGCGCGGTCGTCGACGGCGAGCGGCTGCTCGGGACGGTCAGCCGGCTGATCGAGCTGCCCTCCTGCGAGGCGCTGGAGGTGCGCCCCGCGGAGCGGCGGGCAGCCGCTGCTGGTGCCGATGGTCAAAGACGCGGTCCGCCGCGTCGCGCTCGCGCGGCGGCGGATCGAGGTCGACCTCGAGTTCCTCGGCCTCTCGGCTGCCGAGCGGACGCCGCGCGAGCCGCGCCGACGTAGCGAGCGGGGGGAGGCGGCGCGTGAACATCGACGTCTTCACGCTGTTCCCCGAGTGGTTCGAGTGGTTCGCCTCCCAGCGCCACGTCGCCAACGTGCTCGGCGGCGGGCTCGAGCTGCAGTGCGTGAACTTCCGCGATCACACGCCGCTGAGCGGCGGCCAGGTCGACGACACGCCGTTCGGCGGCGGCGCCGGGATGGTGCTGCGCGTGGACGTGCTCGACAGCGCGCTGCGCGCCCACTACGGCGTCGATCCGGTCGCAGCTGCGCCATCGCAGCGCCGCGTGATCGCGCTCGCGCCGGGCGGGCGGCTGCTCGACGAGCAGCTCGTCGAGCGAGCTCGCCGGCGAGCCCGCGCTGACGCTGCTGTGCGGGCGCTACGAGGGCTTCGACGAGCGCATCCTCGAGCACTTCGCGAGCGACGTCGTCTCGATCGGGCGCTACGTGCCTCAGCGGCGGCGAGCTCGCGGCGATGGTCGTGTGCGACGCGGTGCTGCGCAAGCTGCCGGGCGCGCTCGGCCACGAGCACTCGGCGGCGCGAGGAGTCCTTCAGCGCGGCGCTGGAGGGCAACCCCGAGTACCCCCACTACACCCGCCCGGCCGAGTATCGCGGCTGGCGCGTGCCCGAGGTCCTGCTCTCCGGCCATCACGAGCGGATCGAGCGCTGGCGGCGCGAGCGCAGCCGCGAACGGGGTGCAGACTCCTCCGCGCAGGGTGACGGTTAGGCGGTGTGGCCGTTGGGCTGCCGCCGGAGCGACGCGACGGAGTGAGCGGTCGCACTGACGTGGTGGGGCGAGGTGGGCCGACTGTCCGCTACCATTGCACCTCGCGCCGGCCGCGAACTCCTCTCGGGGCGCCTGCAGTCTGCCAAAAGGCGCCCCTTCCTTCACCGTCATGAGCAGCGTCATCGCAACCATCGAGCGCGCGCAGCTGCGCCGCGTTCCCAACTTCGCGCCCGGCGACCGCGTGAAGGTCCACTTCCAGGTGATCGAGGGCGCGCGCAGCCGCGTGCAGGTCTTCGAGGGCGTCGTCATCAAGCGCCAGGGCCACGGTGCGCGCGAGACGTTCACGGTGCGCAAGCAGTCCTTCGGCGTCGGCGTCGAGCGCATGTTCCCGGTGCACTCGCCGAAGATCGAGCGCATCGAGCTGGCCGCGCGCGGCGACGTGCGCCGCGCGAAGCTCTACTACCTGCGCGACCGGGTCGGCAAGCGCGCGCGTGTGCGCGAGCGCCGCTACACGGGCCCCGAGGAGACCGTCGAGCCGGGTCTGCTGCTCGACCCCGCGACCGTCGAGCCCTCCGGGGCAACCGACGCCGATGGCATGACGGCCGAGCAGGCGGTCGCCGAGACCGTCGTCGAGGAGGCACAGAACGGCGAGGGCAGCGAGGGAGCCGTTGAGGGGGGTGGTCAGGACCACGCGCAGGCGAGCGCGGCTGGCGCTGATCAGGCGAGCGCCGAGGCTGTCGCCGATACCGGGTCGGAGGGCGAGGCGGCCCCCGACGATTCCGCTGGGCCAGCGGGCGCTACCGACACCTCTTCCGACGCCGCCGACGCCGAGGGAGGCGTTGCCGCCGGCGACGAGCGGCGTGAGCACCGGCACGAAGACCGTCAAGAAGCGCCCGAAATCGACGGTCAGCTCGATCGTCGAGCTGGTCGTGATCGTCGCCGTCGCGCTCGGGCTGGCGCTCGGCATCCAGGCGTTCATCGTCAAGCCCTACCGGATTCCCAGCGGCTCGATGGAGCCGACGCTATCGATCGGCCAGCGCGTGCTGGTCAACCGCATCGGCATGGACTTCAGCGAACCGCACGTCGGCGAGATCGCGGTGTTCCACCCGCCCGAAGGCGCGCGAGCAGGAGGAGTGCGGTCCCTCGCCGCACGTGATCAAGCTCGGCGGCGCCGCCTGTTCGGAGCCGGTGCCCAAGCAGGACACGGGCGTGAACTTCATCAAGCGGGTCGTCGCCGGCCCGGGCGACGAAATCTACATCAAGGAAGGCCACGTCTACCGCAAGCCCGCCGGCAAGAGCACGTTCGCTCGCGAGCAGGACTCCTACATCCGCGAATGCGGCGCCAGCCCGGAGTGCAACTTCCCGATCCCGATCAAGATTCCGGCCGGCCACTGGTTCATGATGGGGGACAACCGTGGCGAATCCGACGACAGCAGGTTCTGGGGACCAGTCCCCACGGGATGGATCATCGGACAGGCGATCGCCACCTACTGGCCGCCAGACCGCATCGGCATCTTCTAGCCAGACAAGCGCCGATAGCGTGACGGGCCCCTCGCAGCCGGGCTCCGGCTCCTCCGCGCGCGCTCGGCGCCGCGCCCGCCGCGCCGGTAGCGGCAGGCGCTTGTTCGCGTTCGATCGTCGTCTCGGTTACCGCCTGGTCGCCGGCGCCGACGAGGCCGGGCGTGGCTGTCTCGCCGGCCCGCTCGTGGCCGCGGGCGTGCTGTTCGACTACGAGACGCTCACCACGCGCGAGCTGCGCTCGCTGGGCGCGCTCAACGACTCCAAGCAGCACAGCGCCGAGGCGCGCGAGGAGCTCTACCCGCTCGTCATGCGCAGCGCCGCACGCGTCGTCGTCGTGTCTCGCTGCGTGCGCGGGATCGACGCGCGCGGACTGCACAAGACGAACCTCGCCGCCCTGCGCGACGCCGTGCGCGGAGTCACCGCCGGCGTGCGCGGGGAGGTGCTGTGCCTGCTCGACGGCTTCTCCGTCGCCGAGTTCGAGCACCCGCAGCGGGCGATCGTCGACGGTGACGCGACAAGCGCGGCGATCGCTGCGGCGTCGATCGTCGCCAAGGTCACCCGTGACCGCTTCATGCGCCACGCCGACGGGCACTACCCCGGGTGGCGCTTCGCCGAGCACGTCGGCTACTCCACGCCCTCCCATCGCGACGCGATCCTCAGCCAGGGCGTCTCGCCGCTGCACAGGATGTCCTTCCAGTCGCTCGCCTACCAGCAGCTCGCGCTCTAGGACGGTCCTGAAGCGCCGCGGCGAAGGCCGGGCCGGGCCTTGCGCCGCGGTCAGCGTCCGCCCGCGTACACCTTGACATGAACGCGCGTGCCTACCACGCCGCCTCGACGTGGTCTAGGCGAAGCAGCTGTCCCCGCTCGTCCACAATCACGCCCACCGCGTCAAAGCGGATCGTGCGCGCGCTCGGGCGCTCGTGTCGCTCGTCGCTTAGCCACGCGCGCGCGAGTCGTCGCAGGCGTGCGCGCTGGCGCGGTCGCAGCCACGGCAGCGGCTCCTGATCGGGCCGGATCGGCCGCCCGCCGAATCCCGCCGCGCGAGTCTTGACCTCGACGAATATCAGCACCTTCCCGTCGAAGGCGATCAGGTCGATCTCGCCGTGACGGGTGCGCATGTTGCGCGCGAGCGTCGAGAAGCCGAGGCGGGTCAGATGCCGAGCGGCGAGATCCTCACCGAGACGCCCGATTGTGCGGCGCGCGTCGATGCCCGGCTCGCTGCCACGTGGGGAGGTCGCGTCTCGCGTGTTGCGCTGCCGAGTTGGCACGACCGGCACGCTACGCCCGCAAATGTGACGCGCGGGTTCACTATGTGACGATTCAGCGTGCCGGTCGTGTCAATACTGTGTCCTGGGTGCGGCTGGCGCTACGCGCTGATCGCACGACGTGCGCCCGAGCGCGCGGCGGACCCGCGGCTGCGGGCCGACCGGCCCTGCCAGGCGCGGCGCTCCGAGCGGGTGCGCTCGGTGCTCTCGGCGTCGTTGATCGCCCACGCGAGCCGCTCGATCAGCTGCGCGGCGGCGTGGCCGGTGCTGAGATGTACCGAGTGCACGTGCTCGTCGAGCAGCACGGGGGTCTCATCGGTCAGCTCGGATGCGACGGGGTCGGTTGTGACGATGATCCTGGGCATGGGATCTCCTCTGTCGGATGGTTGGCGGTCGGGGCAACACGGACGCCTCGGCGCGGATGACGCGAGGCGTTTGGGGATTCGTCCGGGGAGGGCGGACGCCCGCCCGGACATGGGGGAATTCGTCCGGGGGAGGGCGAAGGCCCGCCCGGACAAGGGGAAATTCGTCCGGGGAGGGCGAACCCTCCCCGGACAGGAGATATGAGACGAAACGTCAGGTACGTCGACATCGCCCGGTCACGTCGACCGGCGTCACTTCGACGCGAATCCAGAGCCCGGGGGCCTTGGTGGGCGCTGGAACGGTAGGCGTGTGATCGGACATTGTCCACTTAATATATCGACATTATTGGAAACGTCAAGGGGCAACCACACGCGAGGACCGTGGGCCGTGCACTCGCTGCGCTGCTCGCGTAGCCTGCGTGCCATGAGCGACGCTCACACCAACTCCAGCGAGGTGGATCTCGAGGGCCAGCCGGAACAGAACGCGGACGGCGCGTCGGGGGATAACGCGCAGCATGGAGGCCCGCGCTCATTGGACGGCGTGAGCAGCTTCATGGGCCTGCGCTGGGAGGACGCGCAGACGGTGCGCATGCAGATCCGCCCGGAGCTGATCAACCGCGGCGGGCTGCTGTCGGGCGTGGCGACGTACGCGATGGTCGACTACTGCATGGGCTCGACGCTGTGGGCGCAGACGACGAAGGACGAGCGCATCGCGACGATCAGCATCTCGATCAACTACATCCAGACGGCGACGGAGGGGGAGATCGTGTGCAGGACGATGCTCGACCGCCGCAATCGGTCCGTCGGCATCATGAAATCCGAGGTTCGCCATGAGGACGAGCGACTGCTGGTGACCGCCGTGGGGATCTACTCGATCCGCATCCCGCGGGAGTTGCACACGTGAGCGCGCCGGTCTCATCCGGCTGACGGTGAGGCGAGCGGGGTGACACCGACGGTCCTCACGATCGCCGGCTCGGACTCTGGCGGCGGGGCCGGCATCCAGGCCGACCTGAAGGCGTTTGCGCGCTGCGGCGTGCACGGCACGTGCGCGATCACCGCGATCACCGCCCAAAACACGCTCGGCGTGAGCGCGATCCACGAGGTGCCGCCGGAGATCGTGCTCGCGCAGGTGCGCGCCGTGCTCGGCGACATCGGCGTCGATGCGGTCAAGGTGGGGATGCTCGGCACGGCGCAGGTCACGCTCGCGGTCGCCGCGGCGCTCGACGAGTTGCCCGCGGGCACGCCCGTGGTCGTCGACCCGGTGATGGTCGCCGAGTCAGGCGCGCGGCTGCTCGCGGATGACGCCCAGCGCGCGCTCGTCGAGGAGATCCTGCCGCGGGCGAGCGTGCTCACGCCGAACCTGCCCGAGGCTCGTGCGCTCGCCGGTCGCGAGCCTGAGGGGCGCGAGGAGGACGCGCAAGCCGAGGCGCTTGCGCGTGCGGTGCTCGCGCTCGGCCCGCGCATCGTCGTGCTCACCGGCGGGCATCGCACGCGCGTGGTCGATCTGTTCGTGGACGCGACGGGCGTCGCGGTTGAGATCGCCGGCGAGCGTCATGCGGACGGCGCCGCACACGGCTCGGGCTGCACGCACGCTTCGATTCTGGCCGCACAACTGGCCCTCGGCCGCGCGCCGCTGGAGGCCGCGCGCACCGCCCGCCGCATGGCGGGCGCCGCGGTGGCGGGCGGCCTGCGCGATGTGGGCGCGGGGTCGGGGCCGGTCGATGTTTTCGGGCTCGCGCGGCTGCGCGCGGGCTGAGCGCGCGCATTGGCGATCAACGTCCGTGCGTTTGACATAATCGGGTGACGATGAAGCTGTTGCGTATGAAGCCCGGTCATGGTGAGGTCGTTCTTGCTGAGGGCGACGTGGCGGTGCCGGAGCAGGAGCGGGAGCTGATCGAGGCGTTCCGGCGCGAGCTGGACGCGGGGATGTGGGCGGCGGTGCCGACGCAGGCGCCGGGTGGCCGCCGCGAGGCGGAGCTCGTGAAGAGCTTTGCCGAGGTGCCTCGGGACGCCGAGCGCGTGATCTTCTTTCCGCGGGCCGCCGGCGGCGCACCCGCGGCGCTGCGCTAGCCGCTCGTGGGACTGGCGCTTGGCACCGCGGCGGTCGTGCTCGTCGTGCTGCTGTGGGAGCTCGCGCGTCCGACGCTCAAACGCGGGCTTGCGCGTGGCGTTGAGCTGTGGACGGCGAGCCGGCGCGGTAGCGCGCCCGCGGGCTATGACCCCGGGCGCGAGCGTCGCGCCGAGCAGCGCGCGCGTGCGCTGCTGCGCTCGTGTGTTACCGAGCACGAGTGGGCGATGTACCGCGATCTCGGCTTCCTGCGCGTGTGGGGCGGGCTCGGTGATCGTGCTCGCGGCGCGAACGCCGCGTACGCGTACCTGATCTACCCACACAAGCCAATCGTCGCGTACGTGCCGGAGACGGGCGAGCTGTTGAACGAGTACTGCGTGGCGTTCCCCGACCACTCAAAGCCATACGGAAGCTCGCGGCTGCCCGACTCCGACGACGTGCTCGCCAAGTGGATGGGGCTGACCGCCGACGAGCGCCGGCTGGTGGGCGAGGCGAACATGCACCTGCCCGGCCGTCAGGTCGACCCGGATCGGGTCCGGCGCGACCTCGTGCGTCTAGGGCGCTGGGAGCGCGAGCTCTCTCGAAGCCCCGCGGCCCCGCCGACGCCGAGCCCGCGCGATAACGTGCGCGCCGCGTGAGCACTCCGAGCACCTTCGACGTCAGGCACCGCAGTCGCACCCTCACCGAGGGGCCCGAGCGAGCTGCCGCGCGTGCATACCTGCATGGCATCGGCTACTCCGCGGAGGACCTCGCCAAGCCGATCGTCGGCGTCGCGCACTCGTGGATCGAGACGATGCCGTGCAACTTCAACAACCGCGTGCTCGCGGCGAAGGTCAAGGAGGGCATCCGCGCGGCGGGCGGCACGCCGATGGAGCTGAACACGATCGCGATCTCCGACGGGATCACGATGGGCACGTCGGGCATGCGCGCGTCGCTGGTCTCGCGCGAGCTGATCGCCGACTCGATCGAGCTCGTCGCAAGCGCTCATCGCTTCGACGCGCTCGTCACGATCAGCGGCTGCGACAAGACGATCCCGGGGACAGTGATGGCGCTCGCGCGCCTGAACATCCCTGGCCTGATGCTGTACGGCGGCTCGATCAGGCCCGGCCACTGGAAGGGCGCGGAGGTGACGATCCAGCACGTGTTCGAGGCGGTCGGCGAGCTCGCGTCGGGGAGGATCACCGAGCAGGAACTGCACGAACTGGAGGAGGCGGCCTCGCCGGGCGCGGGCGCTTGCGCGGGACAGTTCACGGCGAACACGATGGCAATGGCGTTCGAGGCGCTCGGGATCTCCCCGGCGGGCTCCTCGATGGTGCCCGCCGAGGATGGGCGCAAGCTCGAGGTGGCGGTGCAGGTGGGCGAACTGGTGATGGACGTCCTGCGCCGAGGCCAGCGACCGAGCGACGTGATCACCAAGCCGGCGCTTGAAAACGCGATCGCGGCGGTTGCCACCAGCGGCGGCTCGACCAACGGCGTGCTGCACCTGATGGCGGTCGCCAGGGAAATGGGCGTGCCGCTGGAGCTGGATGAGTTCGAGGCGATCTCCGAGCGCACGCCGCTGCTGTGCGACCTGCAGCCGGGCGGGCAGTACGTGGCGACGGAGCTATACGAGGCGGGCGGCGTGCCGCTGGTGCTCGCGCGCCTAAAGGAGGCGGGCATCCTCAACGCGGACGCGGCGACGGTCACCGGCAGGACGATCGGCGAGCACGCGGCGCAAGCGAGCGAGACGGACGGCCAGCACGTCGTGCGCGCACTGTCGGACCCGATCAAACCGACGGGCGGCTTTGCGATCCTGCGCGGCAACGTCGCGCCCGACGGCTGCGTGGTCAAGCTCTCCGGGCACGAGCGGCGCAAACATGTGGGGCCGGCGCGCGTGTTCGACGGCGAGGAGGCGGCGATGGCGGCGGTGCTCGACCACCAAATCCAGGCGGGCGACGTGGTCGTGATCCGCGGCGAGGGCCCGGCGGGCGGCCCGGGTATGCGCGAGATGCTGTCGGTGACCGCGGCGATCGTCGGCGAGGGGCTCGGCGAACAAGTCGCGCTGATCACCGACGGGCGCTTCTCGGGCGCGACGCGCGGCTTCATGGTCGCGCACGTCGCCCCCGAGGCCGTCCGCGGCGGCCCGATCGCGGCGCTCAGCGACGGCGACGAGCTGACGATCGACGCTGACACGCGCCGGCTCGACGTGGCGCTGTCCGACGAGGAGATAGCGACACGCGTGAGTGCCTACAGCCAGCCGCCGCGCGCGGACCCGCACGTGGACGTGGCGATCCAGAAGTACGCGAAGCTCGTCGGTAGCGCCGCCGAGGGCGCAATAACGCGCTGAGCGCTACTCGGCGAGGAAGTCCTGCAGCAGCGCGTTGAACGCGGCGGGGCGCTCGAGCATCGCCATGTGCCCGGTGTCCTCGAAGATGACCTTGCGCGAGTTTCCGATCAGCTCAGCGAACACGTCGGCGTCCCGTACAGGGATCAGGCGGTCGCCCTCGCCCCAGACGATCAGCGTCGGGCACGCGATCTCGGGCAGGCGCTCGCGGATGTCGTAGTCGAGCACTGCCTCAAGGCCTTGCAGGAAGCCGGGCTTGCCGGCGCCGCGCAGCTGCGCGGCGGCGAGCGCCGGCGGCAGGCGGCTGGGGTGGCGCACGACGACGTTCAGTAGCGCCTCACGCACGCGCGCGCGCCGCGCGAGCACGTCGGATTTGGCGGCGACCCACGCGGCACCGCGCGCAAGCGCTGGATCTAGCCGGCGCAGCACGGGCACCGCGCGCGTGGAGCCGGGATGGCCGGTCGTGGAGACGCCGGCGGCGGAGATCAGCACGAGGCGCTCGACGCGCTGCGGGAACGCGATCGCGAGCTCGGCGCCAATAAAGCCGCCCATCGAGTTGCCGACGACGGCCGCGGCGTCGATCCTGAGCTCACCCAGCAAGCGGTCGAGCAGGCGCGCGTAGCCCGAGATCGAGATCCCCGTCCCGGGACGATGTCGCTGCGTGGGCATCGGCGAGTCGCCGAAGCCGGGCAAGTCGAGCGTGATCACGCGATGCCCTGCGGCAAGCACGGGCAGTTGCTCGAGCCAGTTGGCCCAGCAGCCGGAGAGCCCGTGGACGAACACCAGCGGCTGGCTGGCGGTCTCCTGTGCGGCCGCGCGTTCAGGGCCGAGCTCGATCGTGTTGACGGGCTGGCCGTCGATCACGACCCAGCGCTGGTGTGCCTGCCAGTCGACGTCCAGCCAGCGCGAGCGACCGATGGGCCCATACGCGGCGGCCTCGCCGGCGGGAACCCGCGTACCGGTCTTGGCGCTCGCGGCGCTGCTCATCCCACGACTGTACTCCAGGCGCGCGCAGCCCTTCGTGCGGCGTCGCAACAGCCCACGCGCGCCGTCCGGAGGACCGCGATACTTCTCTTCAAACGGCCGTATAACCATCGCTATACAGGCTTGGTCGAATGACACACACATGTAAAGTGAGGAGGTGGCAGGCGGAGCATCGCGCACGGCGAAGTAATGCTGGCGATGAGCGTCCAAGCGGAGGAGGGGCCGGCAAGCCGGGGGCACGAGCGGCTGCACGACGCGTGGGCGAGCGCGGGCGCGTTGCTCCAAGAGGATCTGCGCAGACGCGACGCCGCGCTGCGCACGCGCCGCGCATACGCGATCGACGTGGACCAGTTCGCGCGCTGGGCGAGCGGTCTCGGGCTCTCGCCGCAACAGGTCGACTCGAAGGCGGTGCGCCGCTATGTCGCGCACCTGTCTGAGCGTGGACGTGGACGTGGACCCACTGGCCGACGCGTCCCCGCAGGCGAGAGGCCGAGCGAAGCGCCGGCGGCGCCGAGCACTTCGGCACGTAAGCTGGCGGCGCTGCGCGCGTTGTTCGCGAGCCAGCGCGAGCACAGGCAGATCGCGCAGAACCCGGCGGATCTGGTGTCGACGCCGCGGCGGGGCTCGCACCTGCCGCGCGTGTTGAGCGCGCGCGAGGCGGCGAAACTGCTCGACGGCATCAAACCCGATCCCGCCCGTCCGCCGTCTCACCCGCTGGAGCTGCGCGACCGCGCGATGTTCGAGCTGGCGTACTCGTGCGGTCTGCGCGCGGAGGAGCTGGTATCGCTGAGCTGTGCGGACGTGGACCACGACGGCGAGCAGCTGCGGGTGGAAGGCAAGGGGCGAAAGACACGCTTCGTGCCGGCTGGCGAGCCGGCGATGGTCGCGGTGCGGACGTATCTGGAGCGCGGACGTGCGACGCTTGCGACCCCCGCGCGCACGGGCCTGACGGATGCCCTGTTCTTGAGCAAGACGGGCCGGCCGCTGGGCACGGGCGACGTGCGTCGGCGGCTGCGCGTGTGGACAGCGCGCGTGGGCGTCGGCGAGGGCGCCTCGCCGCACGCGCTGCGCCACAGCTTCGCGACGCACCTGCTGGACGGCGGCGCGGACCTGCGCAGCATCCAGGAGCTGCTTGGGCACGCGAGTGTGTCTAGCACTCAGATTTACACTCGGGTAGAGTCCGCCCGGCTGCGAAGCGCTTATGCGCGCAGTCATCCTCGGGCCTAAACAGGGGGGACGGAACCCTGGAGACGAACGTCAAACCGATCGAGCTGCGCGAACTGTGGCGGCGCTATAAGTCCGAAGGCGACGCTCGCGTCCGCGAGCGGCTCGTCGTCGCGTACTCGCCGCTGGTCAAGTACGTCGCCGGGCGCACCGCCGCGGGCCTGCCCCCGCACGTGGAGGAGGCCGACCTGATCTCCTACGGATTGGTTGGCTTGATCAGTGCCATAGAGCGTTTCGACCTTTCGCGGGACATCAAGTTCGAGACGTACGCGATCATGCGCATCAAGGGCGCAATCATCGACGAGCTGCGCTCGCTCGACTGGGTGCCGCGCAGCGTGCGCGCCCGTGCACGTGAGGTCGAGCGGGCGAACGCGAAGCTCGAGCACACGCTCCAGCGCGCGCCGACCGACCAGGAGCTCGCGAACGAGTTGGGCATCACGGTCGACGAACTCAACGAGTCGCTGCTGGCGATCTCGCACTCCTCGATCGTCGCGCTCGACGAGCTGTGGAGCGTGTCTGACTCCAGCGGCGACCAGGTTTCGCTGATGGACACGATCGAGGACCCCGGCGCGCCCGACCCCGCGCGCGCCCTCGACGTAGGCGACCTCAAGGACCGCATCGCCGACTCGATCGCCAAGCTGCCCGAGCGCGAGAAGCTCGTGATCGCCCTGTACTACTACGAGAACCTGACCCTCCGCGAGATCGGCGAGGTGCTCGGCGTGACCGAGTCGCGCGTCTCGCAGATGCACACCAAGGCCGTGCTGCGGCTGCGGTCACGGATGCAGGAGGAGTCCTTCGACGATTGACCTGCAACGGTTCGGTCGAGCATCTTTAGCAGGCATCCTCGTCAGCGACCGCAAGACCGCGGGGGGAATCGGCTGAGCTGTTTAGGCCGGGACGAGCACGTGGAGCGACTGCGTCGCCGGAATCACGGCAGCCTGCGGCGCTGTCTGGTCATCGCTGATGTAGAGCGCCCAAGCCTCACCCAGGGTCTCGATGAGCTCGTCCATCGTCTCACCGGACGCGAATAGGCCAGGGTAGCTCGGCACATCCGCCCAATACATGCCGTCCTCCCTACGGACCTGCGCGACCAGCTCGATCTGAGTTCCCATGCCTCTGCTCATGATAGGCCCGCCTGCCGCAAGATTGCCCTTTCCAAGCCCTTCCCGTAGTCGCGACCCTTGTGCATTGGCAGCGTGATCGGGCGCTCTCTCGCCTTGGTCATCTTCACGACGTGCTTGCCACCGCGGGCCTCTTGCCATCCATTTTCGGCCAGGAGCTTGCGCATCGACTTCTGATTGTGCGCCACCAACTGCACATTCCGACGAATCACTCGCCACGGGACGCTTGCTTGCATCCTCGAGTACAGGAGTGGGACGGCAGGGTCGCATGCGACCCTGCCACGGGGCCGCACATGTGCGGCCCCTGCCGGCAGCGCATGCGCTGCCGGTCGGACGGCGCGTGCGCCGTCCGGCGCCAAGCCGCATGCGGCTTGGCGCCGGTGGGCACATGTGCCCACCGGAACAGCTCCAAGAAGTGTCGAACAGCACTAGCACTGGCGGGGGTGCGGCGATATGGTGCTCGTACAAGCGGAAGGAGAAACTCATGCACACCCCAGCGGATCGGATTCGCAACGTGGCCCTTGTCGGACATCGAGGGTCGGGGAAGACCGCGCTGCATGAGGCGCTGCTGTTCGAGGCGGGGATGATCGGGCGCCTGGGGTCGGTGCCCGAGGGCATGACCGTCTCGGATGCCGATCCAGACGAGCATGCGCGGCAGATGTCGATCTCGACGGCGCTCAGCTCGTTCGAGTGGCAGGAGCGCAAGATCAACCTTCTGGACACGCCCGGGGAGCCGAGCTTTGTGGCGGACGCGCTGGGGGCGCTGCGCGTGTGCGAGTCGGCGGTGTTCGTCGTCAACGCCGTGATGGGCGTGGAGGTGTCGACGAGCCGCCTGTGGGTGCGCGCCGCCGAGCTGGACATCGCGCGGATGCTGTTCGTCAACATGCTCGACCGCGAGCGCGCCGACTTCTACCGCACGCTCGAGCAGCTCAAGGCCGCCTTCGGCCCCCACGTCGTCGCCACCGAGATCCCGATCGGTGCCGAGCACGACGTCGACGGCGTCATCGACCTCGTCGACATGAAGGCCTTTCGCGCGCAGCCCACTCCCGAGCGCGGCGCCGCCGAGGAGGTCCCGATTCCCGCCGAGCTGCAGGAGCGCGCCGCCGCATACCGCGAGAAGCTCATGGACGAGGTCTGCGAAGTCTCCGACACGCTCATGGAGCGCTACCTCGAAGGCGAGGAGATCTCCCACCAGGAGATCGTCGACGCGCTCAAGGAGGGCACCAACCATGGCAGGATCTTTCCCGTCGTCTGCGGCGTCGCCACGCGCAACCTCGGCACCACGCGCCTGCTCGACGCGATCGTCGAGGACCTTCCCTCGCCGGTCAAGCACGGCGCGCTGCACGTTGGCGAGGTGGAGCTCGAGCCGTCGGAGGATCGCGAGTTGTTCGCGTACGTGTTCAAGACCCGCGCCGACCCGTTCGCCGGGCGCATCAACCTGCTGCGCGTCTACCAGGGGGTGATGCACGCCGACAGCCAAGTGCTGAACACGCACACCCACACCAAGGAGCGAATCGGCCAGCTGGTCGTGTTCGCCGGCAAGGACGTCCGCCACGTGCAGGAGTTCGGGCCCGGCGACATCGGCGCGGTCGCCAAGCTCAAGGAGACGCGCGCTGGAGACTGGCTGGCCGCGCGCGACGAGCCGATCGAGATGCCGCGCCTGAAGCTGCCCGCGCCCGTGATGGCGTTCTCGGTCGAGCCCTCCAGCCGCGGCGACGAGGACAAGGTGCTCTCCTCGCTGCGCCGCCTGCAAGAGGAGGACCCCACGATCGACCTGCACCGCGACCAGCAGACCGGCGAGCAGATCGTCGCCGGCCTCTCGCAGGTGCACGTCGAAGTGATCGTCGACCGGCTGCGCGAGCGCTTCGGCGTCGAGGTCACGCTGAAGCCGCCGCGCGTGCCCTACCGCGAGACCATCCGCGCCACCGCTGCCGCGCACGGTCGGCACAAGAAGCAGTCAGGCGGGCGCGGCCAGTTCGGCGACTGCCACATCGAGGTGCAGCCGCTGAACGACCACGCGCACGCCACCGGCTTCGAGTTCGTCGACAACATCAAGGGCGGCGTCATCCCCAACTCGTTCATTCCAGCCGTCGAGAAAGGCGTGCGCGAGGCGATGGAGTCAGGCGTGCTCGCCGGCTACCCCGTCAGGGGCGTGCGCGTGAGGCTGTTCGACGGATCCCACCACTCCGTCGACTCCTCCGAGATCGCCTTCAAGCTCGCCGGCGCGCAGGCGATGAAGCACGCGCTCGAGCTCGCCGACCCCGTCCTGCTCGAGCCGATCATGCTCGTCACGCTGTCCGTCCCCGAGGATCACGTCGGAGACGTCATCGGCGACCTCAACAGCCGCCGCGGCCACCCGCTCGGCATGGAGCCCGTCGGCGCCATGACTGAGATCAGGGCCGAGGCGCCGATGGCCGAGATGCTGACCTACGCCCCCGACCTGCGCTCGATCACCCAAGGCCAGGGCGACTACACGCTCGAGTTCTTGCGCTACGAGGAGCTCCCCGGGCATCTCGCGCAGAAGGTCGTCGAGCAGGCCGGGCAGGACCGAGCGGCGGTACACGCCTAGCCGGCTACGGCCGTGTCGAGGCATGCGCGCGCGGCCGCGGCCAGCTACGCTGGTGGACCGATGGCCACCCGTACGATCGTCACCTCCCAGCCGGACGTCGAGTGCGACGTGTGCGAGCGGCGGCTGCTGCGCGGCGAGCAGCCGGACGTGTTTGTCGCCGCCGGGCGCCGACGGATCGTGTGCGAGCTGTGTGCGCCGCGTGCCGCGCACGAGGGCTGGATGCGCGAGAGCGACAGCCAGTCGCTGACGCTGCCGCCGATGCGCCCGCGACGCGGACGCAGCCTGTTTGAGCGCCTACGGCAGGTGGGCAGGCCGCCGGGCGACGCCCGCGACGGAATCGACGCGGGGTCCGCCGGCGAGCCCGACGCCGAGCCGTACGATCTGTTCACCGACGCGCCGGCCGCGAGCACCGACCCCGTGCCGGCCAGCCCCGGCCGCGCGCAGCCGGTCGCTGCGGCGCCGCGCTCTGGAGGGCATGACGAGGTGCTCGCCGACGAACAGCCCGGCCCGCCGCTCGAGCAGAGCGAGCCCGCGCCCGAGCCGGCGCTCGAGCTGCGGTCGGAGACACACGTCGTGCGCGAGCAGCCCTCCGAGTACGTGCACGAAGCGATCGCCGTCTTCAACGCGAGCGAGTTCCCGCGCCGCGTCGCCGGCGTCTCGCGCTCCCTCGGCGAGCCGATCGTCACCGTGCGCTCCGCCGAACACCTCTCAAGCGTCGTCTCGATCGTCGTCGCGTGGGAGCTGTGCTGGTACCGCTACGAGGTCGATCTCAGCGAACCGGCCGCCGAGGCGCAGGTGATCGCCCAGGGCACCGAGCTCGCCGAGCTCGCGCGCGAGGACCGTATCGCCAACGCCGCCGCCGGCGAGTCCGGCACACTGGTACTGCCCAGCGTGTGACAATTCCGTGTGCCCCACTTGCGCATTCGCGCGCGGGGAGTAACATCGGCCGAGATGATCTACTGCGTGGTACCAAGGCCACTGGCCGATGAGCTGTATCCCAAGCTCGTCGACCACTACAGCGACGACACCAACGTCACCGTGATCGTCGACCGACGCAAGTTCGACCGCAGGGCGCGCTACGCCGCCGCCGGCGGGTCCGCCGTGGATGACGAACAGCGGCGCATCGTGCGCGACCGTCGCCGCGCGCGCGTGCCCGGCGACCTGCTGCCGCTCGCGCACGCCTCCTAGAACCTGCCGCCGCTCGACGCGATCCCGCCGCGGCCGAACGCCCACGGTCGTGACGCTGTTGTGCGCTCGGTGCGTCGCAGGCCGCGCGCTTCGTCCCCGGCGCGCTGCATAATCCCGCCGCAATGAAGCTCATCATCCACGTCGACGGCGGCGCCCGCGGCAACCCCGGTCCCGCCGCCGCCGCATGCGTCATCACCGCGCCCGACGGCCAGCTCGTGGACGAGCGAGCCCAGCTGCTCGGGAACGTCACCAACAACGTCGCCGAGTACCGAGCTGTGCTGCTGGGCCTCGCCAGCGCGCGAGAACTGGGCGCCGACGAGGTCGAGGTGATCGGCGACTCCGAGCTGATCGCCAAGCAAATCCAGGGTCTCTACAAGGTCAAGCATCCGTCGATGCGCCCGCTGTACCTAGAAGCAATGGACGCGTTGCGAGCCTTCCAGAAGTGGTCGATCAGAACCGTCCCGCGAGCCCAAAACGCAGACGCGGACGCCCTGGTAAACCAAGCCCTAGACCAAGCCAAGGCCAACGCCTGAGCCGCGGCCTCTGCCCCCTCGGCCAAGCGGAGTGTCGAGGCGATTTCGGCGCCCGCGCGAAGCGCCGCGACGAAATCGACTCGACACGGAGCGTTTGCGACGAAATCGACTCGACGCGCAGCGCTAGCGGAGCGGTTGCGCTGATTTAGCGATCGCAAGCATCTGCGAGTTCGACAGTTCCTCGAGCAGCGTGTTGTTGAGCCAGTACAGGACGTTGCCGACGCGCCAGCCGATCACGTGGATGTGGTTGCCGTCGTCGACGAACTCGTACGTGCGCCCGTCGATCGTCTGCGTGCGGGCGTGCGCGAACAGCGGTGGGTTCAGCCAGTCGGTGCCCTCGAAGTCGTAGTAGCCGCCGAGCGTGGCGTTCTGCGCGAAGACGACAACGTACGCATGGTGGCGGATGTTCTGCTGGTTCTTGAGCGGGTAGGCGCGCACCTGCTGCTGTTCGGCCTGCCCGGTCTGCAGCGTCGGGTAAAGGACGCGGAACGGAACTTCGGGCGCCGCTTTGACCATTTCCGCCTCGCCGGCCGAGGACGTTGGGTACAGGTTCAGCGCCGCCGCCGAGAAGCCCCTGCTCGCGTGGTGGCTGTGGTGGCTGTGGCTGGAGGTGTGCGTGTGTGCGGGCGCGAGCGCCAGCTGTTCGTGGCCGTTGAGAAACGTGTTGAGGGTCTGTTTCTCCAATTCGGGGTCCGAGGTCACGTAGTCGCCGCCGGTGGCGCCGCCGGGCTGGTAGCTCACGTTCGTGGTTAGGAACTTGACCTGGCGTAGGGGCTTTGACTGAGAGAAGGCGACCAGCTTTGAGAGCAGGACCAGCTCTGCCGGGGTCGCCGGGAAGTTCGACCTGATCGCGCGTCCGACTGCCTTGGCGACGGTGTCGATCTGGCCAAGCTCGTTGCTCGGGTCGATCTGCTCGCGCAGGTCGCGCAGGAAGTCCTGCTGGCGGGCGACGCGCACGAAGTCCGAGTCGGTGTGGCGGTAGCGCACGTAGTCGAGCGCGTTTTCGTAGCAGAGCTTTTGGTAGCCGGGCTCGAGGTTGATGCTCGTGTAGTCCGTTTCGGTCGAGCCGACGTTCTCGTTGTAGTAGCGGTGGTCGACGTTCACGTATGCGCAGCCCAGCGTGTCGACGACTTTGATGAAGCCCGCGAAGTTGACGTCGACGATCCCGTTGAGCTTGCCGGCGAGTTCGGGGAACACTTCGCGCACGATCGTTTCCGCCGCGAGCACACTCGCCCCGTTGGCGCCGCCGATCTGGCTGCCGATCGTGTACGCCGCGTTGATCTTTTCGTTCGGGTACACCTGCCCGGAGGGCGTCCTGATATTGACCATCAGATCGCGCGGGATTGACAGCACCGACGTCTGGCCCTGTTCGGGGTCGAAGCGCACCAGCAGGATCGTGTCGCTGTGAGGCGCCGCGTCGCGTTCTTCAGCGTTCTTGGAGCCCGAGCGCCGGTCTGATCCGAGGATCAGGAACGTCTGCGGGCCGCCGCCGTATTCGGGCGTGATCAGGCCCTTAGGGGCGGTGATGTGGCTGAGCGATGGAAATACCTCGTCGGCGAGCGTCGTGAGCTTGTTCAGCGCGACGGTCGCGGTCGCGGCGCCGCTGAGCGCGACGATCAGCACCGCGGCGAGCAGGAAGCGCTTCCACATGCCCCACCACAGCGACGGCGGGCGCTCGTCATTCATGGGGTATCCGGACGGGGCAGCTCATATGGTCAGGGCGACCGCGCACCGCTCCCCAAGCGGCGCGCTGCGAGTCAGGGGTAGCGGGCGGATCAGAGCCAGCGTATCGGTCGGATCGGAGCGCAGGCGCCGCGTCGGCGGCTACGCTCGATTCTGTGCTCAGCCCCCGCAACCGTGAGCTCCTGGGCCTCGTGCCCTCGGCGCTACTCGTGACCGCGGGCTTCACGGCGATCTTCATCCAGGCGCAGAAAGACACGCCGGCGGCGGCGACCAACCTGACGCTCAACCATGCCTCCAGCGTCTCGCTCACCTACGGCGCGCTGTTCCTCGGCCTGTGCGTCGCCGCGCACCTGGTGATCCGCTTCGCGCTGCCGAACGCGGACCCCTATCTGTTCCCGCTCGTGGCTGTGCTCGCGAGCGTCGGGATCGTGATGGTCTACCGCATCGAACCCACGCTCGCGCGTCAGCAGGCGCAGTGGATGGTGCTCGGGCTGGTGCTGTTCGCGGCGACGATCCTCGCGCTGCGCCGCGGGGGTGTGAGCGTGCTCGAGCGCTACCGCTACACGATCGCCGCGCTCGGCATCTTCCTCACCGTGCTGCCGCGGCTGCCCGGGATCGGCGAGCAGGTCAACGGCGCCTACCTTGACATCCACGTTGGCAGCGTCTCCTTCCAGCCCGCCGAGTTTGCAAAGGTCGCGATCGTGATCTTCCTCGCCAGCTACCTGCGCGACAACCGCCAGATCCTGGTGACCGCGGGGCGGCGCGTGCTGGGGCTGACGATCCCCCCGATGAAGCAGTTTGGCCCGATGCTGATCGTCTGGGGCGCGGCGATGGCGACGCTGCTGCTCACAGATGAGCTCGGCACGTCGTTGATGTTCTACGGCGCCTTCCTCGCGCTGCTGTATGTCGCCACCGGGCGCCTGTCCTTCCCGCTGATCGGGATCGCGCTGTTCGCGCTCGGCGCGTGGTACCTGGCCGGCCACGTCAGCCACGTGCAGGCGCGCGTGCTCGCGTGGGAAGAGCCCTTCAACACCGTCCTCTACCACCGCGAAGTCGGAGGCAGCTACCAGCTGGCCCAGTCGTTGTTCGCGCAGGCCGATGGGGGTCTGTTCGGTACCGGCTTCGATCGCTCGCTGCTGCGCGTCGGCCCGCATGGGGTCCCGATCCTGCCGGTCCCCGAAAGCGACATGATCTACGCGGTCATCGTCAACGAGCTCGGCCTCGTCGGTGCTGCCGCGCTGCTGGGCGTTTACCTGCTGCTGGTTGCGCGTGGGATGAAGACCGCTGTGCTGGCGCGCGACTCGTTCTCCAAGCTACTTGCGACTGGGCTCTCGTTCGTGCTCGCGCTGCAGGTGTTCGTGATCGTCGGCGGCGTCACGCGCGTGATCCCGCTGACCGGCGTGACGCTGCCGTTCGTCGCCTATGGGGGATCCTCGGTGGTGATGAACTTCGTGCTCGTGGCGCTGCTGCTCATCGTCTCCGACCGCGCGCGGCGCCCGTATGTCGCTCCGAAGCGCTCCTGACGGGCGCGCGTCGCACGCACCTAAAGTGCACAGGGCACCCAAAAGGCACAGGGCAGGTGAGCCCGCGGCGCCGTCGAAGACACTGCGGAGATGTCGAGCACGACCACAGCCGACGTCACCCCGCGCCTGTTCCTCGATAGGCCGGCCGCGATGGACGCCGGTGTGCACGGCGGTGTCGACGCGCGCGCGCTGAACGCTGGGCTCTGCTCACCCGCAGGGCTGCACCGGCGCCCGTGGCTGGCACGCCTGCGTCGCGCGCTGGACAGCGGGCTGTTCGTGCTGCACTTCCAGCCGATCGTCGCGCTCAGCGATCGCAGCGTCTCCCACCACGAGGCGCTGCTGCGGCTCGCCGACGAGCCGGACGGGCGTCTAGTCGCACCCGGGCGCTTCCTGCCCGCGGCCGAGCGCTACGGGCTGATCCGTGAGATCGACCGAATCGTGCTCGACGAGGTCGTCGCCGCGCTCGCCGCAGAGTCGAGCGCGCCGCTCGGCGGCGCCGCCGTCGCCGAAGCGAGCCCACCGGCGCGGCTCGCCGTGAACCTGTCCGCGCTATCGGTCACCGACCCCAGCATGCTCGCCTACGTGCAGCGGCGCCTGGCCTGGTATGAGGTCGACCCCGCGCGCCTGGTGATCGAGGTCACCGAGACCGCCGCGATCTCCGACATGGCCCGCGCAAAGAGCTTCTGCGCCAGCCTGCTCGCGCTCGGCTGCGAGGTCGCCCTAGACGACTTCGGCGCCGGCTTCGGCTCCTTCCAGTACCTCAAGCATCTGCCCTTCAGCTACCTGAAGATCGACGGCGACTTCATCCGCCTGCTGCCCGTCTCGCGCACCGACCAGCTTGTCGTCAGGGCGCTCGCCGGCGTCGTGCGCGGCATGGGCCGGCGCACGATCGCCGAGTTCGTCAGCGATGAGATGACGATCAGCATGCTGCGTAGCTACGGTGTTGATTACGCGCAGGGCTTCGCCGTCGGGCATCCGAGCCCGGATCTCGTGGCGGATCTCTGAACGGCAGTGGCGGGCGGGAGCCCTTGACGGGAGCCCTTGGCAGGAGGCGGGAGCCCTTGACGGGAGCCCGTTAGTCCGTCGACGTCGGCTGTATAGCGATGGTGATACAGCCGATGCGGGAGCAGTGACGCTCCTCACCCCGGCTGCGGAAACTGCCCGCGCATCGCCGCGTCCCACGCGCGGTCGCTGAGCAGGCGGCGCGTGGCGATCGAGAGCTTGGCAGAGGGGGTGATCGTGATCCGCGCCGGCGGGCGTCGGCGCGTGATCGCGCGCTCGATCACCTTGGCTACGCGCTCGGGGCCCGCGCCGAGATGGCGCATGGGGCCGTCGTAGGCGCCGGCGGTGACCGCACCAACGGTCGCGTTGAAGCGGGCATACGGGTCATTGCCGGCGCCATCGGCGTCTGGGCCGGCGACGTCGGCCATACTGGCGGTCGCGGCCTCGCCGAAGTCGGTCGTGATCAGCCCCGGCTCGAGCAGGACCACGTCGATGCCGAAGCCGCGCAGCTCGAACCGCAACGCATCGGAGATCGCCTCGAGCGCGTGCTTGGTCGCGTGGTAGTAGCCGGCACCGGGAAACGTCAGACGCCCGCCCATCGAGCCGAGGTTTACGATCTTGCCCCAGCGCTGCGCGCGCATCTTCGGCAGTACGAGCTGGGTCAGGGACACGAGGCCGAACACGTTCGTCTCGAACTGCCGGCGCACGGCGTCCATGCCCACCGTCTCGATCGCGCCGCTCTGGCTGTAGCCGGCGTTGTTGACGAGCACGCCGACCGCGCCCTCGGCCTGCTCAACGGTCTCGACGGCCACGCGCATCGAGTCCTCGTCGGTTACGTCAAGCGCGAGCGTATAGCAACCGGCCTCGCCCAGCGCGGCGATCGACTCGAGCCGACGCGCGGTCGCGTACACGGTCCAGCCGCTCCCGGCGAGCCGCAGCGCCGTCGCCCGCCCGATGCCGGAGGAGCAGCCGGTGATCAGCACCGCCTTGGAGGGCTCGGCCATGCGCGCAGCATAAGCGCTGAGCGAGGTAGGCTCCCTCGATGACCACAATCTCCGCAGACACCCTGCCCGACGCGCTGGGCGCCCCCGCGCGCGAGTTCATCTCCCAGTCGCACCGCCTCCTGATCGGCTCCGAGCGCCTGGACGCGGCCGACGGGCGCACGTTCCTTACGCTCGACCCTGCCACTGGCAGGGAGATCGCCGAGATCGCCCTCGCGGGAGCGGAGGATGTCGCGCGCGCGGTTGCCGCTGCGCGGACGGCGTTCGCGGAGGGCCCGTGGGCGACGATGCCCGCTGCTGGGCGCGAGCGCCTGATGCACGCGCTCGCCGACGCGCTGGAAGCGCGCGCACAGGAGATCGCACAGATCGAGTCGCTCGACAACGGCAAGCCGGTCGGGCTTGCCCAGTACGTGGATGTCAACGGCGCGATCGGGCACCTGCGCTATTTCGCCGGCTGGTCGACGAAGATCGAGGGCAGCGTGCTGCCGGTGAGCGCGCCGAACATGCACTGCTACACCCGTCGCGAGCCGGTCGGCGTGTGCGCGCAGATCATCCCGTGGAACTTCCCGCTGCTGATGGCCGCGTGGAAGCTTGGCCCGGCGCTCGCCGCGGGCTGCACGATCGTGCTCAAGCCGGCCGAGCAGACGCCGTTGAGTGCGCTGCGGGTCGGAGAGCTCGCGCTGGAAGTGGGATTCCCGCCCGGCGTGTTGAACGTGCTGACCGGCGACGGCAGCACCGGCGCCGCGCTCGTCGATCACCCCGACGTGGACAAGATCGCGTTCACCGGCTCGACCGAGGTCGGGCGCGAGATCGGCGCGAAGGCGGGCAGGGCGCTGAAGCGCGTGACGCTCGAGCTCGGCGGCAAGTCGCCGAACATCATCCTGCCGGACGCAGACCTTGACGCGGCCGTCAAGGGCTCCTTCCAGGCGATCTACTTCAACTCCGGGCAGGCGTGCAACGCCGGCTCGCGCCTGTTCGTGCCCGCGGAGCGCTTCGACGAGGTGATGAGCGGCCTCGCCGACGCCGCCAAGGAGGCGCAGCTCGGCCCCGGCCTTGACCCTGGCACACAGCTCGGGCCGCTGGTTTCCGCAGAGCAGCACGAGCGGGTGCTCGGCTACATCGACTCTGGCCGCGAGCAGGGCGCCGAGGTGCTCGCCGGTGGCGAGGCGGCCCTGACCGACAGCGGCGGCTACTTCGTCGCGCCCACGCTGTTCGCCACCACCTCCGACGAGCTGCGGATCTCGCGCGAGGAGATCTTCGGCCCGGTGCTCGTCGCCTCCCCGTATGACTCGCTCGAGGAGGTCGCAGAGCGGGCGAACGCAAGCGAGTACGGCCTGGCCGCGGGCGTGTGGACGCGCGATGTCGGCAATGCCCATCGGCTCGCCGCGATGCTGCATGCGGGCATGGTCTACATCAACACTTGGGGGGTGGTCGACCCGTCGGCACCGTTCGGCGGCTTCAAGGCCTCGGGCCTCGGCCGCGAGCATGGCCACGAGGGCCTCGGCGCGTACCTGGAGACGAAGACCGTCTGGACGGCCTTGTGAGCCTCGCCGCTTCGTGAGCGTCGCCGCCCAGAGCGAGCGTGGTCTTACCCGTGTCCGCTCTGAGGAGCGCTGGGCGCCAGCGCTCGCGACGCTGCTGGCGCTGCTGTTGCTGGCGGCCGCCGCCGAGATCGTGCTCGACGGTGCCGTCGGACACTCGCCGCTGATACCCAAATCGCCTGAGATCGCCGCCTGGCTGCAGGGCGTCGGCGAGCGCCTGGGCTACCGCGTGTTCCTGATCGCGCTGCTCGTCTCCACGGGCGCCTACGCGGGCCTCATCGCGCTCGCAGGTGGATTCAAGGGCACACATGCGGGCACCCCCGTCATCTCCAGACGCTGGGCGATCGTCCTCGTCGGGGCACTGCAGCTGATCGTGTTCGCCGGGCCGGTCCTGCTCTCCACCGACGTTTTCAGCTACATCGCCTACGCCCGCATGGGCGTCGAGCACGGCCTGAACCCCTACCTGCACGGTCCCGCCGCGATCGCGGGCGACCCCGTCTTCCAGTACGTTGGCCAGGACTGGATCCACGTGGCCACCGCCTACGGGCCGCTGTACACGCTGCTTTCCTACCCGCTAGCGCCGCTCGGCGTCGTCGGCGCGCTGTGGGGGATGAAGCTCGAGGCGCTGCTCGCGAGCGCGGGCACGCTCGCGCTCGTCTGGCGCTGCGCGCGCCGGCGCGGCTTCGATCCCGTAGCGGCGATCCTTGTGGTCGGCGCGAATCCGCTGTATGTGATCTACGGCCTCGGCGGCGCCCACAACGACCTGATCATGATGCTCGCGATGATGGCCGCCGTGAGCCTCACGCTCGCGCAGACACCCGGAGCGCGCCGCGAAACGGGTGCCGCAGCGCTGGTGGTCGCAGGCGCGCTCGTCAAGGCGACCGTCGCGGTGCTGCTGCCTTTCATGATCCTCTCGCGCCGTCGCGTGTGGCCGATCGTCGGGACGCTCGCGGCGGTCGCGTTCGGTGCGCTCGCCGGCTACGCGGTCTTCGGCATCCACGGGATCGATCTCGTCGCGGCGCTCAACCGTGATGCCGCGTTTGTCTCAAGCGACAGCTTTGCCACCGAGATTGCCCACCTGTTCGGCAAGCCGGGGGTGTTCCCGGTCGACCACGACCTGCTCAAGGCGGGGCTTGTGCTGATCGTCTTGCACCTTCTGTGGCGCACGTGGCGGGGCTATGACTGGGTCGCCGCCTCGGGCTGGGCGCTCTTGGCGATCTCCGTCACGAGCACGTGGCTGCTCGCGTGGTACATCCTGTGGCCGCTGCCGCTCGCTGTGGTCAGCCGCGACCGGCGCCTGCTCGCAGCCACGCTCGCCGTGCAGGCGCTGTTCGTCATCCACCAGATCTCGCCGCTGCTGGCGCCGGTGCAATGAGTCAGGTCCGGCTGATCGAGACGACGCTGCTCGTGTTGGTCGGCGTGGTGCTCGCGGTCGCCACCGTCAACGACGTCGCCCGCCAGACCGGCGTCAACCAGCGCCTGATCGCCGACCTGAAGACGTGGCGTCACTACACCGGCCACGATTACCACAACCTCTCGATCGACCAGGAACTGCTCGGTTCGAGCAGCCAGCGGGAGGTCGTCTGCGGTAACACAAGCCCGGGCGCGCCGAAAGCAACGACACAGATCTGCCTCGCGATCTGGGGAACTGCGGTGGACGGGCGGCGCACCGTCTTCGGCGGCTGGTACCTGCCGCCGAACGTCGAATACGACGTGCGCTCGGACCGCTACGGCTGCTTCGGGCCCGCGTCACGTGGAATATGCCCCCGATGAGCACGGCCGCGCACCCCGCGATGGCTCTCGCGGCTCCCGCGCCGCGCGTGATCTCCAGGCTTCCGCAATGGTGGCCGCTGGCGGCGCTGACCCTGCTCGCCGCCGCGCTGCGCCTATCGACGCTCGGCCTGCAGAGCTTCTGGTACGACGAGGCGTTCACGCCCGTGCACGTCCTGCACCCGAGCCTATGGGCGACGCTGCGCTCGGTCGTGCACACCGAGAACACGCCGCCGCTGTGGTACGTGCTCGCGTGGGCTGACGCGCGCATTCTTGGGACCGGCGAGGTGGCGCTGCGCCTGCCTTCGGCGCTCGCCGGCATCGCGACCGTGCCCGTCGCGTGGGCGATCGGCGCGGAGTTTGAATCCCCGCCCACCCGGCGCGCAGCGATCGTCTGCGCGGCGCTCGTCGCGGTCAACCCGCTGTTCGTGTGGTACTCGCAGGAGGCGCGCGCATACGGGCTGTTCGTGTTGACGGCGGCGCTGGCGACGCTCTGCTTCCTGCGCGCGCTGCGCGAGCCCACGCGCGGGCGCATGGCGGCGTTCGCCGTGACCGGTGCGCTGGCGCTGCTGACGCACTACTTCGCCGTCTTCCTATTGATCGGAATGGTGGCGTGGCTGTTGTGGAATCGCCGTTCCCGCCGCGCGGTGCTGCCGGCGCTCGGCCTGCTGGCGCTCGTCGGCGCGGCGCTGCTGCCGCTGATCTCAGCCCAGGGCGGCCATGGGACGCAGTGGATCGGGCGCTGGCCGCTGTCCGAACGGCTGCAGGCGATCCCGCAGTACTACCTCACCGGGTACACCGGGTCCTCGCTCGGGCATGGCGTCGAGCTGCTCGTCGCGCTGGCGATCCTCGCCGGCGTCGCGTTCGGGCTGTGGCGCATGACCGAGCCCCAGCCGGCTTCGCGTCCGCCACGACCCCGCCACGCACGCGCCCGCCGTGGCGCGCTGATCGCGCTGTCGCTCGCTGTATGCGGCGTGCTGATTCCGATCGTGCTGGTCGCCTTCGGGGCCGACTACCTAGCGCCGCGCAACCTCGTCGCGGCGATGATCCCCGTCACCGCCGTCATCGCCGTGCTGGTCGTCTGGCCCGGCACCGGCCCGACCGGGATCGCGCTCGCGGCGACGATCGCGGTCGCGTTCCTGGTGATCTCCATCGACGTTGATCTCAGCCCGCGCCTGCAGCGTGGGAACTGGCGAGACGTCGCCAAGGCGCTGCGCGGAGCGCCGCGTGAGCGGGCGGTCACCACCGTCGAGCTCGGTTCCGCGCCGCTTGAGTACTACCTGCCGGGGCTGCACGACCTGCGCGAGGGCAGCTCCGTGCGCGTCAGCGAGATCGACGAGACCGGCTACGCGCCGCTGCGCGCTTCAGCTGAAGAACCTCCCGCGCCGGGCTTTCGCCTGCTCGCCCGCCTGGACGTCAACGGCCTGATCGTCTACCGCTTCGTCGCCCCGACGCCGCGCATGGTCAGCGAGGCGACGCTGCGCGGTCACGTGATCACGCTCGCCACTCCCGAGGTGCTCGTGCCGAGCGGCTCGTACGTGTCATCGTGAGGCGCGCAGATGGGAGCGAGTATGCGCGGCTGTCGTTTTAGATCAAAAAGATTTAGGTTGTCCAGATGCCGCAGTTGACCTTGGAGGCTCAAAGCGAGGCGAAGGTGGCGCTCGAGCTGGCTCGCGAGCACCTGCTGTCCCTGCAAGACGACGCCGGCTGGTGGCGTGGCGAGTTGCAGACGAACGTGACGATGGACGCAGAGGACATGCTCCTGCGCGAGTTCCTGGGAATCCGCCGCGCGGAGGAGACCGAGCGCTCAGCGGCGTGGATCCGCTCCCAGCAGCGCGAGGACGGGACCTGGTCGAACTTCTACGGCGGCCCTGGCGAGCTGTCGACGACGATCGAGGCCTACTGGGCGCTGCGGCTCGCCGGCGATCAGCCGCAGGCGGCGCACATGCGTGCTGCGGCCACGTTCATCCGCAGCGAAGGCGGCCTGGAGTGCGCGCGCGTGTTCACGCACGTGTGGCTCGCGCTATTCGGGCTGTGGTCGTGGGAGCGGGTGCCGGCGCTCCCACCCGAGGTGATTCTCCTGCCGCCGTCGGTGCCGCTGAACGTCTATGACTTCGCTTGCTGGGCACGCCAGACGATCGTGGCGCTGTCGGTCGTCAAAGCCCACCGTCCGGTGCACGAGCTGCCCTTCGGCCTGGACGAGCTGCGCGCGGACGAGCGCCCGGCGAGCGAGCGTCTCGCGGCCGCGGGACGACAGGCGCCCTCGCGTCGCAGCGTCTGGCTGGGGCGCCTGGACCGCCTGCTGCGCGCCTACGAACGCAGGCCGCTTGAGCCGCTGCGCCGCCTCGCGCTGGCGCGGGCGGAGCGCTGGATCGTGCGCCGCCAAGAGGCCGACGGCTCCTGGGGCGGCATCCAGCCGCCGTGGGTGTACTCGCTGATGGCGCTGCGCCTCGCCGGCTATTCGCTTGATCACCCCGTACTGCGGCGCGGCCTTGAAGGGCTCGATCGCTTCATGGTCGAGGATCGCGACGATTCCCGCGGCGTGGGCGCGCCGGCAGGCCCCAGCCGGCGCTTGGAAGCATGCCAGTCGCCGGTGTGGGACACCGCACTGGCGCTGCTGGCCCTCAGCGACGCGGGCGTGGCGGAGGACGACCAGGCGATGCTCACTGCGGCGCGCTGGCTACTCGCCGAGGAGGTCACCGTGCGGGGCGACTGGTCGGTGGCCAGGCCCGCTCTGGAGGCAGGCGGCTGGGCGTTCGAGTTCGCGAACGTCAACTATCCAGACGTCGACGACACCGTCGAGGTCGTGCTCGCGCTCGCGCGCTTTGCCGAGCGGGGGCCGCTGCGGGCGCCGATCGACGGCGCGGTCGGTCGCGCGTTGCGCTGGGTCGAAGGCATGCAGAGCGCCGACGGCGGCTGGGGCGCGTTCGACGCCGACAACACGCGCGCGCTCGTGCGCGAGCTCCCGTTCCTGGACTTCGGCGAGGTGATCGACGAGCCGAGCGCCGACGTGACCGCGCACACCGTTGAGATGCTCGGCGTGCTGGGACTTGGCCAGACGCCCGCGGCGCGCCGCGGCGTGCAATGGCTGCTCGAGCACCAGGAGGCCGACGGCTCGTGGTTCGGACGCTGGGGCATCAACCACGTGTATGGCACCGGTGCGGTGCTGCCGGGTCTGATCGCCGCTGGCGTGGACCCCTCGCACGCGAGCATCCGGCGCGCCGTCGCCTGGCTGGAGAGCCACCAGAACGAAGACGGGGGGTGGGGCGAGGACCCGCGCTCCTATGACGACCGAAAATGGATCGGTCGCGGACCGAGCACGGCCTCGCAGACCGCGTGGGCGCTGCTCGCGCTGCAAGCTGCTGGCGAGCGCTCGCAGGCGCTCGCGCGCGGCGTCGCCTGGCTGGTGTCCACCCAGCGCGCCGACGGCGGCTGGGACGAGCCGCAGTACACCGGCACGGGCTTCCCGTCCGACTACTACATCAACTACCACCTCTACCGGCTCTCGTTCCCGATCATGGCTCTCGGCCGCTGTCTGGACGCCCCGCAGGACGCCGCCGGCGACGGCGCCGAGCGACGGGAGTGATGCTCACAGCCGCCGCGCCGCTCGACGCCCCCGCCGCGGAGGCGGTGATGGCGCGTGCGGCCACCGAGAACTTCCCCGTCGCCAGCCGCGTGCTGCCGCGGCGCGCGCGTAGACACCTGCTTGCCGTGTACGGGTTCGCGCGGCTCGTCGACGAGCTTGGCGATTCCGGTGCCGGCGAGGTACAGGATCGGCTGGCGGCGCTGGACTGGCTCGAGCAGGAGCTCGACCGGGCGTTTCGCGGCGAGGCAGCATCGTCCCCGGAGGGGGAGCACCCACTGCTCGTCGAGCTGGCAGCGACCGTGCGCGAGTGCGGGCTCGTGCGCGAGCCGTTCGCGCGCCTGATCGAGGCCAACCGCGTCGACCAGCGCGTCAGCCGCTACGAGACGTGGGCGCAGCTGCGCGCCTACTGCGCGCTGTCGGCAGACCCCGTCGGAGAGATCGTGCTCGGCGTCTTCGGCCTGGGCACCCCCGAGCGCGTGGCGCTGTCCGACTCGATCTGCACGGCGCTGCAGTTGACCGAGCATTGCCAGGACGTGGCCGAGGACCTCGCCCGCGGGCGGATCTACCTGCCGGCGGAGGACCTGCGGCGGTTCGGCTGCGCCGAGGCCGACCTGGCGCGCGATCACGCCAGCGAGCCGCTGCGCGAGGCGCTCGCATTCGAGGTCGCTCGTGCACGCGACCTGCTCGCCGACGGCGCGCCGCTGATCGCGCAGCTTCAAGGCCGTCCGAAGCTCGCCGTCGCGGCCTTCGCGGCCGGCGGGGAGGCCGCGCTCGAGGCGATCGAGCGCGCGGGCTACGACGTGCTCGCCGGCGTGCCCCGCGCGGGACCTGCCCGCCGCGCCGCGGCGCTCGTGGCGACGCTGCGCAACAGTTGGGGCGCCGGACGTCGCGCCCGCGGGGACAGGACATCGGGGGCGGGCCCCGGCGCTGGGCCCGGTGCACGCAGGGGCGCCGGCTCGTGAGTACAGCGGTGCAGGTCGCGGAGGCCTACCGATACTGCGAAGCGATCACGCGCGCACAGGCGGCGAACTTCTTTTACGGCATCCGCCTGCTGCCAGGCGAGCGGCGCCGCGCGATGTGCGGGGTATACGCGTTCGCGCGGCGCATCGATGACATCGGCGACGGGACGCTCGATCCCGAGGAGAAGCTGCGGAGCCTGGACGAGCAGGCGCGCGCAATCGCGGCGATCGACACGCCGCCAGCCGAGGATCTCGTGATGGTCGCGCTCGCGGACGCGCAGCAGCGCTTCCCCCTCCCATCCGACGCCCTACGCGAGCTGATCGAGGGTGTGCGCATGGACGTCACCGGTACTACCTACGAGAGCTTCGACGAGCTCGTCGTGTACTGCCGCCGCGTCGCCGGAGGGGTCGGACGGCTGTGCCTGGCGATCTTCGGCTTGCGCGCTGACGCCCGTGGCGAGGCGGCCCGCGCGCACGCCGAACGGCTCGCCGATGAGCTCGGCGTGGCGCTGCAGCTGACGAACATCCTGCGCGACGTGCGCGAGGACGCGGAGAACGGGCGCGTGTACCTGCCTGCAGAGGACCTGCGTCGGTTCGGCGTCGATTTGAGTGTCGGCTCGTCGCGTGGGCCGCTCAACGACGCGCGGCAGTTCGAGTGCCTCAGCGCGCTCGTACGCTTCGAGTGCGAGCGCGCGCGTGAATGGTTTGACCGCGGCCTCGCGTTGACGCGGATGCTCGACCGGCGCAGCGCCGCGTGCGTGCTGGCGATGGCGGGCATCTACAGGCGGCTGCTCGAGCGCATCGAGGAGCGCCCCGAAGAGGTTGTGCGTCGGCGTATGTCACTGCCGGCGCGCGAGAAGGCGTGGGTTGCCGCGCGAGCCCTGCTCGGAGTGCGCGCTTGAGCGCCGCGAGAGCCTCGCTCGGCCGCCGGGTGCTGGTCATCGGCGGCGGCCTCGCGGGCATCGTCGCGGCGCTTGACTGCGCCGCCGCCGGCGCGGAGGTGACGCTGGTTGAGGTCAGGCGCAGGCTTGGCGGCGCGGCCTACTCCTTCGAGCGCGACGGCTTGGTGATGGATAACGGCCAACACGTGTTCCTGCGCTGCTGTGTCGCCTACCGCGCGCTGCTGCAGCGCATCGGCAGCGCGCACCTGACGACGGTGCAGCCGCGCCTGGAGATCCCCGTCCTAAAGCCCGGCTCGCAGCCGACGCTCCTGCAGCGGGGAGCGCTGCCCGCGCCGCTGCATCTAGCGGGCGCACTCGCCCGCTACCCGCACCTGACGCTCGCCGAGCGCGCGGGCGCGGCACGGGCTGCGCTCGCGCTGATGCGTCTGCGCGAGGGTGACGCGGCGCTTGAATCGCAGACGTTCGGCGAGTGGCTCGCCCGCCACGGCCAGGGACCGCGCGCAGTCGCGGCGCTCTGGGATTTGATCGCGCTGCCGACGCTCAACCTGCCGGCGTCGCAGGCGTCGCTGGCGTTGTCGGCGTTCGTGTTTCGCACCGGCCTGCTCTCCGGGGCCGACGCCGGCGACATCGGCTTTCATCAGGGGACGCTCGGCGAGACGATCGGCGCGCCCGCCGAGCGGACGCTGCGCGAGGCGGGCGTAGAGGTGCGGCTGGGCTGGCGCACCGAGCGGCTGGCGCAGAGTGCGGGTGGGGTAGAGGTGCACGGCCGCGGCGCCCGCAGCGAGCATGGCGAGGCGCTTGAGGAGCTGAGCGCTGAGGCGGTGCTCGTCGCGGTGCCCCACGCGCGTGCGGCGACACTGCTCGAGCCGCTGCTCGGAGAAACCGCGCGCGCGTGGGGTGGCCTCGGCAGCTCGCCGATCGTCAACCTGCACGTCGTGTATGACCGGCCGGTGTGCGACGTGCCGTTCGCGGCCGGCGTGGGCACGCCGGTTCAGTACGTATTCGACCGCACCGAGGCCGCTGGAGCGCCCGCGGGCTGCCAGTATTTGGCTGTGTCGCTATCGGGCGCCGAGCGTGAGATGGGGATCAGCGTGGATCAGCTGCGTGAGCGCTATCTGCCTGCGCTGCGCGAACTGTTTCCACGCGCGCGCGAGGCCAAGGTCGAGAGCTTCCTGGCGACGCGCGAGCACGCCGCGACGTTCCGCGCCGCGCCTGGTGTCGCGGCGCTGCGCCCCGGTCCGAGGACCTCGGTTCCCGGCCTCGTGCTCGCGGGCACGTGGACGGCCACCGGCTGGCCGGCGACATTGGAGGGCGCCGTACTGAGCGGTCACGCGGCAGCTGCCGGCGCCCTTCAGGAGCTCGGCCACAGCGCGGCCGCGGAGGCGCTGCGTTGAGTACCCCGGAGGGCGCACCCCGTGTCGGGCGGAAGGTGGGCACGCTGCTCGTCGCCGCGCCGATGCGCATCGAGGCGGCGCTGATCGCCTCGGCTGGCAGACGGGCGCGCGTGCGCAAGACCGGGATGGGGCCCAAGCGCTCGCAGGCCGCCGTGGGCGAGCTCGCCGACGCGGGCGGCAGCGCGATGCTCGTGCTCGGCTTCTGCGGCGGCCTAGACGCGACTTCCGTACCGGGGGAAGTGATCGTCGCGGAGGAGGTATACGCGGCCGGCGATGAAGGGCACGCCGAGCAGCGCGTGCGCTGCAACCTCAACGACCAGCTCGTGCATCGACTGACGGGGCGGGGGTTGAAGGTGCGCACGGGCGACGTGGTGTGCGTCTCGCGCCTGGCGCTTGGCGAGCGGCGCGCGGAGCTACACGCGGGTGGGGCGATCGCGGTGGACATGGAGTCGGTGTGGCTGGCGGCGGGCGCGGGCGAGCGGCCGTTCGGCGTCGTGCGCGTCGTGCTCGACAGCCCCGAGCATGAGCTCCTGCGTTTGCGTGCGGCCGCCGGGGCGCTGCGTGCAGCGCTCGCGCTGCGGCGCGTGGCCGGCGCGCTTCACGAGTGGGCACCGGGCGTCTAAGGTAGTCCCAATGGCGGTCCGGGTGAGGCAGAGCACGCGCATGGGTTGGTACCTGATGCGCCAGCGGTTGGCCAAACGCGAGAAGTTCCCGTTGATCGTGGAGCTCGAGCCGCTGTTCCAGTGCAACCTGGCGTGCTCGGGCTGCGGCAAGATCCAGCACCCTGAGCACGAGTTGCGCCGGCGGATGCCCGTCGCGCAGGCGATCGGCGCGATCGAGGAGAGCGGTGCGCCGATGGTCTCGATCGCCGGCGGCGAGCCGCTGATCCACCCGGAGATCCACGTGATCGCGGCGGAGCTGATCAAGCGCAAGAAGTTCGTCTACCTGTGCACGAACGCGCTGCTGCTGGAGAAGAAGCTCGAGAACTTCAAGCCCAGCCCGTACTTCTCCTGGGCGATCCACATGGACGGCCTGCGCGAGCGCCACGATGCCTCGGTCGAGCGCGAGGGCGTCTTCGACAAGGCCGTCGCGGCGATCAAGGCGGCCAAGGCGGCGGGCTTTCGCGTGACGACCAACACGACCTTCTTCACCCACGATTCGGCGAAGACCGTGCGCGAGGTGCTTGACTTCCTCAACGACGACCTGGAGGTCGACGAGATGATGATCTCGCCGGCCTACGCGTATGAGAAAGCGCCCGACCAGGAGCACTTCCTCGGGGTCGCGCAGACACGCAAGCTGTTCAGCGAGGCGTTCGCCGACGGCCGGCGCAAGAAGTGGCGGCTGAACCACAGCCCGCTGTTCCTCGACTTCCTTGAGGGTAAGGCCGAATTCGACTGTACCGCGTGGGGGATCCCCAGCTACTCGCTGTTCGGCTGGCAGCGTCCGTGCTACCTGATGTCCGACGGCTACACGGAGACCTACAAAGAACTGATCGAGACGACCGACTGGAGCAAGTACGGGCGCGGCAAGGACCCGCGCTGCGAGAACTGCATGGCCCACTGCGGCTACGAGCCGACGGCGGTGCTGCAAACGACCGGCTCGCTGCGCCAGTCGCTACGCGCTATCGCTGGCTAGGACGCCTCGTCGGACTCGAGCGCGGCCTCTCCCTCGATGCTGCTGCTGCGCAGGTCGCGCCACGACAGCCCTTCGCCCAGCAGCGCCGGCACGCCCAGCCCCAGCGCGGTGATGACCTCGACCGCCTGCAGGATGATGCCGTAGGCGACGGCCTGGCCGGCGCCTACACCGTAGGCGGCGAGCACGACAAGGCAGGCCGCCTGGAAGACTCCGACATTCGACGGCGTGGCCGGCAGGACGGCGCTGAGGTTGACCGCGAGCAGGATGGCGGCGGCCGCCACTGGGCCCGCCTGGGACTCCAGGCCCAGCGCGAGGATGACCGTATAACAGGCCACCCACTGCAGCGCCCACGCCAGCAGCTGGAAGACGATTGCGGTGGAGCCGTAACGCGGGCGGGCAAAGACTACGAGGCCGCGGCGGGCAAGCACAAGCATGCGGCCGACCGTGTGGGCGGCGCGCGCGACGCGCGTGTGGCGGGAGCGCCTTCCCAGCGCGAGCACGCGCGGGGCGGCGAGCACTAGCGCGCATATCGCCAGCGGGATCGCGAGGGCGGTCGCGATCCCCGCCAAATGACCGCTTGGCAGCGGCACGCTTGTGAAACTGACGGCGAGCAGGATCGCGAGCGCGAGCAGGTTGATCAGCGTCTGGGAGAACACCGTCCCGGCGATCACCGGCAGCAGCCGGCTGGTGCGCCCGTCGAGCCGGCGCGCGAGCACGAGCACGCGCGTGGGCTCGCCGATGCGCCCCGGCACGAGCGCTGAACCCATCACGCCGATCATCGTCGCGCGGATCACTGGCGCCCACGGCATCGGCGTGTCGGGCAGCGCCGCGCGCAGCACCTGGTGCCAGGAGAACGAGCGCATCAGCATCGCCAACGACATCAGCAACAGTCCGAGCGCTATCCACCCGAACGAGGCCGTGACGAGGGCGTGGCCGACGCGCCCCAGTTCAAGGCGCGAGAGCGCAAACGCGACCAGCCCGGCGAGCACGAGCACCAGTAGCACGACACCAATGCGTCTCAGCACGGGCCCGCGCGATCGGAGCCGAAGATTCTCCGGATCACCCATCAGGCGGGGTCTATCAGGTCCGCGTTTGGCTCGCCGGCGATGCGAGCGCCGCCGCCATCGGTCGTGCAGGATCTGACATCGGCGCACGCTATGCTCCGCGCGCAGCGATGAGGCTCGACCGTCAGGAGCTGGCTGCGATCTTCGCCGGTGGCTTCCTCGGCGCGATTGCGCGGGCGGCGCTTGCGCAAGCGTGGACGGCCGGCCCCGACCAGTGGCCGTGGGCGACGTTCCTCGTGAACATGCTCGGCGCGGCGCTGCTCGGCTACTTCGTCACGCGCCTGCAGGAGCGCCTGCCGCCGTCCCTGTACCGCCGCGCGTTTCTGGGCACGGGCATTTGCGGCGCGCTGACGACGTTCTCGACGGTAATGGTCGAGCTGGCGAAGATGCTCGAAGGCGACCACGTAGCGCTGGCGGCGGCGTACGCGGGCGCGAGCCTCGTGGGGGGCTTCACGGCGGTCTTCCTGGCGACCAAGCTGGTGCGACGCGCGAGGCTCGTGCGATGAGCTTCGTGGTGCTGTGGCTAGCGGTCGGGGTGCTCGGCGGGCTGGGGGCGCTCGCGCGCTTCCTGTTGGACGCGGTTGTCTCGAGCGCCAGCGGCGCGCGCTTCCCGCTAGGCACGCTGCTGGTCAACCTGTCGGGCGCGCTCGTGCTGGGCCTGCTGGTGGGGATCGCGCTGAGCGGCGACGCGTACCTGCTCGCAGGGACCGCGGTGATCGGCTCCTACACGACGTTCTCGACGTGGATGCTCGAGTCACACCGCCTCGCCGAGGACGGCCGGCGCTGGCTGCTGTGGGCGAACGTCGCGCTGAGCCTGGTGCTGGGCGTCGGCGCTGCGGCGCTCGGGCGGCTGCTGGGGGCTGGCTGATGGTCGAGGACGGGCTACGCCTGACCGCGTACATCGGCGAGCGCGACCGCGCCGACGGGCGCCTGCTCGCCGACGCGCTGATGGACGTCTTCGCCCGCGAGCGCGTGCGGACGAGCGTGCTGTTGCGCGGGATCGAGGGCTTTGGCATCAAGCACCGGCTGCAGACCGAGCGCCTGCTGACGCTCTCCGAAGATTTGCCGCTGCTCGCGATCGCGCTCGACACGCCGGCGCGCATCGATGCGGTGCTCGAAGAGGTGCGCGCGCTCAGCCGCCACGGGATGGTCACGCTCGAGCGCGCGCGGCTGCTGAGCGGTCCCGGCGCGGAGGTGGAACTCGGTCCGGACGGTGGCCCGGACGCGGTCAAGCTCACCGTCTATGTAGGGCGCCAGGAGCGCGCGGGCGGACGGGCGGCGTACCTGGCAGTGGTCGACTGCCTGCGCTGCCACGGGGTGGCTGGCGCGAGCGTCCTGCTGGGTCTCGACGGCACCGTGCATGGCGTGCGCCGTCGCGGACGCTTCTTCGCGAGCAACACACACGTGCCGCTGATGATCCAGAGCGTCGGCGAGAGCGCGACGATCGCAGGCGCGTTGGAGGAGCTCGCGGGGATTCTGAGCGAGCCGGCGATGACGCTCGAGCGGGTGCGCGTGTGTAAGCGCGACGGCGTCCAGTTGGCAGAGCCGCTGCGCCCACCGGCGGCCGACGCTGCGGGCTTGGCCTACTGGCAGAAGCTCGTCGTGTACACCAGCGAGCAGACCCGCTACGAGCGCCAGCCCCTACACAGCGCGCTGATCCGTCGCCTGCGCCGCGAGGGTGCCGCCGGTGCCACGGTGCTGCGCGGGCAGTGGGGCTATCACGGCGAGCACCGGCCGCACGGCGAACGCTTCTGGTCGCTGCGCCGTCATGTGCCCGTGTTGACGCTGCTGCTGGACACACCCGAGAACATGCTGCGGTGGTTTGAGATCGTCGATCAGATGACGAGCGAGACGGGGCTGGTGACGAGCGAGATCGTCCCCGCGCTGCGGGCCGCTGGGCCGGGGATCGAGCATGGGGGGCTGGCGCTCGCGGCGCGGCATGGGCGCTCGCCTGGTTGATGGGCGACGCTCAGCTGTCGGAGCCGAGCGTCGTCGAGGGGCTCGCGACCGGCGCAAATGCGCCGTCGCTCAGCGAATGACCTGCGTCTGGGTCTTGCCACATACCTTGCATTTGCGCTCGAGAATGTAGCCTTTCGGGCTGACTTTGCCCCATGCGCGCTCCCACTCGCCCCAGATGTGCTTGTGCCAAAGTCTCAAGCGGATCATTATCGGGGTAGGGGCCGACGTTGCCTGTGCTCGCAAGCGGCCGGCAGCGCTTCTACGCTGCACTGCGTCGGCATACGGCTTAGTTGAACGCGACGGTCGTGCCGGTGAAGGTGCCCTTTTTGACGGCCTTCGTTCCGCATGTGGTGCCGCCGGTGAACGTCTCCGAGGTCTCCCCAGAGAACGTCAGCGGCGAGAACGAGCCGGCTGTGATTTCGCCCGAGAATGCAACCGAAGGTTCTTCGCTCAACAGCATCCCAAGTGTCCCCGTCGAGGTGGCCGGCTTCGCCTTCGGCGTCCACTTGAACTTGGCCGCACCAGAAGCCGGTTCACCCGCTGCTTTCAGCACAGAACACCCCACCATGCCGGCTGTTTTCAGCTTTGCGGAATACTTCACTTCGGCGAACGGTCCACCCGTGCAGCCCGACATGGCCCCTTTGACCTTGACGGTCTGGGCAGCCGGTGTGTTCGTCAGGCCGGGGGAGAGCGTGAGCGTCCCGGTGCTCCCAGTGCAAGTGGGCGGTTCACTACCGACGCTCGCGCAGGAGGCCGCCGTGGCCCTGCCATTAGTCTGCTGCGAGGCGATCGTCGGGAACGGCTGCGTTAGCAGCGCCGGCGTTCCCTCTAGGTTGAGGTTGTTCGTCTCACCCGTGAATCCCTCATTTACGCATGTAGGCGGCCCGTCGCTGCTGCTCTTGACTACCGTGTGGACTGTGGTCGTCGTGTTTGCACTGAAGGTCGCCTGGGTCCCGCAGCAGTCGCCCACGATCGCAAACTCGGCGGCTTTCCATCCGTTGCCGAGGCTGAGCACGCTACCCGCGCCAGTTGCGGTCGCGTGGCCAGACGCCGTGGTCAGCACAACGGCGTCTTTTCCGCTCACATCGGCGCTGCCTTCAAACGTCGTGCCCGAGAGTCCGGAAACGGTCAACCTGGCCCCAGACAGCGTGCTGGCGTCGGAATTCTTATAGCAGTAGATTTCGCTTGACCCCGAGAATGAGAATGAGATCCAGCCGCTCGGGCAAGTGTTGTTGTACTGGATCAGCCAGTACTGCATAAAAACCTCGCTTTCCTGCGGCGAGTCACTGTAGACAAACTGCTGCCAGCCTTGACACGCGGACGGGAGTCCGTGTCCCGCGCACATCGGCGACGATGCGAAGAAGTTAGAATTCAGCTGGAGCGTAAACGTGTTCGGCTCAGAGGTGCCCGTATAGGGGTCGATCCCCTCCTCGCTCGCTCCGGCGCTCACGCTCGGAATGGATCCGATTGCGCTCGTTATCAAGCCGGAGACTTCGGCCGAGTAGTCCTCGCCATTGCCGACTTCCCCCGGGAAAGGCCTGGGCGGGCAGGTAGGGATGATCCGGCGCAGCCTTGCAGGCAACCTTGTCCCATTTCACCATTGGATAAGAGGCGTTAAGCAGCCTCCACCTCGGCAGCGACAAAACCCGGATCGAATGGCTCCATTGCTGGACTGCTTGCTCGCTCGCCGCGGAAGCGCTCGCGGCCGCCGCCATCGCGCTAATCGCCAGCACGGCGACGACAGCCAAACCCACGAATCTGGTCCGATGCATCATGCCCCTCTGTCCGTGATGGGCGCTCGAGGTGTGAGCGCTCGAAGCACTCCTACAATACCCTGTTCGCAGCAGTTGTGTCTACCTTTCGCAGCCGCCACACCAAATACCCCACGATCGCCGCATTTACCGCAACCGCCGCAACCTTCAGAGCCGTCGCACTTTTCGTCAGCTCCCATACCTCAGGAACAAACAGCAGCGACGTCGCAACAACCGTCAGCCACTCCCCCCAGCGCCTGCGCGTGAACAGCCCATATGCCTCTGCCCCCTCGAGCACCCCATACCCGATTGCGGCGAGGCCGAAGACCAGATCCTGGTGCGCATGGAGCTTGCCGACGTCGTTCATGATCCGCTGAATCCAGTTGTCTTTGGGGTCCAGCCCAAGTCGCTGGGCGAGGTGTGCGATGTCACTTGCCCAGTTGGCGTGCGGATGGCTAACGAGCGCGATCCCCACGGAGAGCAGCACGAGCGTGCGCAACGCGCGCTCGGCGGCGATCCACGGCAGCAGCCGGTCGTGATGGGCGGATGCGGGGTCGCGATCTTGAGGCGCACCGCTGGGCTGTTGCATCCGCAAAGCTTCTCGGTCCAACCGGCGGGAGCGGTGATCGGCGATGGGAGAGCCAGACGCGTAGGCCCAGCGTCTGGGCGCGGTTCTCAGCCGGTCGCTGGCACGTTGCCGGCTCCGTGAGCGTCCGCGGCCGGGAACGGGGGTGCCCACTTCTCGTCCTCGACGCGCACGCCGTTGCACAGGTAGCCGATCACGTGGTACCAGCCGGCGGTGACGATCAGCTCGAGGATCTGAGCGTCCTCGAAGCGCGCGGAGAGCTCCTGCCAGAGCTCGTCGGAGAGCGTGCTCGTCTGGTGCAGATCCTCAGCGAGGCGGAACACGCTGGCCTGCTCGGGCCCCCAGCAAGCGTCGCTCCAGTGGCCGTGCACGGTCGAGTAGAGCTGCGTCTCGCTGAGCCCGAGTGGCGCGCCGAACGCGAGCGCATGCACGCCCCACTCGTACTGCGCGCCGGTAAGCGCACACGTGCGATGGATGACGATCTCGCGCAGCGGCGGCGGCACGGTGGCGCGGGCGCCGAGGATGCCGGCGCCGAGAGGGCGCATGCGGCTCATCAGCTCTCCGTGGACGGCGAGCGTGCGAAATAGCGCCAACGGCTCAGCGTCGCTCGCGGGCGGCATCCACTTGGCCAGCAACTCCTGAACCCCGGGCGGATACGGCGCTTGCAGCGGCGCGATGCGGGGAGTCTGCTCAGGCATCTCGTTACACTCCTTCTCGTCGTGCTTCGATTTTCACAGCGCAGACTTCGATGCTACCGCAACTGCTTTTATTTTAGAAGCGGAGGCGCAGGCGGGTGAGCGCGCCGGGGAGGAGGCGTGCGGTGCACGGCCCCGTCCGCGCGGCGCCAGCGGCGGACGCTCGTGAGCGCGACGAGCGCCTCGGCACGCAGCCGAGTCCCGGGCGTCCCGCGCGCGGCTCGGACAGCGGCCGGCCGATCATGGCGCTGCTCGACCTCCTCGGCCGGCGCTGGGCGCTGCGCGTGATCTGGGAGCTGCGCGAGCAGCCGCTTGCGTTCCGCGCGCTACAGGAGCGCTGCGCGGGGATGTCCTCGAGCGTGCTCAACCAGCGCCTGCATGAACTGCGCGCGGCAGGCGTGCTCGAGGCCGGGCCGGACGGCTATCGCCTGACCGACGAGGGCCGGCTACTGCTGGCCGCCTACCCGCCGCTCGACGCGTGGGCGGAGCGCTGGGCCGAGCGGGCGTAGGGGCGCTGGCGCCCGTCGCGGCGGCCGCAGCGCCGGGGCTATGCCTCGAGCAGCAGTGTCACCGGCCCGTCGTTCACGAGCTCGACGTCCATATGCGCGCCGAACACGCCGCGCTTGGCGTTCGCGCGCTCGCAGAAGCGCTCGTACAGCGGCTCTGCCTGCGCGGACGGGGCGGCGGCGACGAAGCTCGGGCGGTTGCCTCGCCGGGTGTCCCCGTATAGCGTGAACTGGCTGATGCACAGGATCTCGCGCTTGCCGAGCGCGTCGTTCATGTGACCGTTGGCGTCGGCGAACACGCGTAGCGCGCGCACCTTCTCGGCCAGGCGCTCGGCCGCCGCGGCGACGTCGTCGCGGGCTATGCCCAGCAGTACCAGCAGTCCGGGTCCGATCTCGGCGACGAGTGCGCCCTCCACGCGCACGCCCGCACGACTGACCCTCTGGACGAGCGCGCGCATCTTGCCCGCACTATGGCAGTCGCACGCCCCGCTGACGCGGTTTGTCGTCCAGTTTTTTGCCCGCAAACTCCAGCTTTTTCGATCGCTTCTCGAAAGCGTTTGCATGCGCGCACGCCGCGAACGTCTGAGCTTGGGCGGGCGCCTGGGGTTGACCCGACAGGTGGCTCTGCTGAGCCTGCTGCCGATGGTGGTGTTCGGCTTCGTGCTGGCGCGCGTTCTGCAGGCGCAGATCGTCGCGCGCACGCTCGCCGACGCAACCGAGTCCGCGCGCATCATCGCGCACCTCGGGATCCAGCCGCACCTCTCGCCGCAAGACCTGCGCACGGGCCTCTCGCCCGCGGGCGTTCGCGCTCTGGACCAGCAGCTGAGCGCGCGCTCGGTCACGCAGGACCTCGCGCGGATCAAGATCTGGAACTCGCACTACAAAGTCATCTACTCCGACGATCACAGCCTGATCGGGCGCACGCTGCCGCCGAGCGACGATCTGCAGGATGCGCTCGCCGGCAAACCCGACGACGCCGAGGTCGTCACTCCCCGCCCACACACGGAGACCGCCAGCGAGGTCGGCCTCGGCCAGCTCGTCGAGGTGTACGTGCCGCTGCGCTTCGCTGCATCGGGACCGCCGGAAGGCGCGTTTGAGATCTACCTGAGCTACCGCCCGATCGCCGCTGCCATCGCGCAGCGACAAGCGCACGATCGCGCTGCTCGTGGCGGTCGGGCTGGCGCTGCTGTGGCTGATCCTCTACCGCATCGTCGCGCGGCGCCTCGCGCCGGCTGCGCCGCCAGGCGCGCGAGAACGACCGTCTGGCCCGCTACGACCAGCTCACGGGCTGCCGAACCGCACGCTGTTCATCGAGAGCGTCGCGCGGACGGTCCGCCGCGCAGCCGCTCGCGGCCGGGCAGCGTGGCGGTGCTGCTGATCGACCTCGACCGCTTCACGGAGATCAACAACACGCTCGGTCACGTCGAATGGCGACCGCGTGCTGCTGCGAGGTCGCGCGGCGCCTGCGGCGAGACGTTCGACGGTGGAGCCGAGCTGGCCCGGCTCGGCGCCGACGAGTTCGCGATCCTCTGCCGGGACACGGATGGAGAGGAGGGGGCGCGTAGCGTCGCCGCCGCCGTGCAGAGGAGCCTCGAGCCGCCGGTGGTGATCGACGGCGTGGCGCTCAACGTCGAGGCGAGCATCGGCATCGCGGTCATGGACGAGCACGCCGATAGCCCCGAGCTGCTGCTCCAGCGCGCCGACACCGCGCTCGCCCGCGCGCGCTCGCGCTCGAGCAGGATCCATGTGCACTCTTCCGCGTGCGACCACTTCGACGCGAATCGGCTGATCCTGCTCGGCCAGGTCAGGGGGGCGCTCGAGCGAGGCGAGTTCATCCTCTGCTACCAGCCCAAGGTTGACCTGCGGCGTCGGCGCATCACCGGCGTGGAGGCGCTCGTGCGCTGGCAGCACCCCGAGCGCGGGCTGCTTGGCCCGCACGAGTTCATCCCGCTGATCGAGCCGACCGCGCTCGTCGGGCCGTTCACGCTGTACGTGATCGAGCAGGCGCTCGCGCAGCTGCTCGACTGGCGCGGACGCGGCATCGACCTGGAGCTGTCGGTCAACCTGTCCGCGCGCAACCTGCTCGACCCGGAGTTGCCGCGAGCAGGTGGCCGCGCTGCTGCGGCGCCACGGCATCCCCGCCGCGCGCCTCACCGTCGAGGTCACCGAGAGCGCCGCGCTGGTCGATCCCGAGCGGGCGATCGCAGCGCTGCTGGCCCTGCGCGCCGGCGGCGTCGGCGTGTCGATCGACGACTTCGGCACCGGCAACGCGTCGATCGAGTATCTCGCGACGCTGCCCGCGAGCGAGCTCAAGATCGACCGCTCGTTCATCACTGGCATGCTCGAGGACGCACGCGCGGAGGCGATCGTGCGCTCGACGATCGATCTCGCGCGCAACCTCGGCCTGACGGTCGTCGCCGAGGGCATCGAGACCGAGGCGGTCATGGAGCACCTCGCCGGCCTCGGCGCCCAGACCGGACAGGGTTACTTCATTTCGCGGCCACTGCCCGCGAAGGAGCTCGACGAGCAGCTGAGTCGGGCATTCGGCATTGCTACCGAGCCGGAGCGGGCGCCGGAGCCCGAGCGGGCGCGGGAGTCAGTGCCAGAGTCGCGGCGCGAGCTCGAGCCCGAGCGCTATGCCGCCAGGGCGCCTGTCGCGACCTCGGCCTCCTGAGCAGCACCCGTACGCGGGCGCACATGCCGCAGGAGCTGGTCGAATGTGACCACGGCGGCGGCTGCATGAGCGGTGGCGGTGCGAGCACCTGGTGGGAGCCATCGTCGAACACGATCACGCCGCCGTGCGTGAGCCAGCGGGACGCCGCTTTGGGGCCGCTAAGGAGCGCCGCCTTCGCTTTGATCTCCGCCTCCAGCGCGCTCGGCGCGAGCGCGGTCACCTGCACGATGCCCGTGAACGCCGGCCTGCCGCTCGACGGGTCGAGCAGGTGGTGCGCCGGATGTCCGTCGCGATCCAGCCAGCTGCGCCGGCTGATGCCGCTAGTGGCGATGCCGGCGTGCGAGAGCTCGAACGTGTGCAGCGTGCGCCCATCGAACGGGCTTTCGACCATGATCGGGCGCTGGCTCTGCGCGGCACCGCCGATCAGCAGGTCGCCGGCGCAGTCGATCGCGAAGCTCGGGTGAGATGTGAGCTGTTCGCCGAGCACGTCGGCGAACAGCCCCTTTGCCAGCCCGCCGCTGTCGAGCATCAGGCCCGGTGGGCGCGTGATCGTGCCTGCCTCGGGGTCGACGTCGAGCTCCCGCCAGCGTCGTGCCGTCGCCGCGCCGGCTGGCCGGCGCGGCGGAGCGAGCTCGAGCGCGCTCGCGAGCGCGAGCTTCGGCTGGCGAAGGTCGTGGGCGTAGCCCACGCACTCGAGCGCCCCCACAAGTGTCCCGTCGACCAGTCCGCCGCTCAACAGCCCTGCGTCGCGCACGGCCTGCGCCAGGCGCGCCATCAGCGGGCGCACCGGCACCGTCTCGCGCGGGTCGCCGTTCAGTTGCGAGAGCTCGCTGTCTGGGAGGAAGCGCGAGAAGCGCCGATGCCACACCAGCAGCGTGCGCTTGGCCAGGGTGGCGGCCTCGTGGCCAGTGCCCGTGCGGCCGGCGCCGATCACCCGTGCGCCGCAGCGGGAGCCGAAGCAGTTGAACTCCTCGATGACCTCGCGCGCGGCGCTCATGATTGCGAGGTGGTCACCGCGGAGGCACCGGCGCTCGATTCTCCACTTTCGGGGGAGCTCGATTCGCTGGAGGTTTCGCTGCCGCTCGATGAGGAGCTCGTCGTGGACTCGCCGCTCGTCGAGGATTCGCTGTTCGTCGACGAGGTCGAGGATTCGCTGGCGGCGCCGGCGTTGGCTTCGGCGCGTCGCGCGGCGTTGGCCACGAGCGCGGGATCGTGTCCGGAGGCGAGCTGCACGTAGACAATCAGGAACGCCGCGGCGAACAGCGCCAGCGCTAGTCCCGCGACCGAGCGCCGGATGCGAAGCGTGCGCCGTCGCAGCGCGGCGCGATGTCGCCTCGCGAGCGCGCGCGCGTCGAGCTGCTCGGTCGTGCGCTGCGAGCGTGTCACCGCGCGACGCCGGCCCTTGTGACGGCGGCGGAGCGTCCGGTCTGCGCGGACGCGGGCGTCGCTTTCGCGCCGGTGCGTCCCGCTCGCGCAGCCGAGCGCTCAGCCTGCGCGGCGGGAGCGGAGTCCAGCAGGCGTGCGAGCAGCAGCAGTAGCGCGGGCACGGCAGCGAGTGTGACCATCGCCAGGAACCATGTCTGCCCGGCGTCGGTGCCCTCGCCGAGCGAGTGCGCGAGCCCAAGGATCCACGCGAGCGCCGCGAAGCGGTGCAGCCGGCGCCAGCGCTGCACGCCAATGCGCGTGCGCGCATAGTAGGAGAGGCCGAGCACGAGCAGCGCCCAGAAGGCGACGATCCCCATGCTCGTCCACAGCGTCTTGTAGCCGCTCAGGAATGGGATCGCGATGTCGCCGAGGCTCGGGTGCAGGTAGCCGTCGCCGAGCAGGGTCAGGCCGTGGACGACGAGCGCCGCGAGCGTTGCGAACGACAGGGCCTCGTGCGTCACCCGCAGCTCCTGGCGGTAGCCGTTGACGATGCGTCCGCCGATCAATAGGCCGACGCATACCGACAGGCTCGACAGCAGCAGCGCCGCGATGCCGGCGGCGCGACTGGTCAGCCAGAACAGGTGCGGGCCAACGGCGGTGGCGAGGATGTTCGCGGCGGTCGCTTGCATGGCTTGCTCGCACACGATGGCGAGCGCCGCTGAAGGGTCGCTAACCCGAGCCTAAGCTCATGCTAAGAGGCCGATGACAGGATGCTCACAGAGCGCGCCGGCAACAGCGACACGCTCGCCGCGGGTGCCCTAGCATCGGGTAACGATGAGCTCGCGCGCAGCGCAGCGGATCTCGGGGAGGGGAGCGGGCGCGCTCGCCGCGCTGCTGCTCGTCGCGCTGGTCTCGGCGGCGCTGCTCGCGGGCACGGGCAAGGCGCGGGCACAGAGTGGCTGGTGGACGCCGCCGCGGCAGCTGACGTGGTACTGGCAACTGCAGGGCACGGTCGCCAACGACGAGCCGGTGGCGGCTTACGACATCGACGGCTTCGAAAACAGCGCCGCCGAGGTCGCGACGCTGCACAGCCAGGGCAAGCACGTCATCTGCTACATCGACGTCGGCACAGCGGAGGACTTCCGACCCGACTACTCGCAGTTCCCCAGGGCGGTGCTCGGGCGCTCGAACGGGTGGCCGGGCGAGCGCTGGCTGGACATTCGCCAGCTTGGTGTGCTCGAGCCGATCATGACGGCACGCTTTCAGATGTGCAGGGAAAAGGGCTTTGACGCGGTCGAGCCCGACAACATCGAAGGCTATGCCAACAAGTCCGGGTTCCCGCTGACGGCCGCCGAGCAGCTGACCTACAACGAGTGGGTCGCCGAGGAGGTCCACTCGCTGGGGATGGCGGTACTGCAGAAGAACGACGGCGAACAGACGCCTGAACTGCTGCCGTATTTCGACGGGGCGCTGAGCGAGCAGTGCAACCAGTACTCCGAATGCGCCGACTTCCAACCGTACCTCGCGGCCGGCAAGCCGGTCCTAAACGCCGAGTACCACCTCGCCGCCAAGCGCTTCTGCGTCGCCGATAACGCGGCAGGGATGATGGGCGCCCGCTACAACCTCGCGCTCAACGGTAAGCGCTTCGAACCCTGCTTCTGAGCCGGGAAGGACCGTTGGCATAGAGCCTCGTGCGCATCTCCTCACGGCAAACAAACGACGCGGACCCGGGCCGCTCGAGGAACCTTCCCCTTCCGGCCCGGGGGCCTTCCAGTTCGGGTGGCGCGGCCTCACACCTCAGTGGCCTCGCTCTTTACGGCTCGGAACCGCGTCTGTTTCCAACTTAGACCCATCGCCCCTCGGCTGCAAGGGTCTGGCGTGCGCGCTCCCCGCTCCTTGCGAGCAAATCCTGCCGAGGTGTCGCCGCGGGAGCCGGCTGGCCGTGCGTCGCGCGCCAAACACCGCCATGCTCGGCCGGATCACCGGCCCGAGCGTCTCGATGATCTTGTCGGAGATGAGCCGTGCGCTCGGCGATGACGCCTCGGGAGCCGTCAGGTAGAAGCTCGCCATGCCGGCGAGGATCAGCACGTGCTCGTGGGCGTTTGGCAACGAGCGGACGGTGCGCAGCGCTTCGCGCGCGAGCAACTGCAGGCGGGCGGCGGCTTCCTGCGGGGTGGCGTAGTAGTCGAGCAGGCTGCGCTGCGCGACGGCCGTGTCTTCGGGCTCGTCTATGAGGCTGTCGAGCAGCGAGTGCAGGGCGCCCACCCACGGCCAGTACGCGCGCTCGATCGCGACCGCCTGCGCCGGTTGCAGGGTGGGTCGCGCGGCTGCTGCGATCAGCGCGAACAGGCCTAGCGAGGAGCCGGCCGACGCGGCCGTCTCCCACCAGTGCAGGCCCGTCCCCAACGGCGTTTCCCGCAGCGCCCAGCGTTTCAGCAGACAGTGGCCGCCGTGCGGCTCGCTGAGGTTGAGGCTCTGATAGGCGACGATGCGGGTGGCGAGCCTGTGCGCGGGCAGCGTGATCGACGGACGCGAGGGCAGCTCACTCAACGCGCAGCGGCAGGCGTCGACGATCGCCTCCAGGTAGCCCGCGTCGCCACGGCGCGCGTTGCGGGCATAGTAGTCGGGTTGCCCCGGGCGGTCGTCGAGCGCCGCGAGTAGCGCCTGATGCAGTTGGCGGCCATTCTTGACCGGGTTTCCGCTTGCCTGCTCGGAGAGCGTGTCTGCGTAGTCGTAGGCGGACTGGAACGCGACCTGCGCCCGCACGACCTCGTCACGGTGTGCGGCGGGAGCGAACGCGGCGAACGCCGCCGAGCCCTCGATGTTGCCTCGCTTGATCCGTTGCGCTTCGAGTGCGAGCCGGCGCAGCACCGGGTCGGGGATCGCTTCGGCGCGCTCTCGCCAGTGGCGGGTCTCACGTCGGATACATGGAAAGACGCTGAGCCAATAGCGTCGTGCTGCTCTTAGGAAGTAGGTCGCTAGCGCTTTGCGACCGGCTGGGTATGTTGCTGTCATGGGGACAGCATCGCGTCCGCATCGGGCGCCTCAGCGGGATTCTTGGAAGCTCGTGCGTGGCAGCACCCGCGCGGCGCCCAGACCGGGCAGCGCGATCACGGCAAGGGCAACACCGGTGATGCCCGCGAGCGTGAGGAAGACGACGCCGATACCGAGCGAGAAAGGCGCCGGGAAGCCGACCGAGACCTCCAGCCAGCGGCTCGCGAGCGCATGGCCGTAGACGCCGAGGATCGCTCCGTCCAAGCAGCCGATTCCCATCAGGATCACGCTTTCCAGCAGCAACGAGCGCCACAGCTGCTTGCTGTCGAAGCCCTGGGACTTCAGCGAGGCCAGGCGGGCGCGGCGCTGCCAGATGGCGGCGCTCAGCGCGGAGGCGATCGCCAGCGACGTCGCGATCAGCAGCAGCACCGCGATCTGGCTGAGGCTCTTGATGCCTTGGCGTGCGCTTTCTTCGTAGATGGCCTCGCGTTCGGCAAGCGTCTCGACGACCAGGCCCGGTCGATGGCCGAGCGCGGCTTGCACGGCGCGCTTGCCTGCCTGGGGGCTGACACCGGCCGCGAGGCTGACCTCCAGCGCCGTGGGGTCGGTGCTCTGCCAATAGCGCTGGTAGTCGGCGTCGTTCAGCGTGATCGCGCCAGGTGGCCAACCGACGTTGGTGGTGACTGCGGCGACGCGTAGGTGCGCGGGACCGCTCGGCGTCGGCAGCGTGAATGATCCGCCGACGTGGAGGTGGCGTTCTTCGGCGAAGCCACCCGAGATCGCGGCCCAGCCTCCGTGGCGGATCCGCCGCGTGGCCTGCGCGAGCCCGCCGTGCAGCAGCTGGCTGGCCTGGATCAGCGTGGCGTCAGCGGCAGGCCTGGCGCGGATCCACAGCCTACGGGTGCCGACGTCCAGCAGCGCACCCTGGTACTCGCGCACCGATGCGACGTCGGGACTGCGGGCGATCGCCGCCTCCGCGCCGCGAGCCTGGAAGCTGTCGATCGTCAGGAAGTTGTTGTCCGTCGTCACCCAGACGTCGGCGGTGTCCAGATATTGCACGACCGCCGTGTCCAGCCCGGTGATGAGGTCGTGCCGAGCACCCTGGATCGCGATCATGCCGTAGACGGCGAGCGCCGCGACGCCGGCCAGCGCGACCGAGCGGGTAGCGGTGGCATCCAGTTCGACGACAGCGAGCGCGAGCATGCTGCCCCGCAGGCGCTCGCTGAGAGGTTTGATCGATCTGACGACGAGCGTGAAGATCGGCAGCACCAGGCAGAACGCGGCCACTGCCAGCACGACTCCTCCGAGCACGCTGAGGCCGGGGGCGAGCAGGACGAACACGCTGACCGCGGCGACCAGCAGCGCGCCGGTGACGCCGCAGATCACGATCGTGCGCCTGCCGATGCTCTGCCCGGCCTCCCCGGTGTCGTGCAGAACGGCATCAGGTGGTCGGCCGCGGCGCAGGTCGAGCACCGGCAGTAGCGAAGCGACGATTGTCGCCAGCACGCCGCATGCGATCGCGACCAGCACGGTCGCGGCGGAGATCACGGGATGCGTGCCGATCGGGAACGCGAGCGTGAGATAGATCGGCACCTCGTGGAACAGCAGACGCGAGAGCAGGTCGCCGAGGACGACGCCGACCAGCGAGGCGGCAAGGCCGAGCATCATCGCCTGTGAGATCAGGACGAGCAGCACTTGGCGCGGGCCGAAGCCCTGCTGGCGTAGCTCGGCGGCGAAGCGCCGGCGCTCGGGCACGGTGAGCAGCATCGCGTTTAGCGCGAGCAGGAACCCGACCATCGCGCTGATCGCGGCGAATAGCGCGGTCGACTGGCTGGTCGGCCCGGCGGTCGCCCGCAGCACGGCGACTTCGTTGCCCGCGGGCTCGACGTCCAGCCGGCCGGCCGCGAGCCGCAGCAGCTCGCTTTCGACCAGGCGTTCGGCGCCGGGTCTTGGCTCGACGAGCACCTGCGTCACGCGCCCCGGCTTGCCGCTGATCCGCTGGGCCAGCTTCAGCAGCGCGACGACGATCGGGCTGTCGGCGATGGGCCCGACCGTCTGGCTGCCGAGTACCGCTCGCACCTGCACGGAGGTGGCGGTCCCGTTGGTGAGCAGCGTCACCGGCTGGCCGGGGCGTGCACCGATCTTGCCCGCGACCCCGGAGGGCAGCCCGAGTCCGCCGGAGAGGAGCAGTGCGCCGGCGCCGAGATTCCGCGTCGCCGTGCCGTGCAGCGCGATCTCGCTGCCAGTGACGCCGACTAGCTGGATCGATTCTCGCCCTTGCGGGCCGACGACCCATGCGTTCGCGCGGAGCAGCGGCGCGGCGACGAGCACCCCCGGCAGCGTGCCCACGCGGGTGGCGAGGCTTTCATCGAAGCCGTCGGGGCTGCGCGCCACTAGTTGCAGGCGCGCTGCCCCGGTGACCGCGCGCAGTAGCTGGCTCGTCGAGCTGACGACGCTCGTGTTCGCGACGAGTACGCCGAACAGCAGGGCCACGCCGATCGCGATGCCCATACCGGCCAGCAGCTCCTGGGCCGTGCGATTGCTCAGACGCCAGCGATACAGGTCCACCAGCGCCGACGGGCGCAGGCCCAGGATCGTCAGCCTCGGCCTGCCGGCGCGTCTCATCGTGTCGCTACGCCGGCGAGCTCCGCCTCCAAGCCCTCGTGCATGCGACCGTCGCGCAGCGTGTAGACGCTCGACGCGACGGCGCCCGCTTGGGGATCGTGTGTGACGAGCAGCCCGGGGACCTGGCGCTCATCGCAAAGCTCCCGCAGCAGTTGGAGGATCTCGCGGCTGCGCTTGGAGTCCAGATTGCCAGTCGGCTCGTCGGTGAGCAGCAGGCGCGGCTCATTGACCAGCGCACGCGCGATTGCGACCCGCTGGCGCTCCCCCATCGACAGCTGCGCGGGCGCGTGCTCGGCGCGCGCGCCGAGGCCCACGCGCTCGAGCCAGGGACGCGCGCGCCGCTTGGCGTCGCGCAGGCTGAACCCGTCGGCGAGCAGCTTGACGGCCGCGTTCTCAAGTGCGGAGGCCCCGGCGATTAGGTGAAAGGACTGGAACACGAGTCCGACATCGCGCAGCCTGTAGGTCGCGCTCTCCTGCGTTGAGAGCTGCGCGATGTCGCGTCCGTCGAAGACGACGCTGCCGGTGTCCGGAGCGAGCAGCCCCGCGGTCAGCTGCAGCAGCGTAGTCTTGCCCGACCCGCTCGGCCCGTACAGGGCGACGAGCTCGCCCGGCGAGATCGCGAGCGAGATGCCGTCCACGGCGCGCACGGTCTCACCGACGCTGCGGTAGTGCTTGACGACGTTGCGCAGCTGCAGGCTGCTCATGACTGCGAGCGCTGCCTGGCGTGCATACGCTCGGGAAACGGGACCAGGGTCCCCGGGCGGTCCATCGAGCGCAGGCTGCCCGCGTCGATCGAGAACATCCGCCGCGCCTTGCGAATTGGCGCGATGTCTTCCGAGGCGATCACGATTGCCAGCTGCGAGTCGCGGCCGAGTGAGCGCAGCAGCTCGTAGAGCTCGACTCCTTCGCTAGGTTTGAGTTGAACGGCTGGCTCGTCGACGAGCAGCACCCGCGGCTTGTGGACCAACGTCTGCGCGAGCGCCACGCGCACCCGCTCGCCGTGAGAGACCCTGTCGGCGGGCATGTATGCGCAGCCTGCGATGCCCACGAGCTCGAGCGCGCGCCATGCCGGTTCCCTCGCCTCGCGCAGGCTCATGCTATCGCTCAGCAACGGCAGCGCCACGTGCTCGATGACGGGCTTGTTGCGTTCCGGGGACCAGTCAACGCTCACCAGGCCGATCCCACCGTGGCGCAGCAGCTTTGCGCGGCGATCGGGCGACATCCGCGTGACATCATTGCCGTCGAAGCGCACCGCGCCCTCGTCGGGAGGCTCTTTGCCCGAGGCGATCTGCAGCAGCGTGCTCTTGCCTGAGCGTCGAACGCCCCAGATGCCGACGAAGTCGCCCTCGTCGACCTCGAGCGATACATCGTCGAGGACGGTGATCTCTCGTCGCCCGTCGGGGTAGCGCTTGAATACGCGCTCGAGCGAAAGCAGGCTCATCCGTAGGGCTCGTTTGCGATCTCGGCCAGGAAGTCCTTGATCCAGGCACGGGCAGTCGCGATCCAGCGTAGCTCTGCCTGCAGGCTCTCGTCGACTGCCATCCGCGTCAGGTTCAAAGCGAGGCCCGCCCACGATCCCATCGGCACCTCGGCTTCGTTGGTCTGGCGCAGCAACTCGAAGCACTCACGCTCATACGCGTCCAGCGCACCGAGCAGCTGGGGCGCATCCTGGGCGCGTGACATCGCGATCTTCGCCTGCAGCTCCGCGCGTACGGGCTCCTTGGTGACGGGACTGTGCATCCACCGTGAGAGCGCCGTCTCGGCTCTGTCTGTCGCGGCGTACACCCGCTGTCCGTGGCCGCTACCACGCGCGCTCGCCGTCTTCCACGCGGAGGAGACGAGCCCTCCTTCTTCGAGCCTGTTGAGTGCTCCGTAGACGCTCTGGCGCGTGACGCCCCAGGCCGGGCCTAGCCGGCGCTCGACGAGCGTCGTCAGCATGTAGCCGTGCAACGATTGCTCCTGCTCGCCGAGTAGGAGGGCGAGCAGCACCCCCTGTAGAGGGGACCCGCCCAGGTGCTCCCTGCCGGAGTTTCTCGCAGACATTGTTCCTCGTCTACTCATATATTGGCCAGCCGAACAATACGCCAAACACAGTGGGTTTGTTGGCTTGGAATGATGACTCTGCTCGTGCGATTCGGAACACCAGAAGCAGCATTACCCCAGTTCACTGTTTCCTAATTGCCAACCCGTCACGCGTGACTATTCAATGGCGAGGGCAGTCGCCATGATCGCTCCGTCATGCCGAATGGCGCGAAAAATCCCACCCGCTCGTTGGGCGGCTTGCGTAGCCGGGTGCTGCGTTGAGCGACGATCGTGGCGTGACGATCACGCTCACCGACTGGCAGGTGGCGCGGGTGATGCGGGAGGCGTCGGTACCTCCGGGCCTGACCGCGCTGCCGTCCGGGCTCGATGACTTCGGCGAGCTGCACGGCGCCGTGCTGCCGTTGCTGGAGGATGCCACGTACTCTCGTTCGACGTTGCGAGCGCTGCTGGTCCTCGGGGCTTTCCCGCCGGATGGCAGCGAGCGCGAGCTGACGGACGTAGCGCGGCAGCTCGACCTGTCGCCAAGCACCACGCATCGCTACATCGGCACCTGGATGGCCATAGGCCTGCTCGAGCAGCATCCACGCTCGCGACGTTACCGGCGCACCCCGCCAGACCCGCCGGCGAGCAACGGGGGCGAAGCGTGAACGGGGTGCGCTCGCATCGTCCTGGCGGCTCTGGCTCACCTCGTCACGGCTCGCGCGGCTGCGAGGAGACGCGGCCGCGGACGTCCAGTGCTATACGATGTGGAGTCAACGATGGGTCGTAAAGCACATGGACCTAGACGTGCATGGCGTGGGATGTTTACTACATGCCGCGGCATGCTGCGCCCGACCCCGCCCTCGCTGCCGTTCTGCGCCGCTTGCGCCTGGAGCGGGGCGCCACTCAGGAAGCACTCGCGTATCGTTCAGGGATCACGACCGGCTCACTTGCACGGATCGAGCTCGGGCAGGCGAGCCCCGCATGGGCGACCGTGCGCGAGATCGCGGTGGCGCTCGACGTGAGCCTGGTCGAGCTGGCCTCCGCGGTGGAAGCCGCGTAGGCGAGCTTTCCACGCAGGCGAGCTTCCCTGGTGCGTGTCAGTTGCGTCCGCCGCCGAACAAGCGAAGGAAGAACAGGAAGATGTTGACGACGTCCAGGAAGATCCCGGCGGCGAGGGGAACAGCTTCCTGCATGCCCGTGCGGCGCATGCGGTTGAAGTCCAGCACGGTGTAGGCGCCGAAGATGCCGAGGCCGAGCAGCGCGTAGATGATGTTGCCGCCGGGGATTGACACGAAGATCGTGACGAGCCCGAAGACGATCAGGGCGAGCAGCAGGAAGAACAGCATCCTGTAGCCGCCGGAGAGATCCCTACGGATCGCGTAGCCGACGCTGCCCAGCCCACCTACGAACAGCGCCGTCGCGGCCGCCGCCTGCCAGACCGCGTCGGGCTCGGCTTCGACGTAGCGATTCAACACCCCGCCAAGCCCCAGGCCGAGCAGCAGTCCGGCGGCGAACAGCATCGTGATCGACAGGAGCTCCGAGCGGCGCGCGACGTTCAGGCCGATGATGGCGACGAAGCCGCCGATGAAGCAGACGATCGACGCGCCCTCGGAGATTTCGCGCCCGAGGTAGGCGCCGAGCGTGAAGAAGGCGAGCGTGACCGCGACGAGGCCCATCACCTGGCCGAACACGCCGGCGGCGCCGACCGTCTCGACTGAGCCGAACATCCCTTCGTCTCTGTATCCGGCGAGCTGGGGCACGGTTCATCTCCCTTCGCAAGGTTTGGGTTAGCGGCGGCACTGTGCACGCTCGACCGTGCGATTTTACGTCCCAGATGAGCGTGCGCAGGGCTTCGTATGTCGGATCGTAAACGTCCGGGCTCAAGCGCCGGCCGCCTCGTTCCGAAGAACTCGGGAGTAGATGCGCACAGGGTCACTTCAGCTGCTGGGGCAGGCGCCGGACTCCGCTGGGGCGAGGCTCACTGCTGACGGTCCTTCGCAGGTAGCGAGTGGTCCGGCGCCGTTGCACGCGCTCGCAACGCGGATCACGGTCGGGCGCCCCGCGATCGCGTGGTCGCTGGCGCTGCTGTTCGCGTTCAAGGGGCTCGTGTGCTTTGCGATGGTCGCCTTTCCCATAAGCGCGAGCGAGCCGACAGGCCTCGTCGCGGGAGCTGGCGCGCTGGCGTTCGCATCCGCATGCGGCGTGTGGCTGTTCGCGAACCGCATCTCGCTGCTCGGCTTCGAGTTGCTTGCGGCGAGCGGATCGCTGGTGACGAGCGCCCTGATCACGCGCGCGAGCACCCACGGCGGAATGATGCTCGCGGCCTTCGCGTATCCGTGGATCGCGATCTACGCCGCGCACTTCTTCCCCCGCCGCGCGGTGAATGCGCAGGGTCTCCTGATCTCGGTCGGCTTCGGCGTGGGTCTGCTGCTGAGCGACCTCTCGAGCGTGACCATCTACTGGGCTGTCGTGACGGTCACGATCTGGTCGATCTGCATCCTGCTGGGAAACCTCAGCGAGAGCCTGCGCCGTCAGGTGGGCACCGACTACCTCACGGGCTTGCTCAACCGCAGCGGGTTTCTCGCGGCGGCGCTGCGCGAGCGGGCGCTTGCCAACCGCACGGGCGCCCCGCTGACGCTCGCGGTGATCGACCTCGACGACTTCAAGCAGGTCAACGATCGAGCGGGGCACGCCGCGGGCGACCAGTTGCTCGCGACCCTTGGTCGACAATGGCGCGAACGGATCCGACCCAGCGACATCCTCGCCCGTCACGGCGGCGACGAGTTCGTGCTGCTGCTCCCCGGTACCGGGCCCGACGGGGCAGAGGCGGCGCTTGGGCGCCTGCGCGGCGGCGAGGACCCGGTCCGCTGGTCTACGGGCGTCAGCGAGTGGCTGCCGGGGGAGGCACTGGATGCGCCGCTGGCGCGGGCGGACAAGCGTCTTTATGACGCCAAGCTGGCGGTGACTGAGCAGTCTGCTTGAAGATCTGATGGAGCCCGTGGTGCGGTAGGCCAGGCGGAGGGCGGGAAGGATCTCGGCGCGCGGGGGTCTGTAGGGGCGACGGGCGGGATGGGGGCTGTGCCACGCACGGTGTCCAACGATCGCCATATGGACATCCAGCACGAGAAAGGTGGGTTCACGATGAAGTCGCGCACGCTTTTGCTTTTCGCCCTCGCCGCGCTGCTGGGAGCGGCGGTGGCCGTGCTGCCCGCTCTCGCTGCAACCCCATCCGAAACAGAGCTCGAAGTCAACGAAAACTGCGTCGAGCCCGATTGGCCGTGCTGGGATACTCCGGGCTCGAGCCAGCCGGCCTCGAAGGTCACGATTACAAGCGGCGGCTCGGTCACCTTTGCCGACAGCAAGACCGCCGCGAACCTCACCTGGATCGGCATCGCCCCGACGTGCGAATCGGTGGTGCCCGTCGCACCAGCGTCCCCAAAGACAGGCTGGCAGGGAAAGTGCACGTTCGCAATCCCGGGCACCTACAAGTTCGAAAGCTCCTCCCTTTGGCACGAATACACCAAATACGAGATCGCAGTCGAAGCTTCGGCGACCACGCCCTCGACTGGCACCACCGGCGGAGGCGGTTCGACCCCGGCTACCACCACATCGGGTCCCACCGCAGCCGGCGAAAGCCCGACGGGATCGTCGCTGTCCGGTGCCCCGAGGATCAGTTCGAGCCAGCGGGGCAGCGCCGTCAAGGGCTCGCTCGAGGTATCAAAGGCCGGCGCTGGAGGCCGCCTCGAAGTCGAGCTCATCGCCACTACCGCGTCGTTGGCGAAGGCCGGGCACGCAACGCGGGTGGTGGGGCGACTCGTGAGCGCTCCGGTTAGCGCCGGTCAACGGTCCTTCTCGGTGAAGCTCGACACCAAGGCAAGGCGAGCGCTCAAGCGCCACCATCACCTGGCGTTGAGGGTGAAGATCACGCTCGTCCCAGTCGGCGGGGAAGCGACGAGCGTCACCAGCTCAGTAACACTGCACACGGGAGGCTGACACCGTGAGACCACGCACGCTGTTGCTGTTTGCCTTGGTTGTTCTGCTGGGAGCGGCGACTGCCGTTCCGGCGCTGGCCAGCGCCTCACTAGTGAAGCTCGAAGTCAACGCAAATTGTGTCGAGCCTGATTGGCCGTGCTGGGCGACCCCGGGCTCGAGCCAGCCGGCCTTGAAGGTCACGATCGCTAGCGGCGGCGCGATCACCTTTGCCGATGACAAGACCGCCGCAAACATCGCGTGGACTGGTGCAGCACCGGTGTGCGAAGCGGAAGTGCCGGTCGCGCCAGCGCCGCCGAAGACGGGCTGGGAAGGGAAGTGCACGTTCGAAAAAGCGGGCGCCTACAACTTCGAAAGCTCGACCCTGTTCAACGACGGAGTCGACAACTACACCGAATACGAAGTTGTGGTCGCAGGGACCCCCACGGCCAAAACGACGCCGACCAGCCCTCAGCATCAGACCGAAGCGACGCTCACGGGGAGCATTGAACCTGAAGGCAATCCGACCGAATATCACTTCGACTACGGCAGCGCGAGTGTCACCGAACACTCGAGCGCCCCAGCCAGCCTCGGTGCCGCCGACTTCACAAGGCACTCGGTATCGCTGCCGGTGAGTGGCCTGCTGCCAGGCACCGAATATCACTTCGAACTGATTGTGAGCTACGGCGCCGGTCAGACCGTTTCCGGTGGTCCACAGACATTCACGACCCCGCCGCCCGCCAAGCCGACGGTGAGCACGCTCGTGGCCTCCGCCCTGAAGGAAACCGAAGCCACGCTCAATGGCAAAGTCGACCCAGACGGCGGTGCCGAAGCCGAATACTTTTTCGAATGGGGCACCGGTTCGGGTGGGGCCTACGAACACACCACCAAAGTGGCGAGCCTGCCATCCGACGGCGCAGAACACCAGGTCTCTGCGACCGTGACCGGCCTGACGCCGAGCAGCGAATACCACTTCCGCCTCGTTGCGAAAAACAAATTGGGATCGGTCCAGGGCAACGACCTCACGTTCATGTCCGCCGCGGCACCACCGGCGAAAGAAGCGACGAAAGAACCTCCCGCGAACGAACCTTCACCAACGTCGACCTCTACCGGCGGCAATCCCACGGCCACAGCCTCCAGCTCACCGTCTTCTGGGGAGCCAAAGACCGAATCCGCGTCGGGCCCGCTGTTCGCGTCGGTCAAGCTGGCATCCCCGTCTCACGGCGGGGTGGTGCATGGGTCTTTGGTCGTGTTCTCGGTCGCTTCTGACGGCCAGCTTCAGATCGAGTTGCTCACCAATGGCGCCGCTGCTCCCGTCGGCAAGCTCGCGCGTTCTTCGCTGCATGCGGGCAAGCTCACATTCGCGCTGGCCCTGAACGCCAAGGGCAAGGCCGCGCTGCGCCGCCATCGGCGTCTGGCGTTGAAGGTGAAGCTCACGCTCACGCCCGTACACGGCGCGGCGGTGACGGTCACCCGCGAGGTGGTCGTACACGCCTGACCGATGTCGTGACGATGCGCGACGGACGCGTGGTCGAACTGAAGGGCTGCGCCGACCGGGCCACCGCCATGACCTACGCGCAGACCGGCACGACCGGCGCGAGTATTGGCCGCTCACGGCTTTCGCGAGCCTTCAATCGCCTCCGCTGCGGACTTCGGCCCGACGTATGGGGCGAGCACGATGAACGCGAGGTAGTCGACCAGACAGGGCAGTCGCGAGAGCCGTTCGTTGGACACGTAGCCGGAGATGATCGACCACAGGGCGCCTGCCTGTGGGAGCTGCTCGCGCGTGATCGAGCGGCAGATTCTGTGCCGACAGCGTGTCGGCGTCCCACAGTCCAGTCCCGCGACGCTCGCGGTTCTGCCTGGTTCTGCCGTGATCGGGACCACGCAAACCCAGGGGCAGATGAGGGGAACGTGGCCGCCTCCTCGTGAAACCAAACGGTCGCTCTTTACGCCCTCGCGCCCCAGCCCGCGGCGGGCCGGGCACTGTCTGGGATGGGAAACGACGGCGGGGCAGGCGTGGGGAGGCTCGCTGAAGCCCTGTATCTACGGGGCTGTGGGCATGGCCCGCGTCTCAATTAGACGGGGGCCACTGCTGTTTTGCGGGCTATGCCTGGTGGCGGCGGTGTGGGTCTGCGAGCTGCTACCTGAGCGCGTGTAGAACGCCTGCAAATGTAGGGTCCCGTCAAGCTCGTCGGTCGCATCCCCGTGCTCGAATTGTGTCTTGCCGTCCATGGTTCCTCTCCGCTTTCCCTCCGTCGTCCCCTGTCCAGCGGGTCTCCACCCGTGGGGAGAACTAAAACATAAGGCGGCGAGTTTGTCAAGATACCGATGACGCTCAGCACGAAACGCGCTTGAAAAAGCCATTTTCGGGTGCATCCTGGCTGACCCGCCAGCCGTAACCAGCCGGTGGCCCCCGTCTAATTGAGACCGGGGTCACCTATACGGGTGGCTTTGGGAGTTCGCAGTGTGGGCTCTCTGTAAATCGCAGGGATGCCACTTTGGTGGGTTTCGAGGCGGGTTTGGAGCGACTCTCTCGCGTCGTGCTCGAAGCAGCCAGGGGTGGGGCGTGTTGGTTGGAGCGGATCGGTGCGGGCGTCCTGGCGCTGCTCGGGTTTTTGGATGAGGAGCCGCTGTGGGCTGGCTTGCTGGTGCTTGAACAGCCGTATGAGTTGCCGTTTGAGGGAGCGCTCGCGAGCGAGTCTGTCCGGCGCGTGCACAGTGCGTTGGCTGTGGTGTTGGAGGAGGGGCGTGGTGAGGTGATCGTGGGGGCGGACATCAACCCCTCGACGGCGCTGATCGCCGAACTGGTGACGCTTGGTGGGCTGTCGCTAATCAGAGCGAGCATGTTGCGTCAGCCGAACACTCCACTTGTGGATTTGGCGCCACTGTTGATGTCCGCGATCGTGATGCCGTATCTCGGCCGGGGCGCCGCGAAGGCAGATCAGCGTGGGAGCGTGGATCGCGCGGAGGCGCACGCCGGCGAGGTTCCTGTGCGCGCCGCGGTGGTGCCGATTCGTCCTCAGCCGCATACGCTGCTGGCGTTGAACGTGCTCGTGTCGGCGCCGTGCTCGAGTAATCCCAAGCTGGCCGCCGCTGTGGGCTTGGACTCTACACAGGCCTCGAAAGCGCTGCGCCTGTTCGAGCAGCGGGGCTTGATCGAAAACGCGCGCTCAGGCCTGGAGCCACGCGAACCGAACGCGTGGCTGCTGACGCCTTATGGCCACAGGGTCTTGGGGCTGATCACCGACAGCTTCGTCGCCGCCGGGCGCAAGGAACACGACGGGCTGCCCAAACGCGCGCCGCGACGCCTCGCCAGGCGATCCGGCGTCCAGGGCGCGCGCCAAGCCAGGGAACTCGCATGAGCCCTCCAGCTCCAGGGCATCGACCGGTGGCTGCCCTGGTGCGATGCTGCGCGCAGTCGCGGCTCACGAGCCGCCTCTGGCGCCCAGCGCGCCGCCACGACGCGACGAGCTCTCGCGACGCGGCGCCCAGTCGCGGCGCGAGGAGCATTGACCGTGTCCGCTGTGCGCGTGTTCCACGCGGGCGTGTTCTTCACAAGCGGGCACGGTGCCACGCCCACGCTGGCTTTGCGGCCACGCTGTGTGTAGCCGATGAGCTAGCTGCCTACAAGCGTCCCTCGGCACGCGCACCGCTGGTGTCCGTGCCGATGACGAGCGCGCATCCGTGCAGGGACCGTTCGGTCCCCGCCGCGCGCGCTGTTCGAAATGACCGGCGTCGGAAGCCCTCCGTGAGGTGGGCTGGGGCGTCGATCGATCATAAACTCGAGGGGTAAAAAGGAGTGATGGAACAAATGAGACATGTAAGGATGCTAGGGCTCTGCCTGGCCGCGCTGTTCGCGGTGGCCGCCGTCACGGCTACAGCCGCGTCGGCGTCATCGCCAGAATGGGGACAGTGCTACGCAAAGGCCGGCGGTAAATACGCCGACTCGAACTGTCAGACGAAGGCCAAAAAAGGCACTGGCGCATACGAATGGCGGAAGGACGCCGAAGTCGCGCATAAAGGCTTTAGCGGCGGAAGCGTAGAAACATCGCACCCGCTGCTCACTACCTTTGTCGAATTCTGCAGACGTGGGAACCAGTACATCAACCCTACCTGCGAACCCCCGGGAGAAGAAGGTACTGAGGCGGAGGCCACGGTGGAATGCGCGAGCGAGACAAACGTCGGTGAAATCACCGGGAAGGACGAAATAAAGAACGTCATCGCCCATTTCCGCGGCTGCAAGCTCTTCGGCGACGATCCCTGCACAAACACTCCAAACGAAGAAGAAATAGTCACCAACACTCTCAAGGGCAAGCTGGGCTATCTCAACAAAAACGCTACGCCAAGGGAAGTTGGTGTCCTGCTCGAACCGCTCGCGAAGAACGGACAATTCGCGCAGTTTAGCTGCGAGGTTGGGAGGTTGCAAATCTCGGTAGGGACAGCACCCGGCACGAAGGATGAAAAAGGGTACTATTCTGTCAAGGGCGGTGGCGACGGCATCATCTCGACGATCACCCCGATCAACACGATGACGTCTGACTTGACGCAGGTCTTCACGGCAGGAACGGGTGAAGAAGGCGGAGCAGAAAACATTCCAAACAAGCTCGAAGGCGGCAAGCTAAAGACGCTGGAAGCCATCACGACTAACGTTAACGAACCGGAATACCGTTCGTCATGGTCGCGGGCATCTGAGACGCTTACCAATGTGAACGTTGGCGCGGAAGAAGCAGAGATCAAAGCGTAGCTAGAAGCAAGTGGAGCCTGAAGCATGTGCGGGGCCATGACCTTGTGGCCCCGCACCGCTTCATATCCGCAGGAAACGGTCGAACGGCGTGACAGGAGAGGCAGGATGAGGGGCTTGCGACGAGACACTTCGAGGCGGCGATCGGGAGGGCGTGGCGTCTCGGGCCGGGGGGCGTTGTGCGTCCTTGTCTCCTCCTGGCTTGTCGTGTTTGCCATAGGGGCTGGGCTCGTGACTCAGTGTGCATCGGCAGCGACAGGTCACAGCTTCATTTCGACCTTCAGCGAAGCGCCCCTGGGTATGCCCTTCGTAGAACCGGATGGGGTGGCGGTCGAACAGTCCAGCGGCAAGCTGTTCGTGGCAGACCCTGGCAAGGGAGTGATCGACGTGTTCGGTTCGTCGGGCAGCTTTGAGACGCAGTTCGGCGGTGGTGCCCTGGCCGGCGTGAGCGGCCTGGCGGTCGACGAAGAGACCCACGACGTGTATGTAGCCGAAGCGCTCGCCGACGCGGTGCTGGTCTTCAAGCCGGACGGCAAAGGCGGCTACGAACTGCTCTCGGAATGGCTGGGCGCCAGTACGCCGGAAAAGGAATTTGGCGATGTAGAAGGCGTGGCGGTCGACAACTCGACAAGCGGCGCCGATCCACATGCCGGCGACGTGTACGTGGTGGATGGCGCCAATAACGCCGTCTACACCTTCAAGCCCGCTCCAGTAGGCCCTGAAGAAGGAAATGAAGGCGCTTTCGTATCGACCCTCTCCGGCGGGAATCTCGAAGGGCCCAACGGCGTGGCCGTCGACTCGGCGACAGGCCGAATCTACGTCGCCGACAGCGAAAAGGGGCTCGTAGAGGTGTATGGGTCCTCGGGATCCTTCGAAACGAAGCTGACGGGGTCGGGCTCGCCCATCGGCAGCTTCTTCGGTCCAGAAGGGGAAGAAGGCAACGTAACAGGCGTCGCGATCAACCAAGCCACGGGCGAGCTCTACGTGGCGGAGGCCGAACGGCGCGTGGTCTCGCAGTTCAACTCCGAAGGTAAGTGGATCGGCTGGGTCACGGACACGCCATCGGGTCCGCTCGATGGCGTGCGCGGCGTGGCGATCGGCCCGACCGGGGAGCTCTACCTCGCTGACGCTGGGCGAGCGCTCGTCGATGTGTTCGGTGCAGACGTGGTGGTGCCGGACGCGAAGACGAGCCCGGCCTCGAAGGCTATGAAAACGACCGTGATCCTCAATGGCGTGGTGAACGATGATGGCAAACTCGCCAAATACGGGTTCCAGTGGGGCACAAGTGAAGCTTTGGGTTCGCAGACACCCATGCAGAGCGCGGGCGCGGGCGAAGAAAAGGTGTCCTTCGAACTATCTGGGCTCAAGCCGGGCAGCACCTACTACTTTCGGCTGGTGACCGAAAATGAAGATGGCACGAACGTCGGGGCGGTTCGCGAATTCGTCACCCGTCCCGCCGTGGAGTTGAGTACCGGCTCCGCGCAGGATGTGACGCCCTCCGAAGCCACGCTGACGGGCACGCTCGAGCCACGTGGGATCGACACCCATTACTACTTTGAATGGGGTAAGACGGGCAGCTACGGCGCCACCAGCCCCACTCCGCCTGGCACTGACGCCGGGGCGAGCAAGGAAAGCGTGGCCGCGCAGACGGATCTCAGTGGCCTCGCGCCGAACACGAGCTACCATTACCGACTGGTTGGTGAAGACGTGTTCGGCTCTACCGCAGGCGAAGACAGGAAATTCACGACCTCCGGTCCGCCGCGCATCACGAGCGAAGCCACGACAGGGCTTGGCCACGAAGCGGCGACGATCCACGCCCGCGTCGATCCCGACGAGCTTGAAACGGAATATCACTTCGAATACGGCGAAACGAGCGCTTACGGCACCGAACTGCCGGTCGGCGGTGCGAAGCTCGCACCAGGCGAACTTCCCGTTTCGGTTTCGGCTTCGCTCGCGAGCCTTAAGATCGGCGTCACCTACCACTTCCGCTTGGTGGCGAGCAACCACGCGGGGACGACCGTGGGGCCTGACCAGACCTTCACGACGATCCCGCCGGCGCTGATCGAAAGCGAGTCGACCGCGGAAGTCAAGTCGACGGAAGCGACACTTGAGACTCAGATCGACCCTCTGGGCCACGACACCACATACCAGTTCCAATACGGCAACGAACGCTGCATGGTGACTCCCGCCTCATGCACAGACGTACCGGCCACGCCCGTCGACATCGGCTCGTCGGAAAGCGGGCAGGCGGAGCACGTGCACGTGCAGGAACTAAAACCGGCAACGACTTACTACTACCGCGTGCTGGCCACCAACTCGTTGGGGACGGCGGAAGGCCCCGAACATGCCTTCACTACCCAAGAAGCGGCCGAGCCCTTCGCTCTGGCCGATGGCCGGGCTTGGGAGATGGTCTCCCCGTCCGATAAGCATGGCTCTCCAATCGAAGCGCTCACCCGCGAAGGAGGCCTGATCCTCGCCGCAGAAGACGGAGATTCCGTGACGTATGTGGCGGATGGCTCGATCACCGAAGAACCGCAAGGCGATCGCACCCCGGAAATGCAGCAGATACTATCTACGCGCGATCCCGCGAAGGACGAATGGGTCACGCAGGACATCGCCACGCCCAACAGCAGGGAAGAGGGCGTGTCGGTCGGCAGCGCGCCAGAGTATCAATTCTTCACCCCCGATCTCTCGCAGGCGCTCGTGGCACCCTGGGGGGTAACGCCCCTCTCAGAACCACCGCTCTCGCCCGGAGCCACGCAAAAGACGATGTATCTGCGCGACGACGCCAACGGCACCTATCTGCCGCTCGTCACCGAAGCAAACGTCCCGCCAGACACCGAATTCGGCGACAAGCTGCACTTCCTCAGCGCGACGTCTGATCTCAGCCACGTCGTGCTCGAATCTCAGGTGCCGCTGACGCCGCCACCTGCGGCCGCGGGGCTCTATGAGTGGGCGGGCGGCAAGTTGCAGTTCGTGAGCCTACTGCCGGGCGGGACGAGCGCCGCAGGCAGTCCCGAACTCGGTTTCTTCGACCACGTTCTCGCGGACGCGATCTCCAACGACGGATCGCGCATCGTGTGGACGAACAAAGAAGACCTGAACACGCGCGGAGGCCACCTCTACATGCGCGACACAGCGACAGACGAAACGATTCAACTCGACGCGGCGCAGGGCATCCCTGAACCGGAAAAAGGCTCGGCACAGTTTCAGACCGCAAGCACTGATGGGTCGAAGGTGTTCTTCACGGACAGGCAGCGCTTGACAGCGGACTCCACCGCCGAAGTGGGAACCGGCTCGGGAAAGCCTGACCTGTATGAGTGCGAAATGACAGAAGAGCCCGGCAAGCTGACCTGTGATCTGCAAGACCTCACGGTCGATCACAACGAAGGAGAACACGCCGCCGTGCAGGGCCTAGTGCTGGGCGCAGGCGAAGACGGCTCGAGTGTCTATCTGATAGCTCAGGGGGTGCTCGCCGAAAACGAGAACGGAGCCGGCGAAGCTGCACAAGCGGGCAAGGACAACCTCTACGCCCTGCAGTTCAACGGCGCGCAGTGGACTACCAGCTTCGTTGCCGGTATGTCGAGTGAAGATCGCCCCGAGTGGGAAGGCAACGGGGTTGGCGACAGCGCCTTCCTGAGCGCGCGCGTGTCGCCCAACGGGCGTTTCCTGGCGTTCATGTCGATGGCGAGTCCGACCGGCTATGACAACGTCGACCAGAACAGCGGCGCGCACGACGAGGAGGTCTATGTCTATGACGCCGCCGACTCCAGCCTGAGGTGCGTTTCCTGCGCGCCTACGGGAGAACGCCCGGTGGGAGTTCTCGATACCGTAGAATCAGGCGAAGGGCTCGGCATCGTCGCCGACCGGCGCGAGCTTTGGGTTGGGCACTGGCTCGCGGGCAATATCCCCGGCTGGACGGCGGAGAGTCTCAAGACCGCGCTCTTCCAATCCCGCTATCTCTCAGATGAAGGCCGCCTGTTCTTCGACAGCCCTGGCGACCTCGTTCCCGACGCGAGCAATCACAAGGAGGATGTTTACGAGTACGAGCCCTCGGGCTTGGGCAGCTGCGAAAGCCCGTCCGGCGGATGCGTATCGCTCCTGTCATCCGGTTCATCGGATGAGGAATCGGCGTTCCTTGAAGCGACCCCGAGCGGCAACGACGTGTTCTTCCTCACAGCCGCGCAGCTTGTGCCGCAGGACACAGACACGGCGTTTGACATCTACGATGCGCGGGTCTGCACTGTCGCCTCGGCGTGCCTGACGCCGGTGGTGCCCGCGCCGGCTGGTTGCGGCACCGCTGATGCCTGCCGCCCGGCGTCGCCATCGCAGCAGGCACCGATCGGGCCACTGGGCAGCACAACGTCGTCGCACTCGGGGAACATCGTTCAACCGAGGCAGGAAGTCAAAGGCGTAAAGACCACCTCCAAGCCGCTCACCCGGGCACAGAAGCTCGCGGCCGCGCTGAAGACCTGTAAGAAGCAGCGCTCGAAGAGGAAGCGCAGAGCGTGCGAAGCGCACGCGCGAAAGCTCTACGGCCCCAAGGTCAAGAGTAAGAAGGCGAGGACGAAGAAGCCCGAGGCCAAGAGGTCCGGTGCGCAGTCGAACACGAGGACAGGACGATGGTGACGCTGGCATCTAGAGCACTTTTCGGGGACTGCGTATCGGACCTACGGCGACTGGTGCTGGCGATGCTCTTGACTGGCGTGATCGTGACGCTCCTGGGTTCCGCCCCAGCGTTCGCGGATGCGCCGTGGTGGCAGATCACCACGGAAGCGGCCCCCACCCACTTGCCCCCCGGCGGGGAAGGGACGGTGATCGTGGGGCTAAGCGACCTCGGCGACGCAGAGATCAGCGGTGCGGAGACACCGGTGACTGTCACTGACAGGCTTCCTGAAGGCCTGATCGCGGTCTCCGTCGCGCACGCCTTCTTGAATGGGACCGAACTGAAATGCCCGGTCAGCTTCCCGGCGCAGTTGCTCACCTGCACATTTGCAGGTACCGTGAATCCTTACGAACAGCTGACGATCCCGATCAAGGTGAAGGTGGAGGAGGCGCCTGGCACGGTCACGTCACTACCCAATGAAGTGACCGCCGAAGGGGGAGGCGCCCCGCGGATCTCGGGCATCCAGCGGCTTAGCGTAAGCGGGGAAGCGGCGCCGTTCGGCGTCCAGAGCTATGAACTGCAGCCCTCGAATGAGGACGGCGCGCCGGCCACGCAGGCGGGCGCGCATCCGTTCCAGCTGACGACGACGCTGGTCCTGAGCCAGACCGCCCTGCGCCACTCGGTCGCGCTGCCAAAGGACCTGAGCTTCAGGTTGCCACCGGGGCTCATCGGCAATCCGAACGCGGTGGCGCAATGTAGCGAAGCGAACTTTGCCGCGCTCGTACTCGAAACCAACCTCTGCCCGGCCAGTTCGGTCGTGGGTGTAGCGACGGTCACCGCCTTCGAACCGATCATCGGCATCATCACCAAATCAGTGCCCGTGTTCAACCTGATACCTGCGCAGGGCGAGCCAGCGCGGTTCGGCTTTGAGGTAATCGGCAAGATTCCAATCGTGATCGACACCGCGGTGCGATCCGGACGCGATTACGCGGTCGTGGCGACGGTCAGGAACGCGACCGAGGTCGCCGGCCTGTTGAGCAGCCAGGTGACTCTGTGGGGAGTGCCCGGCGATCCTCGACACAACGCGTCGCGAGGATGGGAATGTGTGGCGGGAGGGGCGTTTGCCAACCAGGCCAAAAAACCATGTCCCGCCACGAGCGCGGAGCCCGAGCAGCCCTTCCTCACGCTGCCCACCTTCTGCGCGGCAAACCCGGCCGCCGAACCGCTCCTTTCCTCCGCGGAAGCAGACTCCTGGGCAGAGCCGGGGCTCTTTCTCGGAAGTGAATACGCCTGGATGAACGCCCAGGGCCAGCTCTTGGGCTTCGAAGGCTGCAGCATCCTGCCGTTCAGCCCCGAAATCGACGTGAGCCCGGAAGAACACTCCGCCGCCACACCCACTGGCATCGAAGTCAACGTCAGGGTGCCACAGACCTCGACGCTTGAAGCCGGGGGATTGGCTGAGGCCGACGTGCGCGATACCACGGTGACACTGCCCCAAGGAGTGGAGCTGAGCCCTTCGGCCGCCAATGCTCTCCAGGCTTGCTCTGAGCAGCAGATGGGCTTCCAGGGCCTGAACGCCGCAACCCAGACCGATGAATTCACAGACGCGCCGCCTTCCTGCCCGGAAGCGTCAAAGGTCGGCACGGTCCACATCAAGACCCCGCTGCTCACCCACGAACTCGAAGGCTCGGTCTATCTAGCCTCCCCAGCTCCAAACAGCGAACCTGGGCAGAACCCCTTCGATTCTCTTGTGGCGCTCTACCTAGTCGCACAGGACCCGGTCTCCGGGGTGCTCGTCAAGCTTGCGGGCGAAGGACACCTCGATGAAGGCACCCTGCGGGTGTCGACGGCCTTCAGAAACACTCCTCAGGTGCCCTTTGAAGAGCTGAAACTCGACCTGTTCGGCGGACACAGGGCCTCGCTGTCGACACCTTCTCAGTGCGGCGCCTACGCCACCGACGCCACCTTCACGCCGTGGTCAGGCACGGGGCCTGTGAGCGTGCTTTCGCCGAGCCAAGAATTCACAATCACCTCTGGCGTGGGCGACTCCGCGTGCCCCGCCCTCGTGCCGTTCTCGCCCGGGTTCAGCGCAGGTAGCACAAATGGTCAGGCCGGTGCCTTCACCAGCTTCTCCCTGGAACTGTCGCGGCCGGATGGCGACCAGGCGCTTTCGGGGCTCTCGATGCATCTCCCCTCCGGCATCGCGGCGCTGCTGTCCTCCGTGACGCTATGCACCGAAGCACAGGCCAACGCGGATGCGTGCCCGCCCGAAAGCCAGGTCGGGGAAGCGACCGCAGTCGCAGGCCTCGGCCCAGAACCGTATGTCGAGGGCGGCGGGAAGGTGTTCATCACAGGCCCGTATGGGGGTGCGCCGTTCGGCCTCGACGTCGTCACGCCAGCGGTAGCGGGCCCGTTCAACCTCGGTATGGTGACGGTCCGCTCCAAGCTGTTCATCAACCCGGGAAACGCGTCAGTGACGATCGTCAGCGACCCGCTACCCACCGAGCTGAGGGGCATCCCGCTGCAGCTCAAACGGGTGCTGGTGAGCGTCAACCGCCCGAGCTTTGAGTTCAATCCGACGAACTGCACCCCGATGGAGATCGAAGGGACGCTGAGCGGCTCCGAAGGCGCGGTCGCGTCGGTGTCCTCGCCGTTTGACGCCACCGGCTGTGAAAACCTGCCGTTCGCGCCAAAGCTCACCGCGGTCGCGGGTGGGCACGGCAGCAAAGCCGACGGGACGAGCCTGGAGGTGACGGTCGAATCCGGCGGCGTCAATTCCGGCGGTGTGGCGCAGGCGGGGATCGCGAAGGTCGACCTGCAGCTGCCGTTGGCGCTGTCATCGCGGCTGCCGACGCTTCAGAAAGCCTGCGTGGAAGCGGTGTTCGACGCGAACCCGGCGTCTTGTGATGAAGGGTCGGTGATCGGGGATGCCACGATCCACACGCCGGTGCTCACGAGCCCGCTGTCGGGCCCCGCGTATCTGGTTTCCCACGGCGCGGAATTCCCGGACGTGGAGTTCGTGCTCCAAGGCGAAGGGATCACGCTCGTGCTGGACGGCAAGACCGACATCAAACACGGCATCACCTACTCGAGATTCGAATCTACGCCGGATGCGCCGTTCACGGTCTTTGAAACGGTGCTGCCGGCGGGTCCTCATGGGGTGCTCTCGCCGAATGTCCCCGAAAGCGAACAGTTCAGCTTGTGCAAGACGAGTCTCGCGATGCCGACCGAAATCACCGGTCAAAACGGCGCGGTGATCGACCAGACGACGAAGATCGCCGTCTCGGGCTGTGGGGGAGTGCTGCCGACCAAGACTGTGAAGCTCACCCGCGCGCAGCTGCTCGCCGACGCGCTCGCCGCGTGCAAGAAGAAGCACAAGCACGCCCGCAGCAAGCGCGTCGCCTGCGAAAAGCAGGCCCGCAAGACGTACGGCACCAAACAGGCGGCAGCCCACAAGACCGCTGCGCACAAAGCCACCAAGACAGCCAGCCACGGCAAATGAAACCGTACAGGCTGCAGGGCATGTTCACGCGTCGCATCACAGGTCGGGCCCGTGCTTGCGTCCCGTTCGCGGTCGTGCTCGCCGCGGCGCTCGTCGGGTGTGGTGGCTCCTCCGAGAACGGCGTCGCCTCCAAATCCGCCAGTGAAATCCTCGCCGCGAGTAGGACCGCCGCCGAAAGCGCCACCTCCGTGCACATCATAAGCAACTCCTTCCAAGGCCCCCTGAAGGCCACATACAACCTGGAGCTCGCCCGAAACGGCGGTCACGCGCAGATCTCGATCATCGGCGTCAGCTTCGAAGTGCTCCGTATCGGCGGAGCCGTTTATCTCAAAGGAAGCCACGCCTTCCACAAGAGCCTGAGTGGCGTCGCCGCGAGCGTACCCCAGGACAGGTGGCTGAAGGTCCCCGTCAACAACGTCCAGCTGTCTCGGCTCGCCTCCTTCACCAAGCTGAGCCCCGAACTCGGTCGCATTTTGAGCAGCGCAGCGCCACGCAAGGGCGCCAGCACGACCGTGAACGGACAGTCGGCCATCGAGCTCGACCAGACCGGCGGACTCTTCTCCAGCGCCCTGTATGTCGCCACGACAGGCAAGCCCTACCCGATCCAGCTCATCAAGCACGGCAAAGAAACCGGCCAGACCACCTTCTCCGGCTGGAATGAGCCGGTCTCATTCACTCGTCCGGCGAACGCGATCGCCATCGGGTAGCTCGGACAGACCAGCGAAGCATTTCATGGAACTGATCGGTAAACATCGACGCACAGGGGGCACAATGGCGCATCAATGGCATGACCTCGGCCGCAACCGCTTGTCTGCATTTTTACGGCTTGGAGCTTTGCTACTGCTGTGCTGCGCGTGGCTGTGCTTCGCGTCTGCATCTGGATCCGCAGCAGCACAGGGCCACGCACCCGGCGCTGGAGAAGCGCTTACGGGCGTGCTCGTCAATCCCGGCTCTCCCACAGAAGCCGAACAGCTTCAGGCGCAGCAGCAAGCGGCGCGACTGAACCCCGCTGCGGTAGCCGCCCGCCATGTATCGCGCACGAAGTTCGAGCACCTCGATCCCGGTCAGGCAGCTAAGCTCGCCGACGAGACGTTCCCTGCCGTGATCGCAGATCCCGCGGGCGGAGCGCCGCGGCTGCCGGCGGGGCAGCACATCGTCGGCTATCCGACCGACCACTCCGCACAGATCGACCTCCCCAGCGGCGGGCATGCGGTGCTCGAATCGATCGCGCCGATCGCCCTCGAGAGCGCTCCCGGCCGGCGACTCCCGCTGGATCTCGCCCTGAGCGAAGTCGACGGCTGGTTTGAACCGCTAAGGCCGTCCGTGCGGGTGCGAATCCCGCACCAGCTCGCGGATGGCGTCGATCTCGAGGCAGCGCACGTATCCCTCACGGCAGTCACTGCAAACAACGCCCCCCTGCGCGGCGCGCGGGGCGCGATCGACGGCGTCAGCGTGCTCTATGCGAACACGCAGCGAGACTCGGACACCGTCGTCAAGCCCACAAGCGAGGGCTTTGATGAGGACACCCTGTTGCGCTCCGGCGAAAGCCCAGAACGGCTCTACTTCCGGGTTGACCTACCGCGTGGCGCGAGGCTTGCCCGGGCCAAGGACGGCTCAGGCGACATCGACGTGCGTGCTCATGGCGCCGTGGTCGCGGTCATTGTTGCGCCCAGCGCTCGCGATGCCTCCGGCGCTTCCGTACCCGTGAAGATGTCGCTGTCGGGCGACACGCTGATGCTGAGCGTCGAGCTCGCTTCCAACGAATACCAGTATCCGATCGCGGTCGATCCTGAAGTGCTGCTGCTGGGGACCGACGCGCAGCTGGCCACGAACGGCACGAAACGCTCGAACTGGGAATTCTTTACGAGCAGCGCGACGAACTTCGCCTCGAAAATGACCTCCGAAGCCGGCGGCAGTCTCGAAACGCACGGTATCCACGAATACAAAGAAGGCGAATGGGCTTACTGGGGCTACCAGACCCAGGGCGTCTCGAAAATATACGAGTTCGAGGCTGAAACCGAAGCCAAAAACAAAGAAGACCGCATCGAAAGCCGTATGGAACTTCAGGCCGGCGGGGTGACAGAAGAAAAAGAGCTGCTCTCGACCGAACTGTCCAACCCAGAATATACGAGGAAAGCACTGCCCGAACCGCTCTGCCCCAAAGGCAAAGAAAGCTGTCTGCCGACCTCCGGCGCCAAAGGTAACGCCGTGCATTTCCAGCAGTCGGTGGTCAACAAACCGACCAGCAAATTCTCGTTCTCTGACACGCTCTATCAGGGCACCGTGTTCATCGCCGAGCCCGAAAACACGCACTCGACGACGAGCTACAACACCACATCGCCCGAATTCTCGGTGGAAGTCGAAAAAGAAGGCAAAAAAGAACACCAGCTGCGCACCAATGCCCTCTACGGGTCTGGGAGCTGGCTCAGCGAATTCCACGGGGCTCTCCAGCTCATCGCAAAAGACACGGGCATCGGGGTGTCCGCGACGCGCATCGAATACGAAAGCGCTCCGGGCAAATGGGAACAGCTCTCGGAACACAACTACCTGGAAGAAGGACTCTGCAAGGGTATCCAGTGCTATGACCCCGAACACACCGAATACTGGACCCTGAATACACGCCTGCCCAACGGCGAAGACAAGCTCCGCTACCGAGCGGAAGAGGCGATTGGTACCGCGACTCACGAAACTGAGTCACGCGAAGCGGAAGGCATCGCCACCGTCAAAGTCGACCACTCAAAGCCCCACGGCCTCGTCCTCGGCGGCCTGCCATACGGCGACGAACTCAGCGAAAAAACCTATGAACTGACAGCGTATGCCTCAGATGGCGAAGGGACGACTGTCGCGAGCTCGGGCATCAAGTCGATCGAACTGTATGTCGACGGCAAATCGATCAAAGCAGCGAGCGAAGGCGAAGGCAAATGCACGGTCGCGCAGGGTGAATGCGAGGCCAGCGCGAAATACAAAATCCAGGGCTCGGAACTCGGCGCCGGTCATCACGCGATTGTGATCGTCGCGATCGACAACGCCGGCAACGAAAACCGCAGGGAAGAAACGATCTCAATCCGCCATTCAACACCCATACATCTCGGCCCCGGCTCGCTCGACCTCGAGTCTGGCGACTTCACGCTCAGCGGGTCCGACGTCTCGATGGGGAGGGGCCTGTCGCTGTCGCGCGCGTACAGTTCCCGCGACCTGACCGCCGGCGGGGAAGGCCCGCTTGGGCCGCAGTGGACTTTTAGCCTGAGTCCCGAGGAGACACTCGTCGAACTCGTTGACGGAAGCGTGCTCGTGACGAGCGCCAACGGCAGTAAGACGATCTTCGCGGCGGTCCTGAATGGCGAAGGAAAACCCACCGGGGCATTCGAATCGCCGATCGGCGACTCGAATCTAACCTTGACGCTCGAACAGAACGAAAAAGCCGAAAAGGTCGCCTACTATCTGAAGGATCCAGCGGCGGGCACCGCCACGAAGTTCACGATGCCCAGCACTGCCACGAAAGTATGGGTGCCGACCAAGCAGGAAGGCCCAGTCGCCACCGACGCTGTCAGCTACACATACGAAACGACTGAAGTCGCCGGCAAAAAAGTCACGCGGCCGATTGAAGTGTTGGCGGCGGTCCCCGCGAAAGTCTCGTGCGCACCGAAAATGGAACCGGGTTGTCGCGCACTGAAACTCAAATACGCAAAAGCGACAGAAGCGATTGGCGAATCCTCCAGCGAATGGGGAGCATATGCGGGCAGACTCGAAACGGTCACCTACGAAGGCTACAACCCCGCCACGAAAGCGATGGCCGCGACGCCGGTCGCACGCTACGAATATGACGGGAAAGGCCGCCTGCGCCAGGAGTGGGATCCGCGTCTCTCGCCGGTACTGAAGACGAGATACGGATATGACACGGAAGGCCACGTGACGGCCGTTTCGCCACCCGGACAGGAGTCGTGGGTCTTCACCTACGCCCCGAACGCTGTCGACGCAGGCACAGGCAGACTAATCAAGGCGGCCCAGGCCCCTGCCTCCGCCGCCCTATGGGATGGGCACATGCCGGCGAAATCGACGGCGCCGAAAATCGCTGAAGGCACTCCGATCGTGGGCGTCCCGATCAGCGTTACGGACGGGACGTGGACCCACAGCCCAGTCGCCTACTCATTCCAATGGGAAGATTGCAACGGCGAAGGCAAATCATGCACACCAATTCTGGGTGCGACCAACTCGAGCTATGCGCCGGTACTACACGACGTCGGCCACACACTGGCCGTCAAGGTGGGAGCGCTCAATGGCGGCGGCGTGGTGACTACTAGCACGGCGGCCAGTCCGCTAGTGAAAGCCGCTACCGAATACGGCGTGTATGGTGAAAGGCCGAGCGGGATCTCCGCGGGCCCAGACGGGGACCTGTGGTTCACGGATTACAATGGCATCGACAAGATCACGCCGTCCGGTGTCGAGACTGAGTATGGTGGTCCTGAAGCGAATGCGATCACCGCGGGATCCGACGGCAATATGTGGTTCCTAGAGCGAGCGCACGCCAAGATCGGCAAGATCACGACCTCGGGCACGAAAACGGAATACTCGCTGCCGGCCGGCAGCGAACCTGATGCTATCGCTGCAGGGCCGGACAAAGATCTTTGGTTCACGGAGTGGCAGACGGCGAAGGTCGGGAAGATCACGACGAGTGGCACGATCACCGAATACTCGCTGCCGGCGGGAAGCTATCCGGGCTCGATCACGGCCGGTCCCGACGGCGAGATGTGGTTCACGATCTACAAGGGCGAAGGCAAAATAGGCAAAAGCAACGAAGACAAGATCGCGAAGATCACGACGTCGGGCGAAGTCACGGAATATGCCCTTCCGATGGAAGAAAATCAACCGCAGCCAGAGGGGATCGCCGCGGGCCCGGACGGGAACATCTGGTTCACGACGGGTTGCGGCTCGCCGTGTTACATAGGGAAGATGACGACGTCGGGCTCGCTCACGAAGTACCCGGTGGAACACAACACGGACCTGAGCGCGATCGCCGCGGGGCCCGATGGCGCCCTATGGGCGGTGAACACCTCGAAAGTGGATCGGATCGCGACCTCGGGGGTCATCACTGAAGCGAGCCTGCCAGCAGAAAACCAGTCGGACAAGATCGCGCTCGGTCCGGATGGAAACATGTGGGTGACGGACTGGGGTACGAACAAGATCAGCAAGATCATCGTCCCGGTCGAGGGTGACCCGAACCCTCAGCCCGGCACGACGATCGAGTACGGAGTGCCATTGTCGGGATCGGCCGCGCCTTACCAGATGGGCATCAACAAAGAAACCGGCAAACCCGAACCGGAACGCTGGGGGCAGCATGACGATCCGGTCGAAGCCACCGCGGTCATCGCACCGGACTCAGCGCAAGGCTGGCCCGCGTCGAGCTACAAACGCGCCACTGTCTACTATCTCGACGAAGAGGGCCGCGACGTCAACGTGGCGCTGCCGAGCACCTCGAGCTACGGTGCGATCTCGACGGCTGAATACAACGAAACCAACGATGTCGTACGGTCGCTGACGCCGGACAATCGCGTCACCGCGCTCGAAGCGGGCGCGAGATCCGCCGAAGTCGCGAAGTTGTTGAGCACGGAAAGCACGTACAATGGCGAAGGCGCGAAAGAAAAAGGCGTCGCTGAACCCGGGACGCGTCTGATCGAAACGCTTGGCCCGCAGCACGAGGTCAAGTACATGGTCGGTAAAGAACAGCGAGAAGCACTCGCGCGCAATCACGAGAAGATGTTCTATGAAGACGAATCGGCAGAAGCGGAAGCCCACGAAAAATTCGATCTCATAACTAGAACGACTGACCTCGCGCAGCTCGCCAACGAAGAAGAAGTCGAAGTACGCCACACCACGACCGTGTACTCCGGCCAGAAAAGCACGAGCGCGCCGGCCGGTCTGGGCTGGAAGTTGCGCGAGCCGACGTCGGTGACTGCCGAACCCGAAGGCCCGAAAATCACTCATACGACCCTTTACAACGAAACGGGGCAGGTCACGGAAACGCGGGGACCGGAGGGCACCGGCGGTGAATCGGCACACGACCAGCGGATCATCTACTACAGCTCAGAAGAAAACAAAGAACTAGGGCTGGCGGCGTGCGGCAACCACCCCGAATGGTCCGGCTTGGTGTGTGAGACGCTGCCGGCCAAACAGCCGGAAGCAGCGGGTCTACCGAAGCTGCCGGTGACGAAAACGACGTACAACATGTGGAATGAGCCGGAAAGCGTTGAAGAAACGTTCGGCGAAAAGACCCGCACGACGAAAGACACGTACAACGCGTCCGGCGGCTTGACCAGCGGCGAAGAGACCTCCACGGCGACCACGGAAACGAACGACAAGGCGCTACCAAAGGTCACGAACGAATACAACTCGACGACCGGCGTGCTCGAAAAGCAGAGCACGACGGTCGGGGAAACGACGAAGACAATCACGAGCAAGTACAACAAGCTCGGACAGCTCGAAACGTACACGGACGCCGACGGTAACACGACGACGTTCAAATATGCCGGGCCCGAAGGCGACGGCCTACTCGAAGAAATGAGCGACGCCAAGGGCTACCAGCGCTACACCTACAACGAAACCACGAAGGCGATGAGCCAGTTGGTCGACTCCGCGGCGGGAACCTTCACGGCCTCCTACGACGCCGAAGGCAAGCTCGCGAGCGAGGTCTATCCCAACGGCATGTGTGCGAAGTTCGCGCAGAACTCGGCGGGTGAACCCACGCGCGTTGAATATCTGAAGACCACGAACTGCTCGGAAAGCAAACCGGCCGTGTGGTTCAGCGAAGAACAGATGCCGTCTGTGCGTGGAGAAACGATGAGCCGTACCAGCACGATCGCGGGCGAGAAGTACGCCTACGACACGCTGGGACGAATCACAGAAGTACAGGAAACGCCGACCGCCGGGGGGTGTACCGTGCGCCTGTACGGATATGACGAAGAATCGGATCGCACGAGTACGACGACGCGGAACCCCGGCAGCAAAGGCGAATGCCTGAGTGAAGGCGGAACCGTTGAAAAACACACCTATGACGAAGCCAACCGACTCACCGATGCGGGCATCATCTATGACCCGCTCGGCAACGTCACGAAGCTGCCTGCGGCGGACACCGAAGGCCACGAACTGGAAAGCACCTTCTACGTCGACAATGCGGTCGCGACGCAGACACAGAACGGGGTGACCAACGCCTTCTATCTGGATCCCGACGGGCGCGTGCGCGAAGAGGTCACGGGCGCCAAAAAAGCGGTTCGTCACTACGACGGCGCCGGGGAAGCCGTGGCGTGGACGGGCGAAGGCGCGGGCGAAACAGAAAAATGGTCGCGGGACGTCCCCGGCATCGGCGGAACGCTCGCGGCCATCCAGCAGGGTGAAGGAAAAACCGGCGAAGTCCCGATCCTGCAACTTGACGACCTGCAGGGCAACGTCGTCGCGACGATCAAGGACAAAACGGGCGAAACGGAACTACTGTCGACCTACAACAGTACGGAGTTCGGCGTGCCCAATGCTGGGAAAGCACCTCCCCCGTATGCCTGGCTTGGGGCTGGTGGCGTCGCCAGCTCGCTGTCCTCCGGGGTGATTGTCGAGGGTGGTACCGCGTACGTCCCGCAGACCGGGCACACGCTGCAGAGCGAAGAGATCGCGCCTCCCGGCCTGCCGGACGGCTCCGGCGGCGGAGCCCCGGTCAGCTTCCACGAGTCGCCATGGAACATGGAAGGCGCTAGCCGCGTCGGCGCGGAAGCACCGGGCTTGGAAGCGGGACGCGAATACGAAGCGGCGCTCGCGGCGGTGGAGGCCTGCGAAGAGAGTCAGGCCTGCGATCCGCCGAAGAACTTCTACTTCGACGCCGACGAAGTGGCGGAGATATGCGGCGTGCTGGATGCGGAGGACATCGCTGCAACGCCATTCAAGGTGATCGAACTCGCCACAACGACGGTGAAGGACATTGCGAAACAACTCGTCATCTCACTCCTCAAAGAGATCACCGGCATCCATTCGCCTGAGGAATGGGCGGACTCGATCGATTCCGACCTGCATGCATGCCTGGACGTGATGACGAGTGGATATACCGGGCAGAATCTGACCTACGTGCGGTGTGAGATCTCGGCGCCGTGGACCGAAGTCGAAACGTATGTGTTCGGAACGATCGGCATACCGGATCTGAAAAAAATGCCGACCGCGTCGTATTGCCTTTACTATGCGAAGCACTGTGGCGAATACAATTCCGAAGTCGGGGCGTTCTTGTTTCCGTCCCATCATCTGCTATGGGGTTGACGCACGCATGACGATGCGGGGACGAGCGCCGGGATAGTGCGCGCTGCATCTGGGGCGGCCGGCGTGCTGTGTGTGACTGCGGCGATCGTGCTTGGAGGCTGCGCACACGCTTCGAAGCGGGCCGCGCACGCCTATCTCTCGGTGGGTGCGGCGGCGGGCGATCCGGCTTTCGTCGCGTGCATGCGCAGGTACGGAGTGAGCGTGGCCCGCGGCGGACGCTTTCAAGCAACGAGCACGCTCGGCCCCGCTCGGCTCGACGCGATGGAAAAGGTCTGCGGCTTCGGATCGGCGCGAGTCGCGAGTGCAGTTGAGAGCGCAGCTGAAGCCCGCGACGAAGCGAGCTTCGCAAGGAGCATGGAACACACGCCGGCCTTTCGACGAGCGCTCGTGAGGCTGGCGGTGTGCTTGCGTGCGCACGGGATGGTGCGCCCTCGGGCTGAGCCTGCTTCTGCGCGCAAGACCGCACGCGGCCTGCGGGTCCAGGCCGCCGCCCGCCGGTGCCGAACCGAGAGCCGTGGCGGGTCCGCTTGGGGGTGAGCGACTACGTGCGTCGCGCCCTGCTCGTGGCGATACTCGTGCTGCTGCTCCTGGCCGACTGCGCCGGTGTGTCCTCGCTGCTGGCGATCGGCGGTCTTGGCCTTGCGTTCGCGGTGGTCGGCCGTGGCGGAGTGTGGGTCCCGTCGGTCCTGGCGCTGGCGCTGGTGGACGCGATCCTCATCTGGCTCACCGTGGTCGTCCTTCGTCACGTGTGCCACGGACGCTGAATGCACTAGCTGCTGCCCCCGATCCCGCTGCCTATACCTGTACCAAACACCTAGGCTTTCGCTCCAACGAGGGGTCACGCACTGGATCGCCGAGCCAACACCATTGACATCGCTGCCGTTCATGCGGACGTGGCTCCGGGAGGCGTGGCCGGTCGAGGCCGTCGAGGATGGGATCGAGCCCCCACGTGAACTCGGCGGCGTTGTCGTACCCGGACCCGGGCAGCTTCTGACCTGACACGTCCCGGGCTTGCAACGTCCGACAAGCCCTGGGAGACCGGGGCTTGTGTTCAAACGTCCTCGCTGCAGGCGACGCTGACACTTATCGAAGGCGTCAGCTGTGGTCGACGGGGATAGGTGTGCCGTCTGGGCGGATGAATGAGATGTCGATCCCGAGTCGCATGGCGTTGGCAATGTTGGCGAGCTGGCCAAGCGTGAGGTTGTGACGGCCAGCTTCGACGGCGGAGATGTAGGAGAGAGAGCCCCCGAGGCGCTCGGCGACCTCGGCTTGGGTCAGTCCAAGCGCTTGGCGGGCGTCTTTGAGCTCGCGGCCGACGACCTTCGCGTGGATCTCTGATACCGCGGTTCGCGGCAGGGACTCAGGCGGCGGTGGAGTAGCGGAAGCTCGCGGCGACCGGCTCAGCCGCAGCGATCTCGGTGACCTGGACGTGGAGGTCTCCGCTGCGGTAGCCGAAGAGCTGAAGTCGCGCCCAGCGCTCGTCGCCATCAGCCCGTGTGATGCGCTCCGCGGTCTCAGGGTCGACGATCACGAGGTCGGGGTTGATCCAGTCGGCGTGCGGCCCGCTGATGCTCACGTCGTCGCCATCAGCGAGCAGCTGAGCGACAGGCAGCTCTATCCACTCTTTGGTGTCTGGGTCGCGCTCGAAGGTCGTGAAGTTGACTCGGATCATGAGGAGGCTCCCCTTCGATATCGGGTACGTGAGTTGACCTCTTGAGTTACCACGCTGTAAGGAACGCATAGCGGGCATCTCAGAACTCGCCCGGGCGCAGAACCTCGCCTCTTTGGAGCAGGAACTGCGCCCTGTCCGCCAGTGCCTGTGCGCGGTCGGGCAGCAAGAATGGTCCCGTTGGACACATTCGCCGACCATGCGGCTACGGAGCGGGATCGGGCGTTGCGCTGGACGCGGGCGTGTTCGGCTGGTTGTGGGGAGGTAGGCGGAAGCGCTGATCGTACTTACCGACACCTAGTAGCAGCACGCGAGCGCCGGCACACAGCCGGCGTTTGCTTAGGTCGGTTGTCGAGTAGGATGGCTCGCCAATGCAGCGTACTCGAATGAAGCCCTCGCGGATGCAGGCGAATGATTCGCTAAACAACAGGGTCCTGCGTCTCGGCGACAAGCCGCTGGTCTTGCTTGGTGCTGGCGCGTCGGTTGATGCTGGAATCCCGGAAACCTTCGACGCGACCCGAGAGATCGTTTCCCGGATTGGAGAGGCCACTCGCGATGGCAAACTCGCGCAGGCGTTGAACTTTGTGTGCGGTGCACTTGTTGCCTGATTCGGCCGAGCGAGCCGACCCGTATGCTGGTTTGGACGTTGAGCGGGTATTTGCCGCCGTCGAACTACTTGCCGAACGAAGAATGCTGGAGGTGTCGCCGTTTGTGTCTGCGTGGCATCCCGCGGTGGACGCATGGGACAGGCCGCTGGCTCGAGGCAGGCGTTTCAATCACCATTGAGGCAAGCCATCGTAGATGAGCGGGGGGATTCCAGAGCCCTGATAGGGAACCTCATCGACGCAAAGGCTGGAGTGGGTTCGGGCGAGGTTTACTCCTCGTCGCGTGCCGCGCTCATCGGAAGGCCATAGCGATGCTACGAGCCTGCCGCTCGTTATGGTCGGGCTACCAAAGCAGACTGCGCCGCGGCGGAAGCCTTGCCGCTCCGCTCAACGGCGCGGCCGTTGCGGCTTAGCGGGAGCCACGTGTCGGCCGTTGCGTCTACGTTGAGTCTACGAACTGCTATATGGAGTGGGCGAGCTCAAGAGCAGAGCCCGCCTTCGTCTGCGCGCACAACGAGATTGTCGCCCGGGATTTTTGCCATCAATGGGCTACGCTGGCTCGGTGAACGGGGAAGCCGATGCGCACAGGCCCTGCCTGGAGACCCGAGTCCTGTGAAGGCGGAGCTTGTACAGAGGTTGCGCTGCCCGGCGTGTGGACGCGATTCCGCGCTCGTGTTGGACTGCGACGAGAGCGATGACCGGGAGGTCCGGGAGGGCATCCTGCGCTGCATGGTATGTGACACCGAGTTCATGGTACGCCGGGGAGTCGCGGAGCTACTACACGACCCGCCAGCACATATCCTCGCCGAGGCTGCCGGGTTGGAGCGGTTCGCGGAGAGGATGCGCACCGATGGCTGGGATCGGGAGATGGTCCGCAGGTTGCCGGATGTTGGACCCGACTATTGGTGGGTCCAGGGCCGCTCGATGGATCAGCTCCTAAGTATGATCCCGTTCCGGCTAGGCGACCGCATTCTGGATGTCGGCTCGAACACTTGCTGGGCCGCGAACCGATTCGCCGAGCAAGGGCTTCAGGCGATCGCGCTGGATATCGCTACGGTTGAGCTGCAGGGTCTCTACACGGCCGAGTGCTTCATCGACGACGGCCACGTCTTCTTCGAGCGGATCGTTGGCTCGATGGACTCGATCCCGCTTGCCTCTGGCAGCCTCGATTACGTGTACTGCTGCCAAGTGCTGCACCACAATGACCTTACGAGTCTGCGCCGTACGTTCTACGAGATTTTCCGGGTGCTGCGGCCCGGGGGGAGACTGCTGATGGTCAACGAGACGCTGAAGACGCTGCGTGATCCGAATGGAGTGCACTTGGAGGGCGTCGAGGAGTTCGATGGCTACGAGCATGCCCACTGGGCTCTGCGTTATCGCTGGGAGGCGATACGTGCCGGCTTCACGACGGAGGTGGCCGAGCCACACTACCGCCCGTTCTTCGGCGATCCGCGTGCAATTCCGAGGGGCGCAGGAGTGCCGCTTTTCGGTTCGGCGGTGCGGCGGGCCGGCGGAATTCTGCGATCAAGCGGCATCGCTCGCAAGATGTATCTGTCGTGGCTCAACCATGTGTGGGGTACCGTGTCGATGAACATGATCGCAACTAAGCCGTCATGACCACCGCCCTACATCCCGAACTACTAATCGTGACGATCGACTAGCCGATGCGCCGCTCGACATGCTGTCCGACCATGGCCATGATGCAGGCTCGCACGTCCTGCCACTGAGGTCAACCGATTGTAGAATCGCGGGATGCTAGAGAGCGTTCGCCGTTTGCGGCGGGACATGCGGTTCCTTGTGCAGCTGCGATTCTTGCCGCCGAGTGTGGCTCTGTTCCAATGGCGGGCATGGCGGCTTGCGCTGCGCACAGAAGATCGGTTCGCGCTAGTCTCCGCCACCCGGCCTCGCAATCTTGCGGTGCTTTTGCGTGCTGCGCGAGGACGGCCACGGGTAGTCGAACTTGGAACGGGGAGCGCGTGGAGTGCCATCTCATTGGTCTTGGCGGATCAGGAACGGATGGTGGTCAGCTACGACCCGATTGAGCGGCAAGAGCGTGAGCGGTACTTGCGGTTGGCGGGACTCGGAGCCAGCCAGCGATTGACATTCGTCAACGCCCCAGGGGATCGGGGGCCGGAGGAGCGCGCGCCGGTTGACCTGTTGTACATCGACAGTTCACACAGCCGGGAGGACACGATCCGCGAGGTACAAGCGTGGCGAGGATCTCTCAGGGAGGGTTCACTGATCATCTTCGATGACTTTGCCCACGCCGGGTACCCGGGCGTGGAGGAAGCAGTTCGTCACCTGGGCCTCAAGGGTGAGCAGCAGGGAGACCTGTTCCTTTACCGGATCAGCAGCTAACGGGAGACGCGTCAGGGACCGAGGCTGATCAAGGAAAGCGACGCGGCAGGCTCGCCGCTTCACGGGGATAGGGGCACGGGGCTGTAGCGGCGGGTACCAACTCGCCGCGGCGAACGAGAACAGCGCCCGCCCAGCTGAAGACGAGCCGGCCGAGAGCCGCGTGTTCGAGAAGCGCGCCAGCAGCGGCAACACGGGCCGGCCTTGACAGATGGAGGTCCCCGTTTCTCAGCGCGGCTGCTTGGCGAGCCAGCCGTCGAGCATGGCTCGCGTGAAGCGGATGTGTCGTCCTACCCGGTGGCAAGGCAGCCGGCCAGTCCGCACGGCCTCGTAGACCCAGCTCGTTTTGACGTTGAGATACCAAGCGGCCTGCTGTGGGCGCAGGAGGCGATCCTCCGCCGCGGTGGCCGGCGGCTGTGCTGATGGTCCTTGCATACCCTGTACAGACCCCAACCGCACCGCACCGGCCATGTAGTTTCCTCAGCGCCTGTTGGGGCCCTGTGGAAAGCGGGCTGACCGTCGCGTAGCGGAGCCCGTAGGGCGCAGCGAAGCGATGGTCATGCAGTGGCGTCCGGTGCCCCGTCAAGGGTGTGGCAGGCGACGGGATGACTCATGTAAACCGGCTGGCCCCGCATGGGTGCCCTCCGTTGGATCTGTCTCCCGTCGCTTGCCACGGACGCCGCCATGACTTCATAGAAGCGTGCTGCTTTGCTCGACATGGCTTTGTCTGGCGGCCTCCACATCACCAGCGCCAACCAGCAGACGAGGAGACCAAAATTCATGATCGCAGTAGGCGTGGACACGCACAAGGAACAGCATCTCGCCGTCGCCCTGGACGCCCTCGGGCAGCTACTCGCAGAGATCACCATCACGGCCAACCTGGCCGGCTATCGCAAGCTCACCGACTGGCTCACAGGGCTCGACGGGCAAGTGCTGGTCGGGATCGAGGGCGCCGGCAGCTACGGAGCAGGACTATGCGAGTACCTACAGGCCGAGGGGATCGAGGTTTTCGAGGTCGAGCGTCCCCGCCGCCGCGAGCGCCGGATCGGCAAGTCTGACCGCCTCGATGCTCTGCTGGCCGCCAAGAAGGTCCTCGCCGGCGACGGCCTATCGACCCCCAGAGGGTCCGGGACACGCCTGGCGCTGCAGATGCTGCTCGTCGCTTACCGCTCCGTCACCGGTGAGCGCTCGAGGCTCTACAACCAGCTGCAAGCCCTTCACGTCAGCGCACCGGGCGCTCTGCGGGACAGGATCGGCCCAGCTCGCAACGGAGCGAAGCTCGCCGAGCGCCTCACCGGGATGCGCACACGCCCGAGCGCGAGCCTGCAAGAGAACACCACCCTGCAAGTGCTCCGCGACATCGCCAACCGCACCAGAGCGCTCGACACGCAGGCCGCGGGCTACACCCGCGAAATCGAGGAGCTCGTCCGCTCCCTGTCACCCACGCTGCTAGATGAGCCCGGCGTCGGGCCGATCTGCGCCGGCAAGCTCCTCGCGTTCAACCCAGCCCGCTTCACCAGCGAGGCAGCATTCGCGCGCGCCAACGGCACCGCACCACAACCCGCGTCCTCCGGCAAAACCATCCGCCACAGACTCAGCCGCGGAGGCGACCGCCAAATCAACGCAGCGATCTACACAATCGCGCTCTCGCGCTCCGTCCACCACGCCGACAGCCGCGCCTACATGCAGCGCAGAATCAACGAAGGAAAGACCAAGCGAGAGGCCATGCGCTCGCTCAAGCGATACCTCTCCCGCCACCTCTACAACCAGCTCACAAAAACGCCCTTGACAACATAGAAGCATCCAAACGACTTTTGCTAGCCCGCCATCATTGCCTCCGCTCGCCGTCTCCCGACCCCCCAATAAGGCGGTCCCCTGAGCCGCTTGCGCCCCCGCGGCGCCCCCTGGGGAAATCAGCGAGGAAATCAAGGCGCGCCGTCCGACGGCCCTGATACATTGAAAACCGCTTGGTTAGTGGCTTTGCGGCAGTGCCGGAGGAGGGACTCGAACCCCCGACACGCGGATTATGATTCCGCTGCTCTAACCAGCTGAGCTACTCCGGCCCGGATGACGCTGGAGTCTAGCCACAGGGCGCTCGGCTGCCTACGACGCTAGCCTCGTGGCGCCATGGACCCCCCGATCCTGCTCGCCGTGCCGAACGTCTCCGAGGGGCGCGACGCGGACACGATCGCGGCCATCGGCTCCGCGTTCGCGAACGAGCCCGCGCCGAACGAGCCCGCGCCGGGCGGCGCTGCACCGGACGCACCCGCGCCGACGGCCGTGCGCGTGCTCGATGTCCACTCCGACCCCGACCACAACCGCTCGGTGTTCACGCTCGCCGGTCATCCACGTGAGCTCGGTGACGCGCTCATGCGCGGCGCGCGCGTGGCGGTTGCGCGGATCGACGTGATGGGTGCCGAGGGCGCCGGCGCCGAACGGGCAGGCGCGCACCCGCACGTGGGCGCGCTCGATGTCGCGCCAATCGTCTACCTCGACCCAAGTGAGCGCGGCGCTGCGTGCGCACAGGCGCTTGCGCTCGGCGACCGCGTCGCCGAGGAGCTGGGAGTCCCCGTTTTCATGTACGGCGAGCTGTCCGGGACGGACGCGGCCTCGGAGAGGACGCGCGCCGCGGTCCGCCGCGGCGGCGTCGCTGGGCTCGCCGCGCGGATGGCCGCACGTGAGCAGCGGGAGCGGATGGCCCCCGACTTCGGAGCGGCGCGGATGCATTCCACCGCTGGTGCCACGCTCGTCGCCGCCAGGCCGCTGCTGGTTGCCTTCAACGTGCAGCTCGCGCCCCCCGCGAGCCTCGCGGATGCACGCGCGATCGCCGCGCTGATCCGCGAGGGCGGCCAGCACGGGCTGCCGGGTCTACGCGCGCTCGGCCTCGCGCTCAGCGGCGGCATCGTGCAGCTCTCGATGAACGTCGAGCGCCCGCTTGAGCTGCCGCTCGCGAGGATTATCGACGCCGTCAGTGCGCACGCGGATATCCACAGCGCTGAGCTCGTCGGGCTCGCGCCGGCATCCGCCTTTAATAATTTTCCTGCCGACGTCCCGATCCCCGGCTTCGATCCCGAGCGCCACCTGATCGAGAACGCACTACGCTGCTGAGTCATGGCTCAGACTAAGCGCAAGACCAAGCACAGGGGCAACGCGGCCGGCGTCGTCGAGTCCCGCGGGCGCACCGGGCGCAAGCCGACCGCCGCCGAGAAGAGCGGCGACCAGCGCGATATCGCGCGCGAGAAGAAGGAGAAGTTGCTGGACAAGCGCGACCGCCCGCCGACGTGGCGGGCCGCGTTCGTCAAGGCGATGCTCGCCGCGATCGCGTTCCTGGCGCTGTTCGCAATCGCTCTCGGGCGCTCCGAACAGGGGATCAAGTTCTTCCCGTTCGCGCTCCTGTTCTATACGCCCATCAGCTTCTACAGCGACAAGTGGGTCTACGACCGGCGCCAGCGCAAAAAGGCCAAGGAGGGCGGAGGCGGACGGGCGGCTTCGCGATGAGCGCCCTCGACGTACGCGCGTTCACCGTCGGCCCTGTCCAGGAGAACTGCTACATCGTGCGCGCCGGTGCCGAGCAGGCACGCGCGGTGATCGTCGATCCTGGCGATGAGCCCGAGCGCCTGCTCGCGGCGATCGACTCCCTCGGTGTGCAGATCGAGGCGATCCTCATCACCCACTGCCACTTCGACCACATCGGCGCCGTCGCGCCGCTCGCGCGCGCGACCGGCGCGCCCGTGTACTGCCCCGAGATCGAGCGTCCGCTGCTCACCGACGTCATGAGCTGGGTGCCCCCCGGGTTCGGGCCGTTCGAGAGTTACGAGCCCGAGCATCTCGTCAAGGGCGGCGAGCGCCTCAGCCTCGCTGGTCTCGACTTCGACGTGATCTTCACCCCCGGGCATAGCCCCGGCCATGTCACCTACGCAGTCCGATCGCCCGCCCACCCCGCGCTGCTGTCCGGCGACGTGCTCTTCCAGGGATCCGTTGGCCGCGTCGACCTGCCCGGCGGGGATTGGCCCACACTCGAGCGCTCGATCGAGAGCCTGCTGCGCGCTTTTCCCGCCGAGACAGTCGTCTACCCGGGGCACATGGGCGTCACCACGCTCGGGCGCGAGCGCGACAGCAACCCGTTCCTCAGCGAGCTGCGCGAGCGCGTGCCCGTCGCCCGCACCGCTGACTCGCCGGCAGCCTGAGCTCTTGAGCGAAGCCAAGATCAAAGCGCCGCGCGGCACCTTCGATGTGCTCGGCGAGGACGCCGCGCGTCGTACGGCGCTTGAGGCGCGCGCGCGCTCGATTCTCGAGGGCGCCGGCTACGAGCGCATCGAGACGCCCGTGTTCGAGGCCACCGAGCTGTTCGCCCGTGGCGTCGGCGAGTCCACTGACATCGTGCGCAAGGAGATGTTCACTTTCGAGGACCAGGCCGGACGCTCGCTGACGCTGCGGCCCGAGGGCACCGCGCCCGTGTGCCGCGCGTACGTCGAGCACGGCATGCACAAGCGCCGCCAGCCGGTCAAGCTGTGGTACCTGTCGAGCTTCTTCCGCCACGAGCGCGCGCAGGCCGGGCGCTACCGCGAGTTCTGGCAGGTTGGCGCCGAGGCGATCGGCTCCGAGGACCCCGCCGTCGACGCCGAGTCAATCTCGCTGCTCGCTGCGTTGCTCGCCGAGATGGACGTGCGCGAGCTGCGGCTGCGCCTGTCGAGCCTCGGCAGCCTCGCGAGCCGGCTCGAGTACCGCGAGCGCCTGCAGGCGTACCTGCGCGCCAACCAGGACAGCCTCTCCGACGATGTCAAGAGCAGGATCGAGCTGAACCCACTGCGGGCGTTCGACTCCCAGCACGAGGGCACCCAGCGCGTGATGCAGGGCGCGCCGATGCTGCGCGAATACCTCAGCGCCGAGGACGCCGAGCACTTCGCGCAGGTGCGCGAGCTGCTGGACGCCGCGGGCGTGGTCTACGAGCTCGACCCGACGCTCGTGCGCGGCCTTGACTACTACACGCGCACGCTGTTCGAGTTCACCTCCGACGCGCTCGGCGCGCAGAGCGGTGTCGGAGGCGGCGGTCGCTACGACGGCCTCGTCGAGCAGCTCGGCGGTCCGCCGACTGCCGGCATCGGCTGGGCGGCCGGGATCGAGCGGATCATGCTCGCCGGCGAGGCCGGCGCTCCCACGACAGGCCACGCGCATGCGCCCGCGCCGGTTCCGCTGGAGCTGTTCGTCGCGCTCGACGGCGCGAGCGACGAGCTGCGCACGGCGGCGTTCGCGCTGCTCAGCGAGGCGCGCTCTGCTGGGCTCTCCGCGCAGATGGATCTCGGCGGGCGCTCGCTCAAGGGCCAGCTCGGCCACGCCGGCGCGCTCGGCGCCCGCTTCGTCGCGATCCTCGCCGGCGCTGAGACAGTGCTCAAGGACATGCAGGGCGGCGGCCAGCAGCAGATTGCCACCAACGCTGTCGTGCACGCCGTGCTGCGCGGCCATCACGCCCTGTAGCGCCTCCCTGGCGCCCACTCGAAATCGTCCAAGGCATATATCGCCGTTCAACTTCTGCGCCGCAAATGCCGAAGCATGAGGCGATGGCGCAGATCTCACGTCCATTTCAGATTGTCGTCGTGGTCTTCCTCGTGTTCGCCTGCGTGTGGCTGTTCGCCCTGCAGGGGCGCTCGAGCACCCCGACCAGCTCCAGCTCCGCGCCGGTCGTCTCCGCCACCACGCCCGCAGCTTCCGCGCCGTCCACCGCCGCCGCCAAGGCCAAGCCAAAGGGCACGTCCACACACGTTTACCACGGCCCCGTCCCCGGCCTTGAAGGGCTCACCCGCGACATCTCCCGGGCCCACCATGCGGTGGGGGTCTCCGAAGGCAGGACCCAGCGGATCGAAAACAAGTCCGCGCAGGTTGCCGGCGAAGCGACCCCGAGATCCTCCACGCCCACGCCCACGCACACCAGCACGCACACGCCCACCCACACGAGTGCGGCGACGGCGCCGGTCACGAACGCGAGCACCCACGCGTCGAGCAAGACGTCGAGTAAGGCTTTGAGTAAGACGTCAAGCAAGACTTCGACAAGCGTCGCGCACAAGCGCGCCACGACGCTGGCCGCCACGCTCACTGGTCAGCGGACGGTCGAAGCGGAGCTCGCAAAGGGTGAGATCGTGCTGCTGCTGTTCTGGAACCCGAAGGGCACCGACGACGTCGCCGTGCAGCAGGCCGTGCGCCAGGTGCAGACAGCGGATCGCAGCTCGCGCCAGCGGGTCGCGGTGCAGGAGGCGATGGCAAGCCAGGTCGCCTCGTTCGGCTCGGTCACCCGTGGCGTGCAGGTCTACGCGACGCCGACGCTGTTCGTCATCAACAAGGCCGGACACGCGATCGTGCTCACCGGCCTGCAGGATGCCTTCTCGATCCAGCAGACGATCGACGAAGCAGAGTAGTCGTAGAGCCAGCCTCACAGCCCTACACTCGCTCGGTGAGCGTCACCGCCGCATCCGTCTCCGATCACGATGCGTCCCCGGGCGGGGAGCAGTTGGTGTTTCATCTCGAAGCGCCATTCGGTCGCGGTCACCGTCCCGATGACGCGTTTACCGGCGCGGCCGGCGGTGCGGCGTGCGGCGATTTGATCCGCGTGTCGATCGCGCTCGATCCGGGCAGCCCCGACGGGCGCATCGCCGACGCGGGCTTTGATGCGAGCGGCTGCGGAGCGACGCTCGCTGCGGGCAGCGCCACCGTGAGCCTCGTGCGCGGCGCACCGCTGCTCGACGCAGCGCGCATCGGCGCGCAGGAGATCGCTCAGGAGCTCGGCGGGCTCAGTCTCGCCAAGTGCCACGCAGCCGAGCTCGCGGCAGACGCGCTGCACCGTGCGCTCGGTGCTGCCGCGCGCATGGCCGCGAACCTTGGTGCCGACGCCAGGCGCACGCTCGTGGCGATGAGCGGCGGCGTCGACAGCGCCGTGGCGGCGCTGCTCGTCAGCGACGGCGGCGACGAGGCCGTCGGGGTGACGCTCGAGCTGTGGTCTGATCCTGAGAACGACGGCGATCTCAGCTGCTGCTCCGCGCAGGCGGTGCGCGGTGCGCGCGAGCTCGCGCACGAGCTCGGTATGCCACACCTGTCGATCGACCTGCGCGCTGAGTTCCGCGCCGGCGTCGTCGACGGTTGGCTGTCGGACTACGCCGCCGGCCTGACGCCCAACCCGTGCGTGCGCTGCAACGGCAACGTGCGCCTGGACGCGATGCTGGAGCTCGCCCGACAGCTGGGGTCGGAGACGCTCGCCACCGGTCACTACGCGCGCGTCGTCGACGGCCTGCCCACCGCATCCCCGCCCACCGCGGCCCCGCGCTCCGAGCCCCCCGCGCCGCTGCTGCAGATGGCGCTCGACGCGGCGAAGGACCAGAGCTACGTGCTCTCAGCGCTCGCGCCGGAGTCGCTCGCGCGGCTGCGCTTCCCACTCGGCGAGCTGCACAAGCCGCAGGTGCGCGAGTTGGCAGAGCGCGCGGGGCTGGCGGTGGCGCGCAAGCGCGACTCGCAGGACCTGTGCTTCCTCGCGGGAACGCGTCACGGCGAGTTCCTGGAGCGCCATGGTGGCCTGACCGAGCGGCCGGGGCCGATCGTGGACCGCGATGGGGCGGTGCTGGGCGAGCACGTGGGCGCGCACGTGTACACGGTCGGCCAGCGCCACGGCCTTGGCGTCGCCGCGCCCGAGCCCTTGTACGTGCTCGCGACGGACACGCGCGCGAACACCGTCACGGTCGGCCCGCGCGACGCATTGCTCGCGCGCGCTATCGCGGTGCGCGAGGTGACGCTGCACCGCGACGCTGGCTGCGTGGACGGCGTGCGCGTACGCTCTCACGGACGCCGTTTCGCGTGCCGGGTACCCGGCGAGCTCGCGCCGGGACGCCATGCGCGCCTTGCGATCGAGCTGGAGGACCCGGCCGAGCGCACCGCCCCCGGGCAGATCGCGTGCCTGTACGCCGGTGACGTGGTCGTCGGGCACGGCACAATCCTCTGACGGCGTCGCCAGCCGGACCATAAGCCGGCGGCCGACAGCGGCGGCCGCCTAAGATCATCCAGCGATGATGACCTCGGACGAGATCCGCGAGCGCTACCTGAGCTTCTTCGAGGAGCACGGCCACAAGCGCGTGCCGTCGGCGTCGCTGGTGCCATCGGCGCACGACGCCTCAGCGCTGCTGACGGTGGCGGGCATGCACCCCTTGAAGCCGTACTTCCTGGGCCTTCAGAAGCCCCCGGCGCCGCGCCTGACGAATTGCCAGAAGGTGTTTCGGACGGTGGACATCGACAACGTCGGCAACACGGCGCGCCACCTGACGTTCTTCGAGATGCTGGGGAACTTCTCGTTCGGCGACTACTTCAAGCGCGAGGCCATCGGCTTCGCGTGGGAGCTCTCGCGCGAGGTGTTCGGCTTCCCGGCGGAGGACATCTGGGTGACGGTCTTTGAAGGCGATGAAGGGCTTGGCCTGGGCCCGGACGAGGAGGCGATCGAGCTGTGGAGCGCGCTGGGCGTGTCGCCGGAGCGGATCGTGCTGTGCCCGCGCTCTGAGAACTTCTGGCAGGCAGGGCCGACGGGCCCGTGCGGGCCGTGCTCGGAGCTGTACATCGATCGCGGCGTGGAGCACGGCGCGCCGGAGGATCTGCCGGGCGGTGAGAACGAGCGCTTCTTGGAGTACTGGAACCTGGTGTTCATGCAGTACGACCAGCAGCCCGCGCCGGATGAGCCGGGCGCGGTGCTGAAGCCGCTGCCGGCGAAGAACATCGACACGGGCCTGGGCTTGAACCGCATGGCGGCGATCCTGCAGGACAAGCAGTCGGTGTTCGAGACCGACCAGTTCCAGCCGCTGATCGCGCTCGGCGAGGAGCTCTCGGGCAGGCGCTATGGCGCCGACTTCGACAGCGACCGCGCGCTGCGGATCCTCGCCGACCACGGGCGCGCGATGACGTTCCTGACGGCGGACGGCGTGGTGCCGTCGAACGAGGACCGCGGCTACGTGCTGCGGCGAGTGATGCGCCGCGCGATCCAGCAGGGGCTCGCGCTTGAGCTGGCGCCGGGCTTCCTGACGCGCTACTCGGCGCGCGTGCGCGAGGTGATGGGCGGTGCGTACCCGGAACTGGCGGAGCAGGCGGACGCGACGGACATGTGGCTGGCGGCGGAGGAGGAGAGCTTTGGGCGCACGCTGGCGCTCGGTATGGAGATGCTGTCCGAGCAGATCGAGCGGGCGCGCGCGGAGGGGCGCTCGTCGGTGCCGGCGCTGGAGGTGTTCACGCTGCACGACACGCACGGCTTCCCGTATGAGATGACGAGCGAGCTGCTCGCCGGCGCTGACCTATCGATCGAAGGCGACTTCGAGGAGCTGATGGAGGAACAGCGCGCGCGGGGGAGGGGCGGCTCGCTCAGTGGAGGTGTGGCCGCGCGGGCAGACGTCGCAGGCGCCCTCGTTGCCGGCGGTTCGGAGTCATTGGACGGCGGTGTGCCGACGCGCTTCACGGGCTATGAGACGGAGGTGCAACCGACGACGGTCGTGGCGGTGCGCGCGCTCGAGCCGTCGCACGGCGAGGATGGCGCGAACGCCACAAACGGCGGCGCTCCGATGCGCTTGCTGGTGAAGCTGGCGGAGTCGCCGTTCTACGCGGCGGGCGGAGGCCAGATCTCGGATGTGGGCACGATCGAATGCGAGCACGGCGACTGCCGCGCGCGCGTAGAGGACGTGCTGTTCGTAGGCGAAGATCGGATCGCGGAGGTGATCGTTGAGGCGGGCACGCTGGACGTGGGCGAGCACGTGCTCGCGCGCGTTGATCACCTGACGCGCCACAAGACGGAGTGCAACCACACGGCGACGCACCTGCTGCAGGCGGCGCTGCGCGAGCGGGTCGGCAGCCACGTGCGCCAGGCGGGCTCGTATGTGGGGCCGGACAAGCTGCGCTTCGACTTCAGTCACGGCCAGGCGCTGAGCGCGGAGGAGTTGCGCGACGTCGAGGACCGCGTCAACGGGTGGATCGCGCGCAACGACCGCGTGCACGCGCTGACAACGACGCTCGATGAGGCGAAGAGCCTCGGCGCGATGGCGTTGTTCGGCGAGAAGTACGGCGAGGTGGTGCGCATGGTGGAGGTCGGCGACGGCGATTATTCGCGCGAGTTGTGCGGCGGCACGCACGTGCGCTCGACGGCGGAGATCGGCGCGTTTCGGATCCTGCACGAGACCTCCAGCTCGGCGAATGTGCGGAGGATCGAGGCGGTCACCGGCCCGGTGGCGGTCGAGCTGCTGCGTGGGCACGACCGCCTGTTGCGCGACGTGGCGGCGGAGCTGCGCACGCGCCCCGAGGACGCGCCGCAGGCGCTCGCGACGCTCGTGCAGGACCGTAAGCGCCTTGAAAAAGAGCTTAAGCAGGGAGGCACTGCGGGCGGCGGTGCGGCGGGCATCGACGTCCAGACGCTCGCCGACGGGGCCAGCGAGGCGGATGGCGCACGCGTGCTCGCTGCGAAGCTCGAGGACATGGATGCGAAGGCGCTGCTGGAGGTGCTCGACAAGCTCAAGGGTCGCCTGCCCGGCGCGGCGATCCTGCTGGGGGCGGTGGCCGACGGCCGCGTGCACCTGGTGGCGAGTGTGGCCCCCGAGCTGGTGCAGCGCGGTGTGAAGGCGGGCGCGATCGTGAAGGTGGCGGCGGCGGTCGTGGGCGGTGGCGGCGGCGGGCGCGACACGCTGGCGCAGGCCGGCGGGCGCGACCCCGAGCGGCTGGACGAGGCGATCGAGGTGGGGCGCGCGGCGATCGAAGCGGCGCTCGCCCGCTGAGTGGGACATGCGGGTACTCGCGCTCGACTACGGCAGCGCGCGCTGCGGCTGCGCGCTCAGTGATCCCTCGGGGACGATCGTCACGCCGGTCGAGGTTGTCGCGCGGCCGGCGACAAAGCGCGGCTTCGCGAGGTTGCGCGAGCTCGTACGCGAGCGCGAGGTGGAGCGCGTGGTCGTCGGGCTGCCGCTGTCGCTGGACGGCTCGGACACCGAGCAGACGCGTGAGACGCGCGCGTTCGCACGCGAGCTGTCGCTGCGTCTCGGCGAGGAGATCCCGGTGGAGATGCACGACGAGCGCTTTACCACGCGCATGGCCCAGAGGCTCGACGGCGCGGGCGGTGCGGGCGGCGCGTTCAAGACGAGCGAGGACTCGCGCGCTGCCGCTCACCTGCTGGAGAGCTGGCTCGCGGCTCGGTCGCGCTAGGGTTCCCCGGCCTTGTCTCGCGGCGATCGATCACGAACGGGGCGCGAACGCACCGCGGCGGAGCGCGAGCGCGATCGCCTCGAGCGCGCGAGGCGGCGTGCCGGTCAGCCGCCGGAGGCCCCGCCATCGGAGCAGGCCGGGTCGCCTCTGCCGCCCGTGGCGCCCGACCCGCTGGCGCCTGTTGAGCCTACGCCGCACGAGCCGCCGCTGGTCGAGTATGTGCCGGCCGACCCCTCGCCGCCGGGCGAGTACGTGCCAGCTGACCCATCACCGCCGGTCGAGTATGTGCAGGCTGATCCCCCGACGCCGGGCGAGTACGCGCAGCCGCCCGAGCTGCCCGAGCCGGCCGGGTCAGTGCATATGAAACGCGGACGCTCGCCGCTGGCGCGCGTGGCAGCGGTGCTCGCGCTGGTGGCGGTAATCGCGGCGCTGGTGGCGCTACTGCATTCGAGCAGCCCCAAGCACGTCGCGCCGCCGGCGCTGCCGCCGGTGGTGAAGGTGCTGATCCCGGAGGGCAAGACGCGCGCGCAGATCGCCGAAATCGCGGCGACGGATGGGCTAAAGGGCGACTACCGCATCGCCTCCCGGCGCTCGCCGCTGCTCAACCCGGCTGCCTACGGCGCCCCGCACGGCACGCCAGACCTCGAAGGCTTCCTGTTCCCAGCGACCTATGACATGGACAAGGGCGCGCCCGTATCCAGACTGGTGGAAGAGCAGTTGGCCGCCTTCCAGGAAAACTTCGGCGTGAGTCAGATCGCGCGCGCACACGCGCTGCACGTGACGCCCTATCAGCTGCTTACGGTGGCGTCGATGGTCGAGCGCGAGGCGCAGATCCCGGGCGACCGGCCGAAGATCGCGGCGGTCATTTACAACCGCCTGGCGGCGGGTATGCCGCTGGGCATCGACGCGAGCATCTACTACGCGGTCGAGCTGGCGACGGGCGTCGCGACGTACACGCACGAACTGACCGAAGCGCAGCTGCACATCGACTCGCCGTACAACACGCGCACGCACGTCGGCCTGCCGCCGACCCCGATCTCAAACCCAGGCGTGGCGTCGATCGAAGCGGCCGCCCACCCGGCGCACGTCAGCTACCTGTACTACGTCGCCGGCGCGGACGGCTGCGGCGAGCAGGTGTTCTCGCACACGCTCGCCGAATTCGAAGTGGACGCGGCTGCGTACAAAGCGGCGGTCGCGCGCGCTGGCGGGCACCCGCCAACCTGCAAGCATACCCAGACGGGCACACCCCCTGGGGCGCACCCTCTGGGGCACAGGCAGGCAGGCAAGTGATGCCGCGTCTCGGCGTACTCGGCTGGCCGGTCGCGCACAGCCGCTCGCCGGCGATCCACAACGCGGCGCTCGCCGCCTTGGGCATGGAAGACTGGCGCTACCAGCGCCTGCCGGTGCCGCCGGCGCTGTTTGCGCAGACAACCCGCGCGTTGGGATCGGCTGGGTTCCTCGGTGCGAACGTGACGATCCCCCACAAGCAGGCGGCGCTCGAGCTTGCTACACACGCCTCGCAGGCGGCGCGCGAGATCGGCGCGGCCAACACGCTGACGTTCGCCGACGACGGTTCGATCGCGGCCGAGAACACCGATGCCCCGGGGCTGATCGTGGCGCTCGGTGCGCTGACCGGCATGCCCGCCCATCCACGCGCGCTCGTCCTTGGCGCGGGCGGCAGCGCGCGCGCGGTCGCGTGGGCGCTGCGCGAGGCGGGCGCGAGCTCCGTCGCCGTGTGGAACCGCACCACCGAGCGCGCGCGGACGCTCGCGCGGGAACTCGGCGTGGAGGCGGTCCCGACGCCCGGCGCGGCCGATCTGCTGGTCAATTGCACCTCCGTCGGGCTGCAAGCGCCCGTGGGCATAGAACGCTCGGCTACTGAGGGCGAGGCGCTCAACCAACTCGGAATGACGTTCGATCAAGTCGGTAAGTACTCGTATGTCGTCGACTTGGTATACCGATCCGGACCCACCCCGCTGCTTGCCGCCGCCGCAGCGCACGGCGCGGGCACCGTCGACGGCCTCGACGTGCTTGTCGCTCAGGGAGCGCTCAGCTTCGAGTTGTGGACCGGCCGCACAGCGCCGCTGGAGGTCATGCGCCGCGCCGTGCGCGAGGAGGACGACGCGCAAGCCTAAGCGCGAGTTCGCGGAGGCTGGAGCATGAGCGAGCTCCCGCAGACCGACCCCGACCTGCACGCGATCTTCGGGATCGATGGTGAGGGCGGGCGGGGAATCGATCAGGGTGGCGAACGCGTGATCTCGATGGAGCGCGCCGCCGGACCGCAGGTCGAGCTCGAGGAGCGCGGCGACGTTGGCGCGGACGTGGAGATCGAGCGGATCGCGGACGCTGAGGAGGACGACGACCTGTACGCCGATAGCGGGTCGGCGAGCGCCGAGCGCGCGGCGCCGGCGGAGGACTATTCGGGCATCACCAAACCGTCGCAGCGCGGCTCCTCGCAGCGCTTCCTCACCGACGTGATCGTCGACATGGGCCTGGCCTCGCGCGGACAGGTCGACGACGCGGTCGAGAGCTCGCGCGTGTCCGGCACGACGCCCGAGCGGGTGCTGCTTGAAAAGGGAGCGATCACGCAGGACGCGCTCGCGCGTGCGCTTGCCGAGCGCTACGGTCTCGACCACCTGGACCTTGGCGTGTTCACGGTGGATATGGCCGCGGCCAACCTCGTCAGCACGACCGTCGCCAAGCGCTACCAGACAGTGCCGGTCGCGTTCGCGGACAAGCGCACGCTGCTGGTCGCGATGGCCGACCCCTCGAACGTGCTGGCGGTCGACGACATCGCGATCATGACCGGCTATGAGATCCGCGTGGCGGTCGCGCCGCCGGATGACATCGCGACCCTGATCTCGCGCCTGGACCGCCTCGAAGACGTGGTCGGCGAGTCCGCCGAGACACTCGATGACGCCGAGGACGGTGCCGAGGTCGTCGCGCTGCACGAGACCTCAGAAGACGCGCCCGTCATCAAGCTCGTCAACCAGCTTGTCGCCCAGGCCGTCGAGCGCGGCGCCTCCGACATCCACCTCGCTCCCGACGGGCGCGAGCTGCGCGTGCGCTTCCGCGTCGACGGCGTGCTCGCCGACGTCACCACCGTGCAGCGGCGGATGGCCGCGGGCGTGATCTCGCGCATCAAGATCATGGCCGAGCTGAACATCGCCGAGAAGCGCCTACCCCAGGATGGGCGCGTCGGGCTGGTGGTTGACGGCCGCCACGTCGACCTGCGCGTCGTGACGCTGCCGAGCGTCCACGGCGAGGGCATCGTGATGCGCGTCCTGGACAAGGAATCGGTCGTCGTCGAGCTCGACAAGCTGGGCATGGCCGACCCCGAGCGTGAGCGCTTCGAACGGGCCTGCCGCGAGACGCACGGCGCCGTGCTCGTCACTGGCCCCACCGGCTCGGGTAAGTCGACGACGCTGTACGCGGCGCTGCAGATGCTCAACACGCCCGAGAAGAACATCATCACCGTCGAGGACCCCGTCGAGTACGAAATGGTCGGCCTCACGCAGGTCCAGGTCTCGGCGAAGGTCGGGCTGACGTTCGCGGCGGGGCTGCGCTCGATGGTGCGCGCCGACCCCGACATCATCATGGTCGGCGAGATCCGCGACCGCGAGACGGCGCAGATCGCGGTGGAGTCCGCGCTCACCGGCCACCTAGTGCTCTCCACGCTGCACACCAACGACGCGCCGTCGGCGATCACGCGGCTGATCGAGATGGGCGTCGAGCCGTTCCTCGTGGCATCGGCGCTCGACTGCATCGTCGCCCAGCGGCTGGCGCGGATGCTGTGCCCGAGCTGCAAGCGGCGCACGATCATCCCCGCGAAGGTGCTGCGCGAAAGCGGCTACCGCGCACGCGTGGAACTTGAGGCGTACGAGCCGGTGGGCTGCCGGCGCTGTGGCGGCAGCGGCTACCGCGGGCGCGTCGGGCTGTACGAGGTGATGAAGATGTCGCCCGAGATCCAGGCGCTCGCGCTCGAACGCAGCCCCGCGGAGGCGATCCGCGACGTGGCGGTCACGCAGGGGATGACGCGGCTGCGCGACGACGGCCTGCAAAAGGTCAGGCAGGGCCGCACCTCGATGGCCGAGATCGCGCGCGTGATCGGCACGAACTAGCGCTCAGGGCCGTCTCGCCCGAGACGCCGGCTTGCGCGGGCGTCCCGTTCGATACGACCTTCGCTTGGCGGACACAACGCTGAGTGCCGGCTTGCGCGCGGCGGCCGGCGCTCGAATCTTCGTCCAGTCGCCGCCATGCGGGCCGCCGAGGCTAATGATCGGGCGCACATCCGTCGATAGCCGAACCCATGGACATCGATTTCGCAGACCTGCTGATGGAGGTCGTACACCGCAAGGCATCCGATCTGCATCTCAGCTCGGGCGCGCATCCGACGGTCCGTGTTCGCGGGCGCCTGACACCGCTCGAGAACTACCCCAAGCTCTCGCCGACGGATACCAGGGAGATCGTTTACTCGATCCTCACCGGCGATCAGCGCCAGCGCCTTGAGACCAACTGGCAGCTGGACTTCGCCTACTCGATCCCCGGCCACGCCCGCTTCCGTGTCAACGCTTACTACCAGCGTGGCGCGATCGGCGCTGCCTTCCGCCTGATCCCCTTCGGGCTGACCTCGATCGACCAGCTCGGGCTGCCCGCCACCGTGCACGAGTTCACGCGCAAGCCCCGCGGCTTCGTGCTCGTGACCGGTCCTACCGGCTCGGGCAAGTCCACCTCGCTGGCGGCGATGATCGACGAGATCAACTCGACGCGCGAGGAGCACATCATGACGATCGAGGACCCGATCGAGTTCCTGCACGGCCACAAGAAGTGCATCGTCAACCAGCGCGAGCTGGGCTCCGACGCGCAGAGCTTCTCGCTCGCCCTGACCGCCGCGCTGCGCCAGGACCCCGACGTGATCCTCGTCGGCGAGATGCGCGACCTGGAGACGATTTCCACGGCTTTGACCGCCGCTGAGACCGGCCACCTGGTGTTCGCGACGCTCCACACCCAGGACGCCGCGCAGACGATCGACCGCGTGATCGACGTGTTCCCCTCCCACCAGCAGGGGCAGGTGCGGGTGCAGCTGTCGGTGGCGCTGCAGGGGATCATGACCCAGCAGCTGCTGCCCAACGCCGATGGCTCGGGGCGCGTGGTCGCATGCGAGGTGCTCGTGCCGACGCCCGCAATCCGCAACCTGATCCGCGAGGGCAAGACCCACCAGATCTACTCGGTGCTGCAGACCGGCTCGGCGTCGGGCATGCAGACGATGGACGCCGCGCTGGCCACGCTGGTGCGCCAGGGCAAGATCAGCCAGAAGCTCGCCGAAGCGCGCTCCTCCACGCCAGACGAGCTCAGGCGCCTGATGGGAGCCCCGTCGCTGGCGGCAGCCTAGGGGAGGCGGGTGGGATCTAAACCATGAGCACCTACGTCTTCAAGGCCATCGATCTCGCCGGCGGCAAAGCCAAGGGCGAGGTCGAGGCGGAATCGAAGCAGGCGGTCTCTGACCAGCTCAAGCAGCGCGGGCTGATCGTCTTGGACATCGCCGACAAGCACTCCTCGAAGAACATCGAGATCGCGTTCACGAAGAGCGTCAAGCCGACGGAGCTCGCGATCTTCGCGCGCCAGCTCTCGACGATGATCTCCTCGGGCATGAGCATCCTGCGTGCCCTGTACGTGCTGGAGGAGCAGACCGAGAGCAAATACCTGAAAGAAACGATCGTCGCGGTCCGCAAGGACGTCGAGGCGGGCCTCTCGCTCAGCGATGCGATGGCACGCCATCCGAAGGTCTTCAACCCGCTGTTCGTCGCGATGACACAGGCAGGTGAGATGGGTGGTGTGCTCGAGGACTCGCTGCAGCGCGTGGCCGACCAGCTGCAGAAAGACGCAGCCCTGCGCCGTCAGGTGAAATCGGCGATGATCTACCCGGCGCTGGTGGCGACGTTCGCGATCGGCGTGATGATGGCGCTGGTCGCGTTCCTCGTGCCGGTGTTCGAGGGCGTGTTCAAGGAATTCGGCGGCGAACTGCCGAAGCTGACGCAGGTCTCGGTTGCGATGTCGAAGATGGTCACCGGTTACTGGTGGGCGATGTTCGCCGTGACCGCGGCCGTGATCGTGTCCTTCATCAAGTGGAAGAAAACCCCGTGGGGCCGCAAACAGTGGGACCACTTCCGCCTGCACGTGCCGATGAAGATCGGCACGATCGTCCAGCAGGTCGCCGTCGCGCGCTGGTCGCGCACGCTCGCCTCGCTGACCCACGCCGGCGTGCCGCTGTTGCAGGCGCTCGAGATCACAGGGCGCACGGGCGGCAATTCCGCCGTGCAGGAGTCGATGGACGGCGTGATCGCCTCGGTCAAGCGCGGTGGCACGATCGCGGCGCCGCTCGCGCAGGCGCCGATCTTCCCGGCGATGGTCACGCACATGGTCGGCGTAGGCGAGGAAACGGGTGCGCTCGACGAGATGCTCGACCGCATCGCCGAGTTCTACGAGGAACAGGTCGAAGCCGCGGTCAAAGCGCTGATGTCGATCCTCGAGCCGATCCTGATCATCGTCATCGGCGCGATGGTCGGCTTCATCGTCATCTCGATGTACCTGCCGCTGTTTGAAGTTTACAACCGCATCGAATAACGCTTCGGAGCAACGCTTTGGAACTTCTGAGCTCACGCCTCTCGGCGCGAGCTCAGAACTCCTTGGCATGGGCGATGACGCCCGCCACGAGGAACGCCAGACAAATCAAGGCAAGCGCTGAGGCGATCCAGCGGGGAGGCTCTCCACTAATCGGATATGGCCGCGCGATCCACCGTAGCCTTCCGCTCGACGCAACCAGTAGAACCAGAAAGCCGGCAGGCACCATGATGTCCGCCCAATCTGGGACAGCGAGCCAGCCGAGACCTATAAGAACCACCCCCAATAGGCCCGTAACCCCAGCCCAACCTCGTATCGACGGTGAGGGCTGTGTTGGCGAATGACGTGGCACGGTGACGATTGTGACGTGGTTGGCGTCTTTCACGAAGCCGGGAACAGATTTGGCCAGAATTCGACGACGGGGTCTTGGTCAACGACCGAGGGAGTCACGGTGTAGGACTTTCCACCGCCAACATATCCGCCGAGACCCACATTTGGGCCAGTAATTATAGACCATATCGACGTGACGTCTCCACATTCCGTGGTCGAATGGCCATGTGTGACACAGGCTTGCCAGCCCAAGAGCAGGGCGCCTCCAGCGCACACCTCTGTGAATGGTCCACTTAGTTCGTGGGGGTTGTTAGCATTGGACAGGCCAACTACCGGTCCAGTTGTTACGTCGCCGGTGTGGTCAACGGTCGAGGCGAGCCTGATCAACGTCACGCTTTACGATCGTGCCGCCGCACGCCTGCGATTCAGGCAAGCCACGCCATCGACGCTCGCGCACCCTGCCGTGGTCGAGGCCGCCAAGATGCTCGGTCTCACTCCGGCGCGTCGGTGATGTTCACGCGGCGGCCGCGGTCCGTTTCGTGTACGGACAAGGAGACTCTTCCTTCGAGCAGCTCCAGCAGCTCCGCTCCTACGAGCTCGCGGCGCCAGCCTCTTAGGGTGCGGACGTCCGCCTCCTCCCCGCCCACGCGCGCGGCGGCGACGATTGCCTGCAGATCGGCGCGGGCCGCAAGCAGCTCGTAGGCGAGGCCGGCCTCGCGGGCGCGGGCGCGCAGGAGCGCCTCGGCGAGCGCCACGAGCGGGGCGTCGTCGGGCTTGGGTATGGGCGCTCGCGTCGACGATGGGGGCGGATCGGCGGGGCGCTCGCGTCCCCGGCGCACCGCGTCGAGCAGATCCTCCGCTCGCCGCCCGCCCGAGCTCGAGCCGACGCCGCGGATCTTCTCGAGCTCGGCGCGCGAAGAGGGCCTGCGCTTAGCGATCTCCACGAGCGTGGCGTCGCCGAGCACGCTCTGCACGGGGCGGTCGTGGCGGGCGGCGGTCCGCTCGCGCCACAGCACGAGCTCGCGTGCGATCGGGCGCGCGGCCGCGTTCAGCGTCGCGATGCGTGGCAGGCGCGCGAAGATCGTCTCGGGGTCGCGCTCGTCGCTTGAGAGCGCGAGCGGCTCGCACTCCTCGCGCGCCCACTGCAGGCGGCCGAGCTCGCCGAGGCGGCGCTCCAGCTCGGTCGCGAGCTCGAGCAGGTGTACGACGTCCTCGCGTGCGTACGCCTGCTGCTCCGGTGAGAGCGGGCGCGCGTCCCAGCGCGTGAAGCTCGCGGTCTTCGCCACGCGCAACCCGAGCACCTCGGTGAGCAGCGAGTCGTATGAGGACTGTGCTCCCAGCCCGGCGAAGCCGGCGGCGACCTGCGTGTCGAACACGTTGCGCACGTCCGTGTCGAAACGCCTGCGCACGAGCGCGATGTCCTGGCGCCCGGCGTGCACGACGATCTGGATCGCGGGGTCGGCGAGGACCTCCGCGATCGGTGAGCCGTCGAAGTCCTCGGGCAGCGGGTCGACGACGAGGATGCGCTCCTCCTGGGCCCCGCGCTCGGCCGATGCCGGGATCGCGAGCTGGATCAGGCACAGCAGCGTGCGGTAGCGGCCCTCGCCCATGAACTCCGTGTCCAGCGCGAGCCGCCCCGCGACGCGTGCGCCGTCCGCCAGCGCCAGCAGCCGCTCGGACTCGTGGGACGCGCTCACGGCGTGGCCCCCGGTAGCAGGTACAGCAAGCCGCCATGACGCAGGCCCGCCTTGAAAGAGACGTCGGTGCCATGCGCGCGCACCCACTTGACCGGTTCCGAGCATGCCGGATTCACCGACGGAGCTTCGCTCGTGCAGAACGTGTTCAGGAAGGCGTAGCGCACCTGGCCCTGTGCGATCAGCTGCTCCAGCTTGGCGACCGGGGTGAAGACGCGCGCGTCGTAGGTCGTCAGGACGAGAACAGGGCGAGCGTCCTGCACGATCAGCGAGCCGATCGCTGTCGCCGACTCGGCCGCCACCTCATAGTGCGCGCCGTGCTGGTGGGCGAGCAGGTAGGCGCTCAGCGGACGCTGCTGGTCACCCGGCAGCTGGCCGACCAGGCCCGCGTCGCTGACGCGATCGGAGATCGCCGTCAGGTTGGCCTTCAGCGGGATCGCCAGCACCGCCACGAGCGCCAGCGCCATCGCAGCGGCCGGCGCCAGCAGCGAGCGCAGGCTAGATGGCAGCCGCGGGACGCGGGCGAGCACAGCGCACGCGATCGCGCCGAGCGCCCCAACGAGTGTGACCCACCACACCCCGGGGGTCCCATACAGCAGGCGCTCCGCGTAATAGACGGCGATCGCGAGCGCCGCCACCAGCAACGCCAGACGCAGGCGCGCCGACCCGTCCTCTGCCGGCAGCGCCCCCGGTCCTGTGTCCGCACCCGGCCTTGCGAGCACCCATGCGAGGCCGATCCCGAGCACCGCCGCGACCGCCGGCGTGAAGCCTTCGACATAGCGCGGATGCAGGCGCACCATGTGGCTGAATAGCACGATGCCCGCGAGCAGCCACAGCGCGAGCCCGCCAGCACCGGCGCGTCGCAGCCGCCGTCGCAGCTCGCTGTCGGGGCCGCCGCGATCAGGCACCTGCCCCGATCCGGGCGGCTCGCCGTGTGCGCGCAGACCCCAAAGCAGCGCCGGTATCCCCAGGAGCAGCGCTACGAGCAGCTCGAGGCCGAGGCGCTCGCCCGACAGCGGGCCGACGCGCGCCAACAGCCTGGTGGGGGAGGGCGGCACGATCGGGATGTGGTCGCGCTCCTCCTGGGTCGCCACCGGGTAGTGCTGATTGGCTTCGAAGTCGGTGGCGCCCGGTTCGGGGGATTTCCCGCCGAGGCGGTCGCTGCCGTTGAACACGAACGCCGCGTTCCAGGCGCTGCCGTTGGTCGAGCCGATCGCATACGGGCGGTCGTGCGCGGGGAACAGCAGCGTCGCGGTCAGCCACGCGAGCGCCACGACCACGTACACCGCGGCGGCCGCGCTCACGCGCAGCAGGCGTCGCGGTCTTGAGCCAGGCAGGCCGAGATAGGCAAACGCGGCGAGCCCTGGCAGCGCCACGAGCGACTCAAGTAGCTTCACGTCGAACGCCACCCCGAGCGCGGCGGCGCCGGCGAACAGCCAGCGCCCGCGCCCGGTCTCGCTCGCGCGCACCACCGCGAGCAGCGCCAGCACGAGCGCGAGCATCATCACTGCGTCCATCGTGTCGCTACGCGCGGTGATCACCTCGATCGGCAGCACCGCCATCGCCGCCGCGGCGGCGATGCCCGCCGAGGCGCTCCATATGCGTCGAACCGTCACGTACAGCAGCGGCACCGAGGCGATGCCGGCGAGCGCCTCGGGCAGCTTCAGCGTGGTCGAGCTGAAACCCAGCAGCTTCACGCTGATCACCTGGAGCCACAGATCGATGGGCGGCTTGTCGATCGAGACGCTGCCACCCGGCTCAAACGCTCCGAAGAAGAAGTTATGCCACGAGAGCTCCATGCTGCGCACGGCCGCGTCGTAGAACGGGTCGGGGGGGACCTGGTCGATGTGGATCAGGCGCAGCACCGCCGCGCCGAGCGTGATCGCCGCCACAATCGCCCACTCCGCTGCCCGCCCGCGTCCTCTCACGCGCGGAACGCTAGTCTGAGCGGCTCGTGGCGAGCGAGGACAGCGACAGCGAGGTTCAGGCACCGGCGTCTCATGGGCCGCGGGAGTGTATGGCCTGTCGCGGTACCGGCCAGCTGATCTCGAACCTCGGCGGGACGCCCAGCACGCTCACGTGCCCGTGGTGCGCCGGCAGCGGCGAGCGCGTGCCCGGCATCGACGCGCAGGAGCGCTGGCTGGCGAAGGACGGCGAGGGCGCGGCGGAGCCGGACAGCCCGGACGAGCCGGCCGCTTGACGCTGGCCATCCGTCCAAGCCGCCGTGCAGCGGTAAAGGTTGGCCGGGCGTGGGTCGATTCAGCCGGCAACAGAGCCAGTGCCGAGGTGCCAAGGCAAGCATCGAAGGGTGCGTAGCAAAGCCGGCGGCTCTCGCAAGGGGGACGCATCGCCGTTTGAGGCGATTACCGAGGGCTGGCGCCCAAACCGGATCCTAGGAGGATTCATGCTTAACTCACTACGCCAGCGCACGGGAGATGAGGGTGGCTTCACCCTTATCGAACTTCTGGTCGTGATTCTGATCATCGGCATTTTGGCCGCGATCGCGATTCCGGCGTTCCTGAGCCAGAAGAGCAAGGCCTATGACTCCTCGGCCAAGACGCTGGCGCAGACCGCCCAGACGGCCGCTGAGACGTACGCAACCGAAAACGGCGGTAAATATAATTTCACATTGCCGGCCGAACTCAAGACGATTGAGCCTTCGATCAACACCTCGAACGCGAACGAAGCCATACTCATCACCGCGAAAGGCATCACTGAAGCCGGCGAAGAAGGCTACGAAGTGGTTGCTGAAGCAGCGAACACGAAAGACAAATTCACGGTAAAGCGACTGGCGAACGGCAACGTCGAACACAAATGCGTGTCAGGGCCCAGCAAAACTGGCTGTCCGGGGCACTCAGAAAACAGCAGCACCTGGTAGCAGGCAGATCGTTTCAAGCAGTTGAGGAGAGGCGGCCCCCGGGCCGCCTCTCCTCGTTGTTTGCCACGGCGATACCCCGGATCTCCGTCGATGACCTCTTGCTAATGCTCGACGTGTTTGATGCCGATACCTCGGCATGCGGATGTTCCCTCCCGGCTGTCCCACCTACGTCTCGACAGCTGCTTTGACGGCCCACTTGGGATCAAACAAACTCTTCCGGGGCTCACAACGCCGACGCACCGGCGATGAGGGTGGTTTTACCCTCATCGAACTTCTGGTCGTGATCTTGATCATCGGCATTCTGGCCGCGATCGCGATTCCGGCGTTCCTGAGTCAGAAGAGCAAGGCGTACGACTCCTCGGCCAAGACGCTGGCGCAGACCGCCCAGACGGCCGCTGAGACGTACGCAACCGAAAACGGCGGTAAATATAATTTCACATTGCCGGCCGAACTCAAGACGATTGAGCCTTCGATCAACACCTCGAACGCGAACGAAGCCATACTCATCACTGCGAAAGGCATCACCGAAGCCGGCGAAGAAGGCTACGAAGTGGTCGCTGAAGCAGCGAACACGAAAGACAAATTCAAGATCGTGCGCAAGGCGAACGGCAACGTCGAACACAAATGCGTGTCAGGGCCCAGCAAAACTGGCTGCCCGGGGCACTCAGAAAACAGCTCGACCTGGTAACCGCTCGGTTTCGAGCTCATGCTCGAGCTGGTGCGAAGCAAGAAGGGAAGAGCGGTCCGCGGGCCGCATCCTTTCGCTGAGGGCTCAAGCGCGATGGCGGGCCTGTCGATCAGTTCGCATGGAGGCAACCTTCGCAGGAGTCCTCGGAGCGATCTTCGGCTCGTTCTTGAACGTCGTCGTGCATCGCCTGCCCCTCCACGAGTCGGTCGTGAGCCCACCGTCGCACTGCCCCGCATGCGGCACCCCGGTCAAGCCCTACGACAACATCCCGATCCTCTCCTGGCTGGCGCTGCGCGGCCACTGCCGCGGCTGCGGTGAGCGGATCTCGGTTCGCTATCCGCTCGTCGAGGCGCTCACCGCGGCGCTGTGCGCCGGCGCCGTGCTCACACACAGCTCGGCCACCGGCATCGCGCTGAGCGTGGCGCTGATCCTGGTGGTCGTCCCCGCGGCGCTGATCGACCTCGAGCATCGGATCATTCCCAACAAGATCACGGGCCTTGGCGCGCTGCTCGCGCTCGCGATCGGGCTCGCGCTCGATCCCGCCGGCGAGCCCGAACGCCTGATCGCCGGCGCAGCCGCGGGCGGCTTCCTGCTCCTCGCCGCGCTGGCTTATCCCGGAGGCATGGGCATGGGCGACGTCAAGCTCGCCGGCATGATGGGGCTGTTCCTCGGCGCGAGCGTCGCGCCGGCGCTGCTGATCGCGCTGCTCACGGGCGTGGCGCTCGGCGTCGTTGTGATCGCGCGTAAGGGCGCGCAGGTGGGCCGCAAGACCGCGATCCCGTTCGGCCCCTTCCTTGCGCTCGGCGCGCTCGTGGCGATCTTCGTCGGGCATCCGCTCGTCGATGTCTACGTCAACCACTTCCTTCACTAAAGCGCCGCGGGCTTGCCGCCGATACCCCATGTGCGGATGATCCGCCTGCCGTCTGAAGCGTCCCACCCGAGATGCGACTCCCTTCACGAATCCCCTCGCTCCACCTGAGCGTCCCCCTCAACTTTGGCCGTCGCTCCGGCGAGGACCTCGTTGGCCTGGACATTCAGCCTGGCTTCGTTGCGGCGGTGCAGGCGCGCGTCAACGGGTCGATCGTGGCCGAGCGGGCCGCCACCGTGGCGCTGCCCGCCGACTCGGTGCGCGACGGCGAAGTGATCGACGAGGACGCTCTCAGCGAGGCCCTGCGCGAGCTGTTCGCCGGCAGCGGCCTGGGCAAGCGGGTGCGCGTCGGTGTCGCCAACCAGCGCACCGTGCTGCGCACGCTCGAGCTGCCCCCTGTGACCGATCACAAGGAACTCGCGGCTGCGGTGAACTTCCAGGCCCAGGACCAGGTGCCGATGCCGCTCAACAACGCCGTCATGGACTTCCATCCGCTCGGCATCGTCGACACTCCCGCCGGCCCCCGTCAGCGCGTGGTGCTCGTCGCCGCCCAGCGCGACATGATCGAACGGCTACTCACCGCCGTTCGTCGCGCCGGCCTATCCGCGGTGGGGGTCGACCTGTCGGCGTTCGCGCTGATCCGCTCGCTCTACCGAGCCGACCCCGAGCAGACCGGCCGCGTGCTCTACCTGAACGTCGACGGACTCACGAACCTCGCGATCGCCGAGGGCACGATCTGTCGCTTCACGCGCGTAGTCGGCAGCGGCTTCGAGGGAATGGCCAGCGAGCTCGCCGAGCGTCGCAGTATCGCGCTGACCGAGGCGCGTGCCCTGCTGGCTGCCGTCGATCTCAGCGTTCCCGCCGTCGCGCAGGAGCTTGCACCGACCGGCGCGCCCGCGACCGAGAGCGGCGCGTCCGAGGGCCTGGCGCCCGAGCAGACGTCCGCCGAGAGCGGGCGGTCTCAGAGCCCCGAGGAGGCGGAGGAGAGCGAGAGCGAGATGAGCTACGAGGAACTGGCTGCCGTGGACGTCGCTGCCGAAGCGCAGGCGCCACAGTCGGACACGGATCTTCGGGCGGTGCTTGAGAGCGGTATCCGCGACATCTCCGGGGAGGTCCGCAACTCGCTCGACTTCCACCGCTCCCAGGAGGGCGGAGGCGAGGTCTCCTACGTCGTCATGAGCGGCTGCGCGCAGGACATCCCGGGCTTCGCCGAGGCGCTCCAGAGCTCGCTCGGGGTTGAGGTCCGTTGCGAGGAAGTGCACGTGCTCGACGGCGGGCTCGCCGAGAGCGTTTCCCCGCACCGCCTCGCGATCGCAACCGGACTTGCTGCTGCGGAGGCGCCGCAATGAGAGCCGTCAACCTGATCCCCGCCGAGCAGCGCAGCGGCCAGCCGGTCGGCGCTGGACGCTCGCAGGGCGGCGCCTATGCCGTGCTCGTGCTGATCGCGGGCATCGCGATCATGGCGTACTCCTACGGCAGCGCCGATCATCAGATCTCGAGCCGACACGCGCAGGTCGCCTCACTGACCGCGCAGGCGCAGCAGGCGCAGGCAGCCGCCGAACGTCTCGCGCCCTACACCAGCTTCATCGCGCTGCGCGAACAGCGCACGCAGGCCGTCAAGGCGCTGGTGGACTCGCGCTTTGACTGGGCGCACGTCCTGCACGAGTTTGGCCGGGTGCTGCCCGCACAGGCGTCGATCAGCTCGCTCAGCGGCACCATCGGTACTGGGACGGGGAGCGCATCGACGAGCTCGAGTGGTGCGAGCTCCAGCGCCGCAAGCTCGAGCGCCGCGAGCTCAAGCACTGCAAGCAGCACCGCGGTCGCCTCTTCGACACCGCCCGGCAGCGTGCCGACGTTCACAGTCGCCGGATGCGCAACCAGCCAGACCTCCGTCGCACTGACGCTCGAGCGCCTGCGCCTGATCGATGGCGTCAAGGAAGTCACGCTCCAGAGCTCCACCACGGGCTCCTCGGGTGGTGGCTCCTCCGGCGGCGGCTGTCCCGCCCACGATCCCACCTTCACGGCGACTGTCAGCTTCGATCCACTGCCGAGCCCTGCGGCGGCGACCACCGCGGCCAAAACCGTCTCGGACTCGACTGGTGCGCCCGCTACCGTGGCAGCTGCCACGACCTCCGGGGTGAGCGCGAGATGACCGGCCGCGATCGCATCGTCATCATCGGCGTGGTCGTCGCGGTGGTCCTCGCGGCAGCGTGGCTGCTGGTCGTCTCACCCGAGCGCAAGCAGGCGAGTCAGCTGAGCGCCGAAGTCGCAGCCGACCAGGCGCAACTCGTTAGCGCCGAAGGCAAGGTCGCGAGCGCGCGCGGCGCACAGTCGCAGTATGCGGCGGCTTATACGTCGGTCGTGAGCCTCGGCAAAGCTGTGCCTCCAAGTCAGGAAGTGCCCTCGTTGATCGACCAGCTCGCGCGGGCCTCCCACAACAAGAACGTCGAATTCGCATCCATCTCCGACGGCTCCAGCGGCAGCGCGAGCGCCGCCAGCTTCACCAGCCTGCCGTTTACGTTCACCTTCGAAGGCAGTTACTTCGATCTCGAACACCTCTTCAACCAGCTCACCGATTTCGCGACGCTCAGCTCGTCGGGGAGCCTCCAGGTCAGCGGCCGTCTGCTGACCATCCAGAGCGTCAAGCTCGCACCCGACAACAACGGCTCGGAAACAAGTGCGAGCGCTCCCAGCAAGCTCACCGGCTCGATCACCGCAACCGCATATGTGCTGCCTGCCAGCCAGGGTCTCACCGGCGGGGGCAGCGGCGCACCCGCGGCGAGCTCCGGCGCGACGCCCGCCTCGAGCACATCGAGCGCCAGCTCTGCAAACGCGCCCGCGATCGTGAGGGTGAACCCATGAACGACTTCCTGAGCTCCCTGAAGGCGGATCTGCTCGACCGGCGCCTGTTGCCGCTCGTCGCGCTCGTCGCTGCCGGGCTGGTTGCCGCGGTCGCCTACGTCGTGCTCGGTGGCGGCGGCTCGAGCGCCACGCCGACGGCTGCGCTGGCAACCGCTCCTGCAACGGCTTCCTCGGGCGTTGCGATCAGCCAGACGAACCCGGAAAAGGCGGTCGCCGAGACGACCAGCGGCACCTCCACGCAGCGCGGGGGAGCGGTCCACAACCCGTTCACGCCTCTGCCAGAACCGAAGGCAAAGAAGGCCAGCAGTGCCAGCTCGACCAGCACGAGCTCTTCGAGCACAAAATCGAGCTCGTCATCCTCAAGCTCCGGCGGCTCCAGCCCGACGACGCCCGCCACGCCGGCCAAACCGTCCACGCCCGCGACGATCTACCACGTGGCGGTCCTGTTCGGCGTGCTCCCCGTAGGCGCTACCGCCCAGACCGTGCAGCTGACGCCATATGAGAACCTCAAGCTGCTCGCGCCGCTGCCGTCCGTCAAGCAGCCGCTGATCGTCTTCAGGGGCGTCACCGCCGGCGGCAAGACCGCGATCTTCACGCTTGTCAGCGAAGCGATCCTGCACGGAAACGCGACCTGCCGGCCGAACGCAACGCAGTGCGAAGCAATCGACCTGCAATCCGGGCAGGCCGAGCAGCTCGAATACCTTTCCGCCACAGGTCAGCCTGTCACCTACGAACTGCGCATCGTCAGCATCGTCTCCAGCAAAGCGTCCAGCGCGGCGGTCAAGAGCATCCTCGGGCACGAGTCCAAGGTCGGGCGTGAACTGCTCAGCCACGCCGGGCTCGACGCGGTTCCCGGCCTGCGCTACTCCCCGCAGCGGGGCGTGCTCGTGTTCGCCGGGCATCCGGCGTTCGGTGCGCACGCCCACGCCGCCGCGCACGGGCGCCACCGGCGCTGAGCGCCCGGCACAAATAAGCTAGGAGCCGTGGAGCTCCGCCTCATAACCGCCGGCGAGTCGCACGGCCCGGGCTTGACGTGCATCGTCGAGGGGCTGCCCGCGGGCCTTGAGCTCTCCCCCGAGGACCTCAACCGCGATATGGCGCGCCGCCAGCTCGGTCACGGCCGCGGCGGGCGCATGAAGATCGAGCGCGACAGCGCCGAGATCACCGGCGGCGTGCGCCACGGACACACGCTCGGCGGCCCGATCGCGCTGCAGGTCGCCAACCGCGACTACGCCAACTGGGAGGAGCGGATGAACCCCTGGCCGGTATCGGATCCCGCCCACCCCGCTGCCGAGGTGCACCTGCCGCGTCCCGGGCACGCCGACCTGGTGGGTACGCAGAAGTACAAGCAGAGTGATGTGCGCAATATCCTCGAGCGCGCCTCCGCGCGGGAGACCGCCGCGCGCGTGGCCGGCGGCGGCGTCTGCAAGGCGTTCCTGCGCGCGCTGGGGGTTAGCGTCTACTCGCACGTGATCCAGAATCGCCTCCGTGCACGCTCCTGAGCGCGAGCGCGCGCTCTCCGAGACGGACTTCGCGGCCGTCGATGAGTCGCCCGTGCGCTGCCTGGACGGCGACGCCTCGAAGGCGATGGTGCGCGAGATCGACAAGCTGCGCAAGGCCAACGAGTCGCTAGGGGGCGTGTTCGAGGTGCAGGCGTTCGGGCTCGTGCCCGGGTTGGGCTCGCACATCTCCTGGGAGGAGCGCCTGGACGGGCGCCTGGCGATGGCGATCTGCTCGATTCAGGCGATCAAGGGCGCCTCGATCGGCGACGCCTTCACGGTCGCCGGTGTGCCCGGCTCGGAAGCCCACGATGAGATCTTCTTCACGCCCGAGCGTGGCTACTACCGCGAGACCAACCGCGCGGGGGGGCTGGAGGGCGGCATGACCAACGGGCTGCCGCTGATCGTGCGCGGCGCGATGAAGCCGCTGCCGACGCTCACCAAGCCGCTGCGCTCGGTCGACACCGAGACGCACGAGCCGGCGCAGGCGCTGCGCGAGCGCACGGACTCCTGCACGGTCCCCGCCGCGGGCGTCGTCGGCGAGGCGATGGTCGCACTCGTGCTCGCCGACGCCTACCGACGCAAGTTCGGCGGCGACCACGTCGACGACGTACTTGCGGCCGTCGGTGCCTACACAGACCGGATCGGATGGCATACGTCCTGATCGGCTTCATGGGCGCGGGCAAGTCGACCGCGGCCGGCGAGCTCGCCGACGCGCTCGGTGGCAAGGCGCTCGACAGCGACGAGCTGCTGACAGCGCGCCTCGGCCACCCGCTCGCGCGCGAGTTCGAGCTGGGCGGCGAGGCGGCGTTCCGCGCCGCTGAGGAGGAGCTCGTGGGCGAGCTGCTGGGCGACGTCGGCAGCGACGCGGTGATCGCGCTTGGCGGCGGCAGCGTCACCTCCGAGCGCGTGCGCGAGGCGCTGGGCGCGCACGTGACCGTGCTGCTCGACGTCGAGCCGGAGACGGCGTGGGAGCGCGTGCGCGCGCAGGAGGGCGCCGCCGAGCGGCCGCTAGCGCGCGACCGCGAGCAGTTCCTCGCGCTGCATGCGAGCCGCCGCGCGCTCTACGAGGAGCTCGCCGACGCGTTCCTGCCGGCGCTCCCCCTGCACGGGGCGCCGCGTGCGCTGGCTTCCCTGCGCGCGCTTGCCGGCGCGCCGCGCGCCACCCGCCTGCTGTGGGCGAGCTCGGCGTCGGGTGCATACCCGGTGTTCGTCGCTCGTGGACTCCTGGATCCCGGCGAAGCGGGGGTCCTGGCAGCGCTCTGGCCTCTGGACCGCTCACGCTCGCGCCCCTTCTGCGTCAGCGACGAGATGGTCGTTAGCCTCTACGCGGGTCGTCTCGGCGAGCTGGCTGACACGATCGCGATCCCGGCCGGTGAGGCGCACAAGACGCTCGCCAGCGCCGAATCGGTGTGGGGGGCGCTCGTCGGGGGCGGCATGACGCGCGCCGATCATTTGGTGGCGCTCGGCGGCGGCGTGGTCGGCGATCTGGCGGGCTTCTGCGCGGCCACCTACCAGCGCGGTGTGCCGATCGTGCACGTACCCACGACGCTCGTCGCCCAGGTCGACTCGGCCTACGGCGGCAAGACCGGGGTTGATCTGCCGCAGGCCAAGAACTACGTAGGCGCCTACCACCAGCCGGCTGGCGTGCTCGTGGACCCGGGTACGCTCTCGACGCTGCCGGGCGCCGAGCTAGCGGCGGGCTGGGTGGAGGTGCTCAAGACGGCTCTGATCGCCGGTGGCGGGCTGTGGGAGACGGTGTCCGCAGGCGGCGAGGTCGACGAGCGCACAATCCTCGCGTGCGCACGCACGAAGCTTGCGGTCGTCGCCGCCGACGAGCGCGACGGCGGACGTCGCCAGGTGCTGAACCTCGGTCACACCGTCGGCCACGCGATCGAGACCGCCACTGGCTACGGCCGCTACCGCCACGGCGAAGCGGTCGGCCTCGGGCTGCTGGCGGCGCTGACGCTCTCCGGGCAGGCGCAGTTGCGCGAGCGGGTAGTCGAGCTGATGCTCGCGCGTGGTCTGCCGGTGAGGCTCGACGGCGCTACGCTCGACGCCGTGCTCGAGGCGATCACACGCGACAAGAAGCGCATGGGCGCGGGCGTCCCGTTCGTGCTTGTCACCGCGCCCGGCGAGGTAGATTTCGGCTGCGAGGTTGTGCCCGACGAGGTGCGAGCAGCCGTCGCGGAGCTCCTACGGTGAGCGCCGCCGGCAACCGCGTCGAGGTCATGCACGGCGTCAACCTCGACCAGCTCGGACGCCGCGACCCGCTGCTCTACGGGACGCTCACGCTGGCGGAGCTCGAGCAGCAGATCGATGCCGACGCGCGCGCGCTGGGGCTGGCTACGCGCTTCTTCCACACCAACCACGAGGGGCAGTTCGTCGAGCACCTGCACTCGCTCAGAGGCCCGCCCACCGAGGCGGACGCGATCCTCCTGAACCCTGGCTCGTGGACGCACTACGCGTGGGCGATCCGCGACGCGCTGGAGATCGCCGGCCTGCCGGCGCTCGAGATCCACCTGTCCGACGTGCAGAACCGCGAGCCCTGGCGGCGGGTATCGGTGATCGGCGAGCTGTGCTTCGCCACCATCTCCGGGCGCGGGCCGGACGGCTACCGCGACGCGCTCGCGGCGCTGCGCGAGGAGCTCGGGCGGGGGGCAGCGGCGTGAACACATCGCGCGTGGCGCGGCTCGCGCGCGAGCTAGGCGGGCTTGAGCTCGACGCGCTGCTCGTCGACTCGCTCGTGGATGTGCGCTACCTGACCGGCTTCACCGGCAGCCATGCGCTCGTGCTTGTCGTCGGCGAGCAGGCGTGCGCGAGGCTCGGCGCGCATCGCTTCTTCAGCGACTTCCGCTACGCCTCGCAGGCGGCAGCGCAGGTTCCCGACGCCTTTGAGCGCGAGATCGTCGCCGGCGAGTTGCTCGAGGCGCTCGCCACCGCCCTCGACGAGCAGAGTGGGCGGCTGGGGTTCGACGAGTCGCGCGTGACCGTCAAGACCCACCGGCAGCTGGCGGAGCTGCTCGGCCAGCACTGGGAGCTGGTCCCCAACGCGGGCTTGGTCGAGGGGCTGCGCGCTGTCAAGGACGCGGGCGAGATCGCCAGCATCCGCGCTGCGAGCGAGCTCGCCGACGAGGCGCTGCGCGGGGTGCTCGAAGACGGCCTCGTTGGACGCACCGAGCAGGAGGTCGCGTTCGAGCTCGAGCTGCGCATGCGCAGGCTCGGCGCGCAGGCGCCGAGCTTCCCCTCGATCGTGGCCGCCGGCGCCCACGGCGCGCTTCCGCACGCCGCGCCGCGCGCGCACGAGATCCCCCCCGACGTGCTCGTGACGATCGACTGGGGCGCCTTGCACGAGGGCTACTGCTCGGACTGCACACGCACTTACGCCACCGGCGAGGGGATTACCGCGCAGGCGCGCGAGATCTACGAGCTCGTGCTCTCAGCGCAGGAGCGTGGGCTTGACGCCGTCAAGGCGGGGCCGAGCGGGCGCGAGGTGGACGCGATCGCGCGCGAGGTGATCGAGCAGGCCGGCCACGGCGAGGAATTCGGCCACGGCCTCGGCCACGGCGTCGGCATGGAGATCCACGAGGGGCCGCGTCTGTCGCGCACCGCTAGCGAGGAGCCGCTGCGGGCGGGCAACGTCGTGACGGTCGAGCCCGGCGTATATCTACCGGGGGTGCTCGGCGTGCGGATCGAGGACCTGGTGGTCGTGCGCGAGGAGTCTCACGAGGTCTTGACGAGCCTGCCCAAGGCGCTCACGGTCATCTCCTGAGCGGTGGCGTCGGCGCCGCCCACTCCGCGGCGCGCCGCCAGCTCAGGCTGCTCGTTCGAGAACAGTCGCACACCGATCCAGCCGGCCAGCGGCAGCGACCAGGCGAGAAACAGCGCGGCCTGGGCGTCCGCTGAGACGTGTTCAGGCAGCCACTGGAAGCTGATCCACACAAGCGCGCTGCCGGCGAGCGCCAGCACCGGTGGCCGGCGGGTGTCCTGGCTGAGCTCCGATGCGAGCAGGGCGAACAGGAATGGCAGCAGGTAATAGCTTTCATCCCACGTATCGAGTAGGCACCGAAGCAGGAGCACGAGCACCAGCGCCAGCAGCGCCCGCTGTTCGCCGAGCGCCGCCTGACGGCTTCGCGTCCACAGCGCGGCGGCGAGCGCCAGGGCACTCGCGAGGACCAGCGGATGGCTACCGACGCTCGCCCATGCCGGCCCGACCCGGTAGCCCGGCTGGGGTAGACCCGACGGCCCGAGCGCGAGCGCACTGTGGTGGCCAAAGAACCACCACACCTGCCACGGCTTGAAGACGATGCTCGCCGCAGCGGTGGGAGTAGCTGCGGCGGCGGTGTTCGACAGGAAGCCACCCGAGCCGACGAGCGCGAGCGGCGCGAGCACCACCGCGGCCGTGGCGCCCGCGGCGAGCAGGCATCGCATTCTGCGTCCGGGAGGCAGCGCCAGCAGCACCGGTCCGGTAACCACCAACGCCCACTCCTTGTTGGCGATCGCCAACCCCAGGAGGATCCCAGCCAGCAGCGAGTGATCACGACCGCTCGTAGAGCGGGTGGCGAGCAGCACGGCGGCAACACACAGACAGCCGCCGAGCAGTTCCTCCGGATGTCCGAGTTCCAGAGCGCGCAGCGTGATCGGGTTGGCCACGCACACGCCCAACGCGAGCGCGCGCGCAAGCGTCGAGCGCCCCTGCGAGCGCATGCGCGACACGAGCCACAGGCCTAGCACCGCCGTGGCCAGCAGGCACGGCAGCGCGACCATCCGGTAGACGGCGAGCGATCCGCCACCCCACAGCCCGGGCAGCAGTGCGAACGGGGCGCGCTCGACGAGCGAGCCGCCGTAGGCGGGTGCAAGGCGCAGGAAGCCAAGAACGTGTCCATGAGCGAGCGCTTCGAACGCGGGCCGCGCCTCAGTTTCATAGTCGCTCCACGCGAAGCCGTACAGGCCCAGCCACGCCATCGCCGCGCAGCCACCGGCCGCGACGAGCGTGCACAGGGCATTCTCGCGCAGGCGCTGGCGCATGCGTTCGTATCGACGCCCTGGCTGCTTGGCTTGAGCACCGCAGAGCGAGTATGTTCGTCGCCGCAGGCACACCCATCCGCACTCGGCGCACAGGAGGTCTCGGTAGATCATGCCCTCGCTTCTCGATCTGACCAGTCAGGGGGATGTAGGCACCATCTCCGACGAGTCGAAGCTATCGTCGGTCACACTGATGACACCGCAGCAGCTTTACGAGCTGTGGGAGCGCCAGAACTGGCAATCGCACACGATCGACTTGACGCAGGACCGGCGCGACTGGGAGACGATGGACGAGGAGCTGCGCCAGAAACTGGCGTGGAACCTGTCGAGCTTCTTCATCGGCGAGGAGCGCGTCACGACGCAGTTCTCAGGGCTAGTGATGGCGTATGAGAGCCAGAGCGAGGAGGCTTTCCTGACGACCCAGCAGGTCGACGAGGCGCGCCACGCGCAGCACTTCAACCGCTTCTATGAGCAGGTGCTCGGCATCGACGGCACCTTCGAGGATCGTCTACGCCAGGCGCGAGAGGACCTCAACCCGGCGTTCATCGAGATGTTCGACGGCGTGCTCGTCGACTGGGGCCGGCGGCTGGTCGAGAACCCCCGCGACATCGAGGCGAAGGTCGACTTCGTGACGCTCTACCACATGATCATCGAGGGCACGCTCGCGCTCACCGGCCAGTGGTTCCTGACAGACTTCATGGAGCGCAACGGGATCCTCCCGGGTTGGGTCGAGGGCTTCAAGCTGATCTCCCAGGACGAGCACCGCCACGTCGCCTACGGCACGTGGTTCCTGCGCGAGAAGGCGAACGATCCGGCGCTCAGGCAGCGCATCGCCACGCGGACCGCCGAGCTGATCCCGTTGGCCGCCGCGGTGCTCGTGCCCGCCGGCGAAGACCCCGAGAACTACTCGATCCTGGACTACTCGATGGAGGAAACCAACACGTTCGCTTTCAATGCTCTGAACCGGCGGTTGAAGGTAATCGGGATCGATCTCGCGAGCGTGGGCGCGGCCGCGTAGGCGCGCGCGCAGGCCGGCGGGGGCGACTCGCGCGTCAATGAGTTGCCGTGCTCATCCACTGCCGCACACGTAGAGTTCAGTCGATGCTGAGGTCTTGCGGGCTTCCTGTGACCCCTGCGGCTTGCAGTGTGCCTCGACCCACAGGATACGCGGGTCATCGCTGATGACCGGCACGAGGAAGGCGCGGACTTCCCCCGCGGCTATCCGACGCTGCAGATCGGCGAGCGTGGGAGCGGGCACGCCGCCCTGATAGCCCCCGATCGGAAGGACCTCCTTGCCGGTGGCCAAGATGAACGGGGCAGCCAGGATGGAGGAGTCCGTGGCCAGCGCGATCGGCGTCGCGTAGGTGGACGAGAGTTCTTCCAGCGCCTGCGCGTCCAGCACCATCGACCTGTGCGCGGAGGCCCGTGACACGGTGGCCGACGCGGGCTCGTACGGCGCCGCGAAGGGGCCGAGGCCGCGCACGACCATCAGCACGGAGGCGACCGCAGGCAGCAGCAGCGCGCAAGTAAGCGCGAGGACGACGCGGTTCGAGGGCGTTCGTAGGAGGACCGCGCCGCGGACCGCCAGCAGCGCCGCGGCGCCGGCCGCGCCGACGATGGCCGCGAGGGGAACCAGCCACGCCGGCACGCCCGTTCCGCCGCCCAGCAGGTAGATGCCGTAGCCGGTCGAGCACAGCACGGCGGCGGCGAGACCGACCCCCGCGACGCGGCTGCTCGCGCGCTGGGCCAGCGCCGCGCCGGCCCCGCACAGGGCAGCGGTCGCGGGGGAGAGCGCCGCTACGTAGTAGGAGTTCGGGTAGCCCCCAGCACTGAAGAACGCCGCGAGGGTCAGCAGCCACGCTCCCCACAGCACCACCAAGGCCCTGAGCGCGTCGCGACGATCGGCTCGGCGGCGGGCGCGCAGCACGCACGCCGCGGCGATCAGCGCCGCTGGCAGTAGCCAGCCGTCGTCGCGTCCGAACAACCCGCCGAGCAGCCTGTGCCAGCTCGGCTTCACCGCGTGCGTGGGGGCTGCGCCGGTTTCGGAGAGATGCACGAGGAACGCCGCCGGATGGCCCGCGCCGGCGAAGACGTTGCTTCGTTCCAGACGCGCCGTCCCGTTGTATTCGAATGTCTGGCTGAAGGTCGAGTTGTCCTGCGTGCCGTCTACGTAGGGGCGTGCGTGCGCGGGCACCAGCGAGACCGCCGTCATCCAGCTCAGCGAGACGACAGCCGTCACGAGCCCGGCGAGTGCGAGATGCAGCACGCGGGTGCGGACGCTCGGGGGTGCGGCAAGCAGGTATGCCGCGGCCAGCGCCGGCAGCACCAGCCAGGCCGCCAGCATCTTGGCCTGGAAGGCGAGTCCAACCCACACGCCCGCCAGCAGCAACGTGCGCAGTCTCCCGCTGAGCAGCGCCGAGGAGGTGGCGTCCGCTGCGAGCACGAGCAGCAGGATCAGCAGCGAGTCCGCCACATTGCCTCGATTCAAGGCGACTGTCACAGGGCTCGTCGCGAGCACGGCTGCCGCCACGACGCCGGCGAGCGGGCCAGCCAGACGGCGCACCGCGCGGTAGAGCACGAGGATCGCGATCACGCCCTCGATCGCCTGCGGCAGCACCACTGCCCATACATGGAACCCCACAATTCGCAGCAGCAGTGCCTGGGGCCACAGCGACCCCGGCAGCTTGTCGATGCTGATCGTCCCCTGCGGGTCGAACGCGCCGAAGAAGAAATCGTGCCAGCTCGTGGACATGCTCCGCGCGGCCGCTCCGTAGAACGCCTCGAGTGCCGCGCCGTTCATGCCCCACACGTAGGCAAGTCCCGCCAGCGCGGCGATCGCGATCAGCGTCGGACGTGCCCAAGCCGGCTGATCGGGTGGCGAGCGCCACGGGCTCCGCACAGCGACAGGCGCACGGCTCTGAAGCCGGGCGGCCCACTGCGCAGCGGGCTTTCGCATCTGCGCATCCTATGCTGCGCGGGACTTTCGGGGCGGGCATGCGGCGAAGCGTACGTCGTCGCTGCCACGGCTCGAGCAGCAGGAGTCTGCCGCCGTGCGTCTAGGCTGTGACGGACCGAAAAGGACGAACCAGTGGCCATAAGCACAAACCAATTCAAAAACGGCAACCACATCGAGGTCGAGGGCACGATCTTCAAGATCCTCGAGTTCCAGCACGTCAAGCCGGGCAAGGGCGGGGCGTTCGTGCGTACGAAGCTGCGCCGCGCCTCTGACGGCAACGTGATCGACAGGACGTTCAGGGCGGGGGAGAAGTTCCGCTCGGTGCGCACGGAGTCGCGGACGATGCAGTTCCTGTACGCGGACGGCAGCGACGCGCACTTCATGGACACGGAGTCCTTCGAGCAGATCGCGATCCCCGAGCGGGCAGTGCAGGACGCGCTGCGCTTCATCACGCCGAGCAGCGAGGTGGATGTGCTGTTCATCGACGATCAGCCGGGCGACTTGCAGCTACCGAGCGCGGTCGATCTCGAGGTCTCTCAGACCGACCCGGGGCTGCGCGGGGACTCGGTCTCCGGCGGCGGCACCAAGCCGGCGACGCTCGAGACCGGCGCGGTCATCCAGGTGCCGCTGTTCGTCGAGCCGGGGCAGCGCATCAGGGTTGACACGCGCTCGGGCGACTACGTCGCTCGCGCCTGAATGCGCCGCTCCGAGCAACGCCGAGCTGCCGTGGTTGCGCTCTACCAGCACGACCTCACCGGACGACCGCTGGCGGAGACGCTGCAGCCTGACGCTTCGCTGTTCGCGCGCGCGCTGGCGCACGCGGCCGCCGATCGCGCGGAGGAGCTCGACGAGGTCATCGACCGCCACTCCCATGGGTGGTCGGTGCAGCGGATCCAGCCGCTGGAGCGCAGCATTATGCGCGTGGCGCTGATCGAGATCCTGCACCCCGACGCGGCCCCGGCGGACGAGCCGATACCGCCGGAGGGGGCGATCGAGGAGGCGGTGGAGAGCGCCAAGACCTTCTGCGGCACGGACGCGCCCGGCTTCGTCAACGGGGTGCTGGCGGCAGTCTTGCGTGAGGTGCGAGAGAATGCGCGCATCCCATGAGCAGCGTCGAGCGCCTTGACGAGTTGATCGCACGCCTGGAGCGTGCGGGCGAGCAGCTGCGCTCCGGCGAGCTCTCGTCGGATGCGGCTGCGACGATGGTGGAGGACTGCGCCGCGCTTGCCACGCAGGCGGCCGCTGAGCTCGAGCAGATGACGCGCGCCGAGGTCTCCGCTCCGGCACCTGGTCAGGACACCCTTCTATAGGTGTCCAGCATCCGCCCGTCCGCTCCCGCTGTGATCGCCGGCTACCCTGATCACCTGCGCGAGGAGGTCGAGCGCTACCTCGCGCAACTGCGCTTCTCCGAGGAGCCGATCACGGCGGGGCTCGACGAAGCGATGCGCTATTCGCTGCTGGCCGGCGGCAAGCGCATTCGCCCGGTGCTCGCGCTGGCGACCGCCCGCACCGTCGGGCTGGAGCAGCACGAGGCGCTGCCGTTGGCGGGCGCGATCGAGCTGATCCACACCTACTCGCTGATCCACGACGACCTGCCGGCGATGGATGACGATGAGCTGCGCCGCGGATCGCCGACGTGCCACGTGAAGTTCGGCGAGGACGTCGCGATCCTCGCCGGCGACGGCCTCTACGCGGAGGCGTTCCGCCATCTGCTCACCCATCAGCGCTCCGCGCCCGAGCGTGTGTTGGCTGCCGCGGCGGAGTTGGCCGCGGCGACGGGTGTGAACGGCATGGTCGGCGGGCAGTATGCGGACGTGAGCCCGCGTACTGCGTCCGGTCCCGCTGCACTGCGACGGTTGCACGAGCTCAAGACTGGCCGTCTGATCGGTGCGTCGGTGCTGTGCGTACTACTGTTGACGGGGATCGACGATGGGCCCGATACGGCCCCCTTCCGCACGTTCGCGGCTGAGCTGGGCGTGCTGTTCCAGATCGTGGACGACATACTTGATGTGACCGGCACCGACGATGCACTTGGAAAGCCACGAGGTAGCGATGAGCGTCACGGGAAGCGCACGTACGTGAGCGAGTTTGGAATCGAGCGGGCCCGAGAGCTGGCGGGCGAATCGCACGAGATGGCGCGCGAGGCGCTCGCCGAGGTAGCGAGCAGATCGCCGGTGCAGGACGCTACCGTCGAGCTCGAGGGAATCGCCGACTTCATCTACACCCGCACCTCATGAGCCTGTTGGAGAAGATCGACGGCCCCGAGGACCTGCGCGGACTCTCCGAGCAGGAGCTGGCAGCGCTCGCACAGGAGGTGCGTGAGCACATCATCGACACCGTCGGGGAGATCGGCGGGCACTTTGGAGCCAACCTCGGTACGTGCGAGCTGGCGGTGGCGCTGCACTCGGTGCTCGAGTCCCCGCGCGACAAGATCCTGTGGGACGTCGGTCACCAAGCGTATCCGCACAAGGTCCTCACGGGCCGGCGCGCGCAGCTGAGCACGATTCGCCAATACGGCGGGCTCGCGCCGTTCTGCTCGATTGCCGAGTCCCCACACGACATCATGGGCGCCGGGCACGCCTCGACCTCAATCGGCTACGCGGTGGGGATTAAGGAGGGCATGCGCCATCTGGCCTCGGCCGAGGACGGCAAGGTCGTGGCGGTGATCGGCGATGGCGCGATGACCGGCGGCGTCGCCTTCGAGGCGATCGGCCAGGCAGGTGGGCTGGGCACGCCGATCGTGGTCGTGCTCAACGACAACGGCATGTCGATTGCGCCGAACGTCGGCGCGCTGTCGCGTTACTTCAACCGTGTGCGCCTGAACCCGAAGCTGTGGCACGCGCGCTCGGGCGTGGAGGGCGGCCTGAAGAGCCTGCCGGGCGGGATTGGCGCGGCGTTCGAGCGACTGGGGCCGCACCTGAAGGAGTCGATCAAGGCGTTCTGGGCGCCGGGCTTGTGGTGGGAGGAGCTCGATTGGGCCTATATGGGCGTGATCGACGGACACGACGTGCGCGCGTTGCGCGAGGCGTTGCGCGAGGCGCTCGCCGCGCAGCGGCCGGTGGTGGTGCACATCGCGACCGTCAAGGGCAAGGGCTTCGCGCCCGCCGAGGAGGGCGGTCTGGAGGGAATGGAGAAGTGGCACGCGGCCAAGCCGAAGTCGATCCTTAACGGCTCTCCCACGCGCCCGTCGCCGGTAGCCAACGGCTCGGGCAAGGACGCCGCGAGCGCGCCGCCGCCGCAGTACACGCAGGTCTTCGGCGAGGCGCTCGTGCGCGAATGCGAACGCGACGAGCGCGTGGTCGGCATCACCGCGGCGATGAACTCGGGAACGGGCCTGAGCATCTTGCAGAAGGCGATGCCCGATCGCTACTTCGACGTCGGCATCGCCGAGCAGCAGGCGATCCTGTTCGCCGCTGGCCTGGCGCTCGAGGGAGTCAAGCCGGTGGCCGCGATCTACTCGACGTTCTTGCAGCGTGCCTATGACCAGATCGTGCACGACGTGTGCCTGCAGAAACTAAACGTCGTGTTCGCGATGGACCGTGCCGGCCTCGTCGGCGACGACGGGCCGACCCATCACGGAGCGTTCGACATCGCCTACCTGCGCTGCCTGCCGAACATGGTGCTGATGGCGCCGCGCGATGAGGCGATGCTCGTGAACATGCTGCGCACGGCCCTGGAGTACGACGGCCCGATCGCGCTGCGCTATCCGCGTGGCGAGGGAACCGGGGCAGAGATGCCGAACGAGCCACAGGCGATCGCGATCGGCACCGGCGAGATCCTGTGCGAGGCCGACGCTGCGTCTGGTGCTGGCGGTGGCCGCGTGGCCCTAATCGGCTACGGCAGCGGCGTCGGCAAGGCGCTGGCGGCAGCCGAGGAGCTGCGGCGTCGGGAGATCGCGGTGACGGTCGTGGACGCGCGCTTTGCCAAGCCGATCGACGCCGGCCTGATGGCCCAGCTGGCGGCCGAGCACGATCTGCTCGTGACCGTCGAGGAGGGCGTGCTCGCGGGCGGGTTCGGCTCGGCCGTGTGGGAGACGCTCAACGACGCCGGCGTGACGCCGCGGATCCTCAGAGTAGGGCTCCCCGATCGCTACGTGACGCACGGCAAGCCCGCGCTGCTGCACGAGGAGGTTGGCTTCACCGGCGAGCGCATCGCCGAGCGCGTCGCGGCGGCGATGTCCGATCGCGGGCACGCTCGCACGATCCAGGGCCGCGGGCCCCGCGACAGCGGCTCGGCGATCGTCGGCGCTTAAATGAAACGACCCGCCGGGGAAAGCGGGCCGTTTCGGGAGGAGGGATTCAGGAGAGTCAATGCTGCGCTCTCGATCGATAACCATGATGCCCGGCTGGCACGGCTGCGTGTGTGACATCGCGCACATAGGCCGCTGTCCATAGCTGCACGCCGAACGCAAGCGTGCGAGAACGCGAAGAATCCTCCGTTTGAGGCATTGACGCGCGGGAGTGCGCTGCGTAGTTTTCCGCGTCGTTGCGAGCTGGGCCCGGCCCCCCCGGGTCCAGCTCCAACAATGGGGAAGCGCGACCCGGGGAGCTTTTTCTCATTCTCCGGCTCTCCGGGTCGCCCCTAACAACGGGCGGGGAGCGCCGTGTGGCGCGGTTGTGTGTAAGGGTTTCCTCGATGGGCAAGCGCCGCCTCGACACCCTGCTGGCCGAGCGCGGGCTGTTTCCGTCGCGTACGAGGGCAGCTGCGTCGGTGATGGCAGGCGAGGTGCGCATCGGGCGAGGCGAGCGCCGCGCGGCGAAGCCGGGCGAAATGGTTGACGTCGAGGAGCGCGTCAGCGTGCAGGCACGTCCGGCGTATGTCTCGCGCGGCGGGATCAAGCTCGCCAACGCGCTCGACGCGTGCGCGCTGGACATACGGGGCAGGCGTGCGCTGGACGTGGGCGCCTCGACGGGTGGCTTCACCGATTGTCTGCTCCAGCGTGGAGCACGCGAGGTGATCGCGGTAGACGTCGGCTATGGAACGCTCGACTACCGTCTGCGCAGCGATCCGCGCGTGGCGGTGATGGAGCGCACGAACGCGCGCACGCTTGCACCGGCGATGCTGCCGGCGGCGCAGGTGGGGCCAGCCTCGCTGCCGGATCTCGCGACCGTCGACGTGTCGTTCATCTCGCTCGGGAAGGTGCTGGGCGCGCTGCTCGGCTGTCTGGGCGACGGCTACGACGTGCTCGCGCTCGTCAAGCCGCAGTTCGAGCTCGGCCGCGGGCGCGTCGGCAAAGGCGGGGTTGTGCGCGACGCGCAGGACCGGCGTGAGGCTCTGATCGGCGCTGGCGAGGCGGCGCTCGAGTTGGGGGCGGCGGTCCTCGGCTACCGCTCCTCAGGGCTGCCCGGGCCGAAGGGCAACCTGGAGACGTTCATGTGGCTGGCCGATCCGGCGCGCGGCGTCGGAACGCTTGTAGCGGCGGAGCTCCAGCCGATGGCGCGCGAGGTCGAGCCGTGAGGGAGCGCGCAGCAAGGGAGATGACGGTGTTCACGCACCGCCGCCCCGACGACATCCGCGAGGCGCTTAAGCTGCTTGCTGCGCGCGCGGCGCAGGCGGGCGTGACCCTGCGCCTGGACCAGGAGGAGACGGCCAAGCTCGGGCTGAGCGCCGCTCCGGGCCTGCAGCTCGACGCGCCCGCGAAGGATGACGTCGAGCTTTGCATCGTGCTCGGCGGTGACGGCACGATCCTGCGCGCGCTGCAGCGCTACGCGCACACGGGTGTGCCGGTGTTCGCGATCAACTTCGGCAAGATCGGCTTCCTGGCGACGGTCGAGCCGCAGGACATCGAAGACGGTATATGCCGCGCGCTGAACGGCGACTTCGAGCTGCTGCGCCTGCCGGCGATCGTGCTCGACCGGCCCGACGTGCAGGCGGGTGGCGAGCGACCGCAGGCCGGCTGGCAGACGGCGATCAACGACGTGGCGATCCACCGCAAGGTGGGCGAGCGCGTGGCGGAGCTCGCGTACGCGCTCGACGGCGAGGAGGCCGGCAGCGTGCGCTGTGACGGTCTAGTGGTGGCGACCCCGGCGGGCTCGACCGGCTACAACCTCGCCAACGGCGGACCGGTTATGGCGTGGGGGGTGGCGGGGTTTGTGGTGTCGTTCATCGCGCCGCACTCGATGAGCGCGCGCGCGCTGGTGGTTGCGCCGGATGACCGGCTGACGATCCACAACCGCTCGCGCGAGCCACTCGACGTGGCCGTGGACGGCCGCCCCGCGGGGGAGATCCCGCCGGACGGGCGGATCGAGGCGCGCTTCGTCCACGACGTCGGCACGATTGCGCAGCTACCCGGCTCGTCGTTCTACCGGCGGCTGCGCGAGAAGTTCGGGCGCCTGGCCAGCTGAGCCCGCGAACGCGGAATAGCTCGGGCGCGGAAAGGCGTCCGTGTGCTGGCCGTCGTCCGTGTGGGCTGAAAGGCGCGCCGCTCAGGCGACGCGCGCGTCGTGGTGCGCGACGGCCGGCGCGTCGCCGGTGGGGCCGGTGCGCTGCATCGAGGCGATGAACTCGTCGAGCTGTGCCCTGGAGAAACGCCGCTGGCCTCCGGGCGTCCTGTAGCAGTCGATGTGGCCGGCGTCCGTCCAGCGGCGGACGGTCGCGAGCGAGACGCCTACGTAGCGAGCGGCCTGCGAACTCGTGAAGACGAGCTGGCGCTCGTTGCGCGGTTGGGCTGGGGAGACGGGCAGGGGCATCGGCAGGCCTCGATCGGGTTGGGATTACTGCATCGGTCGCTGGATGTTTCGTCCGCTGCGGCGCAGAACTTGAGCGCCGATGAGGTTTGTGGACGTTTGCGCGCCCTCGGTCGACGTGCGCGCAAAGGGTCCTCTTTTGCAAGCATTCCTGCACTACCCTAAGCGGACTAGACGAAACGTTCTGTTTCCGATACAGTCCTGCGCAAACCTACTCAATGTGGCCGTGATCTGTGGGTGGAGACAGCAGGCACGGGCTCGAAACATCCCCCCTCACTGGAGAAGGAGGCACCATGTCACAGCCCCACGGCAGCTGAGATTTGATTTGTAGTAGATAGATGGGTTTGAGGGCGTCCTGCGAAGTGCATGGCGCCCTCGTTGTTTGGGCGAGGAGCGGGAGTGTTAGCCGCGGCGCAAGATCGCGAACCGGCTTGGTGCGTGCGAGCCGCCGCCGCCCGCGGTTGCTTGCGGCTCTGCCATGTCCCGTACCCGCCGGTCAAATTCGAGCGCCGTCTCGAAGTCGGCGTCGCTGGCGAGCGTCAGGTCGTCCTCCCGTTCGAGCAGCGCGATGAAGCTCTCAACCAGCTCGCCGTCGAGCTGGCCGTTGATGGCGGCGTGACGCAGCTCGGCCATCGCTTCCTCAGCAGTCATCGGCGCGCGGTAGCTTTCGCGTGCGGTCATCGTGTGGTAGGTGCAGCAGATCGCAAGGATCCGCGACTCCAGCGGGATCTCTTTGCCGATTAGCCCCGCCGGGTAGCCGCCGCCATCCACCCGCTCGTGGTGGTAGAGGATCGCGTCGGCCACGGAGCCGTAGCCGTCAAGCGCGCCCACCAGTTCGGCTCCGTCCTGCGGGTGGCGCCTGACGATCTCCTGATCCTCGGGGCGCACTACGTCCGCGTGCAGCACGCGGTCCGGCCACGTGAACTTGCCGATGTCGTGCAGCAGCCCCGCTGTGCGGAGCACTTCCTGGGCATCCTCGGAGCACCCGACCTCCTTCGCCAACGCCTCGCAATAACGGGCGACGGCGGAGGCGTGGCGGCTGGTGGTGGGATCGCGCATCTCGAGTGCTTTGACCAACGTCCTGAGGACACCCATCTGCAGTGATACGAGGTGGATCGTGCGTGCTTGCAGCTGTTCAGCTCGGTGCTCGGAGCGCACCAGCGCGACCGTCAGCTGGCGGAAGATCAACAGCACGGGAACCGCCGCGAGCAGGACGGGCAGCCCAACGCTCCGGTAGGCGAGTACGAGGATCGTCGCGATCACAGCCACGGCGAGCTCCCCGGGGAGGAGGGGGAGGAAGAGTTCGCGCACCGAGCGCGAAGGTGAGCGAGCTTCCCTGAAGTACAGCTCCAGCGCGAACAGGACGAAGTTGACCACCAGCAGCACGCCCAACGCCGCGAGCATGATTAGCCCGAAGACAATGCTCTGCGACAGGTGTTGTCTATGTACGCCGGCGACATCGCCCGCCGCCGCGCGCACGACCAGCCCACCAGCGAATGCGGCGACCCCAAAGACGACGAAGTTGCTAAGCCATTCGGCCGGGCGCCGTCGTCGCATCGCCGAGTGAATCAGCATCGCGGCAACACCGCACACTCCAGCAGGGCCCGGTCCGAGCAGTCCCATCGCCAGCGCCATCACACCCAGCGAGGCGCTCAAGATCCCGCCACTGGTCTGGACGGTGAACCACTCTCCGCCGAGGGCGAGCACGAGCAGCAGCCCGACGAGCGTGAATGGGCGCCATTCCTCGGGGCGGGACAGCGATGTTGCGGCAACGACCGTACCGGCGAGCAGCACAACCTCGCTTGCCCAGAAGAGACGTGTCGTGAGCTTGGTTACGGGCATCGTTCGCTCTGTCGTCCTTAACGACCGTCGCGCCGTGGTACTTGAGGTGATGCACGAGCGCCGGCATGGTGCCGCTACTCGGTCGCGGGCTCTGGTGGCACGGGGCCGCCGGCCTCCGCGAGCTGAGCCCCCGCGGTGGGGGCGCTAGGTCCGCCCGCAATCGCCGGTTCAAGTCCGATCGAGGTCAGCCGCACGAACGCGACGGTGGTCATCGCGGTGCCCAATCCAATTACGAGGAACGCCAAACGCGTTGAGCTGAGCGCGACGAGCGCGCCGCCCAGCGGCAGGCCGATCGCCAGGCAGAGGGCGGCGAGCGATTCGACGGCTCCCATCAGGCGGCCCTGGAGGTGCTGCGGTGTCAGACGTTGCACGAGGCTGATCAGCGAGGGCCACTCTAGGCCGTTGCCAACCCCGCCGACGAACGAGGCGACGCATGCCAGCGCCAGCGTCGGCGCGACGGCGAGGCCGATGAAGGCGGTGCCGAGCGCGAAGATGCCGATGCTCAGCATCACCCCGAGCGGCCGTCGCACGGAGCGCGCGAAGATGACGCTCGCGAGGACCGTGCCCGCGCCCCAAGCCGTCACCATCAGGCCGTAGCCGCTGCTGCCGGCGCGCAGCGTCGCCTTCGCGAATGCGACCTCGATCGGGCCGGCGGCCTGGATGAAGCAGAGCGCGATCGTCTCGGCGAGCAGCAGCGCGCGCAGCACGCGCGAATCTTTGATGTGCGTGCGCGCGGCACGCAGACGGGCGGCGACGGAGTCCTCGCCGGCCTCTTGCACATGTGGGTGCAGGTCGAGCAGCAGCGCGCCGCAGATCGCGAACGAGCCGACGTCGATGAACAGCGCGGCGGATGCGCCGGCGGCGGCGACGACGGCGCCGCCGACGATCGGGCCGGCGACGAACGCGATCGAGAAGGCGACGTTGAGCGCGGCGTTTGCCTTGCGTTCGGCCTCCTGTGCGGCGTCCTCGCGCTGTTCCTCTGAGAGCGCCGCGACATCTCCCTGCGTCGTCGCCTGATCGCGGGCGACCCGCGCGATCTCCGCGCGCAGCAGCGCGTTGGCCGCCAGCGCCGCGGTGCCGTCTAGCACCGCCAGCAGCAGCACCGCCGGCAGCGAGAAGTGCCACAGCAGCACGGCGAGCGCGGCGGTGACGACGGCCTCGAAGAAGTACAGCCCGCTCAGCTCGCCGCCGCGCGCGGATGCCTCAACACGGGCGACGACGGCGGGCACGAGGAACGCCGGCAGCGCCTGCCACGCGAACAGCAGCGCCGCTACCGCCAGGGCGCTGCTGCCATACACGGACTGCGCGCTATGGGTGTGGTCGAAGACGGCGAGCGACAGCGCGACGAGACCGATCCACGATCCCAGCCTGTTGACCGTGTAGGCGAAGATAATCCTGCGCAGTCGCGGCGAAGACAGGGGTGTTTTCACGCTGCCAAGCTAGCGCGAGCTAGCGACGGCTGCGCGTGGGGGCGGCGAGATCGACGACGTGCACGTCGGGGTGGCGCCGGGCGAGGCTGCGCGCGAGCGAGCTCGCCGACGCACCTTGCACGGCCCCGCCGATGACCACCATGCGGCTGCCGCGGGCGAGCTCGAGCGCCTGCACGATGCTCGACGCCTCGACGAAGCGCGTGCGCTCGGGCAGCCTCTGCGTGAGTTCGTCGAGCAGCGCGGCACGCCTGGGCGCGTCGCCGTCGGCGACCACGACGCGCGCGCCCGTGCCGACGAGGTCGAGCTGCGCTCTTGCGCTGCCAGCCGCCCCGTCGGCCCCCGTATCAGGCTCGCGTACCACCAGCTGAAATGATGCGTCCTGTAGGGCGGTTTGTATGTAGGTTCGAAGGTGCCGATCGTGTCGTCCCAAAGGGGCAGCGCCTGTCGTCCCAAAGGTGCACTCGCCCGTGAGCCCTTGCAGACGTTGGATCGGTCCCCACCAACCGCTACCGTCCTTCAGCATGGATGCAGGTACGCCAGGGGTGACGCGACCGATCGACGTGATCATCGCGGACGATCACGCGGTCGTGCGCGACGGCATCCGTGCGGTGCTGCTGCGCGAGGGCGGCGAGTTCCGCGTGGTCGCCGAAGCGGCGGACATCCCGTCGATGATCCGGGCGGTGCGCGAGCACAAGCCGGACCTGCTGACGCTCGACCTGACGATGCCTGGCGGCTCGAGCCTGGGGGCGCTGCCGTCGTGCTTCATTTCGCATCCGACGCTCGCCGTCGCGATCCTGACGATGCGCGAGGACCCCGAGTACGCACGCCAGGCGCTGCGGGCGGGCGCGCGCAGCTACGTGCTCAAGGAGGCCGAGCCGGCGGAGCTGCTGCAGGCGTTCCGCCTGGCGGTCGCCGGCGGCAACTACCTGCACCCACGGCTGGGGGCGCTAATGGCCACCGGCGAGGATGGCGTCACCGACGGCGTCGTACTGTCAGAGCGCGAGCGCGAGGTCGTGCGCTTGATCGCCAATGGCTACACCAACCCCGAGATCGCCGAGCAGCTGAACGTCGCCGAGCGCACCGTCAAGACATATCGCGCCCGCGCGATCGAGAAGCTCGGCTTCTCCTCACGCGCTGAGATCACCGCGTACGTGCGCCGCACGGGGCTTGTGGATTAGTTGTTTTAGGGCCGGCCTGCCGGCCGGATGCGCGGAGCGCGGGCTGCGTCTGGACGCGCGCCACGCGCTACGCTCGCGCGCTGCTCTGCCGCGCAGTACGCTGGGAGTGTGGCGGGCTCGGATTCCAGTGTTCTGACGGAGGGCTACCGCCTGACGGACATCTCGCCGCGCGCCTTTCAGCACCCGGCCGACCGCGCCGCCACCGCCGCGCTCGGATCTATCCCGTATCTCGATACCGTCGTTCGCAAGCTGATCGAGCTCGGCTACGAGCGCGCGCTGCGCCAGAGCTACCTCGGCTCCTCGGTGCGCCTCTCAGAAGAGCAGCTCGGCGACGTCTGGCGTGAGCACGCGATCGCGTACGCGACGCTCGACATGGCCGAGGTGCCCGACCTGTACCTCACCCAATACCCAGCGCCGAACGCGCTGGCGATCGGTGCGAGCAAGCCGATCGTGGTCGTGCAGTCAGAGCTCGTGCAGCTGCTCGACGCGCCCCAGCGCCGCGCGGTGTTCGCGCACGAGGCCGCGCACATCCTCTCCGACCACCAGCTCTACCGCACCGCGCTGGCGATCCTCGTGCTGCTCACGCGCAGCGCGCGGTTGCCGCTGCCGCTCGCGCCCGTGCGCTCGGCACTGATGGAGTGGGGAAGGGCGACCGAGCTGAGCGCCGACCGCGCCGCCGCGCTCGTCACGCGCGACCCGCTCGTCGTCTGCCGCACGCTGATGTCGCTCGCCGCAGGCGCGATGGTCGACCAACTCGACCTCGACCTGTTCATGCGCCAGGGCATCGACTACAAGGAGAAGGGCAGCGGCCTGGAGCGCCTGACGCGGCTGATGCTCGACCTTGGCGTCACGCACCCGATGCCCGTCAAGCGCACGCACGAGCTGATGGAGTGGGTGCGCTCCGGCGAGTACGATCGCATCGCCGGCGGCGAGTACATCCGCCGCAGCGACCCCGTCGATCCGCGCGCCGACGGCAGCGACGCGGTGACGTTCTACTCGGAACGCATCCGCGATGGCTTTCGCGACGCCGGCGAGTCGGTCAACTCCGTCGGCAAGCAGCTCGCCGGCTGGCTGCGCCGCGACGGCGACGGCGGCGACGAAGACGAGGACGACGAGCGCGCAGGGGAGGGCGAGAAGTCCTGACTGGTGTCGGCAGGTGTGGTGACCGGCGCCAGCGACGCTGTACGAAGGAGCCCGCGATCGCGTCTCCCGAAAAACGCTAGAACGCGGGCGGCTCTGCCGTGTGCGCCGGGCGTCCCGCCAGCGGCACCGTCAGGCGCATGATCGTCCCGCGCTCGGGCGCGCGTGCCCATTCGAGCTCGCCGCCGACCAGCTCCGCGCGCTCGCGCATCCCCGACATCCCGAAGCCGCCCTCCAGGCCGTCGCCGCGCGGCCCTAGGCGCGAGGTCTCCGGCAGCCCGCGGCCGTCGTCGGTCACCGACGCGCTGACCATGCCGTCGCGCTCAGTCACGCTGATCACCGCTTCAGTGGCCTGCGCGTGGCGGCTGACGTTCGTCAATGCCTCCTGCACGACCCGGTAGATCGTGCTCTCGAGCTCCGCGTCCAGGCGATACCCGCCGTTCCCGGCGTTCTCGCCCTCACCGTCGGATCCGCTGCCGAGGTTGATCTCCGTCTTGACATCCAGCCCGTCGATCGCCTGCGCGCGCCTGGCGAGCGCCTCCAGTGCGGCCGCCAGCCCGAGGTCGTCGAGCGCCGCCGGCCGCAGCTCGGTGATCAGGTGGCGCAGGCCGTCGATCTCGTTGCCGAGACCCTCGAGCGCCACGTCCACGGCCGCGCTCAGCGCCTCCTTGTCTTCCTGGTCGCGCGCGTTCGCGAGCTGCAGGCGCAGCGCGCCGATGCCCTGGATGCTCTCGTCGTGGATCTCGCGCGCCCAGCGCGTGCGCTCGCGCTCGCGCGCCTCCATGCCGTAACGCAAGCGTTCGATCTCCACCGAGCGCTCTGCCGCCAGGCGCTGCGACACGCTCGACGCGAACGCGCTCAGCGCCTGGCGGTCGGGCTCGCGGAAGCTGCCGTTCTCGCGCAGCGCGATCACCATCCCGCCGCCGTGACCCTCGAGGTTCAGCGGCTCGACGAGCACCGCCCGTGCCTCCAGGCCAAGTTCGTGCAGCCACGCCGCCTCCGGACCGCGGGGACGGTCGAGCGCCACCGGCTTGCCCTGCAGGTACAACGCCCCCAGCGCGCTGCCCTGCACACGCGTGATCCTCAGGCGCACCGACTGCGCGCCGCTGCTCGCCGCCACGCGCAGCTCGCCGCGCTCCTCGATCACCACCAGCAGCGTGCCCGCGTCGAGTAGCGCCAGCCCGCGATCGGCCATCAGGCGCAGCAGCCACAACTCAGATCCGGAGAGCACGGAGGGGATTATGGACCGCGGCCCGGGGGGCGCGCGCTCAGCGACTCTCGCCCGGCTCGCCCGCCGCCGTCGCCGCGCTGCCCGGGAGCGGGTAGCCGCGATCGCCGTTGACGCTGCGCAGCGCGGCGCGCGCCCGCGCCAGCAGGGCCTCCGCGCTCACCTCCTGCTGCCACGCCGCGAGTCCCACCGAGATCTCAAGCGGCTGGCGTGCGCCCGCCGCTTCCACCTTGATCGTGCGCACGCGCTCGAGCGCGCGCCGCGCCACGATCTCCCCGCGCGGGCTGTCCGCGCCGGGGAGCACGATCAGCAAATCCATGGCCGCCGCCGAACCGCCCTGGCGGCCCTGTACGCCCTGGCTGGCGAGCCCGCTCGACCCCACGCGGCCGACCCTGTCAAAGCGGCGCAGCTCGCGGCGCAGTGCCGAGGCGACGTAGTCGATCGTCTGCTCGCGCAGCGCGCCGCCGTGCTCGCTGGCGAGCTCGTCCAGGTTGTCGATCCTCACCAGCAAGCAGCTCAGCTCGGTGCCGTGGCGTTCGGCGCGGCCGATCTCCTCTTCCATGCGCTCGCCCAGCGCCGCCGGCGTCAGACAGTCGCCTACCTCCGGCGGGAGCCGATCGGAGCGCGGATTTGGGTCGCTGGCAGCCATGCCTGGTAGCGGACGAGTGTACGCCCGGGACGAGGTCCCTCCTGGACCCGGTACGCACCGATTATGCCCGCCAGCGCCCGCCGGAGCAAGGCGTGCACGCCACGCCGCACGGCGAGCACCCACTGCGAGCGACCCAGTGCCGGCGCCAGCGCCCGTGCGATCCGTCCCCATGCGCTGGTACACCACCTGATGTGCTGCAAGAGCTCCGCGTCGAGAATCTCCTGTTGATCGAGCAGGCCCAGCTGCGGCTGGCGCCGGGTTTGAACGTGCTCACGGGCGAGACCGGCGCCGGCAAGACCGTGCTCGCGCACGCGCTCGACCTGCTGCTCGGCGGTCGCGCACGGCCGGGGATCGTGCGGCCGGGCGCCGGCGAGGCGTACGTCGAGGGCATCTTTGACCTCCCTGAGTCCCTGCGCGAGCAGCTCGGCGAGCGCCTCAGCGCCGACGCCGAGGAGCTCACGCTCGCCCGCCGCGTCGGCACCGACGGACGCACGCGCGCCTACCTCGGCGGCCGCTCGGCCAGCGTCGGCGAGCTGCGCGACGTTGGCGCCGCGCTGCTCGCGTTCTACGGGCAGCACGAGCACCGCAAGCTGACGCTGTCGGGCGCGCAACTGGAGATCCTCGACGGCCACTGCGACGGCGAGCACGCCGCGCGTCTGCGCGCGTGTGCGCACGCGTTCGCGCGCACGCGGCTGCTGGAGGAGCGGCTGCAGGAGCTGCGCGAGCTCTCCTCACAGCGCGAGCGCGAGCTCGACCTGCTCGCCTACGAGCTCGCCGAGATCGACGCGCTCGCACCCGACGAGCGCGAGCATGAGCAACTGCTGGCAGCGCGCGAGCGCCTGCGCAGGCTCGACGCGCTGTGCACGGCCGCCGGCGCCGGCGCCGAAGCGCTGTCGCCGGAGTCGGGCGAGGCCAACGGCGCCGTGCAGCTTGCAGCGACGGCTGCCGGTGGGCTGGACGCCCTCGCCGGCGTCGATCCTTCGCTGGATGCGCTCGCCGAGCGCATGCGTGCCCTCGTGATCGAGTCCGGGGACCTGGCAGGCGAGCTGCGCGCGTACTGTGAGCGGGCGGGCGCCGACGCGCTCGCATCGTCCCCGGAGGGGGACGGAGTCCTCGACCAGCTCGGTCCAGACGCCTCGCTCGACGCGCTCGAACGGCGACTCGACGCGATCGAGCGGCTCGCGCGCAAGCACGGCGGCAGCGTTCGCGCGGTGCTCGAGTTCGCCGTCGGCGCCCGCGCGCGCCACGAGCAGCTCGCCGGGGCGGAGGTTGCGCTGGCGCAGATCACCGAGCAGCTCGCCGACACGCGTGCTGAGCTGCAGCGCCACGTGCTCTCGATCCGCAGCGCGCGCGCCGCCGCCGCGCAAGACCTCGCGCTCGCGGTGCGCGAGCAGCTGCGCTCGCTGGCGATGGGCGAGGCGAGCTTCGAGGTCGTGCTCGACGAGCGCGAGCCGGGCCCCTCTGGCGGCGACTCGGTCGAGTTCATGATCGCCCCCAACCCCGGGGTGCCCGCGGGCCCGCTGCGGGAGATCGCCTCCGGCGGCGAGCTCTCGCGTGTGATGCTCGCGATCATGAGCGTCGCGGGCGCCTCGCCGCAGGACGCGACGCTCGTGTTCGACGAGGTCGACGCGGGCATCGGCGGTCAAACCGCGCGCGTCGTCGGTGCCAGGCTGCGCGAGCTGGGAGAGCGCAGGCAGGTGTTGTGCATCACGCACCTGCCGCAGATCGCCTCGCTCGGCGCGCGGCACTTCTCGATCGTCAAGGACACCGACGCCGAGCCCACGCGCACCACCGTCGTGCAATTGCGCGAGGGCGACGTCGTCAGCGAGCTCGTGCGCATGCTTGGCGCCGACAATGACGACAGCGCCGCGCGCCGCCACGCGCGTGACCTGCGCCGCGCCGCCTGAGCGCCGACTACACTCTCTGGGCAGGCCCACATGAGCATGCACCACTCCGATCGCCACGCGCAGCCGCCCAGCAAGACCCGGTTCATCTTTGTCACCGGCGGTGTCGTCTCCTCACTCGGCAAGGGGATCGCGGCGGCCTCACTCGGACGGCTGCTCGTCGCACGTGGGCTGACGGTCGGGCTGCAGAAGTTCGACCCCTACATCAACGTCGACCCAGGCACGATGTCGCCGTATCAGCACGGCGAGGTGTTCGTCACCGAGGACGGCGCCGAGACCGACCTCGACCTCGGCCACTACGAGCGCTTCACCGACGCCAACACCAGCCACGCCTCGAACGTCACCGCCGGGGGCATCTACGACACCGTCATCCGCCGCGAGCGCCGCGGCGACTACCTCGGCGGCACCGTGCAGGTCGTGCCGCACATCACCGACGAGATCAAGCAGCGGATCGCGCTGATCGCCGAGTCCAGCGACGTCGACTTCGTGATCACCGAGATCGGCGGCACGGTCGGCGACATCGAGTCGCTGCCGTTCCTCGAGGCGATCCGCCAGTTCCCCGTCGACGTCGGGCGCCGGCGCTGCATGTTCATCCACCTGACGCTCGTGCCCTACATCGGCCACGCGGGCGAGCTGAAGACCAAGCCCACGCAGCACTCCGTCAACGAGCTACGGCGCATCGGCATCGCGCCGGACATGCTCATGTGCCGCTCCGAGGGCTCGCTGTCGAATGAGATCCGCAAGAAGATCGCGCTGTTTGCGAGCCTGCCGATGGAGGCGATCGTCTCGGCATGCGACGTCGAGAACATCTACAAGGTGCCGCTTACGTTCCGCGAGCAGGGCGTCGACGACTTCATCCTCGAGCACTTCGCAATGCAGGCGCCCGCGCCCGATCTGGCCCGCTGGACGGAGCCGATCGAACGCGCCGCGCGCGCCACCAGGACGGTGCGGATCGCGCTCGTCGGCAAGTACGTGCAGCTCGAGGACGCCTACCTGTCGGTCTGTGAAGCGCTCCGCCACGCCGCCTCGCTGCAGGACGGCAGGGTCGAGATCGACTGGATCGACTCCGAGAAGCTCGAGAGCCGTCAGGACGGCGAGCTGGAGCGCCGGCTCGGCGACGCCGACGGCATCCTCATCCCCGGCGGCTTCGGTGGACGCGGGATCGAGGGCAAGATCGCCGCCGCGCAGTTCGCGCGCGAGCGCCAGAATCCCATATCTGGGTATCTGTCTCGGCATGCAGGTCGCCGTCGCCGAGTTCGCGCGCAACGTCGCCGGCATGGAGGGCGCCAACTCGACCGAGTTCGACATCGAGACGCCGTTCGCGGTCATCGACCTGCTGCCCGAGCAGAAGGAAGTCGCCGACCTCGGCGGCACGATGCGCCTCGGCGCCGACCCGATCAAGCTCCACGCGGGCAGCCGCGCGCTTGCGATGTACGGCGAGGCCGTCATCTATGAGCGCCACCGCCACCGCTACGAGGTCAACAACCGGCTGCGCAAGCGCCTGGAAAGCGCCGGCCTGCGCGTGTCCGGCACCTCGCCCGACGAGCGCCTCGTCGAGGTGATCGAGCTCGACGAGCACCCGTTCTTCGTCGCCTCGCAGTTCCACCCCGAGTTCAAGTCCCGTCCCGAGCGCCCCGCGCCGCTATTCCGAGACTTCGTCGCCGCCGCGCTCGTGCGCGCCGACGAGCTGCACGCCAGCGTCTCGTGAGTGTCGGCGAGCTCCCCCTCCGGGGACGACGCGAGCGATCGTATTTGAACGGCACGTTCGCCGAGCTGTGCCGGATCGAGAGCCCGTCGGGGCGCGAGCGCGCGTGCGCCGAGCGCGTGATAGCCGAGCTGCGCGCGCTCGACGTCGCCGTCGACGAGGACGACGCGGGGCCGCGCGTGGGCTCTGACTGCGGCAACCTGCTCGCGTTCATCCCCGCCATGCGCCGTGGCGATCCCACTGCGGCGCGGCCCGCCGAGGCCGACGAGGGTCGGGATGGCGGCGGGCGCTCGGTGCTGCTGTGCGCGCACCTCGACACCGTTCCGCTGCTGGCGCCCGTGGAGCCGGTGCTCGTGGACGGCGGCTGGGAGAACGCCAACCAGGGCATCCTTGGCGCCGACAACAAGGCTGCCGTGGCCGTGCTGCTCGCGCTCGCGCGCCACGTCAGCCGCGAGGGCGCGCCGGTGGACGTCGAGCTGCTGTTCACCGTCGGCGAGGAGATCGCGCTGGCCGGCTCGAGCGCGTTCGACGCCGCGCGCCTGCGCAGCGACTTCGGGTTCGTCTTTGACCACGCCTCGCCGATCGGCGAGGTCGTGATCGACTCGCCGACGCACTTTCGCATCGAAGCGTCCTTCCGCGGCGCCGCCGCGCACGCGGGCATCCGCCCCGAGGAGGGCCGCAGCGCGATCCTCGCCGCTGCTCGCGCGATCGCCTCGTTGCCGCACGGGCGCGTTGACGCGGACACGACCGTCAACGTCGGCACGATCGCCGGCGGCAGCGCGATCAACGTCGTCGCCGAACACTGCGAGCTGTCGCTCGAGGCGCGCGCGCTCGGCGATGAGCGGGCGGAGGAGATCGTCGCGGAGATCGTCGAGCGCCTGCACGAGGCGGCCAACCTGCCCGACTGCGACTGCGACGTGGACATCAGCGTCGAGCGCACCTTCTCCGGCTACCGCCTGCCCGCGAGCAGCCCGCCCGTGCGCGTCGCTGAGCAGGCGCTGCGCGCGTGCGGGCACGAGCCGCTACGGATCTCAAGCGGCGGCGGCTCTGACGCCAACGCGCTGATCGCGCAGGGCTTCCCGACAGTCAACATCGCGAACGGCACCGAGCGCAACCACGAGCCGGGAGAGCGCGTGAGCGCGGTCGCGCTCGACCAGATGCTCGACGTGGCGCTCGCCCTGCTGGACGAGGCGGCAAGCCTTTCGCCGGCCGCCGCCCTGTAGCTTGCAGCGCCGATGGAGTCTCTGCAGATCCCGATCGAGCGCCCCGTCGCGGTGCTCGCGCAACACGACCAGCTCGCGCCGCTGGCTTGGGCGTTCGCCCAGGCAGCGCCCGGGGCGAAGCTCGGCTACGTGCAGACCGACGGCGGCGCGCTGCCGAGCGCGCACTCGCGCCTGGTGCACGCGCTGTGTGAGCGCGGGCTGCTCGCCGGGCATTTGACCGCGGGGGCGGCGTTCGGCGGCGAGGGCGAGGCGATCTCCGTCGCCGGCGCGCTGCACCACGGCCTGCGCCTACTCGGCTGGGACGCCGCGGTTTGCGGGCCGGGGCCGGCGGTCGTCGGCTCGGGCTCCGCGCTCGGCCACGGTGGCACGAGCGCGCTTGACGCCGCGCACGTCGCGCTCGCGCTCGGCTGCCAGACGCTGCTCGTCGCGGAGATGTCCTGCGCCTCCAGCGAGCAGGGCAGCCGCCACCGCGGCATCTCTCACCACACGCTCACGGTGCTCGACCTGCTGCTCGAGCCGGTCACCGTGGCGCTGCCCGCGGGCATGCGCTCGCCCGTCGGCGCCGACCTGCGCGCCGGCCTCAGCGCGGTCTTCGGCGGCGCGATGCCCAACCGCCCGGACGGCGAGCGCGCGACGCTCGCCGTAGACGTCAGGCGGCCGATCGTCGAGCGTCCGGCGCGGATCGCGCGCCACGACTGGCGCCGCGCGCGCGTCGATCTGCCGGCATACGCAGCCAGCGGCCTGCCCGCCGAGACGCCCGAGCGCGGGCTGACCTCCGACCCCCTGTTCTTTGCCGCCGCGCTCGCCGCCGGCAGCGTGTTCGCCGAGCTGATCGGCACCGACGAGCTCGAGTGAGTAGCTCGTTCGAAGCGCTCGGCGGCGAGACCGTCTACCACGGGCGCATCGTCGACGTGCGCATCGAGCGCTTCCGCCACGCCGACGGCGCGGAGGTCTCGCGCGAGATCGTCCGCCACCGCGGAGCGGTGGGGATCGTCGCGTACGACGCCGAGCACGTGTGGCTCGTGCGCCAGCCGCGCGAGGCCGTCGACGAGCCCGCCCTGCTGGAGATCCCCGCCGGGCGCCTGGACGTGGACGGCGAGCAGCCGCTCGCGGCCGCCCAGCGCGAGCTCGCTGAGGAGATCGGCCACGGCGCGCAGCGCTGGGAGCCGATCGTCGTCTACTACACCGGCGCCGGCTTCACCGACGAGCGCGTACACCTGTTCTGCGCCACCGACCTGTATCCCGCGCACGCCGACAGCGGCGAGGACGAGCGCATCGAGATCGTCCCGTGGCCGCTGGCTGAACTGGAGCGCGCGCTCGAGCAGTGCCGCGACGCGAAGACGCTGATCGGGCTGCTGTGGCTCGCGCGGCGGCTGAACGCCTGAGCGCCTGCTAAGCGTCGCCCGCTGGGTGCCGCTGGGTGCCGCTGGGTGCTGAACTGCCGCCTGCGCTGGCCTGCCGGCTGAACGCGGACTTGCACGGCCAAGGAGCGCGGGCGCCGTCAGCGAAGCTGGAGGTATGACGCCAGCTCAGGCGGCGGCGCCGCCGCCGACCGTCGCTCCGATCGAGCCGCTGCTGCTCGACTTCCTTGCGTACTTGGAGCTCGAGCGCGGGCTCTCGCGCAACACGCTCGAAGCCTACCGCTCGGACCTGCTGCAGCTCGGTGAGTTCTTCGACCGCCACGGGCTGACCGCGGCGACGGCGACGCACGGCGACCTCGCGGCGTTCCTGTCGCAACTCGGGGTCGCGCCGAGCACGCTCGCGCGTAAGGTCGCGTGCCTGCGCTCCTTCTACCGCCACCTGCGCCGCGAAGGCGCGATCGCGCACGACCCGACGGCCGACCTGCGCGGTCCGCGTAAGCCCCAGCGCCTGCCGCGGGTGCTCACACGCGATGAGGTCGCGCGGCTGCTCGGCCAGCCGCTGGGCGCCGAGCCGCTGGTGCTGCGCGACCGCGCGCTGCTGGAGGTGATGTACGCGTGCGGGCTGCGCGCGTCGGAGGCGGTCGGCCTGGAGCTCGCCGACGTCGACCTCGACGAGGGGCTGCTGTGTGCGCGCGGCAAGGGCTCGAAGGAGCGGATCGTGCCGATCGGGCGCCAGGCGGTCGCCGCACTGCGCGCGTACTGCCGCTCCGGGCGGCCCGTGTTGCTCGCGCCTCACGCGCGCGGCCACGCTCGTCAGCAGACACGCCTGTTCCTCAACAACAGGGGCTCTGGTCTGACGCGCCAGGGGCTTTACAAGATCGTCCAAGGCCACGCCCGCAGTGCGGGCCTTGCGGAGCGGATGAGCCCGCACACGCTGCGCCACAGCTTCGCCACGCACCTGCTCGCCGGCGGCTGTGACCTGCGTTCGCTGCAGGAGATGCTCGGCCACGCCGACCTCGCGACCACCCAGGTCTACACGCACCTGTCCGCCGAGCGGCTGAAGCACGCCTATTTCAAAGCGCACCCGCGGGCCACGAGTGCCCCGTAGCCGCGACGCGCGGCGCGCGTTCGTGCTGGTGATCGACGCGTGCGGCGTGGGGGCACTGCCGGACGCCGCCTCATATGGCGACGAGGGCACGAACACGCTCGCCCACCTCGCGGACGCCGTCGGCGGCCTGGAGCTGCCGATGCTGCAGGCGCTCGGGCTCGGCTCGATCACGCCCGTGCGCGGGCTCGCCCCGAGCGGCGATCCGGCGATCTTCGGGCGCCTGCATCCGCTTGGCCCGGGCAAGGACTCGATCAGCGGCCACTGGGAGCTGATGGGGGTCGTGCAGGAGCGCGCGCTGCCGACGTACCCGGACGGCTTCCCGCCGGAGCTCGTCGCGCGCCTTGAACAGGCGACGGGCCATCAGCTGATCTGCAACCGGCCCGACAACGGCCTCGCGGCGATCGAGGACTTCGGTGCCGAGCATCTGCGCACAGGCGCGCTGATCTTGTACACCTCCCAGGACTCCGTGCTGCAGATGGCAGCGCACGTCGATCGCGTGCCCGCGCAGGAGCTATACCGAGCGTGCGTCGCGGCGCGGGAGGCAACGCGCGGCGAGCACGCCGTCGGGCGCGTGATCGCACGGCCGTTCACCGGCGCGCACGGGGCGTTCGTGCGCACGGACGGCCGCCGCGACTTCGCGCTCACGCCGCCCGCGCGCAGCTACCTGCAGGTGCTGCAAGACGCCGGCGTGTCGGTGCACGGCGTCGGCAAGATCCACGACCTGTTCGCCGGCGTGGGCGTCAGCGCGCGCCACGATGGCGCCACCAACGCGCGCGCGCTGCAATCCGTCGAGGAGCTGCTCGCCCAGCCTGGGCAGGGTCTGGTGTTCGCGAACCTGATCGAGACTGACCAGGTGTATGGCCACCGCAAGGATGCGGCCGGCTTCGCGCGCGCCCTGCGCGAGATCGACGCGCACGTGGGCGCCGTGCTCGAGCGCCTGCGCGAGGGCGAGCTGTTGATCGTGACCGCCGACCACGGCGTCGACCTCTCGCACCCGGGCACTGACCACACGCGCGAGTACGCGCCGCTGCTGGCCGTGACCGGCGAGATGCTTGCGCGCCGGTCTCGCGGCGACGGCCCCGGCGGTCACAGCCTTGGCGGCACGCGCCACGACGGTCCGCTGGCGGACGTCGGCGCGACCGTGCTCTCGTGGCTCACCGGGCGCGAGGACGCGGCGCTGCCCGGGCAGGCGTTTCTCCGTTGATTAACTCATCGCGCATCGACCGTATAGCGATGGTTATACGGGCGATGCGCGAGCAAACAAACCCGCCGGCCCGTTACCCGCGAGCGCGCCCCGCCACCGGCGAGTGCGGCCCCCCTGACCGGCGAGTGCGGCCCCCTCACCGGCGAGTGCGGCCAGCCCACCGGCGAGTGCGGCCGGCCCGCCAGACCGGCCTGCTTGCTCATAAGCTGCTAGGTGATGCCCGAGCTGCCCGAGGTGGAGACGATCAGAGGTCAGCTGGCGCCGCTGGTGGAGGGCCGCAGGCTGACGAAGATCGAGATCTCAGACCCGCGCTGGTCGCGCCCTCTGGCGCCGCACGAGCTAGAGGATGCGCTGCGCGGCAGGCGTGTGGAAAGCCTGGGCAGGCGCGGCAAGTACCTGGTGTGGAACTTTGACGGCGACGTGCACCTCGCGCAGCACCTGCGCATGACGGGCGCGGTGCTCGCCGACCCGGACCCCGATCAGCAGCACGTGCGCGTGCGCATGGAGCTGGGGCCGGCGCGCGGGAGCAAACGCCGCGACAAACGGCGCCTGGCGATCGTCGACCCGCGGCGCTTCGGCACGGGCGAGCTGCTGCTCGGCTCGGACGCGCTCGAGGAGTTCTTCGCGGCGCGGCTCGGACTCGAGCCGTTCGACGAGCGCTTCACGGCGGAGCACCTGCGCGAGCTTGCGAACGGCAGGACGGCGCCGATCAAGGCGTTCTTGCTCGACCAGCGCAGGATCGCGGGCGTGGGCAACATCTACGCCGATGAGGCGCTGTTCAGGGCTGGGTTGCACCCGCGCAGGCCGGCGGGCAGGCTGACGCGCGAGCAGTACGGGCGGCTACGCGAGAGCGTGATCGCGGCGCTGAGCGCGGGCATCGACGCGCGCGGGGCGAGCATCGATGACTTCCGCCACGTGGACGGCGTGCGCGGCTCCTTCCAGGACCAGTTCCTCGTGCACCTGCGCGAGGGCGAGCCGTGCGCGACGTGCGGCTCGCCGATCAAGAAGATGGTCGTGGGCGGTCGCGGGACGTACGTGTGCGAGAGCTGCCAGCCGCCGTTTAGGCGGCGAGCAACTCGTCCAGGCGCCCGCTCTCGGCGGCGGCCTGCACCTCGGTGAAGCCACCGACGAGCTGACCGTCGACAAGCACCTGCGGGAAGCTCATCATGCCGGTGCTGCGCGCGAGCTGCGCGCGACCGTCGGGGTCCTTGCTGAGGTTGATTTCCGCGAACTCGACCCCGCGAGCGCGCAGCAGGCCCTTGACCTTCGCGCAGAACGAGCACGGCTCGGTCGTATACACGGTCACCCTGCTCATTACTTCATAAAATATAGCGGGTCGCGCATGGGTGGCCCAGGGGGGTGGCGGATTGCAGCGGCTGCGGCTGGAGTCGGCACGGAAGCGAGGCGGGGGCAGTGGGGGTTACGCCACCGGCCTCGCATCCGTACGGCAGGGCCTGCGTCAGGGAAACGCTGCCCCTGTGCATCGAAAGGGCGTTGGAGAAAACGCCCTCCACCACAAGTAGCACGCACGTCCCGATCTAGATCACTTCCATTATTTGGATTTGCGGTCAGTGCGAGCTCACGCTGTAACGCGTCGGTACGACACGCTCGGTGCGCTTGGGGGGTCTGATGTATTTGCGCTCTTGGCGCGGCGGCAGCTTCGGCGGCTTGCCCGCGTGCACGTGCTCGTACGGGATCAGCGACAGCAGGTGGCTGATCAGGTTCAGGCGCGCGGTGCGCTTGTCGTCGGCCTCGACCACATACCACGGGCTGTGCTCGACGTCGGTGTACGCGAACATCCTGTCCTTCGCTTCCGCGTAGTCGACCCAGCGGGCGCGCGCCTGCAGGTCGGTCGGGCTGAACTTCCAGCGCTTGCGCGGGTCCGACAGCCGCTTCTCAAAGCGCCGCTCCTGCTCCTCGTCGCTCACCGACAGCCAGTACTTCACGAGCATGATGCCGTCGTTGACCAGTGCCTGCTCGAACAGCGGGCAGAAGCGCAGGAACTCTTCGTACTCCTCCTCGCTGCAGTAGCCCATCACGTGCTCGACGCCCGCGCGGTTGTACCAGCTGCGGTTGAACAGCACCATTTCGCCGCCCGCCGGCAGGTGCTGCACGTAGCGCTGGAAGAACCACTGCGTGCGCTCGCGCTCGCCGGGCGTGGGGACGGCGACGACGTGGCACGTACGCGGGTTCAGGTAATAGACGATGCGCTTGATCGCGCCGTCCTTGCCGGCCGTATCGCGGCCCTCGAACAGCACCACCAGCCGCCGCCCGCCCGCCACGACCCACTCCTGCAGGTACACCAGCTCCGTCTGCAGGCGCAGCAGCTCCTTCTCGTACTGCTTCTCGTTCAGCTCGTCCGTGTGTGTCACGTGTGCGCAACTTAGAGGATGTGCGGCTTGTGATGCGGTAGCTGCGGGCGTGGTGACGGACGTGCCGGGTGCGACGCTCGCCGCGCCGGCCGGCGCGGGTGTCAGGATTGAGAGCGTGTCCAGTCGGGCTGTGAAGACGGAAGCGGTGGTGCTGCGCTCGATGCGCTACGGCGAGGCCGATCGCATCCTGCACCTGTACACGCCGCATCGCGGGCGCGTGGGCGCGATCGCGAAGGGCGTGCGGCGGGCGCGCAGTCGTTTCGGCGGGCGCCTGGAGCCGTTCTTCCGCCTGAACATCGAGCTGCACGAAGGGCGCGGCGAGCTGCTGACGGTGACGGGCGCGCAGACGATCGACGGTCACGCGCGCCTGCGCGGGGACGCGCGCGCGCTGGACGCGGCGGCGCGCGCATGCGATGCGGTCGGGCGGCTGTTTGAGACGCCGGAGCCGCACCCTGGCGTGTTCAACCTGCTGTGCCGCCAGCTTGCGCTGCTGGACGAGCGCGCGGGAGCTGGCGCGAGTGCTGAAGCCGGCGTTGGCGCCGACCCCGCCGCTGGCGTTCGCACGGGGACCGGCCGCGCGGCGGCGCTGGCGTTTCGCCTGAAGCTGCTGCTGGCGGCGGGGCTCGCGCCGCAACTGGGCGGGTGCGCGAGCTGCGGCGAGCGCGAGCACCTGGTCGGCTTCTCGGGCGCCGCCGGCGGCGTCGTGTGCGGGGCGTGTGAGGCGGGCTCGTTCCCGCTGCACGAGGACGCGTACAGCTTCATGACCGAGGCACTCGGGCGTGCGCTGACGGACGTTCCCGACGCGGCCGCCGCGGCACTCGGCCAGGTCGAGCGTGCGATCGCGGCAACGCTCGAGCACCACGCGCACGTGCGCCTGATGCCGGCGGTCGGGCACATCGGCTGAGCGCCGGACGGGCGATCCGGTGGACGCGGGACGGCGCCCGGACGAGGCGCAGGGAGATCCCGGTATCGTGGTGCGCCGTGGACGAGGGCTTTCCGATCGCATACCAGGTGCTGGAGAAAGGCGTCCCGGTGCTGGCGTCCGACGGCGAGCAGGTGGGCACGGTGCACCACGTGGTGTCGGCGCCGGAGAAGGACATCTTCCACGGCCTCGTGATCTCGACGCCGGGACACGGGCGGCGATTCGTGCAGGCGGCGGACGTTGCGTCGCTGCACGAACACGGCGTGGACCTGCGCATCGACACGGCCGCGGCCCAGGGCCTGCCCCAGCCGGGCGGCGGCGCGCCCGTGTTCGACGAGGACCCGGGCGAGATGAAGGGCTGGCACCACTGGGTGCACAAGGCGACCGGACGGGGCGACTGGAAACGCGAGAACTGAGCGTCGCGGCCGGATTCGCGGAGCTCTTCGCCGAGCAGGAGCAGCGGCTGCTCTCGCCGCTGGCGGCGCGCTCCTACCCGGCTCTGCGCACGCGCGCGGAGGACGACTGCTCGCTGCGCACGCCGTTTCAGCGCGACCGCGACAGGATCGTGCACAGCAAGGCATTTCGCCGGCTGACGCACAAGACGCAGGTGTTCGTGGCGCCGCGCGGCGACCACTACCGCACGCGGCTGACGCACACGCTGGAGGTGACGAGCATCTCGCGCACGGTGGCGCGTGCGCTGCGCCTGAACGAGGATCTGGTCGAGGCGATCGGCGTCGGCCACGACCTCGGCCACCCGCCGTTCGGGCACATCGGCGAGGACGTGCTGGACGCGTGCGTGAAAGAGCGCTTCGGGCGCGACTTCCGCCACTACGAGCACTCACTGCGGATCGTCGATTGCCTGGAGCGCGACGGGGTGGGGCTCAACCTCACAGAGCAGGTGCGCGACGGGATCGCGCGTCACTCCAGCCGCACGTCGCTGCCGAGCACGCTCGAGGGCCGGATCGTGCGCGTGATCGACCGCGTGGCGTACATCAACCACGACATCGACGACGCGGTGCGCGCGGGACTGCTACGCGAGGAGGAGCTGCCGCGCGAGCCGATCGCGGTACTCGGGTCAAGTGGCTCGGCGCGGATCGACGCGCTGGTGCATGACATGGTCGAGCACTCCGAGCTCGCAGGGGAGATCGTGCAAGGGCCGCTGGCGGGACCAGCGATGGACGAGCTGCGCACGTTCATGTTCGAGCGCGTGTACCTAGGGCCTGCGGTGCGCGCGGAGCACGCGAAGATCACGGCGGTCGTGCGCAGGCTGTTCGAGCACTACGTCGAAAATCCGGAGCTATTGCCGGGGGGCGAGGAAGGAGCGCCGGCGGACGAGCGCGAGCTGGCGGAGCGGGTGACCGATTACCTGGCGGGGATGACCGACCGCTACTGCATCAGGGAGTACACCGAGTTGCAGGTGCCGCGCGCTTTCGCCCGCTAGCGTAGCGGCGTGGCGCTGTACACGAACGAGTCAAAGGACCGCGTACGCGATGCGGTCGACTTCATCGAGCTGGTCTCCGCGCGCACGGAGCTGCGCCGTGCGGGCCCGGCGCGTTATGAGGGCCTGTGCCCGTTCCACGACGAGCGCACGCCTTCGTTCGGGATCGACCCGGCGCAGAAGGTGTACTACTGCTTCGGCTGCCAGGCCTCAGGCGACGTATTTACGTTCGTGCAGGAGAGCGAGGGCGTGGACTTCAAGGGGGCGCTCGAGCTGCTGGCGGAACGCTATGGGGTGGAGCTGCAGCGCGAGGAGGAGGACCCGAAAGAGGCGGAGAAGCGCAAACGCAGGGAGCGGCTGCTCGAGCTGCTGAGCCGCACGGCCGCGTACTACGAACGCTACCTGTGGGAGTCAGAGGAGGCGGCGCGCGCGCGCGAGTACCTGCTGGGCAGGGGCCTCGGCGAGGAGATCCTGCGCGAGTTCCGCGTCGGCTACGCGCCGAGCGCGTGGGACAGGGTGCTGAGCGCGTCGCGCAGGGGCGGGTTCTCCGAGCGCGAGCTGTACGACACGGGCCTCGCGCAGCGCTCGAAGGAGAACCCTCCCTCCGGAAGGACAGGCGGGCGCATCTACGACCGCTTCCGCTCACGGATCATGTTCCCGCTGGCTGACGTGCGCGGGCGCGTGCTGGGCTTTGGCGCGCGCGCGATGCGCGAGGAACAGCGCCCGAAGTATCTGAACACCTCCGACAACGACATCTACCACAAGGGCCTGCAGCTGTACGGCGCCGATCTCGCGCGGGCGCACGCGACCAAGGCGGGGGAGGTGATCGTGTGCGAGGGCTACACCGACGTGATCGCGCTGCACCAGGCGGACATCCGCAACGCGGTCGGGCTGATGGGCACGGCGCTGACGGCCGAGCAGGTCGGCGAGCTGGCGCGGATGGCACAGACGGTGTTGCTTGCGCTCGACGCGGACAGCGCCGGGCAGGAGGCGATGCTGAAGGCGTTCCGCCTGGCGAACAAACGCAAGTTGGAGTTGCGCGTGGTGATGCTGCCGGCGGGCACCGACCCCGCTGAGCTGATCCAGCGCGACGGCGCAACGGCGATGCAGGAGGCGGTCAAGCGCACGATCTCGTTCGTGAGCTTTCGCGCCGAGCGCGTGCTCGCGAGCGGCGACCCGTCCAACGCGGAAGAGCAGGACCGCATGATCGACGAGTTGCGGCCCGTGTTCGCGGAGCTGCCTGAGAGTGCGCTGCGAATGGAGCTGACGCGGACGGTCGACAGCCGGATGGCGTTGAAGGAGGGTCTCGCGGAAAAGCTGCTGGCGGCGGCCCCCCGCGCACCTCAGCGAGGCGCCGAGCCCGGGCACGGGCCACGGCGAGGCGCCGGCGGGGTTGATGGCCGTGGCGAGGGTGGGGGCGAGGGGCAGCAGGCGCGAGCGCGCCAACCGCGCGTGAGCGAGCTGACGCGCCGCGAGGAGACTGAGCGGGCGTTCTTGGCGCTGTGCATCGCCTCGCCGGAGGAAGGCGCGGCGGCGCTCGAGGGCCTGGACGTGGACGAGCACTTCTCAAGCGGCCTGCTGCGCCGGGCCGCCAGGCGCCTGCGCGCGGGCGATCTGCGCGCGCCGATGAGCGATCCGGCCGGTGCCGAGGAGCGTCTGGAGGACGACCAGCAGCTGAAGGGCCTGCTCGCCGAGCTGGTTGTGGAAGCGGGGCGCGAGCGCTCGGACACGGCGATGCTCGAGGTGCAGCGTTTGCAGCTAGAGCTTGCGCGCGTGGACCGTCAGATACAGCGGGCGCGCGGGCAGGACGGCGGTGAGATCAGCACCCTCGCGCAGCGCAAGGCGCAGGTCAAGCGGGACTTCGATACGGCTTACGGGCGGGTGCTGGAGCAGACGGGGGATCGGGAGGGCTGAGGAGGCCCGAGCTGGGGGGCGGCGGCTGGTGGACCAGCTCGCCGCGGCTCTGTCGGGAGCGGCTCCGCGGTTCGGTAGCGCCGTCCTGCAGAAAGTCACAGAGTTGGCACGCGCGGGCTCCAAATCTGGCACAAAGGTCACACACACGTACATATGTTCGCGTGACAATGCGGTGCATGGATCGCGCTTCTTTGGAGCAGATGCTGGGCCAGGGGCTCTCGCTGGCGGAGATCGGCAAGCGCGTTGGCAGACACGAAGCCACGGTCAGCTATTGGCTCAACAAATACGGGCTCGCGGCGGTGAACCGCGCCAAGCACGAGGCCAAGGGTGGTCTGACGCGCGAGGAGCTCAGCCAGCTGGTAGATGCGGGCAAGTCGATCGCAGAGATCGCCGAGGCGGTCGGGCGCAGCAAGCCGACGGTGCGGCACTGGTTGGCGCGATACGGACTCAAGACAGATGGGGCGCTGGGACGGCGGGTGAGAGTCGAGGCCACCCGTGCCCGGGATCCAGACCTGGAAGTCACGATGCTGAATTGCAAGCATCATGGTGAGACTGCGTTCGTCCTCGATCAACGGGGCTACTACCGTTGTAGGCGATGTCGCTCGGCGTCCGTCTCTCGACGGCGCCGTAGGGTCAAGGAGCTATTGGTCGCGGAGGCTGGCGGTGCCTGCTGCGTTTGCGGCTACAGCCGCAACGCTAGGGCCCTGCACTTCCACCATCTCGACCCTTCGCTGAAGCGCATGGAAATCAACGCCGGAGGTGCCGGCGTGGCCATCGGTCGACTGCGTGCCGAGGCGCGCAAGTGTGTTGTGCTCTGCGCTAACTGTCACGCGGAGGTCGAGGCCGGGCTGGTTTCGCTCGCACCCGACGGTTCAGTCAGCGTAGAATGCACTGCGGACTCCGGCTCCAATCCCGGGGTAGCCCGATCCGGGGTAGCTCAACTGGCAGATGCGCTCGACTGTTAATCGAGAGGTTGTGGGTTCGAGTCCCACCCCCGGAGTAGTGACAATCCGCACAAGCATGACCGCTCGGGGTGCAGGACGGTGACGGCCTCGGTCAGCGTGGCGCAAATCGAGAGCCAGTCACTCGCCTCGACGCTGTATCGGCCGCTACAGCTCGAGCACGATGTCGTCGTGTGGGCGTGAACAACAGATGAGTGCGCTCCCGTCAGCGGGTGGCTCGACTGGATCGGGGCTATAGTCGAGGTCGCCGGCAATCAGGGTCGTCTCGCAGGTGTGGCAGACGCCGGTCCGGCATGACCAGCGGACCGGCACGTCGCAGGCTTCGGCGAGCTCGAGGAGGCTGCCGTAGTCGTCGCTCCACGGAACCGAGAGGCTGCTGCGGGCGAACTGGATCGTCGGCCCCTCTCCGCTTGGGCCGGAAGGCAGGTGCGGCGTTCGGGTCGGTGTTGCTGTGATGCCGGGCGTCAACGCTGGTTCGGGTCCGAACGGCTCGGTGTGGATGCGCGAGGCGTCGAGGCCGATCGACACCAGGGCGGCGCTGACGTCGTTCATGAAGCTCAGCGGGCCGCATAGGTACGCCTGCGCGTTTCGCGGCGGCTCGAGCTCGAGTAGGAGCGAGGGGGTGAGGCGCCCGGCCGAGTCGAAGTCGCGACCTTCCACGTCGTCGGTGCTTGGTTGGCTGTAGTAGACGCGGATGCACGCGTTGGGGCATCTCGCGAGGAGCGCCCGAGTCTCCGCGGCGAACGAGTGCTCGTGGCCGTTGCGGGCGCCGTGCAGCCACCAGATTTGCCGAGCCGAGTGCTGCTCGGCCAGCGCGTTTAGCATCGCCAGCACGGGAGTCGAGCCGATGCCAGCGCTGATCAGGAGCGCCGGGTCCCTTGACTCGTCGAGGATGAACGTGCCGCGCGGCGCTGCGACGTCGAGCTGGTCTCCGACGGCAAGCCGATCGTGCAGATAGTCGCTCGCGGCGCCTTCGTGCTCGCGCTTGACCGCAATGCGGTAGTAGCCGGCGTCGGGCGGCCCCGACAGCGAGTAGTTCCGCAGCAGCGGCCTCGTCGCTTCGTTCGGCAGTATCCGCAGCGTCAGGTACTGCCCGGGGCGCGCGGCAGGCAGCGCCTCGCCGTCGGGGTCCTCGAAGCGTATGGAGATGACCGAGTCGCTCTCGTGCTCGACGGCCGTCACCCCGAGTCGACGGAAGCCGGCCCATGCCGGGGGCGGGCTTGCCGTGCTCAGTCCCGCGTTGCCACGCGCGGCGTGTGCATCGAGCAAAGCGCGGAACGACGCCTGCCAGCCGGGGCTAAGCGCGGGGATTCGCAGGGCGCGAAGCAGCTGCTGTCGCGGGTGGCCGGGGAGGTAGAGGAGCGCGTCGGCCTCGGCGACCGTCATTTCCTCGGGGCCCGTCGCGAGCTTGAGGATCTCGTCGCCGGCTTGTACTTCCCCCTCCTCCAGAACGCGGAAGTAGAAGCCCGGCCGGTGCTGCGAGACGAGTAGCGCGGGGATGCGCGGATCTTCCATCCGGATCCCGACCCGGTAACAAGTCACGCGCGGCTGCGTGACCTCGAAGGTCGCGCTGCCGATCCTGTAGCGGTCGCCGATGCAGACCTCATCGTCGCCGAGCCCTTCGATCGTGAAGTTCTCGCCGAACTGCCCGTGGACGAAGTCGTCGCGTCCAAGCTCGTGTTCCCAGTGCCGGTAGGACTCGAGTTGATAGACGAAGACGGCACGCTGCTCGCCACCGTGCCCGGCGAGGTCGCCTTGTCCGTCTCCTTCGACGTTGAGCTTGCCCACCCGGCGATGTCCGCTCACCGGCTCCTTAAAGACGCCCGTGAAGACCGTCTTCCCGTGCCAAGGCACGTCCTTCGGGAGACCGACGTTCACCGATACCAGCCTGCCCACCGTGATCAAGATGGTGGACGCCAGCCCCTGGCCAGTGTCGTTTGACCGACCTCGATGATGTAGCCGTCGGGATCGCGGATGTAGCAGCGGATCTCGGTCTCGTGCTGCTTCGGCGGCGTCAGGAATTGGGCGCCCCGGGCGCTCCACTCGGCGTACACAGCTTGGATGTCCGCAACCCGAATGTTGAGGAAGCTGCTCACCCGATCTGGGTCGGGTTGCGTCTCGAGCGTGACTGTCGGCTTGTCGTCGGTCGGAGCTCCTCCGACGTTGATGATGACCCAGCTGTTGGCTAGCGCTACGTATGTCACCTCGTCACCTGCCTCGCCTGAGATGACGGTCCTGCCGCCAAGTACGTCGGTGTAGAAGCGGCGTGAACGCTCGACATCATCTGAGACGATGAAATGGGCCACGACCATCTCGTGGTCGATGGTGCTCATGCTGACCTCCGTTGTTGGAATTGGACTCCATCGTCGCGCCTTGCACCGCACATCGCGCCTGTAGGTGTCCCTGGTCCGCTGCCGGGCCGCTCCAGCGTCGCCGCTTGGTCCTGGACTCGGGAGTCTGCGCTATCCGCGTCAGCTTATGCCGCGGGCGACAGCCGCAGCACCGGCACGTGCCTGATGCCCGCCGTGCGTTCTTCGTAGTTGCCGTAGCCGCTGTAGAGCTGCTTGGCGAGTTCGTACATCGCGGCGCGGTCCTCGCCGTCGGTCTCGCGCACTACGAACCGTCCTGAGCGCCCGCGCGCCTGCAGCGTGACTTCGGGGTTGGTCTTGACGTTGTGATACCAGGCCGGATAGCGCGGGCGTCCGAAGCTCGAGGCGATCAGGATCACGTCACCTCCGTCGGTGAAGTAGAGCAGCGGCACCGTACGATCGACGCCCGAGCGCTTGCCCTTCACGGTAAGCAGCACGATTGGCAAGAGGCCGGTCGTGGAGCTGAGCCTGCCGCGGGTCGCCCGCAACAGCAAGGGGTCGACGCGCGCCGCGACTTCCGAGTAGAACCAGGTACCCGGCTTGGAGAGTGCAAAGCGCGTGGCGAGCCTCAGCGGCCCGGACTGCGGGCGGCGAGGGTCCACCTCGGGTATCGCCAATGCCCCCATCTACCAATGGGAGGCTATCCGAGTCGCTCCTCCAGCGTGCTCGATCAACGTTGACCCAGCCGCCCGATCCGCCCAATGCGGCGACCATCGATCGGGCAGATCCACCAAGCCTCGCCCTCGACTTCATCCGCTTGCGCCGGATGCGGATGGACAGGGCATGCGGGTCGCGCCTGGCCTATTTCCGGGCGTAGCGTTCCCGCTCTTTGTGCCAGAGCTCGTCTTCGGCCTGGGTGTTGGTTGCAGGAGCGGATATGTCCATGCGATCGACCGGATCGAATTCCCGGCGGCGTTCGTCGAGGTTCGGGTTGCGCCAGGCGCCCCAGCTGTTGCGGCCGACCGGCGCGCCGCCGACGACACCGACCAGCAGGAGCACGGCGACGACCAGCGCGGGTGCCTGAACGTCTGAGGGACCCACGGCGAACAGGCCGAACGCGACGACGAGTACCACGAGCGTGACAACCCCGACAGGCGTGATCGAGAACGAAGCCAGATAGCGTCGCAGTCGGCTCACGCGCACAGCTTACAGGCGACGGTCCCGATCACGCGAATTGGGCGTATCTCGCTTAGGAGTCCGCCAGCTGCTCTACGAGCCGCGCGGCAGCCACGCCGGCGTCGTGCTCATGCGCCCACGCCGCGAGCTCCCGCGCCCGTCCCCGCATAGCCCCGTCTCCAAGCGCCCGCTCAACCGCGAGCCTCAGCACACGCGGCGTGACGAACCGCCGCGGCACCCGCACTCCGGCCCCGGCCCAGTCCACGCGCGCGGCGTTCTCGTTCATGTCGCCGACGGCGGGGCAGGCGACGACGGCGCACCCGGATGCGAGCGCGCGCACGAGCGTGCCGTGTCCGGCGTGGCAGACGACGAGGTCGCAGCGGGGCATGGTGCGCGCGTAGGAGACCCAGTCGACGACGCGCGCGTTGGCGGGGACGGGAAGCGAGCACGGCGGCAGGCGGCGGTTGTAGGTGGCGAGCACCCGCACGGGCGCGTCGGCGAGGCCGCGCAGCGCGGCGCGCAGCAGCGTGTGTTGGGCGTCCTGGGCCGTGGAGGGGGCGATGAGCACGAGCGGCGCGTCGGGCACTACGCCGCCGGAGCCGCCGCCGGGTAGCTCGACGTCGCGCGCGGGTGGCTCCCACATGAGCGGCCCGACGACGTGTACGTTGGCCGGCCACGGGCGCGGGTACTCGAGTTGGGGAAACGTGGCGACGAGCGCGAGCTGGCGGCTGATGCCGCCGTGGACGTAATCGAGCGCTGGCAGCCCTAGCCGCGCGCGCGTGCGATTGAGCTCGACGCGCCCGAGCTCGAGCCCACGGTTGACGGCGCGCTGCGCTCCTCGCCACAGCGCGCGCCCGGCGCGGGTGCGCGGCAGGCGGGCGCCGAGCGAGTAAATCGGGAAGTCGGGCTGCCCGTGCGGGTGGACGTGGGGGATGAGCGTGGCGCGCGGACGCCCGTCGAGCTCGGCGGCGAGCGCGGGGGCGAGCGTGAGGATGTCGGCGACGACGACATCTGGGCGCAACTCGCGCACGAGCGGGAGCGTGTCGACGGTCGCATGCACGACCGCCTCATAGAAATCAAGCGGCTCAGGCCCAGAGGGAAAGACCTGGTACTCAGGGGCCGGCGCGAAGTCGAGCCCTTCGGCCTCGACGTGCTTCTGCCAGCGGCGCCAGGTCTGAAGCGTTACGTGGTGACCCCGGGCGGCGAGCGCACGCCCGAGGGCGATCATGGGGAAGGCGTGACCGGGGTCGCCGAAGGCGCCAAGCAGCATCCGCCTCGTGGGGCGCGCGCCCGGAGCAGCAGCGGGCCATGCCACGGGCGGCCGGTCAGGCGGCGAGCTCGGCGAGCAGTCGCAGCTGCTCGAGTCGCTCCGGCGCGGTGAACGCGGTGGGGGTGACGCCGAGCGTGCCGACGCCGGCGTCGCGGTAGACGGCTAGGCGCTCGCGGATGACCTCGGCAGGGCCGCACAGCGAGACGGTGTCGATGAGCGCGTCGGGGATCGCGGCCATCGCCTCGTCGCGCTTGCCTTCGAGGTAGAGGTCCTGGATGGTCTGCGCCTCGGCCTCATAGCCGTAGCGCTGGACGAGCTGGTTATAGAAGTTCTGCTTGCGCGATCCCATGCCGCCGACGTAAAGGGCGATGAACGGGCGCATGGTGTTGCGCCCGGCCTCGAGGTCATCGGTGATGCAGAGGCTGACGGTCGGGGCGATGTCGAAGCCGTCAAGCGATTTGCCGGAGCGCTCGGCGCCTTCCTGCAGCAGCGGGTGCAGCTCGGAGACGTGCTCGGGGGAGAACAGCGTGGGGATCCAGCCGTCTGCAATCTCACCGGCGAGCGCGGTGTTCTTGGGGCCGATGGCTGCGAGGTAGATGGGAATGCGCTCCTGCACGGGGGAGATAGTGAGCTTGAGCGCCTTGCCTTGCCCGTCGGGTAGCGGCAGCTCGAGCGTCTCACCGTGGAATTCGACGCGTTCGCGCGCGAGCGCCATGCGCACGACGGCGACGTACTCGCGCGTGCGCTGCAGCTGTTTGGCGAAGCGCTGCCCGTGCCAGCCCTCGGCGACCTGCGGCCCGGAGGAGCCGATGCCGCAGATCATGCGCCCGTTTGAGAGCTGGTCGATGGTGGCGGCGGTCATGGCGGTCATCGCGGGCGAGCGCCCGGGCATCTGGAAAATGCCGGCGCCGAGTCGGATCTTCGAGGTCTGCCCTGCGAGCCAACCGAGCACGGTGGCGGTGTCCGAGCCGTAGGCCTCTGCGGCCCACACCGAGTCATAGCCCAGGCGCTCGGCCTCCTGGACAATCGTGAGTTGGTCCTGCGAGGTGAGGCCCATGCCCCAGTAGCCGATGTGCACGCCGAGCTTCATGTGCAAGTTTCCTTTCAGGGGGAGGGAATCCGTTGCCGCCAAGGAACGCGTGCCATACGCTTGGCCGCGCACTACCGAGCATTGGCTAGACAGCCAAATCGGCGGTGCACAGCCTATGCGAAACCGCCACCGCCACAGCACGAGCCCGGTCGAGCGCCTGCGTCTTGCGATCGACTGCTTGCCGGTGGGCACGCGCGAGGCGATGCTGGCGGGTCTGCGCGCGAACGAGCGCATCATTGCGGGCGCGTACGTGGATGGCGAGGGCGGCGTGTGCCCGATGCTGGCGGCGCACCGCGCGGGTGGACGCACTGACCTACTGTCGTTTGCGCGCTCGTGGGACCGCTTCACGCGCACGCGCAAGGGCTCGCGAACGGCGAGTGAGCGCGAGGTGCGCATCCTGATCGCGCAGCTGCAAGACAGCCTCTCCGGCGTGGAAGGACTGGAGCTGGACGTGGCGATTGCCGAGCACCGCGCGCTGATGAGCCGCAGCCGCCGGCACTCACGCCGCCGGCTCCCGGACGCGGCGGACCCGTCGGGTGAGATCCGCGCGCGCCGCCTGCGCCTGCCGTCGTTGCGCCGCGCCGTGGCTGCGTCGCGTTAGAGCGACTCGCCCGGCCGCACGAACATCATCTCGGGCACGACGCACGCGGGGGAAACCCTGAGCAGGTAGCGCACGGCCTCGGCGATGTCCTCGGGACGGATCATGTCCTCGGCGGGAACGTGCTCCTTGACGAAGTCGGTCATGGGAGTGTCTACGAACGCTGGACAAAGCGCGGTCGACTTGATGCCCTCGGCGCCGAGCTCCTTGTTCATGGCTTCGGTCCAGCCGACGACGCCGTGCTTGGTGGCGGAGTAGACCGAAAGCCACGCCTCGCCGCGCTTGCCGGAAATGGAGGAGGTGTTGACGACGAGCGCGTTTTTGTGCTCGCTGGCGGCCTCCTTGAGCAGCGCCACGCATTCGCGGTAGAAGAGGACGATCGAGCGCAGGTTGATGTCAAGCTGCATGTCCAGGCGCTTGGTCTCGATATCTCCGACGGCCTGCCCGACGCCGACGCCAGCGTTGTTGACGAGCACGTCCAGGCGCCCGTAGCGTGCACGGTGCTCGGCGACGACCTTCTTGATCTCGGTCTCGTCGGAGACGTTGGCGGCGACCGCCTGCACGTCGAACCCGTCTGCGGCAAGACGCGCGACGGCCGCGTCGAGCTTCTCGGGGCGCCGTGCGGCCATCGTGACGCCGAACTCCTCCTCGCAGAGCACCCTGGCGATCGCCAGGCCGATGCCGCTGGATGCTCCGGTGACGATCGCTGCACGCTCTGCTGACATCTGCGGTCCTCTCGCTCGCTGGTTCTGAATCGACGCCGCCGCCCCCGCCGCGAGACGGCGCGCGGGAGCATCCCACATCTCGCCCGCGCATTCCGCTGGTAGCGTCTGGCGGGCGCGCCTAGCCCACCGGCCGACGCGCGCGACGGGCCAGTAGCTCAGTTGGTTAGAGCCGCGGACTCATAATCCGTTGGTCCCAGGTTCGAGTCCTGGCTGGCCCATGACGGGACCGGTGCTCGCAGCCCGGGGCTGCTGTGTCCGCCGACCCCGTTTAGCATCCTGAGGCGGATCGTGCTACGCGAAGTCGCACTTTGGCTCATCAAGGTCTCGCTGCTGCTGACGGGCTTCGCCTTTGCGCGCTCGGCGTGGCCGAGTCGGCTCGCGCGACGACGGTGCTGACGCTCGAAGCGGACGCGTTGCGCGCGCACGAAACCTCGATGCAGCGGCATGGGCCAGGGCACCAACCAGGGCGCTCCACGGGCGCGAGCGGGGGTCGCAAAGTGCGATTGTGACGCCTACAACCAATCCAGGAGGCAAGATGACCAGCACCGAGGCGAACAGCGACTACGACGTGATCGTCCTCGGCGCCGGCGCCCCCGGTGAGCACTGCGCCGGCGCGCTCGCCGAGGGTGGACTGCGCGTGGCGATCGTCGAGCGGGAGCTGGCTGGGGGCGAGTGCACGTATTGGGCGTGCATTCCGTCAAAGACGCTGCTGCGCCCCGGCGCGGCGGTGCGCGGGGCGCGCGAGGTGGGGGCCAGTGCGCAGGTCGACGTCGAGGCGGCGCTCGCGTGGCGCGACTTCATGGTCTCGGGCTACTCCGACGCCGGCCAAGAGCGCTGGCTGGCGGGCAAGGGCGTCACGCTGCTGCGCGGCAGTGGCCGACTAGCCGGAGTGGGCGCGGTCGAGGTCAACGGTGTGCGCCACACCGCCGAGCACGTCGTCGTGGCGACCGGCTCTGATCCTGTCGTGCCGCCTGTGCCCGGCCTGCGTGAGCTCGACGGCGTGTGGGGCACGCGCGAGGCAACCAGCATGAAGTCGATCCCGCGCCGCCTGCTCGTGCTCGGCGGTGGACCGGCCGGCGTCGAGCTGGCGCAGGCCGTGCGTCGCCTTGGTGGCGAGGTGGCGCTCGTAGAGGCCGCCGAGCGCGTGCTCGCTCGGGAGGCCGCGCCTCTGGGCGATGCGCTTGGCGAGGTCCTGCGCCGCGACGGCATCGAGCTCTGCCTGGGCGTGCACGCGACCGCGGCGCGGCGCGAGGGCGAAGACTACGTGCTCGTGCTCGAGGACGGTCGCGAGCTGCGCGGCGAGCGCCTGCTGATCGCCACCGGGCGGCGCCCACGCGTAGAGGGAATCGGCCTTGAGAGCGTCGGCGTAGACACAAACGCGCACGGGATCGCGGTCGACTCGCAACTGCGCGCGGGCGAGCGCCTGTGGGCGATCGGCGATGTCAACGGCGTCTGGCCGCTTACCTACATGGGCGAGTACCAGGGCGAGGTCGTCGCCGCGAATATTCTTGGAGAGCCGCGGGTGGCCAACTACGAAGCCGTGCCGCGCGTCGTCTTCACTGACCCCCAAGCTGCGGCAGTGGGCGGGCTGGAGGCACGCTTCAGCGCGAGCGCGCCCGTGTCAGAGCTGACCAAGACCTCCACCTACACCCATGCGTACGCCGAATCCAACGGCTTCTTGACTCTCCTCAGCGACGGCGAGCGGCTGACCGGCGCCTATGCGCTCGGCCCCGAAGCCGGCGAGTGGCTCCAGCAGGCCACGCTCGCAGTCCGCGCCCGTGTCCCGCTCGAAGTGCTGCGTGACACGATTCAGCCGTTCCCCAGCTTCTCGGAAATCTACAACGCCGCGCTGAAGGCACTCCATGGCGAGATCACCGCCACGCGCGCGCGGGTCGGGGCGGGAGCGTCATGAACGCGGGCGGCCAACTTCCCCATCCGCAGTTGCGCAAGGTCTACCGCCTGGAGGCATCGCTGGCAGAGCCTCTCGATCTTGGCGACACCGCTCATGGTCGGCGGCGCATCGTGGCCCTCACCGGCGGGGCGTTCACCGGCCCTGAGATCAGCGGCAAGCTGCTCCCGGGCGCCAGCGCCGACTGGCAGATCATCTTGCCGGACGGCACCGCGCTCGGCGACATCCGCTACACGCTGCAGACCCACGGCGGCGATCTGCTCTACGTTCAATCGCGGAGCGTCCGCCACGGCAGCGCCGAGGTACTCGCGCGTCTGGGGCGCGGCGAGGAGGTCGACGCCAGCGAGTACACCTTCCGCGCCTCGACCCAGATCGAGACCACAGCGCCCGATCTCGACTGGCTGAACAAAGGCGTCTTCATCAGCGTTGCCGGCCGCCAGGCCGCTGGTGTGATCTACGAAACCTATCTCGTGGGCTGAGCTCCGATGCCGGAGTCACCGAAGGTCGCGATCATCACCGGCGCCTCGCAGGGCATCGGCGCTGGCCTGGCTGACGGGTTTCGTGATGCCGGCTACGCAGTCGTGGCGACCTCGCGCTCAATCACTGCGTCTGATGAGCCGGATTTGCTCACCGTGGCGGGTGACATCACGGAGGTAGCGACCGCTGAGCGCGTGGTTGAGGAGGCGCTCGAGCGATTCGGGCGGATCGACAGCCTGGTCAACAACGCGGGGATCTTCATCGGCAAGCCCTTCACCGAGTACACGCCAGATGACTTTGCCGCGGTCACCGCCGTGAACCTCGGCGGGTTCTTCCACATCACCCAGCGCGCCATCGGCCAGATGCTCACCCAGGGCGTCGGCCACGTCGTCAACATCACCACCAGCTTGGTCGAGCAGGCCGACAGCAAGCGGCCCGCCGCGCTGGCGTCCCTCACCAAGGGCGGGCTGGCCGCCGTAACTCGCTCGCTGGCCATCGAGTACGCATCGCGCGGCGTGCGGGTCAACGCAGTCTCACTTGGAGTCGTCAAAACCCCGATTCACGACCCCGCGTCCTACGAGGGCATGGCCAGCCTTCAACCGATCGGCCGGCTGGGCGAGGTCGGCGACGTCGTCGACGGGATCCTTTACCTCGAGCGGGCGACGTTCGTCACCGGTGAGGTTCTACACATCGACGGCGGTCAAGCCGCCGGACACTGACGTCACCGTTGATGGAGTTGCTCAAGCGCCTGCACGTGGGAGACCAGGCGCTCGTCCACGAGCGCGTGTATGGCGAACCCGAGCGGCTGGCGGCTCACCGCGAAGGACAGGTCCTCCCGCGCGCGGAGGTCCAGACGCATCGTCGAGTTCGTGCTCGGGCACACGAGTAGCGGGCGCCCGGCGAAGGCGGTCATCATCGTCGTGTGCACGTGCCCGCAGGTGACCGTCTGCACTTGCGGGTGACGGGCGAGCAGCAACTCCAGCGCGACCCGATCCTCCGTGGCCAAGGCGATCGCGTCCATCACACGCGCGCCGGTTAGCACCGGCGGATGGTGCAGGGCCAGCAGCGTGGGGGTTTCGGGTGCTTCGCCAAGCGTCGCCTCCAGCCACCCGAGCTGCTCGCTACCGAGCGCGCCGGCGTCCTCACCCGCGCGTGTACTGTCACAGCCCACCAGTCGCAGTGCCCCACAGTTCACGGCAAGGTTCACCGGCGCGCCGGCGGGTGCCGGGGCAGGCCCGAAGCGGGCGCGCAGCAGATCACGGTCGTCGTGGTTGCCCGGGATCGCATAAATGGGCACGCCAAGGGGTAAGAGCAACTCGTGAGCCTGCTCGTAGGCGGCGCTCGACGGTGCGTCTGCGAGGTCGCCGCTTAGGAGCACGGCGTGCGGCTGGGGCTGCAGCGCGGCCACACGGCGCACCGCATGCTTCAGGCGCTCGGCCGGGCCGCCGCCGTCGTCACCGGGCCGCAGATGCAGATCGCTCAGCTGAACGAGCGTGGCTGGGGAGCGAGAGGTCCTCATACTTTGAACTTGGTGCGCTGTCGCGTGATATAAAGCCCGCATATCCCAACGGACGGAATACCTTTGTCGAAGTCGTGATCCGTCCGAGGAAAGTGTGATGGCTTCCCGGGGGGATCATCGCAAACGGTGATGGACGGGCTGGAGCTCTGGCCCGAGGAGGCCGGATGTTCAGCCAGGTGCAGTTGCGGTACTTCGTGACGGTTTCCGAAGAGGGGCAGATTACGCGCGCGGCAAAGCGGCTGCACATCGCGCAGCCCGCGCTCTCGCAGGCGCTCGCGCAGCTGGAATCCGAGCTCGACATCGTGCTGTTCGTGCGCCATCCGCGCGGCGTGACCCTGACAGCAGCCGGCGAGGCTTTCCTCGTGAAGGCTCGTGTGGCGCTTGCCGCCGAGGCCGAGACGGCGCAGTTGGCGCTGTCGCTGAGGCGCGCCGAGAACGGCGCGATCGCGCTCGGATTCATCGGCCCGCCGCCCGCCGTGAGCATGCCGGAGCTCTTCGCGGCGTTTGCTGACAGCAACCCCGAGGCTCAGGTCTCCTTCCAGGATCTCTCGTTCCCGTGCGGCGCGACCGCGAGCTGGCTGGCCGGCGTGGACGTCGCGGTGTGCCACGTGCCGAGCCTCGAGGAGGGGTTGAGCGCGCAGTCGGTGCGTGTCGAACCGCGGGCTCTGCTCGTGCATCGGGATCATTCGCTTGGGCAGCGCTCCGAGCTCGGCGTCGCGGATGTGCTGCAGGAAACCTTTGTCGGCTTTCACCCGGAGGTGCAGCAGGCGTGGGCCGGATTTCACTGCCTCGATGACCATCGTGGCGAGCCGCCCGCGCGCATGACCGATGATCACGCTCTGACGACGCTGCAGATGCTCGGGATCATGTCTACGCCGCGCGCGATCACCACCGTGCCGTACGCCGACGCGAAGCTCGCGGCGCAGCTTCTGCCAGATGTCGAGGCGATCCCGCTGCGCGACGCCGCCCCGGCGGTCGTCTCGCTGGTGTGGCGCCGCGATACCAGCAACCAGCTAGTCGAGGACCTGGTTGTGATTGCCAAGAGCCTCGCGCCGAGCACCGATGAACTTTAAGCGGGGCCACCTGCTCTATTTCGTGACGGTCGCCGATGAGGGCCAGATCACCCGTGCCGCGAGGAAGCTGAATCTCGCCCAGCCGGCGCTCTCGCAGGCGATCGCGCAACTCGAGGCGGATCTAGGTTTCAAGCTGCTGGAGCGTCACGCTCGCGGTGTCACGCTCACGCGCGCAGGCGAGGCGTTCCTGGTCAACGCGCGCGCCGCGGTGTCCGCCTGGTCTGACGCGGCCGCTACCGCGCAATCGATCGCGCGTGTCCGTCACGGCACGATCGAGTTCGGGTTCGTCGGGGTCCCACCTGGGCTCGACAGTCCCGAGCTCCTGGAGCTCTTCTCCCGCGCCTACCCCGAGATCGACGTCCGCTATCGCGAGCTACCGTTCCCGTCAGCCATGACGAGCTCGTGGCTGGGAGAGGTCGACATGGCTGTCTGCCACCGCCCGCCACTCGAGTCCGACGTGTGGGCCCATGTGCTGCGTGCGGAACCGCGCGTGCTGCTAGCGCCGCGACGCCACCCACTTGCGAAGTGCTCCGAGCTGTCGGTCGCTGAGGTGTTGGACGAGACGTTCATCGGCTTTCACCCGGCGGTCGAGCCTGTCTGGGCCGGCTTCTGGAGTCTTGACGATCACCGCGGCGGTGCGCCGCGCCGGCTGACGGCCGACCGCACCGCCAACCCGCATGAGGTCCTCGCGGCACTCGCGGTGCGCCGCGCAATCACTACCGTGCCCGCCTCCGTCGCCGGTCTGATCCCGGACATCGTGCCCGGAGTGGTGGCGATCCCGCTGCGCGATGCGCATCCCGCCACGATCATGCTCGTCGGGCACGGGGACCGAGCGAACCCCCTCGTCGACACGCTGCTCGAGTTCGCTCGAGGCGTTGACCGCGTCGGCCAAGACCCCGCGGCGGGAGTCAACGAGCGCCCTTGAGCGCCCGCTCGCGCTAGCGACAAACGTTGCGTCTCAGATACGACGCAACTGCACCCAGCGCCGCTCGCCCTGGCGCGCCGCGCTGCGTTGCGCGAGGCAGGCAGAGGGACGCGGACATTGGGGGAACGCGTCCCCGCGCCGCACGCGCGAATCGCGAGCGCGTGTGCTCGAGCTCGCAGCCGCGGTTCTTGCCGGCTCGGTCTCACCGGGCCCTACACGGTCCGCCCGCGCCGCCGCACGGCAGGCAGCGAGAAAGAGCACGACGGTCGTCGTCCAGGCAGTCGCGATGAGGATTGGAAGCACGCTAAACGGGAGCTTTATTCAACAGTTTGGAAAAGTCCAATACGAGTTATTGGGACTGTCATCGGATATCCGTATGCCGCGTGTGCCTCGGGCCACTTCGACTGGCCAAGTCCGATTCCCGCGAGACATCGCCCGCGCGATCTGCCACGGTGTCGTCGTGGTCTTCGACTCCGAGCGTTTCTGGCAAGTACTCGAGCTCGGTGATTCGCGCTTTGACGGATGGGTGTTCTGCGGCGTGAAGACGACCGGCATCTACTGCCGCCCGAGCTGCCCGGCACGGACGCCGAAACGCGAGAACGTGCGCTTTTTCGCGACTGCCGCAGCGGCGCAGTCCGCGGGCTTTCGCGCGTGCAAGCGCTGCCGCCCGGACGCGACGCCGGGCTCGCCGGATTGGGATCTGCGCGCCGATCTCGTCGGCCGTGCGATGCGCCTGATCGCCGACGGCGTCGTCGACCGCGAAGGGGTCGGCGGACTCGCCGGACGTCTTGGCTACACCGAGCGCCACGTGCACCGACAGCTGGTGGCGAGTGTGGGCGCGGGCCCGTTGGCGCTGGCGCGCGCTCAGCGAGCGCAGAGCGCGCGGCTGCTGCTCGAGACGACCGAGGTATCGATCACCGACGTCGCGTTCGCCGCTGGCTTTCAGAGCGTGCGGCAGTTCAACGCGACGGTTCGGGAGGTGTTCGCAATGACGCCGGGTGAGCTGCGCGCACGGGCACGGCGCACCGGGCAGGCGGATGGGGGAGGGGGGATCTCGCTGCGCCTGCCCTACAGAGCGCCGCTGGACGCGGAGGGGCTGCTCGCGTTCCTGGCGCTGCGGGCGGTACCCGGGCTGGAGGAGGTCGAGGGTGGCGCCTACCGGCGCAGTCTGCGACTGCCGCACGGAAGCGGCACGGTCGAGCTGCGCCCCCTCGACGGGCACGTCCAGGCGTGCTATCGCCTCGATGATCTGCGCGATCTTGCGGCGGCGATCGAGCGCTCCCGGGGCCTGCTCGACCTCGACTCCGACCCACAGGGTGTGCTCGAGGTCCTGGGCGAGGACGCGCTGCTCGGAGCGCTCGTGCGGGAGACGCCGGGGCGTCGCGTGGCGGGGCATGTCGACCCGCATGAGCTGGCGATCCGTGCGGTGCTCGGACAGCAGATCTCGCTGCTCGGCGCGCGCACGTTGGCCGCGCGCCTGCTCGTGAGCTGTGGCGAGCCGCTGCGGCGACCGCTCGGCACTGTCACGCATGCGTTCCCGGTCGCGCCGGCGCTCGCGGAGATGGACCCCGAACGACTGGCGATGCCGCGCGCGCGTCGCCGCTGCCTGCTGTCGCTTGCGGGCGCGCTCGCCCGTGATGAGCTCGCGCTCGACGTCGGCGCGGATCGCGCGCACGCGCGTCAGCGTCTGCTGGCGCTTCCCGGGATCGGACCGTGGACGAGCGAGTACATCGCGATGCGGGCGCTGCGCGACCCGGACGCGTTTCTCGCGAGCGACCTCGGCGTGCGCCATGCGCTACAGCGACTCGGCCACGACGGTCGCGCTGCGACGGCGGCGAGGCTCGCGGAGGACTGGCGGCCGTATCGCGCTTACGCGGTGGCGCACCTGTGGGCTTCGCTACACCCAGCCGGGCGCGTCAACGACGCGCCCACGCCCATGCCCGAAGCAGAGCGGCTCGCCGCATGAGCCGAGTGGCGCACATATATACGACGCTCGACAGCCCGATCGGGGAGCTGCTGCTGCTGGGCGATGGGCACGTGTTGCATGGCCTGTACATGCAGCACGGGCGCAAGCCAATCGAGATTGGGCAAGCGTGGGAGCGTGCGGCGGAGCCGTTCGTGGCGGTGCAGGCACAACTGCGCGAGTACTTCGCCGGCGAGCGCACGACGTTCGAGGTGCCGCTGGTGCTCGGCGGCAGCTCCTTCGAGCGCCGCGTCTGGAGCGCGCTACAGCAGATCCCCTACGGCGAGACGCTCAGCTACGGCCAGCTCGCGCGCGGCATCGGCCAGCCCGCGGCGGCACGGGCGGTCGGTCTCGCCAACGGCCGCAACCCGGTCGCGGTGATCGTTCCCTGCCACCGCGTGATCGGCGCCAACGGGACGCTTACCGGCTACGGCGGTGGCTTGGAGCGCAAGCGGCTCCTGCTCGAGCTGGAGAGCGGGCAGGGGCGCCTGTAGCTTGTGCATCCATCTGAGCTGGGGAGCCGCAGAAGTCGCGCCACGCGCGCCGCGCCGACACGAAAAAGGGGCCGCACCCCGGTGGCGCGGCCCCCTCGAGGGATGGACGAGAGATACGACCCCCCGAACGTAACTCCACCCGCTGGGAAAGTCCACTAACTCGGCATCAGCGCGCCGGCAAAAGCCGCAAGCTGCGTAGAGTTCCGCGATGCGGCACCCGCGCCAAGGTACCCACTGGATCACCCGGCCCTCACTGAATCCGCGTCGCTGGGAAGGTTGCGCGCCACCCGGCGTCTAGGTGATCAAGCATCACCACACCCCCGGAACTCCATCCCCGACATTGCGAGGTAACCCCATGAAGCGAACGTACACCCTCTTCGCCGTCGTCCTGGCCGCTGCCGCGAGCGCGTCGGCGGTGGCTGGCGCGCAGGGCGCCACGGCGAGCGCACACGCGAGCAGGGCCACTGAGGTCATGCTGCACCACACGAGCCTTGGCACGATCCTGACGACCTCCTCGGGCTTCACGCTGTACGAGTTCACGCGCGACCGCGCAGGCGAAGACAGCTGCATGAAGATCCACGGATGCGCGCAGGTGTGGCCGGCGCTCGAGACCAGCGGCAAGCCGACGGCCGGCGCGGGCCTCAAGGCATCGCTGCTGTCCAGCATCCGCATCTCCGGCGGCGCCAGGCAGGTCACCTACGACGGTCACGCGCTTTACACCTACAGCGCGGACAGCCGCGGCTCGACCGCGTACGTCGGTGTGAACGCCTTCGGCGGCAGTTGGTACGCAGTAAGCGCCTCTGGACACACGGTCAAGTAACCGCTGCGGTCTGCCGATGCTTGGGCGTGTCTGTGTCATTCGCGCGCGAGCCGAGGACGGACCCGCTGTGGGCGGGCGCCGATCGCGCAGCCGAGGCCGCGCTGCGCGAGCTGCCCGACGCGCTGATCGTCGTCTTCGACGCCGAGCTGCGGTTCCTGCGCATCGCTGGACAGGCGCTCGAGCGCCTCGGCGACCCCGACAGTTGCAGCGCGGGCAGGCCGCTCGCCGGCGCGCTGCCAGCGGAGCTGTGGCGCATGCTCGAGCCGCTGCTGCGCTCAGCGCTAGCAGGCGAGACGCGTACACGCGAGATCTGGATGGCGGGACGGCGACACTGCGTGATGGTCGACGTCGGGCCGCTACGCCAGAGCGGCGCCGCCGCAGCGGCGGAGGATGGCCAGGCGGGCGGCATCGCTGTCCTACTGGACATCACCGCCCGCCGGCAGGCCGAGCTGCTCGCGCCGCGTCCTCAGAGCGACTTTGAGGAACACATCGAGCGCCTCGAGCGCACGCCGATCGGAACGGGGCTGCTCGACGCGGACGGTCGCTGGCTGCTTGTCAATCGTGCGCTTTGCGACATCACCGGCTACACCGTCGACGAGCTGATCGGCCAACGCCTCGACGGGATCGTGCACCCGGACGACGCCGACAACGACAGCGAGCAGCGTCGGCGTCTGCTTGCTGGGGAGCTCCCCGCATTCAGGGTCGAGAAGCGCTACTTCGACGCTGCGGGCGAGACGCTCTCGGCGATCGTGTCGATGTCACTGGTGCGCGACCGCGACGGCACCCCCATCTACTACATCGCGCAGCTGAACGACGTCTCCGAGCGCAGGCGCCTGGAGGAGAACATGCGCGGTCTCGGCGACCACGACCCGCTCACGGGGCTGCGCAACCGCAGGCTGTTCGGGCACGACCTCAAACTGCAGGTCGCCCGCTGCCGTCGCTACGGCGAGGTCGCGGGCCTGATGCTGATCGACGTGGACGCCTTCCGCAGCGTCAACGACCACCACGGCGAGCAGGCTGGCGACGAAGCGCTCGAGGCGATCGCCAGGGCGCTGACGCGCAGGCTCAGGGAGACCGACCTCGTGGCGCGCTTGGGCGCCGACCAGTTCGCGGTGCTGCTGCCGCACATCGACGAGGACGGGCTCGCAGTTGTCGCCGAGGGGCTTGCGCGCGTGATCGCGGCTTGCGGTGTGGACGTCGGAGACGATTTCCTGCACGCGTCTGCGAGCATCGGCGTTGCGATCGTGGACGAGCACGTCGAGAGCGCTGAGCAGGCGCTGCTGCAAGCTGACCGCGCGATGCGCGCCGCCAGGCGCCTGGGCGTCGCTGTCGGCGCGCCGAGCTGAGCGCACGCCGCGTGGCGCGATCCGGTGCGGTGAATACGCTCAACGTATGCAGCCCAACGAGCGACTCGCGGTCATCGACCTCGGATCGAACTCCTTCCGGCTCGTCGTGTTTATGGCCGGCGCGGCCTGGTGGAGGCGCACCGATGAGATCTACGAGCCGGTGCGCATCGGCGAAGGGCTGATGGCGACTGGCAGGCTGGGCGAGAAGCCGATGCGCAGGGCGTTGGCGACGCTCGACGTGTTCGCGCACTTCTGCCGCGCTGCCAGGCTCGGCGAAGGCTCGGTCGACGCCGTCGCCACGAGCGCGATCCGCGACGCGGAGAACGCGGCCGAGTTCCTGGCGCAGGCGCGCGCATGCCTGGGGCTGGCGATCCGTGTGCTCAGCCGCGAGCAGGAGGCGCGCTACGGCTATCTGGCGGCGGTCAACTCGACGACGCTGCGCGACGGCAGCGTGCTCGACCTCGGCGGCGGCTCGTTGCAGTTGGTGCGCGTTGCTGACAGGCTGATCAGCAGCTCGGGCTCGTGGCCACTTGGCACGGTGCGCATGAGCGAGCGCTTCCTGCCGCCCAACGGCCCCGCCAAGCGCAAGCAGCTGGAGGAGCTGCGCGACCACGTCGCCGCGGAGCTCGCGCAGGCCCCGTGGCTCGCGGAGGGTGGGGCGCAGGGCGGCGGCGGTCGCCTGGTGGGCACCGGCGGGACCGTGCGCAACCTGGCGGCGGCCGCCCAGCGCGCCGCGGGCCTGCCGTCCAATGGCGTCCAGGGCATGGTGATCGAGCGTGATGCACTGGACGAGCTCGTGCAGCGGCTGGCGGCGCTGCCGGCGGCAGAGCGCGCGAGCGTGCCCGGGATCAAGCCCGCGCGCGCGGATCTGATCCTCGCGGGCGCAGTCGTGGTGCAGGGCGTCCTGCGGGCCGGCGGCTTCGAGGCGCTGGAGACGACCGAGGCGGGCCTGCGCGAGGGGGTGTTCTTCGAGCGCTACCTGGCCGGGAAGGAGCAGCCACTATTTCCCGATGTGCGGCGTGCGAGCGTGCTGAACATGGCGGCGCAGTACCAGGTCGACATGGGCCACACCGAGCACGTCGCGGCGCTCGCGCTGGGCATGTTCGACGAGCTCGCGACGCTGGGGCTGCACGGCGGCGATCCGCGCGAGCGCGAGCTGTTGTGGGCGGCATGCATGCTGCACGACATCGGCATGTCGATCGACTACGACGATCACCACAAGCACTCGCGCTACCTGATCCTCAATGGCGGCCTGCCGGGGTTCACGCCGGTCGAGACGGCGATCATCGCGCAGGCGGCCCGCTACCACCGCAAGGGCATGCCCGTGCCCGGGCCGCTGGTGGCGCTGTTCGGCGTGGGCGACATCGAGCGCCTGGACCGCTGTGCGACGCTGCTGCGCCTCGCCGAGGACCTCGAGCGCTCGCGCGACCAGCTCGTGCGCGGCACCAGCCTGGAGCTGTCAAACGGCGAGGTCGAGCTGCGGCTGATCGCCGACGGTGAGTCAGCCGTCCCACGTTGGGCCGCCGGGCGCGAGCGCGAGCTGTTCGCAAGGGCTTTCCACCGCGACCTGTCGGTGGCGGCGTAACACTCACCCGGCCGCGATTAGCCCCTTTTCGTCGCCGGCGCAGTCGAACAGCACGAGCCTGTACGGGTAGCCGACAGGGCTCTTCCATTCCCACGGTGCGAGCTCCTTGCACGCGCGCAGCACCGCCTTCGTGGCGAGGTTGCCGCCGCGCTCGGAGTACTCGCCGCCGAGCATCACGTAGCGCGCCTGGTGGCTTGCGACCATGCGCGCGAGCTGGGGGCCGTCGACGGCGGGGTCGGTGCCGCTGTAGCCGCCGAGCGCACCGGCGTCCAAGCCCATCAGCATCATCGGCGAGGCCGAGTCGGAGGCGACGGTCAGGAGCGCCCAGCGCGAGCCGGGGTCATGCGTGCCGACGTAGTCGAGCAGCGCACGGTCGATCGCGAGGTCGCGGTCGTTGACGCCGTAGCCGCCGGTGCCGGGGAACGCTTTGGTGCCGGCGACTGGGAACGTGCCCTCGACCGGAGCGAGCCATGTCGTGGTCGCGTAGGCGGTCGGCACGACGAGCAGCGCCAGGAACACGAGCGCGACCGCGGGCGCCGCCAGGCGGCGCATGGCCACCAACGCGAGGAAACCGATGGCGGCCCCAGCCGCGAGCACCGGGATGAACGAGACCGCGTATGCCTCGCGGTGCATCAGCACGACCTGGGTGGTCAGCGTCGTCGCTAGCGCGAGCGCGAGGAGCGTGAGGCCCCAGATCCGGCGCGGCCCGCGCGCGAGCTCGACGAACGCAACCGCGCCGGCGCCCGCCATCGCGCCGGTGCCGGGCGCAAGGGCAGATACGTAGTAGGGGTGGACGATCCCCTTCGACAGGCTCAGCACGGCTGCCTCGACGACGAACCACCCGCCGAGCACAAGCAGCGTCGCCAAGCGCGGGTCACGCCGCCCAAGTGCCCGCTGCGCTCGCGCCTGTCCGTCCGTCGCCTGCCCGTCCTGCGCCGGCCTGTCCCGTCGACGCTCCACGACCGTCAGCGCGATGGCGAGCAGCCCGAACAGCGCGAACGGGAGCATCCAGCCGGCCTGGTCGCCGAGTCCCTTGCCGAGCAGGCGCAGCGGGCCGGGCGAGGCGCCGAAGGGGATCGGATTGGCTTCCCTGCCCGTGGTCTTGCGCGCGGGCTGGGGCGTGGCGGCGGGCCTCAGCGGTACCTGGGGCGATGTCGCGGGCGGCGGCGAGGGGTGGGCGCGGGCGGCGTCGTTGACGGCGCGCTGGTGGGAGGCGGGCACGTAGGCGCCGGGGCGCACGACGATGCTGTTGGGGCCGCCGGTCTGCCCTTCGACGCGGCCGAGGCCGTTGTATTCGAAAGTCAAGCCCAGCTCGGTGTTGTTGGTCGAGCTGCCGACATACGGACGCTTGGAGGCGGGGGTGAGTTCGACGAGGGCGATCCAGGCGAACGACACGGCGAGCATCGCGACGCCGGCGACGAGCAGCTGCACGATGCGCCGGCGCACGGACCCGGGTGCGCAGACGAGGTAGCCGAGCGCGATGGGAGGGACGACGAGGTAGGCGGCGAGCGTCTTGGTGTTGAACGCGAGCCCGACGATCACCGCCGATCCGATCAGCGAGCGCCAGCGTCCTGTTTCGCACGCGCGCAGCGCGAAGGCGCAGGCGAGCAGCAGCAGCAGGATCAGGACGGGGTCTACGCCGTTGTCGCGCGAGACGGCGACGAACGAGGGGAACACCGCCAGCGCGAGCGCGCCGGCGAACGCTGCCACGGCGCCAAAGCGCCGCGCGAGCACGACGTACAGCAGCGCGACCGTGAGCACGCCGACGATCGCCTCGGGCAGCAGCAGGCTGAGCGGCGAGAAGCCGAACAGCTTGGCGCTCGTGGCCTGCACCCATAGCGCTACGGGCGGCTTGTCGACGGTGACGAGCCCACCGGGGTCGAAGGACACGAATAGGAAGTTGTGCAGCGAGCGCAGCATCGACTGCACGCCGGCGGAGTAGAAGATGTTGGCGTATCCGTTCTGGGCGAGCCTGTGCGTGCCGAGAACCGCCGATAGCGCCATCGCGACGGGCAGGCCGGCGTGGCGGAGGGCCAGGCGTGGGTCGGGCAACGCGAGTCGGCGAGGCGCGCGCGTGTCGCGACGTGGTCGCTCGCTGTCGGGCGCGACGCTCGCGGACGGCGGTGCGGTGGCGCTCGCGTGCAGGGGATCGCTCACGCGGGGAGTATCTCCACGAGCCGCGCGAGATCGCGCTCGTCGTTCCACGCTCCGACGGACGCGCGCAGCCACGGGCGGTCGGGGATGTTGCGCACGATGACGCCGTGCTCGGCCAACAGCGCGCGCTCGGCGGGCGGGTCAGGGCTGGGGAAGGAGACGAGCGTGGTGGGCCCGCGCGGCGCGGGCTGGCGGCCGCGTTCGGCGAGCAGCTCGACCAGGCGCGCGGCGAGCGTGCGCGCGCGCTCGTGCATGACGGGCCAGCCGGCGGACTCGAGCACGCCGATCGCGGCAAGCGCGCAGGCGCTGGTCTCGGCGTTCATGGACAGCGTGTCAAAGCGCCGCGCGTCCTCGTGCAGCTGTGCGTCGAGACCGGTATTGGGGTCGGCAAGGTTGCCGTAGCCGCGCCTGGAGACAGACAGGCGCTCGCGCAGGGTGGGGCTGACGTACAGCATGCCGGTGCCGTCGGGGCCGCACAGCCACTTCTGCCCGGCGCCGGCGTAGGCGTCGCAGCCGAGCGCGTGCACATCCACTGGGACGGCGCCGACGCCCTGGGCGCCGTCGAGCAGCACGGGCACGTCGAGCTGGCCGAGCTCGGCGGGCGCAAGCGAGCCGCTGACCCAGCCGACATGCGAGCACGCCACCAGCCGAGTGCGCGGGCCGACGGCATTGGCGACCTCCGCGAGCGGCACTTCGCGCACGTTGACGCCGCGCAGCTCGCGCGCGGCGGACAGCGCGCCAAGCAGTCCCGGGTGCTCCTCGTCGCTGGTGACGATGTCATCGCCCGGCGCCAACTCGAGCCCACCGACGACCTGCGCCATGCCCTCGGTGGTGCAGGTGGTGAGCGCGACGTCGGCTGGGTCGGCGCCGAGCGCGCGCGCGTAGGCGGCGCGCAGCTCGCCGGCCAGCTCGCTGCGGCGATCGAAGTGCGCCTGCGCGCGGCCGTCGCGCAACTCGCGCTCGAGCTCGGCCGCGGAGGCGTGCACGGCGCGCGCGGGCAGCGGTCCGTCGGTGCCCGCGTTGAGGTACGCAAGGGCGCCCAGGACGGGAAACTCGTCGCGCAACCCCAGCAGGCTCACAAACCGCGAGAATACCCGCATGGCCAGCGCCGACCCGCAGCAGCCCCTGTGGGAGTCACAGCCCGAGCAGCGCGAGCGGGTGGAGATGGCGCGCTTCATGGACTGGGCGGGCGCGCGCCGCACTCCCTCCGGCAGCACAGGCGGACGCGCGTTCGCGGACTACGAGGAGCTGTGGCGCTGGTCGGTGGACGAGCTGGAGGACTTCTGGGCGAGCATCTGGGAGTTCTGCGGCGTGCGCGCGTCAAAGCCGTACGAGCGCGTGCTGGCCTCGCACGCGATGCCGGGCACGCGCTGGTTTGAGGGCGCGGAGCTGAACTACGCGGAGAACCTGCTGGCGCGCGCGAACGAGCGCTCAGGCGAGGTGGCGGTGCTGCACTGCTCGGAGCTGCGCCCGGCTACAGGCCCCGGCGGGCTCGGCGAGCTGACGTGGGGCGAGCTCGCCTCCGAGGTCGCGGCGGCGGCGGGTGGCCTGCGCAGCCTGGGCGTGGCGCGCGGCGACCGCGTGGTCGCGTACATGCCGAACATCCCGGAGACACTGATCGCGTTCCTGGCGGTGGCGAGCATCGGCGCGATCTGGTCGAGTGCGGCGCCTGAGTTCGGCGCGCGCAGCGTGATCGACCGCTTCGCGCAGATCGAGCCAAAGGTGCTGCTGGCGGTGGACGGCTACCGCCACGGCGGCAAGGACTTCGACCGCAGCGCCGTCGTCGATGGCATCGTCGCGGAGCTGCCGACGGTCGAGCACGTGGTGACGCTTCCGTACCTGGCGGGAGATGGAGTTAATAAAGCCGCCTCCGGCGGCGGGGGCGTTCGCAGCGTCATCGCCTGGGGCGATCTGCTTGCCAGGGGCGAAAACTCAGAGCTGCGCTTCGAGCAGGTCCCGTTCGATCACCCGCTGTGGGTGCTGTACTCCTCGGGCACGACGGGCCTGCCGAAGGCGATCGTGCAGGGACACGGCGGCATCCTGATCGAGCAGCTAAAGAAGCGCATGCACCTGGACCTGCGCGCGGGCGACCGCATGTTCTGGTTTACGACGACGGGCTGGATGATGTGGAACTTCCTGGTCGGCTGCCTGCACAGCGACGCGGCGATCGTGCTGTACGACGGCAGCCCGGCACATCCGGACCTGGGCGTGCTGTGGGACCTGGCGCAGCGCACGCGGATGACGTGCATGGGCGTCAGCGCGGGCCTGTTGGCGAGCATGGAGAAGGCGGGCGTGGAACCGGGCCGCGACTACGACCTCAGCGCGCTGCGCGCGCTCGGCTCGACGGGCTCTCCGCTCGCGCCGGAGAGCTTCCGCTGGGTGTATGAGCGCGTGAAGGACGACGTGTGGCTGTTCTCGACGAGCGGTGGCACAGACGTGTGCACGGCGTTCGTGGCGGGCTGCCCGCTGCTGCCGGTGTACGAGGGCGAACTGCAGTGCCGCGCGCTGGGCTGCGCGGTGGAGGCGTGGGACGAGCAGGGCAACAGCCTTATAGACGAGGTGGGGGAGCTGGTGGTGAGAGAGCCGATGCCGTCGATGCCGCTGTTCCTGTGGGGAGATGACGACGGCTCGCGCCTGCGCGAGAGCTACTTCGCGATGTACCCGGGCGTGTGGCGCCACGGCGACTGGATCCGCATCACCCCGCGCGGCGGCGCGGTGATCTACGGCCGCTCTGACTCGACGATCAACCGCCAGGGAGTGCGCATGGGCACGAGCGAGATCTACAGGGCGGCCAGTGGCGTCCCCGAGGTTCTGGACGCGCTCGTCGTCGACATCCCCGGCAGGGACGCAAACGGTGAACCCGGAGGCGAGCTGTCGATGATCCTGTTCGTGGTGCTGCGCACGGGCATCCTCCTAAACGACGAGCTCGCGGCGACGATCAAGCGCCGTATCCGTGAGGACTGCTCGCCGCGGCATGTGCCCAACGAGGTGCGCCAGATCGCGGAGGTGCCGCGGACGCTGTCGGGCAAGGTGCTGGAGGTGCCGGTCAAGCGCATCCTGATGGGCACCCCGCCGGAGCAGGCGGCGAGCGTGGAGTCGCTGGCGAATCCTCATTCGCTCGACTATTTCGTGGAGCTGGCGGGGGAGCTGGGACGCCCACGGGTGTAGCCGGCGCGCGGCTTCGACCCGCGGATCGCCCATTTGCCGCACTGTGCAAGTTCGGCGCTCGAGCATGACATGTATAGACGACGAGGCGGTTCGGGTGACAAACGAAAATCCGCTGAGGCGGGGTCGCGCGCCTATCGCCCTGGTCCACTTTGCCGAAAAGTCCTGAGCACAGGGGACGTTAATACACGTATGCATTGGAATAACCGTCGCTCCGGTACGGGGCCGTCGTCCGTGACGGCATCCTTGCCCTTGGCCGAAACTGCTTGTCGCTCCGAGCCGCCAGCCTGCATTAACGGGGTGATGGCGAGTTCTGCTCAATCCGCAGCGATCCCCCGTCCCGCCGGGTTGCCGATGGTGCGGCGCGGTCACGCGCGCTGGCTCGTGCGTGCTCCCGGACAGCGCGGCGCGCTGTCCCCCGAGGAGGCCGCGCACGCGTTGAAGGCCAAGCGCGCAGAGCTTCGCAAGCGCCTTGACTGGCGGCGGGACGTGGCCGGGTTGCCGGAGCATGTGCGTGATGAGCTTGTGGATGAGGCGATCGGCCTTGTGGTCATGTCGAGCAAGCCGATCCGTGATGAGCAGCACCTTCAGGGTGCGTTCTGGTCTTCGATCGGCTACTTGCTCATGGCGCACCGCTCGGGCCGCCGAGACCTGCACGTCGGTTCGCAGCGCCGCGTGGAGTTCGAGCCCGTCGCCGAAATGCTCCCTGGCGACGATGACGGGCCGTTCGATCTCGTGGCCGCCCAGGAGCGGATCGCTACGGCCGCTGATCTCATGGCGCAGCTCGACCCGTTCGAGCAGCGCGTGATGGCGGTGATGGCCGCGCATGGGCTCGGCGTTAAGCGCGCGGCGAAGGCGATGGGTGAGCCGATCAAGACCGTGCTGGCCGCACAGCGCAGTGCACAGCGCAAGCTCGATCAGGTGGCGGCGATCGCCGCCGCCGGGCGCATGTGCGATTATCGCCAGCCGGTGATCCACGCGCATGCGCAGGGGACCGCCCACGCCGAGCAGGAGACAGCCGCAAGGGCGCACCTCGCGGCTTGTGCCGGCTGCCGCTCGTCTTACGCGACTCTTGTGCGGGAGATGCGCGCCCGCGAGTTCCAGCGCGCGGCGAGTGCGGCTTTCCTGCCGCCGCCGGTGCTGGCCGTCGAGGTGCATGGCCGTTGGATCGAGCGGTTGATATCGCTGCTTACGTCTGGCCGCGCGCCGAGCGGCACCGCGACGGCGGAGCGCACTGCCGGGCTGCTCGGCGGTGGCGGGTTGGTAAAGGCTGCCGCTGTAACCTCGGCGATCGTGGTCGCTGGCGCCGGCGTCGGCGCGAGAGTCGTGCACTCGCTCGAGTCAACAGCGCCGGCCCAGCGTCGCGAGGTAGCCGCCCACCCGCCGTCGAGCGCCGCCGCCGCGAGCATCGCGCCGACCACCATCGTGGCCGGCGGGCTCGCCTCGACGCATACGACTTCACCAAAGCTCGCCGTCACGCTTCCCGCGAAACACCACCACTCGGTACCGGCGCCACCGAGCAAGGATCTCGGCTATCTGCAGCTTGGAGGGAGCGCGGGCGGTGGCAGTTCTCAACCAACCACGTCTGTCGCAACCACAGCGTCAACGTCGTCCAAAGCGTCCGGCGGTGAAGCTCCCGCGGCATCGCATAGCGGCGGCGGGACAAGCTTGGGCTACCTCGGACGCTGAGCACCGCAACACCGGAAAGGAACTCGAGACCATGACTGTCCATGCGACCCATATGCGCACCTTCATCGTGACGCTGGTGCTGGCCCTTGTCGCAGTCGCTGCATCGGGCACCGCGAGTGCTTCCCTCTTGCAATCGACCCACCCGGGGTACTGGGCACAGACGACCTGCTCGGAAGGAGGGGAAAGCGTCAATATCGACGGCTGGCAAGCCGAGTCCCTCGGTGGCTACTCTCAGTTGGCTGGAGACACCGATTCCTGTCAGACGGCCGGCGGCTCACTCAGCTTGCGCGATGAAGGCAGCATGGATTCAAAATCTGACAGCGGTCCAGAGTGGATGTACGAAGTGTCTCAATACTCGGCAATCGTCGGAGGCGTACTGCATGTAGAGATGGTGAAGACCCCGCACAGCGAAGCGTATATAACGACGAATGCGTTCGAGACCCCCGCAGAATGGTTGCTCGCATGCTCCACACAATGCGTCTATGGTGGGCATCCCACGGTCGGGATCACACAGGAAGGAGGCTGGCAGGTGTGGGCCGGGCTCAGGTGCATCCCACAATCGCCTGAAGTCGTATGCTCTTCTGGCCTAGATGGTGAAATGCAGATCACCAGTGCCACGATTCTGATGCGCAATGGCTCGGTCCCGGCGGGCACAGGCTTTGGTGGAACGCTGTTGGACGGTGCCGCAAGCGGTACGGCAAATCTGACGTTCACGGCACATGATGCACACGGTGCAGGGGTCTACCGCGTAACCGCGGAGCTGGACGGACAGGTCGTGTGGTCGGGGACTCCTAGCATCAACGAAGGGCAGTGCGTCGCATATGGCTCATACAACGGGGCGCTGAACTTCCACTCCAATCAGCCATGCCCACAGGAAACGGGCGTAAGCATCGAAGTCCCAACCACCAGCGTAGCTGAAGGCCAGCACGAGCTGACCGTAATGGTCGAAGACGCGGCTGGTAACACCGCGACGGTCTACAGCGGCACCGTCAATATCGATAATCGCCCTCCGCCCGAAAAGATCGTACTCGCGGCCCTTCCGCCCGACCGTGGTGCGTGCAACGGTACTCCCTGCGACGAAGCCGCGAAGCTCGTCGCTGCCGAGGGTGAGGCCAGGACCTTCACTTGCACGCTGGGTCACTCGCCGCTCGCTCTCACGGGGCGGCTCACAAGCTCGACCGGAGCGCCGATCGAAGACGCGCAGGTGAAGCTCCTACAGCAGGTCGACGGGTCGGCCGCCATGACGCAGGTTACCGCTACTACGACCCATGCCGACGGATCGTGGTTGCTCAAGGTGCCAGCGGGACCATCGAGACTACTGCAGGTCGCGTTCTACTCGCATGCGCTCGACACAACACCGGCCTCGATCCTCGATTTCAACCAAAGCGTGCAGGGTGCGGTGTCCATGCACGCTCCGCACCGAGCGAGCCTTGGTCGAGCCGTCGTGTTCACCGGGCAGCTCGCCGGGGGATATGTGCCCGCAGTCGGCGAGTCGGTGCAGGTGGAGATCTTCTACGGCAGGCGCTGGCGCACGATCGAAGTCCTGCCAACCAATCGCAAGGGGCAATGGTCATACAAGTACGTGTTCACGCTGGGCGTCGGCGCGTCATATCTGTTCAGGGTTGTGACGGTGCCAAATGGCGCCTACCCGTACACAATCAGTCACAGCCCGCCGGTCCGTGTGACGGTCCAACGCTGACGACCCGCGCCGACTCCGCTTAGTTGCGCTCGCCGCTCGGCGAGCGCAACGATTTAACAGATCGAGGATTCGCTGTCGCTGTCGCGGTCGTGCTCGCATTAATAGATATGCACCTGTTTTCCTCCAGAGATCGAAGTGCGCGGCCGTCCTATGAGGAGGGCGACGTTATTCTTGAGCTGCTGACGTTGGCTCAACGTCAGGCTCGAGAAGCGGCGAGGGATGTTGTGGAGGCAAGCCGGCCCTCAGATGCGGCGACAGCTGTCCTGATGTTGCGAAGTCTGGAGCAAACCTGGCAGGAGCACCGGACGTTCGATGGAAGGCATCGGCATGACAAGCGGCTGTTTGGCCTCAAGCTGCTGATGGCTCGTTCAGCGTATGTGGTGCTCATCGCCATAGCCATCATCTCCCTCTATGTCATGTTCGACCATGAGAGCTTCCCGGCGACTGTCGTGGCCGAGGCCGGCACGGCACTGCTCGTACAGGCGGCTGCATTGATGGCGTGGTGCTGGCGACTTGTCATCGCCCGCGAGACACCGCAGCCTGCCGCGGTAACGGTCGCAGCCCTGGCAAGCAACACGGGCTTCGATGCTTCGACCGACTAGACAGACCCAGCTGACTGGCGCAGCGGAGGGGCAAGAGCGGGACTGACGGGGCCAACCCGCTAGAGCCCGAGCGACCGCCCGACGATCTCCTTCATGATCTCGTTCGCACCGCCGTAGATGCGCGTCACGCGCGCGTCGGCGAACGCCCGCGCGATCGGGTACTCGAGCATGTACCCATACCCGCCGAACAGCTGCAGGCAGCGATCGACGACGCGCCCCTGCAGGTCCGTGCACCACCACTTCGCCGTCGCGGCGTCCTCCGGTGTGAGCTCGCCCGCGTTGAGCGCCAGCGCGCACTGGTCGACGAACGTGCGCGCGATCTGCGTTTCGCCGTGGAGCTCCGCGAGCGTGAAGCGCGAGGCCTGGAAGGAGCCGATCGGCTGGCCGAAGGCGTGGCGCTCGCGCACGTACTCGAGCGTCCAGCCGAGCGCGGCCTCGGCGGCGGCGACCGCGGCTGCGGCGATCGACAGGCGCTCCTGGGGCAGGTTGGAGACGAGGTAGCGAAAGCCCTCGCCCTCCTCGCCGAGCAGGTTGTCGAGCGGCACGTGTACGTCCGCGAGCGACAGCTCCGCCGTGTCCTGGCCGTGCTGGCCGATCTTCTCGAGGTTGCGCCCGCGCTCGAAGCCCTCCATGCCGCGCTCCACCACCACCAGGCTGATGCCGCGGTGGCGCTCCGACGGATCGGTCTTCACCGCCACGATCACCAGGTCCGCGTTGATGCCGTTGGTGATGAACGTCTTGGAGCCATTGACCACGTAGTGCTCGCCCTCGCGCTTCGCGCTCGTGGACATCGCCGCCAGGTCCGAGCCGATCCCCGGCTCGGTCATCGCGATTGCCGTGATCAGCTCGCCCGAGGCGATCCCGTCGAGCCAGCGCTCGCGCTGGGGCTCAGTGCAGTAGCTCAGGAAATAGGGCACGCAGATGTCCGTGTGCACCGACATTCCTAGCCCCAGACTGCCCACCGCCGCGCGCTGGGTCTCTTCGCCGATGACGATGTTGAAGCGGAAGTCCTCCGCGCCCGCGCCGCCATATGCCTCCGGCACCGCCATGCCGAGGAAGCCGCCCTTCCCCGCCAGTTCGTACACCTCGCGCGGCACGATCCCCGCGCGCTCCCACTCGCCGTAGCGGCCCTCGTCGCCGACCACCTCGCGCTCCAGGAACGTGCGAAAGCTCGCGCGGAAGTCTTCGTGTACGTCCTCGAACAGGCTGCGCCTCATGCCGCGAGGGACACTACCGGCGCCGCCTGCTCGCGGTAGCCGGGCTTGGCCAGCAGCAGCTGCACGTCCTGGATGCGCCGCTCGCGAAAGCCGCCCTCGCAGTAGCTCAGATACAGCTCCCACAGCCGCCGGAAGCGCTCGTCATAGCCGAGCTCCGCCACGCGCTCCGCGGCGTCCACGAAGCGTTCGCGCCAGCGCGCGAGCGTCGTCGCGTAGTGCTCGGTGATGTCCTCCACGTGGATCTCGCGCAGATCGGTCACGCGCGCGAGCGAGCGTGCGATCACCTCCAGTGACGGCAGGCAGCCGCCGGGGAAGATGTAGGTGTTGATGAAGCTGCGCCCCGCCTTCTCCACGTGGTAGGCGCGGTCCTCGATCGTGATCGCCTGCAGCAGCATCGCGCCGTCATCCGCCAGCAGCTCTGAGCAGCGGCGGAAGTACGTCGGGAAGTACTGCCAGCCGACCGCCTCGATCATCTCGATCGACACCAGCTTGTCGTAGCGGCCGCGCAGCTCGCGGTAGTCCTGCAGCAGCACCGTCACGTGATCCTCCAGGCCCGCCTCGCGCACCCGCTCGCGCGCGTAGGAGTGCTGTTCGCGCGAGATCGTCGTCGTTGTTACGTGGCAGCCGTAGCGCTCCGCCGCGTACACCGCCAACCCGCCCCAGCCCGTGCCGATCTCCAGCAGATGGTCCTCGGGGCGCAGATCGAGCTTTGCGCACACGCGCTCGAGCTTCGCCAGCGACGCGTCCTCCAGGCTCGCGTGCGGCTGCTCGAACAGCGCGCACGAGTACATCATCGTGCGGTCCAGGAACAGCGCGAACAGCTCGTTGCCGAGGTCGTAGTGTGCCGCGATCCGCTTGCGCGAGCGCATCGGCGTGTTGCGCGCCAGCCACCGCGCCCAGCGCTGCACCGGGATCAGCGCCGGCGCCAGCACCCGGCGCAACCGGTCCAGCGCGCCCACGTTCAGCGCCGCGATACGCGTCAGCGCGACCAGGTCGTCGCACTCCCACAGCCCGTCCACGTAGGACTCGCACAGGCCGATGCTGCCGCGCAGCAGCTCGCGGTAGAAGCGCCGCGAGCGCACTTGGATCACCGCTCGCAACGGCCGCGCCACGACCACCTCGCCGATAGTCACCCGGGTCACCCGCCCGCCGCTCTCCGCCAGCTCGACGAGCTCCACCTCGCCGCCGCCGATGCGTGCGAGCACGCGCAGCACCAGCCACCGTGCGAGGCGGTCGCCGATGCGCTCCGCGCGACCCTTCACAGAGCTCACACGGTCGCTCACGCCGACGCCGCCCGTTCGTCGGCCGCGGCCTCAACCGCTGCCTCGCCACCGCCTGCGGCGCTGACCGTCGGCGGATGGGGGAAGTAGCGCGCCCCTCGCAGTCGCAGCGACAGCGCGTGGCCGTAGATGCGCGCGACGATCCGCAGCGTCTGCAACGGATAGCGCACGAGCGCGCGCGCCAGCTCGCGGCCGCTCAGCTCGCGCCGGCGCAGCGACAGCGTCGCGTCGAACACCCGCTCGCCGCCGCAGGCGTTCACAGGCGTCCGCGCACCTCCTCCCCCCGCGCTCTGGGACTCGATGTGCACCGACAGCCGCTCCGCCGGCTCGCTCACGCGCCACTCGTAGGTGTGCTCCATGCCCATCAGCGGCGAGACGTGCAGCTGCTTGGGCGAGCGCCCGCGCAGCAGCGCCGTTGAGCCGTGATCGGTGGACGCGCCTTCGCCCTCGCCGCTGGCGCCCAAGACGTAGGAGTGGCTCTCGCCCCACGGCGTGTTCGTCACATGCGCGACCACCGCGCTGAGGCGCTCCCCGGTCGCGTCGCCCTGGCCGTCACCGCCAGCGTCGGCGTCGTAGCAGTAGTAGAAGCTCACCGGGTTGAAGCAGTGCCCGAAGTAGCGCAGGTGCGTCAGCAGCCGGATCGGGCCGTCGGGACGCGTGCCGGTGCGCTCGGCCACCAGCTCGCGCACCGCGTCCGCGAGCGGCGTGCGCGGGTCGCCGAGATGATCGGCGCGGCGAAACCACGCTAGCGCCGGCCGCCGCGCTGACCACAGCAGACGTCCGTCGAGGCACTGCGGCAGCTCGTCCAGGTCCAGGTACACCATGAACATCCGGTGGCGCAGCTCGTCCGCTGGCGTGCCGTGGCGGCGGTGGCGCACGGAGCCCTCGTACAGGCACGACACCCGCCGCCCGGGATCCCGCGGACTCCCGCGACCGGCGTGCGGCGTGTCCACGCGTGTCGCCCCGATCCTCACAGCGTCACCCCGAACGGCGCGCACGCGCGCAGCGCGCTGAGCACGCCATCCTCGTGAAAGCCCCAGCCCCAGTAGGCACCGCAGTAGTGCGTGCGCCAGCCAAGGCCGCTGATGCTCGCGTGCTCGGACTGCGCAGCGACGCCTGCGGGCGTGTACACCGGGTGCGCGTAGGGGATCGTGGCGATCACCTTCGCCGGGTCGATCGCCTCGGTGCGGTTGAGCGTCACGCAGAAGTCGCGGTCGGCGCGCAGGCGCTGCAGGTGGTTCATGTAGTAGGTGACGGTGCTCAGCGGCTTGGGCTCGCGCAGCAGGTGGTAGTTCCACGCCGCACGCGCCGCGTGGCGACGTGGCAGCAGCGCACTGTCGGTGTGCAGGACGGCCTCGTTGCGCTGGTAGGGGATCGCGCCGAGCAGCCGCGCTCCTGCTCGCACGGATCGCTGAGCAGCGAGAGCGCCTGGTCGGAGTGGGTGGCGATCACGACGTGGTCGTAGCTCTCGCTCGCCGTTGCGCCCAGCGCGCGCGCTCGTGACCTCGACGCGATCCTCGCCGCGGCGATCGAGCGCACCGGCGTGCGCAGGCGCAAGTGCTCGCGAAACGGCGCGATCAGCGCGTCCACGTAGCGCGCCGAGCCGCCGGCGATCGTCGACCAGCGCGGCCGGTCGCGGAAGCCGAGCATGCCGTGGTTGGCGAAGAACTCCGCCATGAAGCGCACCGGGAACGAGCGCATCTGCCGCGGGTCCGCCGACCACACCGCGGAGACCTGCGGGACGATCAGGCGTTCGACGAACGCGCGCGAGAAGCGCCGCCGGGCGAGGAACTCCTCGAGCGACTCCGGCTGGCCCGCTCGTTGCTCGCCGCGCCGTCTCGCCGCGTGCTCGGCTGGGCGAGCATCGCGCGTAGCTCGCGGTTGAAGCGCAGCAGGTCTAGGATCATGCGCTGAAAGCGCGGGCTCGCGAGGTTGCGCCGCTGGCAGAACAGGCCGCGCGGCGTGCCCGAGTACTCGAAGTCCTCCTCCTCGCCCTTGACGGAGAAGCTCATGTGCGTCGGCTGCGGGCCACGCCGAGCTTGTCGAGCAGCTGCGTGAAGTTGGGGTAGTTGCGGTCGTTCACACGATGAAGCCCGTGTCCACGTGATGGCTGCCGAGCGGCGTGTCGACGCGCACGTGTTCGCATGCCCGCCCGCGTACGAGTCGGCCTCGTACACGACGATCTCGTGCTCGCGGTGCAACAGATGGGCGGCGACGAGCCCGGAGACGCCCGCGCCGACGATCGCGATCCTCACCTGTGTGCTCTCGTCGTACGCATGCGTTGAGCTTATGTACGCACCGGGCGGAGCGCTGGATCACTCACGTGCGCGTGGCGATCCCGCACGAGCTGCACCGATGCGGGGAGGAGTGCGAGCCGCATACGTCGAACAGAAGCGCCGATGAAGCGTGCAGCGACAAAGACCGCGGAGGCTCCGCCGGCCAACGGCACCAGCGAGCACCAGAGCCTGTCCAAGTACATCCAGGCTCGCTTCGACGAGTGCTCGCGCTCGCAGAAGGACGTTGCGCAGTACATCGTCGACCACCTCGACGAGGCCGCCTTCCAGACCGCCGAGGAGCTGGCGCGTCGCGCGAACACCTCGAGCTCGACCGTCGTGCGCTTCTCCCAGGCGCTCGGCTTCGAGGGCTTCCCCGAGCTGCAGGCAGCCGCGCGCGAGGAATACAGGCGCGTCAACGCCAAGGCCGCCAAGGAGGCGGCGCGCGGCGCCGTCATCTCCACACCGCTGTTCTCGCTCGACCAGAACGAGTTCGAGGCGGCGCTCGCAGCCGACCACCTGAACGTCGAGGACACCGCGCGCAAGGTCTCGCGCAGCTCGGTCGACGCGCTGATCGGCGCGATCGTCGAGGCCGAGAAGGTGCTCGTCGCGGGCACCGACCAGATGGCGTTCTTCGCCAGCTACCTGCGCCACCTGCTGATGCTGCTCGACCTGCGCGTCGACGTCGTCGCCAGCCCCTCGCAGGAGGCGCTCAGCCGCCTCGGGCGGATCGATGCGAACACGCTCGTCATCGGCCTCTCCGCCGGGCGCCCGCACCCGCTGGTGGTGCGCGCGATGAAGCTCGCCCGCCACCGCCAGGCGCACACCGCCGCGATCACCGACGCGACCCTCTCGGAGGTCGCCAAGCTCGCGCAGATCAAGCTCTACTACTCCTCCAACAGCCCCGCGTACGTGCGCTCGCACACGGCGCTGCTCAGCATCATCCAGGCGCTCGCGTACGGGGTTTACGCGCAGGACACCGCGCAGTACGACGACCGGATCAAGGCGTTTCGGTTGAAGTAGGCGCGCTTCGCGGACGGTTTCCGGTGTGGGCACACCGTCGTCGAGCAAGTCAAGTTCGGTGCCCTTGAACCCGGTTCTAGCGTTTCCCAGCAGCGCAGTCGTGGCACGAGGTCCGTGCGGTCCTTTGAGCAGCACCGAGTTCGCGTACGCGCTGATGACGACTCGCCCCTCATTCGCTTGGAATCCAGCGCAGACCATGAGGAGGAGATGCGCGTGGGTGCGATGGTGGATGGTCGGGCAGTTTGTGAACGTGACGAGCGACGGTCGGACGCGCGAGAGGCCTGTTTCGCTCAGCCACTGGTCGATCCGGGGGCGCGAGAGCGCGACCGACGGCGCACGGTAGAAGCAGAGGTCTTCGGCCGCGCACTCTCGTCGGCTGGGTGAGAAGCCTCTCGGCGTTTTGAGCTTGGCGAAGGTGGCGGAAGCCTGAGCGGGCGTCGTCGCGTAGTACGGAGGGTTCAAGCCGACTTCGGGAGCGCGTGAGCGATCGTGGAGAGCCAGGAACACGACAGCCCCGCTGAGCACGACCAGTAGCGCAACCGTCTGTCGCCGGATCGCCATACCGACTGTTTCGGCTGGAACAGTCGTCTGGATAAGCCCGGGTACAGCCTTCTCTTCTGAGCATGACCACGCCGCATGCGGCGTGGTCCGGGGCCGTACATGTACGCCCCCTCTGGCAGGGCCGCATGCGGCCCTGCCCCGGCCGGTGCATGCACCGGCCGGAACAAGCGGGTGCCTGAGATCGCGTAACCCTTATCCGGGCGTGGATACGTACGCATCTTGGCGTGCCTCCGATCCGCCGTGCCACGATCGAGGATCTGCAGGCGATCGTCGCCTCGCTCAGTGAGTTCTGGGGCGAGCGGGACACAACCTCGCTGCATCACGCGCTGTTCGTGCATGAGTTCGGCGACACCGCGCTCGCGTTCCATGACGATCGCGGCCACCCGATCGCGTATCTGCTCGGGTTTGTGACGCCCGCGGGGCGTGGGATACATGCATGTCGTGGGCGTTCGTGAGGACCATCGCCGGGGCGGGCTCGCACACGCCTTGTACGAGGAGTTCGAGTCGCTCGCCCGTGCCCGGGGCGCGAGCGCGCTGAAGGCGATCACGCGGCCTGGCAACCATGCGTCGGTGGCCTTTCACCAGGCGCTCGGCTTCGCCGCGTCCGAGCACGGGGGCTACACGGCGTTGGGCGAGCCGCGCATCGTCTTCTGGCGTGAGCTCGACTGAGCCTCGCCCTCGTGGTCCCGGTGCGCATGTCAAACTAGGGGCCTATGCGCGACGAGGCGACATTCAGGGTCAAGACGGGCCTGGCGGAGATGCTCAAGGGCGGCGTGATCATGGACGTCGTCACACCCGAGCAGGCCAAGGTCGCCGAGGACGCCGGCGCCGCCGCGGTGATGGCGCTCGAGCGCGTGCCCGCCGACATCCGCCGCGATGGCGGCGTCGCGCGCATGTCCGACCCGGAGATGATCGCCGGCATCCAGGAGGCGGTCAGCATCCCCGTGATGGCCAAGGCGCGCATCGGGCACTTCATGGAGGCGCGCGTGCTCGAGGCGCTGGACGTCGACTACGTCGATGAGTCCGAGGTGCTCACCCCGGCGGACGAGGCCAACCACATCGACAAGTGGGACTTCAAGGTGCCGTTCGTGTGCGGCGCCACCAACCTCGGCGAGGCGCTGCGGCGCATCGGCGAGGGCGCCGCGATGATCCGCTCCAAGGGCGAGGCCGGCACCGGCGACATCGTCGAGGCGGTGCGCCACATGCGCCAGATCACCGGCGAAATCCGCCGCCTGGCGACGCTCGGCTCCGACGAGATCGCGACCGCCGCCAAGGACGCTCGCCGCGCCGCTCGACCTCGTCCGCGAGGTCGCCGCTCGCCGGGCGCCTGCCGGTCGTGCTGTTCTGCGCCGGCGGCATCGCCACGCCAGCCGACGCCGCGCTGATGATGGCGCTCGGCGCCGAAGGCGTGTTCGTCGGCTCTGGCATCTTCAAGTCCGAGGATCCGCCCACGCGGGCGCGCGCGATCGTCGCGGCCACCACCCACTGGCAGGATGCCGAGCGCGTCGCAAGCGCCTCGCGCGGCCTCGGAACGCCGATGGTCAGCCTGGAGAGCTCCAAGCTGGAGGGCGAGCAGCTCTTGGCCCAGCGTGGCTGGTAGCGCGCGGGCGTCCGGCGACTGCGCGCCGCTGATCGGCGTGCTGGCACTGCAGGGGGGCTTCGAGGCGCACGCGCGGATGCTGGCGAGTTGGGTCTCGGCGCCGCGCACGCGCGAGGTGCGCGTGCCGGACGATCTCGAGGGACTAGACGGGCTGGTGCTTCCGGGCGGCGAGTCGACGACGATGACGCTCGGGATCGCGCGCGAGGGTCTGGCCGAGCCGCTGCGCGAGCTGGCGGCGGCGGGCCGGCGGGCGGCATTCCGATCCTCGGCTCCTGCGCGGGGCTGATCATGCTCGACCGCGAGCACCTCGGTGTGATGGACATGCGCGCCGAGCGCAACGCGTTCGGTCGCCAGATCCGCAGCTTCGAGGCCGACGTGCGGTTGCGCGGCATCGACGGGCCTCCGATCCGCGGCATCTTCATCCGCGCCCCATGGATCGCCGAGCATGGGCCCGACGTGGAGATCCTCGGCGAGGTGGAAGGCCATCCGGTGGCCGCGCGCCAGGGGACGGCGCTCGCGGTGTCCTTCCACGCCGAGCTCGGCGTCGACGACCGTCTGCACCGCATGTTCTTTGAGTGGGTGAGAGAGTCAGCGCAGAAGCGGGCGGGGCATGGGGCGCCGGCGCGCGAGGTGGGGGAGGGTCGCTGATGCGCATCTCGGTGTCCGCCGACGAGCTCACCGGGATCGCCGGCGCGCTCGTGGGGGAGCTCGAGCGCCGCGGGCACCACACGCTCGCGCACGGCGCGCTCGCGGACGGCGAGCGAGACGATTGGGCGTGGGCTTCTGAGGCAGTTGCGCGTGACGTGGTCGACGGGCGCGCGGAGCAGGGGATCGTCTGCTGCTGGACGGGCACCGGCGCGTCGATCGCCGCCAACAAGGTCGACGGCGTGCGCGCGGCGCTGTGCCTGGACGCGCCCACCGCCGCTGGGGCGCGAAGGTGGAACGACGCCAATGTCCTCGCGCTCAGCCTGCGCGCGACATCGGAGGCCGAGTTGAGGGAGATCCTCGACGCGTGGTTCCGTGCTGAGCCTAGCGCCGATGCCGATGACCGGGCCAACGTCGAGCACTTGGCGACGATCGAGCGGGACGGTTAGGTCAGGCGGCGCTCACCGCGGGCGCCTCGGGGCTCGACTCCAACTGCACGCCGGCGTCCGCCAGCTCGGGCACGCCGCCATCGACCACGTGGATCACGTCCTGGGCGCCATGGAGCTTGAGCAGGCTGGCGGCGATCGCCGCTCGCCCACCGCCCGCGCAGATCACCGCGACCGGCCGCGTGGGGTCGATTCCTGGCGGCACCTCGGTGATGTCGTGCCACGCCGTAAACACGGATCCCGGCACGTGGCCCGCGGCCCATTCGTAGCGCTCGCGCACATCCAGCAGTTGCAGGTCTGGTTCTTTGGCCAGCCAGCCGCGCAGGTCGTCCGCCGCGACCCGGTCGGTGTGCTCGGCTGGATGGCGTTCCTGGCGCCAGTTGGTCATCCCTCCCGCCAGCAGGCCCGCGATGTTGCGCACGCCGACCGCCAGCGCGAGCTTCGCCGCGCGCCGCCCGTCGGCGTCGTCGCGGCCGATGAACACGACCTCCCGGTCGTGATCGGCCAGCCACGCGAGCTTGGAGCCGAAGCCGGAGCTGAACGATGGGATGCAAATCGAGCCGTGGATGTGAACGTCGTCGAATTGCAGATCGGTGCGCACGTCCACCAGCAGCGCACCCTCTTCGCGCTTGAGCTGCACCTGGTGCGGATACAGCGCCGGCACCTCGACGCCGCTGGCCAGGAGCGGCCCGCGGTTGAGTGCCACGATCTTCTCGAAGTTGGGCGGCTGTGGTCCGAGCCTGGCGAGCGCCTGCGCCACGAACTCCGACTCCTGCTCGATCGCCAGCGTGGGGTTGTGGCGGCGCTCGAAGCCGATCGTCGAGCAGATCTTCGCGTCGATGCCAGCGCCTCCGCACATCGAGCCGCCCAGGTGGGCCGGCCACAGCTCGCAGTCGTCGGGCAGGCTCAGCAGCTTCTCGCGCACCGACGCAAAGATCTCGCGCGCGCCCTGCGAGGCGTCGATCGCCGAATCGGTGCGCGCCACGTCGCCCACGAACAGGCTGTCTCCGCTGAGCAATGCCCACGGGTCCGCTCCGCGCTCGGTGTCGATCAGCAGGAACGCCGTGTGCTCGGGGCGATGTCCCGGGGTGTGCAGCGCGCGGACGGTCAGCGATCCCAGCTGCAGCTCCCAGCCGTCGTCGAACGACTCGTGCGCGTAGTCGGGCTGCGCCAGACGGTGCACGTGGATGCGTGCGCCGGTCGCCGCCACCAGCCGCCCGTGTCCGGACACGTGGTCGGCGTGGTTGTGGGTCTCGAGCACGTGCTCGATGTTCACGCCGCGGTAGCGCGCCAGCTCGAGGTACGCGTCGATCTCAAAGCGCGGGTCGACCACCGCCGCCACCCCCGCGTGCTCGTCCCCGATCAGATACGACGCGCAGCCGAGGTCGTCGTGGGTGATCTGCTTGAACAGCATCAGTGCATTCCCGTGCGGCGAGAGCGCTCGCTCAGGCCTGCCCGAGAGGCCCTGTCGCGATGTTTGCGCAGCGCTCGCAGACCTCCTGCGGTATCACGCCGGCGCGCATCAGCAGCGCGAACAGCCTGCAGCCGAGGCACACGCCGAACACCGACTCGAGCGTCGCCGCCGCGATCAGGGCGCCGAGCAGCGCGTACGCCGCGGTGCTCAGCCCGAAGCCCAGCGCGAGCACCGCCGCCGCGACTGAGAACGTTGCGCCGACGGCCTGGGCGAAGCGCTTGGGCGGACCCGGGACCGGCCTGGCCGCGACGGGAAGGCGTGGCACGACCACGCGCGTGACCAGCTGGCCGAGCGGGCTGAGCGTGGGGCCGCCGGCACACGCGCGATGAAGCCGTATGCGATCAGCGCCGTGAGCCACCGCTGGTTCAGCGCGATCGTCGCCACGCTCAGCAGCACCACGCCGCCGGCCACCAGGCGGGCGGCGATCTCGTTGACCGGGTCCGGGAAAGAGAGCAGGCTTTCTTTGTGCACTGACAACATCGACAATATGAATTTAGCGCAGCGTGTCGCTCGCAGCGTGTCGCTGTTACACCGCCCGGAAGCGTGAGACGCCGCCCTCTTCCTCCTCGACGACCGCCCCGTCGCGCAGCAGCAGGTCGACGTGTCCGAGCACCTCCGAGAGCGTCAGGAACGCCTGCGTCACCGCGACGTTGCCCCACATCTCCTGGGCGATCTCGTGCGCGGTGCGCGGCTGGGATGCGATCAGGCGTCGCATGCGCTCGGCGCGCCGCTGGTGCAGGCGGAAGCGCTCGTCGATCAGCGACGCGTGATCGACGATCGGCCGCCCGTGGCCCGGGAGCACGAGCTCGAGCTCCATCGCGCGCGTCTTCTCCAGCGAGTCGATATAGGTCAGCAGCGCCTGCGGTCGCGGCTCGCTGTACTCCTCCCCGGCGTCAAGCGGTCGTGCGATCAGCGGATTGGAGGAGATGTGCCCGATCAGGTGGTCAGCGGCGAGCATGATCGAGCGCGACTCGTCGACGAAGACCGTGTCAGATGGGCTGTGCCCGGGGCGGTGCAGCACCCGCAGCGTGCGGTCGCGCAGCTCCAGCGTGCCGCCGTCGGCCAGCGGCCTTGAGACCTCGACGGCCGAGCCCCACGCGCGGAAGCCTGCAGAGACGGCTCGCAGCGCGGTCACGATTTCGGGCGGGATGCCGTGGCGCAGCATCAGTAGCTCGGCGAAGCGGTCTTCGAGGTCCACCTGGTGGCCATAGCTTGCGAGGAACGGCGCGAGCGCGTCCAGCGCCGCGACCTCCGCGCCGGAGCGACGCGCGAGGATCGAGGATAGGCCGAAATGATCCATGTGCTGGTGGGTGACCACCAGCAGCTCGATGTCCTCGATCGCATGCCCGTGCGAAGCCAGCGCCTGCTCAAGCTCATCTAGCGCCTTCGCCGAGTTCGGCCCCGAGTCCACGAGCGTCAGCGGCGAGTCCTCGATCAGGTAGGCGTTCACGCGCCCGACCATGAACGGCGTTGGGATTGCCAGCCGATGGATGCCGGCGTCGGCCGCCAGCGTCAGCGCCTCATCCGTTCGTTCCTGGTCGCTCATCGTTTGCCTGCCCAGCAGGCGCGAGCACTCGGCTCGACCCACATGCGAAGCGTCACGGTCGAGACGAGGATTCGTCGTCTGCGCCGCGGATCAGAGCGAGCACCTCGTCGCGCCTGCGTTCCATGTCCGCGGGCGAGACCAGCGACTCCAGGCACAGGCGCAGCAGCGGCTCGGTGTTCGAGGACCGCACGTTGAAGTGCCAATCCTCGTAGTCGATCGAGATCCCGTCCAAGCGCTGCTGGCGGGCGTCGGCATAGTGAGCGGCGATCTCCTCCATCTTGCCCTGCGGATCAGCGACCTCGGAGTTGACCTCGCCGGAGATGAAGTACTTGGCGTGGTAGGGGGCCAGCAGCTCCGACATGCGCTTGCCGCGCGTGCACAGTAGCTCGAGCACGAGCAGCGCCGGGATCGTGCCGGAGTCAGCGCAGTAGAAGTCGCGGAAGTAGTAGTGCCCGGAGACCTCGCCGCCGAACAACGAGCCCTCCTTGCGCATGCGCGTCTTGAAGAATGCGTGGCCGACGCGGTTCATGCACGCGATCCCGCCCGCCCGCGCGACCGTATCGGCGACGGCGCGTGACGCGCGCACGTCGTACAGGATCGCCTCGGGGTGCGCGGGGCTCGATCGCTTCTGCAGCAGCGACTCGGCCAGCAGCGCCGTCAGGAAGTCGCCGTCGACGAACGCGCCCGTGTCGTCGATAAAGAAGCAGCGATCCGCGTCGCCGTCCCACGCGATGCCGAGGTCGGCGCCCGTGTCGCGCACCTTCTCGACGATCAGCCGGCGGTTCTCCTCGAGCAGCGGGTTGGGCTCGTGGTCGGGGAAGTTCCCGTCGGGCGTCCAGTAGGTCTCGATCAGCTCCAGCTCGAGGCTCTCGAGCACCGGGCCGACCATCGGGCCGGCCATCCCGTTGCCGCCGTCGAGCACGACCTTCAGCGGCCGCCCAGCCGAGCGCACGGCGTCCGCATCGATGAAGCGCAGCGCCGCCTTCTGGAACTCGCCGTAGATGTCGAGCTCCTCGAGCGTCCCGCGCTCGGCGGGCGGGGCCGTCTGGCCGCCGGCGCCGTTAGCGAGGCCCGCTTCGACCTCGCGGCGCACGTCCTGGATGCCCGAGTCGCCGGACAGCGCGAGTGCCCCCTCGCGCACTAGCTTGGCGCCCGTGTAGGCCTTCGGGTTGTGCGACGCGGTGCACATCAGCCCGCCGTCCAACTCGCGCGAGCCGACGAGGAAATACAGCATCTCGCTGCCAACCCGGCCCGCGTCGATCACGTTCGCGCCCGCCGACAGCAGGCCCTCGCGATAGCGCGCCGAGAGCTCCGGCGCGCTCAGGCGCATGTCGTGTCCGAGGCCGACCCGCAGCTCCGCGACGGGCTTGCCCGCGAGGCCGCCGAGCACGTGCGCGAAGGCGCGGCCGATCCGCTCGGCGAGATCGCCGTCGAGCTGCTGCGGGTAGATGCCACGGATGTCGTAGGCCTTGAAGATCTCTGGGTCGAGCGTCGCCATGCGGCTGTGCATCCTAAACTCCGCACCATGTCCGGACATTCCAAGTGGGCGAGCATCAAGCACAAGAAGGCGATCGTTGACTCCCGTCGTGGTGCGCAGTTCTCCAAGCTGACGCGTGCGATCACCGTCGCGGCGCGCGACGGGGGCGGCGATCCCGTCGGCAACCCGGCGCTGGACCTGGCAATCCGCAAGGCGAGGGAAGCGTCGATGCCGAAGGACAACATCGAACGCGCGATCGCCAAGGGCACGGGCGAGGGTGGCGAGGCGGACGCGATCGAGAGCGTGCTGTACGAGGGCTATGGCCCGGGCGGGGTGGCGCTACTGGTGGAGGCGCTGACGGAGAACCGCAACCGCACCGGCGCAGATGTCAGGCACGCGTTCTCGAAGAACGGCGGCAGCCTCGGCGAGCCCGGCTCGGTGGCGTATCTGTTCGACAAGAAGGGCACGATCGTGATCGACGCCGAGCGCTACTCCGAAGACGACCTGATGGTCGCGGTGGATGCCGGCGCCGAGGACATCGTCACGGATGACGACGTCTTCGAGGTGATCGCCGAACCGGCGGACTTCGCGGTTGTGCGCAAGGCGCTCGAGGACGCCGGCGTGGAGACGGAGAGCGCCGAACTGGCCTATCGCCCATCGAGCGTCGTGCCGGTCGACGAGAGCCAGGCGGGCAAGCTGATGCGGCTGATCGAATCGCTGGAAGACAGCGACGACGTCAGCGCCGTGCACGCCAACTTCGACGTGGCCGCAGACGTGCTCGAGCGTGTCGCGGGCTGAGCGCCCGGCGCCGCTCGCCGAGTCCCGCGTGACGCCCCCCCCGGTGGCGATCCTGTGCGGCGGGCGCGGCACGCGGCTGCAGGAGCACACACAGGCGATCCCCAAGCCGCTCGTAGAGATCGGCGGGATGCCGATCGTGTGGCACGTGATCCAGCTCTATGCGGTACAGGGCTTTCGCCGCTTCCTGCTCGCGACCGGCTACCGGGGCGAGCTGATCGAGCAGTTCGTCGCCGCGCACGCGTGGCCGGCGGGCGTGAGCGTGCAGTGCGTGGACACCGGCCTGCAGACGCAGACGGGCGCTCGGGTCAAGCTACTCGAGCGCGAGCTGGCCGGGGAGGAGCGCTTCTGCGTCACCTACGCGGACGGTCTCGCCGATATCGACCTGGGCGCGCTGCTGGCGTTCCATGCGGCGCATCGCGCGCTTGCAAGCATGACCGTCGTGCGGCCCCGGCTGCAGTTCGGCGTCACCGAGCTGGAAGCGGATGGACGCGTGACTGGCTTTCGCGAGAAGCCAACGTCCGAGCACTGGATCAACGGGGGCTTCTTCTGCTTCTCAGCGGGCGCACTGGACTACATGGACGGCGAGAGCGCGCTCGAGCGCGGGCCGCTCGAGCGGCTGGCCGCGGCAGGCGAGCTGCGCGGCTATCGCCACGAGGGCTTCTGGGAGTGCATGGATACCTACAAGGACGCCGTCGCGCTCAACGACATATGGGCGTCCGGCGAGCCGCCGTGGGCTCAGCTAGACAGCCGCCGCGCGCGGAACAGCGGCACCGGCTCACGGATCCCGCGCAGGCGCCGTTCGCCCGCATAGGACCAGCCGTAGGCCTCGCGCGCAGACTCGCGCACCTCGCGCTCGGCCAACACGCTGCCGGGGCGCGCGATCGCGGTGATGCGGCTAGCGAGGTTGACCGGCCGCCCGAACCAGTCGCCCGCGCGCGGCAGCGCTAGCCCGATCGCCGCGCCGGCGCGAAGCTGGGGAAAGTCATCGCCCTCCGCGTCGGCTGCGTCGATCAACTCGAGCGCCGCCTCGAGCAGCGGCTCGGGCTCTGGCGCGGTGAGCATCGCGGCGTCGCCGATCGTCTTGACCAATCGTACCGGGGGCTTGGCGACGTCGGAGGCGAGCGCCTCCAGCCGCGCGGCGAGATGGCTGAGCTCCTCGGGTGCGACCTCCTCGCCGAGCCGCGTGAAGCCAACCAGGTCGGCGAAGCACACGGCGACCTCGCGCGAGCCGGGCAGGCGCCCGCCGCTGCGCTCCAGCGTGCTGATCACCTCGCTCTGCGCGGTGTGCCGCAGGTGCAGCGCCAGCACGTTGCTGACCAGCGGGTCGACCAGCGGATAGAGCTGAGCGGCGGCCTGGCCGTAGCGGCTGGCGAGGTCGCGTTCGCTCATGCCCGGTTCGAGCACGAGCTTCAACGGCACCAGCCGCAGGCTCTCGGCGGCCTGGGACAGGCCGCGGCCGAGCACACGCAGCAGATCGAGGATCTCCTCGTCGGAGATGCCGGCTTCGCGAGCGAGCAGGGTGCGCGAGGCGGACTCGAGCTCGGCCTCCGTATAGACGGGATCGTCGGGGTCTGGAACGGGGAGGCCCATCGCGCGGCGGGCGGCCGCAAGGAACTCCTGCTCAACGCCGCTCAGCTCGGCGATTTCCGCCGCCGTGTATCGCTCGTCCCCGACGATCGCACGGTCGGCCGGCAGGAAGATGACCGTGCCGGTGGCGGTCGTGCGGTGCAGCTCCGACAGCGCCACGCCTTCGCTGCTCAGCGCTTCGAGCAGCGCCAGGCGCTCCGCGCGTGCCTCGCCCTCCAGCCCGTCGAGCAGGCCCTCGGCGGCGAAGTCGATGTCTGGCGCGGCCACTGCGCCCAGCGTAGGGCACGCCGAGGGACGCGGGCACCCTGACGGCACAGGCCACGGCGCCCAGCCGCCCGGAGGGCGTAGGCCACTCAGAGGGCGCGGGCAGGCAGGCGTCCGGTGGCGGGCGCAGAATCACAGGCCATGGTCGTCCTCGGCATAGATCCTGGCCTGGCTAGCACCGGTTACGGCGTCGTCGCACGCACCGGCAGCCGGCTGCTGGCACTGGACGGCGGCGTTATCAGCACGCGCGCGGAGCTCGCGCCCGAGCGGCGCCTGGCGGAGATCCACGCCGCTGTCGACGCCCTGCTCGAGGAGCACCAGCCGGACGCGGTCGCGCTGGAGGAGCTGTACTTCGGTCAGAACGTGCAGACCGCGTTCGCCGTCGGGCAGGCGCGCGGCGTGGTGCTGCTCGCCGCCGGCCAGCACGGGCTGCCGTGCGCCGGCTACACCCCACAGCAGGTCAAGAGCGCGGTCTGCGGCAGCGGGCGCGCGCAGAAGGACCAGGTGGCGCGCATGGTGCAGGTGCTGCTCGGCCTCCCGGAGCAGCCGCGGCCCGACCACGCGGCCGACGCGCTCGCGGTGGCCGTCTGCCACGTCAACTGCGTGCCGCTGGCGCAGGCGCTCGCCGGCGCCTGTGAGGGTGCTGGGACCCGTGAGGGCGCGGGGGCCGGCGTATGATCGCGCTGCTGCGCGGCGAGGTCGCCGTGCGCCGCACCGATCACGTGGTCGTGCTCAGCGGCAGCGTCGGCTACCGCGCGGCGGTCTCGGCGCAGACACTCGCGCATGTGCCGGCCGTCGGCGAGCAGGTGACCCTGCACACGCACCTGATCGTCCGCGACGACGCGCTGACGCTCTACGGCTTTCACTCCGAGCAGGAGCGCGACCTGTTCCTGATGCTGCTGTCGGTCCAGGCGGTCGGCCCGAAGGTTGCGCTGGCGGTGCTCTCGGCGGGCGCGCCGCGGGAGCTGATCAGGGCGCTGGCGGCGGGTGACGCGGCGCGCTTCCAGGCCGTCCCGGGGATCGGCAAGCGCACCGCGGAAAGGATCATCGTCGAGTTGCGCGAGAAGGTGGGCGTGGGCGGCGACGCCGCGAACGCGGCGCGCATGCCGATCGTGGCGCGGCGTGGGGAGGCCCAGGACCCGCGCCTCTTGGCGCGCGACGGCCTGGTCGAGCTCGGCTATGCGCCGGTCGAGGCGGAGGAGCTGCTCTGCGATCTCGAGGGCGAGACCGCCGAGGAGCTGATCGGCGGCGCCCTGCGCCTGGCGCGCTCGGCTTCGTGAGCGCGATGAGACGGGTTCCATGACCGAGACCGCCGCCCGCATCCAGACGCCGTATCTCGTCGCCGAGGACGAGCTCGACCGCTCGCTGCGGCCGCGAAGACTTGCGGAGTTCGTCGGCCAGGAGACGCTGCGCGAGCAGCTAGCCGTCGCGATTGAGGCCTGCAGCGCGCGCGGCGACGCGCTCGATCACCTGCTACTTGCAGGGCCGCCCGGGCTCGGCAAGACCTCGCTCGCGCAGATCGTCGCGGCCGAGCTGGAAGTGCCGTTCGTGCAGACCGCCGGACCGGCGCTCGAGCGTAAGGGAGACATCGCGGCCTTTCTTACCGCGCTCGAGCCGCGCAGCGTGTTCTTCGTCGATGAGATCCATCGGCTAGCGCGCACGCTGGAGGAGACGTTCTACCCGGCGATGGAGGATCACCGGCTGCCGATCACGGTCGGACAGGGCGCGGGCGCGCGCGTGGTGACGCTCGAGCTACCGCCGTTCACGCTCGTCGGCGCGACGACGCGGACAGGCCTTTTGACGACGCCGCTGCGGGATCGCTTCGGCATCCAGGCGCGCCTGGAGTCCTACGCGGTCGACGAGCTCGCGGTCATCGTGTGCCGCTCGGCGGGGATCCTGGAGATTGAGCTGGAGGACGACGGCGCGCGCGCGATCGCCGCGCGTAGCAGGGGCACGCCGCGGGTGGCCAACCGGCTGCTCAAGCGTGTGCGCGACTTCGCGGAGGTGCGTATGGCAGGCGTCGTGACGGCCGAGGCGGCGCACGCGGCACTGGAGATGCTGCAGGTCGACGAGCGCGGCCTAGATCGTCTGGACAGGGAGATCCTGAGCGCGATCTGCAGCAAGTTCGCGGGGGGTCCTGTGGGCCTCTCCACGCTCGCCGTAGCGGTCGGCGAGGAGCAGGACACGATCGAGGATGTATACGAGCCGTATCTGCTGCAGGAAGGGCTGATCAAGCGCACCCCAAGGGGCCGCATGGCGACGCCGGCTGCCTACGAGCATCTCGGGCTCCCAGCGCCGGCGCCGGTTGATGCGGCGCTCTTCTGAGTGCTGTTCGGTCGGCGCATGCGCCGACCGCGAGGCCGCACATGTGCGGCCTCGTTCCGACCCGTGCATGCACGGGTCGGCCGGCCGGTACATGTACCGGCCGGGGCCATGCCGCATGCGGCATGGCCCTCTCTCGACCCGCGCTCCTCGTCGCGGCCCTGGGTAGTCTGTGTGTCCACGCCATGACCCACCCGTTCATCTGTCCAAACTGCGGCCACCGCACGAGTGAGCTGGATCGCAATATCGGCTTCACGCGCCAGCCCAAGGGCTGCGCCAAGTGCGGCTTCGCGTTCCTGTTCGAACTCCTCGACGACTACTACCCGGCGCCTGATGCCGCGTTCTTCGTGTGCGACGGCGAGGGGCGCATCGTCGGCTGCGGCAAGAACTCGTTCGCGTTCACGGGCCTCGAGGAGGAAGACGTGATCGGCCAGCGTGTCGAGCAGGTGCTCGGCCTCAGCTTCTCCAACGGAGATGATCCGGTGGCGACGGTGCTGGAGTGGGGCGTGCGCGCGCTGGAGGTCCCGGTTCGCGTCAGCGGCGAACGCGACGTGACGGCCAGCGCGAAAGCGGACATGTTCCCCGCATACGACGACGACGGCGGGCTGTTGCTGGTGCTGACCCCCGACAAGTAGGCCGGGCCCGTGCCCGGCCGGCCAATGCCGCCCGGAGGGCGGCAATCCCATCGAGACGCGGGGCTGGAGGCCCTGCGGAGGTATTCTCCAAGACCATGACCGATCGCCGACGCAACACCATGATTCTCCTGATCGTCGCTGGCCTCGTGGTCGCGTCGGTCGCAGCGATCGCAACCCAGAAGACACGCCTAGGGCTCGAACTCAAGGGCGGCGTAGAGCTCGTCTACCAGGGCAAGCCCACCGCGCAGGCGAAAGTGACCCCCGAAACGCTCGAACGTGCGATCAACATCATGCGCACGCGCGTCGACCAGTTGGGGGTGGCCCAGCCGGAAATCCAGCGCTCGGGACCGGAAGAAATCGACGTGGCGCTGCCGGACGTCAGCAACGCGTCACGCGCCCAGGAAGAGGTCGGCAAGACCGCGCAGCTGCAGTTCTACGACTGGGAGCCGAACGTGATCGGCCCCACCGGCCAGAAAGCGGGACCAACAGAAGGCACGGTGACGGGCGACGGGACGGCCACAGGGCCGGGTGGGGTGACCGCAGGGCTGCTCGAGTACCAGGCGGTGCTGCGCGCCGCCAAACGCGCGCCGATCTTGCGCCGCGCCGACACGACGTGGGGGGAGGGCTGCACGCCCGCGCAGGTCAACGACTGCATCTACGGCAGTTGGTATCTGCTCGACACCGCGCACGAAAAGGTCGTGCGCGGCCCCGAAGAAACCGAACACAACCTCTTCAGCGACCTGCCCAAGCAGCCAGCTGGCGCCAAGCTCAAGGCGGTGCGCGTCAACCCGGGGACCGTCCTCGTGCAGGCCCACCCGCTCGAAAGCGCCGCGGGCAAGGTCTCCAACCCCTCGCCCAACAGCTGGTACGTGCTCAACGACGAACCATCTCTCAGCGGCTCGGACATCACCAACCCGGCCCAGGGCAACGATGAATCCACGGGACAGCCCGACGTCACGTTCGGCTTCACCTCGCACGGCAAGTCGGTGTTCGAACGGATCACCAAGGAAATCTCCCATCGCGGCCTCGAAGCCCAGCTGCCGGGCATTAGCCACGAAGCGGCACTGCAGCACTTCGCGATCGTGCTCGACGGCCAGCTGATTACCGTGCCGTCGATCGACTTCAGTACATACCCGGAAGGCATCGACGCGGCCACGGGCTCTCAGATCTCGGGTGGGTTCACGATCACCTCCGCTCAGAACCTCGCCAACGAGCTGCAGTCCGGCGCGCTGCCGATCAAGCTGGTGCTGATCTCGCGCTCGCAGGTCTCTGCGACGCTCGGTAAACAGGCGCTGAGCCAGGGCCTAACAGCTCTGATCGCGGGCTTCCTCGTGGTGTGCCTGTTCCTGCTGGTCTTCTACCGCCTGCTCGGGGCGATCGCGGTCGGTGGCTTGGTCATCTACGGGACTTACTTCTACGCCCTGGTGAAGCTGATCCCTGTCACTCTGACGCTGCCGGGGATCGCCGGCCTGATCCTGACGATCGGCGTGTGCGCGGACGCGAACATCGTCATCTTCGAGCGCGTCAAGGAGGAGATCCGCGGCGGCAAATCGGTCATCTCTGGGATCGCCACGGGCTACAAACACGGCTTCGCGGCGATCGTCGACGCCAACGTGGTGACGTTCATGACCGCGTTCATCCTGTTCGCGCTGGCCACCGCCGAAGTCAAGGGGTTTGCGTTCACGCTCGGCATCGGCGTGCTGGTGTCGCTGTTCACCGCAGTGCTAGCCACGCAGGCGGCGCTCGGCGCGATGAGCCGCTCACCGCTGGTCTCCCACCCGGCGGCGCTCGGCGCGGAGCGTCGCGGCAAAGGCTGGACGTTCGACTTCATGGGCGCGTCGAAGTGGTTCTTCTCATTGTCGGGCACGATCCTGCTGATCGGCGCCCTGGCGATCGGCGGGCGGGGCCTGAACTTCGGCATCGACTTTAAGTCCGGGACTCGCATCCAGACGGCGTTCGTCAAGCCTGTGGCCGAGGGCGAAGTCGCGAACGTGATGAAGGAAGCGGGCTATCCGGACGCGCAGGTGCAGAAGTTCACGAACGCGAGCATCGGCGGCAACGGCTATCAGATCTCGACCAAGACGCTCGCTCCCGAAAAGGTCGACGCGATCCAGCGGGCGTTCGACACGAAGTTCGGCAACGCCAGGAACGAAACCGGAACCAAGGATTTCTCCTCGACCTCGATCGGGCCGACGTTCGGGAAAACGGTCGCGAACGCGGCGGTGATCGCGATCATCGCCTCCTTGCTCGTGATCTCCGCGTACATCGCGCTGCGCTTCGAGTGGAAGTATGCGGTGCCGGTACTGATCGCGCTGATGCACGACCTGCTGATCACGGCCGGCGTCTACTCGCTCACGGGGAGGGAAGTCACGACGGCGACGGTCGCCGCGCTGCTGACGATCCTGGGGTACTCGCTCTACGACACGATCATCGTCTTCGACCGAGTGCGCGAGAACGTTCCGCGCATGCCGCGTGCCGCGTTCTCGCAGATTGTCAACCGCTCGATGTCGGAGGTCGTCACGAGGTCGCTGGCGACGAGCTTCTGCACGTTGCTGCCGGTGCTCGCACTGCTGCTGTTCGGTGGGGCAACGCTCAAGGACTTCGCGTTCGCGTTGATGGTTGGCGTTGCCTCCGGGGCGTACTCGTCGATCTTCATCGCCTCGCCGGTGCTAACGCACTGGAAGGAGCGCGAGCCGGGCTACCGTGTGCGACGCGCGCGGATCGTCCGCGAACTGGGCGCCGTGCCCGCCTACGCGACTACCGTCGGGGGCGCTCCGGAGGACGTCGAGCCCGTGCAGAAGCGTAGGCGCACGCGCCGCGGCAGCCTGATCGCGCCGGAGGAGCCCGGCCAGCAGATCTCGCGGGACGAGTTCCAGGAATTGGTCGCGGACCTGGACGTGGACAGCAAGGGCAACGGCAGCCCCGCATCGCCGCCGGCGCCCACCGGCGGACGCCGCGCGCGCGCGGCGGACGCAAGCGCGACGGCAGCGCCGCCCGCCCCGCCCGCGTCGTCCCCGGAGGGGCAGCGCGACCCGACAGCCGATCTCACGCCCGAGGACCTCGTGCTCAAGGAAGAGCCCAAGCAGCGCCAGAAGCCACGGCGCGCGCGCAACAAACGCCACGGGAGGGCGCGCTAATGGGGCTGCTCGCGTGGGTGATCATGGGCTTGGCGATCTGGCATTTCACGATCTTCCTGCCCGACCGCTTCTGGGGCGGGATCGTCGGTGCGTTCGTCGGTTCGCTGATCGGCTCGATCGTCGTTGGGCTGATCATCTACGGCGTGCGGGTCTCCGCGCTGCGCATTCCCGGAGAAAAGGCCACCGACATCGGCGTGGTGCTGTACGCCGTGCCCGGATCGCTGATCGGGATCGCCCTGATCTACCTCGAGGGCATGCGCCGCGAACGCCTGACACAGGAGTCCGTGACCGGATAGCGGAACAGCGCGAAGCCTTTAGCTTGCGGCGGTCGTTTTGGCGGCCATCTCCGTCCGCGAGCGCTGTCGTGTAGTGTTGCTCGGGCAGTTGCTGCCAGATGGGCAGCGTCAATGTACGGAAAGCCGCTGAAGCGAACTGAGCGGCTTTCTCCCGTACACGCCCCTGGAGGGGTCACCAGATGCTCGCAGGCCCGCGCGGCCGTGTGGGCTATGACGAAGAGGAGATTGAGATGATCGGAAGGATTCCAAAGAGCGCCACGAAGCTGGCGGCGGCGCTCTTCGCAGCGACCGCCATCATGGCGATCGCTGCTGTGACAGCGAGTGCGACGCAGGTGTACGACAACATTTCCAAGCCGTTGCCCGGCAACCTGCCGTCCGTGGGCTTCCAGGCGACCTCAACGTCGGAGTTCGGCGGGCTCGTCGAATTCGCGGGCACAGCTCGCAAAGAACCAGCCGTGACGGTGGTAATGAGCAGTTGGGCATGTCAGTTCGGCACCGGCGCCACGTGCGCAACCGCCTCAGGTGCGGCGTTTCGACAGCAGATCACGCTCGACATCTACAAGGTGAACGCGACGAGCAACGAACCCGAAGGCGAACCGATCTCGACCACCCAGCAGACGTTCGAAATCCCCTACAGGCCCTCTGAGCGCACGCAGTGTCCCGAAACGGGCGAAGGTAAAGGCTGGGGCAAAGACTGCTTCCTGGGCAAGACGCACGAGATCACGTTCCACCCGACCGAAGTCGTCACGCTGCCCGCGAAGGCCATCGTCGCGGTCGCCTTCAACACACAGAGCTATGGCGCCAACCCGACAGGCGTCGAAGGCCCGTATAACTCGCTGAACGTGGCGACCACAGAACCGAAAGTAGAAGGCGAAGCGGTGAAACCGAGTGTGGGCGAAGACCCGAAGCCGGAATACACCTATTTCAACTCGAAATATGCCCTGGTGTACGAACCGGAACCCCACGGCACCGTCGGTACGTTCAGCCTCGCGAACGGATGGACCGGCTACCAGCCTGAGTTCAAGATCACGGCCAAGAAGTAGACAAGCGGTTCCGTCTCGCGCTGGCCGTAGTCTGGCCAGCGTGAGACGCTGCCGCTTTGAGATCCCCGCGTGTCCGCCCGCCGACGTGCTGGCGCTGCGGCGCGAGCTGGGCGTTAGCGGTGCGCTCGCGCAGGTGCTCGTGCGTAGGGGCATGGCCGAGCCGGTGCGCGCGCGTGCATTCCTGGCGGGCGAGGAGCAGCATCCGCCGCGGGCGTTCGCCGGTATCGACCAGGCGCTCAAGTCGATCCTCGGCCACCTGAACAACGGCTCGAGGATCACGATCCACGGCGACTATGACGTCGACGGCATCTGCTCGACGGCGGTGCTGGTGCGCACGCTGCGGGGGCTGGGAGCGGACGTAGACTCCTATCTGCCCGACCGAGCCGGCGACGGATACGGGCTGAACGTGGCGACCGTGCAGCGGCTCGCAGCACGGGGAACGCGGCTGCTGATCACCGCCGACTGCGCGATCACCGCCGTGGAGGAGGTAGCGACGGCCAGGGCGCTCGGCATGGAGGTAGTCGTCAGTGACCACCATGCCCCGCGCGCCGACGGCAAGCTGCCGCAGGCGCCGCTCGTGCACCCGGCGCTGTGCGGCTATCCCTGCCCCGATCTGTGCGCCACGGCGGTCGCCTACAAGCTGGCGCAGGCAATGCTTGAAGCCGCGGCGCGCGGCGAGGGGGGGGACACTGCACGGAGCTTGCGCGGAGCATGCTTGCGCGGCACGCGCTCGAGCAGGACCTCGATCTGGTGGCGCTGGCGACGATCGCCGACGTCGTGCCGCTGCTCGGCGAGAATCGCACGCTCGTGCGCCGCGGCTTGCAGGCGCTGGCGGGCACGAGCAAGCCGGGCCTGCGCGCGCTGATGGCGGTCGCTGGCGTCGACCCGGCGAAGGTCGGCGAGCGCGCGGTCGCCTTCGCGCTCGCGCCGCGTCTGAACGCAGCCGGACGGCTGTACCGGGCCGACGCCGGCCTGGAGCTGATCCTCACCGAGGACGCCGATCGGGCAGCGCGGATCGCCGCGGAGCTGGACTCCGCCAACCGCGAGCGCAGGCAGGTGGAGATGGGCATCCGCTTTCAGGCCGAAGCGCAGATGGCCGAGCTCGGCGAGCGCGCCGCGTACGTGTTGGCAGGCGACACACGGGATGGATGGCACCCGGGGGTGATCGGGATCGTCGCTTCGCGCTTGGTCGAGCACAGCGGGCGGCCGGTCGTGCTGATCGCGCTCGACGGAGACACCGGCAAGGCGTCGGGGCGCAGCGTCGAGGCTTTTGACCTGCTCGCGGGGCTGAGCGCCTGCGGCGAGCACCTGCTCCGCTACGGCGGGCATCGTGCGGCCGCGGGGCTCGAGATCGAGCGCGGCCGCGTGGCGGGCTTCGCTAGCGCGCTGTGCGCTCACGCCGAGCACGTTCTGCGCCCGCAGGACCTGACGGCGGTCGAGCGCGTGGATGCGCTCGTCGGCGGCGAGGAGCTCGGCATGGAGCTCGCGGAGGAGCTGCAGGCGCTGGCCCCGTTCGGCCGCGGCAACCCGTCCGTCGCGCTGATGGTCGCAGACGCCACATTCACGGACGTGAGACCGATGGGCCAAGGCAAGCACGCGCGCTTCACGGTCGAGTCCCACGGTGTACGCGCCCGCGCGGTGGCGTTCGGGACCGGTGGGCGCCTGCCACTCGCCGCTGGGACGGATGCGGACGCGATCCAGGCGACGTTCACGCTGGAGGTCAACGAGTGGAACGGCGTCAGCGAGCCGCGGCTAGTGCTACGTCGCGCACAGGCTGCGGATTCGCTCGCCGAGCAGACCGACGGCGAGGACGCGCACCCCGTTGCCGAGGGTGTCGAGCAGGAGCGCGCGCACGCGCAGGCGGCGGCCGAGACGCAGGAGCTGGTGCTGTTCGCGCTGTGAGCGATCAGCACCTTCAATCCGGCCCGGCGGTCCCCTACCCTTAGAGCATGGCGGTCACCGAAGATTCGGAGCGCGTACAAGGAGCGGGGACGTTCGAGCTCGCCCAGGGCCTGAACCAGTCCGAGCGGCGGCTGCTCAGCGACCTGTTCGCGATCGTCTCCGAGCACGCAGCGGACTCCGCGGTGGAGATCGATCGCGCGCGTGTGCAGGATGCGTTTGTGTTCGCGTGCGAGCACCACGCCGACCAGCGCCGCAAGTCCGGTGAGAACTTCATCGTCCATCCGGTCGGCGTGGCGCGCATCTGCGCGAGCATGCGCTTGGACACCGAGACGCTGTGCGCGGCGCTGCTGCACGACACCGTCGAGGACACCTCGGCGTCGATCGAGGAGGTGCGCGAGCGCTTCGGCGAGGACATCTCGAAGGTGGTCGACGGCGTCACGAAGCTGACGGGCATCACCTTCCAGTCGCGCGACGAGGCGCAGGCGAATAACTACCGCAAGATGATGGTCGCGATGGCCACCGATGTGCGGGTCATCCTGATCAAGCTCGCCGACCGCCTGCACAACATGCGCACGATCGAGGCGATGCCCAAGCAGAAGCAGATGGAAAAGGCGCGCGAGACGCTCGAGATCTACGCGCCGCTCGCCCACCGCCTGGGGATCCACGCGATCAAGTGGGAGCTGGAGGACCTCGCGTTCGCGACGCTGCACCCGCGCAAGTATCAGGAGATTAAGGGCCTTGTCGCCCAGCAGCGCGACGAGCGCGAGCGCTACGTCTCGGAGGCCGGTGAGTACCTGCGCAGCGAGCTGGCCGAGGTCGGCATCGAAGCCGAGATCGCCGGCCGCGCCAAGCACTTCTACTCGATCTACTCGAAGATGACGAACAAGGGCCGCGAGTTCAACGAGATCTACGACCTCACGGCGATGCGCGTGATCGTCGACTCGGTCAAGGACTGCTATGGCACGGTTGGCGTGATCCACTCGCTGTGGAAGCCGCTCCCGGGTCGCTTCAAGGACTTCATCGCAATGCCCAAGGTCAACATGTACCAGTCGCTGCACACGACCGTGATCGGGCCAGAGGGTCAGCCGCTGGAGATCCAGATCCGCACGCACGAGATGCACGAGATGGCCGAGTTCGGGGTCGCCGCCCACTGGGTCTACAAGCAGCCGGAGGGAGCGGACGACGCCCGCTCGGGATGGTCGCTCGCGGGCGAGGACGCCAAGCTCAAGTGGCTGCGCTCGATGCTCGACTGGCAGAAGGAGCTCTCGGACCCACGTGAGTTCATGGAGACGCTGCGGACCGACCTGTTCGAGGAGGAGGTCTACGTCTTCACGCCAAAGGGCGAAGTTAAGTCGCTGGCGGCCGGTGCCACGCCGCTGGACTTCGCCTACGAGGTGCACACCGAGATCGGCCACCGCTGCGTCGGGGCGCGCGTCAACGGAAAAATCGTGCCGCTGCACTACGAGTTGCAGTCGGGCGACATCGTCGAGATCCTCACGGCCAAGCGTGAGCGCGGGCCCTCGCGCGACTGGCTGGCGATGGTCAAGACGACCCGTGCGCGCAACAAGATCAAGGCGTGGTTCAAGGCCGAGACCCGTCAGGACACCGAGCACTCAGGGCGCGAGCTGTTGCAGGAGCACCTACGTAAACAGGGGTTGCCCGCCCAGAAGATCACCGGCTCGGCGCTGTTGGCGGATGTGATCAGGGAGGTTGGCTACCGCAAGGCGGACGACTTCTACATCGCCCTGGGCGCGGCCAAGGTCTCGCCGAAGCTCGTCGTCAACAAGGTCATGCAACGCCTGAAGCAGGGCGAGGCGGCCGACGGCGAAGAGGGCGCCGCCGATCTGCTGCGCGTCGGGCGCGCGCGCCGGCGCCCGACGAAGTCATCGGGCCAGTACGGGATCAGGGTGGAAGGCGTCGAGGATGTGATGCTGCGCTTGGCCAAGTGCTGCCGGCCGGTGCCCGGCGATGAGATCGTCGGCTACATATCCCTCGGTCGCGGTATCACCATCCATCGTGAAGACTGCCCGAACGCGACGCTGCTGCGCAAGAGCCCCGAGCGCTTCACGAGCGTCGCGTGGGAAGGCGATCAATCAACTGCCTTCGTCGTCGAGATCCAGATCGATGCGTGGGACCGCCACCACCTACTAGCGGACCTCTCGCGCGCGTTCTCTGAGTCCGGTGCCAACATCCTCGAAGCGCGCTGCCTGTCGATGCCCCCGATGGTCAAGAACCGCTTCGTCGTCGAGGTGGCCGACACGCACTCGCTGAAGAGCGCGATCACCCGCCTGCGCAACACCGAGTCCGTGTTCGACGCCTACCGCGTGACACCGGGGGCGACGGCGGCGTAGGCCTGGATCCGCGGCGCGGTCCTGCGCGTTGGCGTTCCCGCGTGCTCAGGAGATGACGCTGAGCGCGTCGGGCAGGATCGAGTAGCGCGCCTCGGTGACCTCGCCGAGGTAGTCGCCGTCGACCTGCAGCGGCAGCGGGCGCTCGTCGGCGCTGCGCACGGTCAGCTCATGCAGATCGCGCAGAGGGCTGATCTGCCGGTGTCGGCTCACGCGTGCCCGCGGCGAGAATGCGCGCCAGGCGATCGATGGCATCGACAGCAGCGTCGCGCGGTGCAGGACGCCGCCGGCGAGCGCGCCCGAGTCCAGCGCTGCGCCGTCGGCGATCTCGATCGGGCGGTTCTGGAAGTACGTGAACGGAGAGCCGTTCTGGACGATCGCGGTGACGCCCTCGAGCGGCTCGCCGTCCTCACCGGCCTGCACCTGCAGGCGCGGAGGCGACACCAGGTAGCGGCGCAGGTAGGTGCTGACGGCGACCCACGTAAAGAAGTACGGCCCGAGGCGGGCCTTCATCTTGGGGTTGGCATCGACCCGCTCGACCACGCTCGCGTCGAGCCCGAGGCCCGAGGCGAACGTGAAGCAGCGGCCGTTGACGACCCCCAGGTCGACCCTGCGCGGGCGCCAGTCATCGGCCATCGCGAGCAGGTGCTCGGTCGCGTCGACGACGTCACCGGGGATGCCGAGCATCTTGCCGAACACGTTGGCCGAGCCGCCCGGCAGGCAGCACAGCGGTGTGCTGGAGCCGAGCAGCCCGTTGGCTGCTTCGTTGACGGTGCCGTCGCCGCCGAACGCTACGACTACGTCGTAGCCCTCGTGCGCGGCCTCGCGGCATAGCTCGGTCGCGTGCCCGCGCGCCTCGGTGTCCACGGCGTCGACCTCGAAGCGGCCCTGCAGTGCGTACACGACGAGGTGGCGCAGTCGGTCAGAGACAGTCGTTGCGTACGGGTTGACGATGATCAGCATGCGTCGCTTGCTCGCCGCAGAGGCGAAGCGGAAAGGTGCGTCGGCCTGGCCGGTAAGCTCGTCCTGGGCGTCGGTGGGGGTGCTCACGGCTTCGCCTACACCGTGCGCGCCGCGACGTTACCCGCGAGCGTCCAGGCCCGTCCACGCGGGGCGCTTGCGTTCGCCGACAGGGTTGCTAGACTGCCGTTTCACAGATGTACACATCCAGAGGGGTGGAGGGCCTGGCCCTATGAAACCCCGGCAACCACCGCCAAGTCACAGGCGGGAAGGTGCCAATTCCAGGTGATGTGTGGCCGGGCCTCGCGCTCTTCGCCACACGTGACAAGGCGAAGGCAATAGCGAAGGAGGCCCAAATGGCTGTAAGTCATCTTCAGTGCAAGGAGTGCAAGGCGCAGTATCCGCTGGAGGCGTTGTACGTGTGCGAGCGGTGCTTCGGGCCGCTGGAGGTTGCCTACGACCACAGCCGCACGGCCGGCGACGTCGGCGAGCTGCGCCGCCGGATCCAGGGCGGGCCGCAGAACATCTGGCGCTACGCGGACTTTCTGCCGCTCGCCGGCGGGCCTCCCGGCCCCTCAGGCAGGCTCGCCTCGCGCGTGGGCCTGCCGGCTGGCTGCACGCCGCTGATCCGCGCCGACAGGCTGGCCGAGCGCCTGGGCCTGCGCGAGGTGTGGGTCAAGAACGACGCGGCCAACCCGACGCACTCGTTCAAGGATCGCGTCGTGTCGGTCGCCGTCACACGCGCGCGTGAGCTGGGCTTCGAGACGATCGCGTGCGCCTCCACGGGCAACCTCGCCAACTCGGTTGCAGCCCACGGGGCGGCGCTGGGCCTCGAGTCATACGTCTTCATACCCGCCGATCTCGAGGAGCAGAAGATCCTCGCGACCGGTATCTACGGCACGCGGCTGGTTGGCGTGGAAGGTAACTACGACGACGTCAACCGCCTGTGCACGGAGCTGTGCGCCGAGCGCGACTGGGCGTTCGTGAACATCAACCTGCGCCCGTACTACGCCGAGGGCTCAAAGACGCTCGCGTTCGAGATCGCCGAGCAGCTCGGCTGGGAGCTACCCGACCGCTGCGTTGTGCCGGTCGCCTCGGGCTCGCTATTCACGAAAATCGCGCGGGGCTTCCAGGAGTGGACTGAGCTCGGTCTTATCGAGAACCCCGTCCGCCCGCTGCCGCGTATGAACGGCGCGCAGGCGGAGGGCTGCTCGCCGGTGGCGAGCGCGTTCGCGGACGGCCGCGAGGTCTGCCGGCCGGTGAAGCCGAACACAATCGCCAAGTCGCTAGCGATCGGAAACCCTGCCGACGGCCCCTACGCGCTCGAGCTGGCGCGGAGTACCGGTGGCTCGGTCGACGCGGTCAGCGATGAGGAGATCCGCGCGGGCATCAAACTCCTGGCTGAGACGACGGGAGTCTTCACCGAGACCGCGGGGGGTGTGACGACCGCCGTGCTCGCCAAGCTCGCCGCACGCGGCGACATCGACCCCGACGAGCGCGTCGTGCTGGTGATCACCGGCGAGGGCCTGAAGACGCTGGACGCCGTGCGCGGCACGTTCGAGACGAGCACGATCGAGCCCACCGTGGCCGCGTTCGAGACGGCCGACGACCTTCGATCCTCGGCCGTCTCCAGCGGGGTCTGATGAGCGTCGTCGTCAAGATCCCGACGCAGCTGCGCGCAGCAGCCGGCGGCGAGGCCGAGGCGCTCCTCGACGGTGCGACCGTGCAGGAGGTGCTGGACGGGCTGTTCGAGCTGCACGGGGAGCTGCGCGTGCGCATCGCCGACGACGACGGGTCGCTGCGGCGCTTCGTCAACGTCTACCTGGCCGGCGAAGACATCCGCTTCCTCGACGGGCTCGCCACGCCCGTGGCCGACGGCGCCGAGTTGACGATCCTGCCGGCAGTCGCGGGAGGCTAACGAGTCGAGGCGTGCTGCGCTGGCGCGCCCGCGTGGCTGGTGTGCGCGGTCGCTGGCGTCGAGCCGCTGAAGCCGATTGTCGAGACGAGGCCGGCGGCGCACATCGCGGCGATCGTCAGGCGTCGCATCCGCTCTGGCGTGAGCCAAGGGATGTTGTGGCTCTGCATCCACGTCCTGAAACCGCTCGCGGCGGACGCCGCCGCCATCGCACAACCGGCGCACATGGCCCCAGCGTAGCGGCTAGGGGCGCTCGGCCGCGCCGGAGCTCGCCTGCACGCGCGCCGGTGTGTCCGGGTGTGGCTGCTGTGGACGTTGCTCGGGATCCTCCGCGCGCGCCTGCAGGCGCTGGCGCAGCTCCCCGCCGCGGCCGGCGGCCACCGCGCGCGCGGCGCGCGCGTCGCTGAGCTCCAGCCCGCGCGCGTTGGCGTAGTCGAGCAGGTCCTGACGCTCCTCGCTCTCGCGGGCGGTGCGCAGGAACAGCCAGCAGAACAGGCCGAGCGTGAGGATCGACTCCTCGACCATCATGATCGCCCCGGCGATGTTCTGGTCGGCGAGCGGCGAGATGTGGAAGTGCGCATCGCCTTTGAGGTAGTAGGGGTAGAAGACCGTGCCCGACCACAGGAAGATGTTTCCGAGCACCGTGCCCGCGAGGCGCACAGCGACGATGTAGATGAGCTTGCCGAGGTTGCCGAACCAGCTGGGCGTCGGCAGCGGGCCGAACAGGCACATCCACATGTTGATCCCGAAGCCGAGGAACATCGCGTGCTCGAGCGCGTGGACGCCGGAGTGGCGCAGGGCGGCCTGGTAGAAGAGTGGGATGTGCCAGGTGTAGAGGTCGATCGCCCACAGTGGGAAGGCGATCGCGGGGTGCGAGAGCGCGCGCAGGCGGTCGAACAGCTTGATCCGCAGAATCGGCGCGAGCAGTGGCCCGGTGAGCCCGAGCACGATCAGCAGCGCGGCGATGTCGCCGAGCAGCAGGTGCTCGATCATGTGTACCCACAGCAGGTCCTGGCTGGCCGCGCCGAGCGAGGTGAGCGCGGCGCCGATCACGACGAATCCGCCGTAGAAGCACGCCTGACGCCAACCTGGCACCGGATGATCGTCTGCGGCGAGCGTCTGCGCGCGGCGCGCGTATAGCAGCCCGAGGATTGCCAGCGGCCCGAGTTGAAAGGCGGCTGAGGTCGCGGTGGAGACGGCAAACGGAGTGCTCGACATGCAGCGTCAGGGTACGCGAGGGCGCCCCGAGCGGCGAGGCCGAACCGCATGGTTGCCTAGACTCCCTCGCGCATGAGAGCCTCCCGTCGCATGCTGGCGCCATTGCTCGGCGGGCTTGGGCTGGTGGCGCTCGTGTTCCCGCCGAGCGCGAACGCGCATGGGATCGTCGGCAAGGCCGATCTGCCGATCCCCGTGTGGCTGTTCAGCTGGACGGCAGCGATCGTGCTCGTGGTGTCGTTCGTGGCGCTGTCGACGATGTGGACGCGGCCGCAGCTGCAGGAGCCGCGGCTGCGGCGACTGTTCAGGCTGCCGCGGCCATTGGAATGGCTGGCGAGCCTGTTCGGCGTGTTCCTGTTCGGGGTGGTGATCTACAGCGGCTTCGCCGGCGCGCAGGTCACTCAGGCGAACTTCTCGGTGACGTTCATCTACGTCGTCTTCTGGGTCGGCATACCGGTCGCGAGCGTGCTGTTTGGCGACGTCTTCCGTGCACTGAGCCCGTGGCGAACGTGCGCGCGGGTGTGCGCGGCGCTCGTGCGCGCGCTGCGGCGGGGCCGCGCCGACGGACCGCCGCTTCGCTACCCGCGGTGGCTTGGCCTGTGGCCCGCGCTCGCTGGGATCGTGGGCTTTGCGTGGCTCGAGCTGATCTACATCGAAAAAGACCGGCCGTCGACGCTGGCGGCGCTGTCGCTCGGGTATTTCGTGGCGATGCTCGTCGGCATGCTGCTGTTCGGCGTTGAGGAGTGGAACTCGCAGGCGGACGGGTTCGGCGTGTACTTCAACCTGCTGTCCAAGCTCTCGGCGCTCGTGCATCCCAAGGACGGCTTTGTCTACCTGCGCCGACCGCTCAGCGGCGTCACCGACCTCGAAATCCGCCCGGGAACGGTCGCGTTCATCTGCGCACAGATCGGCACGACGACCTTCGACGGCTTCTCAAACGGCGGCATCTGGCGCAACAACGAGCCCAACCTGCAGAGCCTGTTCGAAGGCATCGGCTTTCACCCCACGCCCGCGCAGGAGCTCGCGTACTCGGCTGGCCTGGTGTTCTGCATGCTGCTGATCACCGTCGTCTATCGGGTGGGGATCTTCGGCGTGCACAGCGTCAGCGACCGCTATGACCGCCACACGCTGACGCGCACGTTCGCGCATTCGCTCGTTCCAATCGCCTTCGCGTACGTGCTCGCGCACTACTTCTCGCTGCTTCTGTGGCAGAGCCAGGCGATGGTCTACCTCGCCTCGGACCCGCTCGGCAACGGCTCGAACCTGTTCGGGACGAGCGGCTTTCAGATCGACTACCACCTGATCTCCTATGCCGCGATCTGGTACGTGCAGGTGGCCGCGCTGGTCAGCGGCCACGTGGGCGGTCTGGCGCTCGCGCACGACCGCGCGCTGGTGCTCTACAAGGACCCCGAAGAGGCCGTGCGCAGCCAGTACTGGATGCTCGCCGTGATGGTCGCGTTCACGAGCTTCGGGCTGTGGCTGCTCTCAGCAGTGGGCACATAGGGCCGGCGTCCCTGCGCTACGGTTTCGAGCCTGTGGCCCGCCGTCTGCTTCCCGTTCTGTTGGCTGCCGCGCTGCTGGTGCTGGGAGCCTGCGTGAGCGCGATGGGGGCCGCGGCGGCGCCTGCGTCGACATCGACCGAGGCTGCCAACCCGATCAACGATCAGGGCTCAAGCTACGACTACCGCTCATACGTCACTGCGGTGACACCAAGCGTCCCCGGTCTGAGCTTCCAGGTGCTCGAGTTTGCCGACCGCATCCTGATGACCAACCACACGGGCAAGACGGTCACGATCTACGGCTACGAAGGCGAGCCCTATGCCAGGGTGCTCGCCAATGGCACCGCCGAGCAGAACGTACGCTCGCCGGCGACCTATCTGAACACCAACTTCTACGCGCAGGTGACGGTTCCGCCGATCGCCGACGCGAGCGCGCCACCGAAGTGGGAAGTGATCGACCGCACCGGCCAGTTCGAATGGCACGACCACCGCATCCACTGGATGTCGCCGGTGGCGCCCACGAAGGTCAAGGACAAGAGCAAGCGGACGCTGATCTTCGACTGGGCGGTCCCGATCTCGGTCGGGACGACGAAGGGCGCCATCGATGGGCAGCTGTACTGGACGCCGGAGAATTCCAGGGCGCCGCTGGCGGTGATCATCCTCGGTGTCGTGATCGTCGTTGGGGGGCTGCTGTTCGTGCTGTTCGTACGCCGGCGCCGAGCACGCGCCTCCCTCGCCGGTGGCGCTGGTACAGGCACGGGCGGCCTCGGCGGCCCGGCAGAGGAGGCGTGGTAGCGGCGTGGTAGATTTTGCCGGGATGGCACCGCTCGCCTGCCTGATGCACTGGTACATCTCGATGATGTACGTCGTCCCCGTCGTCGCCGTCGGCGGCTGGGGTTGGCTGAGCTCCAAGCGGATGGCGCGCCGCAAGGCTGAAGGGAAGTCGGGAGGCGGCAGCGGCCCCGGCGGGGCGGCGAGCGGCGGCTCGGGCACGGCGACGCTGGCGTAGCAGCGCACATCTGCGCCCGCGTTGGCATTGGCGGGTTTTTCCGTATTTCTTCACGTTTGTTGAGGTTTGCGTGAGCAGCGGCGGGTATTGCTACAGGCATGCCCACGCAGACACTCACTCCCCCTAGCCCCGCCGCCGTAGATGGGATCACCGAGAGGTTCGATCCGACGGCCTGCTTGGTCGAGCGCGAGCGCCACCGGGCGGTGCCCGTCGAGCCACTCGAGGCAGGCCGCTACATCGAGATCCAGGGCCCGGACCAGACGCTGCTGATCCCACTCGCTGTCGGCCCGATGCATGTTGGGCGTGGGCTCGCCGCCGATCTGCGCCTCGACGACAACTCGGTCTCGCGCCGCCATGCGATCATCGTCCCGCGCCCCTCGGGCGCGCGGATTCTCGACGATCGCAGCGCCAACGGCACGCTCGTCAACGGGCGGCGCGTCCAGCAGGCCGACCTGCGCGACGGCGACGTGATCGTGCTCGGCCGGGTCGTGCTGCGCTTCCTGGAGGTATAGGAGCCGCCCCCGGCGCGGCGCGGGCCCGTGTATGTTGCGGGCGATGGCGGACGATCTGCGCCCTGACGCCTTCCCGGTCGAGCACGCCGAGGTGCGCCCCGGCGTCAACATCGCCTACGTGCGCGCCGGGCACGGTGGCTACCCGCTGCTGTTGGTGCACGGATGGCCGGAGACCAAGCGCATCTGGTGGCGCAACATCGAGCCGCTGGCGCGCGCGGGCTTCGAGGTGATCGTCCCCGATCTGCGCGGCTTCGGCGAATCGGGACTGGCTCCGGACGGCTTCTACGACCTCGCCGCACACGCACGCGACCTGCACGCGCTGGTGTCGGACGTGCTCGGCCACGAGCGCTGCTGCGCCGCGGGCGGCGATCTCGGCGGCGGCGTGGTCCAGGACCTGGCGCTGCGCTTCGCGGGCTTCGTCGAGCGCCAGGTGCTGTTCAATAGCGTGCTGCCGTTGCTCGCGCAGGAGTACGAGGCCGCGGGCCTGACCGTCGCATCGGCGCCGGAGCTGCGGATGGCGGCCGACTACTTCGTGCGCCAGGGACGCGAAGCGGACGCACTGGCCGACGAGCTCGACAGCCCCGAGCGCCGGCGTCGCTATGTGGGCGAGTTCTACGGCCACCGCTTCTGGGCTGCGCCGGGGTCGTTCTCGCGCGAGCAAGTGGACTTCATGACCGAGCCGTTCGCCGACGCACAACAACTGCGCGCCGGATGGGGCAACTACGAGAGCGCGCTCGGAACGCGGCCGCTGTCGGAGCGACCGAGGTTCTTCGAGGTGAGCGCCGTGCCGACGCTCGCGCTCTACGGGGCGCAGGACCACGTCATCTGGAGACAGTTCCCGCAGATGTGCGAAGTGGCCTTCAGCGAGTTGATCGGGCCGTTCCTCGTGCAGCGCGCCGGTCACTTCCTGCAATGGGAGCGCGCCGACGTGCTCAACCAGGCGATCGCATACTTCCTCGGCGAGTTGCGCCAGCGACCCTGATGCGTGGCGGCGAGCGCGCCGCTTCCGGAGGGTTGACAGTTGGTGGTAGGATCGTTCCATCCGTGGGAGGAGACGATCGCCCGGACGCAGTCGGTCCGGCGGCAAGGAGGAGGACGATGCAACTGCGTGGGGGTTCCCGGCGAAGGATCGTTGCGATGCGCGGAGCACGAGGGCTCTGGCGAACGATTGTGGCAGTGGCTGCCGGCGCTCTGATGCTCGCGCTCGGCGCCGCGTCATCCAGCGCAAGCGTGCTTGACCTCTCCGGCGGCGCGTACCAGATTCTCGCTCCCGGCGAGGAAGGCGGGCTTGTCGCGGGACCGTTCTCCAGCGACCAGGGCGAACTGTATAACAAGCTCACGAAGCTGCAGGGCAGAGTCTCAAAACACAACTTCGAACGCGACTACGTCTCCGAGAAGTTCCACGAACCCCATCAGGCGGGCGACACGGAGGAGTTCACCAGCAGGGCCGGCCTGGAAATCTGGCGCGACAGCCACGACATCCCGCACATCTTCGGCGCGACCCGCGGCGATGTCATGTATGGCTCCGGCTGGGTCGCCGCGCAGGATCGCGGGCTGCTCCTGCAGCTCGGGCTCGGGCCCGCCTTCGCGGCGGCGCTGAGCGTTCCTGGGGTCAACGCGTTCGAACTACTCCTCCAGGACCGCTCGTTCAAGCCAAGCGCGCAGGCCATCAGCTTCGTCGCCGAACAGAAGAAAATCTTGACCGAAGAAGGTCCCGAAGGCGAACAGGTGATCGAAGACCTCGAAGAATGGGCGGAAGGCATCAACGGATACGAGCAGACGCTGCCGGTAGGTAAACGCCTGCCCACGGTGACGCTCGCCGACGCGATCGCCGGCTTCGCGTTCATCGGCTCGATCTTCGGCAACGGCGGCGGCAACGAAGTTGCGAACTCGAACTTCCTGGCACGGCTGCAAGCCAAGTACGGCGAAAGTGAAGGGATGAAGATCTTCCGCGATCTGAAGGAGGTCAACGATCCTGAAGCACCGACGACGACCACCAAGCCGTTCCCGTATGACACGGTGCCGACCGGGCCGACGCCCGGGGCGATGGTGATCGAACCTGGGTCGGAGAGCCCGTCCGCCGCGAAAGCTGCAACTGCCGTGCGTGCGTCGCGGCGCAAGGCGTCCAACTTCCTGCTCGTCGGCGCCGCGCGCACCGCGGCGAAACACCCGGTTGCGGTGATGGGGCCGCAGCTCGGCTACTTCTATCCCGAGATCGTCTTCCAGGCGCAGCTGAGCGGCCCCGGCATCGAAGCCGAGGGTGTCATCGCGCCGATTTCGCCGTACGTGTTCATCGGCCGAGGACGCGATTTCGCGTGGAGCCTTACGAGCGCGGGCAGCGAGAACACGCAGCAGTTCCTACTGAAGCTGTGCAATCCAGAAGCCGGCCCGGTTACGCGCGAAACCGAAGACTATGAATACGAAGGCAAATGCATCGCGATGACGACCTTCGACGCCGGCGAACTAGGCGCCCTCGGCAAAGAACCCGCGCACGAGGTGTACTTCAAAGAAAGTGTGTACGGCCCGGTCAGCGGCACCGTGATCGTCAAAGGCGCACCGTACGCGATTGCCAACGATCGCTCGGATCGCGGTCGCGAGCCGGCCGGAGAGATGGCGTTCAGCGCACTTGACTCCGAGAAGGTGCACTCGCCCGAACAGTTCTTCGAAGCCGCGAACAAACTCGAGACGACGTTCAACATGGCCTACATCGACGACAACAACATCGCGTACTTCTCGACCGGGCGTCTGCCGATCACCGCACCCGGAACCGACCCGAGCCTGCCGACGCTGGGCAACGGCGAATACAACTGGCGTGGCTTCCTCTCACAAGAACAGCATCCGCATGACGTCAACCCTGCGAGCGAAATCTTCACCAACTGGAATAACAAGCCGGCGCCCGAATGGGGGGCGGCCTCGGACAACTTCTCCTACGGCCCCGTGCACCGCGTGCAGCTGTTCACCGGGTTCAAAAAACGAGGGCTGAACGAGGACAAGGTCGTCCGGATCATGAACAAGGCCGCCACGCAGGATCTGCGCGCGGTGCAGGTCTGGCCGGTGATCGAGCAGGTGCTCGCCGGCGGGCCAGCTCCGAGCCCGCTCGCGAGCGAAGCCGCTGGAATGGTTGACAAATGGGTTGAAGAAGGCGCGAGCCTGTATGGCGTGAATCAGCCGGACGCTCCGGCGGCGGCTGTCATGGACGCGGTCTGGACGCCGATCGCCGAAGCCGTCCTCGGCCCGGTGCTCGGCGAACTGATGCCGGAATTCGAGTCGATGAACGGGACCGATAACCCGCCGAACTCGGGCGGCTCGTCGTTCGACGACGGCTGGTATGGCTACGTGTACAAGGATCTGCGCAGTGAGCTCGGCCTGCCGGTCTCAGGACCGTTCAGCCGGCACTACTGCGGCAACGGCAGCCTGGAAGCGTGCCGGGAATCGCTGTGGTCTGTGATCAAGACGGCGGCCGAACAGCTGCAGGCCACGCAGGGCGCCAACCTGTCGGCGTGGAGGGCGCCGGAAGTCCGGATCACGTTCCCGCCGGACCCGGTCTTCCGATTCACGATGAGCTGGACCAACCGCTCCACCTTCCAGCAGGTGATCGAATTCACCGGGCACGAAGAATAGGAGCGAGTAGGCAGCCTGGGCGCGCGCCCGCCTGAGTCGGCCGCGCCCGCGCCGCGACCCCGTGGGGATCGCGCCGACAAGCGCCGCTAGCGTGGGTCGGCGCGATCGAGGTTCCAGTGACGCGAGGTCGCGCATACCCACAGCCACGGCTCCTCGTCGCCGGGGTGGGCGCGCGGGGTGAGGAAGAAGCGCGTGATCGTGCGTTGCCCGCCCTCGTGGTCGCCGTAGAGGATGTTGACGCTGAGCGCCGTGCGCTGGCGGATCGCATCGAGTAGCGGCTCATAGAGTGGGTCCTCGGGATCGCGCAGCGCCGCCTGCCAGAAGTTGACGTCGCCCGCGGGCACATACAGGTCGCGTTGCAGCCGGCGAAAGTCCTCGATGTTCGGCGCCGCTGCTGGCGGAATTTCGCCGACGGCGCGCCGTGTCCAAAGCTGCCAGCCGTGTAGGACCGCGATCCCCGAAGCGACGTTGCGCAGCGGCATCGCCAGGTACAGATTGCCGGAGGACTCCTGTACCGCGGCGTGGCCGTCGCGCAGCACGAGCCAATGGTCATCGACGAAGCCGACCTTCTGAGGCGGATCCTGCGGGCGAGCGTTGAACAGCAGTGGGCGCAGCCCCACATTGAGCGCCTGCTCGGACACGCGCGCTGCGCGGTTGGCCGAGCGCGTCGAGGAGAAGGTCGCGAGCGCCAGGACGAGCGTGCCGCCGGCGGTCGCGAGCGAGGCGATCGTGCTGGTGTCAGCCACGGGCACCCAGGCTAGCGCGCTGGATCCGCACGAACCATGCGAGTCCGGCGAGGCACAGGAGGCTTGCTACGTACAGGTTCAGCCGCAGCCCGAGGATGTGGTGCGCGGGATCGACGCGCAGCAGCTCCTCGCCGATGCGCGCGAAGGAGTAGCCCGCCACGTACAGCGCGAACAGCCCTGGCGGCCTGATGCTGCGTTGCCGGCCGAGCCACACGAGCGCGCCAGCGAGCAGCAGGTTCCAGATCAGCTCATAGAGGAACGTAGGCTGGAAGGTGGCGTACTGCGCGTAGGCGGCGGGACGGTGCGCCAGGGAGACTTCGAGCGCCCACGGCAGCTTGCTGGGCAGGCCGAAGAGCTCCTGGTTGAAGTAGTTGCCGATGCGCCCGATCGCCTGCGCGACGAGCAGCGCCGGGGCGGCGGCGTCCATGAACAGGGGTACGTTGGCGCCGCGACGACGCAGCACCCAGATACCGGCGAGCGTGCCGAGCGCGATGCCGCCCCAGATCCCAAGCCCGCCCTTCCAGATCGCGAACGGGCCCCACCAGTGGGGCGGGACTTCGTTCCAGCTGGTGGCGAGAAAGTACAGTCGCCCACCGACCACGCCGGCGGGGAAGCCGAACAGCGCGACGTCGTACACGAGCTGAGGCTCGCCACCGTGCGCCCGCCAGCGGCGCACGGTGATGCTCACGGCGGCGAGCACCGCGAAGACATACGCGAGGCCGTAGAAGTGGACGAACAGCGGCCCGAGGTTGAACCCGTTGCTCGACGGGCTCGGCAGGAATCCGCTGGGCAGGTGCGTCATCCTCGCGGGTCTGGCTCCAGGCGCGGGCACGCCGCGCGTCGCGGGCCTCTCACCGCAGGCGCCCGCAGCGTCGCGCGCGTGTGCGCCACGGCAGCAGGACCTCCGTGTGCCCGCTCAGTTCGGGCTCCTGCTGCCACAGCCGATCGAGGCTCGCGAGGATCGCCTCCCGCTCGGCCGCGGGCATGATCGCGAGGCTGCTGCGCGAGCTGGCCAGTGCGCGCAGGCCCGCGCGATCGATGCGCTGCGTGTGCGGGAACTCCTGGTCCTCGACCTCGATGAACTCCTCAAGCAGATCCTCGACCGAGGGCCAGTGGCCGGGGCGTTGGATCGCGGGCGGTCCGAGGATCTCCCGCACGCTGGCCACCCACGGCGTCGAGACGTCAAAGGCGTTGCCGAGCAGCCCCAGCACGCCTGGCGCTCGCAGGACGCGCCTGATCTCCGCCAGGGCAGCGCGTTCGTCGAACCAGTGAAACGCTGCGCCGACGGTGACGGCATCGACGCTCGCGTCTTTCAGCGGCAGCCGCTCGGCCGTGCCTGTAAGCGCAAGTGCGGCGGGCAGCGTGGAGGTGAGGATCGCGCGCATCTCGGCGAGTGGCTCAACCGCGATCACGCGGTGACCGCCGTCGAGTAGCGCGCTCGTGAGCTTGCCTGTGCCGGCGCCCAGGTCGAGCACCTCGAGCGCGTCGGCGCCGAGCAGCCACTCGATCGCCTCGCGCGGATAGCCGGGGCGGCCACGCTCATACTCGTCGGCCACTCGTGCGAAGGAGCTCGCGCGCTGCGCGCGGCTGGCGGCGGCCGCGTGGGTGTCTGGCGTCATCGGTAGATCAGTAGCAGCAAGCGTTTCCCTGCGCGCCGGAACACGGCGCTAGACTCGCAGCGGATGGCGGACACCGATGACGAGCTGTTCGGCGAGGAGCACGTACGCGTCTTTCGCGAGACCGCTGGCGAGCGCGGCTACCACTGGCGTGGAACGACGATCCTGCTGTTGAGCACGGTCGGGCGACGCTCGGGCGAGACCAGGACGACGCCCCTGATCCACCGCACGGACGGCGATCGCTGGATCATCGTCGCGTCCAAGGGCGGTGCGCCTGCAAATCCCGGCTGGTACGAGAACCTGCTGGCCAACCCACAAGCCACGATCGAGGTGCCCGGTGAGACGGTGTCGGTGCGGGCGAGCACGGCCGAGGGCGAGGAGCGCGCCCGTCTTTGGTCGCTGATGAGCGAGGTGTGGCCAGCTTACGACGAATACCAGGCGAGAACTGAGCGGGAGATCCCGGTCGTGGTGCTCGAGCGGCGTTAGGCCGCAGGACAAGTTCCTCCGGGGAGCGGGGACACGCTGCCGAGTGGTGGCCCAGCGTGCCCGACAGGGGTCAATCTTGACTGGCGGGTGGCGGCGCTGCGACAGGCGCCGGCCTGGGACGCCACCGCAGCAGGCGCAGCAATCCAAGCGAAGGCCCAGTCGGAACGGTTGCCGGCGGGATGCCGGACGGCGCGGGCAGAGGTGGCGGTGTCAGTTTCTCCATAGGTCTAATCGTAGTCGCCTTCAAGCCGCCAATAGCAGACCGTAGAGGACGGCAGATAGGATCGGCCAACAGCGGCAGCGAGAGCCCTCCGGCGGAGTTCGAGGTCCTTTGTGGTTGATTCTGGTCGTGGCCGCGAGGTCCACGAGCAGCTGGCCAAGGTAGTCGTGCTCTGCTCTGGCAGGCGATTCGGGGCGATAGTGGCAGGAGTGCCTTTTCGCGGTGCTCGTCGTGCTGCTGGCCGGAGCGCCGACGATACACGCCGAGCGGCTTCGTCGGGCCGTGGGCGTAGGATCGATCCGTGCTCACGGTTGCCGAAGCGGCGCAGCGGGTCGGGCGGAGTCCTGGGACCGTGCGCCGCTGGATACGAGACGGTCGCCTGCGGGCGGAGACGACGCACGGCCGGCGCTTGATCGATCCGTGCGCCCTCAATGAGGTGCGCGACGAGATCTATCCGATGCTGCCACTGCCGCCGGAGTGGCGGAAGCTGGAGGACGGGACGGCCGCGCCGAACTGGGTCGCGGCGGTGGCGTTGTCGCGGCTCGGGCGCTAAAGCGGCTGCCCATTCGCCGTGGCCGCGCATCGCTCAGCGTCCTCCTCGACAGCGGCGCGGTTCACGAAGGGCCAGGTGAATCGTGCGGGTGCGTTGCTGCTCGATCTCCGCGACCGGATGCAGCGCGATGGAGCCGAACGTGCGGTCGCGGAGTCCGACGAGCTGAAGCTGGATGAGGCGTGGGAGGCTCTGACGTGGTGGCGGAGCCTGCACGCGCGGCCGCTATCAGGGGTCGCCGCGAATCTTCGGTATCACGTCGATCGTGGCGGAGGCCGTGTGGGCGACCGTATCGAGGTCACGCAGCGCCTGAAGCGCCTCGACACCCTGATCGGAAAGCTCGGGCGCGAGCGGGGAAACGTCACACAGATGCAGGACATCGGTGGCGTTCGCGCGGTGTTCCCAAGCCTGCGGCATGTGTATGTCGTCAGACGTCGCCTGCTGAAGTCCTGGGGGGTTGTTAGGGAGCGGGACTACATAGCTGAGCCCAAGAGCAGCGGCTATCGGGCGTTGCACCTCATCGTCAGACGCATGGGCTACCCGATCGAGGTTCAGCTCCGGACTGTCGGGCAGGACGCATGGGCCAACACGGTGGAGGAGACGAGCAGGCAGGTTGGCGTAGACCTCAAGTTTGGCGCCAGAGACGAGCATTTGGACAGGATCTTCCTGGCTATGGCCGAGCTGTTTGCTTGCTTCGATCGAGATGAGCTTTCGCGCGATGATCTGCTTGAGGGCTTGAGGCGCCTGCCATCATTGACGATGAGGACACGCACGCAAGGACAATCCAAATGAGCCCAGACGACGACATCAAGCATTTCCTCGTGACGCGCCACTCGGCGGGGTGCAGGACGACCGTCGTCGAGTTCAGTACGGACTATGACGCGGCGCAACATGCGTACCAGGAGGCTGAGCAGAAGGCGCGTGGCCGCCGGGATCTCGATGTGGTGCTGCTAAGTGCCGACTCGCTGGAGACGATCAAGCTCACGCACTCCAGCTACTTCGAGCCGAGGTCGCTCGACGAGCTCTTGCCCGCCTAGGAACCGCCTGAGTCCGTCGGGCGCTGGTGGTGGTCCGTCTTACCAGCGAACGGAGGCGTCGAGGTTCCTCGCGGTCTGCGATGACCCACCAACCCTAGTCTGCGTCTGGCGACGCTCGTTGGGTCGCCGCTCGCACTGCTTCATGACCGTGCAGACCCGTCGGGGCGCCGGTCGGCGGCGGACTTGGACGATCCGGGGTAGCTGCTCCTATTTGCGTCATCTCGACGCCCTGAAGGCGGCCGGCAAGCTCATCCAGCCGCGCCATGATTGCCCTCTCGCCACGGCTTAGCTGTTCGGTGTCGTCGACCCGAGTGCTCAATAGGAAGTGCTGAGCTATCGCGCCGGTCATAATCGAGAACACCCCGATCCCGGTGACCATCAGGACAATCGCGATAGCCCGTCCGGCATTCGTCGTGACTTCGATGTTGCTGCCCTCAGTAGTGGCCGTGCCCAATGCCCACCAGACACCGTCCCAGGTCGAGATGTGGTGGCCGACGCTGGTCTCGACGCTTGCGAAGACCGTTCCGCCGCCAACGATGAGGAACGCGGCCAGGGCCATGACGTACCTCAGCCCGTCAAGCGTGAGCAGATTCGAAAGCAGTTGCAAGCCTCTTGCGACTCGAAGCAAGCGCAGCAACCGAAACACTCTGAGCGCTTGGAGCGCAGCTGGGGCGAAGGGCGGTGTGAAGACCAGCATGACGGGTGCCAATGGGTATTTGCGTAGCCACGACCGCCAGTCCTTCGCGAGGACCAAGATTGCCGCGAACTCCACTACGAAGACAAGCCAGATGAACCAGTCGCCGGTTGTCGCGACGGCGTGCCACGACGCACGCAGCGGCTGCTCCTGCAGGATCAGATCCGGGATCACGAGGAGGGTCGCCGTGATCATTACCGTACGCATGCGGGCATCGATCGTCGCCGCTTCGAAGTGGCGCGTTCGACGAAGCGCGCCCGCCAGCCCGGTCACCCGGTCGGACTCGTCCCTTAATACCTTTGTCTCTTCGATCGAAATAGAGACCCCGTTCGTGCCCAACTCTAAACTGATCGAGCGATTTTGGCTAGCTGATTTTGCAGTGAGCGTTTTAAGCGGCTTCTCGCTGGGGTGGCACGTGCCGAATAAAAGAAGAATGTCGTGAGGGCGGCAAGCGGCGGAAGGACCTTCCACACGCGGAACCGTTACGCTGCCGGGCGATGGAGGCGAGTACTGGGGGGACGATGAACCCAAAATCGGGGACGATCATCATGGTCGTCGCGATGGCCGTGCTGGTGGTGGTCGCCGCGGTGGCAGTTGTGGGTCTGACACAAGCCAGCAGTGACAAGACGACTATTCGTACGCTCGAACGCGAGGTTCATGCTCTTCAGGCCAAGACAGGAGCTCAGGGCAAAGGCGTCGCCCAGGAACTGCAAACGCTGAAGGGTGAATTCGCGAGCGCGAAATCAGCCCAGGCGTTGGCGGACGGACGGGTGGCGAAGCTTGTTTCATGCGTGCCGGAACTCCAGAGCGAGATGGGCGGACTCAAGGTCGAAGGAACGGTGTACGAAACCAACGTCAGCCGAGATACGTTCTACATCGCGAATCCTACGAATATCTCTCACGAATGCCAGGCGATGCTTTACGGCAGCGGGGCCTAGAACAGGCCTAGAACAGTGCGGTTACGAGCGTGGGCGCGTTTGAAAACAAGGCTGCCGCCACTCGTTTGTGGCTGGAAATCGAAGAAACTCGCAGAAGAGGGCTCAGACGACCTACCGCCTGTCGGGAGCGCTGATTACGCAGAGCCCACCCTCCGGCTCCCCAGCTACGCGCCCGGGCCGATTCGAACGGCCGACCTCTCGCTCCGGAGGCGAGCGCTCTATCCACTGAGCTACGGGCGCAGACGACGCCTCACGGACGGCATCCCCGTGCCCGGAGCTTAGCGCCGCGCCGCCTCGCGGGCGGCCCGCGCGCATAGCCCCGCCCAGCCCGCTTCGCCCCGCCGCCGCTACCGTAGCGACCATGGATCTGTCGCTGTTCTTCGCCGGCACCGCCGGCTCGGTGCCGAGCGCCCGCCGCGGCCTTCCGGCGATCCTGATCCGCCGCGGCGGCGATCGCCTGCTGTTCGACTGCGGCGAAGGCACGCAGCGTCAACTGCTGCGCTCGGTCGGTCTGCTCGACCTCGACAGCATCTTCATCACCCACTTCCACGCCGACCACTGGCTGGGGCTGCCGGGGATGCTGAAGTCGTTCGCGCTGCGCGAGCGCAGCGAGCCCCTGAGCGTGTACGGGCCTCCCGGACTGAAGCAACTGCTGGGGGAAATGCGCGTCGTCTTCGGCCGGCTGCCGTATCCGTGCGAGATCGTCGAGCTCGATCGATTCGAGTCGGTGCGGCGCGATGGCTATGAGATTGCGACGATTCCCGTGCGCCACAAAGGCGCCGCGTTCGGCTACGCGCTCGTCGAGGACGAGCGGCCGGGCCACCTCGATCCGCGCCTGGCCGAGGAGCTTGGGGTCACGCCGGGACCTGACTTCGGCCGGCTGCAGCGCGGCGAGACGGTCAACGGCGTGAGACCCGAGCAGGTGATGGGGCCGACCAGGGAAGGGCGCAAGGTGGTGCTCTCCGGCGACACCGCGCCGTGCGAGGCACTCGCGATCGCCGCCCACCAGGCCGACGTGCTCGTGCACGAGGCGACGTTCGTGCAGGAGGAGGCAGAGCGGGCGCGCCAGACGCTACACAGCACGGCGCGCCAGGCCGCCGAACTGGCGCGCGAGGCCGAGGTGCGGCTGCTGGCGCTCACGCACGTCTCCAGCCGCTACGCCGGCGGCGAGCTGCGCGACGAGGCGCGCGCGGTGTTCGCGCCGACGGAGGCCGCGCGCGATTTCGACACGATCGACGTGCCGTTCCCCGAGCGTGGAGGGGCGACGTTGGAGCGCTGGTCCGAGCGCATCGCGCGCGAGCGCGCTCTTGCCGAGCCGGCGAAGGCGCCCGCATCGTCCCGACAGGGCGAGCCCGTCGCATCCCCCTGATACATTCAAGATGCTCCTTAACCCGGTCCTGTGAGGCCAGGAAGGAATCGATGGCAGCAGACGAGAAGGTCGTCCTCCACGAGGAGGAGATAGGGCGGGCGCTCACGCGCATCGCGCACGAGATCCTCGAGCGCAACGCCACAGGACCGGCGCCGGCCCTCGTGGGTATCCACCGCCGCGGCGCGTTTCTCGCGCGCAGGCTGCACGTGCTGCTGGAGGAGTTGCTGGGCGCGGAGGTGCCGCTCGGCGATCTCGACATCGGCTTCTACCGCGACGACGTCGCGACGCGGCTAGACGCGCCGGTCCTGCACGCGTCGCATATCGATTTCGACGTCACCGGGCTGACGGTCGTGATCGTCGACGACGTGCTGTTCACAGGGCGCACCGTGCGCGCGGCGATCGAGGCCCTGTTCGCATACGGGCGACCGCAGCGCGTGCAGTTGTCGGTGCTCGTCGATCGCGGTCACCGCGAGCTGCCGATCCGCCCCGACTATGTCGGCAAGAACCTGCCCACGTCGAGCTCCGAGCACGTGTACGTGCGCCTGCGGGAGCTAGACGGTGTGGACGAGGTAGCTATCGCGGAGTCGCTTACCGTGGAGGCGTTGGCATGAACCACCTGATCTCGATCGAGGACCTGGACCGCGCGGACATCGAGCGGATCGTCAGCCAGGCGGAGCGCTTCGCGGAGGTCTCCGACCGCGAGATTAAGACGCTGCCGACGCTACGCGGGCGCATGGTGCTGAACCTGTTCTACGAGGCCTCGACGCGCACCCGCGGGTCGTTCGAGCTGGCGGCTAAGCGCCTGTCGGCGGACGTGGTGAACTTCGTGGCGAGCGGCTCGAGCGTCGAGAAGGGCGAGTCGCTGAAGGACACGGTGCTGACGCTCAGCGCGCACAAGCCCGACGCGATCGTGCTGCGCACCCCGTGGGCGGGCGCCGCGGAGCTGGTGTCCGGATGGTGCAGCGCGGCGATCGTCAACGCGGGCGACGGCAAGCACGAGCACCCCACGCAGGCGCTGCTCGACGTGTACACACTGCGTCAGCGCCTGGGAGCGATCGACGGCGCGTCGATCTGGATCGTCGGCGACGTCGCGCACTCGCGCGTGGCGCGCTCGAACGTGCTCGCGTTCCAGCGGATGGGCGCGAAGGTGACGGTCGCGGGCCCGCCGACGCTGATCCCGCGCGGCATCGAGGAGCTCGGCTGCGAGGTACGCTACACGCTCGACGAGCTCGACTCGGCGAACGTTGTGTACGCGTTGCGGATGCAGCACGAGCGCATGAACGAGACGTGGGTGCCGTCGATGCGCGAGTACGCCGCGTGGTACCAGATCAACGGCAGGCGCCTGGCGCCGCACCAGACGCTGATGCACCCGGGGCCGGTGAACCGCGGCGTCGAGCTTTCCGGCGAGGTCGTCGACTCGCCGCAAGCGGTCATCACCGCGCAGGTGCAAGCTGGCGTGGTCGTGCGCATGGCGGTGCTGTACGAGTTGCTCGCGGGAAGAGAGGCGCGCCCGCCCGTGCTGACCCCCGCCGGTGTGGGCGCAGGCGAGCTCGCGTGAGCGCGCCAGAACCGCTGATCGGCGGGCTGCAGCCGCCCGCGAACGTACTGCTGCGCGACGTGCGCGTGCTCGATCCGCGTACTGGAATCGACGCGCGCCACGACGTACGCGTGCGAGAAGGGCGCATCGCGGAGCTGGGCGCGCCCGGGGATCTGGAGCGCGAACCTCATGGGGTCGATGCTGGCGGCGAGCAGGAGCTGATCGACGGCGGCGGGCGTCTGCGGCTGCTGCCGGCGTTCTTCGACCCGCACGTACACCTGCGCACGCCCGGCCAGGAGCACAAGGAGGACCTGGAGACGGGCACGCGCGCGGCCGCCGCGGGCGGCTTCGGCGCGGTAATCGCGATGCCGAATACCGACCCGGTGCTCGACTCGGCGCCGCTGCTGCGCTCGCTACGCGACGCTGCCGCGCGCGAGGCACGCGTCCCGGTGGGCTTCCTGCCGGCGATCACGCGCGGCCTTGAAGGCGAGCAGCTGACCGAGATGGCCGAGCTGCGCCAGGAGGGCGCGCTGGGGTTCACCGACGACGGGCGACCGGTGCGCAGCGCGGGCATGCTGCGCAAGGCGCTTCAGTACCAGCGGCTGTGCGGCGGCGTGCTATCGCTGCACGAGGAGGACCCGACGCTCTCGCGCGGCGGCGCGATGCACGAGGGCGCGGTCAGCGCGGCGCTCGGGATCGGCGGCATCCCCAGCGTCAGCGAGTCGACGATGGTCGCGCGCGACGCCGCGCTCGCGGGCTACGAGGATGCGCGCGTGCACTTCCAGCACCTCTCGTGCGCAGCGTCGGTGCAGGCGGTCGCGGCGGCGAAGGCCAATGGCTGGCGGGTCAGCGCGGAGGTGTGCCCGCACCACCTGTTGCTGACCGAGCAGGACGTGCGCGGCATGGACACGAGCATGAAGATGTACCCGTCGCTGGCCACCGACGCCGACCGCGTGGCGCTGATCGAGGGGTTGCGTACGGGCACGATCGACTGTGTCGCCACCGACCACGCGCCGCACGCGCGCGATGAGAAGGAGGTGCCGTTCGAGCAAGCGCCGATGGGCAGCACGGGCCTTGAGACGGCGTTCGCCGCACTGCACACCGGCCTCGTGCTCGCGGGTGTGATCGACCTGGCGCTGCTGGTGGAGCGCATGACGGCGGGCGCGGCGCTGTTTGAGCTGCCGACACCCAGGATCGAGGTCGGCGCTGCGGCGAACCTGACGCTCGTCGATCTCGACGCCGAGTGGATCGCCGGTGAGCACGGTTGGGAGAGCCGTTCGCAGAACTGCTGCTTCGCGGGGCGCAAGCTGCAGGGCCGCGTGCTGCTGACGCTCGCCGCCGGCGCGATCGCCCACCGCGACCGCGCGCTTGCGTTGGTGGGCGCCTGATGGGCCTGCTCGAGCGCAACCGCGCGGCGCTGCTCGTCGTCGACGTGCAGGAGGGCTTTCGCGCGTACGAGTCGTTCGCCGGGGTGGCGAGCGCGTGTGCGAAGCTCGTGCAGGCCGCGCGCATCCTCGAGCTTCCCGTGATCGTCAGCGAGCAATATCCAAAAGGGTTGGGCCACACTGCGCCCGAGATCGGGCTGCAGGGGGAGTGGCGGATCGAGAAGACGGTGTTCTCGGCCGCGCGCGCCGACGGGTTCGATCTGGCGGGCGCCGAGCAGGTGGTCGTATGCGGCATCGAGACGCACGTGTGCGTCAGCCAGACCGTCCACGATCTGCTCGCCGACGGGATCGAGGTGCACGTGCCCGCCGACGCGGTCGGCTCGCGCCACGACCTCGACTACGAGTGCGGCCTCGAGCGCATGGTGCGCGCGGGCGCCGTCGTCAGCACCGTCGAGGCGGTGCTGTTCGAGCTGCTCGAGCGCGCGGGGACCCCCGAGTTCAAGGCCGTCCAGCAGCTCATTCTCTGAGATGAGTTCTGCGACTGCCTATGTGTTGCTGGAGGACGGCACACGCTTCGACGGCGAGGCGTGCGGTGCAGACAGCCATGCGGTCGGCGAGATCGTATTCACGACCGGCATGTCCGGCTACCAGGAGTCGCTCACCGATCCCTCGTTCGCCGGCCAGCTGATCGCCTACACGTACCCGCACATCGGCAACTACGGCGCGAGCTCTGAGGCGATGGAGTCAGAGCGCGCGTGGGCGCGCGCGGCGATCATGCGCGAGGCGTGCAACCGCGAGGACGCGCCGACCGCCGAGCGGGGCTGGCTGGACTGGCTGGATGACTGCGGCGTGACGGCGATCAGCGGCGTCGACACGCGCGCGCTCGTGATGCACATCCGCGAGGCGGGCGCGATGCGTGGGGGAGTGTTCCCGGCGGCGATGTCCGAGGCCCACGCGCGCGAGCTGATCGACGCCGAGCCGCCGATGGCCGGCCAGGACCTCGCCCGGCTCGTCACGCCCGAACGCGTCAGCCGCCACGGCGGCGGCAACGGGCCGCTGATCTCGGTGATCGACACCGGCATCAAGGCGTCGATGGTGCGCGAGCTCGTTGCGCGCGGCGCGCGCGTGACGCTGCACCCGTGCACGAGCAGCGCCGAGGAGCTGCTCGCCGAGGGCCCCGACGCGGTGTTCCTCTCTAACGGGCCTGGCGACCCCGCGGCGCTGTCTTACATCGTGGAGACGGTGCGCGCGATCGTCGGCAAGAAGCCCGTGTGGGGGATCTGCCTGGGCCACCAGCTGCTGTGCCGTGCGGTAGGTCTTGAGACGTTCAAGCTGCCGTTCGGCCACCACGGCGCCAACCACCCGGTCCGCGACCTGCAGACAGGGCGCGTGGAGATCACTTCCCAGAACCACGGCTTCGCCGCGCTCGGGCCCGGTGGCTCGCGCACGATCGACAGCGATGAGCCCGTGCGCTGGCAGACCGACTTCGGCGCTGCCGCGCTCTCACACGTGAACCTGTACGACCGCACCGTCGAGGGCCTCGAGCTGCTCGACGTCCCCGGCGGCACCGTCCAGTACCACCCCGAGGCGGGGCCCGGCCCGCACGACAGCCTGTACCTGTTCGACCGCTTCCTCTCCCGGATCGCCGAGGCCGCGTGATGGGCCGTCGCGACCATTGGGAGACGCGCTCGCGCGTGTCCTTCACGGCCGTAGCGGCGCCGGTCATCACACCTGCTGGCGGTGCGCGTGCCTAGGCGCGATGACATCCACAAGATCCTGATCCTCGGCTCGGGGCCGATCGTGATCGGGCAGGCGGCCGAGTTCGACTACTCCGGGGTGCAGGCGTGCAAGGTGCTGCGCGAGGAGGGCTACGAGGTCGTGCTCGTCAACTCCAACCCGGCGACGATCATGACCGACCCGGAGTTCGCCGACGCGACGTACGTCGAGCCGCTGCTGCCGGGCCCGGTCGCGCAGGTGATCGAGCGCGAGCGCCCCGACGCGCTGCTCGGCACGCTCGGTGGCCAGACCGCGCTGAACGTCGCCAAGGCGCTGTACGACGACGGCACGCTCGCGCGCTTCGGCGTCGAGATGATCGGCGCCAACTACGAGGCGATCGCATGCGCCGAGGACCGCGAGCTGTTCCGCGATGCGATGGAGCGCGCCGGGCTGCGCATGCCAAAGAGCGCGATCGCCTCCGGCTGGGTTGCCGACGGAGCGGTCGCGGACGACGACGATGACGGGATTGTTGGCGACCTTCAGCTGACGGCGGGCGGCCCCGGACACGTCGATCTCGAGCGCGGGCTCGCGCAGGCGCGCGCGGCGCTGCCCGATCTGGGCCTGCCATGCATCGTGCGCCCTGCGTTCACGCTCGGCGGTCGCGGTGGCGGCATTGCGCGCACCGAGCAGGAGTTCGAGCGGATCGTGGCGCGGGGCCTGGAGGCCTCGCCGATCGGGCAGGTGCTGCTCGACGAGTCGGTCATCGGCTGGGGTGAGTTCGAGCTGGAGGTGATGCGCGACGGCGCCGACAACGTCGTGATCGTGTGCTCGATCGAGAACGTCGATCCGATGGGCGTGCACACCGGCGACTCGGTCACCGTCGCGCCCCAGCAGACGCTCACCGACCGCCTCTACCAGCAGCTGCGCGACCAGGCGCTCGCCGTCATCAGGGCCGTCGGCGTCGAGACCGGCGGCTCCAACGTCCAGTTCGCGGTCAACCCCGAGACCGAGGAGATCCTCGTGATCGAGATGAACCCGCGCGTGTCGCGATCCAGTGCGCTCGCCTCCAAGGCGACCGGCTTTCCGATCGCCAAGATCGCCGCGCGCCTGGCCGTCGGCTACCGCCTGGACGAGATCGACAACGACATCACCGGCGCCACGCCCGCGTGCTTTGAGCCGACGATCGACTACGTCGTCGTCAAGTGGCCGCGCTTCGCCTTCGAGAAGTTCCCCAGTACCGATGCCACGCTGACCACGCACATGAAGTCCGTCGGCGAGGCGATGGCCATTGGGCGCACCTTCCAGCAGGCGTTCGCCAAGGCGCTGCGCTCGCGCGAGCTCGACAAGACGCCGTCGCTCGCCGGCGTCCCCGACGAGCGGCTGCTGCAGAGCCTGCTCACGCCCGCCGCCGACCGCTTCGAGACGGTGCTCGAGCTGCTGCGCCGGGGCGCGAGCATCGAGTCCGTCCACGAGCGCACGCGCATCGACCCGTGGTTCCTCGCCGAGCTGCGCGCGCTCGCGCTCGACCCCGACGCGCCGTTCGCCGGCGAGCGCTCGTTTCGCTCCGTCGACACGTGCGCCGCCGAGTTCCCCGCGCGCACCCCCTACTACTACTCCGGCTGGGAGCGCCCACCCGCCGGCTCTGCGCCCGGGCGGGAGGCGTCCGCGCCCGACGGCGCCGTCAGCCCCATCTCCGGCGAGGTCCGTCGCGGCGAGCGCGAGTCGGTTGTGATCCTCGGCTCCGGGCCCAACCGCATCGGCCAGGGGATCGAGTTCGACTACTGCTGCGTGCACGCCGCCATGACCGTACGCGCGTCCGGGCGCGACGCCGTGATGGTCAACTGCAACCCCGAGACCGTCTCCACCGACTACGACACCTCCGACCGCCTGTACTTCGAGCCGCTCACGCTCGACGACGTGCTCGCCGTCGTCGACGTCGAGCAACCGCTCGGTGTGATCGTTCAGTTCGGCGGGCAGACGCCGCTGAAGCTCGCCGCCGGTCTCGTGCAGGCGGGCGTGCCGCTGCTGGGCACGAGCGTCGATGCGATCGACCTCGCCGAGGACCGCGCGCGCTTCGGCGCGCTGCTCGAGCGCCTCGGCTACAAGGCGCCGCCGTACGCCACCGCCGGCTCGCTGCAGGAGGCGCTCAAGTGCGCCGACCGCGTCGGCTTCCCGCTGATTGTGCGCCCCTCCTACGTGCTCGGCGGGCGCGCCATGGAGATCGTCTACGCCCACGACGGCCTCGCCGAGTATCTGCGCAGAGAGCTCGCACCTGGGGCAGCCGGCGGCGATGGCAGACGGCCGCACGATCCTCCCGCCGACGCTGATGCTGCCGACCCCGGCGGCGCAGGCGGCGCCTCTGGTGGCGCCGGAGCTCACGGTGCGACGTCCGCTCACGACGCGACCCCGCCTCCATCCATATATCTCGACCGCTTTCTCGAGGACGCCACCGAGGTCGACGTCGATGCGCTCTGCGACGGCCACGAGGTGTGGATCGGCGGGATCATGCAGCACGTCGAGGAGGCCGGCGTGCACTCCGGCGACAGCGCCTGCGTGCTGCCGCCGCACTCACTCGGCGCCGAGATGCTCGAGCAGATCCGCGTTGCCACCAGGGACATAGCGCTCGCGATCGGCGTCGTCGGGCTGCTCAACATCCAGTACGCGATCGCCGCCGGCGAGCTGTACGTGATCGAGGCCAACCCGCGCGCGTCGCGCACCGTCCCGTTCGTCTCCAAGGCGATCGGCCTGCCGCTCGCCAAGCTCGCCTGCCGGATCATGCTCGGCGAGCACATCGCCGACCTTGAGCTGCCGCAGGAGCGCCAGGGGCTAGGCTTCGGCGATCACATCTCCGTCAAGGAGGCTGTGCTGCCGTTCGATCGCTTCGAGGGCTCCGACGCGCTGCTCGGTCCCGAGATGCGCTCCACCGGCGAGGTCATGGGCATCGCGCGCGACTTCCCCACCGCGTTCGCCAAGGCGCAGGCCGCCGCCGGCGTACCGCTGCCGCAGACCGGCACCGTCTTCATCACCGTCACCGACTCCGACAAGCCGGGCGCCTTCGCCGTCGCCCAGAGCCTGCACGAATGCGGCTTTCGCATCGTCGCCACGCGTGGCACCGCCGAGGCGATCTCGCGCATGGGCGTGCCCGCGCAGGCGATCAACAAGATCGCCGAGGGCTCCCCGCACGTGCTCGACTGGATCGAGCGCGGCGACGTGCACCTCGTCGTCAACACGCCCACCGGCGTCGGTGCCCGCAGCGACGGCTATGAGATCCGTCGCGCCGCCGTCGCGCACGGCATCCCCTGCCTGACCACGCTCGCCGCCGGCATCTCCGCCGCGCGCGCGATCGCCAGCGCCCACCGCCATGGTGCCCCCGAGGTGCTCTGCCTACAGGAGCTGCACGGCATGACTCGCGCGCCCGGCGGCACGCGGGTCAGCGCCGAAGCGCCCGACGGGGAGCGTGCGGCCAGTCCCGACGGGGCCGGGGTGGCGTGAGTCACGCGCCGTTTGGCCGTCGCCTGCTGACGGTCACGGGCGTCGACGAGCTGGGTGCCTATCGCGTCCTGCGCGTCGTCGACGACGATGAGGGCGGGCACGGCTCGATTCCCCAGCCCGGCCAGTTCGCGATGCTCGCCGCCGTCGAGTGCTGGGGTGCAGGCGAGGACGAGCGGCCGTACGTCCCGCGCGCGTTCTCCTTCGCCCGCCAGAGCGACGGCGAGTCGCACTTCCTGCTCGAGGACGTCGGGCCTGGCTCGCGGCGGCTGTGCGAACTGCGCCCGGGGGACGTGCTGTGGGCGCTCGGGCCGCTCGGGCGCGGCTTCGCCGCTCCAACCGACGGGCGCCGCGCGCTACTCGTCGGCGGCGGCGTCGGCATCGCGCCGCTCGCGATCCTGCAGGACACGCTCGCCGGCGAGGGCACGGAGGCTACGGCCGGGGGAGCCCAGGCGGGCGTCGCGGCCAGCGCCACCGATGTAACCGTCCTGCTCGGCTTCCGCGATCGCGCGCGCGCCGAGGGCGCCGCGTTGCTCTGCGACGCGCGCGTCGCCACCGACGACGGCTCCGTCGGCCACCACGGCCGCGTCACCGACCTGCTCGCGGCCGAACTCGACGGCGACCCCCACGCCGTCGTTTACGCCTGCGGACCTGCCGGCATGCTCGAGGGGGTCAGGGCGCTGTGCGAGCGTCGCGACGTCCCCGCGCAGCTCGCCCTCGAGGCCGGCATGGCGTGCGGCTTCGGCGCCTGCTTCGGCTGCGTCGTGCCTACGCGCCGTGGCGGCTACCTGCGGGTGTGCGTCGACGGCCCCGTGATCGACGCCGCCGAGCTCGATCACGTCGACGCCCATGCGGGAGCCCCATCGTGAGCGTCGAGCTGTGCGGCCTGCAGTTGGCGCACCCGATCATCAACGGCTCCGGCACGTTCGACGCGATCGCCGCGCGGCATGTCTTCGGCGAGCAGCTGCGCGAGCAGTTCCCGTTCGCCGCGTACGTCTCCAAGACGATCACGCTCGCGCCCCGCGCCGGCAACGCGCCGCCGCGCCTGTGGGAGGCGCCAGCGGGTCTGATCAACTCCATCGGACTGCCCAACAAGGGCCTCGACGGCTACCTCGCCGAGGACCTGCCACAGCTCGCCGAGCTGGGCATCGGCGCGAGCGCCGATCAGCACGAGCACGCCGTGCCGCTGATCACGAACGTCATGGGCGCCAGCGCCGATGAGATCGCCAGGCTGCTCGAGGCTTGCGACGCGCGCGCTGAGATCGCCGCGATCGAGCTAAACGTCTCCTGTCCCAACGTCCAAACCGGCCTTGACATCGGCGCCGACCCGCGCCAGCTCGAGCAGGTCGTGCGTGCTGTGCGCGGACGCACCAGCAAGCCGCTGATCGTCAAGCTCACGCCCAACACCGCCGACGTCGCCGCCTGCGCGCTCGCCGCCGAGCACGGCGGCGCCGACGCCGTATCGCTGATCAACACGCTGCGCGCGATGGCGCTCGCGCCGCGCACGCGCGCAGGGGATGGGGTGGGCGGGCGATTGGGCGGACATCGCAACCAATGGCTGGGCGGCGGCACCGGCGGCCTGTCCGGCCCCGCCATCCGCGCCGTCGCGCTCGCCCAGGTCGCCGCCGTCGCCGCGCGCGTGGCGATCCCAGTGATCGGCATGGGCGGCGTGCAGAGTGCGGCGCACGCACGCGATTTGCTGGATGTTGGCGCGAGGATCGTCGCCGTCGGCACCGAGAGCTTCCGCGATCCTGCTGCCGGCTCGCGGATCGCGCATGAGCTGGCGCTGATCGCTCCCGGCGGCGGCTGATCGGCGCGACCGGCATAGCCGTCGGCGGCGAAACCATAAGTTCAGCGCCATAGCTCACCATCCCGCCTGGCCGAAGATAAAAACCCCTGCAAACACGGCGAGACACCGTCCACCAACCTCGATGTCTCTAAACCTCAGCTTGAGGTGCAGGTGAATTCAGCGAATTTCCTTTGCTCGCTTGCGCCGGGTGTGTAGACTCGCCGCCCATGGCGCCGGCCACAGGAACGACGTCCGCGAACACCTCAACCGCCCCCGAGCGGTCGCTCAATCAGAGGATGGACGCGCTGGCGCGAGCGAACCAGATCCGCATCCAGCGTGCCCAGCTTAAGCGCGACCTGAAGTCCGGTCGGCGCTCGATCCACTCGCTGCTGCTCGACCCGCCCGAGTACGTCGAGACGGCCAAGGTATTCGACATGTTGCTCGCCGTACCCAAGTACGGCCGCGTCAAGGTCAACAAGATCCTCGCGCACTGCCGCATCGCCCCCAGCAAGACCATCGGCGGGCTCTCAGAGCGCCAAAGCAGCGAGCTCATTTCGCTGCTTCACCACTGAGCGTCGCGGAGCGTTGGGGCTAGCGGCTCGATGGCCAAGCGCGGCAAGGACGCAGCGAGCGACTTGTGCTCGGCACACGAGCGAGTGAGGACGCCGCCGCGCGCCGTGCAATCGTGCCGCTAGTGGCGCGCGTGTTTGTCATAACGGGGCCCTCAGGGGTCGGCAAGGGGACGCTCATCCGCGGGCTGATGGAGCACCTGCCGAAGCTCGAGCTGTCGGTGTCGGCGACCACGCGCGCGCCGCGCGAGGGCGAGCACGACGGCGTCGACTACCACTTCCTCACGCGCGAGGAGTTCGACCGCCGCGTCGCCGCTGGCGACTTCGTCGAGCATGCCGACTACGCCGGGCGCAGCTACGGGACGCTGCGCTCAGAGCTCGAGGACCGGGTGCTCGCGGGGGTGCCGGTCGTGCTCGAGATCGAGGTCCAGGGCGCACGCCAGGTCCGCCAGGCGATGCCCGAGGCGGTGCAGGTGTTCATCGCGCCGCCGTCGCTGCCGGCGCTGCGCACGCGGCTGATCGGCCGCGGCACCGACGACGCGCAAGAGGTCGAGCGGCGGCTGGGAGTCGCCGAGGACGAGCTCGGCGCGCAGCCCGAGTTCGCCCACGTCGTCGTCAACGACCGCCTCGACGAGGCGCTCGACCAGCTCACCGCGATCGTTGCCGGCCAGCTCGATTGACGCCGAGTGGGTCGGAATCTGACGGGAGTGGTGCGGCATTGTCCTCTTGCGGACGGCGTATAGCGATGGTTATACGACGTCCATGGTACGAGTAAACCGCGCCCGGGGGCACTGATGCGGCGCACTACACTGCAAGGTCAACAAGGAAAGGCACAGCAACCGTGATCTCCCCTCGCATCGACCGCCTGCTCGAGCAGGTTGACTCCAATTACGCCGGCGTGATCGTCGCCGCCAAGCGCGCCCGCCAAATCAACAGCTACTACCACAACCTCGGCGAGGGGACCTTCGACGAGTTCCCGCCGCCGATGGTCGAAACCGGCTCGAAAAACTACCTCACCATTGCCTTGGAGGAGGTAGCAGCCGGGAAGATGAAGTACCACTACCGCTGAGCCGGCCGATGGGCGGCGCGATGCTGCGTCCTCGATCGCTCGTGTGCACAGCACACTTCTTCGCTCACTGCGTCCTTGCCTTGCTTGCCCCTCGGCCGGCTCAGGGGCGTAGTGCTTCGGCCTCGCAATGGCCCGGCCAGCGCTTGCTAGTGCCGGCTGCTGTCTCTACAACCTAAGGTCATGTCCCGAATCCTGCTCGGTGTAAGCGGCGGCATCGCCGCTTACAAGGCGCTCGAGCTCGTGCGCTTGGCGACCGCAGACGGGCATGCGGTGCGGGTACTGCAGACGCCGGCGAGCAAGCGCTTCGTGGGAACGGCGTCGTTTGCCGCGCTGAGCAGCGCGCCGGTGCTCTCGAGCGAGTTCGAGCGCGACCCCGCGCGTGGCGCATTCCCCGACCAGGCGCCGCCGGCGCACGATCCGCTCAGCCACCTTGAGTTGGTGGCGAACGCCGACGTGTACGTGATTGCGCCCGCCTCCGCGAACACGATCGCCAAGCTCGCCGCCGGCCTCGCCGACAGCCTGCTCGGCAGCTGCGCGCTCGCGGCAACCTGCCCACTCGTGATCGCGCCGGCGATGAACAACCACATGTACGAGCATCCCGCGACGCAAGCCAACCTGCGCACACTGCGCGAGCGCGGCGCGATCGTCGTCGAGCCGGACGTAGGCCGGCTCGCGTCGCGCGGGGAGGAGGGCGTCGGGCGCCTAGCCGAGCCCGCGCGAATCCTTGCCGTCTGCCTGAGCGCGCTCGCTCCTGACGGCGCCCGCAACGGCGACGCCACTGGCGTTGGCGACCGTGCAGACACCGCCCAGCGCGGCCCGCTCGACGGGCTGAAGGTGCTCATCACCGCCGGCGGCACGCGCGAGCCGATCGACAGCGTCAGGTTCATCGGCAACAGCTCCTCGGGGCGGATGGGCTTCGCGCTCGCGCAGGCCGCGCGCGAAAGAGGCGCGCAGGTGATGCTCGTGGCCGCCAACGTCGCGCTGGCCACACCCGCGGGCGTGGCCCGCCGCGACCTCGTCACCGCCGCCGAGCTGAAGGACGCATGCGAGCGCGAGTTCCCCGACAGCGACGTGTTGCTGATGGCCGCCGCCGTGGCGGACTTCACACCGGTGCTTCCCGCCAACGGCAAGATCAAGAAGTCAGGCCGCGAGCGCCTGCAGCTCGTGCTCGAGCCGACGGCCGACGTACTCGCGGGGTTGGCGGCCCGGCGGCGCGAGGGCCAGACGCTGGTCGGCTTCGCCGCCGAGCATGGCTCTGCGGCGGTCGAGACCGCACGCGGCAAGCTCGCCGGCAAGGGCCTTGACGCGCTCGTCGTCAACGACATCTCCCGCACCGACATTGGCTTCGACGTGGACGCCAACGAGGTCACGATCCTCACCGCAGCAGCTGGCGCGGGCGAGGAGATCGAGCAGCACCACGTGCCGCGCGCGAGCAAGACGCAGGTCGCCGCGGCGATCCTCGATGCCGTCGAGCGCCTGCGTGGGAGCGGTTAAAATGCGAACGATGGAGAGCGTGTACGACCTCTACCAGCGCGGCTGTGAGCTGCTCGACAACGGCGACCACCAGGCGGCGATCGTGCCGCTCAGCAAGGCGCGCGATCTGGAGCCCAACAAGGCGTCGATCCGCGAGGCGCTGGGACGCGCGCTGTTCCACGCGCAGCGCTACGAAGGCGCCGCCGCCGAGTTTGACGCGGTCGCCTCGATGACGCCCACCGATGACTACGCGCAGTTCTGCCTGGGGCGCGCAATGCAGCTGCTCGGACGTCACCGCGAGGCGTGTAAGCCGCTGGCGCTGGCATGCTCGCTGGCGCCCGAACGGGAGGACTACAGGATCTATCGCGAACGCGCGCGCCGCGACGCCGCATCGTCCACGACGGATGAGCGGGAGCGCGCCTGAGCCCGCTATGAGCGGGCGTGCCACTGCTATCCTCGAAGCAGAGCTTTCGTGCCCGCGCGCAGGCGCCGGCTGCAGTACCGAGAGTGGGCGATCGCCCGCTTTTTTTGCGTAAGGAGTGAGTTCGTGACCACATTGCAGACAGACATAGAGAGGCGTCTGGCCGAGACCGAGCCCGACATTGAGGTGCTGCTCGCGGAGGTTTCCGGCGGTCGCTGTCTGCGCGTGTTCATCGACCACCAAGAGGGCGTCACGCTCGCGATGTGCGAGCGCGTGACGCTGCTGCTGAACGACCTGCGCGAGCGTTACTCGCTGGAGGTCTCCTCGCCGGGCACGGAGCGCCCGCTGACCAAGCCGGCTCACTTCCGTCGCTTCGTCGGGCAGCGCGCGCGGGTGCGCACGCGCCACCCACGGCCCGTCGCTCCCATGGCCGACGGCGAGCGTCCTGGCGGCGCGCGTGCGGTCCGCAGCTTCACCGGGGAGCTGGTGGGGGCCTCCGAAGAGGAGGTCACGCTGGCCGCCGACGAGGGGATCATCGCGATCCCCTACTCGGAGATAAGTCGTTCGAACCTGATCGCGGATTAAAGGAGCACACCCGCCCATGTCACGCGAAATCCTTGAGGCCATGCACGCGCTCGCGCGCGAGAAGGGCATCGAGCCCGAGAAGCTGATGATCGCGCTCGAGGACGCGCTGCTGTCCGCCTACAAGAAGCAGCCTGGCTCGGCCAAGTACGCGCGCGTCGAAATGGACCGCGACACCGCCGACTTCAGGGTCATCGAGCTGATCATTCCCGAGCGCCTGGAGGCGCACCTGATCGTCGAGACGATCGACGAGGAAACGACGATCGACCCCGAGACCGGCGAGATGCGCGAACCCAAGGAACCGGAAATCGACCCGAAGAAGTTCGCCGAATACCGCGACCAGATCGACGAGCGCGACGTCACGCCCGATGACTTCGGGCGGATCGCCGCGCAGACTGCCAAGCAGGTGATCCTGCAGCGCATCCGTGAGGCCGAGCGCGACATGATGTACGAGGAGTACCGCGACCGCGTCGGCGAGCTGATCACCGGCATCGTGCAGCAGTCGGACTCGCGCTACACGCTCGTGCAGTTGCGCGAACGCGTCGAGGCGCTGCTGCCCAAGTCCGAGCAGGTCGAGGGCGAGCGCTATGACCATTCCCAGCGCATCAAGGCGGTCATCAAGGAGGTCTCGCCGTCGACCAAGGGGCCCGCGATCATCGTCTCGCGGCGCGATCCCGAGCTGATCAAGAAGCTGTTCGAGCTGGAGGTTCCGGAGATCGCCGACGGCCTCGTCGAAATCGCGAACGTTGCCCGCGAGCCGGGCTACCGCTCGAAGATCGCCGTCATCTCCCACACCGACGGCGTCGACCCGGTCGGCGCCTGCGTCGGCCCGCGTGGCTCGCGGGTGCGCATGGTCGTCTCCGAGCTGCGTGGCGAGAAGATCGACATCATCCCCTTCAACGAGGAGCCTGCCCGCTTCGTCGCCAAGGCACTCTCGCCCGCGCGCGTGCGTGAGGTGCTCGTCGACGACGAGGCCAAGCAGGCGACCGTGATCGTGCCCGACGACCAGCTGTCGCTGGCAATCGGACGCGAGGGTCAGAACGCGCGGCTGGCCGCGCGGCTGACCGGCTGGCGCGTTGACATCCGCTCGGAGACCGAGTTCGCCGCCGAGGAGGCCGAGCACGGCTACGAGGAGGAGGAGGTGCAGGGCCGCTGCGCAGCGATCCTCTCCAACGGCCGCCGCTGCCCCAACGCGGCGCTGCCCAACTCGCGCTACTGCGGACTGGAAAGCCACCAGGCGCTCGCGAACATCGCCAGCGACAACATCGGCGACCTCGCCTCCGTCGCCCTCGCCGACGAGGCCGAGGCCGAGGCGGCCACCGAGGAGCAGGCGACATAGCGCGGCACGTGCCCCGGCGCCGCTGCGTCGGTTGTGGGCGGATCTCGCCGAAGTCAGAGCTCCTGCGGATCGCCGTGGCCGATCGGCGCGCGGCCAGCCCGGGCGAGCATGCTTCCAGGATCGCGATCGCCGATCGCGACGCGACCATGCCCGGCAGGGGCGCCTACCTCTGCCTCGCCGCGGATCCTGCTGTCGCCTCGCCGCTCGTCGATCCCGCGTGCCTCGAGCGAGCGACGCGCCGCGGCGGGATCGCGCGCGCATTGCGCGCGGCGGTAACGCTCGACCCCAAGCTCGTAGAATCGGTGAAGAGGGTGGCGCAGCCGGCCGAAGGTCGGCCAGCCGGGCCCCTCGCTATTTCAAAATCATGACCAAGAAGCGCGTACATGAGATTGCCAAGGAGCAAGGGCTCTCGAGTAAGGAGCTGCTCGAGAAGCTGAAGGCTGCCGGCATCGAGGCCAAGGCGGCCGCCTCGTCTGTTGAGGAGGACGCTGCGCTGCGCGCGCTCGGCGCGGGCGGGGCGTCCGTCCCCGCGAGCTCCAATGGCGCGCCAGCATCGCAGCCGTCGGCGCCCGCCGCCAAGGCGCCCGACACGCCATCGCCGCCGAGCGCCGCGCCCCCAGCGGCTGCGCCGCCCGCACCCGCGCAAGCGGCTGCGCCGCCGACAGGCCCGGCTGCGCCCGCCGCCGCTAAAGCGGCGCCGCTTGCAAGCGCCCCGCCGGCATCCGCGCCCGCGGCCACTGCTTCCGCTGCGACGGGCTCCGCCCCGACGGGCTCTGCGCCGGTGGCGTCCGCGCCGGCCGGCTCGGCTGCCGCGGCTGCCGCCGCCGAGCGCGTGCGACCGACGCGCGACTCGCGCACGGGTGAGCGCACGCCCGGCGACATCGGCCCGGGTGGACGCCGGCGCGTGGTAATCGACTCGCAGGCCTCGCGCCGTCAGCAGGGCGGCCCCTCCAACCAGCCCCAGCGCCGCCCTCGCCGTGGCCGGCGCCGCCGCGGCACCTACGACGACACGATCGCCCCGATCGACTCCGCCGCGATGGAGGCCACCGACCTGATCCGCGTCAACTCCGGCTCGACCGTCAAGGACATCGCCGAGTACCTCGGCGTGGCGGTGCCCGAGATCATCAAGAAGCTGATGTCGCTGGGGGAGATGGCGACGCTCACGCAGACGCTGTCGGACGACGCCATCCAGGTGCTCGCCGATGAGTTCGACAAGCAAATCGAGATCGTCCACGCCGCCGACGACGTCGAGGTCGAGCCCGAATACGAGGACGCCGAGGAGGACTTGATCGAGCGTCCGCCGGTGGTCACGATCATGGGCCACGTCGACCACGGCAAGACATCGCTGCTCGACGCGATCCGCGAGACAGAGGTCGTCGCGGGCGAGGCTGGCGGCATCACCCAGCACATCGGCGCCTATCAGGTGCGCCACGCCGGCAAAGAGATCACCTTCCTCGACACGCCCGGCCACGAGGCGTTCACGGCGATGCGTGCGCGCGGCGCGCGCGTGACCGACCTGGCGGTGATCGTGGTCGCGGCCGACGACGGCGTCAAGCCTCAGACCGAGGAGGCGATCGACCACGCGAAGGCCGCCGAAGTGCCGATCATCGTCGCCGTCAACAAGATCGACAAGGAGGGCGCGCAGCCCGAGCGCGTGCGTACGGAGATGACCCAGCACGGGCTGCAGCCGTCAGAGTGGGGCGGGGACACGGAGTTCGTCGACGTCAGCGCCAAGACCCATGTGGGCCTCGACACGCTGCTCGAGACGATCCAGGTGGTAACCGACCTCGAGGAGCTGAAGGCCAACGCCGGCGCCGAGGCCTCTGGGGCGGTGATCGAGTCAAAGCTCGACCCCGGACGCGGGCCGGTCGTGACGATCCTGATCCAGCGTGGGACGCTGCGGGTAGGAGACGCGCTGGTCGCCGGTGCGCACTTTGGGCGCGTGCGCGCGATGCACGACTTTACCGGCGGCAAGCTCAAGCGCGCGATGCCCGGCCAGCCAGTCGAGGTACTCGGCTTCGACGGCGTGCCCGAGGCTGGCGAGCACGTGCGCGTGGTCGAGAATGAGCGACGCGCGCGCCAGCTTGCGGGCGAACGCGCCAACCGCCTGAAGACCGAGGCGCTCGCGCGACGCTCGGGCCGCAAGGTCTCCCTCGAGGACGTCTTCAAGCTCGCCCAGGAGGGGACCGTCAAGGAGCTCGGCCTGGTCGTCAAGGCCGACGTCGCCGGCTCGCTGGAGGCGATCGAGGACGAGATCGCCAAGCTCCCCCAGCAGGAGGTCAAGGTCAACATCATCCATCGCGGCGTCGGCGGCATCAATGAGTCCGACGTGATGCTCGCGTCAGCCTCCGAAGGCGTGATCCTCGCGTTCAACGTACGTCCCGTCGGCGACGCACGTCGAATCGCCGACCGCGAGGGCGTCGAGATCCGCTCCTACGCCGTCATCTACCGGGCAATCGAGGAGCTGCGTGCAGCGATGCAGGGAATGCTCGAGCCGGCCGAGGTCGAGACACCGCTGGGCCAGGCGGAGGTACGCCAGCTGTTCAAAGCCTCGCGCATCGGCACGATCGCCGGCTCGTTCGTCACCGAGGGTAAAGTCACACGCGGCGCGCGCGTGCGCGTCGTGCGCGAGGGCACCGTCATCTACGACACGACCATCGAGAGCCTGCGCCGCTTCAACGAGGACGCGCGCGAGGTCGCAGCTGGCTTTGAGTGCGGCATCGTGCTCGCGAACTTCCAGGATCTGCACGAGGGTGACGTGCTCGAGACCTACGAGACACGCCAGGTAGAGCGCGAGCTGTCCGTCTGAGAGGGCTCCCACGTACGGGTGAAACTGGCAGGGACCAGGGGCGCGGCGGGGAATTGGAGGGGTAGGATGGCCACAGGACGGATGCGTCGGGTCGACGAGGCGATTCGACAGGTGATCGGCGACGCCGTGGCGGGCGACCTCAAGGACCCGAGAGTGGGATTTACAACCGTGACCGATGTCAGAACCAGCCCAGACCTACGCCATGCCCGCGTGTACGTGAGCGTGCTCGGCGCCGACGGCGGGCCTTCGCAGCCGGCCGAGCGCGAGGCGACGCTCGATGGTCTACGCAGCGCCCACGGCTTCCTACAGGCGCGCATCGCCGGGGAGCTGCGGCTCAAGCGCACGCCGGCGCTGGAGTTCTTCTACGACGAGACGACCGATCGCGCGATGCGCGTCGAGGAGCTGATCGCGGAGGCCCCGGAGCTCGACGAGATCGAGGAGGCCGAGGAGTCGTGAGCGAGATCCCGCCAGTCGCTGAGACGCGCAAGCTCGTGCTCGCGCGCTTGCGCAATGATCAGCACTTCGTGCTCGCAGCCCACGAGCACCCCGACGGCGATGCGCTCGGCTCGCTGGTCGCGATGCAAGGGCTGCTCCAGGCGCTCGGCAAGGACTCGGCGATGTTCATCTCCCCAGACGACCTGCCGCTGCCGCGCGAGTACCGCTTCTTCGCGCTCGACGGGCTGATCACGCAGCCGCCGGCGGACATCGCCGCGCGCACGGTCGTGTTCCTCGACTGCGGCAACATCGACCGCAACTCGGCGAGCGTCCTGCGCGAGGGCGCGCACTTGCTGAACGTCGATCACCACCACGACAACACGCGCTTTGGCACGCTCAACCACGTCGTACCCGACGCGTCGTGCACGGCGGAGATCGTGTGGGACCTGATGCACGGGCTCGACGTACACCCGACGCCGGCGATCGCCGAGGCCCTGTACATCGGCCTGATCACCGACACTGGACGCTTCATGTACGAGAACACCGGGCCGCGCGCGCACCTGATGGCCGCCGAGCTGATCGAAGCGGGCGTCGAGGTTGCGAGCGTCTACCGCAGGCTGTATGAGGGCGTGCCGCTGGGCAAGCTCACGCTGCTCGCGCTCGCGCTCTCCCAGCTACAGCGCTTCGACGCGGGAGAGCTCGCGATCGCGACGCTCAGCGCCGAGGACTTCGAGCGCGCTGAGGCCGAAGAGAGCTACTCGGAGGGCATCATCGACCAACTGCGCGCGCTCGAGGGTACGAAGGTCGCGGTGCTCCTGCGCGAGCTCTCAAGCGGCGAGCGTAAGGGCCAGCACAAAGTCTCGCTGCGCGCGACCGACGACGACGTCGACGTGTCGATGATCGCGCGCGCGCAGGGCGGGGGCGGTCACCGCCGCGCGGCGGGCTTCTCCACGACGCTCGATCCGCAGGAGCTGATCGCGTTCCTGCGCGAGGCGATCGCAGCGCAACTGCACCCATCCTCAGATGGGCACGCGGCCGCCACGCTTGCCTGAGCGCGGCTGGAGGGTGTGCAGCGAGCGTCGGGAGGAGGGCGTCTAGTGGACGGTCTGTTGCTGATCGACAAGCCCGCCGGGCTCAGCTCCCACGACGTCGTCGTCGCCGTGCGGCGCTCGCTGGGTGGCGCGCGCACCGGGCACGCCGGCACGCTCGACCCGTTCGCGACCGGGCTGCTACTGGTGCTCGTCGGCAAGGCGACGAAGGCGCAGGGCGCGCTGATGGCACTGCCCAAGCGCTACGAGACGGTCGCCCAGCTGGGGGCCGTCTCGAACACCGGCGACACCGAGGGCGAGATCACGCACACCGGCCGGGTGCCGCCCGATCCACCCGAGCTGCCGACGGGTGAGCTGCGCCAGCGTCCGCCGATCTACTCGGCCGTGAAGCTCGGGGGGGAGCGCGCTTACAAGCGCGCGCGTCGCGGCGAGCACTTTGAGATGCCCGAGCGGATCGTCACCGTCACGCGCTTTGAGCAGCTCTGGCGCGACCCCGACGCCCCGCCGGGCCTGAGCCTGCCCGGTGCGCCCCCGCGCGCGGGTTTTGCGATCGAATGCGGCTCGGGAACCTATGTGCGTTCGCTGATCGCCGACCTTGGCGACGCGTACTGCCTGACGCTCAGGCGTACGGCGATCGGCCCGTTCGAGGTCCGCGACGCCGTCGCGCCGCCGGCGCGCACACCAAAGGGAGCGGCCGTGCCCACCTGGCGCGATCCGCCGCTGATCGCGCTTGAGCAGGCGCTCGCGGTGATCTCCAAATAGGCTTTGCGGCCGTGAAGGTCACTCGCCTGCCCGACGTCGAGCGCGGAGCTGAGCGCAGCGTCGCGGTTGGCACCTTCGATGGGGTGCATCTCGGTCATCGCGAGGTGATCCGTGGCTCTGACAGCGTGCTCACGTTTGACCCGCATCCGGTGTCGGTCGTCGCCCCGCAGCACACGCCCAAACTGTTGACGACGCTCGCGCGCAAGGCCGAGCTCGTGGCCGAGCTGGGCGTGCGGGAGCTGATCGTGATCCCGTTCGACGCGGAGTTCGCCAAGCGCTCGGCGAGCGAGTTCATCGACGACGTGCTCGTCGGCGCCCTCGGTGCCACGCAGGTCGCGATCGGCGAGAATTTCCGCTTTGGCCACAAGGCACAAGGCGACCCGCGGCTGCTGTCCGCCGACCCGCGCTTTACGACCGTCGTGCACCCGCTGCTCGAGGTCGACGGCGAGATCGTCTCCTCCAGCCACATCCGCGGCCTGGTGCTCGCCGGCGAGGTCGCCGAGGCCGACCGGCTGCTGGGGGCGAGCTTCGAGCTGCGCGGCGAAGTCGTGCACGGAGACGAACGCGGGCGCGAAGCTCGGCTTCCCGACCGCCAACCTGATCCCCGACGAGGCGCTCGTGTGCCCCGGCCACGGCGTATACGCGTGCGTCGCCGAGACCGAGGCGTTCGGCGTCGTGCCGGCCGCCGTCAGCATTGGCGTGCGCCCGACGTTCAAGACCGGCCGCGCCGAGCTGATCGAGGCGTTCCTGCTCGACTTCGACGGCGACCTGTACGCCAGCCAGCTGCGCCTGCGCTTCCTCGCGCGTCTGCGCGGCGAGCGCCGCTTCGAGGACCCCGCGGCGCTGATCGAGCAGATGCACCTCGACGTGCAGCGCACGCGCGAGCTCGCCGTGGCCCACTGACGCGGCGCTCGCACACGGGCGTCGCCATGGCCGTCAGCGCTCCCAGCAGCCGCCGCCGATACCCGGTCGGGCGGCTGGCGTCTGCTACGGTGCCGCGGATGGCAGCGATCACATCCGAGCGCAAGCGCGAGCTTGCCACACAGTTCGGCAGCGGCGACGCGGACACGGGCAACACCAAGGTCCAGATTGCGCTGCTGACCGAGCGCATCAACCATCTCACCGAGCACCTGCGCACGCAGGGCAAAGATCACAGCTCCCGTCGTGGCCTGCTGATGCTCGTCGGGCGCCGCCGGCGCTTCCTGGCCTACCTGCAGCGCCACGACCTCGAAGGCTACAGAGCGCTCATCAAAGAGCTAGGCCTCAGAAAGTAAGACGGCCGTGGCCGTGATCGCCGCTGGCACGCCCGCGCCGAGCTTCACGCTCGCCCGCGCGGACGGCGAGAGCTTCACCGAGCAGGACCTGCACGGCCGCACGAGCGTGCTCGTCTTCTACCCGTTCGCGTTCAGCCCGGTGTGCACCGACCAGCTGCAGCTGTATGAGGAGCTGCGCGCCGAGCTAGCCGCGCAGGGAGATGCGCTGTATGGCGTTTCCTGCGACTCGACATGGGCGCAGAGCGCGTTCGTCGAGAAGCTCGGCGTCGGCAGTGAGCAGCTGTCGGATTTCGAGCCCAAGGGCGCCGCCTGTGCGGCCTTCGGCGTGCTCCACGCGGGTGGCTTCCCGCAGCGCGCGCTGGTCATCACCGGCCCTGACGGGGTCGTGCGCTGGAGCTTCCAGGCCGACTCGCCAGGTGAGCTGCCGGGCGTCGAGCTGCTGCGCGCCGGGCTCGCCGCCGGCGCATAACCCGCTTTCCGGCAGATTGTGCGGCAACGGGCGCCCGGCGTCCGCGTGGCTGGCTCGCACTTCGCTAAGCTCCGTCCGTTCGGGAAAAGAGAAAAAGAGAAACGGACCGCCGACCGACGGGCGGAACAGGAAGGCAGTGAATATGAGTAGTGATGCCGTTACACGGGTCTCCGTGGAGATCGCCGGTAGCGAGATCTCGTTTGAGACCGGCAGGATGGCCAAGCAGGCCTCCGGTGCAGTGGTCGTCCGCCAAGGCGACACGATGGTGCTCGCGACAGCCGTAGCCGGCTCCCTGCGTGACGTCGACTTCCTCCCGCTGACGGTGGACGTCGAGGAGCGCATGTACGCCGCCGGAAAAATCCCCGGCTCGTTCTTCAAGCGCGAGGGTCGCCCGGGCGAGAAGGGCACGCTCACGGCGCGCATGATCGACCGCCCGATCCGACCGCTATTCCCGAAGGACTGGCGCTATGACACGCAGCTGGTCGCGATCCCCCTGTCGATCGACCACGTCCACCCTTATGACATCCTCGCGATGAACGGCGCCTCCGCCGCGCTGATGATCTCTGACATCCCGCTGCCGACCCCCGTCGGCGCGGTGCGCATCGGCAAGATCGACGGCAACTTCGTCGTCAACCCCAGCGAGGAGGACCTGCTCGCAGACGCCGCATCGTCCTCGGAGAGGGAGAACGCCTCCGACCTCGACCTGATCGTCGCGGGCACCGAAGAGGCGATCCTGATGGTCGAGGCGGGTGCCAACGAGATCCCCGAGGCCGAGATCCTCGATGCCCTCGACATCGCGCATGCGGCGATCAAGAAGCTATGCGCGCTGCAGCGCGACCTCGCCGCGAAAGTCGGCAAGGAGAAGAAAGTCTTCGAGACGATCGCCGTCGACCCGCAGGTTTTCGACGCGATTCGCGCCTCGCACGGGGCAGCACTTGACGCGGCCACGCAGGTCGAGGACAAGCTCGAGCGCCAGGACGCCACCAAGGACCTCGAGCGGGCGATCCTCGAGCAGCACGCTCCGCCGGCGCCCGAGGGTGCCTCCGAGGAGCAGCTGCTCGCCGCCAAGGAGCGCCGCGCGGCGGTGCAGCTCGCGTTCGACAAGCTCGAGAAGTCGATCATTCGCGAGCGCATCGCGGTGCACAAGAAGCGTCCCGACGGGCGCGCCGAGAACGAGATCCGCGACATCTCGATCGAAGTCGGCGTCACCCCGCGCACGCATGGCTCGGCGCTGTTCACGCGCGGGCAGACGCAGGCGCTGAGCGTCGTTGCGATGGGCACCCTCAAGGAGGAGATGCGCATCGACACGCTCGGCCTGGAAACCAAAAAGTACTACTGGCACCACTACAACTTCCCGCCGTTCTCGGTCGGGGAGGCGGGCCGCATGGGCGGCGTCAAGCGCCGCGACATCGGTCACGGCGCGCTCGCGGAGCGCGCGCTCGCGCCGATGGTGCCCTCGATCGAGGACTTCCCTTACTCGATCCGCGTCGTCTCAGACATCCTCGAGTCAAACGGCTCCTCCTCGATGGCCTCCGTGTGCGGCTCCTCGCTATCGCTGATGGACGCCGGCGTGCCGATCAAGCGCCCGGTGGCTGGGATCGCGATGGGGCTGATCAAGGAGGGCGATGACTACATCGTGCTGACCGACATCGCCGGCGTCGAGGACCATCTCGGCGACATGGACTTCAAGGTCGCGGGCACCGAGCGCGGTATCACCGCGCTGCAGATGGACATCAAGATCACGGGCGTCACCTTCGACATCCTGCGCGACGCGCTCGCGCAGGCCAAAGAGGCGCGCACGTTCATCCTCGGCAAGATGGCCGACGTGATCAAGACCCCGCGCGAGCAGCTCTCGCAGTACGCGCCGCGGATCCAGACGATCCAGATCGACCCCTCGCAGATCGGCCTGTTGATCGGCAAGGGCGGCGAAACGATCCGCGGGCTCTCCGAGGAGTTCGAATCGCAGATCGACGTCAACGACGACGGTCAGGTACTGATCTACTCCGCCAACGGCGAGCTCGGCGACGCGCTCGTGGAGCGCGTGCGGATGATGATGAAGGAGGTCGAGGTCGGCGACGAGTACGTCGGTAAAGTCGTAAAGACAACGACCTTCGGTGCATTCATCGAGCTCGCCAAGGGCACCGATGGGCTGCTGCACATCTCCAACGTCTCACCCGGACAGCGCGTGGACAGCGTCGAGGACGTGCTCAACAAGGGCGATGAGGTCAACGTGCGCGTGGTCGAGGTCGACCGCGAGCGCGGGCGCATCGGCCTGCGCCTGAGCGAGGATCCCGACATCGCCGGCAAGTCCGTTGAGGAGCTCGCCGGCGTGGGGACTGGCGGCGGCGGCGGGGGTGGCAACCGCGGGCCGCGCGAGGGCTCGAGGCCTTCGAGCAACGGCCGCGAGCGCTCTGACCGCGGGCGTGATTCGAGGCCCCCCCGCCCTGAGCGTGGCTCCGGGCGTCCGCGCCACGGACGCGACTGACACCAGAGCACCGCGGGTGAGCACAGAGCATCGGATAACCACGCTTGACTCAGGCGTGAGAGTGGTCAGCGAGCGCGTGCCCGGCGTGCGCTCGGTGGCCCTCGGCTTCTGGATCGCCACGGGCTCGGTCTCCGAGCACGAGGACCAGGCGGGCATCTCCCATCTGCTCGAGCACATGCTCTTCCGCGGTACCGACCGTTACGGCTCGCAGGAGATCGACGAGATCTTCGATGCGATGGGGGCGGAGATCAACGCGGGGACCGACAAGGAAACGACCTCGCTGTACACGCGCGTGCTCGACCGCCACCTCGAGCACGCGTTTGAAGTGATGAGCGACATGATCTGGCACCCGCGCTTCGGCGAGCTCGAGGCCGAGCGCGAGGTCGTGCTGGAGGAGATCGCGATGTACGAAGACGATCCCCAGGACCGCGTGTTCGACGCGCTCGGCAAGGCGATCTTCGGCTCACACCCGCTCGGCAGGGCGGTGATCGGCACCGCCGAGGTCGTCGGCTCCGTCACGCGCGAGCAGCTCGGGGCGTTCCACGCGGAGCGCTACCGCCCCGACAGCATCGTGATCGCAGCCGCTGGCTCGATCGACCACGACGCACTCGTGGACATGGCGAGCGCCGTCGAAGCCGCGCGTTCAGGCAAGGCGGGGCTCGCACCGGCTGGGGCCAACGGACACCCCTCGCAGGCGCCCGCAAACGGCGTGCCCGCGGCCGTCGCGGCAGCTGCCGCTCCGGACTTCCATCCGCGGACGCACTTCCTGCAGAAAGACACCGAGCAGTACCACGTGTGTCTCGGCGGTGCCGGGATCGCGCGCGAGGACGAGCGCCGCTTCGCGCTGCGCGTGCTCGAAGGAGTGCTCGGTGGGACGTCCTCTTCGCGGCTGTTCCAGGAGGTGCGCGAGCGCCGCGGCCTGGCCTATTCGGTCTTCACCTTCTCCAACCTCTATGCGCATACTGGCGAGGTCGGCCTTTACGTCGGCACGCGCCCCGACAACCTCCGCGAGGCGCTCGCGGTCGTCGCGGCTGAGCTCGAGCGCTGCGTCGAGGCGGTGGGTGGGAAGCCAATCACGGACGCGGAGTTGGTGCGCTCGCGCGAGAACCTCAAGGGGCGCGTGGTGCTCGGCATGGAGTCGACCGGCGCGCGCATGAGTCGCCTGGGTTCCTCGCTACTGAACGAGCTGCCGATCCTGTCGGTTGATGAGATGCTCGAGCGGATCGACTCGGTTGAGATCGACGCGGTGCGGGCGCTCGCTGCCGAGCTGTTCACACCCAGCCGGCTGTCGGCTGCCGGCGTCGGGCCAGCGGAGAGCGAGTTCCTGGCGGCGATCGAGCCGCTCGGCGCTGTCGCTGGCACGCCGGGCGCAGCGCGATGATCGCGGTCGCCGTCGCCGGCGCGGCCGGGCGCATGGGCCAGACGGTGTGCGAGGCGGTGCTCGGCGCGCAGGACATGGAGCTCGTCGGGCGCGCGGACCCGCTGCTCGATACTCCGTTGGCCGACGTCCTCGCAGACGCCGAGGTCGTCGTCGACTTCACCCAGCCTGACACGGCGCTCGAAAACGCGCTGCAGTGCTTGCGCGCCGGCGTGCACGTCGTGATCGGTACCACCGGCTTCGATCCAGCGCCGCTGGAGCAGGCGTGCCTTGATGAGATCCCGCCCACCCGCTCACGCGCGAACATCTTGATCGCGCCGAACTTCGCGATCGGCGCCGTGCTGATGATGCGCTTCGCCGCCGAGGCCGCCCGCCATATGCAGAAGGCCGAGATCGTCGAGCTGCACCACGACGGCAAGCTCGACGCCCCCAGCGGAACGGCGATCCGCACGGCAGCGCTGATGGCGCAGGCCGGCGGCGGCGAGCCACCGCCGATTCACTCTGTGCGTCTGCCCGGGCTGGTCGCCTCCCAGGAGGTGATCCTCGGCGATCTCGCACAGACACTCACGATTCGCCACGACACAAGCGGGCGCGAGTCGTTCATGCCCGGGGTGCTACTGGCGGTGCGGCGCGTGGGAAGCCTCGAGCGCTCGCCGGTATTTGGCCTAGAGCACCTGTTGTTCTGAGATACTGCTCGGCATGTACGGCCCCGATCTAGGCACGATCTTGACGGCGATCGTCACCCCCTTCGACGAGGAGCTGCGGGTCAACGAGGAGGCGTTCGTCGCGCTCATGCGCCACCTCGCCGAGAACGGCTCGGACGGGTTCGTCGTCGCCGCGACCACCGGCGAGGCCGCCACCCTCACCGACGAGGAGCAGCTCGCGCTGATCGAGCTCGCGGTGAACGAGCGGCCCCCGGGCAAGACGATCGTCGCGGGCGCCGGCACCAACGACACGCGCCACGCGGTCAAGCTGACAGAACGCGCGAGCGCGCTTGGTCCCGACGCGATCATCTCGGTCGCGCCCTACTACAACCGGCCCAGCCCGTTGGGGCTCAAGCGCCACTACGAAGCCGTCGCCGCCGCCACCGAGCTGCCGGTGATGCTCTACAACATCCCCGTCCGCACCGGCGTCAACATCGGCCCTGAGCTGCTCGCGGAGCTCGCGCAAATCGAGGGGATCGAGGCCGTCAAGCAGGCGAACCCGGACGAGCTGCAGCTGATTGACGGCCTGGACATCTACGCGGGCGACGACAACACGCTCGCGCGCACGCTCGACCTCGGCGGCGCCGGTGGCGTGTGCGTCTCCAGCCACATCGTCGGCAGCGAGATGCACCGGATGGTCGACGAGCCCGAGCGGCGCGCTGAGATCGACGCGTCGCTGCGAGACGTCTACGAGACGCTGTTCCTCGCACCGAGCCCCACCTGCACGAAGGCCGCGCTGAACCTGCTGGGCCTCGGTGTCGGCGGTGTGCGGCTGCCGATGGTCGAGGCCAGCGCCGATGAGCTGGAGGCGGTGCGGGCGATGCTCGAACGCCACGGGCTCGTGCCGACCCCATCCGCTCGTACGCACGCGTGAGCGTCGTCAAGCGAGCCCGGAGGGTGAGCATAGGTTCAGAGCGCCGACTGGACGGAGGCGCAAGGTGACTCTTCGCGTCCTGCCCCTCGGGGGCCTCGGGGAGATAGGCAAGAACATGACGGTCGTCGAGTACGACGGGCGCATCGTCGTGGTCGATGTTGGCCTGCGCTTCCCGACGCCGGAGATGGTCGGCATCGACCTCGTGCTGCCCGACTTCTCCTACCTGCGCGAGCGCGCGCGCGAGATCGAGGCGATCGTCATCACCCACGGCCACGAGGACCACCTCGGGGCGTTGCCGTGGGTGCTGCGCGAGCTCGGAAAGGAGCACGCCCTGCCGCCGGTGTACGCCGGCGCGCTGACGGTCGCGATGGCGCGCTCCAAGCTCGATGAGCACAAGCTGCGCGACGTCGAGCTCAACGAGGTCGACCCCGGCGAGACGCTCGAGCTCGGGCCGTTCTCGCTCGAGCTCGTGCACATGACCCACTCGATCCCCGACTCGAGCGCCGTCGCGCTCGGCACCGACCTTGGCACCGTGCTGATCACCGGCGACTACAAGTTCGACCAGACACCCGTTGACGGACCGCCCGCCGACGTCTCGCGCCTGGCCGAGCTCGGGCGCGAGGGCGTGCTGCTGCTGTGCGGCGACTCCACCAACGTCGACCGCGAGGGCTTCTCGCCGTCGGAGTCGGTCGTCGGCCCGCACCTCGAGGAGGTGTTCGCCCGCTGCGAGGGGCGGATCGTGGTGACGAGCTTCGCGTCGAACATCCACCGCGTGCAGCAGGTCGTCGACGCTGCCTACGCGCTCGACCGCAAGGTCGCGCTCGTCGGGCGCTCGATGCGCAAGAACGTCGGCATCGGGCGCACTCTCGGCCACATCGAGATCCCCGACGGGATGCTCGTCGGCCCGCGCGAGATCGGCGACTTTCCCGACGAGCGCGTCGTGATCATCTCGACCGGCTCACAGGGCGAGCCGCTGTCGGCGCTGCGTCGGATGGCCTACCGCGACCACCCCCAGGTCGAGCTCAAGTCCGGCGACACGGTCGTGTTCTCGGCCACGCCCGTCCCCGGCAACGAGCGTGCCGTCAACGAGACGATCGATCGCCTGTACCACATCGGCTGCGACGTGATCACGCCCCGCGAGGCGCCCGTGCACGCTTCCGGACACGGCTATGCCGAGGAGGTCAAGCTGATGCTCAACCTCGTCAAGCCGCGCTACGTGATGCCCTTCCACGGCGACTTCAAGCGCCTGCGCCTACACGCGCAGCTCGCCGAAGCCGTCGGCGTGGCGCCGCGCGACATCTTCCAGGGCGACAACGGGCTGCCGCTAGATATCGACGAGCGCGGCGCGCGCTTCGGCTCGCGCGAGCAGGCGGGCATGATCTTCGTCGACGGCGTCGAGATCGGCGAGATGGCCGACGCCGCGCTGCGCGACCGGCGCATGCTCTCCGCCGACGGCATCTTCATCGTCGTCGTCACGATCGCCGAGCAGGACGGCAGCTCGGTCGCCGACCCCGAGGTGATCTTCCGCGGCGTGCCGTTCCTCGACCAGGCCGACGAGCTCGTGGAGGAGATCCGCCTGACCGTCGAGCAGTCGCTGCGCCGCGCCGCCCGCGAGGAAATCCGCGAGGTCGACCTACTCCAACAGACGCTGCACGACGACCTCGCAAAGCTAGTCTATGACCGTCTCAAGCGACGGCCGATGGTGCTGCCGGTCGTCGTCGAGGTCTAGCGGGCCGTAGACGCGGCGCGGTACTGCGTCCTCGTGCGCTCGTGTGCGGAGCACACTTCGCTTACTGCGTCCTTGTCCCGCTTGGTCTACGGCCCGCTAGACGGCGGGTTGCGCAACCTCGCGCAGCGGCGGTCCTGAGTCGGGCGCCTCTGTTCGCATGGCGGGCAGCGTCACCACGAAGCGCGCGCCCTTGGCGCCCGGGGGCGAGTCCAGGATGACGCTGCCGCGATGGCCCTCCGCCACCGCCTGCACGATCGCAAGTCCCAAACCGAACGAGCCGCCGCGGTCGCCCGCACCGCGTACGAAGCGCTCGAACAGCGTCGGCGCAAGCTCCGGCGGGACACCCGGGCCGTCATCTTCGACCACCAGTCGCACGTTCCCATCGGGCGTCGCGAGCACTGAGACGCGAATCGCGGTGCCCGGAGGGGTGTGGCGCAATGCGTTCTCGAGCAGGTTGACAGTCATGCGGTGCAGCTCGTCGTGCGCGCCCATCACAAGAATCGATCTCGCCCGCCCGACGTCGAGTGAGATGTCGTGCGCGCCGCTCACCGGCCCCAGCTCAGCCGCCGCCTCGACGACGATCTCGGCGAGGTCGCACGGCGCCCGCGCGACCACGCGCGCGGCGTCGCTGCGTGCCAGCAGCAGCAGGTCGGCGACCAGCCGGCGCATGCGCTGAGAGGAGCGCAGCGCCGAGCGCGCCGCTTCGCCCTGTTCGTCGTGCAGCGACTCCGCGAGCAGCTCGAGGTTGGCGAGCACGCTCGTCAGCGGCGTGCGCAGCTCGTGCGAGGCGTCCGCCACGAACTGGCGCTGGCGCGCGAGCGCCAACTCGGTCTCCGCGCGCGCCGCGTCGAGCTCGCGCAGCATTCCCTGCAGCGTGCGCGCGAGCTCCGCGACCTCGTCCTCGGCCAGCTGCTCGGGGACGCCGCGGGAGGGATCGCGGGTGCGCGCGATCTCCGCGGCCGTCGCGGTCAGCGCCGCGATCGGCGCCATCGCCCGGCGCGCGATCGCCATCCCCGCAAGCAGCGCCAGCAGGCTGCCGGCGAGCACGCCCAGTACCAGGAAAAGCTCGACGCGCTTGACCGTCGCCTCCGTCGGCGACACCGGTCGGCCATACTGCACGATCAGGGCGCCCCAGACCTGGCCGTCGCGGTACACCGGCACCGGCCGGCTCAGTACACGGTAGCCGTCGATCGTAATCGGGTTCACGTGCGGCGCGCCCAGCGACGGCACACGGCCAGGCGCCTCACCGACGACCGTGCCCGCTTCCGTCAGGACCCTGATCACGGCATGGTTGTCGGTGAACTCGCTCAGCGGCGTTTTGAATTCCAGCGGGTAGACCGTGATCCGCAGCTGCGAGGGCAGCTGTTCGGCGGTCTCCAGCACCTCGCGGTTGAAGTCCGCACGGATCCGCTCCACCGTCAGCGACCCGATCGCCAGCGCGAACGCGCACAGGATCACGAACGTCAGCAGCGCCGAGGCACCGGCCAGGCGCGTGCGGATCGGCAGCCGGTCGAAGCTCGCGGACACGCGCCCGCTCGCGCGCGCCAGTGGCCCAGGGAGTCTGGTTCTAGGCGCGGAGGACGTAGCCGGCTCCCCTGATGGTGTGCAGGAGGCGGGGCTCGCCTTCAGCCTCCAACTTGCGGCGCAGGTTGGAGACGAACACCTCGATCGTGTTCGTGGTTGAGAAGGGGTCATAGCCCCACACCTCGTCGAGTAGGCGCTGGCGCGAGATCACGATGCGCTCGTTGCGCATCAGATACTCGAGCAGCTCAAACTCGCGCTGGGTCAACTCGATCGTCCGCTCGCCGCGAACCACCTCGTGCGTGTCCGCGTTCAGCGTCAGGTCGCCGACGCGCAACGGCGCCGAGCCGCGCGGCGGACGGCGGCGCAGCAGCGCGCGCATCCGCGCCAGCAGCTCCTGGCGCTCGAACGGCTTCACCAGGTAGTCATCCGCGCCCGCATCAAGCCCCTCAACGCGCGACTCCAGCGCGTCGCGCGCCGTCAGGATCAGGATCGGCACGTCGTCATCCGCGCGCAGCTCGCGCGCGACCTCGACGCCGTCGAGCTTCGGCAGCCCGAGATCGAGGATCACCAGATCGGGCGCAAACGCGTGTCCCTGCTCGAGCGCCGCCTGCCCGTCTGCCGCCGTCCTCACCTCATAGCCCTCCATGCGCAGCGAGCGCTGGAGCGCCTGGGCGATGTCCTCGTCGTCCTCAACCACCAGGACGCGTGGTGCGCGAGAGAAGTCGTTCATGGTCTTTATGTAAGTCGCCGAGTGTAAAGCGATGGTAAGACTCCCAGGCAGGTTCCGGGCTGCTGGTGTCGAAGTTGCGCGGGATGGCCTCAACCCGTAAACGCGCCTCGCGCGCGCCATCTGGCCGGCCCGCCGCGGCGCGGCGCCGCGCGCCCGCTCGCTCCCGCACGCCCCGCCGGCGCCCGCGGGCCCGGGCCGCGAGCCTTGGGTCGCTTTTCTCCGGCGGGCTGCCGCGCCTGCCTGTGCTCGACCAGCGCGAGCGCGATGTGCTCGGCCTCGCGCTCGTCGCCGTCGGCGTGTTCATGGGCTTCGTGCTCTACGGCGGCTGGAACGGCGGGCGCGCCGGGCACGGCCTCGCGGTCGCGCTCGGCTGGACGCTCGGGCGCGCACGCGTGCTCGCACCCGTCACGCTCGTGATCGGCGGCGGCGCGCTGCTGCTGCGACCCGTGCTGCCCGCGCTGCGACCGCTGCGCACCGGCGCGTTGTGCGTATTCGCCGCCGTGACGCTCGCCCTCGCCGCCGGGATGCTCGGGATCACCACGCCGCCGGGGAACGGGGCAGACGCATGGGCATCCTCCTATCTACAAACGCACGGAGGAATCGCCGGCGAGGCGCTCTACCAGCTCACGCATCGACTCGTCCAAGATGTCGGCGTCGACATCCTCGTCGTCTTCTTGATGCTCACCGGCGCGATCCTGCTCACGGGGGCGTCGATCGCCAGCGTCATCCGCGCCACCGGCAGCGGCGTCCTCGACACCACGCGGATGGTGCGCAGGCGGCGCGAGCGCGAACCGCAGGCCCCAGCCGGGCGTGGCCGCGCGCGCAGCGCAGCCGCCATCGCCGCCAAGGATCTGCAGGACTCGCCGCTGCTACCGCCCGAGCCCGAGCCCCAGGAGCTGATCGTGCGCGCCACGCACGTCGAGGCGCCCTCGCACGACTGGCGCGACGAGCAAGAGCCGCCGTCCGAGTCCGAGCCCGAGGAGGATCTCGTCGCTGGCGAGGAGCCGGCCGCCGGCGCCGCGCACGAGGACGATGGGGAGGGGGAGGAGCGGATCGCCGGGGTCGCGCACGCCGATCCAGCGTCGCTCACGCCGCAGGGCCGGCTCAGAGGCGCGGTCACCGACGACCCCGACTTCGTCTGGGAGCTGCCCGAGGCCGCCAAACTGCTGACGCGCTCCAGCGCCGAGCAGACGCGGCCCGACACCGCCGGGCAGGAGCGCACCGCGACCAACCTCGTCGAGGCGCTCGGGCACTTCGGCGTGCAGGCGAAGGTCATCGGCACCGTCGCCGGGCCGCACATCACCCGTTACGAGCTGCGCCTCGCGCCCGGCACCAAGGTCGCCAAGGTCGCGCAGCTGAAGGACGACCTCGCCTACGCGCTTGCCGCCACCGACATTCGTATCCTCGCGCCGATCCCCGGCAAGCAGGCGGTGGGGGTGGAGGTGCCCAACGTACACCGCAAGATGGTGCGCCTTGGTGACGTCTTCCAGGAGCCGCCCAAGGACTGGTCGCCGCTGACCGTGTGGCTGGGCAAGGACGTCGCCGGCAAGGCGATCGGCGCTGACCTCGCAAAGATGCCGCACATCCTCGTCGCCGGCACCACCGGCGCCGGTAAGTCCGGTGCGATCAACGCGATGCTGTCGAGCATCCTGCTGCGTGCCACCCCGCACGACGTGCGCCTCGTGCTCGTCGACCCCAAGCAGGTCGAGCTCAACCACTACGAGTCGATCCCGCATCTGCTCACGCCCGTCATCACCAGCCCGCGGATGGCCGCTAACGCGCTGCAGAATCTCGTCAAGGAGATGGAGCAGCGCTACGGGATCATGTCGCTCGCGCGTACGCGCAGCCTGATCGAGCTGAATAAGGCGCGCGCCAAGCGCGGCGAAGCGCCGCTGCCGTACATCCTCTGCGTGATCGACGAGCTCGCCGACCTGATGATGGTCGCGCCCGCCGACGTCGAGGACTCGATCATCCGCCTCGCGCAGAAGGCGCGCGCCGTCGGCATCCACCTCGTGCTCGCCACGCAGAGCCCGCGCGTGGACGTGATCACGGGAATGATCAAGGCGAACGTGCCCTCGCGCATCGCCTTCTCTGTCTCCTCGCAGACCGACTCGCGCGTGATCCTCGACCAGAACGGCGCCGAGTCGCTGCTCGGGCAGGGCGACATGCTGTTCAGCCCCGTCGGCTCATCGCGCCTGCAGCGCATCCAGGGCGCCTACATCGACGAGTCCCAAATCGCTAAGCTCACCGACCTCTGGCGCCGCCAGGGCGAGCCCGAGCTGCGCGAGGAGCTGCTCGAGCAGGTCGAGCCCGAGGTGCCGGAGGGCGCGCCCGACGAGTTCGACCCCGACGAGGACCCGCTGCTCAACGACGCCATCAGGCTCGTCGCCGAAATGCAGACCGCCTCCACCTCCATGCTGCAGCGGCGCCTGCGTCTCGGCTATACGCGCGCCGGGCGCATGATCGACATGCTCGAGCGCCGCGGCGTGATCTCCGGCTACGAAGGCTCCAAGCCCAGGCAGGTGCTGATCAGCGAGGCCGACCTGCCGCGCGTGCTCGCCAGCCTCGAAGCGACACCCGCGGAGTCCGCCAGCGCCGTCAGCGACTAGCCTCTTGAACTGAGATGCCCGAAATCGGAGCAACGCTACGCGAGGCCCGTATGCGTGCGCGTATCGACGTCTCCGAGATCGAGGCCAAGACGAAGATCCGCGCCAAGTACCTGCGCGCGCTCGAGAACGAAGAGTGGGGCCTCTTGCCCGGCCCGACGTTCGTCAAGAGTTTCCTGCGCACCTACGCGCAGGCGCTCGACCTCGACGCCAAGGCGCTCGTCGAGGAGTACCGGCGCCACCACGAGCGCCCCAGCGAGGCGATGCTCGAGCCGATCGTCTCCACGCCTCAGAGCAAGCGTCCGCACGGCCGTGCGGGTGCCCGCTCGGGCGCAGGGCGAGCCAGGGGCCAGGCGGGCGGGCGTGGCGGATCCGGCGATGGACCCTCGCGCGGCTACATGATCGCGGTAGGCGCAATCGGCGTCGTGATCGTCGTGTTGGTCGTGCTACTGATCTCCGGTGGCAGCTCGCCCAAGGGCGGCACTGGGACCTCGACGAGCGCCGCGACGCGCGGCAAGAGCACCGCCACCAGACACGGTGCGGGCGGATCCGCCGCGCACCGGCGCGCGGTTGCCAGCGAGTATGTGGCGCTGTCGCTCAGGTCAAGCGCTGCCGTATACGTGTGCCTGATCGGCGATGATGGGCGCAAGCTGATCCCGGGGCTTGAACTGCAGCCCGGCGAAACCACGCGCACGTACCACGCGAAGCGCTTTGAGCTCACGCTGGGCAACAGCTCGGTGACGATGATCGTGGACGGCATCGCGCGGACGGTGCCGCCGTCCAGCCAGGCGATTGGCTACTCGATCACCAAGGCCGACGGTCGCCACCCGCTCAGCCCCGGCCAGCTGCCGACGTGCACGTGAGCGCCTCTTGAGCGTGCGCGCCGGCATCGTCGTCACCGGCACCGAGGTCCTGACCGGCAGGGTCAGCGACCGCAACGGGCCGTGGCTGGCCGAACGCCTGCGCGAGCTGGGTGTGGATTTGGCCTACACGACGATCGTCGGCGACCGCCCCCAGGACATGCGCGCCGCGCTCGCCTGGATGGCCGAGCTGGGCATCGACGTGATCGTTACCAGCGGCGGGCTCGGGCCGACCGCCGATGATCTCACCGCGGAGGTCGTCGGTGAGTTCCAAGGCCACGAGATGTTCCTCGACGAGGAGCTCGCCGAGCGCATCGCGCAGATCGTGCGCCCGCTGCTCAAACGCTGGCCCAACATCGACCCCGAGGCGATCGCCGAGGCCAACCGCAAGCAGGCGACCGTCCCCCGCGAGGCGACCGTGCTCGAGCCCGTCGGTACCGCGCCTGGGCTCGTCGTGCCGCCGGCCGGGTCGGCGCCGGGGAGCGCCGACGGGCGAGCGCCGACGATTGTCGTGCTGCCCGGCCCGCCGCGCGAGCTGCAGCCGATGTGGTCGCAGGCGGTCGCGAGCGACGCGCTGCAGGCGGCGCTCGCCGGCGCAACCGTCTACCGCCAGCACACGCTGCGCCTGTTCGGGATCCCCGAGTCGGAGATCGCCGAGACGCTGCGCACAGCCGAGCGCGAGGGTGTGCAGCTGTCGAAGCTCGAGGTCACGACCTGCCTGAAACGCGGCGAGGTGGAGGTCGTCACGCGCTACGAGCCAGATGCCCAGGATGCCTACGACGCGTTCGCGGCGGTCGTCGCCGCGCGCCACGGTGACACGCTGTTCTCGCGCGACGGCAGCACCGTCGACGAACAGGTTGCCGCGCTGTTGCGAGGAGCAGACCCACCCGACGCTTTGCATCCGCGCCGCACGATCGCCACTGCCGAGTCGTGCACCGGCGGGCTGCTGGCCGCGCGGCTGACCGAGCTGGCGGGCGCCTCCGATTACTTTAAGGGGGGGATCGTCGCGTACTCGAATGAGGTGAAGGTCTCCCAAGCGGGCGTGCCGCGCGAGCTGATCGAGGCACACGGTGCGGTCTCCGAGGAGGTTGCCAGGGCGCTCGCCGACGGGGCCCGGGCACGCCTGGGCGCGGACGTCGGCGTCGGGATCACCGGCGTGGCTGGCCCCGGCGGCGGCACCGAGGAGAAGCCCGTCGGGCTCGTATGGCTGAGCGTCACCATCGGTGCCCACCCACCCATCGAGCCGCTCACGCGCTCGGTCAACCTCCCGGGCGGCAGGGCAGACATCCGCGACCGCGCGAGCACCGTCGCGCTGCATATGGTGCGGCGGGCGCTGAGCGGTTCCTGAGCGCGCGCGGGGGCGTAGGCACGCATGCTCCGGGCACCTCCAAAACGCGTGCGCCGACGGGTAGGACTACCTGCCGCTTGGGCGCCGCGTTGTCCCGGCGCTGCCCGAGCCGCCCCGCTTCTCAAGGTTGAAGATCGTCTGCGGCAACTTGGGCACCGAGTTGGGGGGCGGGACGTCCGCAGGCTTGGCAGGCGTTTTGGGAGGGGAAGCAGACATCGCTATGAGCTTAGCGCTGCGGCGGTCGCCAGACCGGCGGCCTGTAGCAGAAGCGAAGCAAGCGCCAGTGCGAGGAAAAACACCAAGCGTTTGACGACCTGCGCGTTCTTGCCTCGGCGCTCCTCGAACGCCTCAGCGAGAGCGAGGTCGACCATCGGCTGTTCGAGAATGCCCTGGTCCCAAAGCGCGCGGTAGGTCGCGCCGGCTTTCACGCTGAAGCCGAGCGCATACGGATCTCGACCACGCCGCTCGGATGACCATCCCGGAAGACGGGTTTGGCAAGCAGCGACGCGATCAGCACACCGGCTGCCAGGAGTGTCGATCCGCGTCCGCGGACCTCGGCAACCTGCCGCTCTTGGTCGGCGAGGGCCGCCGTTCCAAGCTCGTATATGCGTTCCTCGAAGCTCGCCACGGGCGGAGATGATGGTCAGCGCTCCGGACGGCGAGCGAGCCTCGGGCCCAACCATCAGCCAGCAAGAGCGGGTTGTTGCGCGCTCCCGAAGAGGGGCGCTAGCATCGCCCTTGCGCGATGTCCCGTGGTGCCACAGCAAGGCTGTTCGTGGCGGTTGACCCACCGCTTGAGGTGCGCGAGCGACTCGTCGAGTGGGCCCGCGCCGTGGCGGTGGCGGCCCGGGAGGCGGGGAGCACCCGTGGCTCGCTGCGGCTGCTGGACACCGAGTCGCTGCACCTGACGCTGTGCTTCCTAGGTAGCCGTCCGGTGGGAGAGGTCGAGGTGCTGGCGGCTGCGCTCGCCGCGGAGGCCGAGCACGCCTGTGAGCTGTCGGTAGGGGCGCCGCTGTGGCTGCCTCCACGCCGGCCGCACGCGCTCGCCGTGGAGGTCCACGATCGCGATGGCGAGCTCACGCGGGTTCAGGAGCGGGTCAGCGGCGCGCTCGTCGGCGCGAGCGCCTGGCGGCCCGAGCGGCGGCGCTTCCGGCCACACATCACGCTCGCGCGCGTACGCGAGAGCGTCGGCGGCGGGCGCCGGGCGGCCACCCGCTCGGCCGGTGCGGGCGTCGAGCGGCCGGGGCGCGAGCTCTCGCTGCCGCCGACGCCGCGGCTGAGCTTCACGCCGGAGGCAATCGTCCTGTATCGCTCCTGGCTGGCGCCCGCGGGCGCTACGTATGAGGCGCTTGCGATGCACGGCCTCGTGTCGGCCGCGCGCTGAGCGCACTCAGGCGGCCGTCAGCCTTCGCCTTCGCAGGCGGGGCTCGAGCCTTCGGCTGCTTCGCAGGCCTGTTCGCCCGGTTCGGAGCCTGTGTCGCAGCTGAGGGCTTCTTCTTCGCATTCGGCTTCGCTCGCGCTCGCTTCGCCTTCGGCTGCGACGAGGCAGACGAGGCTGTTGCCGTTGCGGGAGGCTTTCGGGGTCGCGCCGTCTTCGCACTCCGGTTCGGAGCCGTCGTCGCAGGCGAAGGAGCCGTCGCTGGCGCGCAGCGGGGCGCTGCCGTCTTCGCAGTGCGCCGGCGCCGTGGTCTGGGAGGCTCCGTGGGTCTTCTTGTGGGTCTTTTTCTTGGCGGAGTGCTTTGCGTGGCGCTTGGTCTTGTGCGACGGCTGCATGCACGCGTGGGCGCCGTGCTTGGCCTTGGCGTGGACGGCGCTCGGGCAGGACGCCTTGTGCGCCTGTGCGAGCGTCTGCGCAGGTCCAAAGAGCGCCACGACGAACGCGCTCAGTGACAGGGCAAGCGTCACCGCGAGGGTCAGGCATCGGGCGGGTAGGCGGTGGGTCAAGGGAGCGCGGGGATCGTTGTGGTGGTGGTTGGGGCTGGGTTGCCCTATCGACGGCACGGGCCGCCGGCGCGAGCCGGGCGGCGGCGGATGGACGAAGGGCCGGGACCGTCGCGGGCCCCCCGGCAGCGTTACCCAGCGTGGTGAATCGATGCAAAAACGCCTTGGGTCGTGCTCGAGCTGCTGTCCTCGACCCAGAGGATCACCGCGCCGCCGCTGCCGTCGATGCCGACTCGAGGCTCGCCTGCAACTTCGCCCGAGTAGACGAGCTGCACAGGGCCAGGGTGCGAGCTCCCGGTGATGGCGAGGATACTCGTCTGCTCGCTGTCTTCGGATGGAGATGGATTGTGGATACCTGCGACCAGGAAGCGGCCCGTCGGACTGGTCGCCAGAGCTTCCCGTTCGGGCGATTCCAGGCCGCGTAGGACGATTGGCCTGGTCATGACGAGGCCCGCGTCCGGCAGCGTCGAGGTTTCAAGCCGGTTGCCGAGAAACCGCAGACCGCCGCGATCTGGTTCCCAGAAATGCTGGATCAGGACCATCGCGGAGTGTCGGCCGTCAGCCGCGGCGATGGGCCGTTCGCCCGCTCGCGACAGCTCCTGGGGAGAGCTCCAGCGCCCGCCGGGACGCCTGACCGCATCCCACAGGCCGAGCGGTGTATTCGGCGCAGGGTGCTTCGGGACTTTCGAGAAGCTGGCGAGCACCGTGACCGTACCGTCGTCGGAAAGCGCGATCGCGTTGTTCTCCTCGGCGCCGGCCGGGATCCGGCCGAAGCGCAGCTCGCGTGGCCGCGAGCAGCGTCCGTCAGCGTCACAGATGCGCACGCGCGGGGCTGGCGAGACGGTACCTTCGCCATCTCCACCGACCATGTCGACGGCCGCGAATTCGCCGCGGTCGTTGAGCGCGAACGATGTTCCTTCCACCGGGCCGTTCCACGCACCCACCGTGACCACCCTCCCGAGCGTCCCGTCCGGGCGCAGCAGTGCGTAGCGCAGCGGCGCTGGGCCCGAGGAGGAGGAGCCGAACCAAACCGCCGCAACCGGTCCCGCGGGACTGCGCACCAGACCCCACAGGCGGGAGCGGCTCGCAGGCAACGCCCGCGTGGTCGTGAACGATCCTCCGGCGCGCGCGCCGGAGATCATCCACCCACCGCTCTTCTGTTCCCAGGCCGCGTAGGACACGCCCGTCCCCGACAGCGCGACCTGGAGTCCCTCGGGGCGGTCGCTTCCGTGCGTGCTCAGCACCTGCGGAGTGCCGAATCCTCCGTCCACCGTGCCTGCATCCACCACCACGTCGGAGCCGGTCCAGGGCGCTGTGGGAGGGCCGGCCAATGCGCCAGAGCTCGTTCTCGCCGGTGGCGGCGGGCCGCCAAACCAGCCGGCGAGCGTCCGTCCATCCGCCGCCACGACAAGCTGAGGGTCGAACGCGTACTGAGGCGCCGGCGTCAGCACCTGCAAGCTCCCCCAGGGCGCCACAGGGGAGCTGCTCGACGCGGCATTCGCACCTCCTCCCGCGACCAGCGCGCCCAGCACCGAGCCGAGCACCACCAGGAGCAACGCGACGCGAGCACAGCGCACGATCAGAGTATGTCGCTCGGCTGCCGCGCGAGAGCCGCTTGCCCTGAACCGGGCCTGTGCGGGTGCCGGCAGTGTGCGGCATCGAGGTGCCGCTATACGAACAGTTGTTCCGTCCGAGGCGGCCTCTAGGTTTCGCTCTCCATCTCGAACCGGAGGAGTAGACGATGCCCGTGACCGACCAGGAGAAGGCCGCCAAGGCGCGCGACGCCGCCCTTCAGGGCGCGCTCACGCAGATTGAGCGGGAGTTCGGCAAGGGCACCGTAATGCGCATGGGCGACGAGGGCGCCCAGGTACGCTGCGACGCGATTCCCACAGGCGCGCTGTCGCTCGATCTGGCGCTGGGGATCGGCGGCGTCCCGCGCGGGCGCATCGTCGAGGTGTTCGGCCCGGAGTCCTCGGGCAAGACGACGATGATCTACCACGTGCTCGCCGAAGCGCAGAAGCTCGGCGGCGTGTGCGCGTTCATCGACGCCGAGCACGCGATGGACCCCCTATACGCGAAAGAGATCGGCGTCGATATCGACGAGCTGCTCGTCTCACAGCCCGACTACGGCGAGCAGGCCCTCGAGATCGCGGACATGCTCGTGCGCTCGGGCGCGGTGGACGTGGTGGCGATCGACTCGGTTGCAGCGCTGACGCCGAAGGTCGAGCTCGAGGGACAGATGGGCGACCAGACGGTGGGCGCGCAGGCGCGCATGATGTCCCAGGCGATGCGCAAGCTCGCAGGCAACCTGAACCGCACGCAGACGCTGTGCATCCTCACCAACCAGATCCGCGAAAAGGTCGGCGTGATGTTCGGCTCGCCCGAGACCCAGCCGGGTGGCCGCGCGTTGAAGTTCTACGCCTCCCAGCGCCTTGACATCCGCCGCATCGAGACGCTCAAGGACGGCACCGAGGCGGTTGGCAACCGCGTACGCGTGAAGGTGGTCAAGAACAAGGTGGCCGCCCCGTTCCGCCAGGCCGAGTTCGACATCGAGTTCGGCAAGGGCATATCCACGTCGGGCTGCCTGATCGACCTGGGCCTGGAGCACAACATCGTGTCCAAGTCGGGCTCGTTCTTCTCCTACGGCAACGACCGTCTCGGCCAGGGGCGCGCGGCCGCAAAGGCGTTTCTCGACGAGAACGAGGCGATGGCGAAAGAGATCGAAGAGAAGATCTACGCGGCGCTGGGGCTGGGGACGGATTTGGTGACGCCGATCGACCGGGACAAGGAGGCGGCGAAGCCGCCGATGGTTAGTGAACCGGCCGTGGCTGCGGCGTAGCAAGGCCGTGACCTGTGACCGAGACACCGGAGGAGCTTGCGCTTGAGCTATCCCGGGCGACCCTGACAGCGCAGGAGCAGACCGAGAACCAGCTTCGCGAGAAGTCGACGACGGTGCTGTCCGCCGCATCGATCGTGGTTCCTGTCGCCGCCGTGGCTGTTGGCAGTGGCCCCGAGGTCGCTGCGATTCCGTTCTGCGGTGCTGCTGTCGCCTATTTCTTCTGTGCACGCGCTTGCGGCGCCGCGCTATTTCCTCGGGACATTCGCGCTGGTCTCCTCGGCAGTGAGATGCTTGAGATCGCCAAGACGAGCGATGCCGACCTACGACAGATGCAGGCGGCCGCGGCGAGCTACCTGGATGACGGCTACCGGCACAATCAGGCCATTCTCGAGTCCTCGGCCGCGTGTGTGCGCAACGCTATCGTCCTCCTGACAGTGGAGATCCTTGCGTTGGTTGTTGCTCTCGTCGTTACACTTGTTGACTGAGATGCCCGAAACCCCCTCACCAAAGCCACTTCCGTCGAGCCCGATGCCGCCTGCCACGCCGCCGAGCGTGATCGCCGTCGAGATACGCTCGCCCCAGCCTGGCCGCTAAGTGCGGGGACGCTGACACCGGCAGCAGCATCATGCTGTCGTCGACCAGGTACGGGCCCTGGGTCTACTATGAGGGGGCCCTTATGGACACCCTTCGCCTCCTGCACCACCACGCGCCCGGCTATGGCTGGAGTTTCGACTCCCCAGATATCTCAGGACTCACCGGGGGCACCGAGACGTATGACCCCGGCCATGCCGAGGACGCTGCGAGGTTTGCGCTGGCCTGTGCCGCCGAGGGGCAGGGTGAGCTGGCGCCCACCGACCTGATGTTCGAGCACTACGTGCCTGCTGGCGTGGCCGTCGCCGCGTAAGACACAGCACCCCTTCGGATACCAGCCCTACCGCGCCGCCACCCGCAGCAGCACGGTGCTGTCGCCCGGAACCGCGTCTCTGATCAAGCCGCCGGTCGAGCTAACGCCGTGCGTCCACACGTTGCGTACGGTGTAGCTCGACGCGCTCGGCAGCCCCACTGCGCTCGCGCTCGTTTCGATCGTCGTGGCGCGCGAGCCGCGGTTCAGCAGCGCGATCGCGCGCGAGCCGTCGATCAGCGGCTTCACCCATACCTGCCCGTTGCCCGCTGAGGACAGCAGCGTGCCCTGGACCCCGCCGGGGTCCTGGTCGATTGCAGTCACTTCGGTGTTCGCCAGCGCCGCGAGGCTCGCGGCGCTGAGCTTCGTCAGATCGGCGCTGACCATCAGTGGCGCGGCGAGCATCGACCACATGCTCAGCTGGCTGCGGAACTGCGCCGCGGACATCCCCTGGCCGGGAGCGAGGTAGTCGGGGTCGTTCCAGTGGCCAGGTCCGGCCGCCTGCGGCGCTGCAGCGTCCGCGTCGATGTTGCGCAACACGTCTGCGAACGGCACGTTGCCGGGAAAGCCGACGTCGGTGTCCGTGCGCCAGCTGTTGCCGACGCTCGGGCCGAACGAGTATGAGGAGAAGGCCGATTCGTCGAGCATCGGGCGGTCTTCGCCGTACTGTTCCGGCTGCAGGAAGTCGCAGATCGACAGCAGCATCGCCCGGTGGCTGGCGTTGGCCGCGATCGCCGCGTGGAACGCCGAATACGCGGCCGCCGGTTCCAGGTGATATTCGGCGCCGCCGCAGAAGTCGACCTTCACCGCGTCAAAGCCCCACGCTGCGAACGTGTTGACGTCCTGCTGGTAGTGCCCGTAGCTGCCCTCGCCGGCGCCGCCGCAGCCGTTCGGGCCCGCGTCGGTGTACAGGCCGACGAGGAAGCCGGCCGCGTGCAGCGTGCGCGTCAGCCAGGCAAGGCCGTGCGGCCACTGCCTCGGGTTGACCGTGATTTCGCCGGCCGCGTTGCGCGTCCCGTGCCACCAGCCGACATCCAGCCACACGTAGCGGTAGCCGCGGCGCTCGAGGCCCAGGGATACGAGCTCGCTCGCCTGCCGCAGGACCGTCGCCTCGCTGTAGGAGCCGCCGAACGCGAAGTACGTGTCCCAGCCCATATACGGGGTCGCCGCCAGGACGCGTGTCCCCGCCCGCTGCGCGCGGGCCGGAGCGGCGCGCGCCGTCGCGAGCGCCACTGCCGTCACGAGCGCGAGCAGCCCGGCCGTCAGGCGCGGGCGGCTAACGGCGTTGCGCGGCATGGGTGGATGCGCTGTGTGAGGCGGAGCTGAGCGCTAGCAGCTGCCGGGAGAGCTGCGCTTCGATCACGCCGATCACCGTTCCCGTCACATACGCGTATGCGCTGAAGCGCCGCTTGGAGGCGAGCAGGCGCTTGGCGGTCCTGCTGAGGGTGGCGGTGACGGTCGTGTGTGCTCCGGCTGACAGGCGCACGCGCACGCTCGCGAGCGTGATCGTCACGTGGCGCACGGTCGCGGCGCTCCTGCGGGCGAGGTGCTTCGCGCGCGCGGCGAGCGCCACGACGTGACCGTTGCTGAGCGTCTCCACAGCCGTCAGGCGCAACGCTACCCCGCAGCCGCCGCTTGCCAGCGCTGAGCACGCGATCGGCACGCTCACTTTCCCGCTCTTGAAGGCAGCGGTGCCGACGGCAGTCTCGCCAACCGACGCGGGCACGCCCCCGACGGGAATTGTCACGAACGCGCTCTTCGCGCTCGCGCTGCCGCCGCCGTCGGTCGCCGTCACCTGACATTGGAGGTGGTGGCCGGTGTCCTGGCCTTTGACGGTGTACGTCGAGCCTGTGGCCCCTGGGATCGGGATCAAGTCGCGCAGCCACGCGTACGCGAGCTGCGCCGAGGCGCCCACCGGGAGTCCCGGATGGCAAGTGAGCAGTTGGCCGTTCGCGGGCGTGCCCGTGATCGAGGGGTTCGGATGTACGAGCGCCACCTGCGCGGAGATCGCCGTCGTGAAGAGCTGGCCGAGGCCGACGCCCACGCCCGCCGGGCTGGATGCCCGCACCCGGTATTCATAGGTCGTATTGGCCGACAGTCCCGACACCTGCGCCGAGACGTCCTGGATGCCGCCGGTGGGCACCGGCAAAACAGCGCAGGGGAGCGACTGGGTATATGGGCCGCCCGCCCCGCCGTATTCGAACGAGCACGCGCCGAGCACCGCGTCGTTCGGGTCGACCGCGCCCGCGAGCGTCGCGCTCGAGGCGGTCACCGCCGTTGGTGTCAGCGTCGTCGCCTGCGGCGCTTGCACCCGGCCGGCGATCGAGCGCCCACCGGTATCGAGCGCCATGCAGAAGCCGCCCGGCATGCAGGAGATACTCGCAAGCGGCATGGAGTCGTGGTTCGACGCGCTCCACGCAGGGATCGGCGTGGCCGGGTCATCGCTCGCCAGCACGTTGCCGGTGCCGTCCACAGCGACGCACAGGCCCGAGGCCGCGCACGAGATCCCCGTCAGGCGTTCGCCAGCGATCGGCGTCGTGCTCCACGTCGGCGGCAAAGCGGTGGGGTCGGCGCTCGCAAGCGCGTTTCCGCCGGCGTCGACGGCCACGCACGTGCCGGACGCGGAGCAGGATACGGCGAGCAGTTCCGTGGAGTCGATCTTTAGCGTATGCCAGGTCGGCGCTCCGCCTGTGGGTTCAGTGCTCGTGAGCACCTCGCCGGCGCTGTCGACGATTACGCACACCGACGGCGAGGAGCACGACACGGCGGTGAGGTGATCGCCGGGATGTGCGCTCGCAAGCGCCCACGTACCCGCGCCGGGGTTCGTGCTCGTCAAGACGTCGCCTTCCGCGTCGACCGCCACGCACAGCGACGCCGTCGGGCACGAGACGCCCGTGAGCGCGTTGCCGCCGTCGTGGGTGCCCGCCGGCGCGGACCATTTCGACGCGTCGGCGTCGACGCTCACGAACGCGTCACCGCGGCCATCGACCGCGACGCACGGGCCGCCGGGCGCGCAGGAGACCGCGTTCAGGGACTCGCCGAGGTCGATTTCGGCCTTTTTCCATTTGGGGACGGCGCCCGTAGGTTCGGACGTGCTGAAGGCAAGCCCCCCGCCGTCGACCGCCACGCAGAGCGATTCCGACGCGCACGAGACCGCGGTGGGCGTCCCGCCGGAGTCGAATGCCGCGGGCGCCGACCATGCAAGCGTCGGCGTGGCGTCGGCCGGCGCCGACGCGATCGCCGCAGCGAGCACGAGCGCGATCGCACACGCGATCGGCTTGTTGCAGTCCATGACGCACGCAACCCGGCGCGCGGCCGGGGGTTGCGGTCTGCACGTCCGCGCGGGATACCCTGTCGCCATGAAGCGCTACCACGTTACGACCTTTGGTTGTCAGATGAACGAGCACGACTCCGAGCGGATGAAGGGGATGCTCGAGGCACTCGGCTACACCGAGGCGCACGAGCGTCACGAGGCGGACCTGATCCTGTTCAACACGTGCTCGATCCGCGAGTCGGCCGACAGTCGCTTCATCGCCCACCTCGGGGAGGCCAAGCGCCTGAAGCGCGAGCAGCCCGAGCGGATTGTCGGCGTCGGCGGCTGCTGGGCGCAGTCGCTGAAGGAGGAGGTGTTCGAGCGCTTCCCGTTCGTAGACGTCGCCTTTGGCCCCGGGCAGGTGCACAAGCTCGCGGAGTTCCTGACGAGCGACTCGCTCACCGCGCAGGGCTTCTTTGAGTTCGATGGCTTCACCGGGCACCTGCCGGCGCGCCGCGAGCGCCAGTTTCAGGGTTGGGTGCAGATCAGCGTCGGCTGCAACTGCGCGTGCTCGTACTGCATCGTCCCCTCCACCCGCGGGCGCGAGGTCAGCCGCCCGGCGCAGGAGCTCGTGGCGGAGGTCAGCGCGATGGCCGCGGAGGGCGTGCGCGAGGTGACGCTGCTCGGGCAGAACGTCAACTCCTACGGGCGCGACCTGCGCGAGCGCACGAGCTTCGCCGAGCTCCTTGGCCTGATCGACGCGATCGACGGCGTCGAGCGCATCCGCTACACGAGCCCGCACCCGAAGGACATGCGCGAGGACGTGATCCGCGCGCACGCGGAGCTTGCGAGCGTGTGCGAGCACATCCACCTGCCGCTGCAGTCGGGATCGAGCCGCATCCTGAAGGCGATGCGACGCACGTATGACCGTGCGCGTTACCTCGACCGGGTGGCGCTGATCCGCGAGCACGTCCCCGACGCGGCGATCACAACGGACATCATCGTCGGCTTCCCGAGGGAGACCGACGCCGACTTCCGCGAGACGCTCGAGGTCGTCGAGGAGGTTGGCTACGACAGCGCGTTCACGTTCGTCTTCTCGCCGCGGCGCGGCACCGAGGCGGCCGCCATCATCGACGGTGTCGTCCCGCATCCGCTGAAGGTGGAGCGGATGCAGGAACTGCTCGAGGTGGTGCAGCGCAGGGCGCGCGAGCGCTCTCAGCGTTTCGTCGGGCGCACGCTCGAGGTGCTCGTGGAAGGCTCCTCGCGCACCGACCCAGAGCGCCAGCGCGGGCGCACGCGCCACAACAAAGCCGTCAACTTCACGGGCCTCGCGGCGCCGGGCGAGCTGACCGAGGTGGAGATCCTGAGCGCCACCAGCCAGACGCTCGGCGGCGAGGAGCGCCTGCTCTCGCGAGCGGTGCCGTGAGCCGATGAAGATCCGCGCCGCCGTGCTGGAGGAGTTCGCGAAGCCGCTCGTCGTGCAGGAGGTCGAGCTGGCAGAGCCCGGCCCCGGCGAGGTGCTCGTGCGCCTGCGGGCGTGCGGCGTGTGCCACACCGACATGTACACCGCCTCCGGCGTCGACCCGTCGGGCTACGCGCCGACGGTACTCGGCCACGAGGGCGCGGGCGTAGTCGAGCGCTGCGGCGCGGACGTATCGCTCCTCAGCGAGGGCGACCATGTGGTGACGCTGTTCTCGCCGCAGTGCGGCGAGTGCGTGCACTGTGTCAGCCCGCTGACGAACCTGTGCCTGGCAATTCGTGAGCAGCAGAACCTCGGCTATTTGCCGGACGGCACCACGCGCCTCTCCCGCGCTGGCGAGCCGCTGCGCCACTTCATGGGCACCTCGACGTTCGCCGAGTACACGGTGATGCCCGAGATCGCGCTCGCGCGCATCGACCGCGAGGCGCCGCTCGACCGGGCGTGCCTGTTCGCGTGCGGGCTATCGACGGGCCTGGGGGCGGCGATCAAGACGGCGGGCGTCAGGGAGGGCTCGACGTGCGTGGTGTTCGGCGCCGGCATGGTCGGGCTGGGGGCGGTCGCGGGCGCTCGCCTGCAGGGTGCGGAGCGAATCGTGTGCGTCGATCTCTCGCCCGAGCGCCTCGAGCTCGCGCGCGGCCAGGGCGCAACCGACGTGCTGGTCGGGGGCGAGAACGCAGTGCAGGAGATCCTCGACATGACCGCCGGCTTCGGCGCCGACTACACGTTCGAGGCGACCGGCAGCGTCGCGGTCATGCGCCAGGCGCTCGAAGCGGCGCGCATGGGCTGGGGTCTGTGCACAGTCTGCGGGGTAGCCGGCCGCGGTGAGACGCTCGAAGTCGTGCCGCGCCTGTTGATCACCGGCCGGCGCGTGTGCGGCTCCTCCTTCGGCGGCCTGAAGGGGCGCGAGGACGTGCCCGCGCTCGTGGACCGCTACCTCGCCGGGGAGATCGACGTCGACCCGTTCATCTCACACCGCCTGCGCCTGGAGGAGATCAACCGCGGCTTTGAGCTAATGGAGGCTCAGGACGGCATCCGCAGCGTAATCGAGCTGTGAGGCGATGCACACGCGGTTGCGTCCGCCGCGCTTGGCCTGATACAGCGCCGCGTCTGCCTCGGCGAACACCGCGGCGTAGTCGAAGCGCTCGCCCTGCGCGGAGGCTCCCACGCCAACGCTCATTGTGATCTCGAGCCCGCCGCCGACGAGGTCGGCTGCCACGGCCTCGCGCAGGCGCTCGGCCAGCTCCGCGGTGTGCTCGATGTCCGAGCCGGGCACGAGGATCAGGAACTCCTCGCCGCCGAGTCGGTAGGCGAGGTCGAATGCGCGCAGCTGCTTGCGCAGCAGGTAGGCGACGTCCCTGAGAACCACGTCGCCGACGGTGTGTCCGTGGGTGTCGTTGACGCGCTTGAAGTGGTCGAGGTCGCCGACGATCACGCCGACGGGCTCGCCCGTCACCTCCGACTGCTGCGTGAGCTCGTGCGTGCGCGCGTCGAGCGCCTTGCGGTTGAGCATCCCTGTGAGCTGGTCGATGACGGCGTCGCTGCGGTGCTGGATGTCAGAGCGCATCAGCGGCGTCGAGAGCACCGCGACGCACACGATCAGCGCGAATGGAGCGATCACCACCTGCGGGGCTTCGAGGACCGCGTGCGCCTCGACCCCGAAGCACACCGCTAGCAGCAGCCCGAGGGCGATCGCGACGCCCGCGATCACGCCGCGCATCGAGAAGCGCGAGCTGAGCGTTATCACGGGGATCGCAAGCCACGACAGGGCGACCACGCGCGTGCCGCCCTCGAGCGAGATCGCGCCGGCGATCGTCAGCTCGCTGCCGATCCACGCGGTGAACATCACCAGCTCCGGGCGCGCCGCGTGCGGCAGGAAGCGGTCTGCGGCGGCGAAGAACGCGAGCGACGGGATCAGGAAGAACAGTGGCCACCAGCCGACCCATGGGGCGGCGAACGCAATCGCCACCGCCAGGATCATGAATGCCCGGCGCCTGACCGGACGCACGCGCTCCTCCATGTCGAGCATGCGCTCCCGGGCGGAGTCGTTGCGACATAGCCACGATCTGGTAGACGCCTTGCTTTCCGGATATTGGGAGCGAGCGGAGCTCATACGCATTCGCTCGGCTCGGGCAACCCCGACGATTACCGCTCTAAACGTCGCGTGGACGTACGTTGACAACCGTAGAAACTATGTTGACAACCGTGGAAGCCCGCGCAATTTGCTGTGGCCTGCCGCTGATTCGCCGGGCGTGGGTGGGATCGTGTTCGATCCCACCCACCTCGGGCATCATTTATCGGTCTCGCCGGCGTGGTGCTACTGGGCGGTCGCGCCTACCGGCGGGCCGCCGGTGTACGCGGAGCCGGAGTTGGGGCTACCACTCGAGTGCGAGCCCATATTGGGGCACGGTTTCCCGCTCGGCGAGCCCGATTTCTGCGTTGGGCTCGGCGTCGTCGGCTTGGCCGGTGTGGTCGGGGTAGTTGGCGTTGCCGGGGTGGCGGGCGTGCTCGACTGCGTGCTTGTCGTGCTTGTCGTGGCGCCTGCGCTCGTGATGCCGGCGGCCGCGCCGCCTGTCGCGAGCGCGCCCGCGACCATGGTTGCGCCGAGCAGTCTGGAGATGGTCATCGGATCGAACCTCCTGGGGTCGATTGGTGGGGTGTGCTGACCATCGTGTGCGACGTCGCTAAGCGTCGGTGCAGGGGGGTGTAGGGCTTGTGTAAGGGGGGGAAATGGAGCGTCGTGCGGGGTGCGCAGCGCCCTGGAGGCACCCGTCACGCGCGTATGCGAACATATGTTCGTGCGCTGGAACAACCTCACGCTCGACGGCGATGAGCAGCGGCAATTGCCGGGCTATCGCGACCCGGCGGCAGTGCGGCGTTTCAAGGCTCCCGAGGCGCTCGACATGCGTTTCTACGAGGTGCACGCCAAGTCTGTGCTCAACCGCGTGCCGCCGCAGTCGCGGATGCCGTTTCGTTGGACGATCAATCCGTATCGGGGATGCAGCCATGCCTGCAATTTCTGTTTCGCTAGGTCCACACACACGTTTCTAGGGTTCAACCCAGGCCGCGACTTTGAGCGGGAGATCGTGGTGAAGGTCAACGCGCCAGAGGTGCTGCGCGTCGAGCTGGCGCGACCCTCATGGAAGCGCGAGCATGTAGCCCTGGGCACGAACACCGATCCGTACCAGTGGGTGGAGGGCCGTTACCGGCTGATGGAGGGCATCTGGGAGGCGCTGCGCGACGCGGCCAACCCGTGCTCGGTGCTGACGAAGTCGCCGCTGCTGCTGCGCGATCTGCCGCTGATGCTCGAGATCGCCGAGCGTGCGAGCTTCAGCGCATGCCTGTCGATCCCGACGCTCGACGAGCAGGCGTGGCGGGCGACCGAGCCGCATACGCCGAGCCCCCGCGCGCGCTTGGAGGCGGTTGCTGAGCTCAACAGGGCAGGGATCCCGACGGGTGTGCTGATCGCGCCGCTGATGCCGGGAATCAACGATGCGCCACATCAGGTGGAGCCGCTGCTCGAGTTGGCGGCGCAGGCGGGTGCGACGAGCGTGGGCGGGATCGCGCTGCACCTGCGCGGAGAGGTGCGCGGGGTGTTCATGGACTGGCTGCGCTCGCAGCGTCCCGACCTGGTGTCCCGCTACGAGGAGCTCTATCGCCGCCGCGCTTACGCGCCGCAGGAGGAACGCGAGCGTCTCGCGCGGATGGTGCGCCGCGGCGGCGCGCCCAGCGCATTCAGGCTGAGGCGCCAGGAGCCGGAAGCGGATGCGAAGCTCGCCTTCGCTTCATCGACGCCGGTTGCGCAGCAGGAGAGCCTGTTTTGAGGGTCCGTAGGGGATGGTCGCTAGATCGAGCCCGATGCCGCACGATCCCTCCACGGCGACCGACGGGCGTCCGGCCGTTCGCTCGGACGCGAACGACTCGCGCGAAGCAGCCGTCAGCGCCAGCGGCCTGGTCAAGAGCTACGGCTCGGTGAAGGCGCTCGTCGGGGTCGACCTCGAGGTGGCGCACGGGACGGTGATGGGCCTGCTCGGGCCGAACGGCGCGGGCAAGACGACGATCATCCGCATCTTGACGACGCTGTTGAAACCCGATGCGGGGACAGCTCGAGTCGCGGGCCTCGACGTCGTCGCCGATGCGGCGGTGTTGCGCGAGCGGATCGGCCTGGCCGGACAGTACGCGGCGGTTGATGAGAACCTGACGGGCCTTGAGAACCTGACGATGGTCGGGCGCCTATATGGCATGCCGCGCGCCGAGGCCAAGCGGCGCGGACATGAGCTGCTCGAGCGCTTCGATCTGCTCGAGGCAGCCGGCAGGGCGACGAAGACGTATTCGGGAGGGATGCGTCGCCGGCTTGACCTGGCGGCCGCGCTGGTGGCCAACCCGCCGGTCCTGTTCCTCGACGAGCCGACGACGGGGCTCGACCCTCGCAGCCGCCTGCAGCTGTGGGAGACGATCGAGGACCTGGTCGCCGACGGCACGACGGTGCTGCTAACGACGCAGTACCTGGACGAGGCCGACCGGCTGGCGACCGAGATATCCGTCATCGACCACGGCCGCGTGATCGCGGGCGGCACGCCGGACGAGCTCAAGGACCGCGTCGGCGGCGAGCGCCTTGAGATTCGCCTTGACGACGCGTCTCGCGCAGATGCCGCGGTGCAGGCGCTCACGTCGATGGCCGACGAAGCACCGAGCATCGACGCCGATCTGGTGACGGTGGGCGTCCACCGCCGCGGCGGCGCGATCGTCGACGCTGTGCGCTGCCTGGACGAGGCGGGCGTGGGCGTAGAGGACATCGCGCTGCGCCGGCCGACACTCGACGACGTGTTCCTCGCCCTGACGGGTCACGCGGCGGAATCCGACGACGAAGACGATCGAGCGGCCGCGTGAGGCGCCTGTTCACAGATACGCTCGTGATCGCCGAGCGCAACCTCGTGCGACTGCCGCGTGCGCCCGAGCTGCTGGTCGCGTTCACGGTGCAGCCGATCATGTTCGTGCTGCTGTTTCGCTACGTGTTCGGTGGGGCGATCAAGACGCCCGGCTTCAGCTACGCAGACTTCCTGATACCGGGCATCATCGTGCAGAACATCGCCTTCGGCGGGTTCGTCACGGCGCTCGGCCTCAACGAGGACCTGCACAAGGGTCTGATCGACCGCTTCCGCTCGCTGCCGATGGCGCGCGCGGCGGTCCTCGCCGGCAGGACGCTCGCCGACGTGGTCACGAACGGGCTCTCGGCCTCGATCCTCGTGATCACCGGGCTGATTATCGGCTTCTCCTTTCACACGAGCGTGCCCGAGGCGATTGCGGGCGGCGGTCTGCTGCTGCTGTTCGGCTACGCCTTCTCGTGGGTGTTCGCGTTCCTGGGGATGCTCGTATCGACGGCTGAGGCGGCGAACTCGGTCGGGTTCATCGCCGTGTTCCCGTTGACGTTCATCTCCTCGGCGTTTGTGCCCGTGAAGTCGATGCCGGCGGTGCTGCGTGACTTCGCGGAAGTCAATCCGTTCACGATCACGGTTGACGCGATGCGCTCGCTGTGGTTGGGCGCTCCGGCGGGGAACAACGTCTGGGGTGCGGTCGTCTGGGCGCTCGCGATCATCGTCGTGTTCGCGCCGTTGGCGGTCGCGCGGTATCGGCGGGCGGCAGGGCAGTGACGGACGGCTACGGGAGAGGTTGAAACGTGGTTTTACCAAGCCTTTTTGTCTCCTGGCTGGCTAAGGGGTAGGCTGGCCAAGCCCGGGCTGCCGGTTGTGAGTGGCGCGCGCTACGGCCCGATCGTGGGCTCCAGCGGCCGAATCCGCCTTAGCGCGCGAGACAGTTCCTGCGCGTGACAGGTGCTCTGATACGCATCGAGCCTGTCTCACAAGCTGATCTCTCTCCCGTTCAAGGCGGCTGAGGCGTTCTGCGATCTGGGATCGACGTCGCCCAGAGTAGCGCATTGTCTGCGCTCATGTCTACTGCTATGTCATTGCGCCGGGTAGGCGCCGCGGCGAGGCTGGCCGAGTGCCCGCCGCGCCCGCGTTCCAAGTCGCCCTCGGCCTGGCCGTCAAAGCCCGCCGCGAAGAGCTCGGGCTCACGCAGGAGCAGCTCTACCTACGCACCGACATCCACCAGCGCTATCTCAGCAACGTCGAGAACGGCAAGCGCAACCCCAGCTACGCCAGCCTGCGCCGCCTCGCCGCAGGACTCGGGCTATCCGCCTCCGAGCTGGTCGCCCGCGCCGAGCTGATCGAGTAGAGCGGCGTCCAGGGCGCCGACGCAGCCGCTGCCGCCCGTCGCAGACAGCGACCCGATCTCTCCTGGCCTCGTCGCGGATGTTGCAGCTACATTTGGCAGCGCGACCGACCTGCCGAGCCTACTTGACATGGCCAACATCGTTGCTGCCGGGACGAAGGAATCGTTTGCCACCGACGCCTATAACCGCCTATACGTGGTGCACCAAAGGGCTGAGGGTACCGGGCGCGACGGCACTCGATTAACCTAGGTTCGTCGTGGGTGATGCAGCACGTGCGCCATGCGCCGCTCTTGCTCCGGGTGAGTACGCCGCCACGACGCACGGTGCCTGCGCAAGCCCGTTTCGCGCTCATAGCTTTCCTTTTGCCCGCTTTTTCCTCGACTGCGTCTGGTCTGTCTGGGGTTCGATATCGGCAGCCGGACGATCGCGCTCGTAATTGCCCCATACGTCGCGCTTTGGCGGAACCGGGAGTCCGTCGACAAGATCGTCCAGCGTGGCATCGAGCGCATGGGCCACCCGGTGTAGCGTCGTCAGGCGAGGATTGGCCCGCCCCTGCTCGAGCTTGCCTATCTCCGTGCGGTGGAGACCGGTAATCTGAGCCAGGCGTTCCTGGGACAGCCGTGGGCTCATTTCTTCCCGCAGCCTGCGGACGTTTCGTCCGAAACGTTTCCGGTAGTTCGCCAGGTCAGCCTTGTACGGATCACTCGGATCTGTGGCCATGCGGGCACTTTTGCAAGTGGCCGCTGGATGTCGCCACAGATGTCCAGGTGGCATACAGCGCTCCGGCAGATAGCTGTATGCAGGTCGCTCTGGACCGACTGCCCGCCACGTGCTAACGGAGGGCAAGCCGATAACGTCGATCGCGAGGGCGCAGTCCCGCAACTCGCGGTGCCCGGCCCGGATAGCAATGACATCCGGGTAGACTTTTGCTTGATGATCCGCTACAGTCGCGCCATCTAGATTCCAGCCAGAGGACTTTGCCGGAGCGGCCGACTCGCTGTCTGATCGTTCCGTCCATGAGTCCACGTAGTCTCAAGATCGTGACAATCCGAACCCCATCTGCCGCATAGCTTCACCTGATTCGAGGGTCGCTCGATCCGACGTGAAGGTGCGCGCTCGTAGTTCTGCAAGCAAATCTCATTAGGACGATCTATCGCAAAGGGAGGCCGTGTGCTGTCCAGGGGGTATTGGCTGGAGCGTCGAAGGCAGGATGGTTCGCTAGGTCGTTGGATGGTGGCTCCTGCGGCGGTGTTGGTGGCGGTCTTGGTGTTCGTGGTGGCCGGTACGGCTTTGGGGAGGCCGTCTGGGCATCCGAAGCGCGCGCGTGGGGTTGTGCCTGTCCAGCCGCTTGCGCGTCGGGCGTCTCTCGCGAAGGCGCGGGTACGGGGGCATGACTGGCTCGCTTATATCCACTGAGGTGGATCAGAAGGTCGCGCTCGACTGGCTGCGTTACTCGCTGGGCCAGGGTGAGGTCATCTCGCCCGTGGCGCTCAAGTTCATCGAGGAGCGCGAGGGTCACTCATACACGCTCGCCCCTGACACGGTTGATCCCGCACGGTTGGCGACTCCTAGTGACGGGGGAGTCGCTAAAACGGGGGATGCTCGGGCGGCTCTTGCCAAGGTGCTCGCTACGCTCGCCGAGCACGGTGCGGCTTGCGTGGTGGTCGAGGATGAGCTGAGGCAGAGAAAAGACCCAAAACCGAGTTTGGACGGGCTGCTGTTGACGGCGTTTGTTGGTGAACCAGCGCTTCACTGGGCGGACCTTGCAGACGGCACAGACGCGGCGATTTTCACTGTGGATCGCGGCTCTCACGGCTATCCCTTGAACGCCTTTGTCACGTCGGCGCTGGCGGAGGAGCTTAGGCTCGTGGATGGTGCTGATCTCGATTCCGATGTCGCCGGCCGGGTGGTCGGATCGTTGTTGGCGGTGATCGTGGTTGCCTACGACGCTGAGACGTACATCATCTGGGAACCGAGCTGAGGGCTTTCTCCGAGACTCCTTGCTGGAGACCGGGGCGTTTCGACTGTCCTTCACATTATGCGGATACGGCCGAAGTCGAAACGCTACGTCGCCTCGTTCGATCACGTTCGGTATACTGCTCAGGGCCTGCCGAACCGCCTGCCTGACAGCTCAGCGACACGTGGTGCGAGGTAGGGCTTATGGGACGGCCAGCATCGGAGTCGCCATCGCAAGCGCGCAAACCAACATCCGTGCGCCCGACGACACGCTTCTGGGAGGTCGGCGGTGGCGAAGGCCGAGCCTCTGGGGGAGGTGGGCCGTTTCGAGCGCTTCTAGATTGTGGCTCCGTCGGGACCTGGCCAGCTGGGTATGCCACCGTCCTGCTACTGGCATGCTAGGATCATGCTATGAGTGCGATTCAAATCAAGAACGTCCCTCCTCGACTGCACGAGCGGCTACGCGAGCGCGCGCAACGCGAGGGAAGGAACCTGAGCGAGTATGCGCTGGACGTACTCGAACGCGACCTCGCGCTACCGACCACGCGCGAATGGCTGGAGCGCCTGAAAGAGGACGAGCCCGTAACGGGCATAACGTCGGAGCGGATAGTGAGCTTGATCCACGAGGGACGGGCCGAGCGCGATGAGCAGATCCTCCGCGCCCTCTCAGATCGTGATTGACGCGTCGGCGCTCGTGGAGCTGCTGCTGCGGAGCGAGACTGGCGCGAGAGTCGAGCGTGCGATCGGCAGTGCCGCGCTCGTTGCGCCGGATGTCATCAACCCGGAGGTCGTGCAGGCCGTGCGCGGACTCGAACGCGGCGGCAAGCTGACAGATGCGCGAGCGTGCGCCGCCATCGAGCGGCTCACCGAAAGCGTTATCTCATGCGTCCCAACCAGGGTGCTCCTGCGGGACATGTGGTCGCTGCGCGCCAACCTCTCGTCCTACGACGCCTGTTACGTCGCGCTGGCCCGCGCGCTGAGCTTTTCGCTGCTGACCGTCGATCGGCGCTTGTCGCGCGCGCCCGGCCTCGGCGTCACGCTGATCCAAGTTTGAGCTAGTACACGCGCTCAGCGCTTATCCCGCTGCGCAACTTCGAATTCCCGCGCGATCGCCTCGCCCCCCAGTCGTCGCGAAACGCCGGCGGCCACCTCTGGCGCCAACCCGGAGACCATCGCACCGACCCGCAGCCCCAGCGGCGCGACGTCGACCTCGCCGCGGTCGCGCTCGATTGCGTCGGCCACAGCGCGGGCGACGTCTTCGGGCGAGCGCGTGCCGACGCCGCGGGGCAGCTGTATGCCGGTGTCGGCGAAGAAGCCGGCGTCGCGGATGAAGCCGGGGAAGACGGCGGAGACGCCGACGCCGCTGCCATGCAGGTCGGTACGCAGGGCGGCGGCAAAGCCGCGCAGCCCGGCCTTGGTGGCGGTATAGATCGAGGACCCAGGCGCGGGCGCCTTGCTGGCGAGCGAGGAGACGAACAGCAGGTGACCGCGACGGCGCTGGAGCATCTCGGGAAGCAGCGCGCGGGCGAGTACGATCGGCGCGCGCAGGTTGACCTCCAGCGCCCTGTCGATCTCCTCGATCGAGAAGGACTCCAGGCGCCCGGATGCGGGCAGGCCGGCGTTGGCGATCAGGATGTCGACGGCGCCGACGTCGTCGAGCAGGCGCTCGAGCTCGACGCGGTCGCTGAGGTCGGCGGCTAGCGCGCGGGCGCCCAACTCGGCGGCGAGCGACTCGAGCACGTCGTCGATGCGCCGCCCGGAGAGCGTCAGCTGCGCGCCGCGGGCGTTCAGTGCACGCGCGATCGCGCCGCCGAGGCCGCCGGCGGCGCCGGTGAGCAGCACGGAGGAGCCGGCGATCTTCACAAGCTGTGAGCCTATTGGCATGCGAACCGTCGCGCTGTTCGGACCTACGGGCGTTGGCAAGACCGCGGTGGCGGTGGCGCTGGCGAAGCTGCTGCGCGCGCGCGGCGAGGATCCGGTGGCGGTGTCGGCGGACGCGCTGCAGGTGTACACGGGCCTCGAGGTCCTCACGGGCGTGGCGAGCGCGTCCGAGCGGGCCCGCGTGGAGCACCGTCTGGTGTCCTTTCTGCCGCTGGACGCGACCTTCAGCGCGGGTCAGTACGCGCGGCTGGCACACGCGCAGATCGACGAGCTGCTGGCGGCCGGCCGGCGCCCGATCGTGGTCGGCGGCACGGGCCTGTACCTGCGCGCGGCGCTTACCGAGCTGAGCCTGCGCCCGCCGCCACCGGAGGGCGTGCGCGAGCGCTGGATGGCGGAGCTCGAGCGTGGGGGGGCGCCGGCGCTACACGCGCGGCTGGCGGAGCGCGCGTCGTGGGCGGCGCAGGGCATCGACCCGAACGACCGCCAGCGGCTGGTGCGGGCGCTGGAGCTGTCGGACCTTGGCGAGCTGGAGCCGCCGGAGGGCCCGTCGCAGCTGTGGAGCGAGGAGCTGCGCCGCCCGACGCTGCTAGCGGGACTGACGATGGAACGCGCGGCGCTGTACGCGGCGATCGACGCGCGCGTGGATGCAATGCTGGCGGCAGGGGCGCGCGAGGAGGTCATGCGGGCGTATGCGGCGGGGGCGTCTGAGACGTCGCGCAAGGCGCTTGGCTTCGAGGAGCTGCTAGCGGGCGATGTGGACGCGATGAAGCGCCGCACGCGCAACTACGCAAAGCGCCAGCTGACGTGGATGCGCAAGCTGGCGGGCGTGCGCACGATCGACGTCACGGGTCGCGATCCGGTCGATGTCGCGCGCGAGATCCTGGCCGGGCTACCCGACTGACACAACTACGGCGGCGGTCCCGCGCTGCCGCGCGCAGCATTCACTCGGGCTCGCCGTCGTCCGTACTCGACAGCCACTGAGGGGGGGTCCAGTCTCCGGGGCTCGTGGTTTGCCCGACCTCGATCAGATGACCGTCGGGATCGCGGATGTAGCAACGGATCTCGAACGGGTGCTGCTTGGGCGGCGTCAGGAACTGCGCGCCGCGGGCGCTCCATTCGGCGTACGCGGCCTCGATGTCCTTGACGCGTATGTTGAGGAAGCTGCTGACCCGATCGGGGTCGGGCGGCGTCTGGAGGATGACCGCGGGCTTGTCGTCGGTCGGGCCTCCGCCCGAACTGATGACGATCCAGCTGTTGGCGAGCGCGACATTGGTCGGTTCTCCGCCCGGACCGGAGAAGACGACCTCGCCACCGAGCACGTCGGTGTAGAAGCGCCGCGAGCGCTCGATGTCGTCGGAGACGATGAAGTGGGTCAGCACAATCTCCTCTGCCGGCGGTCTCAGCTCTGCCATCTGCCACCTCCACTTTTTGGGGCTCACACTAGACTGCGCCGCGCGATGGCGGCGATGCGATTCGAGAAGTGGCAGGCGCTGGGCAACGACTACCTGATCGTCGAGCGCGACGGGCTGGCGTTCGAGCTGACACCGGCGCGCGTGCGCAGGCTGTGCGAGGGCCATTTCGGCGTGTACGCGGACGGCGTGCTGATGCTGTCGCGTCCGGCGAGCCCCGCGCACGTGGCGGATCTGCGGATCTTCAATCCGGACGGCTCGGAGGCGGAGCTGTCGGGCAACGGCGCGCGCGAGGCGATCCTGTACCTGCGCCACCGCGGCTGGACCGACGCAAATACCTTTGCGATACAGACGGCGGCGGGAGAGATACGCCCGACGATCACCGGCCCAGATACGTGCACGGTGGACATGGGCAGGGCGAGCCTGACGTCAAAGGATTTCCCTGGAGGTCCGCCAGACGGCCGCGCCACGCTCACAGCCGGCGGGCAAGATTGGAGCTTCCAGCATGTGTCGATTGGCAACCCGCAGTGCGCGATCCGTGTCGATTCGCTCGCCGAGCTGGAGGCGCTGGACCTGCCGGCGATCGGCCCGGAGATCGAAGGCGCCGCGATTTTCCCGAATCGGACAAACGTGTCTTGGTATGCCGAGGTCCCCCATCCGGGGACAGGGGAGTCGAGCCCGCCCCCGTCGTTCCCCTCCTCGGGCGCGTCAGCCGGCGATGACACCCCGCAGGCCCGCATCCGCGCGCGCATCTTCGAGCGTGGTGTGGGGGAGACCTTGTCCTCGGGAACGGGCGCGACGGGCGCGGCGATAGCGCACACGCTCGAATACGAGCCGCCCTTGCGCCCGACGCACGTGACGGTGCTGCTGGACGGAGGCGAGCTGGAGGTGCAGGTGGGGGAGGACCTGCGCGTGAACCTGACAGGCTGGGCGAGGCCGGTGTTCGCGGGTCGCCTGAGCGAGGAGTTCGAAAAGGAGCTGCATGAAACCGAGTAAGCGTCTGGATCGCATCCCGCCGTACGCGTTCGCGGAGCTGGAGCGCAAGATCAGGGAGAAGCGCGCGGAGGGCGTGGACGTGATCAGCCTTGGCATCGGCGACCCGGACCGCCCGACGCCGGCGCTGATCGTGGCGGCGATGCAGGAGGCGGTTACGGAGCCTGAGACCCACCGTTACCCGACGAACCGCGGCCGCGATGACTTCAGGGGGGCGGTGCGCGACTTCTACGCGCGCCGCTTTGACGTGACGCTGGACCCGGAGCGCGAGATCATCCCGGCGATCGGCGCGAAGGAGGCGATCTTCAACCTGAACCTGGCGTTCCTGGACCCGGGCGACTACGCGCTGGCGGCGGACCCGGGCTACCCGGTGTACACGGCGGGCCCGTGGCTGGCGGGCGCGGAGCCGGTGCTGATGGCGCTGCGCCCGGAGCTCGGCTTCGTCCCGGACCTGGAGGCGATCGACGCGGAGGTGGCGCGCCGCTCGAAGCTGATGTACCTGAACTACCCGAACAACCCGACGGGCGCGATGGTGCCGGAGGGCTTCTTCGAGCGGGTGGTGGAGTTTGCGCGCGAGCACGAGATCCTGGTGGTGCACGACAACGCGTATTCGGAGATCGTGTTCGACGGTCATCACGCGCCGTCGTTCCTACAAACGCCGGGGGCGAAGGAGGTCGGCATCGAGGTGTTCTCGCTGTCGAAGGGCTACAACATGACGGGCTGGCGCTGCGCGGTGCTGGTTGGAAACGCGCAGGCGCTGGAGACGTATTGGCAGCTGAAGACGAACATCGACTCGGGCCTGTTCGAGGCGATACAGCTGGCGGGCGTAGCGGCGCTGTCGCCGGACGCGGACGCGGAGGTGGCGTCGATGAACGAGCTGTACAGGCGCAGGCGCGATCTGGTGTGCGACGCGCTGCGCAAGATCGGCGTGGACGTGACACCGCCGCACAGCACGATCTACGTGTGGGCGCCGGTGCCGGAGGGCTTTGACAGCTCTGCGGCCTACTGCGAGCACGTGCTCGAGCGCACGGGCGTGGTGCTGACGCCGGGCGCGGTGTACGGGCCGGCGGGCGAGGGCTGGTTTCGGATCGCGCTGACGACACCGGACGAGCGCCTGCTTGAGGCGGTGCAGCGGCTGGGCACGCTCGGGGCTTGACAGCTTTTGGGAGACCCGGTTGCGCGAGCTTCGTAGGACCATAGCTTCACCGGTCATAACACCCGCTGGCGTATCGGTGGTCCTAGACTGGAAGGCGGATGGATCGAAGCCGCAACGGCCGTAGCGCCGTCACCCCGAGACCGGCCGAGTGGACGGCCGATGGCTCGCAGCCCTCGCCGCGTGCGCGCCAACGCGCGTTCTGCGTCGCGGCGCTGCCCGACGGGGATGACCTCTCAGAGCTGGAGGAGCTGCTGCGCACGGCGGGCGTGGCGGTCGTGGGTGAGATGGTCCAGCGGCGCGAGCAGCCGCACCCGAACACGTATCTGGGTCCGGGCAAGGTGGCGGAGGCGAAGGCGGCGGCGCTCGCGTGCGACGCGAACGTGATCGCGTGCGACGACGAGCTGAGCGCGCGCCAGGAGCGCAACCTGGAGGAGGCGGTGGGGCTGCCGGTGGTCGACCGCACGACGGTGATCCTCGACATCTTCGCCTCGCACGCGAACAGCGCGGAGGGCAAGCTGCAGGTGGAGCTGGCGCAGCTGGAGTACAACCTCGCGCGGATGCGCGGCCTGTGGAGCCACCTGGAGCGCCTGGGTGGCGGCATCGGCACGAGGGGCCCGGGGGAGACGCAGATCGAGACGGATCGACGCCTGGCTCGCGACCGCATCGCGGTGCTGCGCCGGCGCCTTGAGCACGTGAAGGGCACGCGCGCGGTGCAGCGTGCTGAGCGCGAGCGTGCGGCGCTGCCGAGGATCGCGCTGGTGGGCTACACGAACGCAGGCAAGTCGACGCTGCTGAACGCGCTGACGGGCGCGGACGTGGGCGTGCGCGACCGCCTGTTCCACACGCTGGACCCGACGACGCGGACGCTGAAGCTCGGCGGCCGCCCGCACCTCCTGACCGACACGGTCGGCTTCATCAGCAAGCTGCCCCACCAGGTGGTGGACGCGTTCGCGGCGACACTCGAGGAGACGCGCCGCGCGGAGCTTTTGGTGCACGTGCTTGACGCCTCCGCGCCTGAGTCCCAACAGGACATCATGCAGCGCTCGGTGGAGGCGACGCTTGAGGAGATCGGTGCGGGCGAGCGCCCGCGCGTGCTGGTGCTCAACAAGATCGACCTGCTCGACGACGAGCAGCGCGACGAGTTGCGCTTCCGCCACCCGGAGGCGGTGCTCGTCAGCGGCGTCGACGGCGAGGGCCTCGCGGATCTGGAAGCCCGCTTGGAGCACGAGCTCGTGCATACGCTGCGCCCGCTGGACCTGCTGGTTCCGTACGCGGACGGTGGCAGCCTGGCGGAGCTGCACGAGCTCGCCGGCGAGGTCACACGCGAGGACACCGCCGAGGGCGTGCGCGTGCACGCCCTCGTGCCTGCCAGGCTCGCGGACCGCTTCGCCCGCTTCGCCGTGGCCTCCTGAGCGCGCGGCTCAGCGGTCGTCGCCGCTGCCCGACAGCACCCCACGGCGCTGGCGTGAGAGCAGCTTGTCGAGGTTGGTCTGCGCGACCTCGTCGAGGTCGAGGCCTAGCTCGCTGGCCAGCTGGGCCACGTACCAGAGCACGTCGCCGAGCTCCTTGGACATCGCGCCGCGGCGCTCGTCGCTGACCTCGCCGCCGTCGTCGCGGATCGCCTTCTTGGCGTGCTCGGCGACCTCGCCAGCCTCACCGGCGAGTCCGAGGGCGGGGTAGGCGAGCCATGCCTCGCGGGGGTACTCGGCGGTCCGGCGCGACAGGCGTTGGTAGTCGGAGAGCTCCACGTGGCGATCGTATGTGCGACGCGCCCCAGCCGAGCGGCGTGAACGTCGAGTTTGCGGCGATCGGACCGTCCGCTTTGGCTGGATCCGAGTCGGCGGCCTCAGACCCCGGCGGCGTGTCGCGCGCTGAGGCTCGTCTGGCGCTCGATCGCGTCGTCGAGCGGCGCGAGCTCGCCGGGGTCGATGCCGAGTGCGCAGGCGATCAGCCAGTCGGCAAACCACACGTTCTTGGGCAGCAGCGGGCCGTGCAGGTAGGTGCCGATCGTGTTGGCGCTGCGGGCGCCCTCGTAGCCGCTGCGCCCGTCGTTGCCATAGCCCTTGAGCACGCGCCCGAGCGGCTGCTGGCCCGCGCCCAGGTGGGTGCGCCCGCCGTGGTTCTCGAACCCGGCGAGCACGTGTGCCGCGCCGTCGTCGAGCGTGACCTCGATCGCGACGTTGCCGATCAGGCGCGGTCCGTCCTCGCGCACGGTGCGCACGTCGAGCAGCCCGACGCCGGGGATCTCGTCTGCGCCGAGGATGTAGGAGTGCCCGAGCAGCTGGTAGCCGCCGCACACGCCGAGCACGACGGCGCCGCGCGCGGCCGCTTGGTGCAGCCCGTCGCGCTTGGTCTCGATCAGGTCCTGTGCGCACAGCCGCTGGTCGCGGTCCTGGCCGCCGCCGATGTAGAACAGGTCGTGGGCGTCCGCATCGAGCCGCTCGCCGAGGCCGCTGGCGCCGAGCTGAAAGCCGATGCCGCGCCACGCGCAGCGACGCTCGAGCACGATCAGGTTGCCGCGATCGGCGTAGATGTTCATCAGGTCGGGGTACAGCGCGCAAACGCGCAGCGGACCGGGGGAGGGGGCCGGTACGCGAGGCTCAGGCATGAAAGATCACCGCGATGCTTGCCGTGTGCTCCTCGGTTGCCGCAATCACGCGCGTGCCGGCGCTTGCCAGGCCCGCCTCGCGACCCTCGCGCTGCAGCTGCGCGACGCTGACGCGGTCGAGCTCGACCACGTCGCGATCAGTCGCCGGGCGCGCCCGCGCGCCGACGCGTGCGGGCGCGAGCACGCTGCGCTCGCGTTCGATGCGAACGACGCGCCTGCCGAGTTGCACACGCGTGGCGCGGCTGATGAAGCTGGTTTCGTCGATGTGCGTGACCTCCGGGGAGGGTCCGAGGTCGCCGGCGTAGCAGTCAAAGGCATCGATGTCGGTGACGATCGCACAGGCGAGCACCCCGCCGGGGGCGAGGTGTGCCCGCGCGTGGCGCAGGAACTCGCGGCGGCCCGCCGCTCCGCCGAGAAGCTGGATGGTCTGCATAGGCGCGATGCACAGCGCGAAGTCATGGCGCTCGAGCGCGAACGTGCGCGCATCGGCGCGGACCGTCTCGAGCTCCATCCTGCCGGCACGCTCGCGCAGTGCCCCCAGGAGCCCGGCGTCGAGGTCGAGCGCGGTCACACGGTGGCCGTGGCGGGCAAGGTCGAGCGCCACGCGGCCGCTGCCGGCGCCGACGTCGAGTACAGCGGCCGGTGCTGGTGGCGCCCCTGGTGTCGGTGGGGCTCCCGCCCTGGAGGCTGCGCCCGCGTCGCACGCGAGCTCGCGCCAGAGGGGCAGGTCGGCGGCGTAGGAGCCACACTCGAGGTCGTGCCAGATGACCGTGCGCGCTCGTTGCAAGGCCCGCCCGTCCGCGCCCGCTCGCGCGCCGTCCTGGCGAATCCCTTCGGAGGCGTTCACGACCATGCGCTGCTCGCCTCTCCGCGCGCGACCAGCAGCTCACGCAGCGCCAGCATCGCTGTGTAGGTCGGCAGCGCGAACAGGGGTGGGTTTGCTGCGTTGGGGTCGCTGCCAGGATCGGGCCTGTCGGCGGCGGCCGCGCGCAGAGCGTCGGCGAGATCCTCGCGCACGTCGATGCGCTCGGAGTCGATCCCGGCGTACTTCAGCCGCGCCGCCAGGTCGGCCGCGCGCGTGCCGCTGCAGGTCGCGTGCCGGATGCGCCCGGCGAGCAGCTCGAAGTCGGCGTCCCAGATCCACGACACGTCGCGTCCGTCGGCGATGTGGTCGTTGAGCACGCCGAGCACGTCGTGTTCGCCGGGCTCGAGCGCGAGCGTGCGCAGCACCTCGTTGGCGCCGGCTGGATTCTTGACGAGCAGGATGCGTAGCTCGCGTGTGACCGGCGGCGCGGCGCCGTTGCCGGCGGCTGCGCCGACGGCCGGCAGCGCGGGGACGGAGACGCTCACGCTCTCGGCGCGCCCGAACGCGGCCTGCGTACCCTGCAGGCCGGCGACGATCGTCTCCAGGGGAATCTCGAGCGCGATGCTCAGCGCGGCGGCGGCGAGCGCGTTGTAGACGTTGTAGAGCCCGGGCAGCGCGAGCGCGACCTCGGCGCGGCCGCTGGGTGTGCCGAGCGTGAAGCGGGCGGTGCGTACGCCCTGCAGGCGCACGTCGGTGGCGGTGACTGCCGGCGCGGGCCTGGACTGGCGGCAGCTGGGGCAGTGGTAGTGGCCGAGATGGCCGAGGTAGATCGCGTCGAAGACGTACGGCGCGCCGCAGCGGCGGCAGTGCTTGGCGTCGGCGGCGTGCGCCATCCCTGGGAGCGCCAGCGAGTCGTCGTCGACCCCGAAGTACAGGACCCCTGGATGCTCGCGGCCGAGGTCGGCGAGCAGCGGGTCATCGGCGTTCAGCACGAGCTTCGCGTCAGCGTCGCGCAGGACCTCGGCCCAGCGCTCGGCGATCGTGTCGAGCTCGCCGTAGCGGTCGAGCTGGTCGCGGAACAGGTTGCCGAGCAGGATCGCGCGCGGGTGAAGCTGGGAGGCGAGCTGTGCCAGCCACAGCTCGTCGACCTCGAAGAGGCCTAGCTCGCCGGCGATCCCGCCACGCGGCCGTGCGGCGTCGAGCAGCGTCGTGGCGATCCCGCCGGCCATGTTCGCGCCGGCGCGGTTGTGCACGAGCGCGATGCCCGTGCGCTCGAGGATGCCGGCCGCCATCGTCGCGGTCGTCGTCTTGCCGTTGGTGGCCGAGATCAGCACGCTGCCGCGGGCCAGGCGCGCGCCGAGGTCGCCGATCGCATCGGGCGCGAGTCGCATCAGCAGCTTGCCGGGGGCGCTCGTGCCGCCGCCGCCTCGTAGCCGCGAGATCGCGCCGACGCTGCGAGCGAGCGCGAGCTTGGCCTGCGAGGTTCCTGCCATCAGCTTTCCGTGTTCTCCTCGCCGGACGGTGGAGGCGTTGGCGAAAAAGCCGCGTTGGCGCCGCAGATGCGCGGTGTCAGCATCGTGATCGCGCCCTGGAGCGCCCGCACGCGCACCGGCAGCTCTCCGATCGGGTCGCCGTCCGCGTACATCGTGAACAGGCGGTCGGCGCTCACCGTTATCTCGTGCGCGCGATAGACGCGCACCCCCGGCTCGCGCACGTGCGTGCCGCTGAACACCTTCGGCAGGATCTTCGTCAGGAACGTGAGCTTGCGGACGCTCTCGAGCACCACCACCTCGAGCAGGCCGTCATCGAGCATCGCGTCGGGCGCGGCGCGCATGCCACCACCGTAGGCCTTTGAGTTGGCGGCGCCGACGGAGAAGGCGTCGAAGCTGAGCCGCTTGCCGGGCGGGTCGAGCTCGATCTCGAAATGCGCCGGGCGCCACTGCAGGAGCGCGCGGAGCGCACCGTAAACGTAGACGAGGCCACCCAGCCACGCGGGTGCTTCGTTGGCGATGCGGTTGGCGTCGCTGTCGAAGCCGGCTGACGCGATCCCCACGAACGCCTGCCCGTCGGCTCCGTGGCGCTGGCCCTCAACGAGCCCGAGGTCCACGCGCCGGGTGTAGCCCTCGGCGACGATCGCGGCGGCGGCGTTCACGTCGTCGGGGATCTCGAGCACACGCGCGAGATCGTTGCCGCGCCCGCCGGGGATCACGCCGAGCACCGCGTCGGGGTGCCCCCTGAGCGTGTCGGCGATCACGCCGATCAGACCGTCGCCGCTGAGCGCCACGACCGTCTCACCGCGCCCGGCGGCGTCGGCGGCGAGCTCGCGGGCGTGTTGCAGGTCCCGCGTGTCAGCGCGGCGGACAAGCAGGCCGTACCCGCGCAGAGCCTGCTCGGCGGCGGGTGCGAGGCGACCGGCCCGGCCGCCACCGGCGGCAGGGTTGACGATCAGGCAGACGGGGCTTTGCGTGCGCGGTCGCGCCGGCGCCGTCCGATCGTCGCGATGACCGCGAGCACAGCGATCACCAGGAACAAGCCAAGCAGGATGCCCGGCGCCAGGCCGAGCCCGCCAAACGGGAGCGAGATCAGCTCGACAATCCCGGTGCCGAGCGCGAGCAGCGCGATGATCAGCGCGATGATCAGCAGGATGCCGCGCACGCGCGCGAGGATCCCCGCGGAAGCGGCGGGGATCAGCAGTCCCATTGCGCGCAGCGCGAACAGCTGGCGAGCGCTCGGCGGCTCCTGGCCGAGTCGCTGCACCGCGTCCTTGAGGTCTCCCGCGCGGCGTTCGGCGAGCGCCAGCGACGCATCGGCCATGCGCCTGATCTGCATCCGCTCCTGCGGGCGCGCGGCGGCGATCGCGCGCTGGAAGTAGCCGCGAGCGGCCTCCGCGTCGAAGCGCTCGGACGCGCGCGCGCCGAGGATCGCGAGCGCGGCGGACTTATATTTGGTCTCGGCCTCGAGCTCCTCGTCCGAGCGCTGCTCGAGCGCCTGGATCGCCTCGAGGCCACCGCGCTGCTCCATCCGAACCTGGCGTTGTTTGGGGGCCATCTGCGGCCATTCTATGTTGTCGCGAGGCTGCGCCGCGGGAGAGCGCACCGGCGCTGGGCTGCACTCGCCGCGGGGATGCGCAGACGGTATGCTCGCCACGTGTCGAGCCGTCGAGGTTGCACATCAATGAGCCTGCGCATGAGCGTGTGTGCGCTGTGCGCGACGGCGCTGCTAGCGCTGGTGAGCGCACCGGCGTGGGCGGCCGGCGCCAAGAGCCTCGGTGGTAGCGGCGCCCTGGGGAACCTGACGAAAGGCGCGACGGAAACGAAACCCTCGTCAACGGCCACCACGATCAAAACAACACCCACGACGACGACTACGGAAACGACCGCCACCAAAGAATCCGAATCGCATACCTCTCGCTCGACGGTCCTGATCGTGGCCGCAGCGGCGCTGCTGCTGCTCTCGGGCGTCGCTTTCGTGATCGTGCGCGACGCGCGCAAAGTGGCGCCGGCGAGCGAAGTGGAGTTCGCGGAAGGCAGCACGCCGCGACACACCGAGGCGGCGTTGCGCAGGCGGCGCGCGAAGGCGAAGGCGGCGCGCAGGCAGCGCAAGCGCAACCGCTGAGCCCCGCGGCCCGCCGTGAGTTCAGCGGGCGGTCGGGCGGCGAGCTAGAACCTGTTCTCAGTGCTGGATACGCAGCGGCCGCGGGCTGCGAAGCGCCGTGCGCACGCGCGGCGGTGACGGTGGCGAGGGCGAGCCATGCGGGCCGCGCCGCGGGCGCGGCGGGCGCGGCGCGCGGGGATGCGGGTCGAGCGGGCCGCCGGGGAGCACCTTCGAGCCGCCGTCCTCTTCGGAGGAGTCAGGCATGTCGGGGGCGTTGGCAGCCTCGTCGTAGCGGAACGGGATCCACAGCATCAATCCGGCGACCGGGATCTTCACGAGCGCGGCTAGAAGCAGGATCCAGACCCACAGCGGCATCTCCTGGCCGATGGTACTACTGCGGTGTGCGATCGGAAAGAGCAACTCGCCTGGACGAGCTCGCGGCGGACGTCAGCCGTTGTCGGCGCTGCCCGCGGCTGGTCGCTTGGCGCGAGCAGGTAGCCCGTGAGCGGCGCGCGGCGTTTGCCGAGGAGCAGTACTGGGGCCGTCCGCTCCCGGGCTTCGGCGATCCCTCGGCGCGCGTACTCCTGCTGGGACTCGCGCCTGCCGCGCACGGGGCGAACCGCACGGGTCGCGTGTTCACCGGCGATCGTTCGGGAGATTTCCTGTTCGCGGCTCTGTGGCGCACCGGCTTCGCCAACCAGCCGACTTCGCGTACCCGTGAGGACGGCTTGGCGCTGAGCGACGCGTGGATCACCGCGGCGGTGCGTTGCGCGCCGCCCGCGAACCGCCCAACCCCGGAGGAGCGCGATCGGTGCCTGCCGTGGAGCGTCGCGGAGCTGGCGCTGCTGAGCGAGGTGCGGGTGGTGGTGTGTCTTGGCGCGTTCGCGTGGGACGCCGCGCTGCGCCTGACGGCGGCGCTCGCCGAGCCGGGTGCCGTCCCGCTACGCCCGCGCCCGCGCTTCGGCCACGCGGCCGAGCTGGCAGGCGAGCGCTACCGGCTGATCGGCTGCTACCACCCGAGCCAGCAGAACACGTTCACCGGCAAGCTGACCGAGCCGATGATCGACGCGGTGCTCGAACGTGCCCGCGTGTTGGCCGATGCCGCGCGCTAGTATCGGATGTGACGATGAAAAGCGTGATCGCAGCGACGTTGGTCGTGGCAGCTGGGTTGGTGGTGGTGAACATGCTCGGGGTCGCCGCGGCGGAAGCCCCGACGACGACCCCCATACGGACGGTTAGCGTCGAGGGCGTCGCGACGGTGCCGATCGGTCAATACGCGAAGCTCGCGGAAGCGACCGCGGTCTACCGCCAGGGAATGGCTGACGCAATCGCCGACGGTCAGAACAAGGCTGAATTCCTCGCCACGAAGGTTGGCGCGACGCTGGGCAGCGTCCAGAGCATCGCCGAAGGTGGCGGCTCGATCGGGTGCACGGGCGGCGAAGAATCCAGTTACGTCGAATATCAGGGTGAACAGCCAGACTTCGGTTCACCGACGGAGTCGGTCTCGCCGCTGCGAGCGGAGGAGACGCCGTCGGTGAAGGCCGGCAAACCGGCGGTGAAGCATCGTAAGAAGCATCCGACCGCCAAGAAGGCGAGTGCGACGGCCTGCACTCTGAGCACGCAGGTCTCGCTCGTGTTCGTCATCGATTGAGTCGCACGCACTAACCTGCTGCGGATGGCCTACACCACCGCCGACGCCCGCCAGCAACTGCTCGACACGGTTGCCGAAGCGGTCGACAAGCTCGGCGCGGCGCTGCCGTCTCTGAGCGAGGCATACGAGCGGCTGGACGAACGCAACGCCGACGCGGTCGAGGAGGCGCTGTTCCGTCCGACGCAGATGGCCTACGGGCGCGCGCGCCGCGCGCACTCTGACTTCGCGGCGCGCCACAACCTGCCCGGACGCACGTTTGAGGCGGCGATCGCCGGCGCTCCGGCGAAGGGCGCGAAGGGCTTTCTGGACAGCGCGGTGTCGGCGATCGCCGACGCAGACCGCCTGCTGGCGACGCTGCAGGACTCGATGCTGCCGGTCGAGGTTGGAGATGTCGAGGTGCGCGCCGACCTCGAGCAGATCCGTTCGCTACTCGGCGGTCTGGGCGGCCGCGCCCGCGAGCTCGAGCGCACGCTCGGGCGCTAGTGGTGGCCCGCCGCGACTACGCGGCGGGCGGCTGATCGATGCGCACCAGGTTGCCGGACGGGTCACGCACGGCAAAGTCCCGTGTGCCCCAGAACTGCTCGGCCGGCTCCTGCACGATCTCGGCGCCCGAATCGCGCAGCTTCTCGAACGTGGTGTCGAGGTCGTCCGTACGGAAGTGAACGCCGTTGAGGGCGCCCTTGGCGAGCAGGGCGGCGAGCGCGTCGCCATCGGCGGGGCTGCCGCCCAGGTAGTTCGTGAGCACGATCGCGACGCCGGGCTGGGCCGCGGAGCCGACGGTGATCCAGCGAAAGTCTTCGCGGGCGACGTCGTCGCGAAGCTCGAGGCCGAGCGTGTCGCGGTAAAAGGTCAGTGCGACCTCGGGGTCGTGGACGAGGACGAAACAGGTGGAAAGGGAGAGGTTCATACCGTCAACACTAGGGAGCCACCGCCCCGCGCGTTGCTCCGATCCTGCTCGCCGTGCGACTCGGACGGGTGAGGTCCTTGGCGATGCAGCCCGGCACGCCCGCGAGCGTGCGGTGGTCGCGAGCCCGGTACGCCGTTGGCGTATCACCCACCAGCTCGGTGAAGCGGGCGCTGAACGAGCCGAGCGACGTACAGCCGACCTCCAGGCAGACCTCGGTGACCGTGAGCTCGCCGCGGCGCAGCAGCGCCTTCGCCCGCTCGATTCGCCGCGTCATCAGGTAGGCGTAGGGCGTCTCTCCATACGTCGCGCGGAACTGCCGCGAGAAGTGTCCGCTCGACATCAGCGCAGCACGGGCGAGCGCGGCGAGGTCGAGCGGACGCGCGTACTCGCGGTCCATCAAGTCGCGCGCGCGCCGCAGGTGCGCGAGGTTGGCGAGCTCTTCTGGCGTCACGACGCCAGTTTAGGAGCGCGCTAGCTCGAACCAGAAGCGGGAGCACGTCTCACCGTCTCCGCACAGCTTCGGTCAAGTGGCGAGGTAGGCCGCAAGGTGCTCGCCGGTGAGTGATGAGGTTCCCTTCCATCCGGCGACGAGGTTGGCTGGCGTGCCCTCGAAGACGATCCGCCCGCCCTCGTGGCCAGCCCCGGGGCCGAGGTCGATGATCCAGTCGGCATGCGCCATGACCGCCTGGTGGTGCTCAATGACGATGACCGACTTACCGGAGTCGACGAGCCGGTCGAGCAGGCTAAGCAACTGCTCGACGTCGGCGAGGTGCAGGCCCGCGGTCGGCTCGTCGAGGACGTAGACCTCCGCTCGTGCGGATCCTTTTTCAGCCATGCGCGTGGCCAGCTTGAGCCGCTGGCGCTCGCCGCCGGACAGCGTCGGCAGCGGCTGGCCGAGCGTGAGATAGCCGAGCCCGACGTCGGCGAGCGGCTCCAGGATCTGGTGCGCTGCCGGGGTCTTGGCCTTACCGGCGCCGAAAAACTCCTCGGCCTCGACCACCGCCATCCCGAGCACCTGGCTGATGTCCTTGCCGCCGAACTTGTACTTCAGTACCTCGGCCTGGAAGCGCTTTCCCTCGCACACCTCGCAAGGGGCGGCGACACCGGCCATGATCGCCAGGTCGGTGTAGATCACACCGGCGCCGTTGCAATTCGGGCAAGCGCCCTCGGAATTGGCGCTGAACAGCGCCGGCTTCACGCCGTTCTCCTTCGCGAAGGCCTTGCGGATCGGGTCGAGCAGTCCGGTGTACGTCGCCGGGTTGCTGCGCCGCGAGCCCCTGATCGCCGCCTGATCGATCGTGACGACCCCGTCGCGCACGGACACCGCCCCGCCGATGAGCGAGCTCTTGCCCGAGCCCGCCACGCCTGTGATGACGACCAGCACGCCCAGCGGGATGTCGACGTCGACGTCTTGCAGGTTGTGGGTATTGGCGCATCGGATCTCGAGTGCACCCTCCGGCGAGCGCAGCGCCTGCTTGAGGGTGGCCCGGTCGTCGAGGTGACGGCCGGTGATCGTGTCGCTTTCGCTCAGCCGCTCGACGGTCCCCTCGAACATCACTTCACCGCCTTCGGCGCCGGCGCCCGGGCCGAGGTCGACGGCGTGGTCGGCGATCGAGATCGTCTCCGGCTTGTGCTCCACGACGAGCACGGTGTTGCCCTTGTCGCGCAGCTGCAGCAGCAGCTCGTTCATCCGCTGGATGTCGTGTGGGTGCAGCCCGATCGTCGGCTCATCGAAGACATAGGTAACGTCGGTGAGCGAGGAGCCGAGGTGGCGGATCATCTTGACGCGCTGCGCCTCGCCGCCCGACAGCGTGCCCGAGGCCCGCTCGAGCGAGAGGTAGCCCAGCCCTATGTCCACGAACGAGTCGAGGGTCGCCTGGAGGGCCTCGAGTAGCGGCGCGACCGACTGGTTCTCGAGTTTGCTCACCCATACCGCGAGGTCGCTGATCTGCATCGCGCACGCGTCAGCGATGTTGATCCCCTTGATCTTCGACGAGCGTGCCTCTGCGCTGAGCCGGGTGCCGTCGCACTCGGGACATCTACTGAACGTGACCGCCCGCTCCACGAAGGCGCGGACGTGTGGCTGCAGCGAGTCGAGGTCCTTGGAGAGCATCGACTTCTGGAGCTTGGGAATCAGGCCCTCGTAGGTGAGGTTAATGCCGTCGACCTTGATCTTGGTCGGCTCCTTGTAGAGGAGCTCGCCCAGTTCCTTCTTGGTGAACTTCTTGATCGGCTTGTCCGGGTCGAAGAAGCCGCAGCCCAGGAAGATCCGACCGTGCCAGCCGTCCATGCTGTAGCCGGGGATCGTAAGCGCTCCCTCTCGCAACGATTTGCTGTCGTCATATAGCTGCGTGAGGTCGACGTCGTTGACCGAACCGCGGCCCTCACACCGTGGGCACATGCCGCCGAGGATGCTGAAGCTTCGCTTCTCTTTGGTGGTGCGGCCAGCGCGCTCGAAGGTGACCGCTCCGGCCCCCGAGATCGAGGCGACGTTGAAGGAGAACGCCTGGGGCGAGCCGATGTGGGGCTTGCCCAAGCGACTGAAGAGGATGCGCAGCATCGCGCCCGCGTCGGTAGCGGTGCCGACCGTGGAGCGAGCATCGGCGCCCATTCGCTCCTGGTCGACGATGATCGCGGTCGTCAGCCCTTCGAGCACGTCGACGTCGGGCCGCGCCTGCGTCGACATGAAGCCTTGCACGAAGGCGCTGTAGGTCTCGTTGATCAGCCGCTGGGACTCAGCGGCGATCGTGCCAAACACCAACGAGCTCTTGCCCGATCCTGAGACGCCGGTGAACACGGTCAGCCGGCGCTTCGGGAGATCGACGCTGACGTCCTTGAGGTTGTTCACGCGTGCGCCGTGCACGCGGATCAGAATCCTGGCTGTCGGCAATCATCGATCCTGCAGCAGGCCGAGGACGTTGCCGTCGGGGTCGGAAAAGGTGGCCACCAGGCGACCGCCACCGACATCGTGCGCCGGCTCCTTCACGGTGGCACCGGCAGCGGTCACCTCGGCCAACTTCGCCTCAATGTCAGGCACGTGCCAGTAGGCCACCGGCGAGGTCATGCCCTGTGGTCCGCCGCCCGGCACCAGTCCGATCTGCTGGCCCTCGGCTTCGAAGCCGACGTAGTAGTCGGAGTCAGACTGCGGCGGGACGCCGAGCAGGGCGGTGTACACGGCCTTGGCCGCGGCCAGGTCGGACACGGGATGCAGCACGGTTTTGATTCCTTCGGTGGAAGAGCCGGTCATGTTCAGTTCGCTCCCAGAGTCGCGGCGTTGATGTCCAATGGCGGTCACTCTAGTTGCGGCCCGTGACCGTCGCTTCTCGATTCCTGATCGGTTTGGTCACCTGTTGCCCGACGCCGGCACTAGCTCGCCGGCGCCGGCGCCGGCGCCGGGGGAGGGCGGTATGCCGCGATCCAGCTGTCGACCCACGCAGCGATCCGATCGACGCGGGTGAACACGGACGGGCGCCGCGTGTTGCAGCGTCCGTAGACATGCACCGCGATGCCGATCTCGACGAGTTCTTCACCTTCGCCCGAGGGGGATAGCAGTGGCCCGCCGCTATCTCCGAAGCAGACCCCAGTGGCGTAGCTGGGCGGGTCGATCGTGCACAGCTCCTCACTGGCGTAGAAGGGCGGCGCGTTGCGCGCGCACCAGCGATCGCCCTGCACCACGGTGGCGGCCCAGTGCAACGCTTCCGTTGGCAGTCGCTGGGCGTAGAAGGTGTTGCCCCAGCCGGCGATCGTTGCGCTCGAGCGGGCGCGAAGCGCGTCGGCGTCAGAGCTTGCGAGTCTGATCGCGGGGGCTGTGGTTGGCGTGGACAGGACCAGTAGTGCGGCGTCGCCGGCGTCGACTTTGCGCAGGAAGCCTTCGTAGACAAGGACCCCTGACACGGTCGAGACCTGTCTTTCCGCGGGCGTTGCGCCGACGCCTTCGGTCAAGACCCTGTAGCCGGAGGCCGCGTTGACCGCTCCCGTTGCGATGTTCTCAGCGCAGTGGCCGGCCGTCAGGACGAGACTGGGGGCGACGACGGTTCCCGTGCATTGGCCGCTCTCGTGACCTTTGAGATCGATGACGTCCGCAAGCGAGGCGAATGCCCCGGCGCGCGCGGTCGTGCCGCCGATGATCGCCTCATGTGCGCGGGTGGCCGGATTCCGCGGGTCTTCGGAGCGGCGGCTCTGGCCGGCGGCGAGCCCTGGGACGGGCTCGGCCGCTGCCGCACACATCAGCAGCGCCAGCACACCCGCCAGCTTGCCGGGGGATATTGGGCTCACGATCACGTTGTCTGGGACTCGATTGCATCTTGTGAGCGGCCGCGCGGCCGCTCGGCGCGGTCCCATCGACACCCATCGCTGACGCCTTGACGGCGTTGCGGCAAAGCACGCGAACGTCGCAGGCCGCGCCCGCGTCGCTGCTCCCGGTTGCGCAGTCGGCGCGGGCTACTCGACGGGTGCGCCGTTGGCGGTGAGCACGACGTCGATGTTGCCGCGGGTGGCGTTCGAGTACGGGCAGACCGCGTGCGCGGCGCGCACGAGGTCGACCGCGGCAGCGGCGTCGGCGATCGACGGCAGCGTCACGTCGAGGCCGACCGACAGCAGGAAGCCGCCGTGGCCGTCCGGCGAGAGCGAGACCTCGGACTCGATCGCCGCGTCGCCGGCCTCGACCTTGGCGCGGCGCGCGACGACGCCGAGCGCACCCTCGAAGCAGGCCGCGTAGCCGACGGCGAACAGCTGCTCGGGGTTCGTGCCGCCGCCGGGACCGCCCATCTCGGGCGGAATCCGCAACTGGACGTCGAGCGCGCCGTCGCTGGAGTGGCCGTGTCCCTCCATACGCCCACCGGTCACGTGCGCCTTGGCGGTGTAGAGCTTGTCTGGCATCACATCCCTCTCTTCGCGGGTCCCGGTCGCGCCAGATGCTAGAAGGTCCGGAGCAGTGATCGTTCTCTACGACGCAGACTGCGGCTTTTGCCGCTGGGCGATGGCTTGGGCCGTGAGGCACGATCTTGAACACGTGCTCATCACGGCGCCGATTCAATCCCCGCTCGGCTCCGAACTGCTGGCCGACGTCACTCTGGCTGAGCGCCTTGGCGCGGCGCATGTCGTCAGCGATGCCGGCCACCGCGACTCGGGAGGCGACGCTGCCGCGGAGGTGCTGAGCGCGCTGCCGGCGACGCGGGCGCTGGGTCGACTGGCCCGCGGCCTGCCTGGAACAACCGCCCTGCTGTATGGCGTGGTGGCAGCGGAGCGAAAGAGCTTCGGGCGGCTGGTGGGCAACGCGGCTCGGCGGCGCGCCGACGATCTGCTGGCGGCCACGAGCGTAACCGACGCAGAGGAGCTCTCCCGACGCAGTCGCGGACCTAGTGAGCTCGGGGCGAGGTGAAGGCAGCCGCCTCCGGCTGGCGAGCCAGGCGGGCGTTGCGGGCGTTCCACGCCCGTTCGATCTCGCGCATCAGGGCTGGGTACACGACTCGATGTCGAAACGGCGCGATTGCGGCCATGTACAGCGTTCCGAGCTTTCCCCGAGGCTTGACATAAATGCCCATCTGGCCCTGATAGAGGCCTTCGCCATTATCGACCCAGGCCAGGTGCATCACAGCGTGGACGGTTTGGTTCGAGATCTCTGCCGCCCACTCCAAATCGGTCCGGTACAGGGGAGTGAAGTCCTTTGCGCGGAGATCCAGGCCCGTCGCGGTGTCGCGCAGATCCTGGGGGAGCCTTGCGCTGAGTGTCGTTTCGGTGTCGTTCGGGATGGGGAGGGGGCGTGGGGTGTCATCCCACCCGAGCCATTCACCGATGCGATAACGCACGGCGAACAGGGCGCGGGTCGCACGCGACTCGCTTTTGGTTGGGTCTAGAGAGGCCATCACCTCGAGCAGGCTCGCAAAGTCCTCGACGCCGCCTCGTGCCGGTAGCGCCCAGACGTCCTCCAGCCTGAAGTCGGGCGCGACCTCGCTAATCCGCCAGGCGTGAGATTCGTGGTCGCTGTTCGAAAGCCTCATGTCAGTTGTGGGTCCGGGACCACGCGATCCAGTGCGCTGGCACGATAACATACATCCATGCACGTATCTATAGCTGAGGCTACCGAGCGGTCGGGCGGGGCGGGGGCCGCGAACGGTGGCCGCCTGACGCAGGCCGAGCGAAGCGCGCGCACGCGCAGCGCATTGCTCGAGTTGGCCGCGAGGGGCCTGTCCCGCTACGGCTATGGCAACCTGATCCTCGAGCGGGTTGCGAGCGAGGCTGGCTACACCCGTGGAGCGCTCTATCACCAGTTCAAGGACAAGGAGGATCTTGCCCTGGCGGTGATCGATTGGGTCGATGAGACATGGAGGCAGGAGGTCGGGCGGCTCGTCGAGCGGGAGCTCGACCCTGTGATCGCGCTGCTGGTCCTGGCGCGCGGGCATGCCGTGTACTGCCGGCGAGACGTGGCGCGCGTCGCGACGGCGCTGAGGCTCGAGTTCGGCGACCAGGATCATCCAGTCGGGCGTCACCTAGAGCGGGTCTCGGAGAGTCTCGTCAAACGCTGCACCCGCCTAATCAGCGCGGCGCGCAGAGTTGGAACGATCCCCGGCGGCCCGCCTGCCAGAACCGTCGCGCTCGCGTTCATCGGTGCGCTGGAGGGCACGGTCATCCAGCTCGCCGGACAGGCGCCGCACGATGAGGTGCTGGCAGCGCGCGTCGCCGCCGGCGTGCTCGGGCTGAGCGGCGTACCGGCGGCCGCCCAAGACGCGCTGATCGTCGTCCAGCGGACCCGCTAGCCGACTTCAGCCGGACTCCAAGGGTTCTCGTGATCTTGAAGGGAAGGGGCGCACGGCGCCTGCTGCACTTGAGGACGAGGCGTCGGCTATGACCGTCTCATTCCTCTAGGTTGACATAACATGGATTATCAGGCGTAGAAGGGTAGAGACGCTCGAGGCTTACGTTGCGGCGTCTCATTCATCTGAGACCGGAATCTCACTCATGTGAGACGGCTTTGTCTCATCCATATGAGACTGGCATCGGGCCGTGAAATCTCATCCATGTGAGACTGGCGGCGTTCGCCCTCGAGCTAGATGCGCTACTCGATCCGTGCGGCTCGATTGCGTCCTTGACCAGAAGGACGTTCGGATTCTTCGTTGGCGGCGAGATCAAACGCGGGTGATGGCTTCGCAGGGCTTCGACGGCGTCGATGATCTGCTGGCTGATCGGCCAAGGCGCGTTCGAGGTGGTGCTTTGGCCCAGGATCGCAAAGGTCTTGCCGTTGCCGTCCTGCGCGAAGTCGGTGATCGAGAGGCCGGCTATTCGTCTGACGCTGGCAGGCGTCTCGTGGAGCATGCAGATCGCCAGGCTGCTTACTGGGCCGAGTCGTAGTGCGTGTTCTCTGAGGCCGGTCACGGCTTCGTCGGTGAGATGTTCGATGGGCCCGGTCGAGGCGAGATGGTCGATCGATGCTGGCGAGCCGACGTTCTTTCCCCACGCCACTGAGGCGGTGTGGACGCTTGCCGAGAACCGGTCGGTTTACGTCGTCGAGCACGCCGATGGCGCGGGCAACTCCGTCGTAACGATGTTCCTCGACGATCTCGATGCTCGCCTGGCCGCGATCGCTGTGCGCGGGCTTGAGCCCGAGGAGATCGAGACGTACTCGGGCGGCGTACGCAAGGCGATCTACCGCGATCCCGATGGCAACGAGGTGGGATTCGGCGGGGCGACACCAGACGCCGGCTCATAGCCTCACGGCGGAAGCCGACGGACGTGCGTCGAGCGCAGTGCCCGCGGGGGCGTACACCGGTTTGCGATTGAGACGTTTTCGCTGGAAGTCCTCAGCCAGGAGCGTGCCCACCTCCCCAAGCAGCGCGCGCCGGTCGCATCCCCGACGCGCCAACAGCCTGGCGGTGGCGCCCAACAGGCGCGGAGGGGTGAAGACCTGCGAGGGCCGCGAGCGGTGGCTGTAGAACAGATCCAGAAACGTGCCTATCTTTCCCTGCTCCAGCAGTCGCCTCTCAATCTCGGGCACCACCGCGGGCGTCGACCCAGCCTTTCCCATATCAGTGGCGAGCCAGTAGTGCTCGGCCGCGTCCTTGTCTCGCCAGTCGCCCCAGGCCGCCATCTCACGATCAATGTCTTCTGCAGAGCCATCAAGCGCGGTTGCGATCGCCGGCACGAGCGCGTCGACCTGCCGGAATGCGTCCTGTATGCCCTGACCGGGCGTCGGGTCCTTGAAGTTGCCGGCGTCGCCGACCAGCACCCAGCCGGGGCCGGAGGCCTCCCGGAAGAACCCCTCCCAGCGCAGCATGCCGAACAGCTTCCCGGTTCGCCGCGCGCCCGAGAGTGCCTGCGCCACGGGCCTGCAGCTGCATGCGTACTCCATGAAGCTGCCCTCCAGATCCTCCCTAAAGCGAGGGAGATCAGCCAGATCCGGAATCAGGATGACCTGATAGAGGCCGCTGTCGGCGTGCGTCGCTGTCACCAGTCGATTGCCCCACCGGTGGAACACGAATGCCGGATCGGGGCCGGGCTCGACTCCCTCGAAGAAGGACCAATAGAGGAATCGCTCGTTCGGCGTGAGGTTGTACTTGCGCGCCCCGACGAGGCTCGCGATCGTCGAGTTGCGACCGTCCGCGCCGACAACCAGCCGCGCCCGGAGCGTCGTCTCCGAGCCGTTCTGTGCGACCCGCACGCCGGCCACTCGACCCTGATCCTCGAGGAGTCCTGTCACCTTGCTCGCCATCTGCAGATCGGCGCCCGCCTCCGCGGCGCTCTGAGCCAAGATCGGATCGAGCAGCATCCGGCGCACCGATGCTGTACCGCCGACGTCGCCTGACTGCAGCTGAATCGGGGTCACGAACTCGAGATCCTCCTGACGCAGGTCGACGCGGTCGAGGAATGGCGCGCCGGTCGCGCGTATCTCTTCGATGACCCCGAGGCGGTCCAGGAACGCCAGCGCCTGGGCCTCGAAGATGTGGGTCGAGAGGGTGTCGCTCGGAAAGCTGGCCTGCTCGACGAGTGCGACCCTGAGGCCCCGGCGTGCGAGCAGCGTCGCCAGCGGCGACCCCGCGCAGCGCGCACCCACGACGATCACATCGAATACCTGGCTCATGCGTCCTCCGATCTCTCTGTTCGCTTCGAGGTCTGGCCTCGTTGTCACCGAGACTGACCGGCGGAAACGCGTGGTACATCGGCCAGACGGCGTATTCGAGCGGGCGGCGGTGGCGTATTCGGCGCCGGTGCTGCCGGCTCCGTGGAGCGCCGGAGCTAGAGGTCTCTTCGCGCCGCCTGCGCTGCAAGCTCGGCACGCGATGAGACGGCGAGCTTGGCGAACACGTGGGAAAGGTGCGCCTGGACGGTGCGCGGCGAGATGAACAGGCGCTCGCCGATCTGAGGGTTGGTCAGGCCCTCGGCGACGAGCTCCACGACCCGCAGCTCGGCGGGGCTGAGGCTCTCCCAACCGCGCAACGGCCGCTTGCGTTCTCCGCGGCCGCGCTCGGCGTAGGCGACCGCATCATCCAGCGAGGCCGAGGCGCCGGCCGACCACGCCGCCGCGAAGGCCTCCTGGCCGAGCGCCTCGCGCAGCGCGCTGAGCTCCGCTTCGTAGGGCGGCTGACGCACCGGGAAGCGCACGCAGCCCACCGCGGCGCGAATGCCATCCGCCGCAGCGAGCAACCGAACCGCCTGCTCCGCGCTCTGCAGCTCTGAGACGAGCGCCGCGAGCGACTCCAGCACGTCCGCGACGCCACCCGGGTCGCCGGCCTCATAGAACGCGCGCAGAGCCTCGTGGAGCAGCTGCTCAGCTCCGGAGACCTCGCCGGCCTCGCGTGCGAGCTGCGCTTGCGCCTCGAGTGCGGCCCCGATCGCCAGCGGGTTCTTGCTCTCGCGCGCGACGAGCACCGCTTCTTCGATCGCGGCGACGGCCGTTACCGTCTCTCCGCGCGCCAGCTGGGCGGCCGCCGTGATGAGCAGCGCGGGGACGGTGAAAGAGGCGTAATTGCTCGCCCGCGCCGTCGGCAACGCCTCACTCATCATCGTCTCCGCACGATCGAGCTCGCCGGTGGCGTACTCCAGCAGTCCCAGCTGCCACTGCATCAATGGCGTGCCGTTGTGGGCCATACGCACGCCCAGCGCGATCGACTCCTCGATGTGCGCTCGCGCGGCCGCCCACTCCCCGGTGCGGGTCTTGACGAAACCGAGGGCCCCGAGATCGACCATCGCGAACAGCGGGTCGCCGAGCGAACGCGACTGCGCGAGAGCCTCCCCCAGCATCGCCTCCGCCTCCGCGAATCGACACTGCACCGCCGCGTTGAAGCCGAGCCAGCTGAGCGACTCACGGATACCGAGCAGGTTGCCCGCCGCACGCGATACCGCCAGGGCGTCTTCGAGCAGCGGCGGCGCAGCCTTCAGCCGCCCACCAACATTTGCAAGAAAGCCGGCTCCGTAGAGCCCATCGGCCAGAAACCAGGCGTCCCCGAGCGGGCGCGTGATGGCGATGCTCTCTTCGAGCACGGGCATCGCAGCCTCCGGCTCGAGCGAGATCAGCGCCCACCCGAGCAGATCGAGCGCTCGACCCACCGTGCGCTCGTCACCCACCTCACGGCCGATCGCGAGCGCCTCCTCGGCGAAGCGCCGCGTCGCCACCCAGTCGGTTGAGATCGTCCCGATGTGGCCCACAGCAACCAGCGCCTTTGCCCGAGCGAGCCCGCTTGCGCCCTCCCCGGCTAGCGCCGACTCGAGGTGCCCCCGGCCCTCGCGCCAATGGCCACGCGCCTCGAAGAACAACCACAGCGCGGCGGCGAGGCGTAGAGCCTCATCGACGCGCCCCGCGTCGACCGCCCACCCGAGTGCACCGCGGAAGTTGTCCAGCTCCGTCGTGAGCGGCCCGAGCCACTGCTCAAGGCGCGCCCCGTACAGATCCGGCTCCGCGGACTCGGCAAGCGCCAGGTGGTAATCGAGGTGCTGGTTGCGCACGAGCGCAGCCTCGGCGGCGTCGCTGAGCTTCTGCCGCGCGTACGCACGGACCGTCTCCAGCAGCGCGTAACGCGTCCTGACGCCCTGCTCCTGCACCTGCACGAGCGACTTGTCAACGAGGCTCCCGAGCAGGTCGAGGATCGCAACGACCTCGAGGCCACCGCCGGCGCAAACCGCCTCGACCCCATCGAGCGTCCAGCCGCCGGCGAACACGGAGATGCGCCGGAACAGTGTTTGCTCCGCCGCGCTCAGCAGGTCGTGACTCCAATCGACCGAGGCCTCGAGGGTGCGCTGCCGCGGCATCGCCGTGCGTGAGCCCCCCGTCAGCAGTACGAACCGCTCGCGCATCGCGTCGGCGATCTCCTGCGGAGTCAGCAGCCGCACGCGTGCCGCCGCCAGCTCGATCGCCAGGGGGATTCCGTCCAGGCGCCGACAGATCGTCGCCACAGCCTGCGCGTTCGCGTCGACCAAACGGAAATTTGGTCGCACCTGTCGCGCCCGGTCGCAGAACAGCTGGATCGCTTCGACGTCCGCAAGCGCGGCTCGTGCCAGCTCGGCTTGCGGAACCTGCAGCGAGGGAACCCGCCAGCTCTGCTCTCCCTCGACGCCGATCGACTCGCGGCTCGTCGCCAGAATCACAACACCGGGACACGCCTCGAGCAGCGTGGCCGCCAACTGGGCGCACGCGCCCAGCAGATGCTCGCAGTTGTCGAGTGCGATCAACAACCGGCGCTCGGCGAGCTGCGCCGTCAGCGTCTCGATCACCGGCTGCGACGGGAACTCGCGAATCGAAAGCGCGCCCGCAACCTCACTGGCCACCAGCGCCGAATCGCTGATTGGCGCCAGATCCACCCACCACACACCGTCAGGGTGATCGTCAAGCGTCTCGGCGGCCACCTGCAAGGCCAGCCGTGTCTTCCCGCTCCCACCCGCTCCGGTCAGAGTAAGCAGGCGCGATCGGCCGAGCAGCTCACGAACCTCTGCGATCTCGGCCTCGCGGCCGACGAAACTGGTGAGCTGGACGGGCAGGTTGTTCGGGAGGCCTGACAGCGAGCGCAGCGCCGGGAAGTCGTCGTGTAGATCCGCGTGGCACAGCTGGTACACCTGCTCCGGCCGCGCCAGGTCGCGCAGCCGATGCGCACCGAGGTCGCGCACGCTGACCCCGTCGGGCAGGCCGCCTGCCACCAGCTCATACGTCGAGCGCGACAGCAGCGTCTGCCCGCCATGTCCGATCCCCCGCAGCCGAGCACAGCGATGGATCGAGGGGCCGGTGTAGTTGCGCGCATCGCGCAGCACCGCCTCACCGGTGTGCAGCGCGACACGCACGCGTAGATCCACGCCCTCAGGCCACGGCTCGCTTCTTAGCGCCAGCTGCAGATCAAGTGCGCACGCAACCGCATCCGACGCTCGCACGAACACGCCGACCGCACTGTCACCCTCGCCCTGCTCCTCCGGAAGCACCCCGCCACGCGCCTGCATAGTCTCGGCGAGCAGGTCGTGACAGCGCGCCATCACCCCCGCCATCACCTCGCCCCGCTCCTCCCACAACAAGGTCGAGCGCTCGACATCGGTCAGCACGAACGTCACCGTCCCAGTCGGGACGATCGCCACCGCGTCCTGGTCAGCTCCGCCCACCGGAATCATGATCTCCTCGTGCATCATCCCAAGCCTGCCGTGCCGTACGGTGGACTACATCGGCCAAATGGCCTATTCGCCGTCAGAGCTGGCCGGATCGGCGACGCCCGCTCGCTTCGACCGACCCCCGTCCGTGTCCGCGTCGCGGCCCGAATGGCTTCCCTGTCTCACATGAATGAGACGCCAGCGGTCTCATATGAGTGAGATTGGGCGTCTTAGATCGGTGAGACGCCGCAACGCTCGACGCGAATCACGAAATAGTCGGAGCGGATCTTCGCCGAGCCATCGTTCGCGAGGTTGAAACGTAGGATTAGCTCGGCGAACGCCTGCAGAAACTCTGCCCAGCGGTCTTGCGGCTCAAGGACTTCTCGGGCGATCACGAACGGGCCGAAATCCTCTGCGTAGCGCCGCACCGCGTCCTCGGTCGATGCGAAGTCGAAGTCTACGGTCTCACGCTCGATTTTGGCCGAGGCGTCGGCGGCGGCGAACGCATCGTGAACGTGCTCCTCGATACCCCACAGCGGCGGTGGCTGTACGCCCGGCGGCGGAGGCGGCATGAACGCGCCAGTCAGCTTGAACAGCTCGCCGGCAAAACCGTCGTTGACCCAGGTGGTCATCGCGATCCACCCCCCTGGCCGGCAGACACGGACAAGCTCTGCGGCCGCGCGGATGTGATCGGGCGCAAACATCGCACCGAACGTCGAGGTCACGCGATCAAAGCTCGCGTCCCCGAACGGCAAATCTTGCGCGTCCGCCTCGACCCACTCGACCTCCACCGCGGCCGTGGCGGCGCGGCGACGCGCATGCTCGAGCAGCTCGGGCGTCACATCACATCCCACCACCCGGGCTCCGCGCAACGCGGCCGGGATCGCCACGGTGCCGCCGCTGCCGGTCCCTACATCAAGCAAATCCATACGCGGCTCGACCCCGATCCGATCGAGCACGAGCTTGCCGACCGGCTCGACCAGCCGGGAGAAGCCATCCCAGTCCCCTGCTGCCCATGTCGCCCGCGCCCGACGACGAAGCTCCTCCGCAACATCCATCAGCGGACCTCCTCAGACGATGGCGGGATGTTCTGGTTCAGATGGAACAGGTTGGTCGGGTCGTAGCGGTCCTTGAGCGCGCGTAGCCGGGCGAACTTCTCGGTCCCGTATGCCGCCTGCACCCGATCGGCCCCCTCGGCGGAAAGGAAGTTGATGTAGGCGCCGCCAGTCAGCGAGGGCTCGATCTCGGCGTAGAAGCGCTGCGCCCACTCGGCGTGCGTGTCGAGGCTACCCGTCGGCTCGTGGGTGGTGGCGATCGCGTTGAGCACGAACGGCGCTTGGCGCTCGCCGTGGGCGGTCTCGTCCTCGCTGACACGGGCGATCGCTCCGCCGAAGTGCTGGATGTGGATCTCCGAGGACGGGGAGGTCGCGTTCTGATGAAAGCGTGCCATTGTCTCGATCGCGTGGTCGTCGAGCTCGCGGAAGTAGCCCGCCTTCATGTAGGCCTGGGTGCCCTTCGGCCAGAGCGCGTCGAGCAGGCTCTGGATCTGCACGTAGGGCATCGGGCCCACCAGGTCGGCGACCGGGTCGCCCAGGTCGCGGATCGGCTGCAGCGCCTTCATCCCCTCCTCGGGGTCACCGGAATAGCAGCCGACCAGGGCGGCCAGCTTCTTGCCGTGCCAATCCTCGGGCAGGAACGGGGCGGGTGGCGCGGTGATCAGGTTGACCAGGGTGCTCAGCTCATCGGGGAGGTCGCGTGCGAAGTCGCGGTAGAAGCGCATGACTTCCTCGGCGCGATCGCCCGGATAGAAGATCGGCCCGGCGGCCACGGTTGGGCCGACTGGGTGCAGGTCGAGCTCGAAGGAGGTGACGATGCCGAAGTTGCCTCCTCCGCCGCGCAGGCCCCAGAGGAGGTCGGGGTTTTCGGTCGCGTTCGCGGTGAGGATCTGGCCGTCGGCGGTGATCACCTCGGCCGAGCGCAGGTTGTCGCAGGCCAGGCCGTGCTTGCGCATCAGCCAGCCGATACCGCCGCCCAGCGTGAAGCCGGCGACGCCGGTGCTCGAGATCAGGCCCCCGGTGGTGGCGAGGCCGTGCTCCTGGGTGGCGGCGTCGAACTCTCCCCAGGTGACGCCGCCCTCGGCGGTGGCGGTGCGGGCGCTGACGTCCACCGAGATGCCCTTCATCGGCGAGAGGTCGATGACGATGCCGTCGTCGCAGGTCGAGAAGCCGGGAATACTGTGGCTGCCGCCGCGCACGGCGACGTCGAGTCCCTCGCTGCGCGCGAAGCCGATTGCGTGGCGAACGTCGGAGGAGTCGGTGCAGCGGGCGATCACCGCCGGGTGGGCGTCATGGGCGCCGTTCCAGATCGAACGAGCCTCGTCGTAGGTGCCGTCGCCTGGGCGGATCAGCTCTCCGTGCAGGTCGTCCTCGAACTCCTTGAGCGTTGCCGCTCCAAGCACTCCTTGTGTAGCCATGCCGGCCCCCCCCATTTCAGTTCGGTTGTTGACGTCGCGTTTCGACGACGCGCAGCGAGGTTACGGGGTACCTCTTAGCGCTCACTTTGCAGCGCTTTAGCCTCCAGTTCCCGACAGTAGGCGAGGCCGGCGTCGGTGCCGAGCAGCTCGAAATGCCGGCTCGCCCGGTCCAGCCAGAGGCCCCCCCTCGCCCCCTCGCCGTCCTCCGCGCAGATCGCTGCCAGCACCGCCAGCGCCCACCCCTCCTGGTGGGTCGTCTCGATTCCTCCGAAGACCGAGACGGCGGCCTCGAGATGAGCCCGGGCGTCGGCGCGATCACCGGTACAGAGCGCCACGCACGCCAGGCTCAGCTCGGCGGCGCCGATGCCGATCAGGTCGTCGTTTTCAGCAAACCACGTCCGGCTCTGCCCGGCCGAGATGCGGGCGCCATCCGCGTCGCCGGCGCGGGCCAGCAGCATCGCCAGGCAGCCGAGAGTGATCCCGGCGCCGCGGCGGTCGCCGATCTCCTGCCGCAGGGCGAGGCTGCGCTCCAGCAGCGACCGGCCTTGTTCGAAGTCGCCGCTGGAGCGAGCCAAGTTGCCGAAGGCGTTGAGCGCGAAGGCTTCGCCCTGCTGGTCGCCGAGCTGCTCGAAACGGGCGAGGCTCTCCTCGATCAGATCTTCCGCGTGGGCAAAATCGGCCTCGGCGCGATCCACTGCGGCGAGGTTGACGAGGATGTGAGCCGCCGCGGCGGCGCCACCGACGCGGCGGGCGATGAGCCCCGTGTCCTCATGCAGGAAGATCGGGTAGCCGGTCTCGGGCTGGACCGAGATCATCCCGTAACTGAGCGGCCACAGCGCCGGGCGCGGCTCGGCGCTGAGCGTGCTGGCGTGCTCCAGCGCAGCTTGCAGTTGCTCCCGCGCGGGGCCGTATTCACGCCGGAACCAGGCGGCGATGCCGCGGGTGTGTGCCGCCCACATCGGCGGCCGCGCGGCTGGCAGGTCCTCGGCGAGGAGCGCCTCATGTTCGCGCACGAGCAGCTCGACGTCCTGCGCGGGACTGACGATCGCCCGGTAGGCCGCCGAGATCTCGACCGCATCGAACATCCCGGCCCGGTCCCCGAGCTCGCGGAAGATCGCAACACTCTCGGCCGCGAACTCGTGGATATGCACGGGGACGCCGCGGCGCAGCCCGATCACGCAGGTGGCGAGCAGCGCGCGGGCGCGCACCGCTGTCGACTCCGGCGCTGCGGCCAGGGCGGCGGTGAGCCAGCGATAGCCCTCCGCGAGGTAGCCGCGCATCAGCCAGAAACGCCATAGGGCGACAGCAAGCTGGAGCGCCGCCTGGGGATCGGCGACCAGCGCCGAGGCCAGGGCGGCGCGGAGGTTGTCGTGCTCTCGGTCGAGGCTTCGCAGTGTGGTTCGGGTCGGCAGATCGCCGCCTGGCGTCGGGTCGCTCTCGGCGAGCGCGACGTACCAATCGCGATGCCGTCGCTCGAAAGTGGAGCGCTCTCCCGCCTCCTCGAGACGCTCAACGGCGTATTGGCGCACGGTCTCCAGCACCCGGTAGCGGCGGTCCTCAGATTCCCCCTCGACGTGAACCAATGACTTGTCGATCAGCCGGCCGAGCACGGCGACGGCCTCGCCGCGCCGCAGCGGTTCCCCGGCGCCGACGTCCTCAGCCGCCTCCAGCCCAAAGCCGCCGGCAAACACGGCGAGCCGACGCAGCAACACCTGCTCGTCGGCTTCGAGCAGCTCGAAGCTCCAGGCGAGCGTCGCCCGCAGGGTCTGCTGCCGGGTCATCGCCGTGCGAGGCCCCGCCGAGAGCAGATCGAGCGAGTGGTCGAGGCGCTCGACGATCTGAGCCGGGGTGAGGACGTTGACCCGCGCCGCCGCCAGCTCGATCGCCAGTGGCATCCCGTCGAGGCGGTGGCAGAGGGTGGCGACGGCGTCGGCGTTGTCGCCGCCGAGCTCGAACCCGGGCGCGGCCTGCGCCGCCCGGGTGGCGAACAGCCGCACCGACTCTGCCTCCAGCGTCTCCTCCGTGGGCGCTCCGGGAACCAGCTTGGGGAGCGAGAGCGACGGGACCCGCCAGGTCACCTCGCCGGGAATGCGCAGTGGCTCGCGGCTGGTCGCCAACACGGTCAGGTTCGGGCAGTGGCTGAGCAGAGCCTCGGCGAGGCGCGCGACCGGCTCGAGGAGGTGCTCACAGTTGTCGAGCAGGAGCAGCTGCTGGCGATCGCCGATGTGCCCGGTAAGGGCGATCTCCGGCGCCCGGTCGGAGGCCAGCCGCGTGTCCAGTGCCTCTGCGATCGCCGGCCCGACCAGCGCGGGCTCTCCCAGCGCCGCCAGCTCGACCGGCCAGACCCCGTCGGCAAAGTCCTCCTCCCGCTGCCCGGCGAGCTGCAGCGCCAGCCGGGTCTTGCCGCAGCCGCCGGCTCCGGTCAGCGTGAGGAGCCTCGCGTCGCGCAGCAGCGTCGCGGCCTCGGCCAGCTCGCGCTCGCGGCCGACGAAGCTCGTCAGCTGTGAGGGCAGTTCGGGCCAGCTGGGACCCGCCCGGTGCGGCTTGGAATTCTGCTCCAATTCGGCCAGTTCGGCCTCCAGGCCGAGGCGGAGCCGGTCTAGGGAATCGCGCCGCTCCCGGCTCCAGTCCTCGTAGCGGTCCGCTGGCAGCAGCTCGGCGTCGAAGGCCAGGGCCGAGCGATAGGCGCCGGGCTCGCGCTGCTCGCGCGCCGCGGCGGCGAGCTCTTCGAAGGCGACTGCGTCGATCTGGACCGGATCCTCGGCGCCGAGCAGGATCAGTTCTTCGCGCAGCTCCAGGAAGCGGCTGCCGTCGAGCCCGATCGAGTCGAGGGCGCGCCGGGCCGCGAATATCGCCTGATGGAGGTTGTTGCGGGCAGAGTCCGGGTCCCGCCCCGCCCACAGCAGCTCGGCGGCCTGCTCGACATGAAGGCGGCGCTCGGGCGCGAGGGCGAGCAGCTTGATCAGCGTCTTCGCCTTGCGCAGCCGCCAGGCGTCGTCGGCGACGACGCTGTCGCCCGCGCTGACGGAGAACACGCCGAGCAGACCGATGCACAAGACCTCAGTGCCCAGCGGTGTGCCTTTCGTGCGAGGGCTCGCCATCGGATAAGCAAACCACTCCCAAGCGATCGACCGGTTGCCAACTCCGTCCCTGCCGTCATCTACCGTGAAACCATGCCGAGCCAAGCCGAGGCCCGCAGCTACGGACGCGTCTTCGATGAGATCGCCGAGGACTATGACCGTCATCGCCCGAGCTATCCGGACGTAGTCGTTGACCGGGCGTGCGAGGGCATCGGCCCCGGCGCCGCGGTGCTCGAGATCGGCTGTGGCACCGGACAGCTCACGCGCAGCCTGCTGGCCCGCGGGCTGCGGGTGACAGCCGTAGAGCCGGGCCAGCACCTGATCGCGCGGGCTCGCGATCAGTGTAACGGCGTCGGCGATGTGCAGTTTGTCAACGCGCGCCTGGAGGAAGCCTCGCTGCCGCGTGCCCAGTACGCGGCTGTGTTCTCGGCGTCGGCGATCCATTGGATCGATCCGGATGTGAGCTGGCGCAAGGCGTCCGACGCGCTGGTGGACGGCGGGAGCCTTGCTCTGGTCTCGTACTTCGGGCTCGACGATCCCCGCAGCGCCGACGATCAGCAGGCACTGCGTGCCGCCATCACGACGATTGCGCCCGAGCACGCCGCCGCTTGGCCTACCTACCGAGACCTCGCCGGCACGCTCGCCGGCGCTGGTGCCCGGCGCGAGAATCTCTCTGAGGTGTGGGCATGGCTGGGCGGCTATGAGATCGCGCGTGGGTACGCAGCAGCCCTGTTTGATGACGCGCAGGTCGTCGCAGTGCCGCGGCATCTGGAGCACACCGCTGACGAGATCAACGCTTTGCTTGGCACCATGTCGTTCTGGGCAGGACTGTCACCCCGACAGCGCGACGCTCTCGTTGGCGAAAACCAAGACTTCCATCAGCGGCTTGGACGGCCGATCCGCTCTAGCACGATCGCCTGCCTCGCAATGGCACGGCGCCATCCCCGCAGCTAACCAGCTTGCGTGCCTCCTCCCTACTCCGCTAGTGCGCGCCGCGGCGGGTGATCGGGCCAAAGTGACGTCGAAGGGTCACGTAGGCGATCGCGCCGCCGGCAAGCGGCACGAGCAGGCCGATGGCTTGGTGGAGCAGCACGGCGGCGATCGCGGCGTTGTGGCCGACCTTGTAGAGGATCAGCATCCCTGCCATGCCGCCGACCGTCCCGGCGCTGGCCGGCAGCGGAATCGACCCGCCCAGCGCACCGATGATGTAGGCCATCGCCACAACGGCGATCGCCGGGGCCGGGTTGGCGTGGATCGCGAGGAACGCGGTCCACAAGACCAGCACGTCGAGGCCGAAGTAGGCCAGCACCCCGAGCACGCTCGTCCAGGCGCCACGGTGAAACAGCAGCCGCTCCGTGTCGCCCACGGCGTCCGTAAGCGCGGTGATCGCGCTCGCGATCTTGGGATGTTTGCTCTGCAGCCGCGCGACGTGGCTGCTGGCGCGGTGGGCGATCAGCAACGCGAGCGCGATCCCTGTTGCAGCGACGGCCGCGGGCAGCACCGTAAGCAGAAGATGGCGCTCGCCGGCGAAGATGCCGATCGCGAGCCCGACACCGGCAACGATCAGCACGAGCGCGTCGACAGCGGTGTTGAGGAAGCTGAGGTTGAACTCGCGCTCGGCGATCAGCCTGTTCGGCATGCCGAAGCGGTGCAGGATGAACGCTCCGACTCCCACGCCCCCCCACGCTCCGCCTGGGAGGACGAGCCCGCCGCCGAGCTGTGCCCAGGCGACATCGTCGTCCGTTCGCCGCCCGCGGCCGTCGCGTGCGAGCACCTCCTGCGGGTCGATGATCGCGCGCCAGGCGGCGACGAACCCGAGCTCTGAGATCACCTCGAGCGTGATCGCCCCGAGCACCCACTCCCAGGACACGTGCTCGAGGTTGTGCAGCGCCTGCTTTAGCGCGGGAATCAGCTTCAACACCACGTAGGCGACCGCCAGATACCCAACGAGCTTCAACGCGGACTTCAGCAGATGACTCCTGGCGTTGCTCAGTGCACGCCGCGCGTGGTGCTCCTGTGCGAGCGGGTCCAACGTGGCCGACGCCGAAGCCTCCACGATCATCCCTCACCCGGGGGTAGACCGGCGCTCGCGTTGCTCGGGTCGAGCATCTCCAGCGCAAGCGCAGACCAGGCGAACTCCTCGGCGCCCATCCCGCGCCCGTCGTGCGGGTCATAGAACTCGCGTAGCCCTTCGCGCGCAACCGTTTCAGTGATCCCACGGGCGAGCGTAGCGGCCTGTTGCTCATAGCCGAGACGCACCATGCCCCGCCACACGAGCCATGCGCTGTTCACCCATGTCGGTCCGCGCCAGTAGCGCCGCAGACCGTCAAAGTGTTCGCGCAGCGAGAACGATGGCTCATCGAGCGAAACCGAAGGCAGAGCGACCGTCGTCCAGAAGTGACGCTCGTCGAGTAGACACTCCACCAGGCGGTGAGCGATCTCATCGGGCAGGTCGGGCAGCGCGAGTGGAGCGAGCGCCGTCCAGGTCAACGGGATCCGCTCCGTGACGGCCGGTATCGCTGCCGGTAGAAACATCCCACTCGGCTCGTCATACAGGCGGGCGATCAGTGCTGGTGTGATCGAGGGCAGCCCGAGGGCCAGCCGTGAGAGCCCGTTGATCACGTTGGTTAGCACCTCACAGACGACCGGGTCGCCGTCGGCGCGTGCCGCGTCGATTCGGAACTTGCGCTTTCGATTGCGGTGCACCAGCTCGAGGAAGCCAGGCAGGCCCTGCGCTTGATGACGCCAGATCGGGTCGAACTGAGGCGATGCGTCCAAACCGGACTCATCGGGTTGGAGGATCCACAGCAACCCGTCCCCCTCCAGGTCACGCTCGGCGCTGACTGTGGCATGGTGGGCGACGATCGGCGGCTCGAGTGCCGGATCGCCGACCGCCACCCTCCAAGCGAACGCCAGCGCTGGCGGCTCGATCGTCGCCGTCATCAGGTCGTCGTGATGGATCACGTTGTAAAACAACTCACGCGGGCCGCTGACCGGATGCTCCCAGAAGATCGTGTGGCCGATGAACCCATCCGGCCGCGCCGCCGCGAGCAATGTTTCGAGCTCCGCGCGAGACCGCGCCGGGTCAAAATGCCGCCACGCGATCGCCGCGAAGCAAGAATCCCAATACCACTGCCAGCGGTAGCGCCCGGGGCTCGGGCGCGTGTAGGCAAACGGTAGGCCATCGCGCTCGCCGACGGTCCAGCTACCCTCGAGCGTCTGGCGGCAGCGCTGCTCGAGCACGATCACGCACGGCAGCTTCGCAAACCGAGCGGCACCGCCGCACTCACATCGATGAGACGTCTACGGTTTCACATTCGCGAGTAGCGGACGCACGCGTGTCGCAAACCGTTCCGGGTCGACGAGATGAAGCATGTGGCCGGTCCCGTCCCAGATCTCGACGCGCGCGCCGCGCACGCGGTCCGTCAGCCAGGCCGCGTAGTCCGGTGGTGGCGGTGAGCCGTGCAGCGATAGGAGTGGGGCTGCGATTCGGGGCAGGATCGCCTCGGCGATCGTGGTCAGTCGCTCAGGAGGGGTGTTCAGCAGCTCCTCCCAGATTCCGAGGACGACCTCGCGCGGAAATGCCAGCACCCTACGCTCGATGTTCTCGACCCCCGTGTAGGGCTCGAGCTTGAGAGCGCGGTCGATCGACAGCACAGCTTGCATCGTGTGCGGGCCGCGTAGATCGTCGGCGCGCGCTTGCACGAGCCGGGCGAACTCGCCGAACCGCAGCGACTGGTCGACGCAAACGACCGCACGGGCACCGTGCGCCGCGGCGTACACGGCGCCGATGCTCGCACCCAGGGAGTGACCGACGATCGCGGGCTCCCCAAGCGCCACCGCCTCGACCACCGCCCGCACGTCACCAACCAGCGAGACCATCGAGTATTCGCCGGCGCGGGAGGAAGCCCCGTGACCACGTAGGTCCAACCGCGCGCACGTGAACTGCTCGGCAAGCAGCGTGCTGACCGGATCCCAGGTCTGCCGGAGGGAGGCGAGGCCATGCACGAACACGACCAGAGGGCCGTGGCCCGTGATGTCATAGGCAATCGTGGGGCCGTCGTCTCGCTGCAGGATCCCTGCGCGCGTCAGGACGGTCACACCCGACTCACTGCCGTGTGAGGGTGCGCTGGACCATCGCGAACCGGAGACTGTGGCGAGCTCAGCGGACTGCGTCGGCCCAGTCGCGCAGGCGGCCCGCGAACTGCGGCGTGGCCGCGCTCACCTCGACGACCGCATCGGCTGGGACGTTTGCCCTCTGCGCTGCGGCCAGGATCGCGTCGGGCGATGGCGCCTCGTAGAGGCAATAGGTGCGTCGCCGGTCGGCGCTCAGAAACGAGAACAGCCAGCGGACTCCCTCGTCGCTGTTGACCTCCTCGATCAGCTCGACATCGGCGTCTGTGAGGTCAAGCTGGTCGGCGAAGCTGCGCTCGATCACGTACAGGGCCATCGGCTGATCGTAGCGAGGATCACCGCTCACCCAGAGGCGAGCCCCCGCCGGTGGGCGTATGACGCGGCCTCCGTGCGGTTGGCGCAATCGGTCTTGCGCAGGATGTTTCGGATGTGGTTGGCCGCGGTGTGCTCGCTGATCGTCAGCTCCTGGCCGATCTCGCGGTTGCTGAGTCCCCTGGCGACCAACTTTAGGATCTGCGCCTCGCGTGGGGAGAGCCCGCCTGGGAGAAGATCCGCGGTGGGCACACCGAGCAGGCGGGTCTTGCCGAGCAGTCCTTGCATGCCGTTGCGCTCGGCCAGGCCGGCAGCCTCTCCGAACAGGGTCTGAGCGTAGTCGCGGGCCCCACGCCCCTGTCCGAGCAGAAAGCGTCCGTACTCGTACGCGGTGTGGGCCACCCAGGTCGACGCCCCCATCCGTCTGTTCTGCTCCATCGCCTGCTCGAAGTGCTCCTCGGCCCGGCCCGCCTCTCCTAGTATCGCGGCGAGCATGCCCAGGTAGCGATCGGCGGCTCCGTAACAGGCGACGAGGTGGCCAATCATCACGTTGGTCCCCGCGAACGGCTCAAGCTCGGGGTAGACGATCGCCGCCATCCCCTCGTCATTAACCGCGGCACAGGCGTCGGTCAGGTAAGTGAGCGTGGCCATCCACAGCGATGCCTGATAGCCGTCGATGCCCTCGGCGGCGATCCTCGAGAGCTCGCGCTTGGCCTCGCGCTCCATGCCCAGCTCGGCGAGCACCACGGCGAGCCCGGGACGCCATGGGCCCTCTCGCTCGTCCCCGCCTGCAAGGATCCTGATTACGGGCGCGAGCTCTGCCAGGCGGCCTTGCTCGCGGCGGACGCCGAACATTTGGAGCCCGTGAGTGCCGGACGCATCGCGACCGGTCAGGAGCCGAGCCCAATCGTGCGAGCGCCCCGCCATTGTCTCGGCATCCGCAAGGTTCCCGTCGCAGAGAGCGATCGCGGACCCGTAGTGCTCGGCTACGTGGTGAATGAACGGCTGCGCTGTGTGCTCGGCCGTCTCGCGCAGGACGACCACCTCCGTCCGAGCGGAATCGAGGTCGGAGAGAGCCACGAAGGTCGGCACGCGCCACGCCATCGCGTCCGCTTGCATCTCGGCGTCCCCCAGCTCTCGTCCCAGGTCTCTCGCCTCGGTGAGCATCGAGAGGATCTCCTCCAGCGGGGTCGTGCCGCGCGCCCAGTAGGAGCCGACCAACACCTTTGCGAGCCCTGCGCGATCCTCGCATCGCCTGGCCAGCGCGATGGCGTTGTCGCGTACGAGCGCGCCCCGCTCGCGCTCCCCCGCGAAGTTGAGCGCCCGCGAAAGTCCCGCCAGCAGGCCGATCCGCAGCTTGTCGCTGCTGTCATCAACCGCCGCAAGCGCCTCCTCGAGGAGCTCGATCGCATCGCGTCGTATGACCCCGGGCCGCCAGCACGCATCCTCGTAGCCGATCGCCGCGCGAGCGAGCAACTCCCCGCTATCCAGCGCGCGAGCGATCTCGGCTGCGGACGCGAAGGCATCCAGCGAGTCGGTCGCCTTGCCCGCTCGATGGCTGGCAGCACCCAGCTCGAGCAGTGCACCGGCGCGCTCGGGCTCGCCCTGGATCCCGATCTCGATTGCGGTCCGCAGCCGCATCGCGGCGTCGTCGAAGGCAAGGGCGGCGCTCGCCGCGCGTGCCGCGCGCAGGTTGTAGTCGATCGCCCGCTCGGCCCCGCCGAACGGGGCGGCCGCGCCGAAGTGATGGGCTAGGTCTGCAAGCGCGCGGTCGGAGTCTGCACCTGCGCTCCCGAGCGCTTCGCCGACGCGGAGATGTAGTTCGGCTCGCCGAAGCCGCGAGAGCCGGTCATAGAGCGCGCGCCGGACGATCTCGTGGGTGAAGCGGCATGCCAGTCGCTTGGCGTGGAGCTCCTCGATCATCCCGCTGCCGACAGCCTCCTCGAGCGCGGCGAGAAGCTCAGCCTCGGCGATGCCAGCAGCGCGGCGGACCGGCTCTAGCTCGAACTCCGGCCCGGCAGCGGCCGCAAGCTCGAGCAGATCGATGGTTCTCGGCGTCAGGCGCGACAGCCGCTGACTGACCACCTCGCGAACGCTTTCGGGCGTGCCGAACTCGCTAAGCGGCCGGGTCACCCTCACCTGCCCACCAGCGACCTCGACTATTCCCGTCTCTACCGCTGCGCGCCAGAGCTCGCAGACGAGGAACGCGTTGCCGGCCGTGAGATCGTGGATCGTGGTTGCAAGCTCGTATAGCTCGGGGTCGTCGGGGTCGGGGTCACTTCCAGCGGCACGGCTGACCAGGTCAGAGACCTCCGCCCCCGAGAGCCCCTCCAGGCGCATTCGCACGACGTCATCGGAGCGGCGTAGGTCGGCGAGCGTCTCCGAGAGCTCCGCGGGCATATCGGCCTCGCTGTCGCGGAAGGTCACAAGAATCATCAGGCGGGCGCTCCAAGCGGAGCGCGCCAGGTGCCGCAGGAGCAGAAGCGTCGTTGCATCCGCCCAATGCCCGTCCTCGAGTACGAGCAGCATCGGTCTTGCGCGGCTGACCTCCGCAAGCAGGTCGGCAACCGCGGTGTGGAGACGATGGCGCTCGGTATCGGCGTCGGCCTTCACCGGTTGCGCCAGCGCGCCGACCTTGGCGGCCAGGTCGGGCAGCAGCCGGGTCAACTCGCCGCCGCCGGCGCCTAGTGCGGCGCGCAGCTGGGCCCCGTCGGTCACGCGCACCAGGCGTTCGAGCGCCTCGACGAAAGGCCCATACGGCGTCCGCACCACCGCGTCACAGGCGCCGTAGAGGACAAGCACCCCTTCGCTCGCGACCTGGGCGGCGAACTCACGCGCCAGACGGCTCTTCCCGGCACCCGGCTCGCCCGCGAGCAGCGCGACTCGGCGCCTCTCCCCTGCGGCTCGCGGCATCAAGGTTCGGAGCTTCTCGAGCTCTGCTGCGCGGCCGACGAACGGGGACATCGAAGTCGGGCGCAGTGGCTCCGGAAGGTCCAGGATCTCTGCCTCCATGAAAAGACGATAGTCAGTCTTGACCATGTCCACCTGGGATCGATCTAGGCCAGAGCACTCGAAGTGGGTCAGCTCAGGTCATGACAGCTACATGCGGGCGCCATAGGCTCGGCCGTGACAACTTGAGACGACCGACAGGGGGACGCATGAATACCACCACTGCCTTGATGCACACGGCCCGCAGCGAGATGCCTGGATTCCAGGGGCGGCTTACAGCCCCCGCGGACCCCGGCTACGACGAGGCCCGCAAGGTGTACAACGCGATGATCGACCGGAGGCCTGCCCTGATCGCAAGCTGCGTGGACACCGGCGATGTGGCGAAGGTCGTCTCGTTCGCCGCTGATCACGACCTTTTGCTGGCCGTGCGCGGCGGTGGCCATAACGGCGCCGGGCTGGGAACGTGCGACGACGGCATGGTGCTCGACCTCTCAGGCTTGAAGGGGGTCAAGGTGGACCCCGGCGCTCGGACGGCGAGGGTCGGCGGTGGCTGCACCTGGGCTGAAGTGGATGCCGCGACCAACGAGCACGGCCTGGCGACGCCAAGCGGGATCATCTCGACCACCGGTGTTGGTGGTCTGACGCTGGGCGGCGGCCTTGGGCATCTGACTCGTAAGTGCGGCCTCACGATCGACAACCTGCTCGAGGCTGAGGTCGTGCTCGCGAGCGGCGCCACCGTTCGCGCCGCCGCTGATGAGCACCCCGACCTCTTCTGGGCGATTCGGGGCGGTGGCGGCAACTTCGGCGTCGTCACGTCGTTCCTGTTCAGGCTGCACGAGGTGGCAACAGTCGTCGGGGGCCCCACCTTTTGGCCGGTAGAGCTGGGCGCCGAGGTGCTGAGCGCCTACCGAGACTTCCTGCCGAACGCCCCGCGCGAGCTCAACGGATTCTTCGCCTTTGCATCGGTCCCGCCGGCGCCGCCCTTCCCCGAGGAGCTCCATCTACGCAAGGTTTGCGGGGTGGTGTGGTGCTATGTGGGAGACCCTGAGGATGCCGCAGCGGCGATGGCCCCGCTGCTTGACGCCCTGCCGGAGCCGCTCCTGCACGGAGTTGAACCGATGCCCCTCCCCGCCTTGCAGGGCGCCTTTGACCCGGTTTATCCTGCAGGAGACCAGTGGTACTGGCGCGCCGATTTCGTCAAGGAGATCCCAGACGCCGCCGTCGAGGCGCACGCCAAGTTCGGCGCTGAGATGCCGACGTGGCAGTCGACGATGCATCTGTATCCGATCGACGGTGCTGCCCACGACGTCGGTCCCTCCGACACCCCGTGGAGCTACCGCGATGCGGTCTGGGGCTCGGTCTTCGCCGGTGTCGATCACGACCCCACCAACGTCGAGGCAATCCGCCGCTGGTGCGTCGACTACTTCGAGGCGCTTCACCCATACTCCGCCGGTGGTGCTTACGTGAACATGATGATGGACGAGGGCGAGGAGCGGGTGCGGGCGAGCTACCGCCACAACTACGATCGACTGGCGCAGATCAAGGGCACGTACGACCCAGATAACCGCTTCCGGGTGAACCAGAACATTCGCCCCGCGAGCAGCTAGCATCGCATACGTCCAGCGCGATGCGCTGACGCTCGGCGCAGGCCGATCACCATGCCCCTCTTCATGGATCGCCACGATCTCTCGGATGTGACCGCTGCCGACGTCGCAGCTGCCCACATGCGCGATCTCGAGGTTCAGGATGGGTTCGGCGTGCGCTTCGTCACCTACTGGTTCGAAGAGGGCGCGGGGAGTGGCTTTTGCCTGGTTGAGGGTCCGGACGCGGAGGCCGTTGAGGCAGCCCATCGGGCCGCCCATGGGCTGCTTCCGTCGAGCGTCATCGAGGTTGACCAGGACGTCGTGCGTGGCTTCTTCGGTCGGCTCAATACCCATCCTCCTGGCGAGCCGTACACAGAGAGCGCGTTCCGGGCCATCCTCTTCACCGACATGGTTGACTCCACGCGCCTTACGCAGCAACTGGGAGATCGTGCGGCGATGCGGCTGCTACGGGTACACGACTCAGTCGTACGCGCCGCTCTGGCTCGCTTCGGCGGCAGCGAGGTCAAGCACACCGGCGACGGGATCATGGCTGCGTTCACCTCGGCCGTCCAGGCGGTCTCCGCGGCGATGGAAATCCAACGGGCGCTGCGGGAGCGCGACGAACCGGCGCAGGGGCACCTGCACGTGCGTGTCGGGGTGGCGGCGGGGGAGCCCGTCACGGAGCAGAACGATCTCTTTGGTGCGGCGGTGCAGCAGGCCGCGCGACTGTGCGCGTCGGCTCAGCCGGACTGCATCGTTGTCTCCTCCGGCGTGCACGATCTCTGTCGCGGCAAGGGGATCCGGTTCTCCGACGGCGGCGCCATCGTCGTGAAGGGCTTCGACGAGCCGATCGGGCACTTCGAGGTCGAGTGGCGCGATTGAGCGTCCGGCGAGTGCCGGCTCGCTGTCCTCCTGCGACGCGCCCTGAGACATCGCGCCTCGGTGCCCTACCCGGGTAAATCCGGCCCGCCCTGAGCTACTACGGGCACTCACCTTTATCTGATCGGCTGGCGCGATCAGGCTGCGGCGGGGTGCACCTGCTGGAAGTAATGCCCCTGGTCGAGGTCCGCGATGAGCCCGGGCTCCGTTGGCTGCCACCCGAGCAGCTCCCGGGTCTGCGCGCTTGAGGCCGGGGCGTCGATTGCGAGAAAGCCCGCCAGCCAGGTGAAGTGCTCGCCTGCATCCTCGGGAGAGATCGAGACCACCGGGAGCTCGAGATGCCGGCCGATCACCTCGGCGATGTCGCGGATCGGCACGCCCTCGTCGGCCACCGCGTGCAGCGTCGAGCCCGCCGGCGCCTGCTCAAGCGCGAGGCGGAACAGGCGTGCGGAGTCGAGGCGATGCACGGCGGGCCAGCGGTTGGTGCCGTCGCCGATGTAGCCGGATACACCCTTCTCGCGCGCGATCCCGACGAGCGTCGCGATGAAGCCGTTGTCGCCGTCGCCGTGATTAGTTGGCGGCAGCCGCACGACGGACGAGCGGACGCCGCGGGAGGAGAGCGAGAGCACCAACTCGGCGGTTTCCCACCGAGTCTGCGGGCCGCCGCCAAAAGTGGCCATGGCTGAAGCGGGCCCATGCCCGTCCTGCTCACTCGCCACGCGACCCGGTACGACCCCGAGCGTCCCCGAGGCGATGAGAAACGGTCGGTCCGAGCCCGCCAGTGCGTCTCCGATGGCCTCGACCGCGCGGCGATCCGCGTCGGCGGCGCCCTGGAAGTCTCCACCAAATGCGAGGTCGTGCTTGAACGCGAGGTGGATCACCCCGTCTGTCGCACCAGCCGCGTCGCGCAGGGCGTCGAGATCATCGAGCGTGCCGCGGTGCACCTCTGCCCCGGTGGCGACGAGCGCAGCGGCCGAGGCATCCGAGCGAGCGAGCCCGACGACCTGATGGCCCGCGCCGAGGAGCTCGGGAACGACGGCGGAGCCGATCCAGCCGGATGCGCCGGTGACGAATACACGCATGAGAAACCTCCAGGTTGACGATCGACGACAGTGACTGACATGAGCGTAGCAAGGATGTCAGTCACTGTCGTCAGATATGCTCGGGGCATGGGTCGATGGGAGCCAAACGCGCGCGGCAGGCTGATGCAGGCGGCCTTCGAGCTCTATGGCGAACGTGGGTACGAGCAGACCGCGGTGGCCGAGATCGCCAAGCGGGCGGGATTGACGGAGCGAACGTTCTTCCGGCACTTCGCCGACAAGCGCGAGGTTCTGTTCGCTGGCGCGGATGCGCTGCGGGAGCTGTTGGTCAGCACGGTCGTCGAGGCGCCAGCATCATTGGCACCGATCGACGCGGCAGCCGTAGGTCTCCAGGCCGCCGGCGCCCTCATCCAGGAGGGCGGGGAGCTCGCGCAGCAGCGCCAGGCCATCATTGCGTCGAGCGCCGAGCTTCAAGAGCGCGAGCTGATCAAGCTCGCATCACTCGCCGCGGCGCTTGCCGAGGCGTTGCGTCGGCGCGGCGTCGAGGACCCGGCCGCGAGTCTCACCGCCGAGGCAGGGATTGCTGTCTTTAAGGTCGCGTTCGAGCGCTACGTCCGCGAGACCGACCAGCAGGACCTGCCGCGACTCATCCGCGAGTCGCTTGAGGAGCTGCAAGCCGTTACCGCACGCCGATCGTCGCCCGACAGGGAGCACCCCTAACCTGCATGACGACCCACCCCCATCCCCACCCTCACTCCCACGGTCTGCTCGACGAGAGCATCAAGCGCTCGCGCGATGGCGTCCGCACGGTCACGCTCGCGCTTGTGATCCTGGGAGCCAACGCCGCGGCGCAGGCGTTCGTGTTCGTGCTCACCGGCAGCCTGGCGCTGCTGGCAGACCTGATCCACAACGGCGGAGACGCGCTCACAGCGGTTCCGCTGGGCATCGCGTTCGCGCTCCGTTCGCGGCGCGCGGAGCGCCTGGCCGGGCTGGCGGTCGTGGCGGCGATCTTCTGCTCGGCGTGTGTCGCCGCCTATGAGGCGGTCGTGCGCCTCGTCCACCCCTCCACCCCTGGCCATCTGCTCGTCCTCGCGCTCGCAGGTGCGATCGGGTTCGCGGGCAACTGGGTCGCCGGCCTCGTGCGCACGCGCGCGGGGCATCGGCTGGACAGCCCTGCGTTGGTCGCCGACGGCGAGCATGCCCGCGTCGACGCATATGTGTCGCTCGCCGTCATCGCCAGCACGATCGCGATCGCCGCGGGCGCGCCGATCTTCGATCCGGTCATCGGCCTGGGCATGACGGCGGTGATCCTGCGTATCACCCGCGAGAGCTGGCGCACGGTGCGCGGGCACTCGCACCATTAAAGGCGCCCGCCAAGCTCGCGCCACCGGCTGTAGAGCGGTGTCCGGCTCGTGCTCGACCCCTCAGCTCAGCATCGGCGATGGCGGGATGCGGGTGCTGCCGTGGACCTCGGGAATCTGCAGCGCGACATCGTCGACGAAGCACCACGACCACTCCTCCCCCGGCTCGATCGAGCGGATCAACGGGTGCTCGCTGCCGTGCCAGTGAGCTCGCGCGTGGCGGTTGGGTGAGTCATCGCAACAACCGACGTGTCCGCACTCCAGGCAGATCCGCAGATGCAGCCACGGTTCGCCGGTAGCGAGGCACTCCTCGCAGCCGTCTACCGACTCCGGCAGCTCGGTGATCCTGACTTGGTCGAGGTGCGTGCAAGCGGGCATTTCTGGCCTCCTACGCTCGGGTTGAGATCAGGCTAACATCGCCGTCCGTGCAGGCGCTGCTGGCCCATGTCTGGTCCGTGCCGTGACGCCCGCGCGCGTCGTGGTGCTCGGCGGTGGCTTCGGCGGCGTGTACACCGCGCTCGCGCTCGAACGCCTCGCAGCCGCTGGCGCGCCCGTCGAGGTCTCGCTCGTCAACCGTGAGAACTATCTCGTCTTCCAGCCGATGCTGGCAGAGGTGATCGCCGGGGACGTCGGCATCCTTGACACGGTCACGCCGCTGCGCCAGCTGCTCGCGCACACCGATCTGTTCGTGCGCGAGATCGAGGGCGTGGATCTCGATCGGCGTGTGGTCAGGCTCGGAGCGGGGCTGACGCCGCGCTCGCACGAACTCGAGTTCGACCACCTCGTGCTCGCGCTCGGGAACGTCACCGACTTCCGGGGGCTCCCGGGGTTGCCCGAGCACGCGCTCCCGTTCAAGACGCTGGCCGACGCCGTGCGCATCCGCAACCACGTCATCAACGTGCTCGAGCAGAGCTCGATCGTGCGCGAGCCCGACGTGCGCCGCACGATGCTCACGTTCGTCGTGGCCGGCGGTGGCTTCTCGGGCACGGAGGTGGCGGCGGCGCTGAACGACTTCGTGCGCGAGGCCGTCGCCCACTACCGCTCGATCCCGCCCGAGGACGTGCGCGTCGTGCTCGTGCACAGCGGCACGAGCGTGCTCGAGCGTGAGCTCACGCCGAGGCTGGCGAGATACGCGACGGCGACGCTCGCAGAGCAGGGCATCGAGCTCGTGCTCGGCGAGCGCCTGGTGGCGGCAAGCCCGCGTAGCGCGGTGCTCTCCGACGGCACGCGCATCGCGACGCGCACGCTGATCTCGACCGTGCCGTCCTCGCCGAACCCGATCGTCGAGCAGCTCGGACTGCCCACGTCCGGGGGACGGCTCGTGTGCGACGCGACAACAGCAGTAGAAGGATCGGATCGCGTGTGGGCGGTCGGGGATTGTGGGCTCGTACCGATGCCCGGTGGCGAGCCGAGCCCCCCAACCGCGCAGCATGCCATCCGCCAGGCGAAGCTGCTCGCGGCGAACATCGTCGCGTCCGAGACGGGCGCCCCCCGGCGCGCGTTCGCGTTCGCCGGCCGCGGCAAGCTGGGCGCACTCGGCCATCACAGGGCGCTCGCCGAGCTCCCCGGCGGGATCACCGTGCAGGGCGTGCCGGCGTGGCTAATGTGGCGCGCGATCTACTGGTCAAAGCTCCCGGGCGCGGCTCGCAAGACCCGCGTTGCCGTCTCCTGGCTAAGTGACCTCGTGCTCCCTCCCCACCCGGTGCAGCTGAACCTCGGTGGCGGCCGCGGTGCAACCCAGGCTCACTATGAGCCGGGAGAGACGGTGTTCGAGGAGGGAGACACAGGCGACAGCCTGTTCATGATCCTCTCCGGGCAGGTCGAGGTGGTCAAGCGCTTCGCGGGCGAGCAGCAGGTGGTCAGGACACTCGGGCCGGGCGAGTACTTCGGCGAGATGGCGCTGCTCGGTCGTCACCCGCGTAGCGCGAGCACGCGGGCGCTGAGCGCGCTGGACCTGCTGGTGCTGCCCGGGTCTGACTTTTCGGCGCTCGCCGACGGCCTCACAGAGTTTCGCAGCGAGTTCGAGGAGATCGCGCGCCGACGGGCCGAGTCCGATGCCGCGCGCGCCGCTCAAGCTCCGCCCCGCGACGCCCGATGATCGTCGTGTCGGCAGCCGCCTTGAATAATTATTTGGCATGCCATAATCTATTTTCATGGCCACAAAGGATCAGGTGCGCACACCAGCCATCGAGGACTACTCCAAGGAGATCTTCGCGCTCGAATCCCGCAGCGATGAGCCGGTGTCAACCAACGCCTTGGCCGAGCGCCTGGGCATCACGCCCGGCTCGGTCTCGGCGATGCTCAAGCGCCTCGACGAGCTCGGCCTGATCACGCACGTTCCCTACCGCGGCGTGCGCCTGACCGCGGACGGGCGGCGAATAGCCTTGGAGGTCATCCGCCACCACCGCCTGCTCGAGAGCTATCTCGCGGAGGCGCTCGGCATGTCCTGGGACCGGGTGCACGCGGAGGCCGAGGTGCTCGAGCACGTGCTCTCCGACGACCTCGAGGCGCTGATCGCCGAGAAGCTCGGACACCCGACCGTCGATCCCCACGGCGACCCGATTCCGACCGCAGACCTCGAGCTCGCAGAGCCCGTCACCGACCGCATGGAGAGCCTGCAACCTGGCGATCAGGGCCTGTTCGTGCGGGTCTCAGACTCCGATCCGGAGATGCTGCGCTACCTCGCCGACCGCGGCATCTCGCCGGGTGACCGCTTCGCCGTGCGCGAGCGCCAGCCGTTCGGCGGCCCCCTGTTCGTCCGTTTCGGCGCGCGCGAGCACGCGATCGGCGGCCAGCTCGCCGGTGCCATGCGCGTGGAAGTCGAGCGCTCGAGCGAGCAGCCCGCGCCCGGCGACGAGCAGGGAGCCGCACGTTGAGCGCAGCCGACGTCACCGCTTCGCCCCTGTTGCACCAGCCGCTGCTGACCGACGAGGATCTCGCGCGCTCTCACGACCGCTCGCGCGTGCACCACGCCCGCAGGCACCGCCGCCGCTGGCATCTGATGTGGCTGCTCGTCGGGCCGGGGATCCTCGCGATGCTCGGCGAGAACGACGGGCCGAGCATGATCGCCTACGCCTCCGACGGCGCGCAGTACGGGCTGGGCTTCTTCGTGCCGTTCATCCCGATCCTGTTCGCGATGGCATATGTCTGCCAGGAGATGTGCATGCGCGTCGGCGCCGTCACCCATCGCGGCTACGGCGAGCTCGTGCTGCAGCGCTACGGACGCGTGTGGGGCTGGTTCGGCGCCGGCGATCTCACCCTCACGAACCTCGTGACGCTCGTCGCCGAGTTCGTCGCGATCCGCGTCGGGCTCGCTTACTTCCACCTTGGCTCCGGTGTCGCGGTGGCGCTTGGGCTGGCGCTCGTCGTGTTCACGCTCAGCGGCGGGCGCTACTGGCGCTGGGAGCGCATCGTGCTCGGCTTGGCACTCTTCAACGGCCTGTTCCTGGTGGCAGCGATCCTCGTCAAACCGCATGTCGGAGCGGTCGTAGACGCGTTCGCCTTCACCCCGTTCCCCGGCGGCAGCTTCAACACGCTGCTGCTGCTGCTCGCCTCCACGATCGGCGCGACCGTCACCCCGTGGATGATCTTCTTCCAGCAGAGCGCCTCCGCCGACAAGGGCATGACCCCCCGCGATGTCACGCACGGCCGCTACGACACCGCCGTCGGTGCGGTCCTCGCCGCGGTGTTCGGCATCGGCGCGCTCGTCGCCGGCGCCGCGTTGCTCAGCCATGACGGATCTGGCATCCAGGGGTTCGCCGGCGCTGGATTCCCGCAGGCACTGAAGCATGTCGCGGGCTGCGCCGCCGGCGCCGTGTTCGCACTCGGGCTCGTCGAGGCCGGCGCGGTGGCGATCCTGACGATCTCCGCCAGCACCGCCTACGCCGCCGGCGAATGCGTCGGCGTCTCGCACAGCTTCAACAGCTCACCGCGGGGCGCGGCCGTGTTCTACGCCGCGAACATCGGCGTCGCGCTGCTGGCCGCGACGGTGATCCTAATTCCGGGCGCGCCACTGCTGTCAATCGCGCTCAATGCGAACGTGCTCGCGACCGTGCTGCTGCCGGTCAGCCTCGTGCTGATGGTGATGCTCGCCAACGACAAGGGCCTGATGGGCCAGTGGGTCAACAGGCGCTCGACCAACGTCATCGGGATCGCCGTGATCACGTTCGTCGGGATCTGCGGAGCGGCGTACGGGATCGACTCGTTTCTGCAGGTGACTCACGTGATCGGCTCATGAGCGCCCAGACTCGCCTCACCGACCCTGCACACGAGAGCTCCGCAATTCCCGAGCGTGACCTCCAGCGCCAGGAGCGCCTCGAGGACGAGCTGATCATGCATCTCGAGCGCGATCAGTTTGTCGCCGAGACCTCAAGACCGGTGCCGCGGGCGCCGCTCAGCGCGCACGCACGCGCCGGCCTGTGGGCGCTGCGCGTGTTCGTCGTGCTCGTCAGCCTGATGGTCATCTACACGTTCCTCGATCAGCTGCACTGAGCGCCGCGCGCGATGCCCTTCGCGCTGGTGTTCAGCGGTGGTCTTGATCGCGCCGCGCGCTTGCTCAGTCGACGAGCAGCCGCACGATCGCGAACACCCCCACGACGACGATCACCGCACGTAGCGCATCCGGCGGCAGTCGCCTGCCATAACGCGCGCTGAGTTGAGCGCCGAGGATCGAGGCGCCGGCGATGATCGCCGCAGGGCCCCAGTCGACGTGCGCGGCGAACGCGAAGTAAAGCCCGGCCACGCCATTGGTGAGGCCGGCGAGCACGTTCTTCAGCGCGTTCGTGCGGTGCAGGTCCTGCGCGAGCGCGACGCCGAGGATCGCGAGCAGGAGGATGCCCTGCGCGGCGCCGAAGTAGCCGCCGTAGACGCCGGTCAGATAGACGGCGAGCGGCACGAGCAGGGCGCCTTTGCGCTCGAGGTCGATCTCGCGCTTGACGAGCCACCGCGCCAGGCGTGGCTGCAGCAGCGTGAGCACGAGCGCGATCGCGATGAACACGGGCACGATCGCCTTGAACGCCGCGGCAGGCAGCACCAGCAGCAGCACCGCGCCGGTGATGCCCCCGGTGAGCGACATCGCGCCGAGGCGCAGCGCGCGTTTGCGCTGGCCGGAGAGCTCGCGCCGGTAACCGATCGCGCCCGACACGGACCCAGGCACGAGGCCGATCGTGTTCGAGATGTTCGCCGTCACCGGCGCGTAACCGAACGCCAGCAGCACCGGGAAGGTGATCAGCGTGCCGCTGCCGACCAGCGTGTTGATCGCGCCCGCCGCCAGGCCCGCGCAGGCGATCGCCACGATTTCGCCGAGGCTCATCCGGCGTCAGCCTGAAACGAGACTTCGCGGGCTTGGCTCTACCGTTGCAGGCATGGACGTCGAGAAGGCTATCCGCACGCGCCGCACCCACAAGGCGTTCGCCGCGCAGGCGCTCAACGCGAGGGTGCTCGACGAACTGTTCGAGCTGGCGCGCTGGGCGCCCAACCACCACCTCACCAACCCGTGGCGCTTTCGCGTCCTGGGCGAGCGCACGCGTGAGCGCCTGATGGATCTCGCTGACTCCGAGCAGCCGGGCTCCGCGGTCAAGCTGCAGCGCGCCCCGACGCTGGTGGCCGTCACCGCGCGGCAGACCGGCGATCCGGCACAGAACCGCGAGGACCTGCTCGCGACCGCCGTCGCCGCCTACCTGGTGCTGCTTGGCGCGCACGCGCGCGGTCTCGCTGGCTATTGGCGCACGGTCGCGCTGCTCGACGATCCCCGCGGACGCGAGATCCTTGGGCTGGAAGCCGCCGAGACGCCGGTCGGGCTGCTCTACCTTGGATCGCCCGTGCAGGAGCAGCGCGTGCCCGAGCGCGCCTCGCCGGCCGAGTTCGTAACCCGCTTGGAGTGAGGTCCGCGCGAGCGCGCGATAGGGTCAAACGATGGCGTCGGTCCTGCGCGAAGCCATCGGCACCCTGCGCCCTGAGCCCGGCGATCGGCACGGGCCACTGCTGCCGATGATGATCGCGCTAACGCTGCTGACGGGCGTCGTCGACGCTGCCAGCTATCTGAAGTTCGGGCACGTGTTCGTCGCGAACATGACCGGCAACCTTGTCTTCCTCGGGTTCGCGCTCGCGGGCGCGCAGGGCCTTTCGTCCGTCACCTCGATGGTCGCGCTCGTCTCGTTCCTGATCGGTGCGCTGGCGGGTGGGCGCCTTGGTGCGCGCAACGCCGAGCACCGCGGGCATCTGCTGCGCGCGGGCACCGCCGCCCAGGTCACGCTGTTCCTGGTCGCGCTGGTCGTCGCGCTGGCGGTCGGAGAACCGCTCGACAGTGGCACGCGCTATGCCCTGCTCGTGCCGATGGCGCTCGCGATGGGCGTGCAGAACGCGACCGCGCAGCGCCTCGCGGTGCCCGAGCTCACGACCACGGTGCTGACGCGCACGCTCACGGGCCTTGCCTCGGAATCGCATCTGGCAGGCGGGCCGGGATCGAAAGCCGGCCGGCGAGTGGTCGCGATCGCGGCAATGCTCCTTGGCGCGCTCGCCGGGGCCCTGCTCGTCCTGCATGTCGCGATCGCGGCGGCGTTGGCAGTGGCCAGCGCGATCGGGCTCGCGGTGGGCATCGCCGTGCACTTGCTCTCGCGCGCAGACGCTCTATGGATCAAAGTCTGACTTGCCAGTTTTGCTGCAGGTGACGCTGGGTGCATGCGTTAGCCTTTTCAGACATGAGGCGCGGTTTGATCGTCGTGCTGCTGGTCGTCGTCGTGGCAGCAGTCACGGCGGCGGCGCTCGGCGCGCGCGGTCATTCCATCGGTGGCATGCTCGTCTCGCATGCTGGCGATGCCTCCGCGGCAGCCTCTCCCCTGCCTCCCACGCAGCTGGCGGCACTGCCGAAGCGCACGATCGCCAACGGCACCCAGCCACTCGCGGTGGCGCTGAGCGCGCCCGTCTCCCCGACCTCGCCGACGCCAATGCTGAGTCCCAGCGTCGCGGGGACGTGGAGTATCGTCGGCGACGCCGAGGTGTTCACCCCGGCGTCCACGCTGCAGCCGTGCAACGACTACGCGCTGACGGTGTGGGCGCGCACGAGCTCGACCGGCCACGCCGCGCTCGGGCGCAGACAGACGATTCACCTACACGTGGCGTGCCCGCCGATTGCGGGCCTGCAGCAGGCGCTCGCGCGCTTGGGCTATTTGGGGGCACGGCTTCACCCGCTGTATGACGTGCACTACGCGCCCGGGCGGGAGACCCGCCGGGAAGCTGCCGAACACGCCTTCCACCCGCCCCGCGGCGGGCTCGCTCCCGACCCGTCTGACGCGCCGCCGGCGAAGATGGGTGAGCTCGACGCGACAACCAAGGGCGCGCTCGAGGTCTACCAGGCCGATCGCGGGCTGGAAGCGAGCGGTGAACCGAACAGCGCGACATGGGCGAAGCTGCTGTATGACGTCACCAACAACCGCCGCGACCGCGAGCCGTACACGTGGGTGTCGGTGTCAGAGTCGCTGCCGGAGACGCTTGACGTGCATCGTGGCCACCATGTCGTCTTCAGCACCCCCGTCAACACCGGCGTGCCCGGCGCGGAAACCGAACTGGGCATCTTCCCGATCTACGCGCGCTACGTGTCAACCACGATGAGCGGCACCGACGTCGACGGCACCAAATACGTCGTGCCCGACGTCCCCTGGGTCAACTACTTCAACGGCGGCGACGCCGTACACGGCTACCCGCGCGCCTCATATGGCTTCCCGCAGTCCAACGGCTGCGTCGAGCTGCCGATCGAAGCTGCGCACACGGTCTTCGGGATGCTCGCCATCGGCGACATCGTCGAGGTCAACGGCTGAGCCGAGCATCGCTTCGACGCGTGATCCGCGTTGCAGGCGGTCCTGGTGCTTTCGTCTTCAACTCTGATCGGGCGGTATGGCTGCCCCAAGCTGTTCGTGCAAATGCCAATGCCACCGTTCGCGCAATGCGATGATCGCGGCTGGCTCCTCCTTATCCCATCCCCGATGCAGGACCACAGCGGCGAACAGAGCCTCGACGACGATATTTGGATGCTCTCTAACGGCGAGGTTGATCAAGGCGAGTAGGTCGGCGGGCTGTATCAGCTCGTAGAGCTTCTCGAGCCCGCCCTGACCGGCGTCCAGAACCTCGATCAGGTCCGCCCCAGCGGTTGCCGTCCTGGCGTCTGCTAGCGCGACGAGCGCACCGCGCTTCTCTGGTGAGAGCGTGTCAATCGCGGCGTCGCGCTGATCCTCCGACATCGACGTGAACTCATGCAGAAACCTCAGCAACCAGTCCGCCTCGTCAGCGCTCATCGCCTGCTCCTTCCGTTGGGGGCGAGAGCCGCCTGGTCGAGGACGACGTAGCTCGACGCCCCTACTTGACGGTCAGCGTGCCTTCCATACCGGCCATCCGGTGTCCGGGGACCGAGCAGAAGAACTTGTAGGTGCCAGCCTTGAGGTTGAGCGTCAACGCCTTGGAGCCGCCCTGGAAGGTCGGCGTCGCGCCGACGATCTTGCCGGCGGAGGATTCGATCGTCATGTTGTGGCTGAGCGGCGACATGTTGGTGAAGTCGATCGAGACGTTGCCGGCCTTGGCGCTCAACGACTTCGTGTTGTAAGCAAGCTGACCTTCGCGGTTGGCTTCGAGGCTGAGTGCGCTGCTGGCGGGAGCGCTCGTGCTCGTCGATGTGCTCGTCGTCGTCGCGGTGCTCGCCGGCGTGGTGGCGGGGGTGCTCGCGGTCGTCGCGGAGCTGGTCGTGTTCGAGGAGCTGCCGCAGCCGGCCAGCGCGAGCAGCCCGACCAGGGCCACGGCGGAGAGCGTCGGCAGGGAGTGCTTCTTTGCTCGGCCTTGCGCTGGGAAACTCACGAGTCAGATCCTCCATCGATAGGGGTCGTCGGCCGTAAGGACACCGCCGGCCGCGGATCCTTCCCGATCGGCCAGCCAACTGTACCCGGGTTCCAAGCCCCCTGCCACCCGCTCTCGGCCTGCGGCTACGTCGTCTGCGCCTCCTGCGCGGCGGCTTCCGGGGTCGCGTCCGTCGTCACCTGCGACTCGCTCGCCGACGGCAGCGGCGCGGCAGCCGCGGCCAGGCGCGCGCCAAGCGCACCGACCGCGCCGGTGGCAAGCGCGGCGAGCGCCCACCCTGACCCGGAGCGTTCGCGCCCGCGGGCGGCGTCTAGCGAGAGCCCGCCGGGCCCCGCCTCGACGATCAGCAGCGCGGCGGCGATCAGCACGACGTTGTACTCATAGCCGCCGTTTGTCAGCCACGGGCCGTTCTTTGCATGCACTTTCTCGATCGCTGTGATCATCGTCGCGGTCAACAGCGACGCGGCCAGCGGCGTGGCCAGCCCGACCGCGAGCAGCGCGCCTCCGCCGGCCTCGGCTGCGCCGGCCGCAATCGCGTTGTGCTTGCCGGGTCGTAGCCCCATCTGCTCGAAGCCCGCGGCGGTCGCCTCCAGGCCGTGGCCGCCGAACCAGCCGAACAGCTTCTGCGTTCCGTGCCCGACGAAGAAGCCTCCGACGGTCAGGCGCAGCAACAGTCTTGCGATCTTCATGTGAGCCCTTTCTCTGTTCACCTGGTTTATACGCCTCGCCCTACGGCGCCGCGGGCACGACGACGAGCGGGCCCTCAATGGTGGGTAGATCGGCGGTGTCGAATGCGCTGCTCGCGAGGCGCTCGACGTGTGCGGAGCGCTCGAGGAACTCATCGGCGGTCTCAAGGAAGCCGATGCGCTCGGTGCGGTAGTGCATCGGCACGACCCAGCGCGGCGCCAGGCGCGCGATGATCGCGCCGGCCCCCTCGGCGCCGATCGTGGGACCGCCGCCGACAGGCAGGATCAGCAGGTCGACCGTCCCGATCGCCTCGGCCTGCTCCGCGCGCAGCTCACTCTGGCCGAAGTCGCCGAAGTGGGCCACGCGCAGCCCGTCGAGCTCGAAAACGAAGATCGTGTTCGGCCCGCGCTCGATGCCCGCGCGCTCGTCGTGCTCGGAGGCGATCGCGGTGACCTCGCCGAGCGGTGACTCAAGGCGCCCGGCGGTGGAGCGCAGGATCGTCGGCTCGCCGCCGATCGCCTCGACGCCGTTGTGGTCCATGTGCTCGTGCGTCACCAGCAGCAGGTCCGCCTCGACGCCCTCGATCGGCGGATAGTCGAACTGCATGCCGCGGCTCGCGGCCATCGCCGACATGTCGGCGAACGGGTCGATCACCACGGTCGTGTCGGCGGTGCTCAGGTGAAACGCGGACTGGCCGTACCACTCAACTCGCATGTTGCTCCTTCGTTGTCGTGTGTCTGCTCGACGTAGTGATACGTGCCGCCGCGCATCAGCGAGGCGCCGGCCGCGACCAGGCAGGCAAGGATCGCGAACAGGAAAGCCTCGTGCAGGCCCGTGCGAAACGGCCCGGAAATCAGGTGCGGGAAGAACGAGCGCCCAGCGAGCGCCGCGTGGTTGGCGGCCGAGAGCGAGGCGAGCACGTGTGTCCCGACGAGGTGTTCGATCGGGTTGTAGCCGAGGAACGCGGCGAACAGCACCGACACCGGCGGCGTGTGCGCGGCGCTGCTTGCCGCGGCTGCCGAGACGCCGTGGGCCTGGAGGCCCGCGGACAGCGTGTGCGGCAGGTTCGAGGCCAGGCCGATGATCATCAGCGTGAAGAACACGCCGATCGAGAGCACCTGCGCGGAGTTCTGGAAGGTCTGGTTCATGCCGCCGCCGGCGCCGCGGTGCTGCGGTGGCAGGCTGTTCATTACCGCCGCCCGGTTCGGCGAGGCGAACATGCCCATCGAGACGCCGACCATCAGCAGCACGAGCGCGAACAGCCAGAAGGAGAAGTCGATCGGCAGCAGCGTCAGTAGGAAGAAGCTGAGCGCGGAGCCGAGCATCCCGCCGGTCGCGAACCAGCGCGCGCCGAAGCGATCAGACAGGTAGCCGGAGGTCGGACCGGCGATCAGCATGCCCACCGTCAGCGGCAGCATGTAGATGCCGGCCCGCAGCGGCGTGTCGGTGAAGTTCACGCCGTGCAAGGGCAGCCAGATGCCCTGCAGCCAGATGATCAGCATGAACAACAGCCCGCCTCTGGCGATCGCCGAGAGGAACGTCGAGAGCGTCCCGAACGTGAACGCGCGGATGCGAAACAGCGGCAGGCGGAACATCGGCTCGGCTACGCGCTTCTCGATCACCGCGAACGCAGCCAGGAACGCCATGCCGGCACCCAGCAGCCCGAGCACCCGCGGGCTCCCCCAGCCCGTCGCGTGGCTGCCATACGGGCGGATGCCGTACGTCACCGACACCATGATCAGTACCAGCCCGAGCGCGAACGTGACGTTGCCCCACCAGTCCACGCGCGCGGGTTTCGGCGTGCTGCGCTCCTCGAGCTTCAGATATGCCCAGACCGTGCCGAACAGCCCCACCGGCACCGAGATCAGGAACACCAGCCGCCAGTCGATCGGCGCCAGCAGGCCGCCGAGCACCAGCCCCACGAACATGCCGCTGACGCCGACGATGTTGTTGATGCCGAGCGCCATGCCGCGCTGGTTGGCGGGGAACGCGTCGGTGATGATCGCCGCTGCGTTGGCGAGCAGGAACGCCGCGCCGATCCCTTGCACGATGCGGAAAGCGATCAGGTACGTGGCTCCTGCCCGGCCGTCGAGCCAGTCCACGGTCAGCACCAGCGAGGCGAGCGTGTAGATGACGAAGCCGAGGTTGTACATCTTCACGCGGCCGTACATGTCGCCGAGCCGGCCGAGGCTGACGATCAGCACGCTCGTGACGACGAGGAAGCCGAGGATCATCCAAAGCAGATAGAAGCTGTTGGCTGGGACGAGCGGATCGAGGTGGATACCGCGAAAGATGTCGGGCATCGCGATCAGCGTGATCGAGCCGTCGAGCGTCGCCAGCAGCACGCCGAGCGTCACGTTCGAGAGGGCGATCCACTTGTAGCGGTCGGAGTCTCCCGCCTGCTCGACGCGCCCGTTCCCGTTCGCCTGCGCTCGTATGCTTGCTCCACTTGCCACCGGGCTCAATTATACAGGGAAACTGAACAGTTTTCCTGTGGATCTCTGGTTATAGTTCGCATAGCGATGGACACGGCGCTCGACAGCACCCTGCTCGCGAGCGAGCTGCGCCTGGTGCTCGGCCAGCTGATGCGCCGGCTACGCGCCGAGCATCGCTTCTCGCTCTCCCAGGGCGCGGTATTGGGACGGCTGGACCGCGAGGGCACGAAGTCGATCGGCGATCTCGCGCTGGCGGAGCGCGTGCGCCCGCAGTCGATGACCCAGACGATCAGCGACCTCGAGGCCGACGGCCTGATCGCGCGCAAGCCGGATCCCGCGGACGGGAGACGCATCCTCGTCGACCTCACTGAGCTGGGCCTAAGCACATTGGAAGAGGACCGCCGTCAGCGCGAGGGTTGGCTCGCGCGGGCGATCGCCGAGGACATCTCAGCCGAGGAGCAGCGCGCACTGATGCAGACGCTGACGCTGCTGCGCCGCCTAGCCGAGGACTGATCGGGTCGGCGCTCGAGCGGGGCTTCGCAGTGGGGCGAAGGCGGCGGGCCAGAAGCGGGGCGAAAGCGGTATACCCAGGGGCGGATGACGCCCGTGCGTCAGGCATACCTGCTGCAGGCACGCCAGATGCAGGCGCTGTCGTTCTCGGTGCACATCCCGCTCGTCTGCTTCGGCATCGCTTTTCCGGTGATCATCCTGTTCGTCGAGTGGCTGTACATGCGCACCGGCGATCCGCTGTACCTCACGCTCGCGCGCCGCTGGACGCGCGTGATGGCGGCGCTGTTTGCGATCGGCGTGATCACCGGCACGATCCTGAGCTTCGAGATGGGCCTGCTGTGGCCGGCGTTCACCTCGACGTTCGGCAGCGTGTTTGGGCTGGGCTTCGCGATCGAGGGCTTCTCGTTCTTCACCGAGGCGATCTTCATCGGCATCTACATTTACGGCTGGGATCGCCTCTCGCCGCGCGCGCACTTCCTCAGCGGCATTCCGATCGCGATCGCTGGCGTTACCGGCTCGCTGAACGTGATCGCGGTCAACGCCTGGATGAACCACCCGTCTGGCTTCCAGCTGGTGGGCGGCAAGGCGGTCGACGTGCATCCACTGAAGGCGCTGTTCGACAACAGCTTCCTGTGGCCCGAGCTCGTGCACATGTACATCGCCGGCTACATCGTCGTCGGTTTCCTGCTCGCTGGCGTGTATGCGATCGGCATGCTGCGGGGGCGCTGGAGCCGCTACGAGCGCACCGCCCTAGCGATCCCGCTGACGATCGCCGCGCTCGCCTCGCCGGTGCAGATCCTGATCGGCGACTGGGCCGCGCGCGACGTCGCCACCGCCCAGCCGATCAAGCTCGCCGCGATCGAGGGCCTGCACAGCACCACCAGGGGCGCGCCGGAGCACCTGCTCGGCTGGTACACCGAAGGCCAGGTCAAGTACGGGATCGCGATCCCGAAACTGCTGTCGCTGCTGGCGTTCCACAACCCCAACGCGGTCGTCAAGGGCCTCGACACTGTGCCGGCGGACCGCCAACCGCCGGTCAACGTCGTGCGCGTGTCCTTCCAGCTGATGGTGGGCATCGGCACGCTGCTGGCGGCGCTCGGTGCGATCTACCTGTTCGTGCGCATTCGCCGAAAGCGCCTGCCGCGCTCGGCGTGGTTTTACCGGGCGCTCGCGCTCGCTGGGCCAGCATCCTTGGTCGCGCTGATCGCCGGCTGGGTCACGACCGAGGTCGGTCGCCAGCCGTGGGTCGTCTACAAAGTAATGCTCACCAACGAAGCGGTCACCGGCGCCAGCGGCATACCCGTCGGCTATGCCACGCTGCTGGCGGTCTACATCGGCGTGGGGATTGGGGTCGTGTGGATCCTGCGCCGGCTCGCGCGGATGCCGATGGACCCCCCTGGGGCCGACGGCCGCGGTGAGCGCGAGTGGGCCCCGGATCGACCGAGCCCGGCGGTGTGAGCGTGCACCTGTACGAGCTGCCGCTGATCTTCGTCCTGATCGGGCTCGTCTTCTACGTCGTGCTCGCCGGCGCTGACTTCGGCGCCGGCTTCTGGCAGCTGTTCGCGGGCCCCGGCGCGAGCGGCGCGAGCGTGCGCGAGCACGCCCATGAGTCGATCGCGCCGGTGTGGGAGGCCAACCACGTGTGGCTGATCTTCGTACTGACGGTCAGCTGGACCGCGTACCCGCGTGCGTTCGGCTCGATCGCCTCGACGCTGTCGGTGCCACTGTTTATTGCCGCCATCGGGATCGTCCTGCGCGGTGCCGCCTATGCCCTGCGCGCGGGAACCGCAAGCGCGCGCGAGCGCCATTCGGTCGACGCCGTGTTCGCGGTCTCCTCGATCATCACGCCGTTCGCGCTCGGCACGATCGTCGGCGCGATCGCTTCGCGCCGCGTGCCCGTGGGCAACGCGGCGGGGCACCTGTTCTCCAGCTGGCTGAACCCCACCTCGATCCTCGTCGGCGCGTTGGCGGTGACCACCTCCGCGTATCTCGCCGCCGTATTCCTGGCCGCGGACGCGGCCCGCGTGCACGACCGCGAGCTCCAGGCCGGCTTCCGCGCCCGTGCGCTTGCGACCGGCGTCGTTGCGGGCGCGGTCTCGATCGCTGGCCTCGTGGTGCTGCACGCAGACGCCCATCCGCTGTATCACCGCATGCTGCACAGCGACGCGCTCGCGGCTCTGATCGTCTCGATCCTGGCCGGTGCGGTCACGTTGGATCGTGTGTGGCGCAGCCGCTTTGAGACCGCTCGCTACACCGCCGCGCTCGCGGTCGCCGCGGTGATCGCCGGCTGGGCGCTCGCGCAGAACCCGGTGCTGCTGCCTGGCCTCACCGTCAGCCAGGCGGCGGCCCCGCACGACACGCTCGTCGCGGTCGTGGTCGCCGTGCTCGCGGGCGCGGTGATCCTGTTCCCGTCGCTTGCGCTGCTGTTCAGGCTTGCCCTGCGCGGTCACTTCGACCACCGCGAGCGGCCCGCAGTCCCGGCACCAGCATTTGGCGCGCTGCTGTCGGCCTCGGCCCCGGGACTGCTCGCGCGGGCCGCCGGGGCGTTCCTGCTCGTCGGCTTCGGGTTCCTGACGATCGCCGAAGCCGGCTGGGCGCACGCGATCGGCGTGGCCGCCCTGCTCGGCTTCGGCATCTGCGGCTTCCTCGCTGATGTCCCCGCGCAACTGAGCGCGCTTGCGCGCGAGGACGCCGCGAAGCCGCCGCGCTGATTCGGGAAGTAATCCCGCGCTGGCGGAGTCCATGGAGCACACGGATTGCGCGATGCGCTGGTCTGTGCCCTAAGCGAACGAAAGACCACTCGGCCAGCGCCAGGCGCGGCCTGATCCCCGACAGCCCAACGACAGGAGAACAACCCAGTGCCTAGATCGTCAATTCTCGCTCTCGCAGGCGTAGCGCTCATGCTCGCTGGATGCGGAAGCTCCAGCAGCAGCAACAGCAGCTCCAGCGCCGCCCCTGCGAGCACGCCAGCAGCGACTACGGCGACGACGAGCACTGCGTTTCTCTCGCCGCTGAGGACCGTCTCGACGATTGCGTCTACCGTCCCGTCCAACGGCGACATCAACCCCTATGGCATCGCGACCATACCCACCAGCACGGGGAAGCTCCAGGCGGGCCAGATCCTGATTAGCAACTTCAACGCCAAGGAAGGCGCCAAGGAGAACGGTCAGGGCACTGGCACGACGATCGTGCAGGTCTCGACGACCGGGAAGGTCTCGCTGTTTGCGAAGATCGATGCCAAGACGCTCCCCGGCCCATGCCCAGGCGGCGTCGGGCTGACGACGGCGCTGAACATCCTGCCGGGCGGCTACGTCGTCGTGGGCAGCCTGCCGACGACCAACGGCAAGTCAGCGACCGCGAAGTACGGCTGCCTGATTGTGCTCGACAGCGAAGGTAAAGCGATCGAGACGATCGCCAGCAAGAACATCCAGGGTCCGTGGGACTCGACCGCAAAGAGCGAAGGCTCCAAGACCATGCTGTTCGTCAGCAACGCGCTCAACGGCGGTGCCGCGAAGGGACTCAAAACGATCGACAACTCGACCGTGCTGCGGATCGAATTGGAATCCGGCGAAGGACAGACGCCGAAGGTGTTGAGCGAAACGGTGATCGCAGATGGCATCCCTTGGGTGGACTCGGAAGAAGCGCTCGTGCTCGGCCCGACCGGGCTCGCACTCGCCTCCAACGGGACGCTGTATGTGGCCTCGACCGAAGACAGCAAGATCCTCGCGATCTCCGAAGCGAGCACACGCACGACGCCCGCCGCGAAAGGCGGCACCGTGCTCACCGAAGCCGGCCACCTCAAGGAACCGCTCGGCATGGTGCTCGCACCCAATGGCAACATCATCACGAGCAACGGTGGTGACGGCAACATGGTCGAAACCACACCCGCCGGTCAGCAAGTAGCCGTGCAGACCGCCGACAAGAAGACCGGAGCCGGATCGCTATTCGGCCTGGTGATCGCCCCGGAAGGCAAGGGCATCTACTTCGTGGATGACGGCGAAAACACGCTGAACCTGTTGCACTGACGGCGCGTTACGGCTCGGTGTGGACGACAACCTCGGCGATGCCGTCGATCCGCTGGCGCAACTCGTCCTCGAGCTCGCCGGCGAGGCGGTGGGCGTCGGTGAGCGACTCGGCGGCGTCGACAGCCAGCGTCAGGAACACGACGTGGCCGGAGTCGGTGGAGAGCAGCCGCACGCGCTGGGGATCGCTGCCAGTGCGCTCGCGCACGAGCTGCTCGATCGCGCGCGTGCTCTGCCGGTCGGCAGCCTGATTGCGCTCGCGCGCAGCGAGCGGGCGCTCGAGCGGCTCGAGGTGGGTCTGCACGTCGCTGACGCCCGGCCGTTCGCGGATCGCCTGCTCGACGCGCTCGGCGATCTCGTGCGCGGCGTGCAGGTCGAGCTCGGCGGGAAACTTCAGGTGCAGCGACACGCTGCTGGACCCCGGCTGCTCGAAGATCGTGATGTCGTGGGCCTCCTTGACGAGCGGCTCGGACAGCGCGATCGCGAGCACGCGGTCGCGCAGGTCTAGGCCCTGGCGGCGGGGCTCGACGTGCACGACGACGTCGCTGCCAGGCAGCACCCGCTCGAGCGCGCTCTCGACGAGGTCGGCCGCGCGGTGGCCCTCGACAACCGCCTGGCCGGGAGGCACGCTGACGACGACGTCGGCGAAGTAGCGCCCGGCCGACTCGCGCAGGCGCAGGCGGTCGAGCTCGATGTCGGTGCCGAGCGCGCCGATGGCCCGCTCGGCGGCCGCCCGCGCCTGCTCGGGCTCGCGGTCCATCAGCACGTTCGCGTTCTCGGCGATCAGGCGCCCGGCGGTCACGAAGATGATCGCTGCGACGAGCAGCGCTGCGAGCGAGTCGCCTTCCGCGAAGCCCACGTGCACGCTGAGCAGGCCCGCGAGCACGACCAGCGAGCCGGCCATGTCGGCTACGAAGTGCGCGACGTTGGAGCGCAGCGTGGGACTGTCCTCGCGGCCGGCCGCGGCGAGCGAAACCGCCACGCGGGCGGCTTCCAGGAGCAGTGCGACGCCGATCGCGGCGAGCTCGTACCAATGGACGCCAGGCGTCGTGCCCGCACCCGACAGGCGCGTGATCGCCTCGACCGTGACGAGCACGCCGCCGGCGAGCAGGATCGCGGCCTCGCCGAGCGCGCCCAGGTTCTCCGCGCGGCGGTGGCCGTAGGGATGCCCGAAGTCGGCTGGCCTGCCGCCCAATTTGACGGCGAAGAACGTGAGCGCTGCGGCGATCACGTCGCCGCTTGACTCGATGCCGCTGGAGATCAGCCCAAGGCTGCCGGTGGCGAGGCCGACGCCCAGCTTCAGCGCCACGAGCAGGCCCGCGGCGGCAACCGAGACCAGCGTGCTGGCCCGCCGCGTGAGCTGGCGGGTCTCGCTCGGCTGCAGCATGGCTAGAGACTATGGGTCCCTCCCCCGTGCGGGCGATGCGGGCGCGAGCGGACGAAAGGATTCAGCACACGGCGGAGTCTGAGGACAGTGCCCGGCCGCAATACGTGAAGCCGGCCTCCCCTGCAGTTTGGCCAAAGGAGCCTCCCATGCGCCCCACCCCGAAGACCAGCATCGCACTCCTGCCCATGCTCGCCGTATCGCTGACGCTCGCTGCGTGCGGGAGCAGCTCGAGCTCCTACCCGTCAACTAGCTCCAAAGCCGCCGCGACCTCCGGCGCCGGGGCCGCGACGTCTAGCACCGCCGCGGCGGGCGCCGCCGGCGCGAGCGGGGCAGGCGTGAAGACGGCGTCGAACGCGACGCTCGGCTCGACGGTACTGGTCAACGCGCAGGGCAAGACCCTGTATCACCTCAGCGGCGAGCAAAACGGGAAGTTCTTGTGCACGAGCGCCGCGTGCGTCGCGGCATGGCCGCCCGTGAGCGCCAGCGCGATCGGCACCGGCCTCAGTGGCCTGGCGGCGATCAGGCGCCCGGACGGCAGCGCACAGCTCGCGTACAACGGCGAGCCGCTGTATACGTTCTCTGGCGACAAGGCCGCCGGTGAAGCCAACGGTCAGGGCATCAAGGCCGACGGCGGCACGTGGAGCGCGGTCGTGGCGGGTGGGGGCGGCGCCGGCGCCCCGCAGACCAGCGGCTCCGGCAGCGAAGGCGCGGCCGGCAGCGGCTCAAGCGGCGAAGCTAGCGGCGGCGCGGCCTCGGGCGGTGGCGGCTATCACTACTGACGCCTGACCTGCGCGCGTCGTATCGTGAACCGATGGCTCACGAGCACGCCGCGCACTCCCACGGCGTTGGCCCAGACGCCGATGGTCGGCGGCTGACGGCTGCGCTCGCGCTGATCGTCGCGTTCATGGCGGTCGAGGTGGCCGCGGCGGTCCTCGCGCATTCGCTGGCGCTGCTCTCAGACGCGGGGCACATGCTCAGCGATGCAGCCGCGATCGGCTTCTCGCTGGCCGCGCTGGCGCTGGCGGCGCGTCCGCCGAGCGGCGCGCTGACGTTCGGCCTGCGGCGCGTGGAGATCCTCTCGGCGCTTGCCAACGGCGTGACGCTGCTGGTGCTTGCAGCGTTGATCGCGTATGAGGCGGTGCGGCGTCTGTTTGCGCCGCCGGACGTGCGCGGCGGGCTGGTCCTCGCGGTGGCGCTGCTGGGCATCCTCATCAACCTCACCGCCGCGTGGACGCTGTCGCGGGCGAACCGCCGCAGCCTGAACGTCGAGGGCAGCTTCCAGCACATTCTCGTCGACCTGTACGGTTTCATCGGCACGGCGGTGGCTGCGGGCGTGATCCTGGCGAGCGGCTTTCAACGGGCGGATCCGATCGCCTCGCTGCTGATCGCCGCGCTGATGACGCGCTCGGGCATCGCGCTCGTCAGGGACTCGGGCCGGGTGTTTTTGGAGGCTGCGCCGAAGGGCCTGGACCCGCAGGAGATCGGCGAGGCGCTGGTCGCGCAGCCGGGCGTCGTCGAGGTTCACGACCTGCACGTGTGGGAGGTCACGAGCGGCTTTCCGGCGCTGTCGGCGCACGTGTTGGTTGGCGCCGGCAGCGATTGCCACGCGGCGCGCCGGCGGATCGAGGTGATGCTGCGCGAGCGCTTCGCGCTGGATCACACGACGCTACAAGTGGATCATGTGGGCGCGAGCGAGCTGCTGGAGATCAGCGCACCTGACCGCTGGGGCGCACGAGCACCTCGTTGACGGCGACGTTCGGCGGCTGGGAGATCGCGTAGAGGATCGCGGCGGCGATGTCCTCGGACTGCAGTGGCTCGACGTCGGCGAGGACGCTCGCGATCAGCTGCTGGATCTCAGGGCGGTTGTGCACGGGCAGCTCGGTGGCGACAGCTCCGGGCTCGACCAGGGTCACGCGCAGCCCCGCCGGCGCGACCTCCTGGCGCAGCGACTCCGAGAAGGCGCCGATGCCGAACTTGGTGAGGTTGTAGACACCGGAGCCGGCGCGGGCGAAGCGCCCGGCGACGGAGCTGACGTTGACGATGTGCCCGGAGCCCTGCGCGCGCATCAGCGGCAGCGCCGCGTGCGTGCAGTAGAGCACGCCAAAGACGTTGACGTGGATCATCTGGCGCCATTCGTCCGTTGGCGCGTTCTCGATCGGGCCGAGCAGCATCACGCCGGCGTTGTTGACGAGCACATCCAAGCGGCCGAGCTCTGAATGCGTGCGCTCGACGAACGCGCGCGCTTGCGCCTCCTCGCCCACGTCCGCCTGCACGGCGATTGCGCGACCACCGTCGGCGAGGATCCGTTGCGCGAGCGCCTCGATCCGATCAACCCGGCGCGCGGCGAGCGCAACGGCGGCACCGGCGCGCGCGCACGCCAGCGCGGTGGCCTCGCCGATGCCGGAGGAGGCGCCCGTCACGGCGGCGACCTGCCCACTGAGATCATCTACGGTCATGCGCCGAGCTTAGCCGCAGCGGCTCACAGATCCAGCGGTCACGGTCGATAACCAGGCTCAGATCGACTCAGATCGCTCCTTTCGGCCCGCACGCGGGTTTCAGCAGGCGCCGCGGCGGGCACGGGACATGTGATCCGCCGGGAAGGTAAGCGCGCATACGGCGTCGAACGAGCTAATGGACACGCTTCAAGCAAGAATGGTTGACAACGCAACTATCGAGGCGTATAATTCCGACTCCAAGCATCGGATTAGAAGGACGCACATGTCAGACACAGCGACACACCCCACACTCACCATAGAGCAGGAGCCCGAGGAGACCGTCACAGAGGTCGAGCCGGTCGCCCCTGCGGCAGGACGACTGGACAACCCGATCGAGCGCATCGAGGTCGGATCAGCCGACACGTTCATCCCGGAGTCGGTCGACCAGCTACTGGCGCACTCGCGGCGCTACCCACTGCTCACCCCCGCGCAGGAGATCGACCTGGCGAAGCGGATCGAGCGCGGCGACCTGCACGCGAAGGAACTGCTCGTCAACTCGAACCTGCGCCTGGTCGCCTCCAACGCACGGCGCTACCAGAACCAAGGCCTGCCGCTCGGCGACCTCGTCCAGGAGGGCATGCTCGGGCTGATCCGCGCGAGCGAGAAGTTCGACTGGCGCAAGGGCTTCCGCTTCTCGACATACGCGACGCTGTGGATCCGTCAGGCGATCCAGCGCGGCCTTGAGAACTCTGGCCGCACGATCCGCCTACCCGTCCATGTCGCGCAACGCTCTCGCAAGGTCGGGCGCGTCGAGCGCGAGCTGTCGGTACGGCTTGGGCGCGAGCCCACGCTCGAGGAGCTCTCCGAGGAGACCGGACTGCCGATCGACCAGGTCGAAGAGGTGCGCCACCAGCGCGCCGCGCTCGTCAGCCTCGACCAGCAGATCGGCGAGGACGGCGACACCGCGCTCGGCGACCTACTCCCCTCCGACGCCGAGGTGCCGGAGGAGACAGCATGGGAAAACGAGCGCGAGCGGATTGTGCACCGCGCGATTGAGCAGCTACCCGAAACCGAGCGCAAGGTCCTGACGCTGCGCTTCGGTACCGGCCGCGAGGAGCCCCAGACGCTCACCGCGATCGGTAAGCGGCTCGGTTTCTCCGCGGAGCGTGCCTCGCAGCTCGAGCAGCGCGCACTGAAGAAGCTCGCCGAGTCGCCGGAGCTGGCGGCCCTGCGCGAGGCTGCGTAAGCACCCGGACAGCAGACACCCTGATTGCAATTACCCCCGGCTGGAGACTCCGCCGGGGGTAATTGCGCTTCCGCTAGGCTGCGAGCGTGGCCGCCGACGAGCGGCGGCGCGGACGAAAGTGGGGGTGAGTCAGCATGTCGAAGTCGACTTGGGACCGCGTCGTCCAGTGGACGATCACGCTCGGTGAACGGATCCTCGCGCCGATCGAGCGCTTCATCGGCAAACGCTCGCTCGTCGGCGACGCGACGTTCTTCCCGCTCGAGCGCTTCCCGTGGGTGGCGCACATCGAGGACAACTGGACGGTCATCCGCGAGGAGGCCGAGCGGCTGCTCGACGTGCAGGCCGAGCTCGCCAATTTCCAGGACATCTCCAAGGACCAGATCGAGATCACCGACGACGACCGCTGGAAGACGTTCTTCCTATATGGGTACGGCTTCGAGGCCAAGCTCGGCGTCGAGATGTGCCCGCGCACGGCCGCTCTGATGCGCGAGATCCCGGGGATGAAGACGGCGATGATCTCAATCCTCTCGCCGCGCAAGCACATCCTCGACCACCGCGGCCCGTACAAGGGCGTGCTGCGCTATCACCTCGGCCTGATCGTGCCCGAAGACGCGGAGGCGTGCCGCATTCGCGTCGGCGACGACATCCGCCATTGGGAAGAGGGCAACAGCATGGTCTTCGACGACACCTTCAACCACGAGGTCTGGAACGACACCGACGAGACGCGCGTGGTGCTGTTCGTCGACGTGCTGCGCCCCCTCCCCTTCCCCGAGTCCGCCATCAACAAGGCGATCGTCAAGGCCATCGGCTACTCGCCGTTCGTGCTCGACGCCAAGCGCAACCAGGAGGCTTGGGAAGCGCGCTTCCTGGAGCGCCGCTCAGACGCTCGAGACGTTCAAGCCAGTCCCCTGTAGCCAGGTGTTCGCCTGCGCGTTGAGGATCGTGAACTCGCCCGTCAAGATCAGCAGCCCGAGCGCGATCATGACCACGCCGCCAACGCCGATGATCACCGGGAAGTGGCGCTTGACCACGGCCAGCGCGTTGGTCATCCGCTCGAACGCGAGCGCGATCAGCAGGAACGGGATCGCGAGGCCGGCCGAGTAGAAGGCGAGCAGCAGCGCGCCGTGCGCCGCTGAGCTGGAGATCGCCGCCTGCGTGAGGATCGCGCCGAGGGTGATGCTCGTGCATGGCGTCCACGCGATCGCGAACGCTGCGCCAGCGATCAGCGGACCGCCGCGGCCGGCCAGGCGCAGCAGCGACTCTGAGTGCCACTCGCGGTTGAAGAAGCGCACGAACGGCGTCGCCAGGAAGACGATCCCCATCAGCACTATCAGCGCCCCGCCGACCTGCTCGAGCAGGTGTTTGTGGTTGACCAGCGTCGAGCCGATCACCGTTGCGCTCATCCCCAGCAGGATGAAGATCGCCGAGAAGCTCGCGATGAACAGAAGGCTCGGGACGAGCACGCGGCGCGCCCCCACGCCTCCTTTGAGGTCCGCCGGCGTCACCCCGATGACCGTCGAGAGATATCCCGGCACGAGCGGCAACACGCACGGCGAGAGGAACGACACCAGCCCGGCGGCCAGCGCGAGCGGGATGCCGACACCCGTTGCGGTGTCCGAAGCGGCGGCGAGGATCGGCTGCAGGTGAATCATGGCTGGTGCTCGGCTACAGGATGGCGCATCGTCGCGCGGAGCTCTGCGACTTCGCGCTCCAGCCGCGCGACGCGCTCGCGCAGATCGTCCGTGACGGTGTATGCAGGAGCGTCGGGCGCGCCATATGCGGCTGCCGGCGCGTCGGCGGGCGCTCGTGAGGAGCCGCCTGGCGCACCCGGCAGACCGGCGGACATGGGCGCCGCGGCCTCGCGTGCGAGCGGCTGCTCGTCATCTCCCTGAAGCAGCTGCGCGTAGCGCTCCTCCTTGTGCCCGGGGCGGCGCTCGAGCCGCGCTACCAGCTCGCGCTCGATCAGGCGGCCGAGCGTCTCGTGCACGGCCGCGAGATCGGCGAATGCGTGCATCCGCTCGGTCCGCTGCTTGAGCTCGCCGGGGGTCTGCGGACCGCGCAGCATCAGCACGCAGATCACGGCCTGCTCGTCTGGGCTCATCGGCAGCGCCTCGGCGAGCAGGTGACGGTACTTCGGCGCGCGGCTGCCGGCGCCGCTGGCCAGCCGGGCGTAGCCGCGGCGTTCCAGCCGGTGCAGCGCGTCGCGGATGGTCGCGTCGTCGTAGTCGACCACCGGCTCGCGGTTGGTGGACTGGTTGCACGCCAGGCGCAGCGCGTTCAGCGACAGCGGATAGGCATCGGGCGTCGTGCGCTGCTTCTCCAGCAGGCAGCCGAGCACGCGCGTCTCCGTCGATGAAAGATCCATCGTTGGAGCGTAAACCTTGAGCCCTGGCAGCCGCACGACTGACCGCGAGTCCCGCCAGGGCGCATACGCCCGGCTAGAGTCAGCCCCGTGAGCCATCAGCCCTTCGCTCAGGGGCACGGCGGTGGCGGCAGTGGGCGCTCGCGGCGAACGGAGCAGCCCAAGCCGCCGGGCCCGCGCCCCGAGGACATTCCCGACAAACACGTTCCGCTGCGGCGCGTGGGGGGTCTGTTCGTCCCTTACCGAGTGCGCCTGGGCCTGCTCCTGGGGCTGATCGTGCTCGGATCGGTGCTCAGCGTCGCCTCGCCGTTCCTGCTGCGTGAAGCGATCAACAAGGGCATCATCAGGCACAACCTGACGCTGCTGTCGTGGCTCGTCGGCGGGATGATCGCGCTGGCGGTGATCAACAGTGTGATCAGCGTCGCGCAGACGTGGATCTCAAATCAGGTCGGCCAGCGCGTGATGCACGATCTGCGCGCGGCTGTGTTCGCGCATCTGCAGCGCATGTCGTTGGCGTTCTTCACGCGCACGCGCTCGGGCGAGGTGCAGGCGCGGATCGCCTATGACATCGGCGGGATCGACGACGTTGTCACGAGTACCGCCACCTCGACGGTGTCAACCGTGGCGACGGTCTTGGCGACGGTCACGGCGATGTTCGCGCTGAGTTGGCAGCTGACCGTATTCTCGCTGATCCTGCTGCCGTTCTTCGTGTGGCTGACGCGGCGGGTAGGCAACGAGCGCCGGCGCATCCAGTCGGTGCGCCAGGGTCGCCTGGCCGACATGTCGACGCTCGTCGAGGAGTCGCTGTCGGTGTCGGGGATCCTGCTCGGCAAGACGATGGGCCGCTCGCACGAGCTCGTCGATCGCTTCTCCTCGGAGTCGAGCGAGCTCGCCGACCTGGAGGTGCGCGCACGGATGGCCGGGCGCTGGCGGATGGCCTCGGTGCAGATGAGCTTCGCGATCATGCCGGCTGCCGTGTACTGGTTCGCCGGATACAGCATCGCGCACGGGCACGATGCGATCTCGATCGGCACCGTGGTCGCGTTCACGACGCTGCAGACGCGGCTGCTGTTCCCGATGCAGCAGCTGCTGTCGGTGGGCGTGGAAGTACAGACCTCGCTTGCGCTGTTCGGGCGCATCTTCGAGTACCTCGACCTGCCGGTGGACATCGTCGAGCGCGCGGATGCGCGCACGCTGAGCGACGTGCGCGGCGACGTCGAGCTGCAGGACGTGTGGTTTCGCTATGAGCCCGACGCGCCGTGGACGCTCGAGGAGATCAGCGCGGAGGTCCCCGCGGGGACGCGCACCGCGCTCGTCGGCGAGACGGGCTCGGGCAAGACCACGCTCGCGTATCTGGTGGCGCGGCTTTATGAGGCCCAGCGTGGGCGCGTGTGCATTGACGGCGTTGACATCCGCGACATGACGCTCGACTCGCTGGCCGCCACCGTCGGCCTCGTCTCCCAGGAGACCTACCTGTTTCACGCCTCGATCCGCGAGAACCTGCGCTTCGCGTGTCCGCAGGCCAGCGACGCGGAGATCGAAGCGGCGGCCAGGGCCGCGCAGATCCACGAGCTGATCTCCAGCCTGCCCGAGGGCTACGACACGCCGGTGGGCGAGCGCGGCTACCGCTTCTCGGGCGGTGAGAAGCAGCGCATCGCGATCGCGCGCACGATCCTGCGCAACCCGCCCGTGCTGGTCCTCGACGAGGCGACCTCGGCGCTAGACACCGAGACCGAGCGCGCAGTGCAGCAGGCGCTCGACGAGCTCTCGCGCGGGCGCACGACGATCGCGATCGCCCATCGGCTCTCGACGATCAAGGACTCCGATCAGATCCTCGTGCTCGACTCCGGGCGGATCGTCGAGCGCGGCACCCACGAGGAGCTGCTCGAGCGCGGCGGGCGCTACGCGGCGCTGCTCAGCGGCGCCTCGGTCGCCGACGAGCCCGCCTCGGCAGGCGTATAGACCATTGCTATCGCCGGACGAAAGACGACACGCACCGCGCAGCCGAGAGGCGCCCACGCGGCCCGCGGCCGCCTATGCGACGGCGTCGATGTTCAGGCGCACGTAGTCGACGACGACGGGCTCGCCGAGCGTCGCCAGCACCTCGTCCATGAACGGCTCGCGCAGCTCCTGGGGCAGCTGCTGCACGTGCGGCCCGAGCACGATCGTCGACAGGAACGCGCGCGGGTCCTCCGGCTCGCGGGGCGCGGGCTGTAGCCAGCACTCGGCCTTCTCGAAGCCTGCGGCGAGCAGGCGCTCGCGCGTGATCTCCGGCCCGGCGTAGTTCCATGGCGCCTGCCAGCCGACGAAGTGCTTGGCGTATGGCTCGCGCGCGAGCACCTCGCGTGCCCTGCCGCGCAGGACGTCGATGTTGCCCTCTCCCCCGCACTGCGCGAGCAGCCGTCCGCCCGGTCTCAGCGCCGCGTGCAGGCGCGCGAACAGCCGCTCGTGGTCCTTGATCCAGTGGAAGGTCGCGGTCGAGAGGATCGCGTCGACGGGCTCCTCCAGCTCCAGCTCAAGCAGGTCGCTGAGGCGCAAGTCGGCGTCGGGCCCCAGCCGCTCGCGGGCGGCGGCGATCATCGACGGCGACTCGTCGATCGCGATCACGCGCCCGCGCGGCAGCCGCTCGATCAACGCCTGGGTGATGCGCCCGGAGCCGCAGCCGGCATCGAGCACGGCCTCGTCCCCGCGCAGCTCGAGACGGTCGAGCACCTCGAGGCCGAGCTTCTCCATCGTCTGGGAGATGCGGTCGTACGTGGCGCCGTCCCACTCGCGTATCGACATACGAGCGTACGTTATCACGTACCGTCTGCTGTTAGGCGCTCGTGGCGTCCGCGCCGATGCCGGCCTGGGTGGCCAGCTCCGCGATCGCCCGCGAGAGCTGCCCGCCCTGCCAAGCGATCGGCGAGGGGATCGGATGCCCGCCCACCCCCGCCTCCTCGACCACGAGCTGCGCGCCGGGGATCGTGCCGGCGTAGCCCTCCGCCACCGCCAGCGGGTGCTCGGGATCGGCCTCGTCGCGGCTTCCGATGACGACCGTCGGCGCCTGGATGCCGGCGAGCTGCGCAAGCTGGTCGAAGGGGCGCGAGCGCGGCACGGCTTCCAGCGCGTCGGCGACCGCATCCAGATGCTCATGCCCGGCCAGTCGCTGGCGCAGCACGGTGGCGACGGTCGCGCGCAGCTCCTCAGGCACGTCCTGCAGGTGGTAGGCGCGCACGAAGCCCTCGATGCCGTCCTCGCGAAGCCCCCGCGCGAGCGCGTCCCAGGGCTCGAAGTCGGCGTCCTGCCCTCGCGCCCCGGGGTCGAACGCGGGCGTGATGATCGCGAGCGCGTCGACCCGCCCGGGGTGCTCGAGCGCGAAGCGCACCGCCGTGTGCGCGCCCATCGAGGCGCCGGCGAGCAGCGCGCGCTCGACTCCAGCCGCGTCGAGCACCGCGCGAAGGTCGGCGGCGAGCAGCTCGTAGCCATACGCGCTCGGCTGGGGCGCCCGCTGCGAGCGGCCGTGCCCGCGCGCGTCGTAGGCGATCACGCGATAGCCAGAGCGCTCGAGCGTGCGCGAGCCCATCACGACGTAGCGGCGCGTCGCGGTGAGGCCGTGCAGCAGGACGATCGCGGGGCCCGCGCCTGACTCTTCGCCGGAGAGCGTGACACCGTCATCGCTGAGCACGCTCAGCACGTGCCCGCCCGCCCGACCCTGCGATGGCGGCGTGGTCGGCCGCTCAGGCATGTGCGGCGGTGTGCGACCGCAGCAGCTCAGCCGCGAGCTGCGGCTGCTCCCAGACGAACAGGTGGCCGACATCGTCGAGGATCTCGAGCCGGGCGTGCGGTATCCGCGCCGCGATCAGGCGGCCGTTCTGCACCGGCAGCAGCTCATCGACGCTGCCGTGGACGACGAGCGTTGGCAGCTCGATCTGCCCCAGGCGCGCGTTCGTGTCGTGCGCGGCGCACGCCTGCATCTGCGCCATGATCACCGGCACGGCCACTGCCCGCCGCATGGCGATCGCGACGAAGCGCGCGTAGGCGTCGGCGTCGTCGGCGAACGCGGGCGAGACGTTGATCTCCCACGAGGCGCGCAGCGCGCGCTCGCGGTCACCGGACATCATCGCCTCGCTCAGGCGCTGCAGCGCCTCGGGAGCGGCGAGCGAGCTGCCCTCGCCGCCGCAGTAGGTGCAGCCGAGCGTGAGCGTGCGAATGCGCTCCGGCACCGCGAGCGCGAGCTCCTGGGCGATCATGCCGCCCATCGAGATGCCGAGCACGTGCGCGGAGTCGAGCTCCAGCGCCGCGAGCAGGCCGGCGGCATCCTGCGCCATCTCGCGGATCGTCACTGGCCCGTCGAGGGCGCTGCTGGCGCCCACGCCGCGGTGGTCATAGGCGATCACGTTGAAGTGCTCGCGCAGAGGCGCCAGGAACGGCTCGCCCCAGGTGAGGGCGGTGCCGCTCATGCCCATGATCATCAGCAGCGGCGGGCCGTCGCCGCTGCGTTCGTAGTCGAGCTCGATGTCGCCGACGGGGATCAGGGTCACGCGCCGATCCTACACAGGCAGCGCGAGCTGATCCGCCGGCTCTCCCCCGCCCCGCGCACCGTGCGCAGTCCCGCTCCGCTCGCACCCGTCGCCCAGCAATGGCGACGCCGCAGAGCTCAGCCCGGCGACGCGCACGCCCAGCAGGCGCACTGGTCGCGCGGGCGAGTACTCACGCAAGAGCCGAAGCGCAACGTCGCTGACCAGCTGCACGTCGCAGGTGGGCTCGGCGACGGTGTGCGCGCGGGTGACGGTGGTCCAGTCGTCGAGGCGCACCTTGATGCCGATCGTGCGACCGCGGCGTCCGTGCGCGGCGAGGCCCGCGCACAGCTCCTCGGCCATCAGCGAGAGTTGCTCGCGCATCTGCGCGGCGTCGCTGACGTCGCTGTCGAAGGTCCGCTCACGCGACTCGGAGACGACCTTGCGCGCGCGCGCCGATCTCGCCCTCGTGTTCGAAGCGCGCACGCCGGCCGAGCTCGCGTCCGAGGTTCGGTCCGAAGCGCTCGATGAGCAGCTGCTCGGGTGCGGCGCCGACCGCTGCGAGCGTGGCAAGGCCCAGCTCGGCCAGGCGCGCGGCGGTCTTGGGCCCGATGCCCGGCACGAGCCCGGGGGGCGAGGAGCCAAAGCGCGCGCACGCCTGTTCGCGGCTGAGCACGACGAAGCCGGCGGGCTTCTCGGCGTCGGAGGCGACCTTCGCGACTAGCTTGTTCGGGCCGATGCCGACCGAGCACGTCAGCTGCGTGGCTGCCTTGATCTCTGCGATCAGCCGGCGCATCGCCGCGCGCGGCGAGAACAATCCCTCGACGTCGAGGTACGCCTCGTCCAGCCCTACGACCTCCACGCGCTCGACGTGCGCGCGCACGAGGTCCATCACCTGCCTGGACGCCTCGCGGTAGGTCGCGAAGTCGGGCGGCAGCACGACCGCGTCCGGGCACAGCCGCCGTGCGCGTGCGGCTGGCATCGCCGAGCCGACGCCGAAATGGCGCGCCTCATAGCTGGCGGTGGTGACGACGGCGCGCGGGTCCACTGCCGGCGACCACCACCGGCTTTCCGCGCAGCTCAGGATGGCGGCGCAGCTCGATCGAGACATAGAACGCGTCGGCGTCCAGGTGCGCGACGCGCAGACCAGGGTCGCCGGATCGGACAGTCGCAGCGAATCTAGCGCCCGCGCGGCGTCTGAGGGCGCCTGCGAGCGCGCCCTCAGACGTTCGTGCGCCTGTATCGGCGAGCTCCCCGCGAGCGGTGGGCTGCCGCGGCTTCGCGACGCAGGGCAGCTCTCGCTGACTTCGACCTCTCCGGCCGCGATGGTTCTCCGCCTTCGGCGACGATGACTTCCTCGTGCGCCGGCCAGCCGCCCTCGAGCTGTGTGGGAACCGGGCGTATCAGATGGTGTCCGCGGAGCGGTAGCCGGAGCCCGCTTGGAGATCGATCGACCGATCGATGCTAGGGGCGCCGGGCAGGCTCGCGACGAGCGGCACGTTGAAGCTCATCTCCAGGCCGCTGCCGCCGCTGTCGGGTCGAGTCGCTCGGTCGAGAGGATTTCAAGTGACGGCGCGTGCGTCCGTCCGCGAGACGTAGCCGCCGCCAACGGCCCGTAGAAGGTGAACAGATCGCGGCGCTTCGGCGCGGTGCCGCCTGCCGAGCCCGACCGAGATGGCGGTCCGCGACATTCGCGATCGCGGCGAGTGACCGTAGTCGACACCTCTGCGGTCGTCGACTTCCTGCTGGGGGCGGGCGCAGCAGCGCAGGTCGAGGCGCTGATGAGCTCGGAGGGCCGAACTCGCTGCGCCCGACCTGCTGATGTTCGAGGTGCTGGCTGTCCTGCGCCGGGAGGCACATCGAGGAGAAGTGTCCGGCGTGCGCGCCGCGGCTGCAGTGCATGACCTGGGTGATCTCCCGGTCGAGCTCTTCCCCAGCCTCGTCTTGCGCGAGCGCGCATGGGCACTGCGGGCAACTTCACGGCGGCCGACGGATTGTTCATAGCCCTCGCCGAGCATTGCACGAGCCGCTTGCGACGAAGGACAGAGCGCTTTGCGCCGAGGTCGGCAAGCATGCGGAAGTCGAGGCGCTCGACCTCGGGCCCGGCTCGCCAGGCGATCTTTGCAGACGAGGCCGACTCACCGTAGAGCTGTCGCCCAGCGTGGCTGCACTTGTCAAGCCCCTCTTGCAGTAGGCTTGTGGTCGAGGGAAATGGACCTGACGTTCAGCGACAAGGAGACGGCCTTCCGCGACGAGCTGCGCGCTGGCTTGCGGACAACCCGCCCCCGCGAAACCGTCGGCGGACGCGGGCGACGACGCGCAGTTCGCGTGGCGCCGGGACTGGCAGCGCCATCTGTACGAGGCGGGCTGGGCGGCGCCGGCGTGGCCGACGGAGTACGGCGGGCGCGGCGCGTCACAGACGCGAGTCGGCGATCTACTTCGAAGAGCTTGGCCGCGCGCGGGTGCCGTTCGCGGCGAACACGCTCGGCCTTTTGCTGGGCGGCCCGACGCTGATGGTGTGGGGCACGCCGGAGCAGAAGGAGCGCTACCTGGCGCCGATCCTGTCGGCGGAGGAGATCTGGTGCCAGGGCTTCTCTGAGCCGGACGCTGGCTCGGACCTCGCGTCGCTGAAAACCCGCGCCGTGAAAGACGGCGATGAGTGGGTGGTGACGGGCCAGAAGGTGTGGACGAGCGGCGCGCAGTACTCGAAGTGGTGCATGCTGGTCGCGCGCACGGACTGGCGAGGTGGCCAAGCACAAGGGCCTTACGTACTTCCTCATGGACATGGACCAGGAGGCGGTGCAGATCCGCCCGCTGCGTCAGATCACGGGCGAGGCGGAGTTCAACGAGCTGTTCATCGAGGAGGCGCGGATCCCGGACTCGAACGTAGTGGGCGGCGTCGGCAACGGCTGGAAGGTGGCGCTGACGACGCTGATGAACGAGCGCGCGGGCCTGGGCTTCGCGCTGCAGATCCGCCTGCGCCAGCTGCTCGACGACGTGATCGCGGCGGCCGGCGAGAAGGGCCTGCTGGAGAACGCGCTGTATGCGGACAAGATCGCCGATCTGCACGTGCGCTGCGAGACGATCCGCCTGCTGGCGTGGAAGGGCCTGACGGACGCCGAGCGCTACGGCCAGCCGGGCCCGGAGGGCTCGCTGGTGAAGTGGCTGTGGTCGGACACCAACCAGCGCCGACGCAGCTGGCGGCGGACGTGATCGGCCCGGAGGCGCTGACGTCGGGCACGAGCTGGAGCTATGAGCTGATGCGCGCGCGCGGAAACACGATCGAGGGAGGCACGACGGAGGTGCTCAAGAACATCGTGGCCGAGCGGGTGCTGGGGCTCCCCCGCCTGAAGGTGGCCGCATGAACACGTATGGCAGCGTCGGATCGGCGTCCTCGGTCGCTCGCGTGCACAGCACGCCACGCGGGGCGGGTGGGCTTTCGATTCCTTGCCCGACTTGCCCTACGTGCCCATGTGAGGGTTTTGATTTTTATGGGCTTCGCCCTTCGGGCTCCGCTGGCGGGGTCGCGTAGTTATGGACTTCGGCCTGACAGACGACCAGCGCGACATCCAGCGCACGGCGCGCGACCTGCTGGCCGAGCGCGCGAAGCCTGCGCGGGTGCGCGAGCACGCCGAGGCGCGCACGCACCGACAAGGCGCTGTGGAAGTGAGCTGTGCGAGCTGGGCTGGCCGGGGATCGCGATCTCCGAGGAGCAACGGCGGCCAGGGCCTGGGCACGATCGAGCTGTCGATCCTGTGCGAGGAGCTGGGCCGTACGCTCGCGCCGGTGCCGTTCCTGGCAAGCGCGATGGCGGCGTGCGTGATCGAGCAGGCGGGCTCGCGCCGAGCAGCGCGAGCGCTGGCTGCCGGGCCTCGCCTCGGGCGAGACGATCGGCGCGCTGGCGAGCGCGGTCGACGGCACGGCGGAGCTGGTGATCGGCGGCGCCGAGGCGGGCGTGATCGTGCTGGTCGAAGACGACGGCAGCGGGACGGCTCGCTGACGCCCGGCGGATGCCGAGGTGAGCCCCGAATCGCGGCGATCGACCCGACGCGCTCGGCAGCTCGCGTGAGCGCAGCCGCGACGCCGGCGAGGCGCTGGAGGACGGCTGCCCCGGCCTTGGGCGCGCGCTCGTGGCGGTCAGCTCGGAGCTCGTGGGCGTATGCGACCGCGCGCTCGAGATGACGGTCGAGTACGTCAAGGAGCGCAAGCAGTTCGGCGTGCCGGTCGGCTGCCTACCAGGCGGTGTCGCACCGCTGCGCGCAGATGCTGCTGGAAACCGAGAAGGCGCGCTCGACGACGGCGTTGGCGGCGTGGAGCGCCGACGCGAACCCTGAGGGCCTGGCGGAGGCGGCGGCGATGGCCAAGGCGGCCGCCTCAGACGCCGGGCGCGAGGTGACCGCCAGCGCGATCCAGGCGCACGGCGGCATCGGCTTCACGTGGGAGGCGGACGTGCACTGGCTGTTCAAGCGCGCGCAGATCGACGCCGCACTGCTGGGCGGCGCAGGCCGCCACCGCGCGCGCCTCGCGGCGATCCTCGCCGAGCGGGTCGCCGCCTCGGCCACAGCCTGACGCCGGCACGCAGCTCTAGCGGCTGGACGCGCCGGCTCCACTGGCCGTGAGCGGCTGAGCATTACCGTCGACCAGGGCATTGACCCGTGGGCTCACGGGCGCGACGGGCCGCGGAACACGCGATCGTGGCGACACGTCACAGATCCAGCCGCTGGCCGTCGATCTAACTCTCGCGCCACGACCTCAGGAGGAACAATGTCTACCGCTGAAGCAGTGCAACAGACCCGCAGCGATCAGGCCGCGATTCGCCCATTTCAGGTGGGCTTTGCGGAGGCGGAGCTCCAGGAGCTGCGCCGGCGCGTAAACGCGACCAGGTGGCCCGAGCGGGAGACGGTCGCCGATGACTCCCAGGGCGTGCCGCTCGCGACGATCCAGGAGCTCGCGCGCTACTGGGGCTCGGACTACGACTGGCGCAAGTGCGAGGAGAGGCTCAACGCCCTACCGCACTTCCTCACCGAGATCGACGGCCTGGACATCCACTTCATCCACGTTCGCTCGCAGCACGAGGACGCGTTGCCGCTGATCGTCACGCACGGATGGCCCGGCTCGATCATCGAGCAGCTGAAGATCATCGACCCGCTCACCAACCCCACCGCGCACGGCGGCGAGCGCGTCGGACGCATTCCACCTCGTGATCCCCTCGCTGCCCGGCTACGGGTTCTCCGGCAAGCCAACCGCCACCGGTTGGGATCCCGCCACGCATCGCACGCGCCTGGGTGGAGCTGATGGAGCGCCTTGGCTACACGCAGTTCGTGGCGCAAGGCGGCGACTGGGGCGCGGCCGTCACGCAGACGATGGGCGAACAGGCGGCTCCGGAGCTGCTGGGCATTCACTCCAACATGCCCGGCACCGCTCCGCTCGATCTCGCAGAGGGGTTCGAACGCGGGCGAGCCGAGCCGCCATCCGGTCTCTCAGCCGAGGAGCAGCGCGCGTACCAGGAGCTGAGCGACTTCTACACCAAGCACGTCGCCTACGCGCTGATCATGTCGACGCGGGCGCAGACGCTGTACGGGCTGGCGGACTCACCGGTCGACCTCGCGGCGTTCATCCTCGACCACGGTGACGGCAACGGTCAGCCCGGGCTCGTGGAAAATGTCATCCAAGGCAACCCCCCGGGCGAGGTCACGCGAGACGACCTCCTCGACAACATCACGCTCTACTGGCTGACGAACACCGGGATTTCCTCGGCTCGCCTCTACTGGGAGAACAAGTCAGGCTTCTTCGAAGCCAAGAACGTCTCGATCCCGCTACGCCATGAGCATCTTCCCGGACGAGCTGTATCGAGGCGCCGCGGAGCTGGGCAGAACGAGCGTACCCAGACAACCTGATCTATTTCAACGAGCTCGACCGGGGCGGGCACTTCGCGGCCTGGGAACAGCCGCGGGCTTTTCGCCGCTGAGATGCGAGCCGCGTTCCGCTCGCTGCGGCCGTAGGTTCCAGAGATCCCGAGCGGGGCTGCGCCGCCGCGCTCGGGATCTCAGTTACGCCACGGTCAGGCTGCCTTGGCGACGAGCCGCAGGTACGCTTCGAGCTGCGTCTCGTTCACGCCTACATAGCTCGTCCCGGTGACCTTGTCGATGCGGTCCTGCGACACGTATGCCCACGCCTCGTCGCACTGATTTTCGAGGAACGTCGGCGTCAGTAGCAGGCGCCGCCCCCAGGAGAGCGCCGCGAAGTGTTCGTCGTCAGGGCGGCCGACCATAGGGATGCAGTGTCCGTCGAGTTTTTCGGAGCTCGCCACGTGAGTCCACACTGGCGTCGAGCCGTTCCGTTCGGCGATGGCGAAGGCTTCTTGCTGGGCGTTGCCGATCTGCACACCCAGCGGCAGCGCTTCGAAGAAGTACAGCGCCTCGAGCAGATGCTGCAGGTTGCCGGGTTCCAGTTCGACGAACTGCCCAATCTTGTGAAGTGTTCCCTGTGCGTCGAGGATGCCGTTTTCCTGCATGTGAACCAGGCGCGCGCGGACTTCCGTGCCTTCGTCGCCTGCGCCGGTTAGCGGGTCATAGCCCGTCACTTCGGCGTATTCTTTGACTACCACTTCCGTGTTGAACAGTTCGGCCACGGCCGCGGGATGCTGCCCGGCGTCCGTCAGGCTCTCCATCACCTCGTGCGCCGCGGCTGCCCATACGCAGTCGCCGCAGCCTTCCCAAGGTTCCTTGTAGTTGGCGGGCTGCGGGGGTTCGCCGGGCATGACCGGGCCGTTGCCGAGCATTAGCCAATCCTGATAGGTCTCGCCGTGGCCGAACTTGGCGGGCACAGCCGGCAGCAGCCCCGCTGCCTTCAGCGTCAGGCGCAGGTCAGCCCAGCGGAGGTCCTCGGGGTGGTGGACGGGATCCTTCTTGCCCAGCTTCAGCGCGCTCATGGTTTCCTTTCGGGGGGTGGTGGATCTATGTCGGTCAGGGTCTCCTGCGCAGGACAGCAGCGCCAGCGCGAGCCAGCCCCGCTCAGATAGTGAAGGTGTCGAATTCCTTGGTCACGGCTCCGGTCTTGTCGACCGCCGTGTAGCTGCCCGCGATGCTCACGGGGTTTCCAGCGGTGACGGTCAGCCTCAGGAACCCCCACTGTTTGTCGCAGAACGCGACCAGCTGGCAGTCGGCTGCCGCTTGGAATGGGAGCTGTACCTCCCCGCCGCCGGCTTCTGATGACATCTTGTGCAGGTTGTGGTAGCCGCCGGCGCCGGCGACGATGTAGGGAACCTGCTTGGCGCCGATCGTGCGTGTGAAGCGCTGGTAGTTGTGAACGTGGCCGGAGAGCACCATGTCGGGCACGCGCTTGGACTTCGCGAAGGCTTCGTCGAGGAGCTCGCCCATGCGCGCTGACCCGCCGTGCGTGCTGTCGCCCGAGTAGGGCGGGTGGTGCAGCGCGACGATCAGCGCGGCGCCGGTCGGTGCGCCTTCGAGCTCGCCGATCAGCCATTCGACCTGGTCCTGCTTGACCTGGCCGCCTTCGGGCACGTTGGTGTACATGCCGACGATCGTCAGGAGATCGTCCTGGAGCGTCCAGTACACGTTCGGCTCGGTCATCGTGTCGCGGTTGCTCTCCCCCGCCTGGGGGTCCAGGTGCGGGGTGCTCGCGCAGAAGTTCTCCACGAACGCGCTCAGCGAGGCCACGCCAGGTTCTTCGGTGTTTTCTTCACCGTCGTGGTTGCCCGGGATCGCGAGGATCGGGGCGTTGTAGTGGGCATACGGTTCGTAGAACTGCGGGCCGTATTGACGCTCGGCGCCGTCGAAGTAGACGACGTCCCCGACGTGGTAGAAGTAGGCGGGCGCCAACCCTGCCCCACCGGCCTGCAGGTCGGCGGTCATCGCCTCGGCCACATTCATCTGCGGGTTCGGGTCCTTCACCCCACCGGTGTCCCCGGTCACGTGCAGGACCCGTTCGCTCGTAGCCGGCGGTAGGCCGAGCTCGCTGGTGGCGAGGCGGTATGGGAAAGAGCCTGTCGGCGGCGGCAGCGGTTCGAATTTCTGGTTGGACTGAAACGAGTGGAACTTCTGGACCTGCTGGTCCACAGTCGTCGGTGGAATACCGAACCGACGCGGCCTGGTCGACTTCTGCACGCTCACGATGGCCCCCGTGATCTTTGTTGGCCGGCCACCAGGCCGGAGATGGAGAGATTCGCCAAACGCAATCGTCCGGCGAATCGGAACCGCAAATCCTAGCCACAGAGATGGGGAGACGCTGTGAAAATCGTGTAGTCAGAATCTATTGTTTCTGACTCGCGGCCTGAGTCCCTGGAGTCCCGTCGAGCCTCGTCCGAGCTCGCGACTCGAGCCGCGCCGCTGGCGGACTACGCATAAGCGGCCATTCCCGCGTCGCGCGGGTACAGTCTCGGCGATGTCGTCATACGCAGCATTTCTCCGCGGCATGAACGTCGGCGGCCACCGGCTGACGAACGACGATCTGCGGGCTCACTTCGAGGCGATGGGCTTCGGCGACGTGCGGACCTTCCGCGCGAGCGGCAACGTCGTCTTCGCCGCCGATCGGCGGAGCGGACGGGACTCGCCAGAGACGCTGCGCCAGCGGATCGAGCATGGGCTCGGCGAGGCGCTCGGCTATGCGGTCCCGACGTTCATCCGCGCCGCGCAGGAGGTTCGGGCGATTGCCGCCAGCGCGCCGTTTGCGCCCGAGCGGCTGCGCAGCTCCGCGGGCAAGCTGCAGGTGGCGTTGCTGGACGCCTCCCCCACGCCGAAGGCGCGCGAGCAGGTGCTGGCGCTAGCGGGCGATCGGGACGGGCTCGTGTTCGACGAGCGCGAGGTCTACTGGCTGCCCAGCGGCGGCGTGCTGGGCTCCGCGCTCGACATGAGCGTGCTCGCGCGAACGCTCGGCTCAATGACGATTCGTACGAAGGGTACGATCGAGCAGATCGCCGCCAAGCACTTCGCGGATTGACGCGCAGGCGCGGCGCGTTGCCCCCCAGCGGGCGGGGATAGGCTCCAGCAGACGGCCAACGAGGTACGTTGGAGGGTGCAGCCGTTGCCTGCCTGAGCGACCGAGGGAGGAGAACCAGATGCCGACCGTAGAGACCGTGCAGGGAGCCGTCGACGCAGACGAGCTGGGACTGGTGCTCGTGCACGAGCACCTGCGCTTCCGCGACGAGGCCGTCGCCGTCGAGTGGCCCAGCCGCTACGACGAGCAACTCGAGCTGGACGCCGCGCTGCTCGCTGCCAATGCCGCCAAGGCGCACGGCGTGCAGACGATCGTCGACCCCACCGCTATGTTCGGCGGACGCGACGTGCGCTTCATGAAGCAGGTAGCCGATCAGACTGGCGTGCGCGTCGTCGCCTGCACCGGCATTTACAGCTACGACTATCTCCCCCACTACTTCCAGGGCCGCGACGTCGACGTCATGGCCGATCACTTCGTCGAGGACATCGAACGCGGCATCCAGGGCACCGACATCAAGGCCGCGTTCCTGAAGTGCGCTGCCGACGCCGCCGGCGTGACCGAGAACGTCGAGAAGATCCACCGTGCGGTCGCGCGCGCGAGCGTGCAGACGGGCGCGTCGATCATGGCGCACTCGATGCCCGCTGTCGGCACCGGGCCGCGCCAGGTCGAGATCTTCCTCGAGGAGGGCGTCGATCCCGCGCGCGTGCAGATCGCCCACTGTGGCGACAGCGAGGACGTCGGCTACATCGAGGGACTGCTCGCAAGCGGCGTGTACGTCGGCCTGGACCGCTACGGCCTTGAGATGTACCTGCCGATCGACAAGCGCAACGCGACCGCCGCCGAGCTGCTGCGTCGCGGGCACGCCGAGCGGCTGATGATCTCCCAGGACTTCTGCGCGTCGATCGACTGGTTCCCACCCGAGGCCGGCGCGGTCTTCGAATCCAGCGGCGCGATCCGCAACTGGTCGATGACGCTCGTCTTCGAGGAGGTCGTGCCCGCGCTGCGCGAGCTCGGCGTCATGGACGACGCCATTTTCCAGACGATCTTCGCCGAGAACCCGCGGCGCTGGCTGACCGCGTAGGCCGCTAGTGGCGCCCGGCGCGAGCCGTGCGCCCGCGCCTCCAAATATTAATTTGCAGCACTCGGCGCGTACAGCAGCTCCGGCCCCTCAGCGCCCCCCGCCTTGTTGACCGCCGGGTTGGCCGCGCGCGCCGACAGGCGCTCGGTCGCCAACGGCCCGCACACCGCCAGCGCTTCCTCCGCGCCCAACGCCGGATCTAGCCACGCCTGCTGGGCGTCGCGGTCGGCGAGGATCACCGGCATGCGGTCGTGGATCGGCGCCGCGATGCGGTTCGGCGCCGAGTCGCACGTCAGCAGCGTCACGCTGTGGACCCACTCGCCCTCGATCTTCGCCGGCGTCCACAGCGCCGCGAACGCGAACGGGATGCCGCCGTCAACCTGGAAGAAGAACGGCTGGCGCGGCTCGCTGCGCTTCTCCGGCTTCAGCCACTCGAAATATCCGTCCGCCAGCTGCAGCGCCCTGCGCGAGCCCTTCGGCACGAGCTCCCTGAACGCCGGCTTGGACGTGACCGTCTCGATCCGCGCGTTGATCATCTTCGCGCCGCTCTTGAGGTCCTTCGCCCAGTGCGGGATCAGGCCCCAGCGCAGCAACTGCGCTTCCGGCTCGCCGTGCGGCGCGACGATCGCCAGCACCTCTTCCGTCGGTGCGATGTTGAAGCGCCGCGTTCCCGCGTCGCTTGCGATCGGCACTCGGAAACGGTCGTTCAGTTCTTCTGGACCCGCTGTGTTCGTGTAGCGCCCGCACATGCTTCGAGGATATGCGTGCGTCCGTCCGATCGCGGCCGTCCGGCGTACCGACATGCGAACATGTGTTCGTATGGGAAGGCCATTCCGCCCGATCCGCGAGCTCGAAGGCCATTTGCAGCGCGGCGAGCTCGACTTCGCGATCGCGCTCGCCAAGATGGCCGCCAGCGAGCGCGTGCGCCCGCTCGAGCTCGAGCTGACCGCGCGCTTCCTGCCGCTCGTCGCCGTGCAGCGGCCCGACGATTTCGACGTGTGGACGCTGCGCTGGCTCGAGCGCTGGTGCGGCGAGCTGCGCGGGCACGCGAGCATCGACGACGCCGTCGACCTCGTCGCCGGGCTCGCCGAGATCCCGATCGACTCCGAACGCGCGCTCGCGGTGATCGCCGCCGTCTGTGCGCGCTACCGCCGCGCGTGAGCGTCCAGCCTGTACAGCACGTGCGGGGCCAGCGAATGCCCCGGCGCGATCCCCGGGTGCAGGAAGTCCTCCGCCGGGTCGCGGCGCATGCCCAGCCGCTCCATCACTCGCTGAGAGCGCACGTTGCTCACCGCCGTGTACGACACCAGGCCCGTCAGCGCGATCTCGTCGAATGCGAACGCCATCGCCGCCGACGCAGCCTCGGTCGCGATGCCGCGGCCCCAGAACGGCTGTGCCAGGCGCCAGCCGAGCTCGACCGCCGGCGCGAACGCGAGCCGCTCGTCCGTCACCGGCTCGAGGCCCACGAAACCGGCGAACGCCCCCTCCGCGCCGTCCACACGCACCTCAACCGCCCACAGGCCATAGCCGTGCTCTTCAAAGCAGCGCTCGATGCGCGCCACCAGGGCCGCGCTCTGCTCGGCCGACAGCGGCGCCGGGAAGTGCTCCATCACCGCCGCGTCCGCGTTCATCGCCGCGAACTGCTCGAGGTCCGTCGGGCGCCAGCGCGGCAGCAGCAGGCGCTCGGTTTGCAGCCGCGGGGTAGAGGGCCGTCCGGCCCACAGCACTAGGCCGCGAGCCGGACGGGGAGCAGCTTGAGCTGATTGATGAAGGGGGATTCGACGTATTGAGGCCTGCCCGCCTCAGCCACCAGCTGCATGCCCGGATAGCGCTTGAGCGTCTCCTCGAGCATCACCTTCAGCTCCAGGCGCGCGAGCGCCGTGCCGAGGCAGAAGTGCCGCCCGCCCGCGCCGAACGCCTGGTGCTCGGGGTTGCGACGCACGTCGAAGTGGTCGGGGTTCTCATAGCGCGTCTCGTCGCGGTTGGATGAGGTGTACCACAGCACCACCTTCTCCCCCGCACGGATCTTCTGCCCATGCAGCTCCGTGTCGCACGTCGCCGTGCGGCGGAAATGCCCGAACGCGGGGAACATCCGCAGCGCCTCCTCCACCGCGCTCGGGATCAGCGACGGGTCATCCAGCAGCGCCTGCATCTGCTCGGGGTCTTCCATCAACGCCCGCATCGCGGAGCAGAACGTCGCCTTCGTGCTGTCGTTGCCCGCGGCCATCAGCAGGAAGAAGCCCATCACGATCTCATGTTCCTCGAGTTTCTCGCCATCGACCTCCGCGTGCACGAGCACGCTCGTCAGGTCGTCCGTCGGATGCTCGCGGCGCTCGGCGATCAGCCGGCTACAGCGCTCGAAGATCTCCGGGATGTCTTTCTCCAGCGCGCCCTCGATGCCGTTCGGGTTCACATCGAGATCGCCCGCGCCGAGCGTCGAGTTCATCAGGCGCGCCCAGATTACGTCTTCCTCCTCGGCGATGCCCATGAAGCTGCCAATCACGCGCGCCACCACCGGCTGGGCGACCTCGCTGACCAGGTCGCACTGCTCGCGGGCGGGCGGGCCCTCCAAGCGGTCGAGCACCTTCACCGCGATCGCGCGGATCGCATCCTCGTGGTCGGCGATCCGCTTCGGCGTGAAGCCCGCCTGGAACAGCGCCTTCAGGCGGTCGTGCTTGGGCGGGTCCATGCCGATGAACATCGCGCTGATCAGCTCCTGCGGGAACACGCCCGCAGCCGTGATCCCGTGCGCGGAGGAGTACGTACGCCAGTCGCGGCTGACCGTGTGGATGTCATCCGCGGTCGTCACCGACCAGAAGCCGGCTTCGTCGGGGAAGTCCTCGAAGCGCTCCGTCCAGTGGATCGGGCAGCCGCTGCGCATCTGCTTGAACAGCGCATGCGGCGGGCCGTCCAGCCAGTGCTCGTCCGCCGTCAGTTCGACGCTCTCGAGATCGCTGCCAACCGCCGCCATCGTGACTCCCCTGGTCGTTGCCGGGATGTTCGCTGATGATACTGGCCGGGCGGCCAGTGAGCTCGCACCTCTGCGCTCGACCGCGAGCGCGCCTGCGCTCAGGCCTTTGACGCCTGCGTCGCTGCCGGGCGCAGCGCGTGCCCGGCGAACACGAGCATGCTTTCGAGGTGGGCTTCGATCGTTTCGAGGTTGTGTTCGCCGGGGTACACCGCGCCGTGGGCTTCAGCACCGGCGGCGCGTAGAGCCGCCGCAAACGGCTGATCCTCGTCGGGGTTTGCGATGTGGTCCTGTTCGCCGCCGTAGATGAACGCGTGCAGCCCGAGCCGCGAGAAGATCGGCCGATCGGCGCGCACATCGCCTTCCAGGCCGTTGAAGAAACTCAGCCAGCTCTCCACGACGCCGAAACGGTAAGGGTTGGCGAGTGCCACGTTCATCGCGCCATAACCGCCCATCGAGTCGCCGACGACCGCGCGCGCGCCGCGGGCCGGCACCGTCGCCAGCATCTCGTCGATCAGTTCCTGGACTTCAAGGATGTAGCTTTCGTAGCGCAGCGCGCCCTGGTTGCGCCACAGGTTGGCGCCCGGCCCGCCTTGGATCATCACCGCGATCATCGGCGGTATCGCGTGCCGGGCGATCAGACGGTCGAGCTGGCCCTGCAGGCCGATATGCAGGAACGCCGTGTCCGACTGGTCTTGGCCGGGGAGCATGTACAGCACCGGGTAGTGCAGCGTCGTGCTCGCGTAGCCCGGCGGCAGGTATACGAGGAACGAACCTTCTCCGTGCAACGCCGCCGAGTCGTAGTCAGCCCGGTCGATCTCGCTGCCGGCCGCATCTTCGTTGACCGCGTCGAGGCTCGGCAGCGATTGCACCGCGGGAGCCGAGCTGATCGCTGGAGCTTCCTGCTCGACTGCTGCTGCACTCTGCGCACCGACGAGGCTGCCGAGCGTCAGCTGTCCGCCTTCGGCAAGCGCAACGCATGTGAGCGCAAGCGCCCCCAGCAGCACGCCGACGAGCAACCTGCGCGCCCGCGCGCGACCGGGCTTGCTCGTGCGCGGCCGGGCTCCTCCGAGGACCGCCGGCTCGCGCCGCGGCGGGAAAGCCGGCACCCAGGGCGGCGGCAGGATCTCAACCGCCGCCCCGCCCTGGCCGGGCCAGCTCCAGTCACCGAGGCTTTCAAGCCACAGCTGTGTGCGAGACGCCTGCATTGCAACTGACATCCAGGAGATTCAATGAAGCGTCAGGCCGAAATCCAACCCCTGCACGAGCGCGCCCACGATGCAGGCGCACGTGCAGAGCTTCAGCCCCTCAGCTCGTGCTCCACACCTGCCCGACGCCTTCGAATCCAAGCGCGTCCTTGGTCGCTTCGGTGAGGTCGAATTCGCGCCCGGCGACGTACGGTCCGCGGTCGACCACCGGCACGCGCACGGTGTGCCCGCCGTAGCGAAGCGTGATCAGCGTGCCGCACGGGAGCGTCTTGTTGGCGACGCCCATGGTGGCGCTCGTCAGCGATCCGCCGCACGCGAGGCTACCGCCGCCGCCGTACCACGAGGCCTCCGCCAGGCGGTACACGTTCAGCCGCCCGAGTCGCCGGCGCGAGGGCAGCGCGGCGGCGCCACCCGCGAAGCGCAGGCGCACCCACTCGCTGCCAAGCCGGCGCGGCACGAAGCTCAACCGGAAGCGCCCGCGCGTGCCCGTGCGGGCGCGGGCGAGCGTGCGCCAGCCGTGCCTGCCCAGCTCCTGCAGCGCTACCAGCTGCGCAGGCAGGCCCTGCCGGCGCTCTCCAAGCAGCGTGCCGGTAACGCTCGCGCGATGATCTGCCAGCACGTTCAGCTGATAGCCGCGGACCTGAAGGTGCGTGTGCACCGGCGTCGTCACGGTTGGGGTGGGAGCGGCCGAGGCGATTCCGACCGGGACCAGTGGCGCCGCAGGCAGCGGCGTCGCAGGTACGTACATACGGTTACAAACCTCCTTGTTTGCGCCTACGGGGTTAGCTGTCGGGCTCACGGCCGACCGTCCACGCGCAACAGACGCGTGTCAGCCGGGCGTTACAGCCACATCAGTGGCCGATTCGCCCCATCCGGGTTCGCCTTTATCGCGATCCGGCAGTGGGTCCCCCGCTCGCCTCCATCAACGGAGACGACTCGACGAGTCGAACAATCGTTCGTATGATAACCGGTTACGACGGTGTTTGTGTGATGGTGGGCACATATAGGCAGCGACTGTATAAGCGGGCCTTTCCCGGCTGATTCCGTCGTTCTCAGCGCCTACGTTGCGCGCTCCTACAAACCGAGTGGCCCGGGCGACAGCGGTGACTGCCCCCGGGCCGTGGCAAAGGAGCGTGAACTCCCATGCACGAGAACCCTACCCCTGGCCCGCATCTGACCCGTGGCGAGCGCGAGTTTGGCGCTATGGAACGCGATGTCGTCTACTTGCTCACCGAACCGTCGCGTCAGCCCACCGTCTGGGCCGTGGCGGACATCGGCCGCGAGTTGGAGTACTTCGACCCGGAAGCCCTCACCCGGCCGCTTTGCGGCAAGGGGCTGCTCCACCAGATCAGCGACGGTTTCGTGATCGCGACGCCCGCCGCGTTCCACATGGCCGATTTGGTAGGCCACGCTACCTGACGCACGCTCAGAGCGCCACGTCGCCCGGTCGGGGCGTGGCGCTTCTACTTCGAGCCGTGATGGCCGCCGAAGTAGAAGCCGAGCGCCGTACCCGTCAGCGCGATCAGCGGCGACAAGATGCCGTCGATCAGATCCTTGGCATCTTCGATTTTCAGCTCGCTGAAGCCTGTCAGTAGCAGTATCCCCAGAGCCACGGCCGCCAAGAGGGCAACGAGCGCTATCGCTAGCAGGGAGCGTGTTTCCTCACGCCTGGGTGTGGGGTCGTAGTCTGGGCCGTAGCCGAGCAGATTTGGTCGCCCGTCATAGGGAGACCCGACTACAGGCTCCCATCCCTCCAACTCCTCGATCTCATCATCATTCTCGTGCGCCGACTCGTCGTCGTCCTCGTCAGCGATGTCGGTCATAGGGAGTTAGATGCTAGGCGTTGGCGCCTTGTTGAAGACTAGCTCCTTCAGCGAGCCGTTTTTCTCGATCAGGAGTTTGGCTCCGGTGGCAGTCTGTTCTTCGATGAACTTCTCATTCAGGATCGCCTGCTTCAGCGCGACCTCGACGGAGACGCCGTTGCGCCGAGCAATGTCCTTGAGCGTGTCCCCTGTAGCGTCGGGCAACTCATAGGTCTTCCCATCTATCTGGACCCTAATCGGCATCTGACAACCCCTGATCGAACGAAACCGGCCCGTCGCACCGTTCCGCTCTGCTCGCTCTGAGACTCAGGAGCGCCGGACCTCCGACGAACTTACAGGCTAGCACGCGAAATCCCCGCTATTTGCGAACTTTCGGCCCATGTCTACCAAGTTCTAGAGGATTCGTGATCTACCTGTCGAGCTGACCGGCATCTTCCGCGGTGCGCGCTAGTCTCGCTTGCGATGCCGCACAACAAGCAGGACCCACACGAGCCGAAACAAACGACGCCAGCGGGCCACCGTATCCCGGTCCCGACGCGCGGCGACTTCCACGCGATGGTCAAGAAGGTCGCGCCGCCGCCAGCAGGTCGTAAACGCCCTGACGAGACAGACGAGCCTCCCGAGCGATCTGAGCGATAGACACGCCCTCACGCTGCGCGCGGAGGATGTTCTCGCGCAGGTCCGTGGTCGCCTGCTTGCGTAGCCGCTCGGAGTACTCGCGTCGTTTCGCGGCGCGGCGGATCGCCTTGATTGCCTCGGACTCGCTCACGCGACCGACCGCTCTACCAGCGTGTCGAACATCGGCTCGTCGGTCAAGCGTGCGTTCCTGCGCCACGTGAACTCGTTGAGGTAGCCCTGTAGCCAGTGGTGCGAGACGCGCCGGTAGGTGCCCTTGATCGACGGCTTCAGGTGGCCAAAGAAGCCCTCCACGGTGTTCGTGTGCGTGTCGCCGACGACATACCAGCCGGCCGAGTGGTTGATCCGACTATGGTCGATGAAGTGCGCCTTTAGGCCGTTGTACGCGCCCCACTCGTCCGTGATGATGATCGACTCGGGCTCGACCCACTCGACCACCTGCTGCTTGAGCCTCGGACCATGCCGAGACGGCAGCACCGTCGCTTTGATCCGTCCCCCTCGCTCGACGGCAGCGAAGACGGTCGCTCTACTACGTTCGCGGAGTTTCGCGGCCTCCGACCGCCGAGACGGGCCGATAGCGATCTGCGTGTGCCTGCCCTGCTTCTTGCGCGGCTTGCCGTCCACGGACGCCTCATCGACCTCCACGTCGCCGCGTAGCCGCTCGCCGTCGTCCACCATCAGCTCGTTGCGAATCTTGTTCAGCATCCGCCACGCCGTCTTGTAGGACACGCCAATCTCGCGCTCAAGCATCTTGGCCGACACGCCGCAGCGAGTGCTCGTAATCATGTAGATCGCGAAGAACCACAGGTGCAGCGACGTCGATGACTTATGGAAGATCGTCCCGGCCGTCGGGTGGACGTGATGCCCGCAGCCGGTGCACGTCCACGACTGGCGACCCTGCGCGGTTGCGTACTTGCGGAACACGCGCTCCTGCTCGCACTTCGGACACTCGGCGTGTTCGCCGTCGGGCGAGTAGCGCGAGCGCCACAGGTGCTCCAGGCAGGCGGCATCGTCGGGGTAGTCGCGCATGAACTCCATGAGCGAGAACTGCGACTCGGAGCACGCCGTCCGGGTCGGATCGTGTCGGTTGCCAGCGGCCATAGTGTCAATATACTTGACAGGTCGGACGGTGTCAAGCGTCTTGACATAGGGATTTAGGGGCGAGTAGGCTCCCGCTCGTGCTCCGTCGTCAGCCATCCAGCGCGAGAGTAGCCGCGTGAGCATCCCTAGCTACGACAAAAAGATGCAGGATGCGTCAAAGCATCTGGACACACTGGAAGGCTCCATCCAAGGGTGGCTCGGCCGTGACGCGTACCGCATCGTCATAGAGCACGATCCCGAGACCCGGCGGACGGAGATCGTCACGCGCATCACCGGCGATGTGCCTGACTGGAGCATGGAGATCGGTGTCGTCGCTCACCAGATCGAATCGGCCCTCGACCACCTTGCGCTCGCCCTCAATAGCCGGGGTTATGCCGACGCCAACAAAGGGGGCACCCTGCCGATCAAGCTCAGGAACGCCTCTGAATACCCGATCTTCGGGGACGTAGACTCGGACGGGAACGCCGGTCAAGGCCCCGCACTCTTCAAGAAGGCCAAACGTCGCTACCGAAATATGCCGCCCGGCGCGCAGGGATTCATCGAGAGCGAACAGCCCTACAACGCTGGTCCCACCGACTACGTCAAACACCCGCTGTGGATCGTCCATGAGCTGGACCGTGTCGATAAGCACCAAGAGCCGCTTGCTGTCGCCGCCGCCATCCCATCTGGCGAGATCCGCCTGGGTGGCCCCGGTCAAAGCACCGCCATTTCGGATGCCCAAATCGGCGGCTTTGGTGGCCCCACCTATGACGGCCAAGTACTGAGTTACTGGACCGGCGTTGAGGGCCATGCGGAACCAGACGCCGAGGGCAAGTTCACCCGCGACGTAACGCTCGGAGAGGGTACGCCCGTTCCTGGGCAGCCAGTCATCGGAACCCTGCGGCACGTCTGGGAGCAGTGCAACAGCGGGATCATCAGGCCGCTCAAGTTGTTGCTGCTGTAGGGGGCTTGTGCGGATCGGCATTTATACAGTCGCTGCCCATATGTGATGGTGGGCACACTTATGATGGGGGTCACAGGTGATGCTTCTCGTGGATGCGGCCGCGCGTGCCCGTTCGGGCACAAGTTCGTTCTCGCCGGTGACGTTGAATGGGCTATGGACCAGCAACCGCCCGATCCCCCGATCCACAATGAGGCCGCGTACAGCGAGCGTCCCATCAGCGTGGTGGGTCGATAATCTCCCAAGTTTTCAGATACCGGAAGGATCGCACAGGGCGGAACAGCGGTTTCGGCGCAACCCCGCTGCGCCTGAGCTCCAGCCAAGACCGGCTGGCTGATCTTCAGTACGGGGGTGAGACGTTTGTCGCCGCCCGCGAGCTCCTGGAGCGACATCGAGCGGGTTCCGGCCGTGCTCGTGTACTGCCCAGAAAGGGAGATGTCACCGGCCTGATGGCGATGGCGGCTCTGCTCTGGCGACTGCCGTCCGTGTGTGTCAGCCTCAGCGACTCTCCCGCCGGAGAGCGAATTCGCGAGTATTTCGGCTTCCGGAAATGGTGCCTCATACCCGACAACAGAATCGCCCAGGGATTTCTGCCTGTGCCCTCGACGATCGCCGAGCATCTGCGTGGACGTCACCGCCAGGCACTCCGCACGAATCTCAACCGCGCCCGAGACGCGCGGATCTCCGTGACCGCACTCCCGGCGGCCGCGGAGCGGCGCTGGGCGCTGGAGCGTTGGGCGAAAAACTGCGCGACGCGAGCGGAGGATGAGGTCGAACGTCTACAACGGTACTTGGAGGAGCAATCCGATGAGCCAGGACGCCGCTGGTTGGCGGCGCTCGACAGCTCAGGAGATTGTGTCGGCGTATGTCTCCTGACTGTGGATGTGGAATGCGCGCTCTTGGAGCATCTGGTGGCAGCGAGTCCGGCGCGGTGGGCGCTGAACGCCGCCGTCGTGGAAATGCTTTGCGACGAGGGCATCGGCTTCCTATTCGCAGAATCTACGAATGGCATCAGAGCTGAGAAGAACATTCAGTATCTCCACCGTCTGCTCGGCTATCGCGTGGCGCACATCCTTGTGCGCCCCGAGCGTCGAGGCGCCTGAGACCTCTGAGATAGGGACACGGGGGAGGCGGCCGACGATCGTCTCCGATCGGCTTGCAACGAGCAGTCCAGCGGACTGACAATCAACGCTGCAGAAGTGCGTGCTCGGCTACGCTGTCGCGTCGCCGGGTGCAATGTCCACTGCTCCCGGCCTCTCAGGAACGAAGCAATGCCCCGCTCAGTCTGGAAGGCTGGGCGGGGCACTATCGAGAGTGCCCCAACGGCCCGCGGCTGCCCGTGCGGCAAAGAGCCGCTGTGGGATCATCAGCTCGATGGTCCAGCAAAGGCGCGCCGCTCGCGCACGATGATCCGTTGAGCACAGAGCACCTCCGCGCCGGCCAGCTCGGCACCGCCGACGTGACGGCCTCGACGGTCGCCAACATCGGCCCAGGCATCGACTTCTACTTCGCGTTCGGCGTGATCGCCGTCACCGCCGGCGTCGCCGCCCCGTTGACGATCCTCGCCGCGGGCGTCGCTGTGGTCTTCCTCGCCTTCACGGTCGCCGAGTTCACCAAGGCGGAGCCATCGGCGGGGAGCTTCATCACCTACGTGGAGACATCGCTCGGAGCGAGGGCCGGTGCCGTCACGGCGCTGCTCGTCGCGGTCGGCTTCACCGTCGCGATCGCGGGTGTGTTCACGATGTCCGGCGGCATGGTCGCGCTGACCCTGGCCCACTACACCTCGTGGCACCTCGCGTGGGAGCCCATCACCCTCGTGCTGACCGTCGCCGCGATCTGGCTGACGGCGCGCGGCGTCAGGCTCTCGACGACGGCTGTCGGGCTGGCCGTCCTCATACAGGTGACGATCATGCTCGTGGTGTGTGTCGTCGTGATCGTGGACGAGCGCTCACGGCTGTCCGGCGTGCCGTTCTCGTGGTCGCACCTCAGCGGCGGCCTGACGGGGCTGTCCGTGGGCTTCCCCCTTGCCCTGTACATGCTCATCGGCTGGGAAAACGGCCCGGCGCTCGCCGAGGAGGCCCGCGATCCGCGGCGCACGATCCCCCGCGCCCTGTACACGTCGATCGCGATCGGCACCGTCCTGTTCGTGTTCTTCGCCTACGCCACCGTCACCGGCTTCCATTACGACGTCGCCTCCATCGGGCGCTCCTCCGTGCCGTTCCTGAGCGTCGCCGACCGCTATCTCGGCGGCGCGGCGATCCTGGCATGGCTTGCGGGCATCGTCTCCGTGCTCGCCACGCTGGTCTCCGCCGCGAACGCACAGGCGCGGATGCTGTTCGACGGCGGGCGCTCCGGATTGCTGCCGGCGCGGCTCGGGCACGTCCGCCCCAGCTCCGACACACCGGTGAACGCGCTGCTCGTGATGGCCGTCGGCGGCCTTGGAATCGTCGCGATCTGGTGGCTGGCGCACGTCGTCGGTGTGGACAACGGGTCGACGGACCCCGTCGGCCTGTACGCGGAGTGCTCGACGATGGGCACGATCGTGATCCTGTTCGTCTACTTCCTGACGACGCTCTCGCTGCCGATCTTCATGTGGCGTCGCCACCGCCGATCCTTCTCGGCGATCAGGCACGTGGCCGTCCCGATGCTCGGCGCGCTGACGCTGATCGTCCCGTTCGCCGAGCTCTGCAAGCCCGGACAGCCCTCGCCCTACAGCGTGTTCCCGTATCTGGCGTTGGCGATTGTCGCGGCGTCCGCCGTGATCGCCGGCGTCATCGTTCGCCGCAATCCGGCCGCCGGCGCGCGAGAGGGGACGACGTTCGCGCAGTCGTGAGGTGCGCCTTGGCGCCTCTCAGGCGCCCCGCCGCCGCTCAGCCCCCGTCCGCGGTGGGCTTGCCCGTGGCGCCCTGGCCGCCAGCCGCACCGGCGACAGCCGGGGCCATTTCATCCAGGCGGTCGAGGATCGCCTTCAGGCCTCCCTGCGTGTGTATGTCGAGACGATCGAGGATCGCCTCGGCGTCGTTGTAGGTGTTCGCCGAGCGCGCGTCGGAGGCGAGGGCCTGCACGTTCTGCCCGACCATGATCACCGACAGCAGCACGAGCTGCAGGAACGTCTGCGCGATCCACGCGATGATCCCCTCGCCGCCCGGCTTCAGCGCCGGACCAAGCCCGATCAACGCGATCACGCCGAACAGGTACGCGCACCACATCGTGCCGACGAGCCTCGTGATCAGGACGGCAAACTTCGCGTTGAAGCCTTCGACCTCGCCCATCGCTTCTTTGAGCACGCTCGGCGTCGGGTGCAGCGCCTTCGCGAGATGGTGCCCGTTCGTCACCGGACCATGGAGCCGATGCTCCATCCGGTGCTCGAACCCGATCGGACCAGTTTCCGTCATCTGAACCTTCCTCGCCACCGCCACGGGTGGCATACGCAACGTCGACATGTTGGGATGCCGGTCAGGCTACTCTGGCTGCTGTAGGCCTGGAGGCGAGCACCTGGGATCATCTCCCTGCGTTTGAGCACCGCCACGACCCCACCCGCTGCACCCGCGCCCGCCGGCGCCTCTGCGGGCCAGATACCGCCCGAGCCGCCGCGACGCCCCTGGTGGCTGGCCACACGGGTGCTGCTCGCCGCGCTGGGGATCGTGGCGCTGACGGGCGGGGCAACCTATGCGGTGGCGCGCAACGAGGTCAGCAAAGTGGTCGAAGCGCTCGACCAGAACAAACCCGTCAAGCTGGCCTCGAAGGTGCTCGCGCCCGTGGGCAAAGGCTCGCCCGAGACGCTGCTGCTGGTCGGCAACGACGAACGCCCGCCGCCAAAGGACAACCCCGGCGGAGCGGTTCTACCGCACGCCAACGAGATGCTGCTCGTGCGGATCGACCCGAGCAAGCCGACGATCTCGATGCTGTCGATCCCGCGCGAGCTGCAGGTCACGTTCACCAAGCCCAACGGGGAACTGGAAACCAACCGCATCAACTCCGCCTACACCTACGGGTACGAGGACGGCGGCGGCACCTCCGGCGGCGTCAAGCTGATGCTCGAAACGATCAAAAACGTGTTCGGCCTCACGGTCAATCACGTGTTCGTCACCAACTTCAAGCGCTTCAAGCACGCGGTCGACGAAATGGGCTGCGTGTACATGACCGTCGACAAGCGCTACTACCACGTCAACGAACCCGAAGGCGAACAGTACTTCGAAATCAACCTGCAGCCTGGCTACCAGCGCCTGTGCGGCCAGCAGGCGCTCGAATTCGTGGCCAACCGCCACGAAAGCACCTCGCTGATCCGCGACGCGCGCGATCAGCGCTTCCTGCTCGAAGTCAAGGCGCAGTACGGCCCGACGCTTTTTGAAAACCGCGAAAAGTTCGAGCGGATCCTCGGCAAAGCGATGGAAACGGATCTTCACGGTGAAGAACAGGTGCTGCAGCTGCTCGAGCTGCTGGTCGAATCGGCCGGCAAGCCGGTGCGCCAGGTGCCCTTTCACGTTATGGAGCTAACCTCCGTCGACACCGCCACCCCCGAAGAGATCCAGGAAGCCGTGCACAGCTTCCTGAGCGGCACCGCCCCGATCTCCACGCAGAAGGTCAGCCAGGCGGTGCGCGCAGCCCGCCCTTACCACCGCGCGCGCGGCGGCGAAGCGCGGCTTCCGCTGACGCCGACGTCCGCCGAAGAGCTGGCGAGCGCGCGCTCGGCCGCCCCCGAGCTGCCGTTCGCGCTGGAGTACCCGCGCGTGCGCAACACCACCGCCGAAGCCGAACCGGACATGCTGCGCCTCTACCACGTCCGCGACCAGCACGGCCACGTTCACCCGATCTACGTGATCGTCATCGACCGCGGCGGCCTGGGCGAATACTACGACGTGCAGGGCAGCAATTGGACCGACCCGCCGCTGTTGAGCACCCCGAGTGAAACGGTTCAGATCGGCTCGCGCACCTACAGCCTGTTCTACGCCGGCGAAGAGATCAGGACGATCGCCTGGCACGAAGGCGGCGCTGAGTACTGGATCCAGAACACACTCACCAACAGCGTCCAGCCGCACGAGATGCTGGCGATGGCCGAGCAGACGGTGCCCGTCGTCAACCTCCCGCCCGCTGCACAGGCGGCGGCGGCGATCCCAACCGTGCGCTCGGTGGCACTGCCCGCGCGCGAGCTCGACGCGACCAGCCTCGCCTCCAAGCTCGCGGCCGCGCTCGGCTTCCTCGGTCTCGCGGTCGTCACGCTGCTCGCCCTGCTCGTGCTCACCCGCCGACGCGAGATGATCCGTCTGCGCGAGCAGGTCGCACAGGCGCTCGCGCTCGAAGCCAGCCAGCGCGCGCTGCTCGCGACGGGCACGGCGGCAGCCGCCGCGGCCGCCAGCACCGCCACCGAGACGCGATCGTCATCATCCCCGCCTGACATGATCGACACGCGCTCATAGGGCAACAACAAGCACACGGCAGATGAACGCTCGTGGCGAGCAGGATGCGCACGCACCGAGCCCGGACGCGCAGCTGACGAAGCTCGACGAGCGCCAGCTCGGCGTCTTGGCGCGTGTGGGGCGCGTGTGGGGGCGGGTCTGCGGCAATCCCGAGACTTGGCGGCGCGCGCTGCCCGTCGACCCCAGCCTCGGCAGCTTTCCCGCCGCGACGGACATCCGCCCGACCCGCTTCGGGCGCATCGTCCCCGTCCAGAGCGCGTCGCTGCCGGAGGTCGAAGCCACGAAGGACGCCGACGAGGTCGTGGACTCGCCGGCGCCGCGCCTCGGGCACGAGCTCAGGCGGGCGCTGTTGGGACCGCCGCTGCGCAGCTCGGCGATCGCCCGCGAGCGGATGCGCAAGCTCGTGGCGCTGCCGGTGCTCTCCGCGGACGCGCTCTCGTCGGTCGCCTACGGCCCGGAAGCGATGCTCGCGATCCTCGTGCTCGCCGGCAGCGGCGGCCTTCGCTACTCGCTGCCGATCGCCGGCACGATTGCCTTCCTGATGCTCGCCGTCGGCGTCTCCTACCGCCAGACGATTCGCGCATATCCACACGGCGGCGGGTCCTACATCGTCGCCAGCGACAACCTCGGTCGCACTCCCGGGCTCATCGCCGCAGCGGGCCTGATGACCGACTACATCCTCACGGTCGCCGTGTCCGTCGCCGCCGGCCTGGAAGCGATCACCTCGGCGATCCCGTCGCTGTCCTCCGACACCGTCGCGATCGGGGTCGGCGTGATCGCGGTCCTGCTCGCCGGCAACCTGCGCGGCGTGCGCCAGGCCGGCGCGATGTTCGCGGCGCCGACGTACCTGTTCATCCTCGCGATCTTCGTGCTCGTCATCGTCGGCCTGATCGACGCCGGCGGGCGCGGCTTTCACGCCACGCCGCGACCGCACATCAGCGCGACCGAGGGCGTGGGCGTGCTACTGGTCCTGCGCGCGTTTGCCTCCGGGTCGACCGCGATGACCGGGATCGAGGCGATCTCAAACGCGGTGCCCGTGTTCAAGCCCACCGAGTGGCGCAACGCTCGCACGACGCTGACATGGATGGTCACGCTGCTGATCCTGCTGTTCGCGGGCACGATCGCGATGGTCCAGCTTGGCGGCGTCGTTCCTAACGCGCATGAAACTGTGCTCTCGCAGCTCGCCCACCGCAGCTTCGGCTCGGGCTTCATGTACCCGATCACGCAGGCGGCGACAGCGGCGATCCTGCTGCTCGCGGCGAACACCGCCTACAACGACTTCCCGCGGGTGCTGTTCCTACTGGCGCGTGATTTCCAGGCGCCGCGGCTGTTCCTACGCATGGGCGACCGCCTCGCCTTCAGCAACGGCATCATCCTGCTGTCGGTCGTGGCCAGCGTGATCTTCGTCGCCTTCGGCGGCAGGACCGGCCCGTTGATACCGCTGTACGCCGTCGGTGTATTCCTCGCCTTCACGCTCTCCCAGACGGGGATGGTCGTGCACTGGTGGCACCTGCGCGATCACAACTGGATGCGGAGCATGGCCTTCAACGCCACCGGCGCGCTGCTGTCGGCGATCGTGTTCATCACCGCCGGGATCACGAAGTTCACGGCGGGCGCCTGGGTCTCCCTCGTCGCGGTCGGCTTGGTGATCATGACCGCGACCGGCATCCGCCGCCACTACGAAGCGGTGGGCCGCGCGATCGCGCTGCACCCGCACGCGATCGAGGTACCCAGGCGCATGTTCGCGCCAGGTCCACACGCGGGCGCCACGAAGACCGCGCCGGAGATAGACGATGGCGAGAGCTCGCCGCGGACGGACGCTCGGGCGCAGGAGAGCGAGGAGACGCCCGAGGAGATCCGCCACCTGATCCTCGTACTGGTGGCCTCGCTCGATCTCCCCAGCATGCGCGCGCTCGCTTACGCCGCGTCCCTACAGCAGCCGGTGCTGGCCGTGCACGTGAGTCCCACCGACGAGGAGGCCGAGCGCTTCCGCGAATACTGGCGCACGTGGGGCGAACACCTGCCGCTCGAGGTCGTCGTCTCTCCCTACCGGGCGATCGTCGCGCCGATGGTCAACTACATCGAGTCGCTGCATCGGCTCGGGCCTGAACTAACGCTGACCGTGATCCTGCCGGAGATCGTCGTGCGCCGCCGGTGGCAGCGGATCCTGCACAACCGCACGGCCCCACGACTGCGGCGCGCGCTGCGGCAGCTACCCAAGAGCGTCGTCACGACCGTCCCCTTCCATCTGCCGAGCTAAGGGACTCTTTGACGCCAGGCCGTTGACGCGGGCTCCCACAACCGCGACAATCGCGGGCGTGGCCAACCCCGACCGCCTGACAGCACTGGACACGACGTTTCTGCATCTCGAGGACCACTCCAGCGCGCATATGCACGTCGCCTCGGTGATGGTGTTTGAGGGCAGCGCGCCGACGCTGCAGGAGCTGGTCGACCACGTGCTCGGCCGCCTGCACTTGGTGCCGCGCTATCGCCAGCGCCTGGCGTACGTCCCGCTCGACCAGGGTCGCCCGGTGTGGGTCGATGACCCGCACTTCAACCCCTACTACCACATCCGTCACACCGCGCTGCCTCATCCGGCCGATGATGCCGCGCTCAAGCGCTTGGCCGGGCGACTGTTCTCACAGCGCCTGGACCGCTCCAAGCCACTGTGGGAGATCTGGCTTGTGCAGAGCATGTCCGGCGGGCGTTTCGCGCTGATCGCCAAGACCCACCACGCGCTCGTCGACGGTATCTCCGGTGTCGACATCACGACCGTCCTGTTCGACACCGCGCGCGAGCCAGCACCGACCGGGGGTGGGTGGGATTCAGGCCAATCCTGGAGCGCCAAGCCGCTGCCCGGAGCCGCGAAGCTGCTCGGAGAGGCGCTGATCGAGCGCTCGACCGTGCCTGCCGAGATGGCCCGCGGCGCGCGTGCGCTGCTGCGCGCCCCGCGCCGTGCCGCCAAACAGGTCAAGGACGGCCTTGCCAGCGTCGGCGCGACGACGCTCGCGGGGATCAACGCGCCGGCGCCACCCAGCCCGTTCAACGTCGACATCGGACCGCACCGCCGCTACACCTTCCTCGACGCTGACCTGGCGAAGTTCAAGGCAATCAAGGACTCACTCGGTGGCACGCTCAACGACGTCGTCCTCGCGTCGGTCAGCCTCGCGCTCGGTCGCTACCTGCGCCGGGAGGGTCACGACACCGACCGTCTCGTGCTGAAGGCGATGGTGCCCGTGTCGGTGCGCTCCAAGGAGCAGCGCGGCGCCCTTGGCAACCAAGTCGCCGCGATGTGGGCCCCGCTCCCGGTCGGCGTCCAGAACCCGGCCGAGTGCCTGCACACGATCAGCAGCTCTATGGAGGACCTAAAGAAGGGCGGGCAGGCGGTCGGCGCGCAGGTGCTGACGAACCTCGCCGGGTTCGCCCCGCCGACGATCCTCAGCCAGGCCGCCCGCCTGCAGGCGCGCCAGCCGTTCTTCAACCTCGTCGTCACCAACGTGCCCGGACCGCAGTTCCCGCTGTACCTGCTCGGCCGGCGCTTGCGGATCCTCTACCCGGTCGTGCCCCTCGCCCAGCGCCAGGCGCTCGGGATCGCCGTCATGAGCTACGACGGTCACCTCGGCTTCGGCCTGCTCGGCGACTACGACGCGCTGCCCGGCCTCGAGCAGATCGCCACCGACCTGCAGTGGGCGATCTCCTCGCTCGCGCGCGCCGCCGGCGTGCGTCCGCGGGCGCGCGCAACTCCCGCTGCGCGTCCTGCGCGCAAGACGGCCAAAGCCGCCAAGCCGCGCAGCGAGCCCGCTGCCGCGCCCGTATCTACCGAGCGACCGTAGCGCCGGGCCAGCTAGTGCCTGACGCCGAGGGCGCGTCGCACGGCCTCGCGCAGCAGCAAGCGGTACGCCAGGTCCGAGGCGGCCAGGGTGGTGAGTATCAGCGCGCCTGGGTGGCGCAAGAGCGAGCGTCGAAGCAGCACAGTGACGACATCGGCAGTCGGGTGGCAAGGACTTAAGCCCCGATTCGGCTGCGTTCGAGGGGGTTTGCGCGTTTGTCGTGTTCGGGGCGCGGATACGATCAGAGCCGTGCGCCTTGCCCTGTGCCAGCTGAACGCCACGGTTGGCGACATCGCGCGCAACGCCGAGCGCATCCGCGAGGGCACAAGCGCAGCTCGCGAGGCGGGTGCGGAGCTCGTGCTGTTCCCCGAGCTCGCGCTCACCGGATACCCGCCAGAGGACCTGTTGCTGAAGGAGCACTTCCTCGCCGCCGCAGCCGCGACCCTGCGCGAGCTCGCGGCCGACACCCACGGGGTGGTCGCGGTCGTCGGCTTCCCCGAGCGCACCGAGGACGTGTTCAACTCCGCCGCAGTGCTCGCCGAAGGGTCAGTGCACGCGGTCTACCGCAAGGTCTACCTGCCCAACTACGGCGTCTTCGACGAGCAGCGTTACTTCCAATCCGGCCCGAGCGGCGCGGTCATCGACCTCGGCCGCGAACGCCTCGGCCTGACCGTGTGCGAGGACATCTGGGAGCCCGGTCCGCCAGCCAGCGAAGAGGCGCTCGCGGGCGCCACGCTGATCCTCAACATCTCCGCCTCGCCCTATCACGCCGGCAAGGGTGCCGAGCGCGAGCACATGTTCGCCCAGCGCGCGCGCGAGAACCTCGCGTGCGTCGCCTTCTGCGGGCTCGTCGGTGGCCAGGATGAGCTCGTGTTCGACGGGCACTCGTGTGTTATCGACCACACCGGCGCGACGATCGCGCGCGCCGCGCAATTCCAGGAGGAGCTGCTCATCTGCGACGTCGACCTCGAGGCAGCCGCGGCCGCCCGCCTGCGAGACCCGAGTCAGCGTCCTGCTGCGCGACGCTCCGAGCGCCGCGCGCAGTTGCTGCCGGCGCTGCCCGCCACCGCCGCAAGACCCGACGCCACCTCCGTCCAACCTGGCGGCCCGCTCGCCGAGCCGCTCGCGCCGGTCGAGGCCGAGGTGTATAGCGCGCTGACGCTCGGCCTGCGTGATTACGTGCGCAAGAACGGCTTTGAGCGCGTCGTGCTTGGCCTCTCCGGCGGCATCGACTCCGCGCTCGTGGCCTGCCTGGCCGCCGATGCCCTTGGCCACGGATACGTCAACGCCGCGATCATGCCCTCCCCTTACTCCTCCACCGACACGCAGGCCGACGCGCGCGCGCTCGCTGACGCGCTGGGGCTGCGCACCCACGAGCTGCCGATCGCTGCGGTCATGCGCGCGTATGAGCACGAGCTCCAAGGCGAGTTTGCTGGCCGTGAGCCCGACCTCACGGAGGAGAACTTGCAGGCGCGCATCCGCGGCAACCTGCTGATGGCGCTCTCCAACAAGTTCGGTTGGCTGGTGCTCACCACCGGCAACAAGTCGGAGATGTCGGTCGGATACAGCACTCTGTACGGCGACCTCGCCGGCGGCTTCGCCCTCATCAAGGACGTTCCCAAGACGCTCGTCTACCGTCTGTGCCAGTGGCGCAACTCACCCGCCGGCGCGTCTGCGGCGCGCGCCGGAGCCGGCACCGCCGGGGGTGTCGCGCATCCGATTCCAGCATCGATCATCGAGCGCGCCCCTTCGGCCGAGCTCCGGCCGGACCAGCGCGACGAGGACTCTCTGCCCCCATACGAGCTGCTCGACCGGATCCTCGAGGGCTACGTCGAGCTCGACCAGAGCCGCGAGCAGTTGATTGCCCAGGGCTTGCCCGAGCGCGAGGTGGACCGCACGATCCGCCTCGTCGACCTCGCCGAGTACAAGCGCCGCCAGGCCCCGCCCGGCATCAAGATCACCCCGCGCGCCTTCGGCCGCGACCGGCGTATGCCGATCACCAACCGCTATCGCGGGTAGCCTGCGCGCGTGCCGCCCGCCCCCAGATCGCTCGTCGCGCTGTGCATCGCGACGCTCTGTGCGCTCACGCTAGGCGCCTGCGGCGACACGCTCCAGAGCCGTCCGATTCCCCACAGCATCCTCGAGGGCATGATCGCAGCGCCATTCCCGGTGTACTGGCTGGGCGGCTCCTTCGAGGGGCTGCCGATCGGCGAAGCAACGTATGACCCGAGCGGCTCCTACAGCTTGCAGTACGGCAACTGCCTGGAAGGAGGCCAGGGAACGTGCGTGACGGCGTTGAGAATCATCACCTCGCCCGACAACAGCTTCCTGCCGGGCGGCTCGATGCCGAGCAGGCGGATGCGCATCAGGGGTGTCGATGCGCTGATCGCACAGGCGGGAAGGACGATTGAGATCGCCACCGCGGGCGTCGTCGTGGATATCTACGCGACCAGCGCGCGGGCCGCCGCGGCAGCGGCGCGCACGGCCGTGCCGATCAACCAGCCAGGTTCGCCCGAAGCGCCGCTGCCGCCGGCGCTCGCGAACACCGGCTTTGGCGAAATGCCGCTGCGCTCGCAGGTGCCCCCGCCGCTACACCCGCTCGGGTAGTGATCGCCGACGTCATCGCCGCGCGCTTGGGCGCTCAGGCGCGGGGCGGCGGACCAGCGCCGTCGGGAGCAGGGCGCACCGCGATCGTCATCCGCGTGACCGCGCACGTGCGGTCGGCGTCGTCGCTGAAGCGCACGTCCCACAGCCAGGTCGTGCGCCCGCGGTGCACGCGCGTGGCGCACGCGTGCACGACTCCGTCGGTGACCGGCCGCAGGAAGCTCGTGCTGTTCGACAGACCCATCGCCTGATCTCCCTGCTCATAGACGCCCAGCGCCGTCCCGAACGAGGCCATCGACTCCGCCATCGACGCGTATACGCCGCCGTGGAGGAGCCCCGCCGGCTGCTTGAGCTCGTCACGCACCGCGACGCGCGCGCACACCTCGGTGTCCGAGCAGGAGACGAACTCCATCCCGAACAGGCGGTCGAAGCCGTGCATCGCCCGGTTGAGGTGCTCAGCGTCCAGGGTGGCCATCCCGGCGCCACGATAGCCTACGGTCCTTCCGTTCCTGGCCCCGCGAGGCCTCCACCTGCGGTGGCGGACGTTCACACACCATGAGTCGATTGGACGAGCTCCCACCCGATCAGCGCGCTGCGCTCTCGCTACTGCTGCGCCAGCACAAGAGCTACGCCGAGGTGGCCTCGCTGCTCGGGATCGCCGAGCGTGCCGTGCACGACCGTGCGCACGCTGCGCTCGCGGTCCTCGCCCCACGTCGCGCGCGCGAGCTGAAGCCTGAGCGGCGACTGGAGATCGGCGACTACCTGCTGGGCCAGCAGCCGGGCGTGGCCGAGCGCCTGCGCACCCGCACCTACCTGGCTAGCTCCGAGCCCGCACGGGCATGGGCCGGTGAGATCGCCACGCAGCTCGCGCCGCTGGCAGGCGCCGGGCTACCTGAGATTCCAGCCGCCGCGAGTGCGGGCCCCGATACTGCCGCCCGGGGTCCTCAGCGTGTCGGAGACCTGTCCTCCTCCTCCTCCTCCTCCTCCTCCTCCTCCTCCTCGCCGCTGCCGGGTGCTGGCGCTGCCCCGCCGGCACCTTCCACGCGCCCGCAGCGCAGCTCGCGCGTAGGCGGCGCGGTGCTGCTGGCGGTGATCGCCGCGGCCGTGATCGTCGCCGTCGTGCTGCTCATTCCCGGCAACTCGACCAGCAACAAGTCGAGCACGACCGCGAGCAAGACCGCCACCAGCGCCACCAAGTCCGGCCCGACGATCGAGAACTCGATCACGCTGAAGCCGCCACACGGCTCCACGAGCAACAGCATCGGCGTCGTCTACGTCCTCGCCGAAGGCACCAAGCAGGCGTTCTTCATTGAAGCCCAGCACGTCCCTGCGGCCAAGGGCTTCTACTACGCGGTCTGGCTGTACAACTCGCACACCAGCGCCCTGCCGCTCAGCAAAACCTCAGATGTCGGCTCGAGCCACAAACTTGCGGGCGGCTCGGCGCTCCCGAGCAACTCCGGCGAATACCGCGAAATTCTGCTCACCGAGGAGACCAACCCGAAACCGTCGCATCCGGGCCACGTCGTCCTGCGCGGGCCGTTCAGCCTGCACTGAGCTACAGCAGCTTGCCGGGGTTCATGATTCCGGTCGGGTCCAGCTCCGCCTTCAGCGCCCTGAGCGCCGCCATCCCTCCCGCCCCAACCTCCCGCGTCATCCACTGCGCGTGGTCGCGCCCGATGCCATGGTGGTGGGTGATCGTGCCGCCGCCCGCCAGGATCGCCTCGCCGGCGGCCTGCTTGACCGCGCGCCACTGCTCGATCTCATCGCCCTCGCGTTGACGCGCGATCAGCGTGAAGTACAGCGAGGCGCCGGTCTCATAGATGTGCGAGACGTGGCACATCACAAGGCCAGGTGTCCCGCCCGCACGCAGCGCCCCGCCGATCGCGTCGCCGACGGCGCGGTGCACGCTCGCCAGCTTCGACCACTGCGTGGCGGTCTCGAGCGTCTCGACCATCACCCCGTGCGTGAGCAGCTCGTCGCGCATGTACGGAGCTGTAAAGCGGCCCGCCTGCCATGTCTCGCCAGGCGCGCGCCCGACGGCGAGCCCGCCGAAGCTGCACACGAGCGCGAGCGCACGCCGTCGGCGTGCTGCGACCTCCTCGGTCCCACCCTCGAAGCCGAGGATCGCCAGACAGCCCTCGCGGTAGCCGCGCAGCTGCAGGTAGCCGCGTCCAAGGCGACCCTTGATGCCGCCACTGCCGGCCAGCGCGAGCGACATGCGCGTCTCCTGCTCGTCGGACAGGCGCGCGACATCCGGCAGCGCGTGCTCGCGCGCGAGCGCGCGCAGCGCCTGCCAGCCGGCGGCGAAGTCCTCGAAGAAGACGCCTTCGTAGATGCGCTCGTGCGGCGCCGGACGCACCCGCAGCGCGAGCTCACCGATCACGCCAAATGCTCCCTCAGAGCCCACCAGCAGCTGGCGTAGCCCCGGTCCAGCCGCGCTAGCGGGTAGCGCCGGCAGCGCGATCTCCGTCGCGGGCGCGGCGAGGCGCAGGCCGAGCACCATCTTCTCGATCGCGCCGTAGCCGGTCGATGCCTGCCCGGCCGAGCGGGTGGCCACGCAACCGCCGAGTGAGACGTACTCATATGACTGCGGGAAGTGGCCGAGCGTGAGCCCGCGCGCGCTCAGATGGCGCTCGAGCGCGGGCGCCCTGATGCCGGCCTGCACGGTCACCGTCGCCGACTCCTCGTCGAGTGCCACCACATCCGCCATACGGCTCATGTCGAGCGCCAGCACCGCGTCGTGCTCGCCGCGCAGCGGCGCCACCCCGCCGACGACGCTCGTGCCGCCGCCGAACGGCACGACCGCCATCGAATGGCGCGCGCACAGCTCCAGCAGCGCTCGCAGCTGCTCGTGCCCGGCGGGGTAGAGCACCGCGTCGGGGGCCCCCTCCGGCTTGCCCGCCCGCAGCCGCACGAGATCGGGATAGCCCTTGCCGGCCGCGTGCAGCACGCGCTCTGTGTGTCCGTCGCGGACGTGCTCGGCCCCGACGACATCGCGCAGCGCGGCCAGCGCCTGCTGCGGCACCCTCGCCGCCGGCAGGCGCACCCGCCCGAGCGCGACCGGCGGGTACGGACGTGCTGCGAGCCCAACGTTCTCGCGCAGCCAGCCAAGCGCGTGCGCCGGCAGCACCGGCGGGTGGGCGGGGTCGCCCCAGCCCCACCAGCGCATCGGCGCGGGTGCAGTTGGGTCAGCCACTGATCCGCTCGAGGCCGTCGAGCGCCTCATCGAGCGTTGCCGCCGCCGCGCGCCGCACCATTCGCCCGCCCAGACGCGGGGCGATGGCCAGGAATGGGCTGTAGCGGGCCGAGCCGCTGGCCATCTCCTGGCGCAGCTCGATCGTCACCTCGGTCCGCGTGGCGTCCGCGGTTGCCTCGGGCGCCTGGCCCGCGACCGCTCTGAAGGCCGATGCTGCCTCTGCGGCCACTGGCGTAAGCCGCAGTTCGGTCTCGGCGGACTTCAGCACGGTGGCGAACGGCGTGCCCGCCACCCGCTGCACCCACGTGAGCGTGCGCTGCCCCTCCTCACCCACGATCACGTTGAAGTCGGCGCGCACGAGTTTGCCCTTGCGTGTCTTCATGACCTCCGTGAACGCGTCATCCTCGACGTCCTCCACGCGCGTCACCCGCGGCCACCAGCGCGGCAGGTGATGTGGGTCGCGCACCAGCTCCCACAGCTCCTGTGCCGGTGCGGCGATTGTGCGGCTGCGACGCGCGGTGGGCACGACAGCGAAGCTTAGTTGCGTTGAGTCGCCGCGTCGGACGAGCGGCGGACTCTCCCCGTCGGCGCGGCGTATAGCCATCGCTATACGGCGTTTGGCGTCGGAATCAGGACTCGTAGGCCAGCAGCGCGTGCACGTCGCGCCCGGGCAGCCGCTCGCGCCCGCTGAGGAACGCGAGCTCGATCAAAAAGCCGCAGCCGACGACCTCACCGCCGAGCTGCTCGACCAGCTCGCACAGCGCCGCCGCCGTGCCCCCTGTGGCGAGCAGGTCGTCGTGTACGAGCACCCGCCGTCCGCCGGCGAGCGCGTCGGTGTGCAGCTCGAGCGTACTCGAGCCGTACTCGAGCTGATAGGAGGCACTGATCGTCTCGTACGGGAGCTTGCCCGGCTTGCGCGCGAGCGCGAAGCCCGCGCCGAGCTCGAGCGCGAGCGCAGGTCCCAACAAAAAGCCGCGCGCCTCGGCGGCGAGCACGCAGTCGACCGCCAGCGGCCGCGCGTACTCGGCCAGCGCTCCGACGGCGTCGGCGAGCGCGCCAGCGTTGGCCATCAGCGGCGTGATGTCCTTGAAGTCGATCCCCGCCTGTGGGAAGTCGGGTATCTCGCGGACCAGCGAGCGCAGAGCTGCGCAGCTCATCGGGCGTCAGCGGACGATCTTGCGTAGATCGCGGATCAGCAGCAGGTGCTTGAGGTGCGTAGCCACCGCGGCGAGGTTCTCGAGCGCGTCGACGGCCTCTTTGCGGCGCTCGGGGTTGCGCGAGCGCAGCGCCGGAGCGAGGATCTGCTGGAGCAGGTTGGCCTCGCGGTCGGCGGAGGAGCGAAACACCCTGAGATTGCGCCCGCCGACGCCGTAGCGGGCGAGCTCGGCGACCGCGGCGATGATCTCGCGCTCGGTCTCGTCGAAGTAGCGCACGCCGCCACGCATCTCGCCCTTGACGACGCCGAACTCTTCGAGCTCACGCACGAGTTTGGCTTCGGCCTTGGTCTCCTCGAGCACGTCGTCGAGTGAGTACAGCGCGCCGGTGGCCTCGCGCACGCTCACGCTGGGGCGCCATGCGCGCGCCCCGTCGCGCCCGACGCGCCCGGGAACCGGCGGCGTATCGAGCCCCGCGCCCCCCGCCCCCCCGCGTCCGGCGGCCAGCTCCTGGCGGATCACGCGCAGCGGCAGAAACTCGTCGCGCTGCATCCGCAGGATCGTGCGCAGCCGCGCCACATCGCCCTGCGTGTAGAGACGGTAGCCACCGGGGGTACGTCGCGGCGTGAGCAGCTTCTGGTCCTCCAGGTAGCGGATCTTCGAGATCGAGATGTCCGGGAACTCCTGCGCGAGCGCCTTGCACACCGCGCCGATCGTCAGCGACTTCTGGCGCTTGGCGATCTCCCCCTCCGGGGAGGACGCAGCGCGCTCGCGCGGATCCTGCGTGGCCAGATCGCCTGCACCCGGATCGGGGAGCGCGATCTGCTCTGCGTCGGTGGGTGTCGCGTGCGCGGGCATCAGCGTGCGTGAAAGGTCAGCTTGTACTTGCCGATCTGTACCTCATCGCCCTCCTCCAAGCGACGGGACTCAATCCGCGAGCGGTTGACGTAGGTGCCGTTCAGCGAGCCGCAGTCGTCCAGATACCAGTACTCGCCGCGGTGGATCAGCAGTGCGTGATCGCGCGAGACGGTGACGTCGTCGAGGAACACCTCACATTCTGGGCGCCGGCCGATGCTCATGCGCTCGCCGGAGATCGGAAAGCTCTCCCCCACGCGCCCGCCGCCGGCGCGGATCACGAGCACGGGGCCGCGCGCGGTGACCTCGCCGATCTCGACCGGCACGAGCTCGCCGGTCTCGTCGATGCGATACGTCGCGGTGATCGGATCCCCGCCCGCCCCGCCTTCCGCCCCGGCGCCCTCGCCCTCGCCGCGCGCGAGCAGCGCGCCGCAGCGCTGGCAGTAGTTGGCGCCCTCGTCGTTGAGGAAGCCGCACTCGGTGCAGTGCAGGGCCATGACCGCCTACTGCTGGCGGTTGGCCAGGATGTCCGTGAGCCGCTGGACGTCCTCGCCGGTGATCGTGATCTCGCCATCCTCGTGCCGGTGGCGCAGGCGGTTGACGAGCTCGGCGCGCAGGATGTCGATCTTGCCGTGCAGGATGCGCCGCTGGTAGGAGATCTCCGTCTCCTCCTCGGTCAGCTGGCGGATGACGTCTTTGAGTTCGACATCAGTCAACGAGCCAAGATCGGGGAACGTCTCATCCATGGGGCTCTCTCCTCTCGCGGACTAACGCCGTCCTGCGCCGGTTTGCGAACGCCGGCGTCGCACCCTGCGGGGCACAGGCCGGCCAATCGCGCGAGTATAGCCCAAAAGGTCAGGCTGAGCTTGAGACTCTGGGCGCAGGGCTCGATGCGGGGCTGCGTCGGCATATTTGCCGAACGCCGTCCCGCGGCCAACGCGCCCTACGCCCGCAGCTGGCGGACACCCGTGCGCACGTACAGCGCGCTCGCGGCGAGCGCCAGCGCGAGACCTACATACAACAGCGCCTCGCCCAGGTGGTGCAGGCCCGCCATCGCGAAGAAAAACGACCCCATCACTGGCGCGACGGCGAGCCGGCCGGGCCAGTTGATGCGCAGCTGGACGCCGCGCGCGAGGCCGTAGCGCCCGATCGCAAGCATCGAGAGCTCGCGCGCAGCGAGCAGCGCGAGCGCCCACCGGGGCAGCAGGTCAAAGCGCCACGTCACGACCACGCCGGAGATTACGAGCAGGCGGTCGGTGACGGGGTCCATCAGCGCCCCCAGGCGGCTGTACTGGCCGCTGACGCGCGCGGCGATGCCGTCGGCGTAGTCGCCCCAGCCGATCACACCAAACAGCGTCGCCTCGGGCGCGCCGACGCCGTTGCGGCTGGACAGCGCGAGGATTAGGAAGATGGGGATCAGCGCCAGGCGCGCGAAGCCGATCGCGTTTGGCAGCGTCCACGGGCGCAGCGGCTGGCCGGCCTCGGTCTGCGGCGGGGGCGGCCCGGAGCGGTCGAGTCCGAACAGGCGCCGCACGCTCAGGCGCGGCGACGGGTCCTCTAGGGGAGGCTCTGCCACAGCTCGTCCACCGCGCGCAGTAGCTGCGCGGGCTCGCTCGCGAGCTCAAGCGGCGGGCCCTCGACGCGACCGCGGCGCAGCTGCACCTCGACCTCGCCGGACTCCAGCGAGCGCCGCCCGACGGTCAGGCGCAGCGGGCAACCGAGCAGCTCCGCGTCGGCGAACTTCTCGCCGGGGTTGAGGTCGCGGTCGTCGTAGAGGACCTCCACGCCGCCCTGCAGGAGCGTCTCGTACAGCGCGTCGGCGGCGTCGCGCTCGGGCGTGCCGGGCTTGCCGAGCGCGACGAGGTGCACGGCGAACGGCGCGAGCGCGCGCGGCCAGGAGATGCCGCGCTCGTCGGCGAACTGCTCGACGGCTGCCGCGACGATACGCGCTGGGCCGATCCCGTAGGAGGCCATCCAGACCAGCTGCTCGCTGCCGGCCTCGTCCAGGTAGCGCGCACCGAGCGGCTCGGAGTAGCGCGTGCCGAGCTTGAAGATGTTGCCGATCTCGATTGCCGTCTCCACGCGGATCGGCTCGCCGCTGAGCATCTCGCCTGCGGCCAGCTCCTGCACGCCCAGTTGCGCGCGCACGACCTCGGCGTTAGCGGCGTATCCAGAGTCGGTCAGCACAACCTCGTCCTCGCCGGCGGCGCAAGGCGCCATGTACTCGTGCGCCCCGGAGCCGCCCATCATGCCAACGTCGCCCTCGACCCGGTACCAGCGCAGGCCGGTGCGGGCCATCATGCGGTCATACGCGCCGACGTGCAACTCGTAGCTCTGCTCCAGCCCCGCCTGGTCGCGATCGAAGCTGTAGGAGTCCTTCATGATGAACTCGCGCGTGCGCAGCACCCCCGCGCGCGGGCGCGGCTCGTCGCGCTCCTTGACCTGGAAGTGGTAAAGGATCAGCGGCAGGTCGCGGTAGGAGCGCACGATCTGCGCGATATGGAAGGTGACGGCCTCCTCGTGGGTCATCGCGAGCACGAGCTCTGAGCCCTTGCGGTCGGTGAGCTTGAACAGCTCCTCGATCTCGATGCGCCCGGTCTTGCGCCATGGCTCGGCGGGCTGCAACACCGGCATCAGCATCTCCTGCGCGCCGATCGCGTCCATCTCCTCGCGGATGATCTGAACGACGTGCTGGTGCACGCGCCAGCCGGCGGGCAGCCACGTCCACATCCCCGCGCCCATCTGGCGGATCAGGCCGGCCCGGACCATCAGCTTGTGCGAGATCGCCTCCGCGTCGGCGGGCGGCTGCTTCTCGGTGGGCAGTAGGTATTGGGAGAGGCGGGTCACGTTCGATTGAGCGGTCCGAAGGGCGCCGCCGCGGGAGGGTATACCCCACCGCGACGGCGCGCCGGGAGGCTCGCAAGTCGCTACTGCGTGGCGGCCCCAAGCAGCGCCGCTTGCACCTGATGCAGGCGCTCGGTGTCACCGCGTATCCCGGCGAGCGCGTCGTTGTAGAGGAACGCCTCGCCCAAGCGCGTGATTGCGTAGGCGAGCACCTCCGGGGGCATCGGCGCGAGAAACTCGCCCGCCTGAACCTCGGTGTCGATCAGACGCTCGACACACGCCACGACGCGCGGCTGCACGACGCCGGCGCTTGAGGTGAGGATCCGTAGTGCCCGCTCCTGCTCCTGGGCGAGCAGGGCGCGCATACCGCGGGTGGCGGCGACCTCGTGGTTGAAGCGGTCGAGCGTCTGTAGCAGCGCGGGCGCGCCAGCGCCGCCGATCTCTAGGCGGATCGCGAGTAGCCGCTCCTCGGCGAGCGTCGCGAGCACCTCGCCGAGGAGCAGCTCGCGCGTCTGAAACCAACGGTGCATGGTCGCGCGCGCCAGGCCGAGCTCGCGCGCGATCGCCTGCACGTCGACGCGCTCGCACGCGAGGAAGCGCTTGCGTGCGAGCTCGAGCGCCTCCTCTCTCGTGCAGGCGGCTGGACGACCGGGACGGCCGGCGACGACTGGAGTCATCCTCCAAGCCTAATCCGAAGCGCTGCTCGCCGCCTTTGATAGAACAGCGCTAACCGACCGAAACTTCGACGTTCACAACAAGGAGCCCCGCCATGGCCTACTCCGTTCCGCCGCTCCCATACGCGTACGACGCGCTGGAGCCGCACATCGACAAGCTGACGATGGAAATCCACCACGACAAGCACCACCAGGCCTACGTGGACAAGGCAAACGCCGCGCTCGAGGGCACCGAGTGGGCCGATAAGCCGGTCGAGGAGGTCCTCAAGAACCTCGACAGCCTTGGCGAGAAGAAAGGCCCGGTCAAAAACAACGGCGGCGGTCACTACAACCACTCGCTGTTCTGGGAGAGCATGGGTCCGATTGGATCCCACCCACCCGGCGAGCCGAGCGGCGCGCTGGCAGACGCGATCGCCTCGACGTTCAGCTCCTTCGCGGACTTCCAGGCGAAGGTCAAGGAAACCGGCATCAACCAGTTCGGCTCGGGCTGGTCATGGCTGGTGCACGACGGTTCGGGGCTCGCGGTCGTTGGCTCGGCCAACCAGGACAACCCGATCTCTGACGGCAAGACGCCGTTGCTCGGCGTCGACGTGTGGGAGCACGCGTACTACCTCAAATACCAGAACCGCCGCCCCGACTACCTCGACGCATGGTGGAACGTCGTCAACTGGGCGAAGGTCGCCGAGCGCTTCGCCGCCGCGAGCTGAGCCTCAGCGGCTGAAACGCCGGCCGGCGACGGGCGAGACGGACTCGTCGAGCACGCCGGCCGGCTCCCCCTGCGGGGACGATGCCAGCATCGACTCCAGCACCGCGCCGGCGCTCGCGTCCTCCCGCGCGGCGGCGGCTTCCAGCATGGCGATCCGCTCGGGGGTCATCGCCGTGTCGTCCTCGTTGGCGGCCAGCCACGCGCGCGCCTCAGCCGCGGCGGTCTCATCGCGCTGCACGGTCTTGCCGGCGGCGTAGTAGCGGTCGATCTCCTTGAACAGCTCATCCACGAGCTGCTCGGTGGGCACCTTCTTCAGCGGCTCGCCCTTGGAGTAGATCATGCCCATGTCTTTGGCGCCGGTGATGCCGAAGTCGGCGTGGCGGGCCTCGCCGATGCCGTTGACGGCACAGCCGAGCACGGACACCTCGATCGGGTCCTCGTAGGCTTCCAGGCGGTGCTCGACCTCGGCGACGACGCTGTCCATGTCGAACTGCAGGCGCCCGCACGTGGGGCACGCGATCAGGTCGGGACCGCGCTCGCGCAGCTTCAGCGCCTTGAGGATCTCCCACGCGACCTTCACCTCTTCCTCGGCGTGGAACGTGGACAGGGAGATACGGATCGTGTCGCCGATCCCGTCCGCGAGCAACGTGCCCAGGCCGACGGCCGACTTCAGCGAGCCCGACCACTTCGTGCCCGCCTCGGTCACGCCGAGGTGCAGCGGGTAGGGGATTTTCTCCGAAAGCAGGCGGTTGGAGGCAATCGTGTTGGGCACCGAGGTGGACTTCATCGAGACCTTGAAGTTCTCGAAGTCAAGGCTCTCCATCAGCGCGACCGTCTCCAGCGCGGCGGTGACGAGCGCCTCAACCGGGTTGTCGTACTCGAGCTGACGCAGGTGCTTGGGCAGTGAGCCGGAGTTGACGCCGACGCGCAGCGGCGTGCCGCGCTGCTTGGCCAGCGCGATCACCTCGGCGACCTTCTCCGGGCCGCCGATGTTGCCGGGGTTCAGCCGTACGCAGTGCGCGCCCGCTTCGATCGCCTTCAGCGCGAGCGTGTGGTTGAAGTGGATGTCCGCGATCACCGGGATCGGCGACTGCGCGACGATCGTCTTCAGTGCCTCTGCGTCCTGCTCGCGCGGCACCGCCACGCGCACGATGTCCGCGCCGGCCTCAGCGACCGTGCGGATCTGCGCCATCGTCGCCGCCAGGTTGGCGGTCTCGGTCTTGGTCATCGTCTGCACCGCGACCGGCGCGCCGCCGCCGACGGGGACTGCTCCCACGTGGATCTGCCGCTCCGAGGCCATAGGCTGATTCTACGATGCCCGACGTCTACGCCACCGCACACGGTCCGCTCGCGCGCGTCGCCGGGCCGCTCGCCGGCCGCGCTCGCGCCCACCGCCACGAGCGCTTCTTCGCGCTCACCCAGCTCGAGCCGGGGGCGCGGGTGCTGGACGTGGGCTGCGGCAACCTCGGCTTGCGAGCACTCGAGCCCGCCCTGGACATCACGGGCGTGGATGTGCTCGCGGTGCCTGGGTATCCGGGGCCGTTCGTACGCGCGGACCCCGCCGAGGGTCTCCCCTTCGCGGACCGCTCTTTCGATCTCGTGTACTGCTCGAGCGTGATCGAGCACGTATCCCCCGAGCGCCGCGCAGCCTTCACGGCAGAGGTCCGACGTGTGGGGCGCGGCTGGTTCGTGCAGACCCCCGCGCGCTCGTTCCCGATCGAGCCGCACTCGCTGCTGCCGGGCGCCCACTGGCTGCCGGTGGCGCTGCGCAGGCCCTACTGGCGCCTGGGCGCGGCCGGCGGCTGGGAAGAGATCGCGCTGCTCAGCCGCGAGGAGCTGGAAGCGCTGTTCGGCCGCGCCCAGCCAGAGCGCATCGGGCCGCTGGTCAAGAGCTGGGTGTGCGTCAGCCCGCCAGGCGGCTGATGTCGTTGCTGAGGCCGTTGATCACGAGGAACACGAGCAGCACGATCCCCACCGAGCTGTAGCGGTACATCGCCGCCAGCGAGATCCGTCGCCCGCGGACCTTCTCGGCGAGCGACCACAGGATGTGCCCGCCGTCGAGGGGAAGGAATGGGAAGAGGTTGATGACCGCGAGGATCAGCGAGAGGAAGCCCAGGAACACGAGTCCGAAGCCTGCGCCGGCGGCGACGCTTTCGTGCGCGTACTGCGTGATGCCCACGATGCTCGAGACCTGCTTGCGGGCTTTTGAGCTCGTCAGGGCATGGACGAAGCCGGTCAGCGTCTCGGTCGTCACGTGCCACATCTCGCTCACCGCGGCTCCCGCGGCGGCGAACACGCCGAAGTGTTTGCTCGTCGGGCCGAAGTCAAAGCCGACCAGCATGCGTTTCGCTTCGGCGTTGTAGCGAGGGTAGAGCGACAGCGTTAGATCGCGTCCCGCGCGACGCACGGTCAGGCGCACCGGCCTACTCGCCCGGCAGCCGTTTACGAGCGCGCCGGCGCAGCGGTGGGCGGAGATCCGCGCAACCGCCTGATCGACGCTCGCCGGTTTGCCTTCGACCGCGACGATCCGATCGCCCCTGTGCAGCACGCCGGCGGCTGGCTCTTTCGGCAGCACTTCCTGCACGGAGGTGGTTGCAACGAGCGTCTGCACCGACGGGTCGAGGTTCGACAACGAGATCGCGCCGTTGAGGCTGCCGGTGAACAGCACCCCCCAGAACAGCGCGAACGCGATCAGGATGTTCACGCCCGGACCGGCGAGGATCACGACGATGCGCTTCCACGGAGCCTGGTTGTAGTAGGCGCGCCGCGCCGCCTCCGGATCGAGCCCGTCGATCTCTTCCGGGCTCATGCCCGTGATCTTCACGTAGCCGCCAGCCGGGATCGCGCCGATCGCGTACTCCGTTTCGCCCCGGCGCACGCGAAACAGCGTCGGCGGGAAGAACAGCGAGAAGCGCTCCACGCGCATCCCCACGGCCTTGGCGGCGAGGAAGTGCCCGAACTCGTGCAGCACGATCAGCGCCATGATGCCGAGGAGCGTGAGGACCCAGCTCATGGGCCTCAGTGTGGCAGGCACCGGCGTGTTTCCCGCCGCTTGCACCGCGCGCGTGCGTGGCCTTGCGGGCGTGCGCTGTGCGCGCTCACGCCAGCGCCGCGACCGCCTCGCGCGCGACCTCACGTGCCTGCCGGTCGGCCTCGTACAGCGACTCGAACGAGCGCACCGGCTCGCTGGCGAGCTCTGAGAGCGTGCGTTCGATCACCTCGGAGATCTCCAGGAAGCGCAGCCTGTCCTCGAGGAACGCGTGCACGGCGATCTCGTTGGCGGCGTTCAGGATGCACGGCGCCGTGCCTCCCTCACGCGCGGCTTCGCCCGCCAAGCGTAGGCACGGGAACGCGTCCAGATCGACCGCCTCGAAGCTCAGCTCACCGACCTGCTGGAGCTCGAGCGGCGCGATCGGCAGCTGCACGCTCTCGCCGCCATGCAAGGCGTAGGAGATCGCGATGCGCATGTCCGGGGGGCCGAGGTGCGCGAGCATCGCGCCATCGGCGAGCTGCACGAGCCCGTGCACGAGCGACTGTGGGTGCACGACCACGTCGATGCGCTCGTACGGTGTGCCGAACAGGTGATGGGCCTCCATCAGCTCAAGGCCCTTGTTCATCAACGTCGCCGAGTCGATCGTGATCTTGCCGCCCATCGCCCACGTGGGGTGCGCGAGCGCCTCGGCGACGGTCACATCGGCGAGCTGCTCGCGCCGGCGCCCACGAAACGGGCCGCCGCTGGCGGTGATCGTCAGGCGCTGCACGGAGCCGGGCGGCTGCCCGGCAAGCAGCTGATGAAGCGCCGTGTGCTCGGAGTCGACCGGCACGATCCGCGCGCCGGTGGCCTCGGCGAGCGCCGTCACGAGCTCGCCGCCGACCACGAGCGACTCCTTGTTGGCGAGCGCCAGGTCGATGCCCTCGCCCAGCGTCGCGACGGTCGGCCCGAGCCCGACGGAGCCGACGAGCGCGTTCAGTACGAGGTCGGCGCCCGACTCGACCACTAGCCGCACGAGCCCCTCGGCCCCGGCGAGCACCTGGCCGTCGGTCCACTGCTCGCCAGCTCGCGCGGCCGCGTGCTCGTCACCGAGCGCGATGCGGCCAACGTGGTACGCGCGCGCCTGCTCGATAAGCGCCTCCCACGAGCGCCCGGCCGACAGGCCGACCACTTGCAGCTCGTCGCTGCGAGCGCACACATCGAGCGCCTGCGTGCCGATCGAGCCGGTCGAGCCGAGGATCAGCAGGCGCTTGGGCGTGGACACGCGCGCGGCGCTGGTCTGAGGGCGAGGGTCACGACGCGATCATGACGCAGACGCGACATGCGCGCCGCCGTCGCGGGGCTCTCCCCGCGCCCTCGCGCCCTCGCGGCGCCGAGGCAGCCCGGCCGCAGATGCGGCCGGGCCACGCGCGACTGCTGGGTCACGCTATTTCTTCGTCTTGCCCACTATTTCCGCTTCAATCGTTTCTTCGCCGGTGACAGCTGTCAGGCTGCCGCTGAGTTCGCCGGATTTCGGGCAGGCTGAGTTGGACTTCCTGGCTGCCTTGAACACTTGGTCGCTCGTGGTGACCGTGACAGGTTCCGGATGCCCGGCGGCACCAGCGTTGAACGTGCCCTCGAGCTTCGACGCTTCATAGGTGCATTTCACGCCTTCGAGACCGAGGAACGTCATCGTGAACGCCACCTTCTTGGTGCCCTTGATCGTCATCGTCTTCTTTTCAGTGAACTGGTTAGGCCAGGGTTCGTCCGAGCCCTGGATCGTCACCGGCCCGAGGCTCGATTCGCAAGCTCCTTCGATGCCTTCACCGCCGAAGGCGGTTTCGTTGATGACGGCCTTGTCCGTCTTCAGTCCATTGGACTCCAACACGCCCGTCATGCTCGCATGTGGACAGCTGACGGACCCTGCCTCAGCCATGCTGAAAATCCATATTTCCCAGTGTTTGCCTAATGGGATTGGGAATGGCAGCCTCCCTATCCCTCTGGTGCTGAAAGCCAAGTACGCCGACGCGCTGCTGGCCACCGCTGTGCCCAGAGCGCAGACCGCGAGAAGGCTGATACCGACAAGCCTCAGGCGTTTCATCTGACGCTGCTCCTTCCTCTTGAGATGGACCGACGGGGCGCGAGCCCACAGATGTCCCGTGTCCTTGCGGCACGATCGAACCTCTGGTCGCATCAACCCCCTCGGTCAGTTGCAGATGGGAAGTGCGAAGTCCCGTCGCGCGCGACGCCACACCTTTCCGCTGCACAAGCTATTGCACCGGTCTGTGAGAGTGGTCCGTTCGCGCCCGCTAGCGGTCCAAAAAATCCCGCAAATACCATTAAGTTTCTTGAAGACAACCTTGACAACGCCCGACCAGGGCGGCCCCCGAGCCTCAGTGCACGTACGCCGACCAAATGTAGTAACTGGCCACCGCGGCAAACAGCACCGCATCCAGCCGATCGAGCGCACCACCATGCGCGCCGAACAGCCCGCCCGAGTCCTTGGTGCCGGCCTCGCGCTTGACGAACGACTCGAACAGGTCGCCGACGGGCGCAACGAGCGCGACGCCGAGCCCGAGCACGAGCGCGTGCGTACCGGGGAGCCATTCCTGGTAGCGCCCGGCGATCCACACGCCGAGCACCGCGAAGAGCATGCCGATGACGAGGCCCTCGACGGTCTTGTTGGGCGAGATGGTGGGCGCGAGCGGGCGGCGACCGAACGTGCGCCCGCCGAGATACGCGCCGGTGTCGCCGAGGAAGGTGCCGACGAGCACGTCGATGACGATGCCGAGCCCGTGGGGCAGTCCGCGCAGCAGCACGGCGTGGGCGAGCGCGAAGCCGATCCAGTAGATGCCGAGCAGTGTGATCGCGATCGCGCCGACGGACGGGCGCGGCTGCAGCAGCGTCAGCCCGAACACGAGCGGCACGGCGACGACGGCCGCGAGCAGCACCTGGAACTGGTCGCCGTACAGCGCCGCGGCGAGCAGCCCGGCGAGCGCGATGAAGCCGCCCAGGCGCGCGGGCTGCGCGCGCTGGTACATCGCGTAGAGCTCGTGCATGCAGATAGCGCCGAGCACAAACATGCCGAGCGCGAACACCAGCCCGCCTTCGATCACGAGGAACAGCGCGACGGCGATCGCGGGGATCGCCGCAAGCACGCGCGCGCGCAGGTCAGAGCCGCCCTCGCGCTGGCCGCGAGGGCGGCTGCGCCGCCTGCGCGCCGGCCGGCGCCGGCCGTCGCCGGGACGCGCACGGCGGGACGCCGGCGCCGACCGCGCGGCGCGCGTGCCTGCGGGTGTGTGCGGCCCGCTGGACATCAGCAGTCGCTCACCGCCCGCCGAACCGACGCCTGCGCTCGGCGTACTCCGCCAGCGACTGCTCGAGCGCCTCGCGCGTGAAGTCCGGCCACAACTCGTCGCGGAACACGAGCTCCGAGTAGGCGGACTGCCACAGCAGGTAGTTAGACAGGCGGCGCTCGCCGCTGGTGCGGATGATCAGGTCGGGGTCGTGCATCTCGGGCGCATACAGGCACGCGCGAAACTCAGCGTCGGTGTGACCGTCGAAGCGCCGGGCGGCGTCGATGATCTCTGCGCGCCCGCCGTAGTTGAACGCTACGAACAGGGTGATGCGCTCGTTGGCGCCGGTGAGCTCTTCCGCCCACCGCATCTGCTCGGTCAGCTGCTCGTCGACGCCATCGCGACGGCCGATGAAGCGCATGCGCACGCCTTCCTCGTGCAGCTCGGGCGTCTCGCCGGCGATCCGCCGGGAGAACATCTGCATCAGCCCCTGGACCTCGTCGCTGGGGCGTGACCAGTTCTCGGTCGAGAACGAGTACACGGTGAGCTCCTCGATGCCGAGCTCGGCCGCGTCGCGCAGGCGCGCCTTGACGGTGTCCGCGCCGGCGTCGTGGCCGTCGTTGACCGGCACGCCGCGCTCGCGTGCCCAGCGCCCGTTGCCGTCGGTGATGATCGCCACATAGCGCGCCGCGACGGGTTGCCCGGCGCCCGTCATCAGACCGCGAGGATCTCCTCTTCCTTGGCCTTAAGCACGCCGTCGAGATCGCCGATGCGAGCGTCGGTGAGCTTCTGCAGCTCGACCTCCGCGCGGTGCTCGTCATCGGAAGACGCTTCGCCCTCGGCCTTGAGCTCGCGCAGGTGCTGCATCGTGTCGCGACGCACGTTGCGGACCGCTATGCGCCCCTCCTCGGCGAGGTTGCGCACGACCTTGACCAGCTCGCGGCGACGCTCTTCGGTGAGCTCGGGCACGACGAGGCGCACGAGGTTGCCGTCGTTGGACGGCGTCAGCCCGATGTCGGACTCGTTGATCGCCTTCTCGATCGCCTTGATCGAGGATTTGTCGTAGGGCTGCACGCTCAATAGCCGCGCTTCCGGCGCCGAGATCGTCGCGAGCTGGTTTAGCGGCGTCATCGCGCCGTAGTAGTCGACGAGGATGCGGTCCAGCAGCGCTGGGCTTGCGCGGCCGGTGCGCACGGTCGAGAACTCGTGCGAGGAGGATTCCACCGATTTGCTCATGCGCTCGCCGGCGTCCGCGAGCAGTTCGTCGATCAGGTTCTCAGCGGCCATCGTCCTCTCCTCCGGCTGTCGTTACGAGCGTGCCCACACGCTCCCCTGAGATTATCCGCGCGAGACTGCTGTCGTCGTCCATGTTGAATACGTTCAACGGCATGCCGTTCTCCATGCACAGCGCAAGCGCCGTCGAATCCATCACGCGCAGCCGTCGCTCGAGCGCCTCCATGTGCGTGAGCTCGGGGATGAACTCCGCCGTCGGGTCGAGCGCGGGGTCGGCGCTGTAGACGCCCTCGACGCCGTTCTTGGCCATCAGGATGATCTCCGCGTGGATCTCCGCGGCGCGCAGCGCGGCGGCGGTGTCGGTCGTGAAGAACGGGTTGCCGGTGCCGGCGGCGAAGATCACAACGCGCCCCTTCTCCAGATGGCGCATGGCGCGCCTGCGGATGTAGGGCTCGGCGACCTCGGAGATGCTCAGCGCGGACTGCACGCGCGTGTTCGTGCCGATCTTCTCGAGCGCGTCCTGCAGCGGCAGCGCGTTCAGCACGGTCGCGAGCATGCCCATGTAGTCGGCGGTCGAGCGGTCCATGCCGGCAGCCGCGCCTTTCATGCCGCGGTAGATGTTGCCGGCGCCGACGACGATCGCGACCTCGACGCCCTGGTCGCGCACGGCGGCGACCTGGCGCGCGACGGCAGCCACACGCTCGGGGTCGGTGCCGTAGTCCAGCTCGCCCATCAGCGCCTCGCCCGAGAGCTTCAGCAGGATGCGTTTGAAGGCTGGGGCCATCGCCGCAGAGCCTATCCCCGCCGTATGCCCTACTGGCCTATGGCGAAGCGGGCAAAGCGACGGATGACAACATTCTCACCGGTTGTCGCGGTGAGCTCGTCGCGCAGCTGCTGGACGGTTTTGCCGTCGAACTTGGGATTGTGCATCTCCTGATCGAGCAGCACGATGCTCGCCAGCCACGAGTCGAGCTTGCCGGAGACGATTTTCTCGCGCACGTTCTCGGGCTTGTCAGCCGCCTCCTGCTCGTAGATGCGCGCCTCGGCCTCGCGCGCCTCGCTGGGGACGTCCTCGCGGCTGACGTATTTGACGGTCGGCGTGGCGGCGACCTGCATTGCGACCTCGCGCGCGAACGTGACGAAGTCGTCGTTCTTGGCGACAAAGTCGGTGTTGCAGTCAACCTCGATTAGCACGCCCACCTTCGAGCCTGCGTGCACGTAGGACTGGACCGTCCCCTCGGTCGCAGCGCGCTCGCCCAGGTCTTGGATTTTCTTGCCCTGCTTGACGCGCAGGATCTCGATCGCCTTGTCGATGTCGCCCTGCGCCTCGGTGAGCGCCTTCTTGCAGTCCATCATCCCCGCGCCGGTGCGCTCGCGCAGGGCCTTGACGTCTTTTGCTCCGATCTCGACAGTGCTCATGATGCGCTTGCCTCCGCCTTGGTCTCCTCGCTGTCCTCGGAGGCGCCGGCGGGCGTCTCCGCCTTGACCTCCGCCTCCGCCTCCGGCGCTGCGGCCTCGGCCGCAGGCTCGGCAGCCGCCTCTGCCACGGGCTCGGCCGCCTCGGCCTTCGCCTCCGGGGCAGGCTCGCCAGCCGCGGGCGCGGGCTCAGCCGCTACGGGCTCGGGGGCCACGGGCTCCTCCACCGGGGCTGGCTCGGCTGCGGCGGGCTCGGCGGCCGTGGGCTCGCTCGACGCGGCCTGGGGCTCGGCGGCGACAGGGGCCTCGGCGACGGGCGCCGGCTCGGCCTCGGCGGCAGCGGCGGGGGCGGCGGGCGTCGCTGCAGGGGCGGGCGTCTCGGCAGGCGCTGCTGGGGGAGCGGGCGTCTCGGCGGGGGCGGCCTGTGCTGCAGCTGCTGCTGCAGCGGCACGGGCGGCTGCCTCTTTCTTGGCCTGCTCCTCGGCCTCGCGCTTCGCCTGTTCCTCGGCTTCGCGCTTGGCGCGCGCTTCGGCCTCGGCCTTGGCGCGTTCCTCGGCTTCCTTGCGAGCGAGTTCCTCCTGGGCGCGGAAGACGCCGTGTCCCTCGGAGACGACCTGCCCGATGGCCTGAGTGATGAGCGCGCACGAACGGATGGCGTCGTCGTTGCCGGGCACGACGAAGTCGATGCCGTCGGGGTCGCAGTTGGTGTCGACGAGGCCGATGATGGGAATGCGTAGCCGGCGGGCCTCTTTGACAGCGATCTCCTCGGTTTTGAGGTCGATGACGAACATCGCGTCGGGCACGCGCTGCATGTTCTTGACGCCGCCGAGGTTCGCCCTGAGCTTGGCGAGATCGGCCTGCGCGGCCATACGCTCGCGGGTGGGCAGCAGCGCGAGCTGCCCATCGGCCTCGTAGCGTTCGAGGTCGTGCAGGCGGCGGATGCGCTGGCTGATGGTCTGGAAGTTGGTCAACAGGCCACCGAGCCAGCGGTGGTTTACGTACGGCATGTCGGACGCCTCGGCGACGTCCTTGATGGTGTCGCGTGCCTGCTTCTTGGTGCCGACGAATAGGACGGTGCCGCCGCGGTGGGCGAGCGTGCCGGCGAACTCCTGCGCCTGCGCGAGCAGCGCCTGCGTCTTGAGCAGATCGATGATGTAGATGCCGCCGCGCTCGCCGAAGATAAAGCGGCGCATCTTGGGGTTCCAGCGGCGCGTCTGGTGACCGAAGTGAACGCCGGCCTCCAGCAGCTCCGCGATGCCTACGTCAGCCACGGGCTACTCCCTTGTTGTCATGCTTTTGGTTACCGCGCGGGCGGAGCGGACCCGTAGCTGGCGGCTTTAAAGCCGTCGGGCTACGGGCAGGGCCGCAATCCGCTTGCGCGCGGGTCGAAGTTCTTGATTTGGACCTCAGGATACCCGTTCGGCGCGCTCCAGCGCGGCATGCAGGTCGGCGGGCAGCGGCGAGGAGACCTCGACGTGCTCGCCGGTGATGGGATGCGCGAACGCGAGGCGGGTCGCGTGCAGGAACTGGCGCTGCAGGCCGAGCAGCCCAGGGGTGCCGTATTCAGGGTCTCCGCAGACGGGGTGGCCGATCGCGCGCAGGTGCACGCGGATCTGATGCGTACGCCCGGTCTCAAGGCGCAGCCGCAGCAGCGATGTGTTGGCGAGCGCGCGCTCGAGCGTGAAGTGGGTGCGTGCCTCGCGCTGGCCGGAGCCGCCGACGGCCATGCGTGTACGCACGCGCGGGTCGCGCCCTATAGGCGCCTCGATGGTGCCGGTACGGGCGGGCGGGCACCCCTCTACGAGCGCGAGATATTCGCGCTCGATCAGCCTGTCGGCAAGCGCGGCCTGCAGCCGCGTGAGGGCCTCGTCGGTGCGCGCGACGACGAGCAACCCGGAGGTGTCGCGGTCGAGACGGTGGACGATGCCGCGGCGCTCGGTCTCGGCGCCTGCCTCGCCGGCCGCGTCGGTGCCCTCGCCGAGCAGCGGCGCGAGCAGCTGCGCGAGCGTGTCCTCGCGGTGCCCGCGCGCGGGGTGCACAACCACGCCGGGGCCCTTGTCGACGACGATCAGGTGCTCGTCCTGGTAGGCGATCTTTAAAAGGAGGCCCGGGTCGGGGTCGGCTGGGGTTCTCATGGATCCTCGGGGAGGCCCGGAGGTGTGGTCGGCTGGGGCGTTCATGGATCCTCGGCGTGGCGCAGGCGGTCGACTAGCAGGAACAAGATCAGGATGCCGAGCGTGATCGACGCGTCGGCGAGGTTGAACGGTGGCCAGCCGAGCGGCAGCTTGATGAAGTCGGTGACGGAGCCGTGGCGCAGCCGGTCGAGGATGTTGCCGAGCGCGCCGCCGATGATCATGCCGGTTGGCAGCCACATGAGCGGCCGTGTGGCGTGCAGCGCGAAGTACACGAGCAGCGCGAGCAGGGCTATCGAAACGAGGATCGTGACGGCGATGTGATTGCCGGGGAGAAAGCCGAAAGCGACGCCGCGGTTGCGCGTGTTGACGAGCTGCACCCCGGGCAGGAACTTGCGTTCTTCGCTGGGGACGATCGAGTGTTCGACTGCGTGCTTGCTGAGCTGGTCGATGACGAGCACGAGCACGAGCACGAGCGCCGCGCGCAGCCATGCGAACAGGCGCATCGAGGCGCTCAGCTGATGATGCCCTGGACGACGATGATGTTGACGAGGTACAGCGCGATGATCGCCAGCATCGGAGAGAAGTCGAGCCCGCCGAGCCGCGGGGCGAAGCGCCGGAAGACGCGCAGGAACGGCTCGACGACGTCGCGCAGGAAGCCGAGCAGTCGGTCGGTGGTGATCGAGTACGGCGGGCGGATGCCCGCGGCGAACAGCAGCTGCACGACGATGTAGATGATGATCATCAGCGTGTACACGTAGATCACGGCAGACAGGTAGCCGGCGATCTCGGTGCGCGCACTGGCGAGGACCAACGCGTGCAACGACGTCACGTTCGCCCCTCGTCGAGGACCGCGTCAAGCGCGTCGCTGAAGGCCCCGCGCAGGCCGGCACGCTCGAGCGCGTCGACGCCGCGTGCGGTCAGCCCACCGGGCGAGGAGACCTCGCGGCGGACGGCCATCGTGTCGTAGTCGCGACGCCGCAGCAGCTCCGCGGTGCCGGCGAGCGTCTGCACAACTAGCTGCGCGCCCTGCGCTGCAGGGATGCCACGGCGCACGCCGGCGTCGATCTGCGCCTCGGCGACAAGCGCGACGTACGCGGGAGCGCAGGACATGAGGCCCATGGCGACGTCGATGAGCGCGTCGTCGAGCACGACGAGCGTGCCGAGCTCGGCGAACAATGCGGCGACAGCCGCGTCGAGCGCGTCGCCTGCAGCAGAGCCGCCACCGGCATCTGCGCCGCCGCCTGCGCCGCTCCCGTTGTGGGCGCCTGCGTCGAGCGTGCCCGGGCCGGCGGCCTGCACGACGGCGCCCTGGCGCACCTCGACGGGCAGCGACGGGATGAAGCGGTACACGGGACGTCCGGGATATGCCTCACGCAGCGCGGTGAGCGGCGTGACGGCGAGGATCGACGCCACGGGCGTTTTGCTGGGCCCGCCCGCCCCGATTTCAGCGGCGACGGCGGCGAGTTGCGCGGGCTTGTGGCAGAGCACGAGCAGGTCCGCGCGGGCGGCAACCTCGGCATTGTTCGCGAGCGCTTCGCCGCCCACCTCCTCGACGATGCCACGCGCGCGCTCATCGACCGGGTCCGCGCACAGCACCGGCCGCCCCCACCCGCGTGCAAGCGAGCGCGCCATATTCCCGCAACCGATCAGGCCAATTTCCATGAGAGCTCCAGACTATGGCGATTCATCAGCGCCCCTGACGTTCGAGGGTCAAGTCTGGCAAGGACGCAGTGAGCGAAGTGTGCTCTGCACACGAGCGATCGCATCGTCCCCGGATGGGGGAGGACGCCGCCAGACGCCGGCTATCGCGCCTCAGTCAGGACTGGTTGAAGAAGCCCTTCTCTATCAATCTGGCCCGCTCCTCGGCGGAGATCTCGACATTGCGGGGGGTGAGCATGAAGACCTTGTCGGCGATGCGCTGCATGCCGCCGTCGAGCGCGTAGGTGAGGCCGGAAGCGAAGTCGATCAGGCGCTTGGACAGGTCGGTGTCGGAGCTCTGCAAGTTGAGGATGACGGGGATCGAATCCTTGAACTTGTCTGCTATCTGCTGGGCGTCGTTGAACGACTTGGGCACGACGAGGTGCACGCGCACGTCGCCGTTGGCGCGGCCGACTGGTTTGAGCACGGTCGTCGTGCGTCCGCGCGCGGCGTGAGCGCCACCGGCCGCTTCGCCGGCGTCGTCGTCGGCGAAGATGTCGTCGAACTCGTCGCGGCGGCGGCGCAGACGGCGAACGTTGGGCCGCTCGCGGTAGCGGTCCTCGATCTCGGCCTCGGCGCCGCCCCCCCACCCCCGCTGGCGACCTCGTCGTCGTAGTCGTCGTGATACTCCTCGGCGAGGCCGAAGTAAACGAGTGCGCTATGCCAGGAGTCGCGGAAGGCCATCGGTATAGGTGCGTGTTCGCCCGGCGGGACGGTTTCCCTGCAGATGCTAGTAATTCGCGGCCCGGTCGCGTAGGCCGCTGCCAGTCGTCAGTATGGGGATGATATACAAGACGCACCCGCAGGGTGGGTATGATCCGTGCCTGGTGCATGCGATCTTCCCTTCTGGTGGCGCAAGTCGGCGGGTATGTCGATGCCTCTAGGTCCGTACATGATGTGGTCGGCGGCTCGCATCATCGGCGACCTGCGCATCGTGGACCCCAAGACTAAGAAGGTCCGCACGAGACGGGGGCCGATCGGAACGGGTTTCTTTGTTCGTGTGCCGAGCGAGGCTGACGACAGCCTCGGATACACGTACCTCGTGACTGCGCATCATGTGATCGAGGGCGAAACGAACATCGAGGTTGAGATTGCTAACCCCTTCATGGAGGGTGCTTTGCACGCGCCGTTGCCCGTCACCGATTGGCGACCATCGGCTTCGTTGGTGCCAAGGCCAGCGGCCCCGGATATCGCCATTGCGCCGTTCGAGCGGCCGGCTGACTACGGCATCGTGTCCCTCGAAGTGGGGAAACAGCTAGTGCGCGGCCTTGAGCCAGTCTTGCCGGGTTCTCACTTCCACTATGTCGGGTTGCTCGTTCCGCTCGATCGGCCGATGGCCCGCTCGGGCACGATCGGCGCTGTCTCGCAGACCGCCCTAGCTGCTGATCTCGCGCCATACGACTATGTAGCCCACCTCGTTGATTGCCGGTCCTACGGCGGCTTCAGCGGGTCGCCGTGCTACTTGGAGCATCCGGCGCCCGTCCTGAAACCGGCCGATCCTCAGCCGCCCGGGCTTCCAAAGGAGCAGGGTCCGGTCGGGCACATGCAGTACCAGCACTTGCTGGTCGGCATGTTCACCGCCCACCTAAAATCGGCGCCTCCCGAGGATGTCGAAGACCACGTTGACGAGCGCTACAAGGACCAGCTCGTCAGCCGATACGGCGTGGGCGTTGTCCTGCACAGCGACCACATATGGGAGGCGTTGATGAATGACGGGATGCGCCAAGAGCGCGCCGCGATGGACGCAGATATCGCTACAGCTCAGGCGGAAGGTCGTCCCGTCATTGAGCCGTTGGGCGTCTCGCAGGACACGACCGAGTTCGAGAACTTCGATGCGCTGGCGTCAAAGCTCGTGCAAGTGCCAAAGTCCGAGATAGACGAGCAGCGGGCCAAGGAATGAGCCGGAGCACCACGCCCAACGCTGCGACGTGGCACCCCGGCGGTACGTCAATCGACGTGCCCGACTATCTGCACCATCCGCCATGCGGCGGCGGTGGCGAACACGTAGCCGTCGCTGGTTTCGTGAATCAAGCCAGCGTTGCGCAGCGGTCGTACGAGTGCTTCCGGGTCATGCTCCTCCAGCTCGCGGCCGATATCCGGCACGCTCCAGATCGGCGGGTACTGCTCGGGATCGGTCAACAGGTAGATCACCGACCGTTCCAGGCACCGCCACTTTTCCTGCTGGACGTTAGGCTCTTCGCCAGGCATGGGGAGTGCACACTCCTTATGTCTAGGTCCCGGCGTTGGATTACCGTCCGCGCCGGGGCCGCTTTGCCTTGTCGATGCCCTGCGACTTATAGTGTATGGACTCATAGTAGTCAAGGCGTGAGGCTTGCGACATGCCTCCACTGTCGCCCACACATGCTGCCTTCGGTGACGCGCTACGCGAGCTTCGCGTCGAGCGCGGCGTCTCGCAGGAAGCCATCGCGCTCGACGCGGGACTCAATCGCGGCTACTACTCAGGCGTCGAGCGGGGAGTGCGCAACGTCTCGCTCACGAACATCGTCAAGATCGCGGACGCGCTCGGCGTGCCTGCGTCGGAGGTTCTTGCGCGAGCGGAGGCGATCCGCTAGCGCCGTACTGTCAAGCCTTCGGCGAAGGGGTGTCTATAGGCTCGGCCGATGGCTGAACCTCCTGGAGCGACGGGTGGGGATTCCGAGGACGCCGAGCAGGTGCGCCAGCTCGAACGTGCTCGGGCTGCGTTCGACAAGGGAGAGCGGCTTCCGTCCCCCAAGACTTGGCGCGAATATGTGGTCGGCATCGTCGTATGGGTCGCAACGCGTTGGCATAACGAGCCTGAAGCCGTCCGCTCGTATCGCTGCCCGGTCTGCGAGAGCGACGACTGGGAGCTTGGGCAGGTCGTCGGACTCGAATCTGACTCGCGATGGCCAGCACCGACTGGTGGGAGGCACGGTTCGTTCCCGTACGCCCAAATTGAGTGCACTCGGTGTGGGCATATGCAGCTGCTCGACGCACTCAAGATTTTCGAGTCGCAGGAATCCGCGTGAGTCTGAGCGGTCCCGAGCCGTCCCCCGTGGAGCCTCGGGCGTTGTCGGGCGAACCCCGCCCGAAAATGCTCCCCAAGCGCGAGACGGTCGCCACCGCTGAGATGACGCACGCGGATTTGACAGAGGTCAGCACGCGGCTCGGGCGGCTGAGCACAATCTCTTGGCCGACCGTGTTCGCCTCATTCGGCGTGCTTGTGCTGGGTGCGGCCATCGGCGGTATCTACGGGCTGATTTCGTTTCTCGACGCGACGCCAAACCCATCTGCACAAGAACGTGCCCTCTACTTCGGTGCCTTGGGAGTGGGCCTGCTTGTCGGCGTGGGCAGCGTCGTCGGTGCCTATTTCATGCGAAAAGAACGATCTGAGTCCGTGCACGGCATCAAGATCGACCTCGACAAAAAACTCGCGGGCTGGGTGCTGCCCCCCGAGGGCTGACGCGTCCGTGTCTGCTGTTGGTTCTCGCGTTGACGCTGGTCTATCGCTCGCCGGTGACTTCAGCGAACGTCAGCCTGCGTCCGGTGATCGCACCGACGAGCGCGTCGAAGCGGCCATAGTCGCTGCGGTCGCGCTCGTTGAAGGTAAACACCCGCTCGTCGAGGTAGCGGAACAGGTGGAATGGCTCCACGCTGATGTAGGTGCCGTTGAGGCTCCGCTTGACGAGGCTCCAGAAGTTCTCGATCGTGTTCGTGTGGACCTGCCCGTCTACGTAGCGTTCGGCGTGGTCGATCGTCTTGTGGGAGAACCTGACGCCAAGGCCGTTGTAGGACGGGAGCGCGTCTGTGTAAACCGACGAGCCGGTGGCTATGGACTCTTTGACACGGGGGCGCAGGGTGCTGGCCTTCGACGTTCGGCACGACTTCGGCCTTGACGCGGCCACCGCGCTCGATCATGCCGAGCACCGGGGTCTTGCCAGCCGACGCCGCGCCCTTGATCCCATTGCGCTCCCGGTCGCGCTTGTGCATGTTGCGCGCCTTCCCGCCGACGAACGTCTCATCGACCTCAACCTCGCCGGACAGCCGCGAGAAGGTCGGGGTCTGCATCGCCAGGCGGATGCGGTGGAGCATGAACCACGCGGACTTCTGCGTGACGCCGAGCGCGCGGCCCAGCTCGTGCGAGCTGATCCCGTTCTTGCTGTTAGCGACGAGCCACATCGCGGGGAGCCACTTGTCGAGGCCGAGCGGGGAGTCCTCGAAGATCGTGCCGAGCTTGATCGAATACTGCTTCTTACAGGCTTTGCACTTCCAAAGCCTGCGCGTCGTCAGGTAGCTGTGCTCCGTGCAACCGCAGCGCGGGCAGACCGGGCCGTTCGGCCAGCGACGTTTCGCAACGTAGTCGGTGCAGACGTCCAAGTCCGAGAAGTAGCGGATCGCCTCAATGAGGCTCGTAGGCTGCTTTTGGCTCTGGGATGCGGCTTTCGTGCTCATGCAGTGAGTCTACTACGTCGGGTGAGCCTTGTCAAGGTGCGTCTTGTATATCATCCCCGTCAGTATAGATTCGTGCCGATCCGCACGATGGTGGCGCCCTCCTCGACGGCGACGACGTAGTCCTGAGAGGTGCCCATCGACAGGTGCTCGAGTCGATGCTCGCGCGCGAGCTCGCGCAGCGCCGCGAACCAGCGGCGGCTTTCCTCGGGCTCCGGCGAGAGCGGCGGCATCGTCATCAGCCCCGCGACGAGCACGGGCGAGCGGGCGACGAACGCGCCGATCTCCTCTGGCGCGATGCCGGCCTTGCCGAGCTCGCCGGCGACGTTGACCTCGAGCAGCACGCGCAGCCCGGGCCGCGCGAGTGCCAGGTAGCGCTCGAGCTCGCGCAGCGCCGACTCGGAGGCGAGCGAGTGGATCAGCCGCACGTGCGGCACGATCAGGCGCACACGCCGGCTCTGCAGCTGGCCGATGAAGTCCCACTCGAACAGCTCACCGTGCGCGGCGAACTTCTCCTGGAGGTCCTGCGCGCGGTTCTCGCCGACCAGGCGGACGCCCGCGTCGGCGAGCACCGGCAGATCCACGAGCGCCACGTACTTGGTCGCCGCGAGGATCTGGACATCGCCGTGCACATCGTCCGGGCGGTGCTGGCGGGCGCGTGCGGCGGCGGCATCGACCTCGCCGCGCACCCGTTCGAGGTTCGCGCGGATCGCCTCCGCGCGCAGCCCGGCGATCAGCTCAACCATGAGACGCTCGCAGCCAGGCGATCGGCTCAACGCTGCGACGTCGCAGCCCGCCGGTCAGCCCAACCATGCGACACCCGCCTGGCGGCCGGCACGGGCGCCTTCGCGCCGGTGGGAGAAGAAGCGCTCGTCGCAGATCGTGCATGTGCCGAGGTTGTGCACGGCGGCGACGCCGGCGCTGAGCAGGCGCTCGCGGGCGATCGCCTGCAGGTCGATGTTGCGCCCGTGGCGGTGGGCGTCGCCGAACGCGCTGTGGACCTCTAGGCCGACCTCGTAGCAGCAGACGCCCGCGCCGGGGCCAACGATCGCGACGATCGGCTGCTCGCCGGCGAGCTCGCGCAGCGCACGGACACCTTCCTCGAGCACGCCTGCCGCCAGGCCCCGCCAGCCCGCATGGACCATCGCGACGGCGCCGTCGCAACCGAGCGCGACGGGCAGGCAGTCGGCGGCGAGCACGATCGCGCCGACGTCCGCGAGCGTCGTGGCCTGGCCGTCGGCCGTGGGCCGCTGTTCGCCAGGTTGCTCTAGTGGCGGCATGACGGTGACGCGCCGCACGACGGTGCCGTGCGCTTGGTAGCCGCGAGCGAGGCGCTCGACGCCGATGCGCTCGCGCAGTCGCTCGCGCACTTGCTGGGCCAGCTCCGAGCCGTCGCCGCCGACGCTCGACATGTTGCCCTCGGCGCGCGCGGTGAACAGCGCGTGCCCACTCCCAGGAAGCTCGTGGAGTAGCTCGGGGCTGAGCGCACCGGTGCTCATACGGTTGCCGCCAGCGCTGCGCTTAGCTCCGCCTCGCGTCCGGCACCGTCCAGATGGCCGTCGAGCTTGAGGTCGAGCGCGTGCTCGAGGCGTTTGCCGATGCCCGGTCCCTCAGGCAGGCCGGCCGCCAGCAGATCCGCGCCGCCGATCTCCAGCTGCACGTCGCGTAGCTCGCTGAGCCACGTTTCGGCCTTGCGCTGGATCTCGCGCGAGCGTCTGCCGGCGAGCGCGGCCGCGAGCACGACGGCCTCCAGCGGGCGCCCGGCGAGCAATGCGCGCAGCTGCGAGGGGCGCTGCGCACGCTCGATACCGTCGACGAGCGCTGCTGCGTCAAAGGCGGCGGCGAGCACCCGTTCGCGGGTCTCAGCAAAGAACTCGAAGCTGCTCATCAGCCCGGCCGCTCGCTCGCGGCCCGCGTCGGTCGGCACTGCGCCAGGATGGAACAGCACGGCCATCTCCACGATGTCCGCGACGGCATCCGGTGGCTTCAGCGAGTACGCATCGTGCAGCAGTTGCTCGTCGAATCGCGCGGGCAACCCCAGCGTCTCCAGCACGCCCAGCTCGCTGAGCGATGCGAACGACGCGCCGGGCGGGAATTCTTCGGTGGCGAGCCACAGCTCAGCCCCTATGCGGGCGCCGGAGACGGTGCCAAGGGCGCCCGCATCGAGCGCGCTGCGCGCCAGGCGTGCGGTCTCGGGCTCGATCTCGAAGCGCAGCCGAGCGCGGTAGCGGCCGAGGCGCAGCAGCCGCATCGGGTCATCGAGGAAGCTGCGCGCGTGCAGGATGCGCAGGCGGCCAGCGGCGAGGTCCTCGAGCGCGTGCTCGACCACCTCAAGCTCGCCCACGCGCGGGCCGCCGAGCGGCACGGCGATCGCGTTGATCGTGAAATCGCGCCTTGCGAGGTCCTCTGCCGGGCTGCCCGCGCGCACCACCGGCAGGGCGCCGGGCCGCGGATAAGACTCGGCGCGCCGCTCGGCGATGTCGATGCGCCCGTGGAGCCATTCCACGACGGCCGTCCCGAAACGCTCGTGGACGGTCACTTCGGGGATGCGCGCTTTGTTGCCGGGGAGCCTGGAGGCCAGCTCGGCGGCCAGCTGTGCGGACTCGCTCGCGACGACGACGTCGAGCTCGCGCGGGGTCCTGCCGCGCAGCAGGTCGCGCACCGCGCCGCCGACGAGGGCGAGGTCGGCTCGATCCCGGCCCAGCTCCAGCAGCTCAGCACCGCCCGGCCGTGTGGCCAGCGCAGCAACTACCGCGAGGCCCTGTGCTGTCGCATCCACCGCGGTTCTCCCCGTCACGGACAGCTCGCCCTCATCCGTCGATGCGCACCGGGATGCCCTTGGCGGCGAGGTGGGTCTTGGCCTCGGCGACCGTGTAGCGACCGTAGTGAAAGATCGACGCACACAGCACCGCGTCCGCGCCCGCGGCAAGCGCCTGTGCGAGGTGCTCGAGCTCGCCGGCACCGCCGGAGGCGATCACGGGGACGCTTACCGCCTCGCTCACCGCCCTGGTCAGCGGCAGGTCGTAGCCGTCGCTAGTGCCGTCGCGGTCCATGCTCGTCAGCAGGATCTCCCCTGCCCCGCGCTCGACCGCCTCACGCGCCCACTCGACGACGTCGCGCCCGGTGCGCGTGCGTCCACCGGCGAGGTACGCCTCCCAGGACCGTGCCAAGGATGTGCCCCCGTCTCGCGGCGCGTCTGCTCTTACGGACGCTGTATCACTATCGCTATACGGGCTCTGCGACGCGACACACTTGGCGTCGATCGCGAGCACGACGCACTGCGCGCCGAACACCGCGGCGAGCTCGTTCAGCAGCTCAGGACGTTCGAGCGCGGCCGAGTTGACCGACACCTTGTCCGCACCCGCGTCGAGCACCGCCTGGGCGTCGGTGACCGAGCGGATGCCGCCGCCGATCGTGAACGGGACGAACACCTCGTCGGCGGTGCTGCGGGCGAGCTTGGCGATCGTGTCGCGCTTCTCGTGCGTGGCGGTGATGTCGAGGAATACGATCTCATCCGCGCCCGCGCGGTCATAGTGGGCGGCCAGCTCCGCGGGGTCGCCCGCGTCGCGGATGTCGAGGAATTCGACGCCCTTGACCACGCGCCCGCGGTCCACGTCCAGGCAGGGGATCACGCGCTTGAAATGCACGCGTCCACCGTAGCGATCAAGCGAGTGCCGCCTTCGCTTCGGCCCGCGCGATGGGTGCCTCTCGTCAGGCGAGCGCTGCCTTCGCTTCGGCGACCGTGAAGCGCTTCTCGTACAGCGCCGTGCCGACGATCACGCCGTCCAGCCCTTCCAGCGTGAGCTCCTTGCGCAGGCTCGCGAGCGCCTCGAGGTCCTCGCGCCGGCCGATCCCGCCGGAGAAGATCACGCTCCCCTCCCCCGCCGCCTGCGCCACCCATGCGACCTCCTCCCGGTTGGCGCCGTCGAGCATGCCGTCGTGATCGATGTTCGTGAACACAAAGTGGCGCGCGCCGCGCGCACGCAGTTGCGTGAAAGCGTCGCGTGCGAGCATGTCGGTGCTCTTGACCCAGCCGTGCGTTGCGACGTAGCCGCCGCGCACGTCGACGCCGACGAGGATTCGCTCGGGCCCGTGCACATCGAGCGTCTCGCTGAGCACGTCCGGGTCGGTGAAAGCGACAGTGCCGAGGATCACGCGCGCCGCGCCTGCGCCGAGCGCGTCGGAAACCGCTTGCGCCGAGCGCAGCCCGCCGCCGTACTGCACCGGCACGCCCGCCTCGGAGGCGATCCGCCGGAGCTGCTCGAGGTTGACCGGCTCGCCTCGCTTGGCGCCGTCGAGATCGACCACGTGCAGATAGTCGGCTCCGGCGCCGACCCATCCCTGGGCCGCCGACAGCGGGTCCTCGTCGTAGACCTTCTTCGCGTCGAAGTCGCCTTTGACCAGGCGCACGGCGTTGCCGCCGAGGATGTCGATCGCCGGGTAGAGCCTCACCGCGCGACAGACGGGAGCTCGGCCGGGGACGCGGCCAGATCCGACCTTCGAGGTTGGGCACCGGGCGTGTTCGTAGCGGGCACGCGTCCGTCGGCGGCGATACAGATGCGCGCAAAGTTCGCTAGCAGGCGCAGGCCCGCCGCGGAGGACTTCTCGGGGTGGAACTGCACGCCGTAGAACGAGCCGCGTTGTACCGCGCTCACGAACGGCGCGCCATACTCAGCCACGCCCAACACGTCGTGCTCGTCGGCGGGGACGGGCGCGCACGAGTGCACGTGGTAGAACGCGCAGCTGCTCGGCAGATCGGCCACGAGCGGCGAGTCCGGCTGCGTGAAGCGCACCTCGTTCCAGCCGATGTGCGGCAGCTTCAGCTCTCCCGGCTCCCCCGAGGACGGTGCGAGCGCGCGCACCTCACCCGGGATGATGCCGAGGCCGCTGGCGCCGCCCAGCTCGGTCGAGGAGTCGAACGTTAGCCGCATGCCCAAGCAGATGCCTAGCACTGGCGTGCCCGCCGCGACCCGCTCGCACACAAGCTCGTCGAGACCCAGCCCGCGCAGATCGTCCATCGCGCGCGGGAATGCGCCCACGCCGGGCACGACCAGGCCGGCGGCGGCGCGCAGGGGCGCGTGCTCGCTGCTGACGACTGCGCGCGCACCAACGCGCTCAAGTG